>NZ_CP054394.1:1682500-2967500 GCF_022539405.1 Natranaerofaba carboxydovora | reverse complement strand
TGTACCCTGTATTCAGAAAGATTTGTTCTTTTTCCAAACCCTTTTTCTGATACAATTAGTAAATTTCCATCTTCTTTTACAATATCCATACCAATTACTTCGTCTTCATTTGAGAGAGTAATTCCTTTAACTCCTCTTGCGTTTCTTCCGGTGCTTCTAACTTCTCTCTCATCAAATCTTATTGCAAGACCTTTTTTGGTAGCAAGAATTATGTTTTTTGAACCATCAGTCATGCTAACATTTATAAGTTCATCGCCATCTGTAAGATTTATGGCTACTATTCCTCTTTTCCTTTGTGATTTAAATTCATCTAATTTTGTCTTTTTCACAATACCTTTTCTTGTAGCAAAAAACAGATTATATCCCTTATCGAAATTTTTAATAGGTATAACAGCAGTCACAAATTCATCTGTTCCTAAATTAAGTAAATTTATGATAGCCATACCTCTTGCCTGTCTAGAAGTTTCGGGTATTTCATAAACTTTTAAATAATATACCCTACCTTTGTTGGTAAAAAACAAAATGTAATTATGTGTTGATGTTACAAAAAGATGTTCAACAAAATCATCTTCCCTTGTTTTAATACCGCTACTACCTCGACCACCACGCCTTTGACTCCTGTATGAAGTCAAAGGAACTCTTTTAATATAACCTCTATGGGTTAAAATTATAGTTACATCTTCATCTGCTATTAAATCTTCATCTTCAAGGTAAGATTCTTCTTGCGTTATCATTGTTTGTCTATTATCAGAAAATTTGTCTTTTATCTCAATTAACTCTTCTTTAACTATATTAAGAGTTTTATTTTCATCTGCAAGAATTGCTTTGTACTCTTTAATAGTTTCTAATAGCTCTTTATATTCGCTTTCAATCTTATCCCTTTCAAGACCTGTTAGCTTCTGAAGTCGCATATCCAGTATAGCCTGAGCTTGTTTTTCACTTAGTTTAAAGTTTTCCATTAGCCCGGTTCTAGCTTTTTCTACAGTTTCAGAATTTCTGATCAACTCAATAACGGCATCAATATGATCAAGGGCGATTCTTAAACCTTCTAAGATATGGGCCCTTGCTTCAGCTTTATCCAATAGATATTTTGTTCTTCTTATAATTACTTCTTTTTGAAATTCTATATAGCTATGTAATAGTTTCTTTAAACTTAAAACCTCAGGCTGTCCATCAACTAAAGCCAGCATATTCATACCAAATGATTGCTGTAACGTTGTAAATTTATATAGCTGGTTTAGAATTGTATGGGGTCTTGTTTCCTTTTTTAACTCAATAACTACTCTAAGACCACTGCGATCTGACTCATCCCTTAAATCACTTATTCCTTCTATTTTTTTGTCTCTAACTAATTCAGCAATGTTCTCGATTAGTTTAGCTTTATTTACCTGATAAGGAATTTCATAAATTACTATTTGATGTTTATTACCCTTAATTTCTTCTATTTCCGCTTTTGCTCTAATTTTTACTGTACCTTTACCTGTTTCGTATGCAGATCTAATCCCATCTTTTTCAAGAATTACCCCGCCAGTAGGAAAGTCAGGTCCTTTGATAGATTCCATAAGTTCATCCAATGAAATTTCAGGGTTATCAATCATTTTAACAATACCATCAATAACCTCACCCAAATTATGAGGAGGTATATTAGTAGCCATTCCAACAGCTATACCAGAAGAACCATTTACCAATAAATTTGGAAATCTTGCTGGTAAAACTTCTGGTTCTTTTAAAGATTCGTCAAAATTTAAAGCAAAATCTATAGTATCTTTATCAATATCTCTTAAAAGTTCTGTTGAAATTCTTTCCATTCTAACTTCTGTATACCTCATTGCTGCAGCTTTATCTCCATCTACAGAACCAAAATTACCATGCCCATCAACTAGAGGATAACGAGTGTTAAAATCCTGTGCCATTCTTACCATGGCATCATATACTGCTACATCTCCATGAGGATGATATTTACCTAGGACCTCACCTACGACCCTAGCTGATTTTTTATGAGATTTATCAGGTCCTAGCCCAAGATCGTACATAGCATACAAAATTCTTCTATGAACAGGCTTTAAGCCATCCCTGACATCCGGAATGGCTCTACTAACTATTACACTCATGGCATAATCAAGGAATGAACTTTTCATCTCTTGGTTTATATCAATAGGTACTATTTTACCGCTGTCGTATTCCATAAACTTTCCCTGCCTTTTAGATAAACTTTTTTAATAATAATCTACATGCAAACTTATACAAGATTATGTTGCAAAAATTCATATGAACAAAGTTTTGTTTTTAATTGCAATACATCTTGCATTATTTCGACTGCTGACGAACCTTAGATGTATCAATTAAAAACACTTTACTTATGTGAATAGAATTTTTGCACCAGAAATCATTATAAAACTTGTCATTTACACATCAAGATTCCTAACATCTTTTGCATTTGACTGGATAAATTCCCGCCTTGGATCAACTTTTTCGCCCATCAATATGGTAAATATTTTATCAGCCTCAATTGCATCTTCAAGAGTAACTTGAAGTGTTGTTCTTGTTTTTGGATTCATAGTTGTTTCCCATAGCTGGGTGGGATTCATCTCGCCCAAACCCTTATATCTTTGAAGGGAAATATTATCTCTACCATATTCATCTAGAAATTCTTCCAACTTACTTTCGTTAAAGATATAATGCTTTTCCTTTTTTCTCTTAACCAAATAAAGAGGAGGCTGGGCAATATATACATAGCCATTTTCAACTAGCGGTTTCATATATCTATAAAAAAATGTCAATAAAAGGGTTCTAATGTGTGCTCCATCCACATCAGCATCTGTCATTATAATGATTTTGTTATACCTGGCTTTTGTTATATCAAATTCATCACCAACACCGGTTCCAAGAGCTGTTACAATTGCTCTGATTTCATTGTTGTTAAGTATTTTATCAAGTCTTGCCTTTTCTACATTTAAAATTTTACCCCTTAAAGGTAAAATTGCCTGAAAATTTCTATCTCTACCCTGTTTAGCAGAACCTCCCGCTGAATCGCCCTCTACAATATATAACTCACTTTTAGAAGGGTCTTTCTCTATGCAATCTGCAAGCTTACCTGGAAGAGCTGTAACTTCAAGTGCATTTTTTCGCCTGGTTAACTCTCTTGCTTTTTTAGCTGCTTCTCTAGCCCTTGAAGCGTTAATAGCTTTATTTAATATTTTCTTAGCAACCGCAGGATTTTCTTCTAGATAAGCACCAAATTCCTCGTATAAAACTGTTTCTACGATTTTCCTCACATCGGCATTACCTAGTTTTGTTTTAGTCTGTCCTTCAAATTGTGGATCTGGAATTTTTACACTAATTAATGCTGTTAGACCTTCTCTAATGTCTTCACCATTAAGTTTTTCTCCATCTTTCAAAAAATTATGCTTTTTGGCGTACTCATTAACTGTTCTTGTTAAGGCAATCTTGAAACCAGACTCATGAGTTCCGCCTTCCTGTGTATTGATATTATTTACATAAGAATGTATATTTTCCATATAACCAGTATTATACTGCATAGATATTTCAACTACATAATCCTCTTTCTTCTGTTCTATAAAAACTGGAGGACTATGAAGAACCTCTTTATTATTATTTAAAAAAGTTACAAATGACTTTATACCGCCTTCATATCTATAAGTTTCTACCTTACCTTCGCTACCTCTGTTATCTTCAAATTGAATACTAATGCCCTTATTTAGAAAGGCAAGTTCTTGTAACCGTTTTTGAAGAACAGTATAATCATACTCTACTTCATCAAATATTCTTTCATCGGGCAAAAACTTAATTAAAGTTCCGGTTTGTTTAGTTTCCCCAACTTCTTTTAATTCTGTTACTGTTTTACCTCGTTCGTATCTCTGATAATATTTATAACCATTTCTGTATACCTCTACTTCTAACCACTCAGATAGTGCATTTACAACTGAAATGCCAACACCATGAAGACCGCCGGAAACCTTATAACCTTCACCATCGAATTTTCCGCCAGCATGCAAAACGGTCATAACAACTTCAACAGTTGGTTTTTTCTTTTTGGGGTGTTCATTAACAGGGATACCACGTCCATTATCTTCAACCCATACCACTCCACCTGATTCTAATCCTATCTTTATTTCATCACAATAACCAGCCATAGCTTCATCGATACTATTATCAACAACTTCATATATAAGATGATGAAGACCTCTAGAACCTGTAGAGCCAATGTACATACCTGGTCTTTTCCTTACAGCTTCTAAACCTTCTAATACCTGTATTTGTTTTTCATCATAATTATTGTCAATACTTCCTACTTTGTTTTCATCAGCCAATTATACTTCCCCCAGAGTTCTTCAAATTTTGTAATTTTTTTATTCCACATCATCTTCTTCAGCTTCTAACTGCTCTATATACAGATTATCTAATCTTTTTCTTAAAGTTGCAGAAGATATTGAGGAATAATACACATTTTCACTTGTCAATATAAAAGACTTCTCTTCTTCTTCATTTTTTTCTTTTATAAATCCTTCCTCGCTGGCAATCTGTAAAAATTCCTTAGTGCTGTTATTTTCCCTTATCTTGATATCAAAAATACCTACAATATCCTTAAGTGGAATAACTATATCTTCTCCTATATGGAGAAACAAAAAAATCACTCCTAATTTAATAATTTTTAATAATTTTTTCATATATCTTTTTATTTAAAGATTTTACCCATTTTTGCCAGGTAGAATTATCAATTTCATCAGGTTTTTTCCCAGATACAACAAAAACATATTTATTTAAACTATTTTTAAGCCATTTGTAATTTTCTTCTGTTTCTTTATCTTTAAAAGCAAAATAAGCTTTATAAACTTCATCAACAGCTTTATCCTTTATCTTTTTCTTGATTCTATTGTACTCTTGTGAAGTAAGATCATTATAATATTCTTCTAAATCCTTCCTACAAAGCCAAGGGGTATCCTCTAACATATCCATTATACTTTTCATTCTTTTTTTTGTAAAATAATTATAACAGATAAGACACATTTTGTTATAATTACTATACTCTTCTGGTTTTACATATCTTCCACATTCACCACAAATTAAAAAACCTAGATCCTTTCGTTTTTTCTTATATCTTATGTCTTTTTCTAAAATATTTTTTATTTTTAATTTTAACTGCTCATCCTCTATATTTCCCGAATCAACAGTGTTTTTTACCCAATTTTGTTCGCTTTTGTCTATAGTAATATAATCAAATGAATATTCCTCTTTGCTATCTAAGTTGCTTACTTTATTATAATCTTCATCCAAACTTCCAGGTACAAACTTTATATCTATACAAAATTTATAATTAAATTTCTTATTTACTTTTTTTATAATTTCCATTTTTTTAAAAGTTAGTTCCTGAACCCATAAGGGTGACGGACATACTATAAATATTATACCATTTTTTATTTTTCTTGGACGACAAATTTTATAAAGCTTACTCCCTACTATATTCTCCCAATTGTTGATCAAAAATTGCTCTTTTAGTTTTTCTCTTATACCAAGGCTAGATATTGTTTTATTTAGTGAATCTTTTAGAGGTTTCACGTATAGATCTCACCATCCTTAACTTTGAAAATCTGGGCAGAATTCAAAATTTCATTCATGAAATCTTCTTTTTTCGTTCCAGTAATAAATGTCTGTACCTTATTTTTTGATATTTCTAAAAGATGTCTTCTTCTTTTTACATCAAGTTCACTTAGTACATCATCAAGAAGTAATACTGGATATTCGCCTATTTCAGACTTAATTAACTCTAACTCAGCTATTTTGAGCGATAACACAATTGTTCTTATTTGACCTTGAGAACCAAATTTTTTGGCTTCTTTATTATTTATTTTAAACAAAAGATCATCTCTATGAGGCCCAATAGTTGTTATTTTCTTATAAACATCTTTATCTATTTGTTCTTTTTTCTGTAATAGATCTAAATAATAGAATTCTAAATCTTTATTATTCCCATTTCCATCACTTTCATCTAAATCTATAGTTGAAAGATAACTTAACTCCAAGACTTCTTGTCCTTCAGAAATTTTTCTAGAATTCAATTTTGATAATATACCCAATTTATGAATTATATCTTTTCTTTTAATTAAGATTTTTACACCATGTTCTGCTAACTGCTTGTCCCAGATATATAATTGATCTTTTAGGTTATTATAATTTTTGTAATTAATTGCTTTTTCTTTTAAAAACTTGTTTCTCTGTCTTAATGTTTTATTATAGTGATATAAATGATAAGCATAAGCATTATCGGTTTGAGAGATTTCTAAATTTAGAAATCTCCTTCTGTTTTCAGGAGATCCCTTGATTAACATTAAATCTTCAGGGCTAAACATTACTACATTTAAGCCCATTTTACTGAACTCATTTTTTTCTACTCCATTAATTTTAACTTTTTTATTATTATTTAAATTATAACCCAATTCTAATTTAACTTCTGTTGATTTTTTTATTATCTCACTCTTAAGATAAAATAAATCTCTATCCCATTTTATCAGCTCTTTAACATTTTGTGTTCTATGAGATTTTCCAGTAGCTAAATAATATATTGCTTCTAGTAGATTTGTTTTTCCTTCTGCATTATTGCCAAAAAAAAGATTTATTGGCTTTTCAAAAGACAAATCTAACTTTGAGTAATTGCGAAAATTATTAATAAGTATATTTTTTATATACAAAAAAATTCACTCCATTGAGGATTACTACTAACAGATATTAGTATTAACAGATCACTAAATCTAACTTTGATTCTAATGCAAAAAGTCATTTGAACAATGTTTTATTTTTAGATGTATCAATTAAAAACACTATACTTATGTGAATAGACTTTTTGCTACAGAATCAATTTTTCAATTAGTTATTTTAACTGTTTTAATCTCAGCCGAAATATTTTCATCTTCTAACTCTATTAAATCTCCAGGGTAAATTTTTCTGCCCCTTTTATCACATTTTTTGCCATTGATGTATACATCATTTTCTTTCAAAAAAAATTTTACTTCTCCACCTGTAGCAACTACATTTATTAGTTTTAGTAACTGGCCAAGTGTTATATATTCTTCTGAAATTTTAATTTCTTTAATTACCATCAACCCCTAATTATCTAGCAAGTTATTTTAGTTCCACCATACTACAAAAAGAGGAATCTACAGTTTGTCAGCATACTATAAGGAGTTTTGATTCGAATGAATCATGAATTTAGACAAATCCTATCAAACTTTGTATGCTGACAAACTATTTAAATACTTAAAGTGCCCTAACAGGCAAAATCAAATGCCAGTAAGATAATTCTTCTTTTGTCTTTAACATTAGAGGGCTATATGCCCCAGAAAATTCTAGATTTACACTATCTTGTTCTAATGTTTTTAATACATCAATCATAAACTTTGCATTTAAAGCAATATTTAAATTATCCCCTTCTTTATTGATTTTTAATTCTTCTTCTAGTTTTCCCGTATGAGGTGAGTTTGAAGTTATTGTCAATTTTTCTTCTTCGACATTAAGTTTTATTATATTATTTGCTCCATCACTTGCTAATAAAGATGCCCTTTCCATAGCACTAAGTAGTTCCTTCTTATCAATAGAAGTTAGAGTTAAATAATTTTTAGGAATTACCTGCTCTAAATTTGGAAACTTCTCATCAATTAATTTACTGAATAATTTAACATCCTCTTTCTCACAAATTATATAGTTGTCACTTATAAAGAGTTTTATATGGCTCTCATCATCGTCAATTATCCTTGATATTTGAGTTAATGCTTTAAAAGGAACAATGTACTCACCTTCTATTTCATTATCGTTTATAATTTTTCCTTCTTTCCAGGCAAGTCTAAAACTATCAGTTGCAATCATATCTAACTTTTCTTCTTCAAATCTTAGTAAAATACCTGTAAAAGCTGGTTTGGTTTCATCTTTACTTACAGCAAAACTAGTTTGATTGATCATCTCTTTTAATATATTTTGAGGGATTGAAAATGTTTTTTCGCTGCTTATTTCAGGTAGACTTGGATATTCATTAGGATCTAAACCTTTTACCTCAAAATGAGCTTTACCACTTTTTATATCTACTGAAAAGTTATCATTATCAATTGCAAGTTCGATTTGTTCTTCCGGCAATTTTCTTATTATATCAATGAACTTAGAAGGCAGCACAATAGATTCAACAATTTCATCTTTATTATTTATCTTTAATTTATATTCAATACCCATTTCTAAATCATAAGTATTTATTATTAATTTTTCATTTTCTAAATGAATTAAAAACCCATCTAAATGTGGAATTGTGGTTTTTGAAGTAGTCCCCCTTTCAGTAATAAGTAAACCTTCAAGTAAATCAGATTTATTACAAGTAATTGTCATTTTATACACTCCTTTTTAATTCTTTTGTTTATTAGGTCTATATTTATAATAATTAAATAAAAACAGTAAAAGCAGTAATAAGGCTTGTTAATTTGTTTATAAGTCTAAAAAAATTAAGCATAAATAGGGGGGAAGATGTGGAGAAAATGTTTATTAAATGTTATAACTTGTCCACATATTAACTACCTTTACTTCTAATTGCGACTTATCCAAAATGTAAACACAAGAAAAGCACATGTTAATAAGATAAAATTCCACAAGTAAAATTTTTAAAAATATCAGCATCGATTATTGGTTATTTATGTGTTATATATTGCTATATGTCTTCTTTTTGTAGTAAATCTTTAACTTCCTTGATGGTCTGATCTAAGCGATTATCTTTTTCTAAATCCCTTGAAATTTTTTCATGAGCATGCATCACGGTTGTATGATCTCTTCCTCCAAAGTCTTCTCCTATTTTAGGAAGAGAATTTTCAGTTAACTCTCTGGCAAGATACATTGCTATCTGCCTTGGAAAAGCTACAGTTCTGGTTCTTTTTTTAGCTTTTAGGTCATCGACTTTTAATCCAAAATAATGCGCTACAGTCTTTTGAATGTTTTCTGTTGTTATTTGCTTCGGTTGTTGTTTGTTAGGCAAAATATCTTTGAGTGCTTCTTTAGCAGTTTCTGTAGTAATTTTTTTATTGGCTAGAGAGGAATATGCAATTACTCTAATTAACCCACCTTCTAATTCTCTAATATTCGTATCTATTTGATTTGCAATATAAACAATAACATCATTTGGAAGTTCTAATTTCTCTAAATGGGCTTTTTTTCTTAAGATAGCTATCCTAGTTTCTAAATCAGGGGCTTGTATATCTGTTATTAGTCCCCATTCAAATCTAGAACGAAGCCTATCTTCTAATGTAGGAATTTCTTTAGGTGGTCTATCACTTGAAATGATAATCTGTTTGTTATTTTCATGAAGGGAATTAAAAGTGTGGAAAAATTCTTCTTGTGTTTGTTCCTTTCCAGCTAAAAATTGTATATCATCAACTAATAATATATCAATGTTTCTGTATTTACTTCTAAACTGGGTGGTTTTGTTGTCTCTAATAGCATTGATAAATTCATTTGTAAATTTTTCAGAAGATATGTATACAACTCTTAACTCTGACATATGTTCTAGTACATAATGACCTATAGCATGCATTAAATGCGTTTTTCCAAGGCCTACTCCGCCATAAATAAATAAAGGATTATATGCTTTGGCAGGTGCTTCAGCTACAGCTAATGAAGCAGCGTGAGCAAACCTGTTGGCATTACCTATTACAAAACTGTCAAATGTATATTTTGGATTTAGCCAGGTATTATGTTGATTACTGATAACTACGTTATTATTAGAATTTTCTTCTTCAGTTTTTGAATTTTCTTCAGAATCTATTGTTTCTTCACCTGGAAGGATAAATTTAACTTTTAATTCTTTATTAGTTACTTTTTTTAAAGAATCTTTTATAGAATCTACATATCTAGTTTCGAGCCAATCCTTTGTGAAATCATTAGGAGCATTAATTGTAATTTTATTATCATCTATATTAACTGGTTCAGTAGGCTTTAACCAGGTTTCAAAGCTAGGTTCTCTTAATTTAGTTTTCATATCTTCTAGGGTCTCTTGCCAAACAGTATCTTTATCTAAATTTTTATCCATAAAAAATCCTCCTCCGGTTTTATTAGCAAAATAGAGAGGTATAATTAAATAATTAACAAAAAATCCACATGGGTCAAGGTATTCAGAAGAAATTAACATGGTTTAAACAATGTTTTGCACAAGGTTATCAACATGATGTGGATAAAGTTGGGGATAACTTAGGCTTGTGTAGTAAATAATAACAAAATATAATATACTAAGCAATATATAGTTTAGTAATATCCACAAAATAGGTCCGATTGTCCACAAAAAATCTATTAATTAAGTTTTTGTTTTCTTGAGTTTTCTTGACCGGTATATATATATAGGCTATAATTGTTATAGCATATTCACTGTAATAATTTTCTGAGTAATATTGGAGGTGCAATTAAATGAAGCGGACTTATCAGCCTAAAGTTAAAAAGAGAAAAAGAGTTCATGGATTTAGAAGTAGAATGAAAACTAGTACAGGTAGGAAAGTATTAAAGAACAGAAGAAGAAAAGGAAGAAAAAAGTTAAGCGTCTAAGACAATAAGGCCGCTATCTTGTGGCCTTTTACCTGTTTTATAGATATTTATACATATTAGATATTACATAACAAATTTATATATGTATTTTAATTATATGTTATTACGCATAAAATTAGGTGAATTTAATGAAAAGTACAAAAATAACTACACTAAAAAATAGTAAAGAATTTAGAGATGTATTAAACAATGGAAAATCTTATGTCACAAAAAATCTTGTTTTGTATGTAAAAAAGAATGAAAAAAATTATAATAGACTTGGAATAATAATTAGTAAAAAAGTTGGAAAAAGTGTAGTTAGAAACAGGATTAGGCGTTTGTTAAAAGAAGTATACAGAAAAGACGAAATATATTTAAAAAGCGGTTTCGATTTAGTTTTTATTGTTAGACATAGAGCTTATAATTTGGATTATAAAACAGCTTGTAAAGAATTTAATAAGCTTATAAAGAAAGCTAAATTAAATACTAATAGAAATTTTAATTAAAAAGTGAGTTTAGTGTAGATTAAGGCATATTTAATACAGTTCAAAGTTTTAATAAAAAGGAGAATATTAGGTTGATAAAGTTTTTTTTTATTTTATTAATTAGATTTTATAAATCCTGTGTTTCGCCTTTATTTCCTAATACATGTAGATTTTATCCTTCATGTTCATCATATGCTATGGAAGCAGTTATTAAATATGGGGTATTGAAGGGTTGTTTTTTATCTCTTAAAAGAATATTAAAATGTAACCCCTTTTTTTCAGGGGGATATGATCCTGTAGAATAATAAAGGAGGCAAATTATGTTTGACTGGTTCCAAGGTATAATCGATATTTTTGCTGAAATACTAGCATATTTTTATAATGTAACCGGAAATTATGGACTTGCAATAATAATATTAACTATAATCGTGCGGTTAATTACTTTTCCTCTAATGGCTAAGCAAATGAAATCCACAAAAAAAATGCAGAGTTTACAGCCAGAGCTTAAGAAAATTCAGGAAAAATATAAAGATGATAAAGAAACTCTAAATAAGAAAACTATGGAGTTGTGGCAGAAAAATAATGTGAATCCTATGGCTGGCTGTTTTCCTCTTATAATACAGATGCCTGTTTTACTTGCATTTTTTAGAACGCTACATCAAGATAGAATGGCTGATTTTGTGACGGATTATAATCCTTATTTATTCCAAGGAATGGAATTTTTGAATCTTAACTTACCTGATCCAATCTATATTTTACCTGTTTTAGCTGGTGCAACTACCTGGTTACATCAAAAGTTTACAATGGCTTCTAAATCATCGTCATCTTCAGGTAATCCTATGGCCTCCATGATGTATATAATGCCTATAATGCTAGTCGTTATTAGTGCAGGTTTACCCGCTGGATTACCTCTATATTTTGTTGTAGGTAATGTATTTTCTATGTTAATGCATGTGGCAATGGAAAAATTTAGTGGAGACGAAGAGGAGGCAGAGGAGGTAAAACAAAAATGAATTATGCAAAAGGAACTGGTAAGACGAAAGAGGAAGCTATTGAGGCTGGATTAAAGCAATTAGGTGCTAGCATTGAAGATGTCGAGGTAGAAGTTATAAGTGAAGCAAAAAGTGGTTTTTTGGGTATGATTGGTTCTAAACCTGCGGTTGTGGAGATTAGGAGAAAACCCGATCCAGATGTGATCGGTAGGGAGTTTTTGTTTGAACTCTTTACAAAAATGGATGTTCCTGTCGAGATAGAAGTAAAAGAAAAGGATAGTAATTTAGTAAATTTTGAATTGAAAGGTGAAAACATAGGAATTTTAATAGGTAAAAGAGGTCAAACACTAGATAGTATTCAATATTTAACAAACATTTATGTGAAAAGAAAGTGCGGGAATAACTCAAGAGTTGTATTAGATGCTGCCAGTTACAGAGAAAAAAGAAAGAAAACATTAGAACAATTAGCTGAAAACTTAGCTAAAAAGGTGAAAACTAAAAAGAGAAAAGTTAAGCTTGAACCAATGAATCGTTATGAGAGAAAAATAATTCATACTCGATTACAAGAATATCCCGATATAAAGACATATAGTGAAGGTGAAGAGCCTAATAGAAAAGTGGTAATAGATACGAAAAAATAACCGCCTAAATTACTTGGGCGGTTATTTAAACTATTAGCCTTATAGCGAGGTGTTACTTTTGGCTGAAGAAACGATAGCAGCTCTTGCTACTCCACCAGGAGAGGGAGGCATTGGTATAATTAGGATCAGTGGTTATAAAAGCTTTGATATTGCCAGGGAAATATTTTTAAGTAGTAGAAGAAATATTGATGAGATTAAAGATCGCTATTTATACCATGGATATATAAAAGATTTTTCTAATGACAAAGTTATAGATGAAGTTCTAATAGTTTTTATGAAAGCACCTTATACATATACAAGAGAAGATGTGGTGGAAATCAATTGCCATGGGGGGATAATTCCTGTTAAAGAAACACTAGAATTAATTTACTCCCATGGAGCAAGGCCAGCTGAACCTGGAGAGTTTACAAAAAGAGCTTTTTTAAATGGTAGGTTAGATTTGTCTCAGGCTGAAGGTGTAATAGATTTAATAACATCTAAAACTAATCTCTTGAAGGATGTTGCACTGCAGCAATTAAGGGGTTCATTAAAAGAAAAAGTAGAAAATCTTAGAGATGATTTGATGACAATTATGGCAAATTTAGAAGCAAAAATTGACTTTCCTGATGAAGATATTGAAGTTTTGAGTCAAGATGAATTGATGCAGATAGTCCAATCAAACCTGGAGGAAATAAAGAGATTAATATCAAGCTATGATAAAGGTAGGATAATTAAAGAAGGGATAAATACTATAATAGTTGGAAAACCAAATGTTGGAAAATCATCCCTTTTAAATATTTTACTTGGAGAAGACAGAGCTATTGTTACCGAAGTACCAGGAACTACAAGAGATACAATTGAAGAAGTTATAAACTTGGATGGTATACCATTAAAGATAGTAGATACCGCAGGCATAAGACAGACAGAAGATAAAGTAGAAAAAATAGGTGTTAATAAAACTAAATCTTTAGTTGAAAAAGCTGATTTAATTTTGATTGTTTTAGATAAGTCTAGGCCATTATCTAGTGAAGATTATGATATATTAAAGTTATGTGAAAATAAGACCGCTATTGTATTATTAAATAAATCTGATTTGAAATCAAGATTAGAAATAGATAAAATAAGAGAATATTTTAGTGAAAACAATATATTAAATATTTCAGCACTTGAAGCCTCAGGTATTGATAGATTAAAAGATTTGATTAACTTATTGGTTTTTGAAGGAACAGTATATCAGCAGGATAGTTTTGTTATAACTAATGTTAGGCAGTATAGTTCTCTAAAAAAAGTTGAAAAGGATTTGGAAAGTGCTCTAAATGCTTTTCAAAATTTACTAAGTGAAGATCTTATAAGTATAGATATAAAAAATGCTCTTGAAGCTTTAGGTGAAATTTCTGGAGATACTGTCTCTGATAATGTTATAGATGAGATATTTAGTAGATTTTGTATTGGCAAGTAATAAGGGGGCATGAAAAATGAGTTTTAAGGCAGGAGATTATGATGTAATTGTTATTGGAGCAGGCCATGCTGGATGTGAGGCAGGACTTTCAGCGGCTAGAATTGGCCTTTCTACTTTAATGATAACAATTAATATAGATCAGATAGCACTTATGCCCTGTAATCCTGCTATAGGGGGACCCGCTAAAGGACATATTGTTAGAGAAGTAGATGCCTTGGGGGGTGAAATGGGAAGAAATATTGATGAAACTGGAATCCAGTTCAGAATGTTAAATACAAGAAAAGGTCCAGCAGTACATGCATTAAGGGCACAAGCTGATAAGTATAGATATCAGGAAAGAATGAGAAGGATACTTGAAACTCAGGAAAATTTGACATTAAAGCAGGCAACTGTTGAAAACCTTATTGTTAAAGGAAATAATGTAAAAGGTGTAGTTACAGAAAGTGGCGCTGAATACTATTCTAAAGCGGTTATTATAACATCTGGAACTTATTTAAAAGGTAAGATTTTTTTAGGTGATGTTAGTTATGAAAGTGGCCCAAATGGGCAGCTTCCTGCAAATAAGTTATCTCAAAATTTAATTAATAATGGAATAGAATTAAGAAGATTTAAAACAGGAACACCTCCAAGAGTTTCTGGTAAGACTATAGATTTTAGTAAGATGATTGAACAACCAGGAGATGTGGATGTTGAATATTTTTCTTTTGATACGACACTTAAGAAAATAGAAGATCAGTTTTCATGTTGGTTAACTTATACAAATGAAAAAACTCATCAAATTATATATGATAACTTGCATAGATCACCATTAAAAGCTGGGGAAATAAAAGCTATTGGTCCGAGATATTGTCCTTCAATTGAAGATAAAATTGAAAGATTTTATGATAAACCAAAACATCAAGTTTTTCTAGAACCCGAAGGAGTAAATACTGACGAATATTATGTACAGGGAGTTTCTACTAGTTTACCAGAGGATGTTCAAGTTGAAATGTTAAAGACTATTCCTGGCCTAGAAAATGTTCAGATAATGAGACCTGGATATGCAATTGAATATGATTGTATAGTTCCAACACAGCTTTTTCCCACATTAGAGCATAAAGAAATAAGTAGTCTTTATTTTGCGGGACAAATTAATGGCACTAGTGGCTATGAAGAAGCTGCTGGCCAGGGTTTATTAGCTGGCATTAATGCTTCTCAAAAAGTATTAGAAAGAGAAGAATTAATAATTAAAAGAAGTGAAGGATATATTGGAGTTTTAATTGATGATTTAGTTACTAGAGGTACTGATGAACCTTATAGAATGCTCACTTCTAGGGCTGAATATAGGTTGATGTTAAGGCAGGATAATGCCGAACTTAGACTTATTGATAAGGGAAGGGAAGTTGGATTGATTGATGAAGAAAGGTATAATAAATTTTTATATTTTAAAGAACAAGTTGATAAAGAAATGGAAAGATTAAAAAATACCCGGGTTAAGGCAAGTGATGAAATAAATAAAATATTGTCAGAACATGGAAGTTCTACCATAAGTGAACCTACAAGTCTAGCAGAATTAATAAAAAGACCCGAATTGAATTATGATATTATTACCCAGCTAGAAGATAATGAAAACAGTCTTAGTAAGAACATAAAAAAGTCAGTCGAAATTCATTTAAAATATGAAGGGTATATAGCAAAACAAACAGAGCAGGTGGCAAGATTTGAAAAATTAGAAAATAAAAAGTTGCCACTAGATATTGATTATAAAGAAATTAATGGTTTATCTAAAGAAGGAACAGAAAAGTTGAATGATTTTAAGCCAGGTTCTGTAGGACAGGCAAGCAGGATACCTGGTGTAGATCCATCGGATATATCTGTATTGTTAGTATATTTAAAACAAAGAAGTAAAGGAGATAAGGTTAATAGTGAGTGATAACGATAGAGTAGTTAGAGAGTTATTAAGTCAAATAGGAATTGATAATGTTACCGGGATAATTGATAGCATAAAGGAATATACAAACATGATGTTGTATTGGAATGAAAAATTTAATATTACTTCTATTACTGAGTATGATGAAATATTAATCAAACATTTTATAGATTCTATAGCTGTACTTAATTTTTTTGATTTCAATAATAAAGAGGTAGTTGATGTTGGTACAGGTGCTGGATTTCCAGGAATTGCAATTCATTTAGTTTTTAATAACTTTAATTTGACATTAATTGAATCTAGAAAGAAAAAAGCCAACTTTTTAAGAAAAGTTATAAGCGAATTATCGTTACAGAATATTAATGTCATAGAAGATAGGGCAGAAAATATTGGTAAAAATAAATATTATAGAGAGAAATTTGATCTTTGCCTTAGTAGAGCAGTAGCTGAGCCAAATGTATTGTTAGAATTATGTTTACCGTTAGTTAAGATAGGTGGTTACTTAATTTCCTGGGAGAATAATAAGTCAAATGGTGTAGATGGCAATAAAAAAGAAAATGATAATGTAGGTAATAATGGAAGAGAATTAATTCTGGGTGGGAAGTTTATTGAAAGAATATATTATATTGATAATATAAAGTCAAGAGTTTCGTTAAATAATTTTAATATTGATGATAGTAGGTATTATGCTGTCTATAATAAAATAGATAGGGCTCCGCAAAAGTATCCCAGAAAACCAGGAATTCCCAAGAAACGTCCTATTTTATGAATTATTTTTTGTAGAAAATTTGTTGACTGATGTATTCTTTTGTAATATTTTGTGTTGATTTGCGAATAAGCAGGATAAGAGGGAAAATTATAGAAAGTGATAAAGTGAAAGTTATCGAAGTTGTCAACGAAATTTCTTAAAGGTGGTGCCCTCTTTATGAAAGATAATTGGTCAGCAAAGTTATTTGGTGTTAAACAAACTGAAGGATATGTTAATACAAATGAAGAAATTATAAATATCCCTATAACATTAATTGATAGAAGCGCGTATCAACCAAGAGAAAATATTGATGTTGATAAAGTAAATGAACTAGCCCAGTCTATTAAAACATATGGATTATTACAACCTATTGTATTAAGAAAAGCTGGAGAAAGGTATGAAATTGTTGCAGGAGAACGAAGGTTTTTAGCTTTAAAAAAGCTAAAAAAGGATTATGTAAAGGCAATTGTAAAAGAATATAGTGATAGTGAAATGGCAGCTCTAGCAATGATTGAAAATTTGCAGCGGGAAAATCTAAATATAATAGAAGAGGCTAGAGGATACAAAAAATTAATTGATGAATTTAATTTAACCCAGGAGGTATTAGCTCAGAGATTAGGTAAAAGCCAGTCTACAATAGCAAATAAAATTAGACTATTAAATTTGCCAGAAGAGATTAAAAAGGCTATAAGTGGTGGATATATAACGGAAAGACATGCAAGATCATTATTAAAATTACAGGACGAAAAACAACAGCTAGAATTACTTAGTAAAATAGTTGAAAAGAGTCTCAATGTAAAACAGACTGAGGAAGAAATCGAAAAGATGTTGAATTCTACAGTACAGGATAATAGTAAAAAAACTGAAGATATAAAAAGGAAAAAGGGTTTAAAACGTGGAGTAGTAAAGGATCACAGGATTTTTGTTAATACTATTAATAAAGCAATTTCAGCTATTAGAGAAGCAGGGATTGAACCTGAAGTGAAAGAGGAAAATTATGAGGATAGAATAGAGATTAAAATTTCGCTACCGAAAAATATTAGTTAGATCTAAATATTAGGGAAAAACAATATATTTTGTGAGTTAGATATAATGGATTTTGTAATAAGCAGGAAAAAAAACCTGCTTTTTTTATTTTATACATTTTATATTTTGTATTTTTATTTTATAATTAAGGAGGCAGATAGTTTATGAATTAAGGAGTGTTAAATGTGACTAAAATATATTCAGTAACAAATCAAAAGGGAGGAGTTGGGAAAACAACTACTGCAGTAAATTTAAGTGCTTGTTTGGCTAAATTAGGCAACAAAGTCTTGCTTGTTGATATTGATCCACAAGGTAATTCAACTAGTGGGGTTGGTATTGATAAAGAAAAATTAGAGTCTTGTATTTACGATGCTTTGATAAATGACAAGCCTATCGATGAAGTTATGATACAAACTCAGGTAGAAAACCTTGATTTAGTACCTGCAACAATACAATTGGCTGGAGCTGAAATAGAGCTTGTGCCCACTATAAGCCGTGAAGTGAAATTTAGAGAAGTGATTAGAGATATTAAGGAGGATTACGACTATATAATAATTGATTGCCCACCTTCTTTAGGGCTTTTGACAATTAATGCTTTAACTGCTTCTACCTCGGTGATTATACCGATACAGTGTGAGTATTATGCTTTAGAGGGATTAACTCAATTATTAAATACTTTGAAATTGGTGCAACAACATCTGAATACTGCTTTAGAGATAGAAGGCGTTTTGCTAACTATGTACGATACAAGGACTAAGTTAAGCACACAGGTAGTTGATGAAGTAAAGAATTATTTTAAAGAGAAGGTATATAAGACGATTATACCTAGGAATGTTAGATTAAGTGAGGCACCTAGCTACGGGAAACCAATTATTTTTTATGATGATAAGTCAAAGGGAGCAGAGGTTTACAATGAGTTAAGCAAGGAGGTTGAGAATAGTGGATAAGAGGGGACTTGGGAAAGGGTTAGATGCTTTGATTCCTGAGTTAAGTGAGGAAGAGAAAAAAAATAATATTAGTGAAGTTGACATTAACAAATTAAGAGCAAATCCTAATCAGCCTAGAAAAAGCATATCTGATGAAAAAATAAGAGAACTTACTGAGTCTATTAAGAACCATGGAGTTTTGCAACCATTGATTGTAAGGAAGCTGGGGGAACTATACCAGATAATAGCCGGAGAGCGAAGGTGGAAAGCAGCTAAAGAAGCTGGCCTAAAAAAAGTTCCTATAATCCTTAAAGATCTATCTGACTCTGAAGTAATGCAAGTTGCGCTTCTAGAGAACATACAACGGGAAGACTTGAATCCTTTGGAAAAATCATTAGCACTAAACAAATTAATTGAAGAACATGGACTGACTCAAGAGGAATTATCTAAAACCCTTGGAAAAAGCAGGTCTTCAATTGCAAACACACTAAGACTTATTAATCTTGAAGAAGAAGTTCAAAATATGGTAAATGAAGGTCTTTTAAGTGATGGACATGCAAGGATTTTACTTTCGCTTAAAAGAGAATCACAAATAGAAGCTGCTAATCATGTGTGTCGAAAAGGGTTGAGTGTAAGACAAACAGAAGAATATGTAAAGAAATTAAAAGATAGCGAAGATAACTCTAATAAAAAAGATGAATCGAAAGAAGACAACCCTTTCTATAATGAAATACAAGATAAGTTAGAAAAACAGTTAGGCACAAAAGTAAGAATTTTAAAGGGAAAGAAAAAGGGTAAAATAGAAATAGAGTTTGTGCAGGAAGACGAATTAAATAAGCTGTCAAACTTATTGTTAAAAGAAGATTAAAGAAAACAAGCATCAAATGTTTCACGTGAAACATTTGATGCTTGTTTTATACAAATATAATTACTGCTATATTAGTTAAATAAATACTTTTAATATCTTTAAAGAAAGGAGTAGAAGATTGATTTATCTTGATAATGCAGCAACAAGTTGGCCCAAACCAAAAGAGGTATACAATGCAATGGACAATTTCATGAGGAATATAGGTGCTAACCCCGGAAGAGGTGGCCACCGTATGTCAATAGAATCAGGTAAAATTATTATGCGTACTAGAGAAAAACTAGCTAAGTTGTTTAACGCGACGGATTCTAGATCAATGATTTTTACACTTAATGCAACAGACTCAATAAATATGGTGATCAAGGGGTTGCTAAAAGAGGGGGATCATGTTATAACGACAGCTTTAGAGCACAATTCAGTCGTAAGACCGCTTAAAAGGATGGCTGATGATTATATAGAACTAGATATACTAAAACCTGATCAAAAAGGATTTATAAATATAGATGAAATTAGAAAGCTCATCAAACCATCAACGAGATTGGTGGCAATAAGTCATGCCTCAAATGTGATCGGCACCATACAGCCTATAGAAGAAATTGGTATAATGTTGAAAGATTATACATATACTAAGGTTTTAGTGGATGCAGCTCAGACTGCAGGAATAGTTCCAATTGATGTAGACCGCGGTGGAATTGACTTTCTTGCTTTTCCGGGTCATAAAGGGTTAATGGGGCCGCAAGGGATAGGTGGCCTATATATAGCAAATGACTGTGATCTAGATTTTTGGCGTGAAGGAGGGACGGGGAGTAAGTCTGAGTCCCCTTACCATCCTGAAGATTTGCCTGATAAGTTAGAAAGTGGTACGCCTAACACACCAGGTATAGCTGGCTTAGAGGCAGGAATTGATTATATTTTAGGCAGAGGAATAGATAACGTATTAAATCAGAAACAAAATTTAGCAAAAGAATTATTAGAAGGACTGTCAGATATTACAGAGATAGAAATTTATGGCCCCTGTGATGCTGCAAAAATATCGCCTGTTATTTCATTTAATATAGGGGAAGAAAATTCACAGGAAGTAAGCTTTGTACTTGACCAGGCTTTTAATATAGCATCAAGAGGAGGACTGCACTGCGCTCCATTAATTCATGAACACTATGATAATTTAGATCAGGGTGCGGTAAGGTTTAGCATTGGCGCGTTTAATACGAGAGAAGATATATTGAATGCTATATCTGCAGTAAAAAAGATAGTTAGTGAACTTGAATAGTAAAAAAATAAATTATTATTTTAATATAAGCAGGAATTAATTAATTTACAAAGAAATAAAGATAATTGTGGTAGTCATAGATATAGTTGACATCATATTATAATTATAGTACTAGATTTTATTTTAAAGGTGGTGGTCATGCTCAAAATGTCAGGTGATAAAAAACGGCACTTTACTGTTTTGATTGTTCCGCACTCAGAAAAGTCAAGCCAATCATTTAAACTTCCAGTAGTGTTTGTGAAAATTTTTTCGGTTATGTTTGCAATATCTGTTGTTTTATTAATGGTATTTGCATATAACTATCATAATTTAGTTCAGGATAACAAAAAACTAGAAGTTTTAAGAGAAGAAAACACCGAACAAGAGGTAAAGATAGATGATTTTGCAAAGAAAACAAAGAAACTTGAAGAAGAATTAAAGACATTAATGGAAACAGAAAATAAAATTAGAGAATTAGCGGATCTTGATGATATAGAGGATGATATCGATGAGCAAGAAGAATTCAATGAAGTGAATTTGGATAGAGATAACGATGAATTGGTTAGGACGGGACATACCCGAGGTAGTGAATATAACAGTGAAACTAATGGTACAGTTGAGAGAACGGAAGAGACAATTAGATTATTAAGTGCTCAAATCCCACAACAAAAAGAGAACTTAGAAAATACAAAGCTATCTTTGGCTGAAAGGCAAGAAGAATTAAAGCATACTCCAGATTATTGGCCAGTAGAAGGAAGAATATCGTCATCATTTGGCTACAGGAATTCACCTATTACTGGAGCCAGGCAATTTCATGATGGCATAGATATAGCCGCGCCTCACCGTACTCCAGTGAAAGCCGCAGCAAATGGCAGAGTACAGTATGCTTCATATAGAAGTGGTTATGGAAACTTAATAGTTATAAACCATGGATATGGTTATGAGACTCATTATGCACATTTAGCAAGCTTTGATGTGGACAGAGGAGAAGAGGTAGAAAAGGGCGAGGTAATTGGCTTTGTAGGTAACACAGGCAATAGCACAGGCCCTCACTTGCATTTTGAAATACACGTCAATAATAGCCCCGTCGATCCAAAAGAGTACTTAAAATAACCCGAATATAAAAGGGAGGAACGGGAATGTTCAAAAAAAAAGTTGATATTAACTCTGATAAAATAGACACATTAATTGGTGAAGGTACTGAATTCAATGGTAAAATAACAGCAACTGGTATAGTAAGAATTGATGGAAAAATTGAAGGAGAAATTGATACTAAAGGGGACTTGATAGTTGGTGAGAAAGGCAAGATAAGAGCCAATGCAAAAGGTAAGAACATTACTATCGCTGGTGAGGTATATGGAAACATCGAATGTACAGGAAAGTTGGAATTAATGCCTTCTTCAAAGTTGTTGGGAGATATAAAAGTATCTGACCTGTATATTGATTCTGGTGCAACATTCCAAGGAAATTGTGAAATGAGTGAGGATAGTAATGAAAACAATAAAAAATTTAAAGAAAATCGTGATAAAAATATAGATAAACATAAAACAGTAAAAAGGGGCAAAGAAGACAAAGAAGAGGGAAAGGGTGAAGATATAAAAGCAAGTGAAGATAATAAGACTAAAAAGGGAAAAGACACAAACAAGTCAAATAAATAAAGGGGCTGAGTTTTCAGCTCCTTTATTTATTTGACTTGTTTGTTTTTTAGATATTCATGTGACTTAAGATAATTAATCGCTAGAATAATTCCTTTGCTGATAGTTATTGATAGTTGAAATACTGTAGATAGCCTGGTATTTTGAAGGACTAAATATTCCATAAAACCTCCTACATTGACAACACCCGTAATATGGCAATTACCCACTTCAGGCAGGGACTTATTTACACCTGTTCCTGGTTTTAAAGGCCCAGGTTCAATATTAATTTTGCCTACATTTTTGCTTTTTCCTAGACAAGCATCCACCGCAATAATAAAAGGGTTATAATAGTTACTTTCAACATATTCTAACTTACTCTTTAGGTTTACTGCGTGAACAGGATTTGCTAAACTACCATATACACCTACCTCAGGGGATAGATGATTCATCAGTCTGCTTCCCACTAGAGGACCTAAACTATCTCCGGTTGACCTATCAGTGCCTATACATAAAATAATTAAATCTTTTTTATACATATTATTTCGAAAAAGAATATGTAGTAAATGCTTTGCAATTTTTGATTGTGCCAGAGGAGTATTTACAGTGACTTTGTTTTTTTTGGTATAATTAAAAGAAGGTAAAAAATTTTTCACAAGATCACCTCGAGTATTGAACGCTATTCTTAAAGACCTAAGTTGTATCATTTCCAATTGAATGTTTTTTTATACGCTAGATGAATCTAAAGTAAATTTTTTTGGTGGTGTCTTAGATGGATGAAAAAAAAGGAATTACAAGAGGAAAACAGGAAAAAAAGAAGAAGGTCTTCGGGCTATTAATAGTATTTTCAGCTTTGATTGCAGTTTTTTTATTTATGCAGGCTAACCCCCAATTTGAAAATCCCTTAATTGTTTTTTCGTCTTCAGGATTTGAAGAGAAAGCTAATTATAAATTAATAGAACAAGATAAAGGTAATAAAGCATATGTTAAGGAAGTGATACCAATTAGAGGAGGATGGATGGTTCAAAAAGATAAAGACTATGAAGAACACATAATTATAATTGATGACTATTTAACTGATGTTGATATTTTTGAGGTAAAATCGGGAGGCTCACTATTAACAAATGTTGAATTAATGGATAAAAAGAGAATTATACATAGTACAGAAAATAAATTTTTAACATTTGATGAAAGAGGACAAAATATTGCTGAAATCAACCTAGAAGGTGGAGAAAAGATAACTGCTAGCGATAATGGAATTTTGATTGGAGAAAATAACCTTGAAATGGAAGAAAATATTATATATTCAGAACAGCTTAAATGGTTAGATTATGAAGGAAATAAAATTAAGGAGTTAGAATTAGAAGATTTGGTCATCATTGAAGGCGTTAAAAGTGATAATACGGAGATAGATTTATATGTAGCTGTTTCATTTTCCCAAAGTCCTAATTTAGAATTATTGAGATATCAAGAAGGCAATATTGAGAGAAAAACTATAGGTATGAGAGTTGAAGAAGATAAAGACACCACTATAAAATTTAGAGACAATACACTGGCAATTGGTGATAATAACCAGATAACACTTTTGAAAAATGTAGAAGATAGTGAGATGTTAGAAGAAAAGTTATATGAATATAATAGCGAGGGTAATATTGACGACTTCTTTCTCCTTGCAGATAAAATATTGATAATACTAAGCCCTGAAGAAAAAGATAAAGACAATGAATTAAAGTTAATTGAAATGTCAGGTAAAGAAATAGAAGTAAGGAAAAAAAGAGCTTTAAGGGGTGAGGTACTAGATGTTAATTTAAATCACCCTAATAACTTTTCTATTGCCACAACAAGTCATCTTTATGAATTTGATGAAGAAGATGGGCTTAATATTTTTCGCAGCCCCTGGGGTAAAGCTAAATTAGGAACCTTTGATGATGAAGGTAATAGCTTTTTAGTTTATGAAAAAGATGATGAAATATTAAGCTTATATAAAAAGACAAAAGATAATTAAAATTTTGTAGTTATATCCCTTAGTACAACTTAGTACACTTTAATAACAAAAGTTTGTTATAGAAAGAAAAAGAGGGGTATAATGAATATAATTGACATTATAATTATTGGTGCAATTGCATGGCAGGGTATCTGGGGATATCTTAAAGGAGTAAAAACAGTGATCAGTGGTTTGTTGGGACTTTTAATCTCATTTGGGATTACTGCCAAAGCTCATTCTTATATTGCTTCAGGCATCTCGCCTGTAATGTCCTCATACTTAAAACCTTACTTTAAGAGTTTAGGTTACGATCTAAGTGTAAATACCACTATATTAGAAGAATTTAATCTTTCTACAGAAGTTATCGATTACTGGTTTTTAAAAGAAGACTATAAAGAAGTCCTGGGTTTTGATATTAATAGCCAATCGGCCGGAGAGACTATTTATGAATTAGATTTATTTATATTTTTACTAGCTAACCTGGTTAGTTTTTTGATTTTTTTCTGGACACTTAATTTCTTTAGCAAAGCAGTATCAGATATGATTTTTAGAAAGAATTTAAATAGCCAAACTGCAGATTCTTATTCAGGATTATTATTAGGGATGGTTCAAGGCTTTACAGTGTGTTCATTATATGTTTTTCTGTTAGTACTTTTAATTACGGTGAATTTTCCACATTATTTTGTCACAGAATTATATAATTCAAAACTCGCAATGATTATGCTAGAAGCAGTATCATATTTATGGGTAGTCTTTTCAGCAGGAGGGTAAATGTAATGACAGATTTTCAAGTTGGACAGGTTGTAAAATTAAAAAAACCACACCCTTGTGGAGGGAATTTGTGGAAAATAATAAGGGTTGGAGCAGATTTTAGGATACAATGCAAGGCTTGTAAGCGAAGTCTGATGATCCCAAGAGTCAAATTTGAAAAAAGGGTTAAGAAGATACTGAATGAAAAAGAACTAAATGATGAATTAAGTTGATGTTCGATTCTAGTGTAAAAAATTACTTTGCTTAAATAAAATGCTTTTTTTGATACATCTATAGTTCAAAAAATCAAAAAATCCGCAAATTAACTTTTTGCACCAGAATCAAATAATCAATATGAAATTTGTAAGAGAAAGGATGTAATATTATTGAGTTTGAAATGTGGTATAATAGGGTTGCCAAATGTAGGGAAATCAACTTTGTTTAATGCTTTAACTTGCGCTGGAGCAGAGGTACAAAACTATGCTTTTTGTACAATTGACCCAAATGTTGGAGTGGTATCTGTTCCGGATGAGAGGATATCATTAATACACCAGACTGCTAAGTCTAAAAAAGAAGTACAAGCAACGGTGGAGTTTGTTGATATAGCTGGTCTTGTAAAAGGAGCTAGCCGGGGAGAGGGTCTTGGTAATCAGTTTTTGTCCCATGTGAGGGAAATGGACGCTTTGATTCATGTTGTAAGGTGTTTTGAAGACAAAAATGTCAGCCATGTCCATGGTCAAATAAAACCTATTGATGATATAGAAACTGTCAATATAGAGCTGATTCTAAAAGATATTGAAACAATAGACAAAAGATTGGAAAAGGCTGAAAAAATGGCAAAAACAAATAAAAAAGAGTACCTTGAAGAATTAGAAATATTGAAGAATGTAAAAGAAGAACTTTCAAAAGACAATAAGGTTAGAGATTTGGATCTAGATGATAAACAAAGAAACATTATAAAGCCATTAAACTTATTGTCAGAAAAACCTGTATTATACTTAGCTAACGTAGAATTTGAATCATATTCAAAGGCTCTAGAGTCGACTAACTTCAAAGACCTTAAAGAACACGTTGAAAAAGCCATGAACACAGAGGTTATACCAATAAATGCAAAAACAGAATCTGAGTTAAGAGAATTAGAGCCCGAGGAAAGGCAAGAATTTTTAGAGGAGCTAAATATTGAAAAAGCTGGTCTTGAAAGAGTTATTAAAAGTACATATGATATGCTGGATCTTATAACCTTTTATACAACTAATGAAAAAGAAACCAGGGCCTGGCCTGTAAAAAGAGGTACTTCTGCAAAAGAAGGTGCTGGTAAAATCCATACTGATATGTCTGAAGGCTTTATTAAAGCTGAAGTTATAAATTGGGAGGATTATGTAAAACTTAATGGTTTTAGCCAGGCTAAAGAACAAGGGTTGGTAAGATTTGAAGGAAAAGAGTACTTAATTAATGATGGTGATGTGATTTATTTTCATTTTAAATAACTCTTCTTTAATTGCAAATTAAAGCAGGTTATGGTAATATATCTCCTGCGGTCCCTGCTCTATCTACTGAAAGGTAGGGCCTTAGTCCAAAGGGAGGAGGTGAAGTAGCTTGAATAAGTATGAAGTCATGTATATATTGACACCTGATCTAGAAGAAGAGCAGGTTAATGAAAACATTGAATGGGCCAAAAGCATAATTGAGTCCAATAATGGAAAAGTTGAAGAACTAAAAAAATGGGATAGAAGACGCCTGGCTTATGAAATTGATGACTATCAGGAAGGTCAATATATGCTTGGATACTTTTATGGCGAAATTCAAACCACAAGCGAACTAGAGAGGTCTTTTAAACTAAAAGATCAAGTGCTTCGCTACATGATTATTAGAGTTGATGAGTAAAATGTATTCAAGTATCAAAACTAAATGAAACTCTGGAGGTTATAAACTTGTTCAATAAAGTTATTTTGGTCGGGCGCTTAACAAGAGATCCTGAATTGAGGTATACTCCAGGTGGTGGCGTGGCTGTTGTTAATTTTGGGCTGGCTGTTGAAAGGCCTTTTACCAATAAACAAGGCGAGCGCGACGTAGATTTTATCAATGTTGTTGTCTGGAGAAGACAGGCAGAGAACTGTGCGAATCATCTAAGTAAAGGTGCTTTAGTGGCTTTAGATGGAAGAATACAAAGCAGATCATTTGAAGATAAAGAAGGCAATAGAAGAAATGTTGTTGAGGTTGTTGCTGAAAACGTACAGTTTTTGAAGTGGCCAAATAATCAAAGTCAAAATCGAAATACAGCAGCTGCGGCAACTGACAATGAATTCTATGGCAATGATGAAGCCGATGAGGAGCTAAATAGCCCATCATCTACAAATACTTTAGGGTCTGATGATTCATCGGGTGACTTCGGCCTTGGAGGCGAAGATTATAAAGTGGAAGATGATGATGTTCCGTTTTAAAATTGTTTTGAATAGGGGGGTTTTTAGTGGCAAGAGGTAGAAGAAAGAAACGTAAGGCTTGTAACTTTTGTGCAGAAAAAGCTACAAAAGTTGATTATAAAGAGGTTGAGAAATTAAAAAAATACATTACTGAACGGGGTAAGATACTACCCAGGAGAATAAATGGCAACTGTGCGAAGCATCAAAGACAGCTTACTAGGGCAATAAAAAAAGCTAGGTTAATGGCGTTATTGCCGTTTACTATTGAAAGTTAATAAGAAATACCAAAAAAGGGGGGCATAAAAGCTCCCTTTTTTTAAATAAGATGAAGGAGTTTTATTTAAACTGACGAAAAACTTAAAAATGAAACATCATTAAATCAAAATATTATTAAAAAGCCCCAAATCAGGTTATAATGTATTTAAACAGCCATGAAAAGGAGGCTAAGAGGAGGTAGGAAGAGTGCCGGGCGAAAATGATAAAATAGCTAAAAACCTGCAAATGCTTGAATGGTTAAAAGGTGAACTTGTAGAATCTGTAGGGAAGCTATTAAAGGCGATGGTTAATGGTTCTGAAAAACTAATTTTAGATGCACTTAGTGCTATTTTAATGACCGTGTACTTATTAGCTAAAAGATTAGGTATTAGTTTTACATCTCTTGAAGCATCCTGCCAACAAAAAATCGTCGAACAGATAAAGGAAAACCATGAAGCTGAAGCATGGTATGGGGATTTAGAAGAGCTTTTAGAATTTATGAAATCTAAAAAGAGGTGAAGGTATGTATGATAAGTTTCAACATATGGAAATAAGGTATGCTGTAATTACTTTTATAATAGTATCTTTTTTTTCCATACTATCTTTTTTGACACCTCTAGCTATTATTTTTCTTTTAATTGTTCCATTGCCTTTTTCGGTAGTTTACCACAAAATAAATTATAAAACTTATCTTGGCCTTCTTATTGTAACTGGATTCTTGTATGTTTTATTGTTTGGAATTTTTATGGGTTTTTTTATCTGTCTTTATGTTTTGGGTTTGGGAACACTTTATGGATATTTAACGCACAAAAACAAACCTGCGTTTAATACAATCAAAGCAGGTAGTATAATCATTGTATTATTATTTACTTTTCTAATATTTGGCTTGCAAGTTGTTTTTAATATAAATTTTTTAGAAGAAACTTATATAACTTTAGAAGAAACTGTAGAAACTCAGGTTAACTACTTGGAGAAAGCGGGTGCACCTGCATCTCAGGTTGAGGATATAGAAGGTATACCTGAATTGTACTCTGAGTATATGCTTCCCCTTGTACCTAGTGGATTAATATTATCTGCAGTAATAATTGCTTCTTTACATTATCTAATGGCATATAAAGTACTTAGCTTATTGGGTGAAAGGATTACCTCGCTTATACCTTTTAAGTATTGGACATTTCCAAGGTATTTGTCTTTGGTTTTTATCTTAAGCTTTTTAGCTTTTTTGATAATAGGGAATGGGGATAGTTTATATGGGGTTTTTTCAATCAATCTGTTTAATATTCTAACCTATGCTCTGCTACTTCAGGGAGCTTCGCTTGTGTATTGGTTTTTAAGGGAAAAGAACTTCGGGAAAGTAATTTCAGTAGCTGGATTATTTTTATTGTTTATTATACCACCGCTTAATTTAGTGTTTCTTTTTTCAGGAATTTTAGATCTTACTTTTAACTTTAGAAAGATATAAGAAGATATAATATAGAAATAAAAAATAAATGAAGGAGGTTATATTATGAAAGTAATTTTAAAGCAAGATGTTAAGAACTTAGGTAATAAAGACGAAGTTAAAGAAGTTAAAGAAGGGTATGCAAGAAATTATTTAATTCCGAAAGGTTTAGCAGAAAAAGCTACTAAGAATAAGCTAAAAGAGGTTGAAAAAAGAAGACAAGAAAGGGAACAGCAGGAAGAAAAAGAGGTAGAAGAAGCCGAAAAGTTAAAAGAAAAATTAGCTGAAGAAAAATTAGTCATTAAGGTTAAAACAGGTGATGAAGGAAAACTGTTTGGTTCTGTTACTAATAAAGATATTTCGGAAAAATTACAAGAGGACAAAAATATCCAAATAGATAAGAGAAAAATTGAATTAGATGATCCTATTAAAGATGTTGGTAGTTATGAAGTTGATATCAAACTTCACACAAAAGTGGAAGCCAAATTAAAAGTGGAAGTGACTGAAAGTGAATAATATAAATAGCAAGGGAAAGAAGGGTTATTAATATGAGGGGAGACGAAAAACTTCCACCTCAAAGTACTGAGGCAGAAGAGTCAGTACTTGGCTCTATGTTAATTGATGAAGAAGCTGTATCTACTGTCATAGAGATCTTAAAATCAAAGGATTTTTATAAAGAGAATCACCGCAAAATCTATGAAGCAATTATGGATTTGCAGGAAGAAAGTCAACCGGTAGACCTTGTTACTTTGACGGAAAAACTTAGAGTAGAAAATCAAATTGATGAAGTTGGAGGGGTTGAATATTTAACTGAACTAGCTAATCAGGTTCCAACTTCTGCAAATGCACAATACTATGCCAAAATAGTTGAAGAAAAGTCAACCCTGCGCCAACTGATTAATGCTGCTACTAGAATCGCTAGGATGGGTTATGAGGAACCGGATGAAGTCGAGAAGCTTCTAGATGAAGCAGAAAAGTCAATATTTGAAATAAGTCAGAATTCAAGTGAACGTGGTTTTGTTCCAGTTAAAGAAGTAATAATGGAAACTTTTGATAAGATTGAGTCATTGTATAACAAACCTGGTGGTGTTACAGGTGTTTCTTGTGGCTTTAAAGATCTTGACAATATGCTCTCGGGACTGCAGCCATCAGATCTTGTTATATTGGCAGCAAGGCCTGCAATGGGTAAAACTACCCTGGCACTGAATATGGCGCACAATGTAACGGTAAAAGAAAAACAACCTGTAGCAATTTTTAGTCTTGAGATGAGTAAAGACCAACTGGTCCAGAGAATGCTCTGTGCTGAAGCAGAGGTTGATGCCCATAAGCTTAGAACAGGTAATTTAGATAGTGAAGATTGGCCAAAGCTTGGACAGGCTGTAGGACCTTTATCGCAAGCACCTTTATTTATTGATGATACCCCAGCCATGTCTGTTATGGAGATGAGAACTAAAGCAAGAAAATTAAAGGCAGAGAAAGGCCTTGAAGCAATCTTTATTGACTATCTACAGTTGATGCAGTCAAGCCAATCACAGGAAAACAGACAGCAGGAAATATCACAAATATCTAGGTCGCTAAAAGCCCTTGCAAAAGAGTTAAATGTGCCAGTGATAGCACTATCTCAACTTTCAAGAGCTGTTGAACAACGCCAGGATAAAAGGCCAATGTTAAGTGATTTGTTAGAGTCAGGTGGTATTGAAGCAAATGCTGATGTGGTATTATTTATTTACCGTGACGAATACTATGATCTAGAAAGCGAAAAAGAAAACATTGCCGAAATAATAGTTTCTAAACAACGAAATGGCCCGGTTGGTTCAGTAGAACTGTTCTTCAAAAAAGACTTTAATAAGTTTTATAACCTTGAAAAACGATATGCAAACTAAATTTGGAAAATATTTATATTAGATGATAGAATATATTATAAAGATGGTTTTATTATAAATTAAGATATAAACCATCTTTTTTTATTTAATTGTTTAAAATAAGTAATGACTAACAAATAATAGCGAACGATAGCGAGGAAAGTCAGAAGATTGTTCGTAAAATTGATTGACAATCACACCAGGATCTGTTAAACTAAAGATGCTGCTAAATAGTCCAACAAAAGATGTTTGGCATACACGGACAACTGCTATCCTAGGAAAATATCGTTCGCAATAAGAATTAAAGGAGGATAGCAATGAGAAAATATGATTGTATAATAATTGGTGCTGGTCCGGCTGGAATATTTGCTGCTCTAGAGCTTACAAAAAAAGATGACATGAAAGTGCTAATTATTGATAAAGGGAAGGAATTATCAAATAGAGATTGTGCAATAACAAACAAAAAAGGCAAATGCTATGACTGTAAGCCGTGTAATCTAGTAAGTGGATGGGGCGGAGCAGGAGCTTTTAGCGATGGTAAGTTAACCTTGACCAAGGATTTTGGAGGTTTTTTGACTGAATATCAACCAGAAGAAAAGATAGAAGAATTGATTGATGAGGCAGACAAAATATATCAAAACTTTGGGGCGCCTACTAAACATTATGAAGGAGATAAGGATAAAATAAAGCAGTTTCAAAGGGAGGCTGCTAGTGCTGATTTGAAGTTAATCCCGGCCAAAATTAGGCACTTAGGAACTGATAGTAGTACTCAAATTTTGGCTGATATTAGAGAACACTTAGACCAGTACGTTGATGTTTTAACGGGGGTATATATAAAAGATTTGCTTATTGATGAAGGAAAGGTAATCGGAGTAGAAACAAAAGACGAAGAAAAATATTATTCAGATTATGTAATAAGTGCGCCCGGAAGGTCAGGTTCTGAATGGTTTTTAAATCAGATAGATAAACTAGGTTTACAAAGAAGCAACAATCCAGTTGACATAGGAGTAAGAGTTGAAGTCCCTGCCGTAACTTTAGAACATATAACAAACGAAATATATGAATCAAAACTTATATATCATTCGCATTCTTTTGAAGATAGTGTTAGAACTTTCTGTATGAACCCTCATGGGGAGGTGGTTCTAGAAAATAATGAAGGTTTGATGACTGTTAATGGTCATAGTTATGCCAACTATAAAACAGAGAATACAAATTTTGCTCTGCTGGTAAGTAAAAACTTTACAAAGCCTTTTAATGAACCAATAAGATACGGGAAAGACATCGCCAGGTTAGCTAATATGTTAGGGGGAGGAGTTTTAGTTCAAAGACTCGGAGATTTGTTAAATGGCAGAAGAACTACAGAAGATAGATTAAAGAAGGGCCATGTCAGACCAACCCTAAATGAAGCAACCCCTGGTGATCTGAGCCTGGTTTTGCCTTATAGACATCTAGTGAGTATAAGACAAATGTTAAAAGCTATGGATGAATTTATTCCGGGGATATATTCGCGTCATACTTTACTCTATGGAGTAGAAGTCAAATTTTATAGTTCTAGAATAGCACTAGACAATAATCTGGAGACATCCATAAAAAATCTTTTTGCCTGTGGAGATGGAGCAGGTGTAACTAGAGGGCTAATACAAGCTTCAGTATCAGGTATGCTTGTTGCTAGAGAGATACTAAAAAGGTATTAGCCTTAAAACCTTAGGAGGGAAATAAATGTCAAGTGTTGTAATTGTAGGTACACAATGGGGAGATGAAGGTAAGGGTAAGATTACGGACTTTTTGGCTGAAAAATCTGATGTAATTACACGTTACCAGGGGGGAAATAATGCAGGCCATACCGTAAAAATTGCTGATAAAGAATATAAATTACACTTAATACCATCTGGAATATTTTATCCTGATAAAATGTGTGTGCTTGGGAATGGGATGGTTATTGATCTAGAAGCTCTTATAAGTGAGCTAGACTATCTTGAAGAAAATGGTGTTACAGTAAAGAACCTGATAATAAGTGATAGAGCTCATTTAATAATGCCTTATCATAAGGTGCTAGATGAACTTGATGAAGAAAGAAGAGACCAGGAAAAAATAGGGACAACCAAGAAGGGCATAGGCCCCTGTTATATGGACAAAGCTGCAAGGAAAGGGATAAGGGTTTGTGATCTCTTAGAACCGGAGATACTTAAGAAAAAAATTGAAAACTCTTTGAAAGAAAAGAACCAGCTTCTTGACAGGGTATATGATTCAAAGGCTTTTGACCCGGATAAAATGGTAGCAGATATTACTAGATATGCAGAAAGGATTAAACCTTTTATTGGAGATTCCTCTTACTATATAAATACAGCTTTAGAAAACGGTGAAAAATTGTTATTTGAAGGGGCACAGGGTACACTCTTGGATTTAGATCATGGAACGTATCCTTTTGTGACTTCTTCTAATCCCGTAGCAGGCGGGGTATGCATTGGAGCTGGGATAGGACCTACTAATATAACAAATGTTTTAGGAGTTTTAAAAGCTTACTCAACAAGGGTTGGAGACGGACCTTTCCCCAGTGAATTAAAAGATGATATAGGGGACAAAATTAGAGAAGCAGGTGGAGAATTTGGAACAACTACAGGAAGGCCGCGTAGAATAGGTTGGCTTGATCTTGTGATTGCTAGATATGCAAAAAGGGTAAGCGGTCTAGATCAAATTGCACTTACTTTATTAGATGTTTTATCAGGCTTTGAAAAACTTAAATTATGTGTAGCCTATAAATATAAAGGCGAAACTTTAAAAGAGTTTCCTGCTAGTTTAGAAGTTTTATCAAAGTGCGAACCTGTATTAGAAGAGCTTCCAGGCTGGGAGGAAGATATTACAGGAATAGAATCGTATGACGATTTACCCACTAATGCCAAAAACTATTTAAAAAGAATTGAAGAGATTTGTTCTGTGCCAATTTCGGTTATATCAGTTGGCCCTGGTCGAGACCAAACAAAAATTATTAAAGACATTTTCTAATATATTTAAAACAAAATATATTTAGAAAATATATTTAGAAACCCTCTTGACAAAAACAGCGTAGTGGTGTAGGATAGTGATTGCCCTTTTGAGAGGTAATGTGAGCCATTAGCTCAGTTGGCAGAGCACCTGACTTTTAATCAGGGTGTCCCAGGTTCGAATCCTGGATGGCTCACCATTAAAAAGTTTAGTTGTACTTTTTAATTGATTGAAGTGGCCCCTTGGTCAAGTGGTTTAAGACATCGGCCTTTCACGCCGAAGACAGGGGTTCGAATCCCCTAGGGGTCACCATTTAAAATGTGCCGAGATAGCTCAGGCGGTAGAGCAGAGGACTGAAAATCCTCGTGTCGGCGGTTCGACTCCGTCTCTCGGCACCATTTTTATTTCTATTTATTATTTTTTGTTACAGGACAAAAGTCCTGTTTTTCTTATTTTTTCATCAAAATTTATAGCAATTAAAAACAAAACATTGTTCATATAACTTTTTACACCAGTCATAAGTAGTAATTAGGCAAATAGGCAAAAAATTTTTAAAAAAGAAGGAAAAATGGAATTTTTAAAGAATAATGATTCTGCGCGGCTAAAAAAGCTGTTATAAATGACTATTAATGACAAAACTCAAATGAACCAGGTTAAAGGGGTGTAAGCATTGCAATATAATTTTAAACCTGATTTACCTTATGATTTAGAATACCGGGGCGGGCTTGGGCAAAAAAAGTTATATTACTCTTTTGTATTTTTATTTATATTCTTCATTACGGGTGGAATATTTACAACAGATTTTGTAGAAATATTTGATAGTAATGTTTACCTTGTTAAAGTTGATGAGAAAGTCGTTGGTGCCTTAGAAGACGAGAATGACGTTCAACAAGTGGAGGAATACATAGATTACTTGAAGGAAGAACAAGAGCAAAATAAAGGCTATAGTTTAGAACTTAAAAATGAGATTTCCATTACCAAGTTAGATAGAGACAAATACGAAAATGAATATAAACATGAAATTGTCGAAAGCGAAAAAGATATGGAAAATCTAAAATTTATAAACAATGAACTTGAAAACAAGTTGAATTTTGTAACAAATGCATTTGTATTAAATATCGATTCCCAAAACGAAATTATATTAGAAGATAGAGAAACAGTAGAAAATATTATGGCAGAGGTTAAATCTAACTATACTGAAGACTATAAAGAAAAAGAAAGTATTAAAATTACAGACATTTCCTTTAAAGAACAAATAAGCGTTTATTCTGAGTATGTTTTACCTGAAAAAATAATAGAAAAAGAAGAGGCTCTTGACATTATATTATTTGGAGAATCAGATGTTAATTTGGCTTCAAATGAGAGTAATACCCGAGAAAATATTAGAAGAGCCTACTCGGATGGATCTGATGAAGGTGATACTGAAGTAAAATCTGAAAGTACAGAAAAAAGACAAATGTTAAGCGTAATGTTAACCATAGAAGAGGTAGAAGAAGAATCTATACCTTATGAAACGATTTATGAAGAAGATAGTTCAATGCCGGCAGGGGAGGAAAAGGTGGCAAACTCAGGGGAAGAAGGCTTGAAAGAAGTTAATTATAGAGTAACTAAAGAAAATGGAGAAGAAGTAGAAAGAGAAGTAATAGATGAAAAAATTGTTAAAGATCCAGAAGATAAAGTTATAGTTGAAGGTTCTGCTAGTGGACAGGGAAGTGGACAATTTATATGGCCGGCAAACTCTTCAAGTGGACATGTAACCTCTACTTTTGGCCCTAGAGGAAGAGGTTTTCATAGTGGTGTGGATTTTGCAGCCTCGCAAGGAACTACCATAAAAGCGGCTGATGATGGGACTGTAGAATATTCAGGTCATAGAAGTCAATATGGTAAAACCGTTATTATAAACCATTCAAATGGGTATAAAACTCTTTACGCACATAATGCTACAAATTATGTTTCGCAAGGTGAAACGGTAGAACAAGGTCAGCCTATAGGAGAAATCGGAAGAACAGGTAACGCTACGGGAGCTCATCTACATTTTGAAATACATAGAAATGGTAGCCAGGTGGATCCATTTAAATACACAAGGCCTTAAACGGTATAAAGGGTTGTCTCATTAAAATGAGATAATCCTTTTATTTTTTGTTGATTAGTTAGTTTATTATGTTATACTTAAAGTCGAATAAATAAAGTTTTTTTCAAAGTTTTGCTGTGAATGTTAAATAATAATTTTTAAAGGTGTGAGTTAAATGGAAATAAAAAGTTATTTAAAATATATAAAATTAGGAGACATTATAATTACTGTCTTTCTTATAGCATCAGTTATTGTTAGCAGTGGTTGGTTTTGGTTTGGGAATGATTATAATGAGCGAGTTGTAATTGTAGAAGTAGAAGGACAGGTGGTTGAAGAAATGTCTTTTCCCTCCGAGGGAGAAGAGAAAGTGGTTACAGTTGATGTTCCCAGGGGGGAAGCGAATATTGAGCTAGAAAATAATAGAGTAAGAGTACAGAGAATGCCTAGAGAAACTTGTCCTCAGGGAATTTGCGCTGACACCGGTTGGATTGAACATACAGGCCAGACGATAGCCTGCGTACCAAATCAAATGGTGGTGTATATAGAAACTCCTGAAGACGAAGAAAGAGAGTTTGATGGCATTACTGGTTAATGCTAAATCCAAAAATAAACTTTGATTCTGGAGCAAAAAGTCTGTTTACAGGCTTGTTAAAAATATTTAATCTTATTGTAATATTGTTGTAACATTAATAGGCTAAAATATAATCAGACGATAAGGAAAGATGTCTGACCCCCTCTTTTTAAATAAATAAAAACACAGTGCCCCGGTGGCGCTGTGTTTTTTTGTGATATCAAATTTTATATGTATGTTATAATTGTATTAATATTACTGATAGAAAATATCTAAAGGATGATTTGAACATGTCCAGGATACTTATTATAGAAGATGAAAAACCAATAGCCGATATAATTCAATTTAACCTTGAAAATGAAGGTTATAAAGTAATTACGGCTTTTAATGGAGAAGAAGGGGTAAATAAATTTAGAGAAGAAGATCCTGATTTAATAGTATTGGATTTAATGCTACCAGATAAAGATGGGCTTACTGCATGTAAAGAAATTAGAAAAGAAAGCGTTGTGCCTATACTGGTCTTGACAGCCAAAGATTCGGAAGTAGACAGAGTTATTGGCCTTGAAATGGGAGCAGATGACTATGTAACAAAACCTTTTAGTAATAGAGAGTTATTAGCGAGAGTAAAAGCTATTTTGAGAAGAGTTGACTACGGTAATAAAACTGAAGATAAGCGTGAAAAGAATGTAGTAAAAATTGGAGATATAAGGATAGACTTTAAAAAAGCTGTCGTGGAAAAAAATGGCGAGGCGATTGAACTAACAAACAGAGAATTCAAACTTTTAAGTTATTTTGTTAATAATCGAGGAGAAATACTGACTAGAGATAGGCTATTAGATCATGTATGGGGTTATGAATACTTAGGTGATGATAGAACTGTTGATGTGACAATTAGAAGATTAAGAGAAAAAGTTGAAGACGATCCGGGTTCTCCTAGTTATATTATAACAAAAAGAGGGATGGGGTACTACTTTAGGAGGACTGAAAATAATGCTTAAAAGTATACAGTGGAAACTGGTGTTTATTTATCTTTTATTAATCTTAATTGCTATGGAACTTATCAGCGTTTATCTTTTGGATTCACTAGAAAATTATTATTTGAATGATTACAGGGAAAGCATGAAGTCACAATCTCAGCTTGTTGGGACTTTGTTAAAAAGGCATATGGATGATGATGATATTGACAGAGAGTATATGGATTCTTTGATTGAGGAGTTAGGTAAAGAAACTGAAAAAGAGATTATTCTCCTTGATCAAAATGGGAGAGTAATAACCACAACAGGAGCTGACTCTGAGTTAGAAGGTAAACTAATCTTAGAACACGAAATAACTAGGTCTCTTTCAGGAAATACAGGCACCGACATCAGGATAAACCCTCAAACTAATTATAGAGAAAAATACATGGCAATGCCAATTGAAGAAGGACAACAGATTTTAGGTGTAGTTTATATGATTGGTTCCTTAGAAAAAATTGACCTTACCATGGAGGAGGTCAGGACCATATTATTTTCTGGCACATTAATTGCGATGTTAATAACAGCAATACTAGGGTTTATGCTAGCTAAAACCATAACTGACCCAATTAAAGAAGTAACTTTGACAGCAGAAGCAATGGCCAAAGGAGATTTTGATAAACGTATTGATATAAAGGGTGATGACGAAGTTGGAAGTCTTGGCAAGATGTTTAATTTTCTTGCTTCTAGGTTGGACAAGACTTTAAAAGAAATTTCGTCAGAGAAAGGCAAGGTAGAAAGAATTTTAGAGCAGATGACAGATGGTGTGATAGTTGTTGACGATGATTATAATGTTATTCATATGAATCCCGCTGCTAAACAAATGCTTGGTTTTATAAACAACCTTATGACTAAAGAAGAATTTTTAAGGGCGCAAAAGGCAATTGAAGATAAAAACAAAGAAACATTTATTACTTCAGTCAATGATCAAATTTTGAAAGCCCAGGTTGTACCTTATAAAAGTCAGGATAATAGTCAAAAAGGGATTATAATAGTATTAAACGATATTACAGAACAAGAAGAGTTAATTAAAATGAAGCAAGAATTCATAGAAAATGTGTCTCATGAGCTTAGAACTCCACTGACATCAATAAAAAGTTACGTAGAAACTCTTTTGGATGGAGCAATGGAAGATAGATCAAACTCTTACAGGTTTTTGAATGTTATTGAAAATGAAACCTCTAGAATGGTTAGCATGATAAATGATTTATTGGTTTTGTCTAGATTAGACAAAAAGGAAGACATAATAAATTTTAGAGAAGTGGAGATTAATGAGCTTGTCCAAAGGTCGATAGAAAATATAGAAGGAATGGCAGAAAGAAAAGAACTTAAACTAAAATCAGATTTTTACCCAGAAAAATTATGGATATCTGGTGATAAAAACAGAATAATACAAGTGTTAACTAATGTCTTAGAGAATGCAATAAAATATACTCCGGCGGGAGGAAGTATCAGTGCATCTACAAACTTAAATAAAGAAGGTGTGAAAATTATAGTAGAAGACAGTGGTATAGGGATACCAGATAGTGATTTAAACAGGGTTTTTGAAAGATTTTATAGAGTAGATAAAGCGAGATCTAGAGAAAAAGGTGGTACAGGCCTTGGACTTGCAATTTCCCGGGAAATAATCAAAGCTCACGGAGGAAAGATTAAAGCTTATAGTAAAGAAGGAGAAGGGACAACTATTGAACTGTTATTCCCTTTCAAAACCGAGAAAAATATCAGGAGGGCCTAAAATCTGTATAACTTCATGATGCATGAATAATGACACTTTTGTAGGAGGCAGAAAGTATGCTAGAACACTTTAAAACGATACTTCTTATAACATTAGTAATATCTTCTATAGTCTTAAGTGGTCAATTATGGATGGGATCGTCTCATTATGAGTTAGCAGATGAGCCAACATCAGAGCGAATTGATTATGGGGAAAAAGCGCAAATCTTTGAACAGATTGCACCCACTGAAATATTACTAAGATTAAAAGGCGAAGCTTTAGACGAAAAAGTAGCAGATGTGAATGAGACTATTACTTCAGATGAACTTGATATTCTTACAGATGCAGAAGACAACTCACGAAAAAGTGATATTATATATTCTTTTAGAAAAAACACAAAAAGATATAGTCATATATGGAATATACTAAAAGAAGATTTTTTTGAAACGTTAATTGAACAAAACCTGTCAATTGAAATTTATGATAAAGAAGACATATCAGATAAATTAGAGAATGATTATAATGAATTGATCTTAAAATTTGACTTTCCCATAGTCGAAATAATAAAAGAAAATTTGAAGACTTCTCAAATCATGAATTATGAATTTAATGATTTTGACAAGCTGACAATTTATCTTGATAACAGCTTTGAAATAATAGGAATCTTTTTGAAAGATTGCAAAAATGAAAATAGATTATTAAAATTAGAACTTAACGAGGAATTGGGTATCATGAGGGAAAAACTTAGTGAAAACTTAAATCTAGAAAATGATGGACCTGGTGAAACTTTAACTGCATCTGAATTAATTGATCAGATTGACACAAATGAAATTCTATTAGATTTAAGCGAAAATGGTAAATTTGATATTGATAAACTTAGTAAAGATCAGTTCTCCTTTTCAATTGAGAAAAGTTGTGAAATTACTTTGCCTGAGATGACTGAATATATGGTCAAAAAAGAAATAGGGTATGAAGAATTAGATAAAGAACGATTAGCTAAGGCTTTCTTTCATGATTTATCTTTTGTTAGAAAGATAGATGAATGGGATGGTGGTTTGATTTATACTGATGGACAAAAAGCGTTACGTTTTTTACCTGGAGGAGGCTTTGAATATGATGCGCCGCATGCAACAGATTTAACAAAAACAACAAGGGAAGGTATAAATATAAAACAAGCCATTGAAAAAAGCGGCGAATATATTTCTTTGTATGGCGGTTGGAATGAAAATCTGCTAATAGAAAATTTAAACTTTGCAGGAGAAAATCAAATTAGAGATGAAGGAAATTTTGAAACAAGCTATAGGTATTATCATGAAGGCTATCCCATTATTAATATGGAATCAATTAAAATAGATTTCAATTTTCAGGGAACTTTTAATTATTTCAGAATGCTTCCAGGAAATATTGAACCAGTAAATCAAAATCATGAAGACATGCAAGAAAATATAAAAAAAACACTTTTAGAACCAGAAGAAATTTTACTTAACTGGTTAAAAGACAAACTATCGGGTGAATTAAAAGGAAAAATTGAAGACTTTGATGAAGAAAAACAAATAGATGAAGATAAACAAATTGAAATTACAGTGGATGTTAAAGATATAAAATATGCTTATTATAAACAAGAAGATCAAAATATTTTAATCCCGGTTTTGGTTATTGAAAGTGACTCTAATAAATATGTTTTCGATGCTTTAGACGGCGGAGTAATTGTAGAAAAGTAAATGTTGATGAGGTGTTTTGATGGATTGGAATAAAACAAAAACAATATTAATCTTTGCTTTTTTATGCCTTAATATTTTATTAGGTTATCGATTGTGGTTCTCAGGGGCTGAATCTTTCTCCCCGTGGATAGTTCCAGAAAAAAAGGAGGAGGTTTTGGACTACCTTCAAGCAAAGAATATTTCTCTAAAAAGTGATATTCCAGGTGAAGTACAGTCTAAGAGTTTTTATGAGGTAAGAAATAAAGGTTTTTGTGAAGAAAAGTTTTTTGATGACCTAGAACTAAATTTAAATGAGTTTGAGAAAACAAAAAATGAAAATTTTAATTTATACATGGGCCCCAAGGATGAGGTGATATATATATATAACTCTGGAATGATCAAATTCTATTTTCCAAGAGGTTATACTCCTGTGGATTCTCCTATAAAAAGTAATTATTGGCATTCAACAGATAAAGTTTTTTGGGGGAAAGATTTTGTTAATACTATTTCTGTACCAGATAATGTTTTTTTGGAACAGATATATTTTGGAGATGAGAACCAAATTGAACTATTGTACCACCAAAAAAATGAAGATGAGAATTTTTACGGTGGTTATCTGAGACTTATCATTACACCTAATGGGATTATAAGAGGCCAATTTTTTTGGCTTGACTTCAAAGGGAAGTCTGAGGATTCTATAGAAATAATACCTGCTACTACGGCACTATTAAGATTGGAAAGTCATTTGCCTTCCGGGGTAGAAAATGTAATTAAAGAGGTAAGTTTTGGATATTATACTCAAGAATTTTATGCAGATAAATGGGATGCTTTACCTGCTTGGAAATTTAAATTGCAAGATAGAATTTATTATATAAATGCATTTACTGGTGAATTAGAAGGAAAAATAGAAGCTTTTGAGTAGTTAATATAATAATTAGAACTTGATTATACTATTTAATTTTTCAAGGAGGTGGACTATGATAATAGAAGGAAAAGCCGCTGAGAAAAAAGGTCTAAAACAGGTAGCAGAATTAATCTGCGTTGCAGCTAGAACTGCACCTAAAGGTAAAGGTGTTGATAATATTGTTACAGCAGTTATTTCTGATGAATCTTTAGAGAAACTTCAAAAGGAAATGTACAGGATAGCAGATGAAGAAGGGGCTGAATTTTTTAGAAGGGATGCGGGCTGCTTAGAAAATACACCCTATATAGTATTGATTGGAACTAAGATAGAACCTGTGGGAGTAGCCCCCTGTGGATACTGTGGTTATTTAAACTGTAAAGAAAATAAAAAGAATAATGGTATATGTGCTTTCAATACTGGGGATTTGGGTATTGCCATTGGTTCTGCTGTTAGCAAAGCTGCAGATTTTAGAGTGGATAATCGAGTGTTATTTACAGCAGGAAAAGCTGCTTTGAACTTAGGCTTTCTTGGGGAAGAGGTAAAAATTGCTTACGGGATACCTCTTACTTCTAGTGGTAAGAACATATTCTTCGACAGAGAGAAAAAATGAACTTATTATTAATAAGACATGGAGCTACTAAAGCAAATATTGATAAAAGGTTTCAGGGGACCTTAGATTATCCATTATCAGAAGCTGGGACAAAACAAGCAGAGCTATTGGCAAATAGGCTAAAGAATGAAAAAATATCTAAAATATATTCTAGTAACTTAGTAAGGGCAAAAGATACAGCAGAAGAGATTAAAAGATACCATGATAACAAATTAGAAATAGAAGTTATCCCACAGCTAAGAGAATATAGTTGGGGCATAATAGAAGGGCTCACAAGAGAAGAAATAAGGTTGAAATATAGCGAATTAGCAAATAAAATGGAAAAAAACTTCTGGAATACAACTATACCTGAAGAGGAAGGAATACTTGCTTTTAAAGAAAGGCTTCAAAGAGTTTTTAATTTATTAGTCGAAAGACACTTGAGGGATGCATCTGATACGAATGAAAATATCGCTCTTGTGACCCACGGCAGGGTACTTGGTGGTTTCATTGCTTTAATTACAGGTTATAACTTATATGATATGCCCTGGCCTTTTGTCTTTAGTAACGCATCTTTAACTAAAGTTAGTGTTTCTTATTATAGTAATGAGATTAGAGCAAGAATAGTGCTTTTAAATGATATATGCCATATTAAAGGATGTGAAGAAGGGATAACTTATTAAGAAGGAGGGTGGTCAAAATGGCAAAAAATCAAATCTATTTTGCTGATGCAAGAGCAAATGAATTTGATTATAATCACAGTTTTGTTGCTAAGTTTGAAGAAATATTAAATCGAATTGATTTATCTAATTATTTTGATGAAAAAGAATATGTGGCAGTGAAGACACACTTTGGGTCTTATGGTGCACACAGGATAATAAGGCCTATATTTATAAGAAAAGTTGTGGAAAAAATAAAAGAACATGGTGGACAGCCGTTTGTAACTGATACGGTTAGAATACCCGGTCTTGAATATTTGGAAGTAGCAAATATGGAAGGTTTAAATCACCTTTCTGTTGGAGCTCCTATGGTGCTTGCAGACGGTATTTTCGGACAAGACAAAATTAATGTAAAAGCAGGTGACATACTGGGCGAGATCGGAATTGCTTCAACTATATATAATTCTCCCTCGATGATAGTTATATCACACTGCAAAGGGCATATAGGGTCAGGATATGGTGGGGCGATAAAAAACTTGGGAATGGGTGCAATAAGCTGTAGGAATGATTGCGGTCACGCTGAAAGAGGAAGAATTCACTTTGCTCAAAATATCAGTCTTGAATGGGATAAAGAAAAATGTACTTATTGTGAAAGATGTATAGAGGTTTGTCCTCACGAGGCGATATACAAAGACGATAGTACCGAAAATATAGAGGTTAATTATGAGATCTGTGTTAAATGTGGAAGGTGTGCAAGAGTGTGTAAAGAAGAAGCTCTGACTTTACCTCAATCAGAAGAAAGATTTCAAAAAGGCCTTGCTGAAGCTGCATATGCTGCTGTGAGTACATTCCAAAAAGGCAAGATTTTGTATATTAACTTTATATTAGAAGTTCAACCAGAATGTGATTGTATGCCTATGGCAGATACACCTGTTGTGCAAGATCAAGGAGTACTTGTTTCGGATGATATTGTTGCAATAGAAAAAGCAACTCTAGATATATTAAAAGAGGCAGAGCTACTTCCCGAATCAAAAGGATATGAAAAAGAAGTTAAAAAAGAAGAAGAACCCCTTGCAGCCATCAATGAGAAACACCCACAGTGGCATATAGATCATGCTGAAGAACTGGGGATGGGTACTAAAGATTATGAACTAATAAAAATAGATCAAAAACTCAAAAAAGAAGATGATAAGAAAAATAAAAAGTAAAAAAAGAATATACAACCAAGGGAGAGGGCTATGTTTAAAGTAAAAGTTCTAGCAAGTGGCAGTAATGGTAATTCAATATTTATTGAAGGTCATAATACTAAAATACTTATTGATGCTGGTCTATCTGGTAAATTTATAGAAAATAAATTGAAAGAATTAAACGTTGACCCAAATGAGCTTTCAGGAATCTTGGTTTCTCATGAGCACAAAGATCATGTGACCGGAGTAGGAGTTTTTAGCAGGAGATATGATATACCAGTATATGCAACAAAGAGAACGTGGGAACAACTAAAATCAATGATTGGTGAAATTAACCATCAAAATGAAAGAGAATTACATAAAGGTGGGTTTGAACTAAATGATATATATGTAGCACCTTTTCCGGTATCGCACGATGCTTTGGACCCGGTTGGCTTTAACTTAATGGTTAATAATATAAAGATAAGCATAGCAACTGATTGTGGAGTTTTTAGTAGTGTTATGAAAGATAGACTAAAAGGGTCTAATTGTTTGATCATTGAGTCCAACCATGATCCAGAATTATTAAAGAAAGGGCCATATCCTCTTTTTTTAAAAAAAAGAATCAGGAGCGTAAAAGGTCATTTGTCAAATGATGATTTGGCTGAAAAACTTGGAGATATTGTAACATCAAACACAGATAATATTGTATTAGCCCACCTTAGTGAAGAAAACAATAAACCTGACTTGGCTTTTAATTGTATAAAGAACTCAATGGTGTTTAACGGTATATCAGCAGGTGAAACCAATTTGATGGTTGCAGATAGAAAAAATGGAACTTCATTAATTCAAGTGGAAGGTTAAGCAATTTTAGGAGGGGTTAATTATGAGTTTATTTGATGAGTTTGAAAACAAATCCACCAGTCGCTTCAAATCTTTAATTTTACCCTTGTTCTTTGGAATAATAATTGGTGGTATAATGCTTGCTATTATTTTGCCGCCTGTAGTAGTTAGTAGATTTGAAGCCCAGCTAGAAGAAAATCTGGACACAAATACAAAACAAAACCAAGATGAACAAATTTCAAAAGAGAAAAAAGAAGAACTTGCAGATATTGTAGAAGGAGAAGAAAAGATTTGGCCATTTAATGATGAGGAAGAAGATTATCAGGATACTCCTGTTGTTAGAGCTGCAAATGCTGTGATGCCATCAGTGGTTGGAGTTTCAACTGATAGAGTAGGTGCTTTTGGGCAACAGCAAGAATTAGAAGGTGCAGGATCAGGAATTATTGTCGATTCAGATGGATACGTAGTTACTAACTATCACGTTATTCAACATGCTAATGAAATATATATAAACATAGAAGAGGGGGATGATGAAAGAGCTGAAGTAATAGGAACTGACCAGGAATCTGACCTTGCTCTTCTAAAAATTGAAAAAAGTGGGTTGCCTGCTGTAGAATTTGGTGACTCCGATGAACTTGTAAGGGGTGAGCTAGCAGTAGCCATAGGGAATCCTTTGGGTCTTGACTTTCAACGTTCGGTGACTTCTGGTGTTATCAGTGCCCCTGACAGGACCATGCTAATTGAAAATGATTACGTAGAATTGGTCCAGACTGATGCTGCAATAAACCCAGGTAATAGTGGAGGGCCTCTTGTAAATGCAAAAGGGGAGGTTATTGGTATAAACAGTGTAAAAATACAGGCTCATGGAGTTGAAGGGATGGGGTTTGCTATTCCTTCTAACTTAGTGCAAGATGTTGTGGAAGAATTAAGAGATCAGGGATACGTTGAAAGACCGTGGCTAGGGATCATTGTTGAGGAAGTAGATCCCTTTGCTCCAATACCAGGTATGCGTATAGCGGAGGTGGAAAATGGAAGTCCGGCAGATGAAGCAGGTTTACAAAGAGGAGATATTATTTTGAAGATGGAGGATGAAGAAGTGCAAACCTTAGCAGAACTTAGGAAAATTAGAGATCAATACGAAATAGGTGATGAAATAACTATAACTGTTATGAGAGGACAGGAAGAAGTTGAATTAGATCTTGTTTTAGGCAGTCCAAGGAACTAACATCTAAGTTAAGGTTAATAGTCTTGAAATGGGAAGCCTTTATTTTAAATATTTCTATTTGAAGGAGCAGTTTTGTTCATTATTAAGCTGCTCCTTATTGTTTGTTAGAAAGGGTGGAGGCAAGTGCTTAAGATAAAAATAATTTGCGTTGGAAAAATTGGCGAAAAATATCTTGCAGAGGGAATAAAAGAGTATAAAAAAAGATTAAGTAAATATATAAATTTAGAACTTATAGAAGTTAAAGATGAACCTTTGCCAAAAAAAAATAATGATAAAGAAATTGATAAAATAAAACATATCGAAGGGGAGAAAATTAAAGGAAAACTTGACAGTAATTCTCATATTATAATGTTGGACCTAGAAGGTAAACAATTCACTTCTGAGGAATTTGCCAAAAAAATAAAAGAATTTGAGAACACTGGAATTAACAAGATAAATATTATTATTGGAGGGACTATGGGGCTTTCTGATGGACTTAAAAGAAAAGCTGATACGCTAATTTCTTTTTCTAAAATGACTTTTCCTCACCAATTAATGCGATTAATTTTGCTAGAACAAATATTTAGGGCTTTCAAAATTAATAAGAATGAACCGTACCATACATAATTTTAATAAAAGGGTTAGATTTTAAAGATGATATTGAGTTTACTTTACTTGTTGGATACAGGCCACTAAGGCTCTAGATAAGTTTTCGATGTTTTTGACATTTATAAATTATTATGCTATTCTTATTGTGTTATAGTTGTCATAATATTCAGGAAATTACACTTAAAAAACAATGAAATTCTTAAAATTTTTACCAGGGGTGATTATTGTGTCAAAAAAAGTTATTGTAATTGGTGGAAATGCCGCTGGATTAAGTGCTGCTAGTCAAATTAAACGTACTAATCCAGCTTGGGAGACAATAGTAATAGAGAAAACCGATGAAGTTTCATATGCGGGATGTGGTATTCCGTATTATATCCAGGGCAAAATAAAAGACCATGAAGATTTATTTGCTTTGAAACAAGACGTTATTACTGAGAAAAGAAACATCGATCTTAGGCTGCACGCGGAAGTTAAGTCGGTTAATCCACAGGATAATAGTCTAAAATATACTAAAGATGGACAAGCTATAGAAGAAAGTTTTGATTACCTTGTAATAGCCTCTGGAGCATCGCCATCTAATAAGGGGATTAAAGTAGAATCCGGTAATGTTTTTACGGTTAGGAATGTTGCAGATGGTAAGAAAATTAGGGAATATATAAATGAGAAAGATATTAGAAAGGTAGGGGTAGTAGGAGGGGGCTATATTGCCCTTGAGATGGCAGAAGTTCTATCCCAGATGAATTTGGATACAACGCTAATACATAGGAGGGATCAGCTGAATAGAGCCTTTGAAGAAGAGATTTCAAAGGATATTTTGGGAATTTTAAAAGATAATAATGTAAATTTAGAATTAAATACAGAAATTGACAAAGTTGAAGAAAAAAGCAATGATATGAATAAGGCAGTTGCTGTACCTAAAGAAGGTGAGCCGTTAGAATTTGATCTGATAATTCTAGCCATGGGTGTAGCCCCCAATACTGAATTTCTTAAAGACTCAGGGATTGAGCTAGGTGTAAGTAATACTATTAAAGTGTCAAGGTATTTGAAGACAAACTATGATAATATTTATGCTGCTGGAGATGTTGTAGAAACTGTGGATTTGATAACAGGTGAACCTGTGTTTTCACCCCTGGCTCTTAAAGCTAATAAAGAAGGAAGTATTGCTGGAACCAATATAGCTAGTGAAAGTGATATAGAAGAATTCCCGGGGATAGCGAAAAGCTCCATTTTAAAGATTTTTAATTATGGGGTGGCCATGACAGGTCTAACGCATCATGAGGCGCTACAAAATGGTTTTGAAGCTGAAACTATAGTAGTAGAAAGTAGGACGAAGCCACATTACTACCCTGGAAGTGATAATATTAAGATTCTAGTTAACTTTGATTCCAAGTCCGGTCGAATTCTAGGGGCTCAAATTCTGGGTCCTATTGATGAAGCAAAGAAGATAGATGTATATACATGCATGATTCAGTTAAATGGCACTATCAAAGATTTGTACAACCTGGATTTGGCATATGCTCCACCTTTCTCACCTGTGTATGACCCTATTGTTTTATCAGGAAGGGTGGGAAAGAAAAAGGTAAAAGGGTAAAATCTTTCTATAAATTTTAAAAGGAGTTGGTTTTTCTTGGATTACTTAAGCTACAAAAAACATGAAAAAATAGGGTATATCACAATTCAAAACGACAAAGAATTCAATGCCTTATCCTCTAAAGTAATACATGAATTTGATAACTTACTTAAAGAAATAGCAGAAAATAGAGAAGTTAAAGTAGTTGTTATTCAGGGAAATGAAAAAACATTAAGTCCCGGACATAACTTAAAAGAAATACAATCAGGCTCACTTGAAGACGTAAAAAAGCTATTTCAAGACTGCCAGGGATTCATGAGAAGAATTAGGGAATTGCCTCAAATCGTAATTGCAAAAGTTAGAGGAGTTGCAGTTGCGGCTGGTTGTCAACTTGTTGCTAACTGTGATATGGCAGTAGCATCAGAAGATGCAAGATTTGCCACACCAGGTATTAACAGCGGCCTGTTTTGCAGTACCCCAGCAGTTTTTTTAAGTAGAAACATCGGTAGGAAAAAAGCTGTTGAACTACTTTTCACAGGTAACTTCATGTCAGCAGATGAAGCCCTAAAATATGGACTGGTTAATAAAGTTGTCCCTCTTGAAAATTTGGATGAAGAAACAGAAAATCTGGCAAAAGAGGTTACTAAGCAAAGCTTAAACATTATTGAACTAGGAAAACAAACTTTTTATCAGCAATTAAACATGGAGGATTTCCAGGCTCTTACTTATACCACAGAAGTCATAGCAAATAATACCAAGCACCAAGATGCAGAAGAAGGTATTAGTTGTTTCTTTGAAAAGAGAAAACCAGAATGGAATGATTGATAATTAATATGTCGTTGTTTATTTAAAGCCTCGGTAAAACCCGGGGCTTTTGTTTTTTGTGATTTTATTTGTAAACTACAATATATTGATGTTAGAATAGATTTTAGTTTGACATAGAAGTTAGCTTTGCATAGAAAGGAATTTTAAAATGGCTGTTAAACAAGAAAATATAACTGAAGAAGTCAACTCAAGAAGAACCTTTGCTATAATATCGCACCCAGATGCCGGGAAAACAACTTTGACAGAAAGTCTTCTTTTGCTTGGAGGAGCAATCCGGCTTGCTGGATCTATAAAAGCCAGAAAAACAAATAAATATGCTACCTCAGATTGGATGGAGATGGAAAGGACACGGGGAATATCTGTAACTTCAAGTGTTTTAAACTTTTCTTATCATGGTTACAAAATAAACATCTTGGATACTCCAGGGCATCAAGATTTTAGCGAAGACACGTATAGGACTTTGACTGCTGCAGATAGTGCCCTGATGCTTATCGATTTGGCTAAAGGTGTAGAAGCTCAAACCAAAAAGCTTTTTGAAGTATGTCGAATGCAGGGGATACCTATATTTACTTTTATTAATAAGCTAGATCGTCAGGGTAAAGATCCATTGGATTTGCTAGGTGAGATAGAAGAGGTTTTGGGAATAGAATCCTTTCCTGTAAATTGGCCTGTAGATGTAGGTTCTAGTAGTTATGGACTTTATAATAGGAGTACACAAAAAATAGAAGTAAACGAGCAGGATAAGGAAGTAAAAGAACTGGATATAGATGATATTGCTGATGATAAAATAGCTGCCAATCTGAAAGAAGAAATTGAATTGCTAGATGTGGCCGGTGAGGACTTTGATACTGAAAAAGTTAAAAATGGCTTGTTGACACCTGTATATTTTGGTAGTGCAATTAACGGCTTTGGGGTAGAATCATTTTTTCAGGACTTCGTTAAATATGCTTCTCCTCCGGCAAAAAGGCAAAGTAATATAGGTATTATTGACCCGACAACAAAAAACTTCTCTGGCTTTGTCTTCAAAATTCAGGCTAACATGAACCCTAATCATAGAGACAGGATAGCCTTCTTAAGAGTTTGCTCCGGCAAATTTCAGCGTAATATGACTGTTAATCATGTAAGAACAGGAAAGCAGGTAAAACTTTCTCAGCCCCGCCAGTTTATGTCACAAAACCGGGATATTGTTGAAGAAGCTTATCCTGGGGATATTATTGGGGTATTTGATCCGGGGATTTATCAAATTGGTGATACCTTAACTGAAGGTGATTCTTTTGAATTCACGAAATTACCTAGCTTTACCCCGGAGCTTTTTGCTAAAGTAACTGCCAAACAGGCAATGAAACACAAACAGTTTCATAAGGGACTTTCTCAACTGACAGAGGAAGGTGCCATACAGGTATACAAAGACCCGACAACTGAGGAAATTATCCTTGGAGTTGTCGGAGAATTGCAGTTTGAAGTTTTTGAGTACCGCTTAAAACATGAATATGGAGTGGAAGTAAACATAAATCGTCTACCTTATAAAACAGCAAGGTGGATCAAAGATAAAGAGTCTAAATATATATCCCAGACCAGAGATATGACTGTATTAGACCAGAAGGATAACACTGTTATACTTTTTGAAAATGAGTTTTCTCTAAACTGGGCTAAAGAAAGAAACCCTTCTTTGACATTTTATCGCCTGGAAGAATTTGATTTTTGATTGAAAATAAATTAGATTAATTTTTTACTGTTTTTATTGTATGGCTACCCGGTTTAAGTTTTTGTCCTTTAAATGAGCTATAGTATCTTTCATATAATAAACAAAAAGAGTATGTATAGCTCTTGTCATGGCAACGTACAGTAGTTTTGTGTCAAGTTCAGAGCATGTAAAAGTTTCATCCAAGTTGACAATTAGGGCTCCATCAAATTCTAACCCTTTAGCTGCATAAGCTGGAACAATAACTACTCCGGCATTGTATTCTTCTTCAAGCCCTGTTAAGAGAGTTGTTTCAGTGAGTCCTAATTGTTCCAAAAGTTCTTTGATTTTTTCACATTCCTCTAGTGTTTTTCCTATAATAGCAATGGAGGAGTAATTTTTATTTTGTAAACTAACAATTTTTTCTTTTGCCTTAAATGCAAGTTGGTCTTTGTTGGCAAACTCTGTAACATCAGGATTATCACCATGTCGAACTACGGGTTTTGCTAGAATGCTTTGATCGCTTATTCCATTTACTAAAACCGTATTGGCAAGGTTCATTATCTCTATCGTTGTGCGATAACTTTGCTGCAAGGTAAGTTCTGTTGCTTCACCTGAGAATATTTCTTTGTTAACATCTTGCCAACTGCAGATTCCCCGGTAAGAATATATTCCTTGTGCCAAATCACCAAGTAAAGTGAAATTGTCCGTATTCAAGATATGTCTTAATACATAAAATTCAAAAAGATTATAATCCTGGGCTTCATCAATAACCACATTGCTACATTTAACTGTTTCCTTAAACCCTTCTAGTCTAGCTTTTAGGTATATTAATGGAGCAAGGTCTTCTAGTTCAAGTTCTTTGTTTTTAAACATTTTCGTAGAATTATCTGCCAAAAACCTGGCTTTTTCTTCCCCTATATCTTCTGGTGAATATTTTATAATCAGTTCTGGATCTTTGACTAGCTTTTTATAGTGTGTTAAAGCATCTTTCTTTTTAAATTGTTTTGTGAAATTTCCACTTACTTTTTTTACATCATTTTGAACCTGGGAGATTTTTTCATCACGCTTATCTATCAAATTAACAACTTTGTCTTTGCCAATTTCTGTTCCGTCTTCTGTTATATGAACTCGTTTACGAGCCGAATTGATTTTTCCTTCATACTCATTTGATATTTTATCTATGATAATCTCTTTATTTTGTTTTGCTCGAGAAGAAAGCTTCTTTTTAATCTGGTCAAGTCGCTTATGAACAGGAAGGTAGTCGTATTCGTAAAGAAAAGATTGTTTTAGTTCATCTTTAGTCATCAGCGTATGATCTCCTATTAAGATATCTTCCTTTGGTAATAAATCCTTTTCAATTTCATTAATATAATTATCTATAAGTTTTTTAAAAGCCATGGAACCTTTAAAAGCTAAAGTCCATGTAAACATTTCTTTTTGATTTTCTGACTTATCTTTATCTTCCAATATCATTGACAGACTTTCGTCCTGTCTTTTAACGGTTAAATTGTTTTTAATGTTTAATAGATCGAAACAAAAGTTTGTAAAAGTAGTTTGTCTTGCATTTTCAACATCAAGTTCAGGAAGAACATCAGATATATAGTCTAAAAATAATTTATTAGGAGCTATAATCATAAAATTATCAGGATCAAATGATTTTTCGTAGGTATATATCAGATATGCAATTCTATGAAGTGCTATCGTGGTCTTGCCACTGCCAGCCGCACCTTGAACTACTAATGGCTTACTTAAATCTGCACGGATAATTTTATTTTGTTCTGCTTGAATTGTAGATACAATATCTTTAAGCTTGTTATCGGCTTTGTCTCTTAAAGAAGCCTGTAAAAGTTCATCATTAGTAGCAATATCCACATCAAAAAAGTCTATAAGCTCCCCTTTTTCGATGCTGTATTGACGTTTCAAAGATAGTTGTCCTGTGACTTCTCCTTCGTTTGCTTCATAGGCAACATCACCAATTCTACCGTCGTAATATAAACTTGCAATGGGAGAGCGCCAATCAATGATTAGTGGTTCGTTATTTTCATTAAATAAAGATACTTTACCTATATAATATTTTGTCAGCTTATCATCCCGGCCATCCCTAAAATCAATCCTGCTGAAGTAGGGTTTGTCTTTTGTTTGAAGGATTTTATCTATCATTTCTTTACTGTGATCTAAGTACCGGGCATTTACTAAAATCGTGATATAACTTTGACTGCTATCTAAAAAGTCTAGAATTTCAAATGCTTCTTTTATGTCACTTTTGGAATCTTCTTGTTTTTTAGTGACAGTGTCTATGTAGTTATCAATAAACTGCTTAATATTTTCTAGATACTGCAGTTCTTCTTTGTAATCTGGATGTTTTTTTATTGACATTAATATCTCCTTTCTTTAAATAACTAATGGATCTTTTATACTATAACATAAGTAGTCTTGGTTAGTGAACTAAAGAGAAATAAAATTTCATAACAAAGAACTTGGATATAAAAAGAAAATTTTAACTTAAAAGGAAAACTGATATAATAGAGAAACACAAATAATAAAAGTATAATCATTGTGATTATAGCTTAATTACCATGTAAACAGGAGGTTGACGTACAAAATGGAAACCAAAGAAGGTGCTGCACTTCATACTGATCTATATCAGCTAAATATGATGCAGACCTATGTGAAAAAAGGACTGCAGGACAAAAATGTTGTATTTGATATGTTTTTTAGGAGGTTGCCCTTTGGCAATGGTTATGCAATTTATGCAGGTTTAGAGCATATAATATCATACCTTACAAATTTAGAATTTAAAGAAGAAGATATTGAATATTTACGTTTCCTTGGTTTTGATGAAGGTTTTCTTCAGGTACTTAAAAGTCTAAGGTTCACGGGGGATGTATATTCTATGAAAGAAGGGGAGGTAATTTTCCCCAATGAGCCTATACTAACAGTTGAAGCCAGAATAATAGAGGCGCTGCTTGTAGAGACCGCTCTCTTAAACATCTTTAACCATGAGACACTTATAGCAACTAAGGCATCAAGAGTTAAGCACACTGCTGGTGACAAGCAGGTTGTTGAGTTCGGTGCTAGAAGGGCTCATGGGCTAGGGGCCTCCCTTTATGGCACAAGAGCTGCCTATATTGCAGGTTTTGAAGGGACTTCTCTGGTAGAAGCGGGTAAAAGATTTGATATTCCTGTGGTAGGTACCATGTCACATGCTTTTGTACAAAGCTTTGAAGATGAAAAAGAAGCCTTTAGAGCTTATGGTGAGGAAAATAAAGATAATGTTATACTTCTTGTAGATACCTATAATACACTAAAAACCGGGGTTCCAAATGCAATAAAGGTGGCAAAAGAACTAAACGAAAAAGGAATAAAAGTAAAAGCAATACGATTAGATAGTGGGGATTTGGCCTATTTGTCAAAAGAAGCACGGCGTATGCTGGATGAAAATGGGTTTAGTGATATACAAATTGTAGCCTCCAGTGACCTGGATGAATATGTTATTTCTGACCTAAAGCTGCAGGGAGCGGACCTAGATATGTACGCTGTTGGTACAAGAGTTATTACCGCATATGATCAACCGGCATTAGGTGGTGTTTATAAGCTGGTGGAAGTAATAGAAGGGAAAGAAAGAATTCCCAAAATTAAGGTGTCTGATAATATAGAAAAAATTGTTTTCCCCGGAAGAAAACGTCCCTACCGCATTATTAACCGAAATACCGGTAAGTCAGAAGGAGATTATATAACAAGGTTCGAAGAAAGACTGCCGCAAATAGGAAACAACCTACTTTTATTTGATCCATTTAGCCCCTGGAAGCAAAAAATAGTTGAAGACTATCAGGCTATAGAGCTTCAGGAAAAAGTTATAAATAACGGTGAAAGATGTACTACACCTCCAAGTTTAGAAGAAATTAGAAACAACAGAGAAGCTTCTCTAGAACAACTGTGGGAAGAACACAAGAGAAAGAAAAATCCACAGAAATACTATGTAGATCTTTCTGAAGATTTATGGAATTTGAAAAGAACAATGATTGAGGAAAAAAGAAAAGAATATAATGAAAGTTAAAGTGATTAAAAGAGTTAATTGGAATAAATGTAAGTTTCTATATTGTTAAGTCAAAAATTTTTTTCTTGATTTACGCTAAGAGCTGTTTTATAATAGAAAAATAATAAAAAATGATGAAAATATAAAAATTTAAAAAATTCATATTTTTTTAAATTCATACGTTTGTTAATGTCCACACTGGTCATTGATGAAAAACTACAACATGATTAATAGGGGGCGAAATAATGAACGATTTAAAAATTGGGGTAATAGGTGGCATGGGCCCTGAAGCAACAAGTGAATTTTACATGAAGCTAATTAAAGCCACACGAGCCAAAAAAGATCAAGAGCATTATCATGTTTTCATTGATAGTAATGCTAAGATTCCAGATAGAACAAAAGCCATCTTAGAAAATGGAAAAAGCCCAGTTAGCGAAATAACTAAAACTGCTAAAAATCTCGAACTATTAGGTGTAGATGTTGCGTGTATGCCCTGTATGACAGCTCATTATTTTATAGAAGATATCCAAAAAGAAGTCTCATACACAATCATGAATGTTTTTGAAGAAGTTAAAAAATATATCTATAACAACTTTCCTTCCCACTTAAAAGTTGGAGTGCTTGCTACTACTGGCACAATAGAAACGGGTTTATTTGATAAATACTTAGGTGATGTAAATGTTATATATCCAAATCATATTAGCCAGAAGAGAAAAGTGATGGAAGCAATATACGGGGAAAACGGGTTGAAGAGTGGCCAGACTGAAGGAGAACCTGTTGAGCTTTTAATAGAAGCTAGCAATGAATTAATAGAAAGCGGCGCTAATATAATAATATGTGGTTGTAGTGAGATAGGAATGGTTTTAAAAGAGGATATGATAGAGAAGCCTTTGATTGACCCGATGGATACTTTGGTAAATGCTACAATAGGTCACTCAGAGGAAGTAAGAATAAAAAATGTGAAGTAAACCTTCGCATTTTTTATTTGTCTTAATTATTGGATTGAATCCAATTACTTGACAACTCATTCTCTTCGTGTTAAAATTCGTAGGCTAGAAGGGGAAAATATACTTAAAACTAATATAATGTAATGAACTAAATAGTGTGTTTGAACTTGGAACTATACCAAAGTACTTTACTAATGTTAATATTTATATATTTTAATAAAATATATAAATAAAAATATAATTTTTTATTGGGGGGATGGAGCTTTGTCAAATGGCGTGAATAAAACCATTACGAAAGAGCTGAAAGAGAAGAAAAAGGCTGTAATTAACGATGTTAACTTAGAAGACAATATTGCCGTAGGAATAGAAGAGCCTTACCCGGTTGAAATTGAAGGGGATGTAGGTGATTTTTTTGGAGCGCTAAATAGTGGTGCTAGCTTACAGCTTAAAGGTAGTGCTCGTAGATTTACAGGTAACATGATGTGTAATGGTGAGATTGTAATTGATGGAAGTGTAGGAGATGGACTTGGTTTTGGTTTGTATGGTGGAACCATTGTTGTTAAAGGGGATGCAGGAAATAAAATAGGACAGATGAACAAAGGTGGAACAATTATAGTTGATGGCAATGTTAAAGACAACATAGGATTGTTTTCCCTGGCTGGTGATATAATTATTACCGGTAATGCTGGTGCACAGGTTGGAGAATGGATTATAAAAGGTTCAATATATTTAGGTGGAGAATTTGATGGATTTGGAAGGAATGCAAAACTTTCAGATCTAAATGATGATGACATTAATAAATTAAAAAATTATTTTGAAAAATATGGCATTGAAGCTGATGCTAGTAAATTTAGAAAAATAGAGCCTGAGGTATTAAGACCTTTCTATAAAACTAAAGAGAAAGATAAAAGTCAGGGGGGAGCGTAAATGGCATTAAGTAGTATATGGACAAAAAATATAATTAAAAATATACAACAAAAAGGTGAAGAAGGAAAGTATCAACTTAGAGGTTTTGGAGCAAACATGCCATATCCTAGCCTTGATGATCTACTCATTGTTCCGGCCCAAATACACAAGACAGCTTACGATAAATATCGTGAAACTATAGATACCAAAGTTGTTATAGGTGAAGATCTAAAACGTCCTTTAGAGCTAGAAGTACCTATTTTTATAGCTGCTATGTCTTTTGGCGCTATTAGCAAACACGGCAAAATGGCCTTTGCAAAAGGTGCTTCTCAGGTTGGAATAGCTACAGCAACTGGAGAAGGTGGCAGATTACAAGAAGAAACAGAGATTTGCGAAAAATACGGTGGCAAACTAATAGTTCAGTGGTCGACGGGTAGATTTGGAGTAAATATGGACTACCTGAAAAATGCTGATGCAGTTGAGGTAAAGCTAGGCCAGGGAGCAAAGCCTGGTATGGGTGGTCACTTGATGGCCGAAAAAATCAATGACAAAATTGCAGAAACTAGAGGAATAGATGAAGATACAGACGCCCTTAGCCCTTGTAGACACCTTGATGTTGAGTCTGCTGAGGACCTTGCAAAGCATGTTAACCTATTAAGAGAACTAACAAACTATGAAATTCCTATAATTATTAAACTAGGCCCTGGAGACATATATGAAGATACAAAGCTAGCTATAGAAGCTGGACCTGATGCAGTAGCAATTGATGGAGGAGAAGGTGGAACTGGTTGTGCTCCACATATTGTAGCAGAACACGCTGGTGTTCCAACTTTAGGTGTTTTTGAGCCTGCTATGAAAGCGTTCAATGAAACAGGTGCCAAAGAAAGAGGTATTAAATTCCTAATTATGGGCGGGATAAGAAACGGTGCAGATATGTACAAAGCTCTTGCCCTAGGGGCAGATGCTTGTGGTATAGGAACCGCGGCTATGGTAGCAATAGGCTGTATAGGGTGTCAGCAGTGCCATACCGGGACATGTCCTTATGGCATAGCAACACAAGACGAAGAAAAAGTTGCAAAACTTGATCCCGACGAAGCTGGAGATAAGCTTGGTAACTATCTAAAAGCAACTAGAGAAGAGCTAGTTACTTTGACAGCCCTATCAGGCCATAATGATACTCATGAACCTTCAAAGGACGACCTTGTAGCTTTGAATATAAATGCATCAGCTGTTACCGGTGTTAAGCTGATGGGTTATGACAAACCCGTTACATCCTGGTTTGATAAGTAAGACTTTAAGTGAAGCTGCAAAATGATAACTGTATAAAATGATAAAAAACTTCCGACCAAGGGATTTAATCTTTAGGTCGGAAGTTTTTTGTTTGGCTTTGATATAGTTTATTGTGATATTTATTCTTGCAACACGTTGGTAGCAGGTAGGTTTTTTGCTGTAGAATCAAAAACATGATTTTATAAAATCTACGAATAATGGATGAGGTTTTTCTGGCCTTGACTTGAATTCTGGATGGAACTGAACTCCAACAAACCAGGGATGATCTTCGAGTTCTACTATTTCTACTAGCCTTTCATCGGGCGATGTGCCAGAAATCATCAAACCGCTATCTTCTAATCTTTTTCTATAATCATTATTAAATTCATACCTGTGTCTGTGTCTTTCGGATATATCTTCTTCGTTATAGGCTTTATAGACTAATGTATCTTTTTTTAGTTTGCAGGGATATGCACCCAGTCTCATGGTGCCTCCTTTATCTTTCACATTTTTTTGCTCAGGTAACAAATCTATTACAGGATAGCTTGTTTCAGGCATGAATTCCGAGCTATGTGCTCCGGATAGTTTAGCTACATTTCTAGCAAACTCAATAACTGCACAGTGCATGCCCAGGCATAAGCCCAAATATGGTAATCTATTTTCTCTAGCATAATTTGCTGCTTTAATCTTACCTTCGATGCCTCTATCGCCAAAACCACCAGGTACTACGATACCATTTACATCCTCAAAAATTTCACCCAAATCTACTTCTTCTCTTTCTAGATCTTCAGCTGAAACCCATTTTATTTCTATTTTAGTATTGTTGTTATAACCTGCATGATTTAATGCTTCAACAAGGCTCATATATGCGTCATGTAATGAAGTGTACTTTCCAACTAAAGCTATCTTGACCTTATTATTTAAATTAAAAATATTATGAACTAAACTTTTCCAGTTGTCTAACTGAACCGGTTTTGAATTTAAGTTTAATCTTTCGACAATAAACTCATCGACATCTTGTTCATTTAAAGCCAGAGGGACTTCATAGATTGTTTTAGCATCTTGATTGTCTATTACAGCATTTACATTGATATCACAAAACAGTGCTAACTTTTCCTTTATCTCTCTAGACAGTTTTTGTTCTGTTCTGCAAAGGATCATATCTGGCTGTATCCCAATACTTCTTAGTTCTTTAACGCTGTGTTGAGTGGGTTTTGTTTTTAGTTCGCCTGACTTATCCAAATAGGGCACTAAAGTTAAATGTATATACATTACTGAATCTCTTCCCACATCACTTCTCATTTGCCGAATGGCTTCAAGAAAAGGGAGGCCTTCTATATCTCCTACTGTTCCTCCTATTTCAGCTATAACTACTTCTGCTCCACTTTCTTCGGCTGCACCTGTAAGCTTTGATTTAATTTCGTCGGTAATGTGTGGGATTACCTGTACTGTCTTACCTAAATATTCTCCTCTTCTTTCTTTTGACAATACCGACCAATATATTTTACCGGTAGTTATATTGCAGATGCCGGTTAAATTTTCGTCAATGAATCTTTCGTAATGGCCAAGGTCAAGATCTGTCTCAACTCCATCATCAGTAACAAATACTTCGCCATGCTGGTAAGGACTCATTGTACCAGGATCCACGTTAATATAAGGATCAAACTTTTGCATTGTTACTTTTAGGCCTCTGTTTTTAAGAAGTCTCCCAATTGATGCAGCTGCAATTCCCTTGCCTAATGAAGACACTACTCCTCCGGTTACAAATATAAATTTTGGCATGCTCCCTACCCTCCTGAAACTATAATTTTACCAGCATTATTATCTTATAAGGTCACCTAGATTGCAAGTTATTTTTTTCTGCGAAGTTCTCTTGAAAGTTCTTTAGGTTCCAAACTTATTGACTCTTCTGCAAAAAGCTTTTTGATTCCAATCTCTTCCTTGCTATTATTTGAAGATTTATCATAACATTCACCTTTAACGCACAAATGGGTTCTTTCGTCTTCGTTTTGTTTTAGTGGCTCCTGATAACTTGCTATAACACCTTCATAATTACGCAAGATAACCTTGTCAGATGATTGAGATATAAGATACTGAGGCGAAACAGGAATTTTTCCGCCTCCTCCCGGAGCATCCACAACAAAAGTTGGCACACAAAAGCCGCTGGTATGCCCGCGAAGGGACTCTATTATTTCTATCCCAGTAGAAACTGGAGTCCTAAAATGTTCTATTCCCTGTGAGAGATCACACTGATACAGATAATAAGGACGTACACGTATTTTGGTTAGTTCATGGACCAGATCTTTCATTATATGTGGACAATTATTGACACCGTTTAAAAGTACGCTTTGATTACCGAGAGGTATCCCGGCATCTGCTAATTTTGTTATAGCATTCTTTGCTTCTTCTGTGATTTCTTTAGGATGATTAAAATGTGTGTTTACCCAAATTGGATGATATTTTTTTAAAATACTTACTAGATCCTCTGTAATTCTTTGCGGCATAACCACTGGTGTTCTAGTTCCTATTCTAATAATCTCCACATGGGAAATTTCTCTTAGTTTTTTGATTAACTCTTCAAGTTTTTCGTCAGGGATTAATAAGCCGTCGCCACCCGAGATTAATACATCTCTAATTTCAGGTGTTTTTTTAATGTATTCTATAGCATTATTTAACTCTTCTGAAGGTCTTATGTTATCAGTGGTGCCTGCAATTCGCCTTCTTGTACAGTGTCTACAGTACATTGAACACTGGTCAGTAACAAGAAATAAAACTCTATCAGGATACCTGTGGGTAATACCTGGCACAGGAGAATCTGTATCTTCATGTAAAGGGTCTTCTAAATCATGTTTGCTTCTATCAACCTCTAAAGAACTTGGGATAGCTTGAAGCCGTATGGGGCAACTAGGATTGTCTTTATCCATTAAACTAGCATAATAAGGTGTTATTGCCATTCTAAGATGTTTAAGGGTTTCGCCAATACCTTTTTCTTCATTTTTCGTTAGGTTAACTATTTCCTTTAACTCGTCAACACTTGTAATTCTGTTTTTTAATTGCCATTTCCAATCATTCCAAGAATCTACAGGTATTGATTCAAAATAAGTACTTCTTTGTTCTGGCATCAAAAACTTGCCTCCTTGACTTTTAAATAAATATTAATCTATATAAGATTATCACTTTTAGACAACCTTTTCAACAAAGATTGACAGAAGGTAACTTATTTTTTAATAAAAAAAACAATTTATCATCAGATTAATCATCAGAGTAATAATTCTCGGCCAAACATGGAAGAATAGGTTTAAAAACGGGAGGAACTAGCATATGTATCTCGCTAAAAAACAAAAAAGACCTAAAAGATCTTTTTTTAAAAAATGTTCTTGCTATTAGTTTTCCTTATTTTTGTCCTAATATTTTTCTTAAGTGTATTTTATTTACCCATTGTAGTAAAAGCAATTGAAGAGGATCCTATACCAGACCAAAAGACTGCAGTAACTTTATTAGATAAGGATGGCAATGAATTCTACAAAGATTATAGTGATTACAGAATAAAAAAATCCATTGATGAAATTCCAAACGAGGTAATACAAGCTTTAATATCCGTAGAAGATGAACGTTTTTATGATCATTATGGCATTGATTTTAGAGGTGTAGCAAGAGCAGCACTTACTAATATAAGTGAGCGAAGGATAGTAGAGGGTGGGTCTACGATAACCCAGCAGTTAGCCAAGAATTATTTTTTGAGCCAGGATAGAACTTTTGCCAGAAAGATTAATGAAGTTGCATATACAATATTTCTTGAAAGAAACCTGACCAAGCAAGAAATTATTGAGAGGTATTTAAATAAAGTTTATTTCGGCCATGGTGCGTATGGTATTGAAGCCGCTAGCAGGCTTTATTTTGACAAAAATGTTTCTGACATTACTCTGTCAGAAAAAGCTATGTTAATCGGTCTCATTCGAAGTCCTTATGGTTATTCCCCTCATAATGATATAAGCGCAGCCAAAAGAAGAAGGAATGTAGTTCTATCAAAAATGTATGATAATGGGTTTATTGGTGCAGAAGAGGTTACTGAAGCAATGAATGATGATATAGAGCTAGCTGAGATCAGCAGAGGGAAATCCGAGTTTCCTTATTTCGCCAACCAGGTAATTAGAGAGCTTAGAGAGATTAAAGGAAACAAAGGAAAGTCTATTCACGAAAATGGATTAGTAGTACATACAACTCTTGATAGGGAGCTTCAAAAAGAAGCAAAATCAATTATGCAAAACGATCTACCTGTACAAAGATATTTGGAGGTTGATGAAACTAGGCTGGCACAACCCCAGGGTTCTCTTGTAGCATTAGAGCCAGACACAGGATTTGTGAGAACACTGGTGGGCGGTAGGAGTTTTGAAAAATCAGAGCTAAACAGGGCCAACTTAAAAAATGGAAGGGAAATGGGGTCAGTCTTTAAACCTTTTGTTTATGCTACTGCCCTAGAAGAAAAACACTATCATCCAGCAACTATGATCACGTGTGAAGAAACAGAATTTAAGCTGGATGGTAATAGTGATGAAGTTTATACACCTACCTGTTTTGGCGGGGGATACCATGATGAAGATTTCACCTTAAGACGCGCCCTTACCAAGTCTTGCAATGTTGCAGCTGTAACCATAAATAAAGAAATTAATCCTAAAAATAGTGTTAGATATGCCAAAAAACTAGGGATAGAAAGCGATCTCTCCCCCTGGCTGTCCTTGCCGATGGGTGCCTTTGGGGTTAGTCTCTATGAAGTTACAGCTTCTTATGCGCCCTTTGCAAATCATGGGGTAAGAACTGCTCCAACTCTGATTAAAGAAGTAGAAAATTTCAAAAATGAAACCGTATACCAGGATGAGAATAGTAGAGAGGTAGTACTTGACGAAAGGATTGCTTATCAACTAACTAATATGTTAAAAGATGTAATATCTCCTGAAGGTACAGCTTCTTCAATATATCAGAATGTTAGCTTTGATGCTGCCGGCAAAACAGGTACAAGTCAAGATGGTAGAGATGCAGCTTTTGTCGGTTATACTCCTGAGCTTGTTGTGGGTGTTCACATTGGAGATGATAAAAATGAAGTTTTACAGGGTACTGGTGGTGGTCTTGCTGCGCCCCTTTGGGCCAGGTTTATGAATAGGGCAGATGAAAAATATGAATTTGGTAACTTTGATAAGCCTGATGGGATGGTCGCAAAAGATATATGTCAAGAGTCAGGCAATATAGCTAGTACTAACTGCCCGGATGACCATGTAAAAGAAGAACATTTCTTGCCAAACAAGGTGTCAAGGGAAATATGTGATGAGCATTTTGATATTCCAGGGCTTCACTGGGGTGTTTGGTAAATGTTGACTCTACTTCAAAAAGTCTATTCACATAAGATATAGTGTTTTTTATTAATCAAAAACAAAACTTTGTTCATATGACTTTTGCAGTAGAATCAACATTACATTTTCATTTTTTTTGCTTCACAAATCTCGAATATCCCCATGATTATCAAAAAAACCCCGTATAAGCTTTGCAAAAAACCTGGTTCAAGATTCATAGCTAGTAAAGCGCCGCCAATAGCCCCGCCAAGACTACCTATTACAATATAAATGGCCAGTTCTACATTGATATTTCCCTGCTTTAGATGAGTGATTATAGCAACTACAGAAATTGGGAGAAATACCATCAGGCTAATACCCTGGGCTACATGTTGTCTTACTTCCAAGAAAATTACCAAAAATGGTATCAATACTGCTCCCCCTCCAAGGGCTAGGCCTGTAATTATGCCTGTTATAACTCCAATAACATAAATCATATCAGTATTAACCTTATCCCAGTAATAATAATAAAAATAGCAAATAAACTCTTTAATAGGGGGGCAGACAATTTATTCATTAGCCTTGCGCCGATAAAACTGCCAATCATACCACTTAAAATTACTCGCCATGTAAGAGCAAAATCTATTTGTTGGTTTATCCCGTATACAATCGTGCTGGCAATTGCAGTAGGGAGTATTACAAGAATAGTAGTTCCGTGAGCAATATGCTGTTTTGTTTTGCTTATATGTGTAAGGGAAGGGATAAGAAAAGTTCCTCCTCCGACTCCTAAAGTTCCATTTATTAAACCTGCAATTAATCCTAAAAATGTAAATTTGAAATTTTTGATTAATCTCTTTATAATCTCTTTCATGTTACTGGTTGCCTCCTTTCCTTTCTTTAATATATTTCCCTACAGTTAGTTAAGGATACAAGAAACAATACTAAGGAAGAGAAAGAATAAAATTGATTCTACTGCGTAAAACAGATTAATCTTTGAAAAGGAGGAGATTTTTAATATTAATAGAATTTAGTTTTATGAAAATAAAACAACAAAAGAAATTTTCTTTAAATAAACGTATTTGTGTTGCTATGCTTGAATAGATTTATTATAAGTGCTATTCTCTAAATTAGTGGATGAGCCTACGGGTTAAAATATATAAAAAAAGGAGGTTCTAAAATGTCACTAGTAACTGTGACTGAACTTTTGAAAAAAGCAGAAGAGGGGAATTATGCAGTAGGTGCGTTTAATGTTAATAATATGGAGATTATACAGGCTTTGGTCGAATCTGCAACGGAAGAATCTTCGCCACTTATCTTACAGGCAAGTCAGGGAGCAATAAAATATGCTGGGATAGACTACATAGTAGGTCTTGTTGAAACGGCAGCAAAGCAAACTGATATTCCAATTGCACTGCACCTTGACCATGGAACAAGTTTTGATCAGAATATGTTATGTATTCGTAAAGGTTTTAGCTCTGTTATGTATGATGGTTCAGAAGAACCTCTTGAAGAAAATATCAAAAAAACAGCAGAAGTTGTAAGAATTGCTCACGCTGTAGGTGTATCTGTTGAAGGTGAACTGGGAAGAATTGCAGGTACAGAAGACAATATTAACGTAGAAGAAGAGGATGCGTTTTTGACTGATCCTGATGAGGCTAAAACTTTTGTTAAAGAAACAGGGGTTGATGCCCTGGCTGTTGCTATAGGTACAGCTCATGGCCCCTACAAAGGCAAAGAGCCAAAACTCGACTTTGAACGTTTAGAAAAAATTAAAAACCTGACAAACACACCGATAGTATTACATGGTGCATCAGGAGTCCCCGATGAATCTATCAAAAAAGCTATTGACTTAGGTGTTAGAAAGATAAATATAGACACAAATATTCGCCAAGCTTTCACCAAAGGGGTTAGAGAGCTTCTTGGTGAAAAGCCAGATGAGTATGATCCAAGAAAAATTCTTCGCCCGGCTAAAGAAGAAATGAAAGAAGTAATAAAAGAAAAAATAAGACTTTTTGGCTGTGCGGGCAAAGCCTAGCTTTGTTAAAAGGTTTTAATTTAAGGGAGGCTTGGAATTGTGCGTTTTTTTATAGATACTGCTAGTTTTGATAATATAAAAGAAATTTCATCCTGGGGGATTATCGAAGGTGTTACTACGAATCCTTCTTTGGTATCAAAGGAAAACTTAAGTCTTCAGGAAATAGTTAAGAAAATCACTTCAATAATTGATGGCCCGGTAAGTGCAGAAGTTATTGCAACTGACTATGATAATATGCTAAAAGAAGCCAGGGAGCTTCACTCTATTGCTTCAAACGTAGTAGTTAAAATCCCGTTGATTGAAGATGGCCTAAAAGCAGCTAGCACATTAAAGAAAGAAGGGATTAAGACCAACCTTACTCTTGTTTTTTCAGTGAACCAGGCACTGCTTGCTGCTAAAGCAGGGGCGACTTATGTTAGTCCATTTGTAGGTCGCTTGGATGACATCGGGGTTGATGGCATGAAGATTGCTGGGGATATTGTAGAAGCGTTTGATTATTATGATTTAGATTCAGAAGTTATTGCTGCAAGTATAAGAAATCCAGCACATGTGGAAGAGGCAATTAAAAGAAAATGCCATGTAGCTACAGTTCCATATGATGTGCTAAAGAAAATGGTGGAACATCCCCTGACAGATATTGGCATTCAGAAATTTTTAGATGACTGGAATAAGAAAAATTGATCATTATAAATTTCCTAGGAAATAAAAAGGGGGCCTTGATTTAAAATGGAAAGAGTACTTTCCCTGGAGTTTGCCAGGGTGACAGAAGCTGCTTCTATGTCTGCTGCAGAATATATGGGTAAAGGCGATAAAGAAGGTGCTGATCAGGCAGCGGTGGATGCTATGAGAAGAGCTTTTGATACGGTTAAGATAGACGGGAAAGTGGTTATAGGTGAAGGGGAGAAGGATGAAGCCCCGATGCTTTATATTGGAGAAGAAGTTGGAGAAGGTGGAGACAAGGTAGATATTGCTGTAGATCCAGTAGAGGGGACTAATTTAATCGCCAAAGGCCTTCCAAATGCCCTCGCTGTTATTGCAGTTGGCGCAAGAGGTGCTCTTTTACATGCACCTGACATTTATATGGACAAAATTGCTGTTGGAAAAGAAGCTAAAGGAAAGGTTAGCCTTGATGCGTCAGTCAAGGAAAATTTAAACGCAGTTGCAAAAGCCAACGGGAAAAAACTCTCAGAGGTAGTAGCGATTGTTCTTGACAGGCCTAGACATGAACATATAATAAAAGAGATTAGGGAAGCAGGAGCAAGGATCAAACTTATAAGTGATGGTGATGTATCTGCTGCTATAGCCGCTGCTATCCCTGATACAGGGATTGATATTTTGTTTGGGATAGGTGGTGCCCCTGAAGGAGTACTTGCTGCTGCTGCTCTTTCGTGTGTAGATGGAGAGATGCAGGCAAGGCTTAAGCCAAAAGATGAAAAACAAGAAAATAAAGCAAAAGAGATGGGCTTAGATGTTGACAAGTTTTTGGATATGGAAGATCTAGTTAGTGGGGATGATCTTATGTTTGCAGCTACAGGCATAACCGATGGTGATCTTTTAAGAGGTGTTAGGTATGAAGGGAATTATAAAGCTAGAACTCATTCTCTTGTCATGAGAAAGAAAACAGGAACTATGAGGTATGTAAGTGCTATACATAGCCTTGACAAAAAGCCTCAGTATATTATGGGCAGTGAATAAAACTCACTGCCCCGTACTATAAGCCTCACATTTACTTCACATTTACTTCTTTTTTTGGTAGCTTCTTAGTTTACATTCCAGGATTATTGTGTGATAAATTTCCTTTTTTAGATCAGAATGCTTGAAATTTTTTTATTATTAGGAAGGGAGGTGCGACCTGGTTATAGCTATTTAAATTTTAGAAACCAGGTGAGCATTTTATGGAGATGAAAGAACTAGAACAGAAAAACTTATCAGAACTTCAAAAAATTGCAGCAGAACATGATGTGAAAAACTATACAAAACTGAAAAAATGTGACCTTATCTTTAAAATTATTGAAAAAGATATTGAGGATGATGGATACCAGTTTGCCAATGGTGTCCTTGAAGTGATGCCAGATGGTTATGGTTTTTTAAGGCAGGAGGATTTTTTCTCTAGTGGTGATGATATCTATATTTCTGCTTCACAAATTCGGCGCTTTGGTCTTCGTACCGGTGACTTGGTTGCAGGTAAGGTAAGGCCTCCAAAAGATTCGGAAAGATATAAGGCATTATTACATGTCTTTTCAGTAAACTCAAGGCCTCCTGAAGAAGCTTCTACTAGAGACTCATTTTCATCTTTAACACCTATACATCCAGATTCTAGGTTAAAGTTAGAAGTGAGTCAAAATCTATATCCTCCAAGGATTATAGATCTTTTTGCCCCAATTGGGAAAGGGCAGAGGGGAATGATAGTAAGTCCGCCCAAAGCTGGGAAAACTATATTATTAAAGCAGCTTGCTAACTGTATTGCACAGAATCATCCGGAAGTTGAAATTATAATATTATTAATAGATGAGCGCCCAGAAGAAGTGACAGATATTGAAAGAGCAGCTCATGGTCAGGTTTTAAGTTCCACATTTGATAACTATCCGGAAAATCATATTAAGCTAGCAGAGCTTGTTCTTGAAAGGGCTCAGAGATTAGTTGAGCACAAAAAAGATGTAGTCATACTCTTAGACTCAATGACAAGACTTGCAAGGGCGTATAATTTAGTAATACCTCCAAGCGGTAGGACTCTTTCTGGAGGGATTGATCCGGCAGCTCTATACAAACCCAAAAAATTCTTTGGGGCTGCAAGAAATATTGAAGAAGGTGGAAGTTTAACAATACTTTCCACTGCTTTGGTAGAGACAGGTAGTAAAATGGATGATGTAATTTATGAAGAATTTAAAGGTACAGGGAACATGGAGCTTCATTTGAGCAGAAAGCTTGCTGACAGAAGAATCTTCCCTGCGATCGATATATTTAGATCAGGTACGAGAAGAGAAGAGCTGTTAATAGATAGTGATAATTTAGAGTTATTATGGAGCCTTAGAAAGGCTATGAATGATACCTCGTCAGAAAACTTTATCGAGTCAGTGGTAGAAAAACTTAAAACGACTGAAAGCAATGAAGTATTTTTAAAGAAAATGTACAGTTTTTGAATGTGAAAAGTTTCTGAGTGTGCTATTGCCATTTAAATTATATTATGGTATTATTAGCTTTGCCAACTTTTGAGGATTTTGAAGGAGAGGTGAAAATTAATGAAAGCAGAAATACAACCTAAATATGAAGTGACGACTATAAAGTGTGCCTGTGGTGCTAGCTTTGAAACAGGCTCTACTAAAGAGAGTTTGCGTGTAGAAATTTGTTCCAACTGCCACCCATTCTTTACTGGCAAACAAAAATTTGTTGATAGTGGCGGTCGAGTTGAGAAATTTAAGAGAAAATATGGGCTTGAATAGAGAATTTATTTATGGCAGGGCCGCTATGCTCTGCTATTTTTGTAGGGGAGGTCTTTTAAATTGGGCAAAGATCCAATAGGAGGTCAAGCAGTTATTGAAGGTGTAATGATGCGCGACAAGGGAAAAGTTTGTGTAGCCGTTAGAAAGCCTGGTGAAGATATTTCTCTTAAATTTGAAGAGGTGAATTCACTCAGCAGTAGGATCCCCATGTTGAAAGCTCCTGTTTTAAGAGGCATTGTAGCTTTCTTTGAGTCCCTTGTTCTTGGGATTAAGACTCTAACCTATTCGGCCAATGAAGCTCTTGACGAAGACGAAGAGGAGCTAACTAACTTTCAGCTATTTTTGACCATTGCTTTTGCTTTGACAATGGGTATCGGCCTGTTCTTTTTTCTCCCTACATTTTTAATGGGATTTGCCTCTAACTCAATTGGGGTTCCCTTTTATATAAATTTGGGAGAAGGTGTTGTAAGGGTTAGTATCTTTTTGATATATGTTCTTGCAATTTCACGTATTGAAGACATTCAACGAGTGTTCCAATATCACGGAGCTGAGCATAAAGTAATTCACTGCCATGAAGCAAACAAAGAACTAACTCCCGAAAATGCCAAAGATTTTAGCCCATTACATCCCAGGTGTGGCACAAGCTTTTTATTGATAGTTATGATGGTAAGCATAATTCTATTTTCCTTTTTTGGCTGGCCAAACCTTTTAGCCAGATTTGGCATTAGGCTTTTGATACTGCCGATAGTGGCTGGTCTGTCATATGAAGTGATTAGGTTTGCTGGAAGGAAAAATAATTTTATTACACGCCTGATATCGTATCCAGGGTTATTTTTGCAGAAGCTTACTACTAGAGAACCAGATAAACAGCAGTTAGAAGTTGCTATTAGAGCTTTAGAAACTATCGAAGAAAAAAAGCAGACTTAAGAAATTAAAGTATTTAGAATTTAATTTTGATAAATCAGGTTAAATTGGAATTTTTGTGAGGTGTAAAGATGTTTGATAAGCTAGAATCACTTGAAAATAGATTTAAAGAATTAGAAAAGTTAATGTCAGACCCTGAGATCATTAATGATCAGGGAACGTTTAAAGAATATTCAAAGGAATATTCTTCTCTAAAAGATATAATAGAAAAATACAATGAATATAAAAAAGTCAAAGAAGACGTAGAAGATGCCAGGGAACTTCTTGATGAGGAAGCTGACGATGAGATGAAAGAATCTTTCAAGCAGGAGGTAGAGGAGCTTGAAGATAAAAAAGCATCTTTAGAAGAAGAAATAAAGATGCTGATGGTACCTAAAGATCCAAATGATGACAAAAACGTTTTTGTTGAAATTAGGGCAGGAACAGGTGGTGATGAGGCTGCCTTATTTGCAGGTGATCTTTTTAGGATGTACTCTAAATATGCAGAGCTAAACAACTGGAAGGTAGAGATCGTTGATTCACACCAAACCGATATGAAAGGCTTTAAAGAAGTGGTGTTTTTTGTAAAAGGGAAAGGTGCTTTTTCAAAATTAAAATATGAAAGTGGTGTTCACAGGGTACAGAGAATCCCTTCAACTGAATCAGGAGGAAGGATTCATACCTCTACTGCTACTGTTGCAGTGTTACCTGAAGCAGAAGATGTAGACGTCGAGATTGAACAGAAAGACCTGCGTATAGATACTTTTTGTTCTACTGGTCCGGGAGGGCAAAGTGTTAATACTACTCAGTCTGCCGTAAGAATAACCCACGAACCCACAGGAATAGTGGTTAGCTGTCAGGATGAAAAATCCCAGCACAAAAATAAAGCAAAGGCGATGCGGGTTCTTAAGGCAAGGCTACTTGATAAATATCAACAAGAAAAAGAAGAAGAAGAAGCTGAGGCCAGAAAAAGCCAGGTTGGAAGCGGGGACAGAAGTGAAAGAATTAGAACTTATAACTTCCCGCAGGGCCGTGTGACTGATCATAGGATAAACCTGACCCTTCATAAATTAGAACATATACTTGAAGGCGAGATTGAAGAGCTTATTGAGAAGTTAGTTATGTATGAGAAGGCCGAGCTTTTACAGGAAGTAGAATAGAAGAAGAGTAAAAATTGTAGGGAGATATAATTGAAGATGAGCTTAACTATAGAGAAGGCCCGGCAATGGGCCTATAATTATTTTAAGGAAAAAAATAAAATAAATGATATATATTCTGAGGTCGATTATATTTTAGCATATGTTCTAAATTTTGACAGGGCAATAATTTATACCTATCCAGAATACGAATTGACAAATTCTAAAGCACAGGAATTTGAGCAGTTGATTAAAAAAAGAGCTGAAGGTGTTCCGTATCACTATTTGACCGGGGAAAAGGAGTTTATGGGCTTTATGTTTAGTGTTGATGAAAATGTATTGGTTCCCCGTCCTGAAACAGAACTCCTTGTTGAAGAGTGTTTAAAATCAATCGATGAGCTAAATGAAAAATATTCTCCTCCGTTATTTGTTTTAGAACCTTTTACAGGTAGTGGAGCTATAGGTCTATCCCTTGCGATGTTGCAAGATGGATTAAAAATATATGCCAGTGATGTTTCAGAAGAAGTATTAAATGTTGCCAGGAAAAACAAAAATAAGCTGCAATTAAGTGACGAAAAGATAGTATTTAAGAAAAGCGATATTTTTTCTTCCTTTCCCCAAAATAAAGGTTTTCATCTAATAGTAGCAAATCCACCATATATACCTACTTCTGAGATGAAAAATCTATCAGATGAAGTAAATAAAGAACCAAAAATTGCACTAGATGGTGGGGAAGATGGCTTATATTACTATAAAAAAATAAAAGAAGAATATAAAAAATACTTAACTTCAGATGGTGTTATGTTGTTAGAAATAGGGGAAAGTCAAAAAGAACAGGTTTTAGAACTTTTTTTGGAAGAAGAAAATACCTGTATTATAAGAGATTTAGCTAATCGTCCTAGAATTATAAAAGTTAAAATATGAGATTAAAAATAATTAATAAAAAGCTCTTGCGATACGTTGGTAACATGCCCGTTCTTAAGAACACCAACAATTAACATGAAATATATAAAGCTTAAAAAAAGAAGCGGTATCCGCTTCTTTTTTTTTATGAAATATTTTTTCCTGTTGAGGTCATTGTAAACTTTCCATGTTTTACACCTTTTACTGTGGTCATCTGCTCTACCATTTCCTGAGCCCTCTTTGCTTTTCCTTTAACTACAAGAACCTCTAGACAGTTATCATGATCTAGGTGTATATGCATTGTGGATAAGATCATATCATGATAATCATGCTGCAGAGCTACTAGATGGTTGGTTAGCCCCTTAACATGATGGTCATATACTAGTGTGACAGTTCCTGCTACTTCCTCCCTGTCGTCTGTCCATTCCTTTTCAATTAAGTGTTCCCTTATAAGGTCCCTTATAGCCTCACTTCTATTAGGATATCCCTTCCTATTTATTACTTTATCAAATTCCACGAGAAGTGTTTCCGGTATAGATATCCCAAACCTCGTTAGCTTTGCCATGTGTATTCTCCCTTCGAATAATATAGTCGTCCCTATTATATCAAATTAATTCTATTAAAAAAATTTACAATTTAATGTCTAAATCATTTAACATTTGGCAATACTTCACAATAGAAGGAAATTGAAGGAAGGAAAGGAGGGGAGAAAAATTAAACTAAAAAAAGTTACCATTAGTGGTGTAAATAGCTTTAAACTACCGGTTTTGGATTCTAAAGAACAAGAAGAACTCTTTTGGCGCTACAAGAATGGAGATGAAAAAGCTAAAACAACAATTATACAGGGGAATTTAAGGCTGGTACTAAGTGTTTTAAAAAAATTTAAGAATCGTAATGAAAATATGGACGACCTTTTTCAAGTTGGTTGTATAGGATTATTAAAAGCGGTTAATAACTTTGACCCGACACATAATGTCAAGTTTTCTACTTATGCGGTTCCAATGATAATCGGTGAGATAAAAAGATATTTAAGGGATAATAACTCAATAAGAATAAGCCGTTCGTTAAAAAACTTAGGTCAAGATATAACAAGGGCCAAAGAAAAATTGTCTAAAGATAAAGAAAAAGAGCCTACCCTTGAAGAGATTGCAGATGAACTATCTATCTCTTCTGAAGAAGTTGTACTGGCTATGAATGCTAACAATACACCTATGAGTTTGCACGAACCGGTTTTCTCAGATAGTACTGAGCCTTTACTTGTTCTCGACCAAATTCAAGATGAAAAAGAGACCTTTGATTCCTGGATTGAAAATTTGGCACTGAAGGAAGCTTTAGACAAGCTGCCAGAAAAAAAGAGAGAGCTTTTGATACTGAGGTTTTTCCAGGGCAAAACTCAGGAGGAAGTTTCTAGTGAATTAAATATTTCCCAGGCTCAGGTATCAAGACTTGAAAAAACATCTTTGAAAGCTTTGAAAAAATCTTTAGCAGAGAAGCAGGGGGAGAGCGTAGATGGGTCGAATATTGAATAAAATAAAAGGACAAAAGTATAATATAAAATGTTTTTTTGTACTTCTAGGTGTTATAAGTTTGGTTATAGGAGTATACCAGTGTATATATTCTGAGGTAGCTTCTAATCCTTATTTATTTGCTTCTCATAATCAAATTAATGAAACTTCAGATGAAGGAGTATATAGTGCACTAAGGGATGAAAATATTATCCGGCTTCACGTTCTTGCAAACAGTGATAGCAGCGAAGATCAAAAATTAAAACTCGATATAAGAGATTTAATTACAGAAAAATTAGATGGTGAGTTAGATAATATTGATGATGTAGAAAAAGCTGAAAAGAAACTTCATACTAAAAAGTTTGAAATATCCAGTGAAATAGAAGATTTTTTAGACAAAAAAGGTTACAATTATGAAGTAGAAACAAAAGTTAAAGAAGAATATTTCCCTACAAGGCGTTACTATAATGGAGTTTTAGAAGGGGACAAATACATTTCGTTTAATGTAGTAATTGGTGAAGGTCAAGGGGAAAATTGGTGGTGTGTTTTATTTCCTCCTTTATGTTACGTTGACTTGGCTGTAAGAGATGATTTTCATGATGAAAGCAAAAAAGAATTAGAAGAAGGAAAATCGCAAGATGATGAAGTTGAAGAGAAAGAAGTTAAAACTGAAGCAGATAAACAAATAAAGTTCTTTATCTTCGAATGGCTGAATAATTTATTGTAAATTGGATAATTACTCATGTTGCTAATGTCCTAAGTTTAAATTATAATCAAAATGTAGCAAATATTGTTGGATTTTGCGGGAGGTCTTATCTTGGATTTATTCACCCAGATAATAACTGGTGTACTTGGAGGCCTGGGCCTTTTCATTTATGGTATACACATAATGGCAGAAGGCATGCAAAAGGCTGCTGGGGACAAGCTTAGGAACATTTTAGAAGTTTTGACGATAAACCCCTTTGTAGCAATGCTAACCGGCATAGGTTTGACAGTTTTGGTGCAAAGTAGTAGTACAAGTACTGTAATGGTGGTTAGTTTTGTTAATGCCGGGCTTATTGGACTCGGCCAGGCAGTGGGAACGATTTTTGGTGCTAATATAGGTACGACTATTACAGCACAGGTGGTTTCCTTTGATCTTGGCAAATTTGCTTTGCCTGCAATTGCAGTAGGCATGGCTTTCTTTATGTTTTCAAAAAGAAGGGTTAAGAAAAACATAGGGAAGGCAACCTTGGGCTTTGGTATACTATTTTTGGGTATGACCCTTCTTAGCGATTCAATGGCACCTTTAAGTGAAGAACCACTTTTTTTAAACTTATTAGAACGTTTTGGTGAAATTCCAATATTAGGAGTTTTGGCCGGGGCGGTTTTTACTGTCATGGTCCAGTCAAGTAGTGCTGCTTCAGGTGTAATAATTGCTCTTACCCTTCAAGGGCTTTTGGATTTTGAGTCGGGCCTTGCGCTTATTATGGGTACCAACATAGGGACTTGTGCAACAACTTTGATTGCTGGAATTGGTGCTAACTTAAGCGCCAAAAGAACAGCCACAGCTCATATAACATTTAATTTAATTGGAACGCTTTTTTTCTTGTTGATTTTGCCAGTGTTTTCAGATTTGGTTCAGATGACTGCAGATACTGTGCCCAGACAGGTGGCTAACGCACATACCATTTTTAACCTTGGAGCGGCATTGATATTTTTACCTTTTACAAGTCAATTTGCCAGGCTGATGAAAAAACTTGTTCCAGGTGAAGAGCTAAATATAGAACATGGCAGTAAATATCTTGATAAAAGGGTCCTTGGAACACCTACTGTAGCTATTGCAAATGCTAGAAATGAAGTTGTGAGAATGGCAAAGATTGCAGGAGAAATGGTAGAGGAGGCTTTTGATGCTTTCGTGACTTCTGATGGCAAAAAAATGCAGTCTGTTCAGCAAAAAGAAACTATAGTGGACCAATTAGAAAAAGAAATCACCGTATACCTTTCTGAGATTTCCCATAATGCCTTGACTGTTAGTCAATCAAGACAGCTTACAAGCCTTATGAATGCTGTTAATGATATAGAAAGGGTAGGGGATCACAGTGAAAACTTAATTGGTCTTGCCCAGAACAGAATAGAAGACAACCTGCCCTTTACAGATACTGCCATAGAAGAGCTTCAAGAGTTTTTCGAAAAAGTGCACAAAATGTATATAGAGACAGTAGAAGCGCTTGAAAATAATGATGCGGACAAAGCAAGAGAAATGATCGAGTATGATGATGTAATTGATGAAATGGAAAAAATAATGAGAAAGCATCATATCACAAGGTTAAATGAAAAGCGCTGCCATCCATCATCAGGAGTAATTTACCTTGATATATTAAGCAACTTTGAACGTATCGGGGATCATTCAACAAATTTATGTCATGTAGTTTTAGGAGAAGACTAAATACTAGTCGGGGTGATTATAATGAACAAGAAAGACCAAAGTGAAAAAATTAATGCTTATAAGGATAAGTTTAAAGATTATAAGCTTACCCCCCAACGTAAGCGAATACTTGGTATTTTTTTAGAAAATGAAGACGCTCATCTAAGCGCTGAAGAGGTTTTTAAGTTAATCCAAGATAAAAAAGAAGATATCGGCCTTGCGACAGTTTATAGGACACTAGATCTATTAGATGAATTGGGAGTGCTTCACAAGTTAAACTTTGGAGATGGCAGAAGTCGCTTTGAGCTTAACAAATCCGAAAAAAGCCACCACCATCATCATCTGATATGTGTTAAATGTCATAAAATAATCGAAGTAAAAGACGACCTTCTGCAAAAACTAGAAGCTACAATAGAAGATGAACACAGCTTTGAAATATTAGATCATAGGGTCAAATTTTACGGTTACTGCCCTGAATGCAATGACTAAAGTTATATACAACTAGACTTTTTGCATCAGAATCAATACTAATCCAAAAGATTATTTTTTTGACTTAAAAATTCTTTATTTATTATGTTATAAACTTCCTTTAATGGGATGTTTTCTTTTTTGGCTAGCTTAAGAGCTGACTCATATTCGACAGTCCAATTGTATACTTCTTTTCCTTTGTAACCGACTTTTATGGATGCTTTGCCTATAGACGTGTCAAAATCAATATTTATTCTATTTAACCTTTCTCTTTTAGCAGTATAACTTCTTACACCTAAAGTGGTAGTGTTTTTTAAAATAATTTCTTTCAATAAGTTTATTTTGTCAGGGAAAGATATGATAGAAATCTTCGTTGCCGGTCTATTTTTTTTCATTTGTACAGGTGTAAAATATACATCTAGAGCACCTTTTTTAAAAGACAAGTCCATCAGATGGCTATAGTGTTCTGGAATCATATCATCAATATTTGCCTCAATAATTGAGATATATTCCTCATTCGAATCTTTATCCACCTCTTTAACGTTTTTTTTATTCCCTATATTTAATTCCCCCTTTATTAATCTTAGTAAATTTGGATGCTCTAGTTCACTATTTCCAGCGCCATAACCTATCTCATTTATGACCATATCCGGAAGATAATCAAAGGACGAACAAAGGGTAGAAAGAATAGCTATCCCGGTAGGGGTGGTAAGTTCTTTGTTTATTCCCTCAGAATATACGGGTATGTCTTTTGCAAGCTCTATTGTGGCAGGTGCAGGGACAGGGATTTTTCCGTGCTCGCAGTTGACAAATCCCCTACCAAGATGAACGGGGGAGGAGTAAATTTTGTCAACACCTATAAGTTCAATACCTATTACAGCACCTACAATATCAATTATTGAATCTAAGGCGCCCACCTCGTGAAAATGAATATTTTCTTTTGTAGTATTATGTATCTTTGCTTCAGCTGCTGCTAACTTTTCAAATACTTCACAAGCAGTATTCTTAATTTCATTACTCAAGGTACTTTCATTAATTAGCTTTTTTATATCTTTTAAATGCCTTTTTTTATTGTTATTTGTGCTATCTTTGCTTATTTCAATATCCACTTTAGTTCCGCTTATACCTTTCTTGACTACTTTTTCACTTTTAATCTCATAACCTGACAAATTTAGTTTTGATAGTTCATTTTGCATATCATCTAAGTTAACACCTAAATCTATGAGGCTTCCAAGAATCATATCTCCGGAAATTCCTGAGAAACAGTCAAAATATAATATCTGCAATTTAAACATTGCCTCCTTGTAATTTGTGCTATAATTACCATAAACAAATAATTTAAAAAACACTATATTTATGTGAATAGACTTTTTGAAGTAGTATCAAGGTTTTTTGGTCTAAGCTTTAGAAGGAATTAATTTAATTATATAGAAAGCTATCCTCACACATATTATATATTATAAAGGAAAATGCCAATTGTTTAAACTTGGAGGCTAAAAAATGAATAAAATAATTTCAACCAAATTATATGAAGTAGATCCACAAAACCCAGACAAAAAACTAATTAAACAAGCGGCCAAAGAATTAGCTGACAATAACACAGTGGTATTCCCCACGGAGACGGTGTATGGACTTGGTGCCAATGGTCTAAGTGATACAGCAATAGACAAAATCTTTAAAGCAAAAAAAAGGCCCCAGGATAATCCTTTGATTTTACATATATCAGACCTTCAAGATCTAGACAGGCTGTGCGAAATTAACAAGGATATATATAAGTTGGCAGGGCATTTTTGGCCCGGGCCTTTAACCATAATATTAAAAAAGAAAAAAACGGTGCCAACTTCGGTGTCTGCTGGGCTTGATACGGTGGCGGTCAGAATGCCTTCGCACCCTGTGGCGCTTCAATTGATCAAAGAAGCAGAAGTTCCAGTTGCTGCGCCTAGTGCTAACCTTTCAGGTAAACCGAGCCCTACAAGGGCCAAGCATGTTATCCATGACCTGTGGGGAAGGGTTAATGTAATTATTGATGCGGGCCCTACTGGTGTAGGGGTGGAGTCAACTGTTTTGGATATGTCTTCTCATCCTTATAGAGTGCTTCGCCCCGGTGGAATAACTCCAAAAGATTTGGAAAGAGTGCTTGGTGGGAAAGTGAAGTTATATGTATCAAATAACAACAAACCGTCCTCGCCTGGTTTGAAATATAAACACTACGCTCCTAATGCTCAATTACTGTTGGTCGAAGGGGAAAACAAAGAAGAGATTGTACTAAAAATTAAAACCTTAGGGGAAGATTATCAAAGTAGAGGATTAAAAGTTGGGATACTGATAACTGATGAGATGCTAGATTATTTAATAAACAAATCCTGTGAGAATAATGGGTATAGTAATTTTTATAAGATTTTGACTCTTGGCCCTGAAAATGATTTGGATATAGTTGCAAGGAATTTATATAGTAAATTAAGGGAAATGGATGAGTCAGAAGTAGATATTATAATAGCCCGGGGGTTTGAGGAAAAAGGTATGGGGATAGCCATAGCAAACAGACTTAGTAAAGCTGCAGGAAATAATATTATTAAAATTTAAAACCTAAAAGATAAGGATTTGAAATAATTTGAAGTTTAAAGAAGTTCTTAAGAAAGGGGAACCACCCAATGAAACCAAATGATAAGTTGAATATATTATTTGTTTGTACTGGCAACACTTGTCGAAGCTGTATAGCAGAAGATATTTTTAGAAGAAAAATAGACGAGTTAGGAATAAAAGAAAATTTTAAGGTTTTTTCAGCGGGTATATTTGCTTTTGAGGGAAGTAGTGCTTCAGAGCAGGCAAAAGAAGTTGTAGAAAAAAACGGAGGGGATTTATCTTCGCATGCTTCAAGGCAGTTAAAACCTGATATGATAGAGAAAGCAGACTATGTTTTCACCATGACTCTTTCACACAAAGAAGGTGTTATCCAAATGATGCCTGAAGCCTCAGACAAAATATATACATTAAAAGAATTTGTAGAGGAAGAGTCAGCTGATTTAGACATTGTTGACCCATTCGGCAAAGCTATAGAGATTTATGAAAAAACTTATAAAGAAATTGAAAGTGCAATCGAGAAATTATTGGAACTTATTATAAAAAACTAATAATTGATTTTAGTGCAAAAAGTATGATAGCGAGCTAAGAAAAATTCTGGAAGGGATTGATAAGGAATATGGATAAAGAATCAGTCGTAGGTGTTGCTAGTGATCATGGTGGCTATGAACTAAAAGAAGAAATATATCAGTACTTATTAGACCAAGGTTATCAAGTTGTTAATCTTGGCTGTTTTGATGAAAGTTCAGTTGATTATCCTGACTATGCACTCAAATTAGGCGAAAGCTTAAAAGAAGGAGAAATTGACCGTGGGATTTTGGTATGTGGCACAGGGATAGGCATTTCAATTGCTGCCAACAAAATTCCTGGTATAAGGGCTGCACAATGTCATGATATATACACTGCCCAGATGGCAAGAGAACATAATGATGCTAATGTACTTGCCTTAGGAGGGAGAATAACGGGGAAAAATACATCATTAAGAATCGTAGACATATTTATGTCTACAAAATTTGGCGAAGGGCGTCATAAGAAGCGCGTAGAGAAGATAAGCGAGATTGAACAAAAATACAAAAAAAGTTAAAATAACATAATAGGATGTTACAAAAACTAATTACAATACTTCTAAAGAGGTGATAAGGTATTAAGGCTGAAACTGAAAATCTTAAAAGTAATTTTAATAAAGGTTTAAAGGAAGTTGACCCGGATATAGCGTCTATAATCAATGACGAGCTAAACAGGCAAAATGAAGGACTTGAGTTAATTGCATCTGAGAACTTAGTTACTAGAGCGATAATGGAAGCACAAGGATCTGTTTTAACTAATAAGTATGCAGAAGGTTATCCGGGGAACAGGTACTATGGTGGCTGTGAGTATGTAGACAAAATTGAAGAGCTAGCAATTAACAGGGGTAAAGAACTGTTTGATGCAGAGCATGTTAATGTACAACCCCATTCAGGTGCTTCTGCTAATATGGCAGTTTATTTAAGTGTATTAGAGCCAGGAGATACAGTTCTTGGTATGAAGCTTGCTCATGGAGGACATTTAACCCACGGAAGTGCTGTTAACATGTCAGGTAAGATGTTTGAATTTCATCATTATGGTGTTAAAGAAAATGGGTTACTAGATTATGACGAAATAGAAAAAACTGCCAAAGAAGTAAAGCCTAAAATGGTGGTTGCAGGTGCGAGTGCTTATCCTAGAAAAATTGACTTTGAACGTTTGTCAAAAATAGCAAAAGATGTGGGTGCTTATCTATTAGTAGATATGGCTCATATTGCTGGTCTTGTTGCAACAGGGCTTCATCCAAATCCAATTCCACATGCTGATTTTGTAACTACAACTACACATAAAACTTTACGCGGACCACGTGGTGGAATGATCTTTTGTAAAGAAGAGTATAAACAAATAATAGACAAGGCTATATTTCCAGGTCTTCAAGGAGGACCTTTGATGCATGTTATAGCTGCAAAAGCGATAGCTCTTAAAGAAGCTTTGACAGATGATTTTTCAAAATACCAGGAACAGGTTGTTAAAAACTCAAGAGCGCTTGCCAAAAAGCTTAATGAACTTGGTTATGACCTTCTATCTGGAGGAACGGATAACCATATGGTGCTTGTGGACTTAAGGAAAAAAGGCCTGACAGGAAAAGAAGCAGAAGAGCTGCTTGATGAAGTAGAGATTACTGTTAATAAAAATGCTATCCCAAACGATCCCGAAGGACCAATTGTAACAAGTGGCCTTAGATTAGGTGCTCCTGCTGTTACTTCTAGAGGATTTAAAGAAAAAGAAATGGAAGAAGTAGCTGTAATGATTGACGAAATTGTCAAGGGTAGGGGAGATAAAGAAGTTCAAGATAAGGTTAGAGGACAGGTGAAAGATTTAGTTAAGAGATTTCCTTTGTATCAATAAGCTGTAAGCTATATTAAACAAATATAAAATAATTGTAAAAAGCAAATTGAGATAGGGGAGTAGAAAATTTTGAGACCTAGTTGGCAGGACTACTTTATGGAGATAGCTAAAACAGTAAAAACAAGATCCACTTGTCTTAGAAGACAAGTGGGTTCGGTTTTAGTGAGAGATAAAAGGATACTTGCTACCGGTTATAACGGGGCGCCGCAGGGAATTTGCCACTGCGATAAAAAGGGTTGTAAAAGAGAAGAGTTAAATATACCTTCGGGAGAACGCCATGAAATTTGTAGGGGACTTCATGCAGAACAAAATGCAATTATCCAGGCTGCTCTCCACGGTGTTTCAACACAGGGCTCTGTACTGTATACTACCAGTCAGCCCTGTTCTCTTTGTGCTAAGATGATTATTAATGCCGACATAAAGAGAGTTGTATTTGATGGGTATTATCCAGATGAACTATCTGCTGAAATACTAAATGAAGCAGATGTTGAGCTAATACTTTATTCTAAATAGATATGTTTGATTCTGGTGCAAAAAGTCGTATGAACAGATGTATCAATTAAAAACACTTAGCTTATGTGAATAGACTTTTTGCACCGGAATCATGCTTAGATACGTTATTATAGGAGGAATAAAATTTGGCCAATAAGCCCTTGAAGGTCCTTTCAATATTTGGAACACGACCTGAAGCAATTAAAATGGCGCCATTAGTTAAAGAATTAGAGAAGGAGCCTGTTTTGGAGAGTGTAGTAGCTGTTAGCGCCCAACATAGGGAGATGCTCTCTCAGGTTCTAGGCCTGTTTGATATTACCCCTGATTATAATTTGGATATTATGAAAGACAGGCAGACCCTTTCGGATATAACGACATCTGTTTTAAATGGGTTGGATACAGTTATAAAAAAAGAAAACCCAGACTTAGCTCTTGTTCATGGAGATACAACAACCACTTTTGTTGGGGCTCTTTCTGCCTTTTATAATAAAACAAGTGTTGGGCATGTAGAGGCAGGGCTTAGAACAGGAGATAGATATACTCCTTTTCCTGAAGAGATGAACAGACGCCTTGTAAGTGAAATTAGTGAGTTGAACTTTGCTCCCACTCGGGGGACTTTAGAAAATTTGCTAAACGAAGGCATAAAAAGGGATAATATTTTTGTGACGGGCAATACGGTTATAGATGCTATTAAAACTTCTGTAGCGGATGAGTATTTGTTTAAAAATAATGAAATAAACTGTATTTTAGAGGATCCAATTGTAAAAAATAAGAAAGTGATAGTTATAGAAGCTCATAGGCGGGAAAACTGGGGTAAGCCTATGGAAGAGATATGCTTGGCCGTTAAAGAACTTGTTAACAAGTATGAAGATTTTGTAGTTGTTTTTCCTGTACATCCAAACCCTGCTGTGAAAGAAACTGTAGATAGAGTTTTGAAAAATCTACCAAGGGTTTTTCTCATAAGCCCTCTAGACATGAGAGATTTTCACAACCTTTTAAACAAAAGCTATTTAATATTAACAGACTCAGGAGGTATTCAAGAGGAAGCACCTTCTCTTGGTGTTCCTGTAGTTGTTTTACGTGAAAAAACTGAACGTCCAGAAGCCCTGAAAGCTGGGACAGTAATTCTTGCTGGCACAGATAAAGAAAAAATACTATCAACTACTGAAAAACTGATTAACGATAGAGAGTATTATGAAAGGATAAGTAAAGTTGAAAACCCATATGGGGACGGGAAGGCGTCTAAGCGAATTATAGAGGCAATAAAATTTTATTTTGAGATTACTAATAAAGAGCCGCCTGAATGGTTGTAAAGAATTTTCTAAACATTTTTGTGTTTTAGGAAGGAATATTTAATTAAAAAAAGAATACATTTTCTTGAGAGTTTCTAATGAGAGTACTAAGAGGGATCTTAAAGGAGGGAATAATTGTGCCTCAGGAAGTTTATATAGTAGGAGCGAAAAGAACACCAGTAGGAGCTTACGGTCAGAGTTTGTCTTCAGTTCCAGCAACTAGATTAGGAGAACTTGCTATCAGAGAAGCTTTGAAAGATGCTGGTGTATCCTCTAGTGAAGTTGAAGAAACTGTACTTGGCTGTGTACTGCAGGCTGGGCTTGGACAAAATCCTGCTAGAAAAGCCGCTATAGATGCTGATATTCCAGTAGAATCACCGGCGACAACCTTAAACAAAGTTTGTGGCTCCGGGTTACATACTATAAACCTTGCTGCTCAATCAATAATGATAGGGCATAAGGATTTGGTTGTAGCTGGTGGTATGGAAAATATGTCTAGAGCACCTTACGTTTTGGATGGTATGCGCTGGGGTCAAAGAATGGGACATGGTAAAGCAAAAGACTCTATGATAAATGAAGGTTTATGGTGCGCTATGGAAGATTATCATATGGGCGTTACAGCAGAGAATTTGGCTGAGAAGTATAACATCTCAAGAGAAGAACAGGATGAGTTTTCTGCTAAAAGTCAACAAAAAGCTACCGAAGCAATTGAAAAAGGACTGTTTGAGAAAGAGACTTTTCCGGTTGAATTAAAAGACAAAAAAGGAAATGTTAGTTATTTTGATACTGATGAGTTTCCCAGAAAAGATGTAACAAAAGACAAACTAGGAAAACTTCCGCCTGCATTTAAGAAAGAAGGAACTGTTACAGCTGGGAACGCTTCAGGAATTAATGACGGAGCTGCAGTTGTCATTTTAGCATCTAAAGAAAAAGTTGATGAGCTAGGCCTTGAACCAATTGCAAAAATTGTTTCTTTTGGTTCTGGAGGAGTAGAGCCAAAACATATGGGCCTTGGACCAGTTCCTTCTGTTGGTAAAGCTTTAAAAGCCGCAGACTTAGAGCTTTCTGATATTAACGTGCTGGAGTTAAACGAGGCTTTTGCAGCCCAGGCTTTAGCAGTGATGAAAGAACTAAACCCTGACCCTGAAAAAGTTAACTTACGTGGTGGAGCGATAGCCATAGGCCATCCTATCGGGGCAAGTGGAGCGAGGATTTTTGTAACGCTTTTACATGCATTACAGGATAACGGTGGAGGTTATGGTCTGGCATCTCTCTGTATTGGTGGAGGCCAGGGAGAAGCGACTATTGTAAAAACTTTGTAAACTATAATAGCGTGCATTTATAAAGTTTTACGAAGATAAATGCACGCTATAAATATTGTTAACCCTGTCCAGAGTTAAATATTTTGATAATTTAGCAAATTTAGAATATTCGAAAAACGCCAAACCTTTTTATTCTTATGATATTCTTCATGAAAAAAGGAATAAAATATATCATGTCGAACAAACCCCTTATGAAATTTAAAGTTGGTAGCTTGAAACTTTTAAAAGATTTTTCGATTTATTTGAAAACTACTAAAAGTTTAGTTAAAATTAATGCTGTATGTTACATATTTTATTTGGTGGTTTTAAAGTAGGTGAAATTATAGATTGAGAAACCTTAAGTATTTAGCCCTTCTGGGGCAAGTAGGCATTGTTATGATCACTCCTATTCTAGGGGGTATACTGCTTGGGAGGTATCTAGTTACACAACTTGACTTTTGGCAACCCATTCCAGTAGTATTAGCAGTGCTGGGGGTGATTGTTGGTTTTTATAATGCTTTTCGCCTCTTGATGAAATAATTAATTTTTCAAGGGTTAGGGGTTTTAAAAGTGGATAAGCTAGTAAATCTTAAAATTAAAGTTATACGACATTCATTGTTTGTGTTCTTCATAGGAACAATAATATTTACCCTTGTTGACTTTGGGCCGCTTTTGTTGGGATGGGTGTATGGCTCAATACTTGGGATGTTAAGCTGGTTATTGTTATCTAAAACTCTGGAAAAAGCCGTGAGATTTTCACCTAACAAAGCCCGTATTTATGCAATCTTTAATTATATGCTAAGATATGCGGTGATATTTATTGCCCTATATGTTGCTATGCAGCGAGATGATATGCATATTTTAACTGCTGTTTTAGGTTTGATGATCCCTAAGGTAGTTATCCTGTGGAATGACCTGGCAATTGATTACCTTAGAAGGAAAAATTTATTACCGCCCCAAAAATAATTTCATGGAAAGGAGGTTAAAATATTGGAGAATGGCACAGATTTTGATCCAGCCGTGATGTTTGAGGTAGCTGGTTATCAAATTACAGAAACAGTAACAACTACCTGGGTGATAATGGTTATACTTGTGGTTTTGGCTATTTTGACCACCAGGCAATTGCAGAAAGTACCAGAAACAAATTTTCAAAACATAATGGAACTTGTATATGAAGGTGTTGAATGGCTAGTCGATAGTACCATGGGGAAGGAAAATAGAAGCTACCTACCATATGTTGGCACAATAACACTTTATATTTTAATTGCTAACTTAACAGGCTTGATTGGAGTGCGTCAGCCTACTGCTGATTTAAACACGACTTTCTCGCTAGCATTTATAACCTTTATCCTAATCCACGCTTCAGGAATCAAATCAAAAGGTGTTGGGGGATATATGAGGGGATTTCTTGAGCCTTTGCCATTTTTGTTGCCTTTAAATATTATAAGTGAATTGGCACAACCCTTTTCTCTTGCATTCCGTTTGTTTGGGAACATGCTTGGAGCTATAATTATTATGTATTTGTTATATAGCTTTGCTCCAATAATTATCCCCGTTGTGCCTCATATGTATTTTGATATTTTTGCAGGAGTGATTCAGACCTTTATTTTTGTTATGTTAACGATGACGTATATTTCAATTGCTATGGAGTAGAGTGTTACTACTTGTTTTGATAAAGGAGGGTTGTAGTTGGAATTAATTAATGCGTTCTTTGAATGGCTAGGCCAATTTGACCCCCGAGAGCTTATACTAGCAGCTAGTGCTTTAGGTGCTGGATTTGCCATGATTGCCGGTTTAGGTCCTGGTATAGGACAGGGTTTTGCAGCAGGTAAAGGGGCGGAAGCTGTAGGGCGTCATAGAGAGCGTGGTCGCCAGGTCACAGTAGTAATGTTGTTGGGCTCTGCTGTAGCAGAGACATCAGGGATATTTTCTTTGGTAGTTGCACTGGTATTGCTGTTTGCAAATCCTCTCCTTACTATGGAAGGAGCAGGGCTGGTGTTAGCTGCCTCTACCCTTGGTGCAGGAATTTCGATGATAACTGGGATAGGCCCGGGCATAGGACAGGGTTTTGCAGCGGGCAAAGGAGCTGAGACTACTGGTGATCATCCAGAAAGACAGGGCACTATTGTAAGAACTATGTTACTTGGTCAGGCAGTTGGTCAGACCACAGGAATATATGCACTTGTTATAGCATTGGTACTTCTTTTCGCTAACCCACTTGTAGCTATACTATAAGACCTAAAGTTAGGATTTAATGAAGTAAAAGCCGGTTAGTTTGGCCGGAAAGGAGGCGTATCCGAATTGTTAGAAGTACATGAAGTGGTCCTGGCAGCTAGTGCGATAGGAGCAGGACTAGCAATGATTGCAGGTATTGGAGTTGGCGTAGGCCAGGGTTTTGCTGCTGGCAAAGGTGCCGAAGCAGTTGGTAAAAATAAAAATAAAGGTAGGCATATAACCCTTGTTATGCTGTTAGGCGCTGCTGTAGCAGAAACATCAGGAATATTTTCCCTTGTAGTGGCATTGATATTATTATTTGCAAACCCACTACTTGGAGCAGAAGGTATTGGCCTAGTAATAATTGCCTCTACCCTTGGTGCAGGTTTTTCTATGATTGCGGGGGTAGGCCCTGGTATAGGACAAGGATTTGCAGCTGGGAAAGGCACAGAAGCTACAGGTGCACGACCAAAGCACCAGAACGGCATTGTTAGAGTTATGCTTCTTGGTCAGGCAGTTGGACAGACGACAGGGATTTATGCCCTGGTAATTGCCTTGGTATTATTATTTGCTAACCCTTTACTTAATTAGTTTGTTTAAATAAGTGATTGGGTGGGATTAATTTTAATAAAAAGTTTAATTATTTACATTAAGTTATTAATTTATACGAAAAAAATTATGCTAAAAAGGAGGAGCTTTTATTATGGTTGATGGTCAATCTTTAGTATTAGCAGCAAGCGCTATTGGCGCTGGACTTTCAATGATTGCAGGTATAGGTGCAGGAATAGGACAGGGATTTGCGGCAGGTAAAGGTGCGGAAGCCGTTGGTAGGCAGCCTGAAGCTCAAGGAGATATAATAAGGACTATGCTTTTAGGTGCAGCGGTAGCAGAGACTACAGGTATCTACGGTCTAGTTATAGCGCTCATTTTGTTATTTGCAAACCCACTTCTTGGGATGCTATAAGACTGCGGTCAAAAAAATGTTCGGACAGAATAATTAGATAGAAAGGGGGCCTACGCACCTTGGTTGACATAGGTTACGAGTTTTTCCTAATGCTTGTAAACATATTGATTTTATTTTACCTGTTAAAACGTTATTTATTTAAACCAATGGGGGATTTTTTAGAAAACAGAAGACAGGAAATTAAAAATAACTTGGAAGAAGCAGAACAGAAAAAAGAAGAGGCTGAAAAGCTAAGGGCAGAATATGAAGAAAAACTTGAGAATGCTACAAGTGAAGCCCAGCAGATAATAAAAGAAGCAAGATCAAGAGGAGATGAGTTAATTTCTGAGGCAAAACAAGATGCAAGAAAAGAAGCTGATATGATGATTGAAAAAGCAAAAGAAGAAATTCAGATGGAAAGAAATAAAGCAATTTCAACAATTAAGGATGAAGTGGCTGATATGACTATCCAGGTAGCAGAGAGAATCATTGAAGAAAAATTAGATGATAAGAAGCATCGAGAGCTAGTAGAAAAATATGTTTCTGAGGTAGGCGAAGTATCATGAGTGTAGGAGACAGATATGCTACAGCGTTGTTTAAAGTCGGTAAGGAAAAGAAAATTCTGGATACTTTAGAAGAAGGTTTTACTGATTTAATGAGTTTTTACAGCGAAGATAAAAACTTCAAAAAGTTTTTTGAAAATCCTATTGTAACAAATACGGAGAAAAAAGATTTTATTCAAAGTATAATGAAACAGCAGCCAATAGAGCTTAAAAACTTTCTAAAACTTTTGGTGGATAAGAATAGAGAGAATGAACTGCTTTTCATTTATTTTGACTTTATGGACAAAGTAAGGCAGGAAAGGAACAAAGTCCTTTGTAAAGTAAAGACTGCTTACGAATTAACTGAAGATGAAAAAGAAAGATTAAAAGAACAATTGTCAAACTTGACAAATAAAGAAGTTGAGCTAGAAAATGTAGTGGATAATAGAATTATCGGTGGTATAATTATAAAAGTTGGCGATAGGGTTTATGACTACAGCATTTCTGGCCAGCTTAATCAGCTTAGAGGTAATCTTGAAAAGACTAGTCTAGGGAAAACGGGGTGATAGTTTTATGAGCATACGTCCTGATGAGATAAGTGATGTGTTAAAAGAGAAAATTGAACAATATGAAAAGCAGGTAGATGTTTTTGATGTAGGCACGGTGCTTTACGTTGGTGACGGTATTGCCAGGATTCATGGCCTAGACAATGCTATGTTTGGTGAGCTTGTTGAATTTCCTGGTGGAATATATGGCATGGTATTGAACCTGGAGACAGATAACGTTGGTTGTGTTATCCTTGGTGATTATCTAAAGATTAACGAAGGTGATGAAGTTAAGAGGACCGGAAGGATCGTTGAGGTGCCTGTAGGAGAAGAACTATTAGGAAGGGTTGTTAATCCTCTAGGTGAACCTCTTGATGGTAAAGGACCGATTGAGGCAAAAGAATCAAGACCAGTTGAGGTTAAAGCACCTGGGGTTATCGAACGTCAACCTGTTGAAGAGCCTCTCCAAACTGGAATAAAGCCTGTAGACTCAATGATACCTATTGGAAGAGGCCAGAGGGAGCTTATAATCGGGGACAGAGGTACAGGAAAGAGTGCCATCGTAATAGATACGATAATTAACCAGAAAGACTCAGATGTTATTTGTGTATATGTTGCTATCGGACAGAAAAACTCGACTGTTGCACAAGTTGCAGATACCTTAGAAAAACATGGTGCATTGGACCACACCATCATTGTAGCGGCAACAGCCAGTGAGCCAGCTCCGTTATTATACCTTGCTCCTTATGCTGGGTGTAGTATTGGCGAATATTTTAGAGATAATGGTAAGCACGCAATGTGTGCGTATGACGACTTAACAAAACACGCAGCAAGTTACAGAGAGCTTTCGCTTCTTTTGAGACGCCCTCCAGGAAGAGAGGCTTATCCTGGTGATGTTTTCTACCTACACTCCAGGTTACTAGAAAGAGCGGCTAAGTTTTCTGATGAGTTTGGCGGGGGTTCCCTTACTGCGCTGCCAATCATTGAGACTCAGGCAGGGGACATCTCTGCTTATATTCCAACTAACGTTATTTCAATTACTGATGGCCAAATTTATCTAGAGAGTGACCTATTTTATGCTGGACAGAGACCAGCCATTAACGCTGGACTTTCTGTTTCGAGAGTTGGTGGCTCAGCACAGCTTGGAGCTATGAAGCAGGTGTCCGGTAGTCTTCGCCTGGACCTTGCGCAGTACCGGGAACTAGAAGCATTTGCGCAGTTTGGGACTGACCTTGACAAAGCGACACAAGAACGACTTGAAAGAGGTAAAAGAACTGTTGAAATTCTTAAGCAGGATCAATATCAACCAATGGCAGTGGAAGATCAAATTATTATGATCTTTACTGCAACTTATGGTTATCTAGATGACTTAGAAGTAGAGAAGATTTTAACCTTTGAAAAATACATGCTAGAATATATTTCTAACAACAATAGGGATATCAAAGAAGAGATCAGAAAAGGCGAAAAGCTATCTGATGAGTTTTTAGATAAACTAGCCAAAGTAGTAGAAGAAGCTAAAGAAGCCTTCAAAAAAGATCCGGAAATGATGTAGATAAAGTTAAGGAGTCCTTTGTAGGAGGGTGGTGATTCGGGTTTGCAGAGTACAAGAGAGATAAAGCGGAGAATATCAAGTGTTGAAAATACCCAGAAAATTACACGCGCTATGGAAATGGTTGCAGCTGCAAAACTTAGAAGAGCACAGGATAGATTAGAGAGAGCAAGGCCCTATGAAGATGCGATGAGAAAGTCAATTTTAAGAGTTATAAACCAGCTTCACGGGGAAAGTCATCCACTAATGGAAAAAAATGATACGGGGGAACCATGCTACTTAATAGTAGCTGCAGATAGGGGCCTTTGTGGCGGTTACAACGTAAATGTTGTAAGAGAAGCTAATGAGCATATGGAAAAAGAAGGGGTTAGTTCGCCGCGGATAATTTCGGTAGGAAAAAGAGTCCGAGACTTTTATAAAAAACGTAATTATGAAGTGGTATCCGAGTATCTAGATATGCCTGATAATCCAACGATAGAAGAAGCAAAAAAGATTGCAGAGCCAGCTATGGAATTGTTTTTTAATGGCGAGATAAACGAGTTAATCATCGTTTATAATGAGTTTCAGAACGCCTTGACTCAAGTTCCTGTAGCACGAAAGCTTTTGCCCATGGAGAAAGATGTTATAATCACTGAAAAGGACACGGAAGAAGAGCTAGATATTGAAGAGCAACTTTATGCATTTGAACCTTCAATAGAGGCTATTCTAGGGGAATTTCTTGAGAGATATGTGGAAAATATTGTTTTGCTAGCGCTATTAGAATCTAAAACATCTGAACATGGAGCAAGAATGACTGCAATGGGTAATGCAACGAATAATGCTGATGAAATGATTGAAGACTTAACAAAAACTTATAATAGAGCTAGGCAGGCTAGCATTACTCAGGAAATATTAGAAATAGTTAATGGGGCTGAAGCCCTAGAATAGAAAGGGAGGTATTAATGGATGAGTGTTGGCAAAGTCCAGCAAATTATTGGTCCGGTTGTTGATATCGAATTCCCTCAGGGGGAACTTCCAAATATTTATAACTCCGTAAAAATAGAATCTGGATTAAATGAAAAAGGCGAGATTGTTGAACAGGATAAAGCAACACAGGTAATTGATATAACTCTAGAAGCTGTACAGCATTTAGGTGATGATATAGTAAGATGCGTTGCTATGAGTTCTACTGATGGTATGGTAAGAGGGATGGAGGCACGTGATATTGGTAAACCAATAAGTATACCTGTTGGAGAACCGACTCTTGGAAGATTGTTTAATGTACTTGGAAATACAATTGATGGTGGCGAAGAAGTAGAAGGTGACGAAGAATACCCAATTCACAGAGAGCCGCCAAAATTTGACGAGCAGGATACCTCTACCGAGATATTAGAGACAGGTATCAAGGTTTTGGATCTACTAAACCCTTATTCTAGGGGTGGAAAAATCGGTCTCTTTGGTGGTGCCGGTGTTGGTAAAACTGTTTTGATTATGGAACTTATCAGAAATATTGCCTATGAGCACGGTGGTTACTCTGTATTCGCTGGAGTCGGAGAAAGAACTAGGGAAGGTAACGACCTATGGCTTGAGATGAAAGAATCAGGTGTTATTGATAAGACTGCCCTTGTATTTGGACAGATGAATGAACCTCCTGGTGCTAGGCAAAGGGTTGGCCTTACAGGTCTTACTATGGCCGAGTACTTTAGAGATACCCAGGGTCAGGATGTTCTATTGTTTATTGATAACATCTTTAGATTTACCCAGGCAGGTCAGGAAGTTTCTGCCCTTCTTGGTAGGATGCCGTCAGCTGTTGGTTATCAGCCAACACTTCAGTCTGATATGGGAGAGCTGCAGGAGAGAATTACCTCAACAAAGAAAGGTTCAATCACTTCAATACAAGCTATTTATGTACCGGCTGACGACCCTACTGACCCTGCGCCGGCAACAACTTTTGCCCACTTAGACGCTAGTACGTATCTTGAGCGTTCAATTGCAGAACAGGGAATATACCCTGCGGTTGATCCACTTGTATCTGCATCAAGGATTCTAGATCCACAGGTGCTTGGCCAGGATCACTATGACGTTGCAAGGAATGTTCAGCAGGTATTACAGAGATACAAAGAACTACAGGACATTATTGCAATACTTGGTATGGATGAACTTTCAGATGAGGATAAGTTGACAGTTGCTAGAGCAAGGAAGATGCAAAGATTTTTAAGTCAGCCTTTCTTTGTTGCTGCTGAGTTTACAGGTATGGAAGGTAAATATGTACCTGTTAAAGAAACTGTGCGAGGCTTTCAAGAGATATTAGAAGGAAAGCATGATGATTTGCCAGAAGATGCATTTTATATGGTAGGAACAATTGAAGAAGCTGTCGAAAAAGGCAAACAAATTGCCAAATAACTTTTAATAAGCCCGGAAGTTTAAGTGTAGGGGAGTGTTGAAATGGCACAAGAATTCAAGTTAGAAATAGTCACGCCTGAAAGAGTGGTTTTTTCAGATGATGTAGAAGTTATTTCGGCGAACTCTGTTGAAGGTCGCTTTAATGTCTTCTTTGATCACAGGCCATTGGTGACGAAGCTACAAATTTCTCCATTGACTTTTAAAAAAGAAAAACAAACTCAAGCCGTGGCTATAAGCGGGTCTGGATATTTAGAAGTGGCACCTAAAAAAGTGACCATACTATGCGAAAGAGCTGAATTAGCTGAAGAAATAGACAAAGAAAGAGCAGAAGAAGCAAAAAAACGAGCAGAAGACCGCTTAAATAGCAAGAATGAAAAAATAGATGAAGCAAGAGCTACAGCTGCTTTAAACCGTGCTCTTACCAGAATACGGACAGCTGAGAAATTTTCAGGAAAATAAACTCAAAAAAACTGGCCTTTTCCTAGGAACTTTGTTATTATGTGGAAAAGGCCAGTTTTGTTTTCTAAAACTAGACTGAATGCAGTTTAAAAGATTGATTCTGGTGCAAAAAGTCATATGAGCAAAGTTTTGTTTTTAATTATAATACATCTTGACGAGGAGGCGGGAGAAATAAGGTCTAATGACGCCGATGTCATTAGCTAATCGAACTTAGGATGAGTTCATAGATTTGGAAGCCTTATTTCGACCGCTGACGAGTTTTAGATGTATCAATTAAAAACACTTTACTTTTGTGAATAGACTTTTTGCACCGGAATCAAGATTAAGATGTTTATTTTAGGGGGTAAAAAACCATTTCATCTTCAGATTCCTCTTCAAAAAAAACATTCAGCAAAAAGTCAAAGTTAAAGCAGGTATTAACAGTAGGTATACATGGCACGCCCGAGTTAAAGAGAGATGAAAAAAATCGTTATCTGGGTGAGTTTAGAGAGAGAGTGATTAAAGCACTAACTTTTGAGCAAATTCATGAAGAAGGGACATACGATGAGATTATAGATGCCATGAATCACCCAAAAGCAAAAATATTGAAAGTTAGTAGAAAAGTAGATTTAGAGTATGCAAGAGACTATATTAATGCTGCAAGGGAAAATGGAATCTCCTTTAATACTGTGCACTCAAACTCATATAAGGGGCCGATTGGTTTAATTGTTGCCAGTGATGAAGCTGTAGAAGTTAATGAGATAATGGTCGAAACAAGGGAAAAAAGGTTGAAAAAACAGGGGCTCTCTCAGAGTTTAATTGATGCAGTGGGTGAAACTATTTGTGATGACTGTTTTCAGCTTATTGAAGAAAAAGCTCCAGAAGAGGCCTTAAACTATAAAAGGCTGGGTTTAATAGACAAATTAATGGGTAAAAAATGTGAGTCTTGCGAAAAATAAAAACATTGAATACATCCCCTCCAGAAATGTCAACAATGTACTATGAAGAGTTATATGGGAGGGGATAAAATTGAAAAATTTCACAATGAATTTAAATAACAAGTTATTTTTGCTTATTTTTATTTTTTTGTTTTCAACACAAACTTTTAATGTTAATATTGCAAGGATGGATAAAGTAGAAAATAAAATCGCTGACATAAAAACATTGAATGATGCATTATATAAATTAGTGAGTACTAATGATTTTACATTTGAAAAGTCTTATATTTATATTTCGGCTGATAACAATTCTTTCATCAACAATAATTTGTATAAAATTATTATTGAAAACAGTGAGCTAGATAGAGATAGATTTAACTTTGATGTACAAAATAGAGATAGGATTGAGATATCTCTTAATGATAAATTACTTTCTAAAAGAAAAAACCTTCATAAAGACCTAAAAAATATCGAACTAACTTTGTCACGATATAAAATAAATAGCATATATTCTTATAATGTGAAAGGTTATATTAACGTTAAGGATAATGAGTGCAAAACAAAATGTGTAGCAAAAAATCTCACCGAACATTTCGGGTTAAGTAATACTAACTTGATTGAAAAAGAAGACTATACAAGTGTTACTGGATATAAACAAAATATTAATGAATATATAAAATTAGAAGATAGAAAAATAAACTTACAGATTATTGTCATGAAAGACAATTCAGATTATGACAATGAAAATAATAGATATAAGCTGATAATTGCCTTTCCTGTGATGGATAAAACTTTTTAATATTAGGTAATTTGATTTAGCTTTTATAATTCAAAAGGCCTATGTAAAAATTGACACCTATTATTTTTTGTAAATAAGAAGGATAATTTATTATAGAAGTCGAAAGTTCAAAATAGGACGTAGGTAGAGGCAAATCCCTATTATTCGGCATTTTATATGCTTGTCTGAAAATACATTTATTATTTAGAAAAATAACATGGTTTGTAAATGATCTAGGAATGGGAGGAATGAAACATTGGGAAAAATTAATATAGCTGGTGCCAAAACTTTGGAAGGAAAAGTTAGAATAGGTGGTGCCAAAAACGCCTCACTTCCAATTTTAGCAGCTACTCTATTAGCTGAATCAAAAAATACTATCAAAGAAGTTCCACCGTTAAAAGATGTATTAACCATCTGCGAGGTCTTAAAGCAACTGGGATGTTCAGTGGAGTTTGGTGAAAATGGAGAAATAGATGTTGATAGTTCAGAATTAACAGAAGTTGAAGCATCAGATGAACTTGTAAGACAAATGAGAGCATCATTTTTGGTAATAGGACCGCTTTTAGCTAGAATGAAAAAAGCTCGCATCCCACTTCCCGGTGGCTGCGCGATAGGGAGTCGTCCAATAGATTTACATTTGAAAGGATTTGCTGCACTTGGTGCAGATATAAAATTTAACCACGGCTTTGTGGAAGCAACTTGTGATGATCTAATTGGTGATAGAGTTTACTTAGACTTTCCAAGTGTAGGGGCTACAGAAAACTTAATGATGGCTGCAACAAGGGCAAAAGGAGAAACAGTCATAGAAAATGCTGCCGAAGAGCCTGAAGTTGTTGACCTGGCAAACTTTTTAAATAAATTAGGGGCTAAAGTTGTAGGGGCAGGTACTGATACCATAAAAATAGAGGGAGTTAAAGAATTAAGTGGTACTGAACATACTGTGATTCCTGATAGAATAGAAGCGGGAACCTTCATGGCTGCAGCAGCTATATCACGTGGGGATGTATTAATAGAAAATGTAATATCAGAGCATGTAAAGCCAGTTATGAGAAAAATGGAAGAAATGGGAGTGTCGGTTACAGAATCAGATGGAAATGTAAGAATTAAATCCAAAGGAAGGCAATTAAAACCTGTGAAACTAAAGACTCTTCCTTATCCTGGCTATCCTACAGATATGCAGCCTCAAATGGTATCTTTACTGTCAACAGTGCCTGGAGAGAGTATCGTAACAGAAACAGTATTCGAGAATAGATTCAGGCATGTAGAAGAATTGAAAAGAATGAATGCAAATATAATTGTTCAGGGCAACAGCGCAATTATTAACGGTGCATCCTCGTTACTTGGTGCACCCATTAAAGCTACTGATTTGCGAGCAGGAGCAAGCTTGGTCCTTGCAGGTCTAGTAGCTGAAGGAACCACCCAGGTACACGATATGTATCATTTAGAACGTGGATATTACGGTTTTATGGATAAGCTATCAAAGCTTGGAGCAGAAATATGGAAAGACCATGAAAATATAAAAAAAGTACTCTAAGATAAGAAGTGATGGTAAAATCAAAACTTTACAGAATTAAATTTAATCCGGATAGTGGATCATATCATATTGGTCCATTATCCGGATTTTTACTTCCATTTAAAGTATACAAACACACGACCATAATTTTTAGGATCCTTTTTTAGCCTGTGATACTGAGACTTAATCTCTTTTTGATCAAGAAAACGAAGTATCCTCTTTTTTAATTGGCCACTTCCTTTTCCACATATAATTTCTAATTCTTTAGCCTTGGTTTTTATAGCTTCATCAAAAGCATTATATAAAGCTTCATCTATTTTATCCCCTTTATTGAAAATAGGATGTAGATCTAAAGTGATTTTACGCTTTGACATATTGATTCTCCCCTTTCTAAGTTAGAGCTAAAAAACTCCATTCAAATGACATAATAAATAAAATTCTACATAGATTATAATGTCTAACAAAAAGAATCGTAAAGGGTGGAGGATTTGAGAAAAAATTTTTATTACAAAGCTCTGTTGAAGAAAATTCTCATTCCAACGGGAGTTATACTCTTAACTTTTGTAGTTGCTTCAGAAGTTTTGATTACAGATGAAAAAGAACATGAAAAGCCAAAGGTGGAGCTAGAAGAAAAGAAGGAAATACCTCCTTTAGTTGAAAAAGCCGAAACAAAAGAAATAGACACTATAATAGTATACAACCACAATAAAGAAAAAAATGTAGAAAAAGAGTTGGAAGATTATTTAGTCGGAGTAGTTGCGGCTGAGATGCCGCCAAGCTTTGACATCGAAGCTCTTAAAGCACAGGCAGTAACGGCTAGAAGCTATACTATTTCAAGGCTTGAAGAGTTTGGAGGAAGTGGATGTAACAATAGTAGCGCAGATGTTTGTACTGACCCGGATCACTGTCAGGATTGGGTAGAGAGAGAAGAAGCTGTTACTTCTTGGGGAGAAGATGGAGAAAGACTCTGGGATAAAGTTGTTGATAGCGTGGAGGGAACCAGAGGTAAAATCCTAACGTACAATGGTAACCCTGTAAAAGAGGCACCGTATCATTCAACTTGTGGTGGGCATACAGAATCGTCAAGTAAAGTTTGGGATAATGATAAGCCTTATATCGAGTCGGTGGACTGTGGCTACTGTGAACATTCTGATCGGTACAATGAAACAGAAAAATTTTCAGAAGACGAAATTGCAAAGCTATTTTCAAGCCAAGTTGATAACGTAGACACTGTAATTGCAGGTAATGAAGTACCTATCGAAGTTCTTAGCAGATCTAGCACAGGCAGGGTTATGGAAGCAAGAATTGGCGATCAAAAAGTTTCCGGTCGGGACATAAGGCACATGCTAAATTTGAATTCTGCTAACTTTGAATTGACAAAAGAAGATTATAATACCTGGGCATTAGAAACTAGAGGCTTCGGGCATGGTGTGGGGCTTTGCCAGTACGGTGCTGATGGGAAAGCAAAAGAAGGTGCAAATTATCGAGAGATATTGGATTACTATTTTCAAGACATAAATATAAAAGGAATAAATTAGAAGTCTTAGCCCTTATTTGTAAAGATAAAACAAATAAGGGCATTTTTAATTTCTCTTGGAAAATAAGCATATTATGGACGAGCAGGGGGAAAAATTTATTTAGGAGGTGATTTGATGAAAAAGTTAATTTTAGCTGCAAAAGAAAAAATTCTAAATTTCCTAAGCCAGCTTAAAAGAAAGTTTTATTCATTAAAGACAAAAATCAAGAATACTTCTAAAAGAAGACTTATTATTACAACCTACATAATTGTTTTAGCAATTTCAATTGGAATTATTAATTTTGGATACAGACCAGGTCAATTTACTAATGATGAAATTACCTTTGATGAGGAAGAGATTGAAGATGACAAAAGAGAAATATCGATCTTTGAACCTGAAGAGGATAAATTGGATTTGGAAGTAGATAAAAAAGAACCTAACAAGAAAGAAGATAGAGAAGAAGTAAGGGAAGAAGATTCAGGAGAAAAATTGGATAAAGAAACAAAAGAAGATGATGAGTTACAAGAAACAAAGGAAGAGTATGATTCACATGACCAAAAAGAAGCTGATGTAAAGGAAGAAGAGGAACAGGAAGTTGTTGCCAAATCTATCGAGCAGATTCCAACAGGGATATGGCCAGTAGAAGGAGAGATAATTACAGAGCATAATGAAATATATCAAATCAATAATCAGTATAAGGTTCACAAGGGTATCGATATACGTGCCCCAAGAGGTACAGAGGTATTATCTTTTTCAGATGGTGAGGTAAAACAAATAAAAAAACAAGAGGAATTTGGGGTTATGGTAATCATCTCTCACGAGACTTTCTTTAGCAGTTATTCCAATCTTGAGGAAGGGATTGTAGATGAGGATGACTATGTAAGTGAAGGAGAGGTAATAGGGTATGTTGGTGAAGATGCGAAGTTAGATGCTGCCCGAGGAAGTTTTCTGCATTTTGAAGTTTATTCAGATGAGAAAAACTTTGATCCTGAAGCAATACTTGAATAATGCTTGTAACTTTTACTTCGCAAAAGTCATTATATAAAAACTTACAACATATAAATATTTATCAGAAAAGCCAAAGGGGGCGTAAGGATTGCAAGATTACATTCAGGAAAGGGTATTAGAAATTTGCCAATATATTCTGGATACTAAATCCACTGTCCGTGAGGTTGCTAAAAACTTTGGAGTAAGCAAAAGTACCGTCCATAAAGATATTACAGAAAGGCTTCCCCAGATTAATCCAGAAAGAGCTAACGAAATTAAAAAAATATTAAACCAGAACAAAGCAGAAAGACATATTAGAGGTGGAGAAGCAACAAGACAGAAGTACTCAAAGGAGACTTCTGATTCTTCACAAGACTAACATTCAAAAAATTATGACTATTTTAATTTGTGTTACTAAAAGGATTTTATCCGTTTAATGTAGAAGTATTAAAAGCAAAAATTTCTAGGATAAATTTTGCTATAATATGTGTTATAATGGAACGTAATATGATAGTATTGTCCGTGATAACATTTATCAATTCGGATAGTGGTGTTTTGTTCTTTTTTCTGCCTTTTAGATGGACAACTATTTAGATATAGCTATTAAGACGATAATTTTTGGGGAGGCTTTTGGATGTTAGGTTTTAATACTGATATTGGAGTAGACCTTGGAACGGCGACTGTACTTATTTTTCAAAAAGGAAATGGGGTAATATTAAACGAACCTTCAGTTGTTGCAGTTGAACAGGACTCAGGAAAAGTTCTTGCAGTGGGTAAGGATGCTTACAACATGATAGGAAGAACACCTGGAAATATTGTTGCTATAAGACCTATGAGAGAGGGAGTTATAGCAGACTTTAACATAACCGAAACTATGTTAAAGCATTTTATACAAAGAGCCCTCAAAAAAAGAAAATTCATGAAACCGCGTGTGATGGTGTGTGTTCCTGCAGGGATAACATCTGTTGAACAGAGAGCTGTCCTAGAAGCTGCCACAAGAGCAGGGGCAAAGCAAACCTTCTTAATTGAAGAGCCAAGGGCTGCAGCTTTAGGGGCAAATTTAGATATATTTGAACCAAGCGGAAGTATGGTGGTTGATATTGGTGGAGGAACAACAGATGTAGCAGTACTTAGTTTAGGAGACATAGTAACAAGTGAATCCCTCAGAGTAGGGGGAGATAAGTTTGATGATGCAATAGTACAGCATATGAAAAATGAACTTAACCTCTATATCGGTGAGAGGACTGCGGAGATGATCAAGAAAGAAGTCGGTACGGCTCATCTTGACCTTCGCTCAGAAGAAATGGAAGTTAGAGGCAGAGATCAATTGTCAGGACTTCCAAGAACTGTGACAGTAAGTTCTGAGCAGATATACGAGGCACTTAAATCACCTGTAGAGAGTATAATATCATGTATAAGAAGAGTAATGGAAACTACACCACCGGAGTTGTCTGCGGATATAATGGACAAGGGTATTGTGATTACAGGAGGAGGCTCTATGCTTTATGGTTTTGATAGGCTACTTGCGGACAATGTAAAAACTCCGGTTCATTTGCCTGAAGATCCAATAGGAAGTGTGGCCGAGGGTACAGGGAAGGCGTTGGAGTACTTAGATCAGCTTGAGCACAGCTTAATTAGCAACAAAATTTTAACTAAGAGATAGAGGTGATTAAGGTTGCTAAGAGGGATATATTCTTCTGCTTCAGGTATGCTTGTAAATCAAAAGGAACAGGATATCAGGTCTAATAATTTGGCCAATATAAATACTACTGGGTTTAAAAAAGATATGTCTGTTAAAGGTGATTTTAGAGAGATATTGATAAGCAGGCTAGAAAGAGAAGGAAAAGACATTTCCGACCTGTCTAGTGGGATTAGCAGTATAATTGGTCATTTAGGGACAGGGACAATTTTAGAAGAAAGTGTCACAAATTTTGAGACTGGTAGTTATAAAGAGACCAATAATCCGTTTGATTTGGCGCTACAAGGAGAAGGCTTTTTTGCAGTAGAAGGCCCGGGCGATGAAGTTCATTATACGCGAAACGGCAGCTTCTCGGTTGACAATGAAGGTAGACTGGTAACGCAGCAGGGCTATCCTGTGCTAAGTGAAGAAGGCGAGATTGTTTTTGAAGACAATGAAGAGTTTTATATAGATGAAGAAGGAAGGATTTTTGTAGATGATGAAGAAGAGCCTTCATATCAGCTAGAGCTGTATAATTTTGAGAATCCCCAGGGGCTGCTTAAGGTAGGAGAAAATTTATTTATGGAAACAGATGTGTCTGGAGAAGCTGAAGATATAATTGGAGATGAAGACTTGGAAGTCTTGCAAGGATACTTGGAAGAATCAAATGTTAGCTCAGCCGAAGAGATGGCAGGTATGATTAATGCTTTAAGAGCTTATGAAGCAAATCAAAGGGCGTTATCTACACAAGATGAAGCTTTAGAGCAGGCTGTTAATAGAGTTGGAAGAACTACTGGTTAACTTAATACGGGAGGTGTAAAAGTTGTTTAGATCACTTTGGAGCGGTGCTTCTGGAATGAACAGTCAACAGACTAATATGGACGTTGTGTCAAATAACCTCGCTAACGTAAATAACTCAGGTTTTAATAAGAGCAGGGCTGAGTTTGAAGACTTGTTGTATGCTAACCTTGAAAGGCCAAGACAGGCAATGGAAGAAGGCAGGTCAACTCCGACAGGTATTCAAGTTGGTCATGGTTCAAGGGTATCTTCAATACTCAAAGACTTTGAACAGGGATCTCTAGAAGAAACTAATAATGATTTAGATGTAGCAATTGAAGGAAATGGATTTTTTGTAATACAGGACGGAGAAGATGGTGAGATGTATACAAGATCAGGTGATTTCAAATTGGATGCGGAAGGCTATCTTGTAACTCCAGATGGTAGACGACTTTTAGATGGCCCAGAAGGGGATGAGATCCAGATTGCAGAGGATGAAGATGCTATTTCAGAGATCATGATAGAATCAAATGGTACTGTGATGGTAGAGACTGAAGCAGACGATATAGAAGAAGTTACCCAGATAGAATTAGCAAGCTTTATTAACCCATCAGGGCTAGAAGCTAGAGGAGAGAATAATTTTAGAGAAACTACAGCTTCAGGTGAAGCACAAGAGGGTGTTCCTGGTGAGAACGGAATGGGAAGTTTGAGACAGGGATTTTTAGAAAGTTCTAATGTTAACGTAGCAGAAGAAATGGTAAACATGATTAAAGCACAAAGAGCTTATGAAGTGAATTCCCAATCCATACAAACTTCTGATGAGATGATGGGGATCGCTAATAATTTAAGAACCTAATAATATATATAGGTAATATTTTAGAATGTAGTAGTTATATACAATTTTGCTGGAAAATTCGAGTGTAGATTAATTTGAAATAGATATTCTGAATAAAAGGTTGGTGTTAAATATGGGCTTTAGTATCAGTGGCTCAGATTTTTCTTCTGTTTCGAGAGGTGCTTTACAAGGGGCAAACATGCAAAAAGAAGCTGATAAAGCCGAGAAGTTCTCAGATGAGCTAAATAAGGCGATAGGAAAGGATAAATCAGAAGATAAAACGACCAGTGAAAAAACAGACAAAGAAAAGGAAAAAGCAAATCAGGAAGCAATAGATCAAAAAAACAAAGAATTAAAAGAAGCAAGTATAAAGTTTGAAGCTTTTTTCCTTAATCAGGTGATGAAAGGTATGCGAGATACAGTTGAGAGATCGGACTTGTTTGGTGATAGTTTTGAAATGGACATATATGAAGATATGTTAGATGAAGCCTTGACAGAGAAGGCGGCAGAAACAGGTGGAGTTGGACTGGCAGATATGATTTATGAGGAACACAAATTTGAGTATGAAGGATAATAAAATATTTAATTCAATAAGAAACCATCTTCCCTTCTAGAAGAATTACTAGAAAGGGGAGGTGGTTTCTTTGTAGTAACAAATATTGTTAGCTTATTTTTTCTCCTCTAAATAATCATATAAATTAGCCAGTATGATGAAGACTTCTTCAGATTTTGGGACTCTTTCTTTTTCAAACCTGTCATTAAGATCTGACGGTAAAATATCTTTCTCATTTAAAATATCTATTGCGATCTCAATATTTTCATATTCCTTACCCAAAGGCATTAATACTTTTTCCAAAACCAGTTCGGAGTAAACCTTATCATCTTCAGAGATATTCACACTGCCAATCTCTTCATATAGATCAGTGTTTTTAATAATTGTATTAAGAATACTAGAGAATCTTCCTCTTGTTATAGGTTCATCTAGTCTGTAATTGTTTTCATAGCCACCATAAAGCACCCCTAACTTTCGAAGCGTCTTTATACTCTCAAAAGCAGGATGATCTTGCAGAGGATCTTCTCTTTCAAAAGATTCGAGATAAGCGCCTCTAGCTGTAAGTTCATCTTGGATTTTATTCATTATATCCTCGTTATATGCTATGTCTCTGAATGGAGTTTCATTGTCGATAGAATAATAAGATGCAACCCCTGCAGCTTCAGCAGTACTCATCCCCACAGGTATAACCCTGGTACTACCTCCCGCCAAAGAAGAAAAGGAAGCACTTCTGCCAACTACTAATAAATTATCAATTTCCTTTGGTACTAAGCTTCTAAAGGGAATACTATAACGATCAGGAGCTCCAACGACAACCCCCGTACGTCTGCGCCTGGTTGGTTGAATATCTACAGGATAACCACCTATGGCAACACGGTCGTGGTGATCTCTGTTTCCAAGTACATCATTAATAGTTAAAGTATATTCTCCTTTTATATACCTGCTTTCTCGAACATAAAGTTCATCAGCAACTTCTGCTAGCTCTGCATTTTCAAACCCTGGTAGGTTTTCTCTAAAATAAGGCACTAAATCCTTAAGCTCTTCTTTGGCTGCTTTTTTTGCTTTGGTTCTACTTTCTTCGGACAATGGGTCGATATCAACAATTAATAGGCAGTTTATTAAGCTGCGGTTATCTTGCTGTCTTGCAACATTTAGGCCTCTTATAATGATATCCTCATGGTTAGGTTCGTAAGCATGCCCCTTTTTGGTATAACCCCAGGCGGTATTAAACCTTGAGCCCCATTCTCTTCTGTAATCTTCGTTAATCTGACCAAGCACCCTGTTAGAATTAAGATAAAAAAACATTTTTGGCCAATTCACGTTTTCTAATTCAAAAATCAGGGTTACGCCCATTGGGCGATCATCGTGATTTATATCTTCTCCTGCTATAATGTAAGGTACTCCTGCTTTAGCTGCAAGGTCAGCATCCGCAGAGGCATCAATAATCCTTTTTGCGGTAAAATCTTTAGTATCATCATTAGTTGTATTAACCGTTAGACCGATTAGCTCGCTGTTTTCTTTGATTACATCATCTAACTTTATGTTTGATTTTAGATAAACATCTTCTTCTTTTAACATTTTACGAAAAACTTTGATGGCGTTATCTATTTCAAAAGCATTCCCGCCAACTTCATCATAAAATTCCTTAAACAAACCCCTTGTTAACAAAGTTCCATCATCATCATAATTCATGTCGATAAAATTAAGGCGTCCAAGGGTCATCAATCCTCCGACTTCTTCGTCTTCGGTAATCAGTAAAACATCTAGATCACTTCTTGCTGCTGACACAGCAGCAGAGATTCCTTCAGGTTCGCTGCCATAAACAATAACGTCAAATTCTTTAATTCCGTCAGGAGATGGTGGATTTTTATAGCTTATATTTGGGCCTCTTAAGGTAAATACTGCTATTAGAATTATTATTGCCAACAAAAAAATTGCTCCAACTAGTATATAGTGTTTTTTACTCAAACATTTTCCCTCCAGTAATGTTACTAAAATTAATGGCATTATTTTATTACGTTAAAGTTAGCTAATTTCCTTCTTATAAATTGAATTATTTTTGTAAACCTTAAAAGCTGTAAATAGTTTATCATAACTAGACTACAAGTAGGAGCTTGCCTATGGCCGGATTGGTCCTTATAAGGTATACTGATAACATGAAGAGATTTATACGCTGACCTATGTAATCGTCGAAGATAAAAAACTTATTTGTGGGAGAGGTGACACTTTGAAATATATTGCTAGAGGTAACATACACATACACTCAAACCTTTCCGATGGTACGTCATCGATAGAGGAGATAGCAGAGGATGCGAATAAAGCCGGGCTAGACTTTATAGTGATAAATGATCATGAACATTTAAGAGGAAAAGAAATGGGCCTTGAAGGCTTTTATGGTGATACTTTGGTTTTGGTAGGACAAGAAGTCAATCGAGTCAAAAATCATTATTTGGTACTCGGGTTAGATGAAGTTATCCAAAATAACGAAGAAAACCCAAAAGAAATTATCAGTGAAGTAAAAGAAAAAGGTGGCATTGGAATAATTGCACATCCTTACGAAAATGGTTCGCCCCTTGTTAATAACGGACGTACTTTTCCCTGGACGGATTTTGACCTTGAGGGGTTCGATGGGATGGAAGTATCGAATTACTCTTCGGAATGGAGGGACGGTGCTAAAACCTTATTACATGCTGTGTATGCTAATTTTATCAATGACCTGGCTTATATCAGATCTCCAAATCCAAAATCTTATGCAAAATGGAAGGAACTTACCAAAAAGAAAAAAGTAACAGGAATTATCGGCTCAGACGCACATGCTCCAATATTTAAGGTGGGACCTTTTAAGTTTAAAATATTAAGCTATAAATATTTATTTAGCAGCGGTAATAATTATATTTATTTAGATACTCCCCTGCATGAGTTTAAAAAAAATAACGATGTAAAAAATGCAAGAGAAGCTTTATTAAAAGCAATAAAAAAAGGAAACTTATACATTTGCTATGATAGAATAGAAAAAGGTGATGGACTTTTAGTATACCTCAAAGATAACAAAGATAATATTTATCTTCCAGGAGATTTTGTTCCCCAGGGAAGGTATGATTTATTTGTAGGGTTTGATGGTGGGAGGAAAGATAAGTCAGCGAGTCTATTAATTGAGTCTTATGAAGGGATCCAAATTTTCAAATTACCTGTAGAGGAAAAATTATACTTAAAAAAGGGAACTTATAATTTGCACTTATCTCACAAAAAACATAAAAACTGGATTATAATCAACCCCTTTTATGTCAAATAATGGGCGGCTAAATATTGGCTGTTTCCTTGAGTTTTTGCTTTTTTTGACGTAAAATTAACCTAAACAAAGTTCGGGAGGGAGCTATTTTGAAAAGAGTGATCACAGTTTTAGGCCTAACAGTGATTCTGGTTATATTTGCCTGGCAGGTTGTGCTAGGAGGTACATACGGTGAGCCTGGTTCAGAGGATGACCCTTTACTAACTAAAAGCTATATTGATGAAGTTTTAATCCCAGAGTTGGAAGAGAATTTTGAAGAGATGATAGGTGAGTATATTGATAGAGAAGAGTTAGATAAAGAAGAAGCTGAAGAACCTGATATAGATGGAGAAGAAGGCGAAGAAGTAGAAGAAGGAAAGAGCTTTGATGTGTTTGAAATAGTAGAACTAGAAGAAGACGAAAGATTGATCGCTGGGGAGAGTGCAGAGATAATTTCTAGAACAGGTGAAGGTGTGATAATGGACTCAGACTCAGGTGGGATATCTGATTTGACTAAAGGGGTTGACCTTAGAGAGGGTGATGATGTACCCCTCAATCATCATCTGCTAGTGCCAAGGGCTGATGGAAGAGGGGTAGAAGCAGACACCTACATGATTTTAATGGTTAGAGGAGAGTACGAAAAGGAGAGGGATTAGAGATTTTAATTTACTTTTATTTTACTTGCTATAACGATAAGGTGTAGGTTAAAATTATATAGACAGGCCTAATTTCAGCTGCTTAGAAAAGCTTACTAAAGGAGTACTCATTATATGAAAACTGGTTTTAAAATACTGATTTTTCTAGGTTTAATAATAGCGCTTTATCTTGGTTTTACTAAACACAGCATAGAAAGTCAAAATAAAGCTGTTGATTTGGTAATGGATTATGATTCTTTAAAATCAGAAGAACAAATTGACAAGCTTCCCAGTTTAAAAGACTCTGGCCTTACTTCTGTAGCTTTGGATATGTCAAGTTTAAGTGATCTAGAAAGCGATGGGGAGATAATTTCTATACAGGGTGATGAACTGACATTTTACAAGGAAGTTGCAGGGGCAGGATTTGAAAATGTTGATTTTCCTATAAATAGAGATAATGTTTACTTATTAATAGAAAACGAAGGACTAAGGACACAGATATACAATGTAATTAGTGAAGATCCTGAGTTTAATGATGAAGTAGAATTTTATGATAATGTGATAATGATTTCCGAAGAAGGAGAAGAATTAATAGATGAACCTATACTATACTCAAAAGAAGCAATAGATAATATACAAGAAAGTGGGCTTGGCTTTGTACCAAGGATACCTGATGATAGTTCTTTGGACAAGTTTAATCGGTTAAAAAGTGAACTTCCTGAGTTTGATACGATAATTTTTTCTGGAGAAGAAATAGTAGGCTATCCTGATGAAATTGAAGCTCTGGCTAGTTTTCTTATGGAAAATCAGATTAAGTTTGGGTATATAGAACCTTTTGTGGCAACTCAAGATGGCAGTGATATGCTTGCACAAAATATGAATTATAATAATATGGTCAGAGTTCACAGCACCAGGGATGCAACCCTTGACTCTCTTGAGATCGATGGTGCCCTAAGACAGTTTACAAGAGCTGTAGAAGAGAGAAATGTCAGGGTATTGTACCTAAAGCCTTTTGAGGAAGGAGAAGAAACCCTGCACTTTTTAAATGACTTAACTGCTAACCTGCAGGACAGTGGATATTATCTAGGCAGCTCCTCCCCTTTTGAGTTTATAGGGGGGATGACACTGCTTAGATATTTAATTATGGTTTCATTGACCGCTTATATAAGCTTTTATTCAGGAAATTTCAACAAAAAATTACCTATACCTCTTTTTGTGGCAGGGATGCTATTACTGTTAACAACTTATACATTAAAAATAAATTTAATATATGCCCTTGCTGCCTTTGCAATTGCTGTACTGACGCCGGTGTGGCTGTTAAATTATATATATAATTCTAACTCTAGAGACCAAAGTTATAAAAACACCCTTTTACTATTTGGTTTTTCAATGCTTATAGCCCTTTTGGGTGGCGTGACTTTACAGGGAGTACTTTTAGATAGCAGTTATTTATTACAGGTGAATATGTTTAGAGGTGTGAGACTAGCACTTATTTTACCTTTTGTTATTGGATTTATATATTTATTTTACCTCCAATATAAAAATATTGATAAACTCATGAAAAGTTTTTATAAATTGTTTAACAGCCCGATTTTATTAAAGCATATAATACTTGGATTGTTAGTAATATCTGTTGTAGGAGTGTTTTTGACCAGGGCGGGCAATGACCCTCTGATCGCAGTTAGTGATTTTGAGATAGAAGTAAGAAACTACCTTGAAAGTATATTTCAAATCCGCCCCAGGTTTAAATCATTTTTGTTTGGTTATCCTCTGTTATTTATAGGGATTTACCTGACACTAAAAGACAAAAAATATATCTGGTTGGTTCTAATTGGACTAATGGGTCCAATAAATACAATAAACAGTTTTGCCCATGTTCACACACCAATAATGGTATCTTTTGCAAGAGAAATATTTGGAGCAGCTTTAGGCCTTATCCTTGGAACAGGCCTTGTATATGCTTATAGAAGGTGGATGGAATATGACTACAAAAGTCGTCTTTTCAGGTTATTACGGCTCGGATAACATAGGTGACGAGGCACTGATTGCTGTATTACTAAAAGAGCTTAATAAAAGAATAAAGGACTTTAAGCCTGTCGTAATCTCTAATAATCCAGCAAAAACTTCTTCAGCTTATGAAATAGATGCTATGTCTAAGACTGATATAAAAAATATTATAAAGGAACTAAAATCTGCAGACCTATTAATCAGTGGTGGGGGTAGCCTTCTACAAGATGTGACAGGCAAAAAGACAATCCCGTATTATTTGGGTATAATAGCCCTTGCAAAAATCCTTAGAGTTCCTGTATTCTTTTGTGCACAGGGCGTTGGGCCTGTTAATAGTGTGTTTTTTAAAAAGGCAATAAAATATACATTAAATAGAGTTGATGCTATTTCTGTAAGAGATGAAAAGTCAAAGTTATTTTTAGAAAGTCTTGGAGTAAAAAAAGATATCCATTATACAGCAGACCTTGCCTATCTGTTATATCCCAATGACAAGTCTAAAATCGAAGAAATTTTATCAAATGAATCCTTAACTTCTTTTACTGAAAATGGTTTTTGTCTTGGAGTTTCTATTAGGCCATGGAAAGATAATAAGTATATAGACTCACTTATTAAGCTGTTAAAAGAAATAAAAGAAAATTATCCAGAATATAATATCATATTTATTCCCTTTAAACACCTAGATGATTTGGAAATAAGCCAGTATGCAATGAAAAAAGCAGAGGAAAATAACTTAGAAGCTAAGATGATAAAAAATAATTACACTCCTGAAGAGGTTTTAGGGATTATCTCTGAGATGGATATTTTGATTGGAGTAAGGCTTCACTCGCTTATTTTTTCTGCTATTGGAAACACTTTGCCGTTAGGTATTTCTTATGACCCAAAAGTAGATGCTTTTTTGGAGCAGCTAGAGCTTGATTCTATAAGCGATATTGATAGCTTAGATTATAATTCAAGCTTTGAAAACATAGAAAGATATCTGCAAGAAAAAACTTATATCAAAAAAGAAATAAAATATCAAAAAGAGTTAATTAGAGAAAGAGCCGCAGAGAATATCGATCTGGCAATAAACTTAATAGGTGATGAAAATGACTGATAAAGTTCAAATCTTAGGTGTACCGATAGATAATGTTGATTACAAAGAGGCCATAAATATAAGCAAAAACTTTATAGAGAACGGCATGAATAAAACCGTAGTTACCCCTAACTCAGAAATAATTCTTTATGCTGACAAAGACCCTGAATTCAAAGAAATTATCAAAGATGCTGACCTGGTGGTGCCTGATGGAGCAGGAGTAATTCTAGCCTCAAAAATACTGAATAATAGTCTAAAAGAAAGGGTTGCAGGCGTAGATCTTGTAAAATCCTTGTTAGAATTAGGAAATCAAAGGGAATATAGGTTTTACTTCCTTGGCGGCTCTAAAGAAGTTGCCAAAAAAGTAGAAGTAAAATTAATCAATGATTATCCAGGAATTAGTATCAAAACTCATCACGGTTATTTTGATGAAAAAGAAGAAAAAAAGATTATAGATGAGTTGAAAGAACAAGAATATGACGTCCTATTAGTTGGTATGGGTTCGCCTAGACAGGAGAGATGGTTGGCCAAAAATCAAGATAAATTGAACTTTTCGCTTGGGATAGGGGTCGGTGGCAGCTTTGATGTTCTTGTTGGAGAAAAGAAAAGAGCTCCAGTTATAATGCAAAAACTCTATTTAGAATGGCTTTATCGGCTGATTCAAGAGCCTAAAAGAATATGGCGAATAAGAGCTTTGCCAATATTTATTATGAAAGTAATTAAAGAAAAATTAAACGGATAATGTAATGTTGTGCTACTATAGGGAAATTTTTTAAAAAGGATAACAAGCCCTAAATTTAGAATTATATATTCTGAAACAGCAATTTTTTGCCGTATTATCCGTAACTTATTATAAAATTTTTCGTCTAAAAAACAAGATGGAGTGTGAAATATGAAAAAATTTCTTAACTATAAATATATAGCTGCTTTTGGAGCAGTTATTGGTGTATTATTATTGTTTTATTTAGCATATTCTGTATTTGATTTGCATGGCATTATATATGAGCCATTAGATGAAAAAAATGGTTCAAGTGCTGAAGACAAGAAGGAGAATGGTTCCCTAAATGGTGAAGAAGATGTTGATGACATTATTGATGATTCTGTATTAAATGTACTTCTAATTGGTGTAGATAGTGACGAAGGAAATGCTAGGTCAGATACTATTATGCTTGCAAGATATGATAGCAGTACTAAAGAAGTCGGTCTTGTATCTATACCAAGGGATACCAGGGTAAAACTACCAGGAAGAGGTTATGAGAGGATTAATCACGCTTATGCTTATGGAGGAGCTAGCTACCTTAAAGAAACCTTGCAGGACTTTTTGGATATAAACATTCATAATTATGTAAGAGTAAACTTTGATGGGTTTCAAAATGTGGTTGATATTGTTGGTGGAGTCCAGATGCATGTTGAACAGGATATGTATTACTACGATGATGCGCTTGATGAAGTTATAGTGGACTTAGATGAAGGGAAACAAGTTTTAGATGGTAAAGACGCACTCGGTTATGTAAGGTGGCGCGGAGGTGCTGATGCGGACATTGGAAGAGTTCAGAGACAGCAAAAATTTCTAAAAGAAATGGCTAATGAAGTGATGAGACCCGGTAATGTATTCAAAGTAAGAAGACTAGCTGATGAAGTTGCAGATAATGTGGTGATGGACTTCAAAATATCTGAAATATTATCTTTAAGTACATCCTTTTTTCAGGTGAATTGGGATGACATGTCAACAGAGGTTTTAGACGGTGAGAGTAAAGTGATCAATGGTTTGTGGTATTATGAAGTTGACAAAAATGAAGCTAGAGAAACTATTGATGAATTGATATAATATAACGTTAATTTCTTTAGTAACGGAGGTAATCAAAAATGGAGATCTCAACCTTGCTAATAATAAAGGTTTTTTTAACGGGGGTTCTTATTAGTTTTTGTTTAACACCTTTAGTAAAATATTTATCTTTCAAAGTAGGTGCAGTTGATGAACCGAGTGAAAGAAAAGTACATAAAAAAATAATGCCCCGGTTAGGTGGAGTTGCAATATTTCTTGCGTTTATTATTAGCCTTTTGATTTACCTACCATTTGATGAACTTATATCATTAATGGGTTTGATAATGGGTGGACTTGTTATTTTGTTTGTAGGTATAATAGATGATATTTATAACATAAGACCAATATATAAGCTGTTAGGACAGATTATAGCTGCTTTAATTTTTGTAGCCTTTGGAAGCCAGGTCATTTATCTTTCAGCACCTTTTGAAGGGTTAATATATTTAGGTGTTTTGAGCATACCAGTTACTATCTTTTGGCTGGTGGGAGTTAGTAATGCGGTCAACCTTATAGATGGTCTTGATGGACTTGCCTCAGGGGTTACGGGGATAGCTTTGTTTATTTTTGCCCTTGTAGCACTAAAAACTGGACAGCCTTTAATTGCTTTGGTAAGCCTTGCCCTTTTGGGTGGTGTAATCGGATTTTTCCCTCATAATTTTCACCCGGCGAAGATTTTTTTAGGGGATTGTGGTGCATTATTTTTAGGGTTCGTTGTTGCAGGTATATCGGTAATGGGTCTTTTAAAGAGTGTTACTTTGATTACTTTCATGATACCAGTTTTAATTTTAGGAGTTCCAATTTTTGATACATGTTTTGCTATAGTGCGCAGGTTCAAATGTCATAAACCTATTTTTCAGGCAGATGGTGATCACTTGCATCACAGGTTGCTAAGATTAGGGTTGAGCCACAAACAGACGGTTTTGTTTATTTATGCCATAAGTGCGGGACTGGGGTTAGGTGCCATACTGTTTGTTACAAATGGTTATTATTAAATTTAAGTATTATTACAAATAAAAAGCAAAAGATATGGAAATCTTTGTCGATTTGTTATATAATAAGACATAGTATATGATTCTGGTGCCAAAAAGTCATATGAACAAAGTTTTGTTTTTAAATCTTAAGTAATTTCAATGGAGGAGTTCTTTTGGATTTTCGCCAGCTAGAAGTTTTTGTCAGCATTTGTAGAACGGGGAATTTTTCAAAGGCTGCACAGGAACTTTTTTTAACTCAACCAACTGTAAGCTCCCATATTTTTCAGTTAGAGAAAGATTTAGGTCTATCTTTATTTGAGAGGAGAGGTAGGAAAGTTGTTTTGACACCTGCAGGTGAAAATTTCTATCCTTATGCTTTAGATGTACTAGATTTAATGAAGAGAGCAAGGGAAAGTTTTCAAGAATACAAAGATCAAATTAAAGGAACTGTTAAAATTATTGCCAGTCAAACTCCTGGAAACTACTTACTTCCCTCCTTATTAAAGAAATTCAACGTAAGATACCCCGAAGTTAAATTTGAAATTTCCATTTCCAACTCGGATGACGTATACGACAAAATATTAAATTATGAAGCTGACCTGGGCTTTGTTGGTAAAAAGTATACATCTGATAAGATAGAAAATATTTATTTCCAGGATGATGAACTTATTTTGATTTCACCTAACAATTCAAAATTAAAAAATATTGCAGATAATAATAGCGAAATACAACTTGAAAAGATTGTGGACATGCCTTTTATAATAAGGCGTGGAGGCTCTGCAACCCTCAAAACCTTTGAAGATTATCTACAAAAAGAATTTAAAAAAGACATAAACTCCTTAAATATAATTTTAGAAGTTGACAGCATAGAAAGTGTAAAAAGCTTTGTCAAGGAAGGATTTGGAGTGTCAATTCTTTCTAGGCATTGTCTTAGTGAAGAGGACAGTTTATTAAAATACAAAATAAAAGGTATTGATTTTAAGCGTGAATTTTATAGTATTTATCACAAAGGAAGAGTTTTGTCTCCAACTTGTGAAAAACTATTAGATTATATTGAAAATGAAGATAAGCTGGAGGGCTATAGGTGAAACATGAAAATTATTATTTTGAAAAAAAGAATTTATTACCCTACATATTGATTGCCTTTTTATTTTTTGGTCTGTATATTAGTGAAGTTAAAGGTGAAGAAGAAGGTTGGAAGATTAATCAATGGGTAGAAACCTCGGGGCCTGCCGGAGGTAAAATTACTTCAGTAGAAGTGGATCCTTACAATTCTGAAAGAATGTTTGCTACAACCCCATGGGGATTATTTAAAAGCAGTAACCAGGGTAATAATTGGTTCGGATATGGTTTCTCTCAAGATTCACTTAACGTAGTAAAATTTCATCCACACAGGCGAGGTGTAGTTTTTGTTGGTGGAGAAGACGGAATCTACAAGTCGTATGATCAAGGAGATAACTGGGAGCATCTAATAGATGAACTCGGTACAGAAGAAGTGTATGCCATGGATTTTTCGCCTTTTGATAGAGATATGCTAGTTGTAGGGACAGATGATGGCATATATATTTCAGAAGATGGTGGAGAGTCATTTGATAAGCTAAAACAGACTCCTAGCCCGGCTTTAGAAGTAAAAATATATAGGCAAGATTCTAGTCAGATTTATGTTGGAACAGAAGATGACGGCTTGTTTATTACTACCAATAGAGGAGAGAACTGGAGAAATATCGGAGAGGATTTACCCGGAAGTATCCTTGCCATAGAGGCAAATCCATTTGACAATAATTTGATTTTTGTGGGCACTTCTTATGGGATATATCGTACAGGTAATGCAGGAGATATAAGTCCAAGGTGGACTTCAACTGGAGCTTTGGGCTCAAAAGTTGAAGATATATGGATAGACTTAACTAATCCAAGCCAAATCTTTGCAGGGACTTCTGATCAGGGTATTTTACGATCGCATAACCTTGGTGAAAGCTGGCTTTCACCTATTGATAATCTGCCAGAGTTAGAAGTACTGCAGATAATCCATCACCCCTCACAAAGCGGGGAGATTTATCTTGCAACAGCAAACAATGGAGTGATAAAGTTAAACGATGAGTTAAGTGATTACGATTATCTTAATGATGGGATAAGTGCACATATAACAGATATTAAAGCATCAAATAAAAAAAGAGACCACTTAATGGCAATAACAGAAAATGGTCTTTATATGAGTGAGAACAAAGGAGACAATTGGGATAGAGTTTTTGATGGTTCGCCAGAAGAGCTGTTTTTAACAAGTTATGGGTATGATATAGATTTCTTAGACAAAGATATTAACTTTGATGACATCTTTGATGACATACCAGATAAAGGCGAAGTATTACATGTGATCGAAGAAGATAAAATTAAATATACTTTTGATTGGGGAGAAGATTGGAAAGAAATCTCAACACAAGATTTAGATAGTGGCATTATCGATTTGACAGTTAATCCACTAAACCCTAAAGAAATTTGGGCTGGTACAAAAAACGGGATTTATGTATTCTCAGAAGACAAAACCTGGGAAAAGGCTGGAGATTATGATCTTTATACCTCTAACCTAGATATTGTGTACTCTTACGCGAAAGATGAACTGGTGATATATGCTACTAGCCATAATGAATTATATAAAAGCGAAGATAACGGAGGTAATTTTGAACAATTAGATGGGACAGATGAGGATATAGCCCCTACAGAAATTTCGGTAAATCCATTAGACAAAGACGAGTTTTGGATAGGTACTTATAGCCAGGGAATATTTTATTCAGATGATGGAGGCCAAACCTTAACAAGAAAAAATGAAGGAATATCTTATCAAATTGGAGGAGAGGATAAATTTTTCCCTACGGTTCATACTTTAAAGCAAAAGCCTGATATGCCAGGTAATTTGTTTGTTGGTTTGGAGAGCGGGGTTTATTTCACCAATACAAAAGGGGAAACCTGGAATGAAGTGGAACAGCTCCAATCAGCTTCTACTGATTTGGCTGTTAGCTTTAAAGAGCCAACTAGCCTTTACCTTGGAACCAAAGAAGGCGTGATCAAATTTGATTCTTATGAAATACCCTATCTAGGATGGGAAAAAGAAGACTACTATGAATTAAAAGACCCAAATGTTTATAGATTAGAAGAAATCTTTAATTTAAAAAATAATGCTGATGAAAAAGTATCTAATTTAATGTTTAAGACACCGGCGGTAGTTGAGCACGGTAGATATCAATTCTTATATGATAGTCATATAGACCCATGGCCTAACGAATTCCAAGATAGCCAGGAAACCTTACCTGGAAATGAAAAAATAAAATTTGAAAACGAACAGTTACCCCCTGGAGAACAGTGGGAGATAAGAGCTGAAAATACTGTTGTTAGCTTTGGGATAGAGTTTGATATAGATAAAATCTCGCCTGAACCTTATGATGAAGAGTCAGAGCTCTATCAAACTTTCACTTCTTCAAGCCTGATGAGTGATCCTCAGGAATCACGAATTGAAGAACAGGCACGGGAAATAGTTGGTGATGAAGACAATCCTCTAGAAAAAGCTAAACTAATATTTAGGTGGGTCCAGGATCATATGGAGTATGTTCCACCAGGAAATGTTGGTGCTACTCGTGCCTTAGAAGATGGCGAGGGGGTATGTGCTGATTACTCAGATCTATTTGTTGCATTAGCTAGGGCTAGTGACATCCCTGCAAGAAGACTATCGGGATACTATTTAACCGGCGAGAGCGAAGGACAATTTCATGCCTGGGCGGAATTTTACCTTGAAGGATACGGTTGGATTCCTGTAGAAGCGACTTTTGAAGGTGACGAAGAATTTGAGTACTTTGGCAAATTAGAGCCTAGACATGTATTTATGTCCTGGGATGTTGTAAGACAGGAGTACAGCGATGTCTTAGATTTTGAAGAAGAATTTAAGATTGAAGAAATAGATTTAAGTGATAAAGGATGGGATATAGAAGAACCTTTTGAATATCAAGAACACGATTTTGATATAGAAAAATTTAAGGACTTAGAGCCTCCAGAAGACTTTTTATCTGAAGGTGAAAAACTTATATATTTTGTGATAGACAGAGATCAGTTTTATTTAGAAGATGAACTTTTGGAGCTAGACTCCCCACCCTACCTAAAGAACGATCGAACCATGGTTCCTGTAAGGTTTATAGCAGAATCACTGGATTCTCAGGTGAAATATGATGAAGATACAGAAGAGGTAGAGATTTTATATGATGATAAACAAATTAAGTTATACTTAGGAGACAAAACAGTTGAATTAAATGGTGAACAATTTGAACTTGATGTTGAACCAGAAATAAAAAATGACAGGACAATGGTACCGCTTAGATTTATTAATGAATCTTTAGGTGCTGAAGTTAATTACGATGAAGACACAAAAGAAATATTCATTATACAAAAATAACGTTCGGCACTAATAGATGCAAATTTAATTTTGATTCTGGTGCAAAAAGCCTATGAACACTATATTTATGTGAATAGACTTTTTGCACCAGAACAATTTTAAAAATCAACAAATAAATTTAACAAATTTGGCGTAATAAAGATTTCGATAATTGCTGCTATAAAAAGTAAAACAACTATTATAGGAAGAGTTTTAATAACTAACAGCAAATTAATCTTAAGATTATATAGCCTTGACATATTTTCTCGGGGATTTATAATTTCACTTCCTAACCTCAAGCCCAGCCCACCACTAATTAATATTGCCGGTATTTCGATAATGCCGTGGGGTATTATTGCCAAAAGAAAAAGAAGTGGATTAATTCCATCTAATGTGGATATCACCCCAAGGGCGCCAATTGCCCCACCATTTAGCGCTAGGCCAATAAATGTTGGTATTGCAAGGATAAAGCCGCCAACAATAAATACTAGTGATGCTCTTAAGTTATTTATGAAAAGCTGCCATGTGCCCCATATAGGATTTGCATCAAAGATTTTATCCCCAATATCCTGTATATCACTGAAAAACTGTGAAAATAAATTTAAAGTAAAATCAGGTAATATTACTGCACCTATGGAAGCTAATATTAGAGCTCCAAAAAAAACAACTGTAGCTAATATTAACCAGTTTTTATTTTCTAAGATTAGTGAGAAATATTTCAATACTTTCCCTCCCGGTTAGTTTTTCAAAGATTATCCACATACCCCAGGGGATAACCTGGGGATAACTTATGGATAAGATTTATCTTCATCCATCCTATAGACAAAAGCAAGCACTTCTGCTACAGCCTGATAAAGCTCAAATGGTATATTTTCACCTATATCAAGGTCCTTTAAGCTTTCTGCTAAGTCCTCATCTTTATAAATATGAATTCCTTCTTCTTTTGCTATTTCTAAAATTTTTTCGGCAGTCTTTCCTTTACCTGAGGCGAGTACTTTTGGAGCAGCATCTTCATCATGATAACCAAGGGCGATAGCTTTTTTAAGGCCATTGTATTCTATTTTAGAATGATTATCTTTATGTTTATTATTATCTGTCATTATATCACCTGCCTATGCTTTAATATCCAAAACGCCAAAAGGGTTATATGCAGTGTTTAAAATTTTTCTTGCCTTTTTCACGGTGTCTATATCAGTTTCTTCAAATTCTATTTTAGCTAACTGAATTTTTTTAAAGCCTTCACTTTTCTTTAGGAAGTTTATATTACTTTTTAAAAAATTTAATGTATCAGTATTATCTAAATTAAATTTTAGAGATAGAACTGGCGGGGTATAAAAGAACCTGATAACCATCTGTCCAAGGTTTGGAGGGTGTAGATATAGCCCCAGGTTATATGCTGAACTGTATTCTTTTCCTTTAGATTTTTTATCGTGTTTAATAAATCTTCTAGACAACAAAAATTCTACAGGCCTTTGTCCTCCGGCGAAATTTAAGAAAAAAACACCCCAAAAGAATGGTAAATTTTCATGGGAACTTTTTATATTTAGTTTTTGCAATAAAGTGGTTAGGCTAAGTAGTTCTAATTCGCTGCTCTTTCCTTTACTTAAAAGTGAAATATACTCCTCAAGAAATTTATTGGCACCATCTCCACTAACAAATATATTAAAGATATCTTTAATTTGATTAAAATTTAAGGAATTCTTTTCACTGCCGCTGCCAAAAAGGTTTAAAGTCAACATATTAGCAAGTTCGCTGTCATATTGCAACCATGTTCCCTGTGTGCCCTGCAAGTTTCCAGCAAAATTTTCTTGTAGTTGTAGATAATTGAGGGCGCCATCCAAATTTTGTCCGTTAGCGGTCAAGTTATTGGACAAAAGCCAAAGGATAGCTTTTATCTGATTTTCTGATAGATTTTTTGTTAGAGGTGCAAGGTTTTTTATCATATCCGCACTTGGGTTCAAATTTTGCCCCAAAAAAGCTTCTACCAACTTCTTTGCTCCAGGAAGTTGATTTAGAGAGTTTCTTGCTACAAAATCTTCAGCCTGTAATCTTACCTGGTCTTCAGGACTTAATGTTTCGAGAAGCTTAAGGTTTACAGTACCATTCTTATCCAAAAAAACTTTTCCTTTAATCCAGGATCCTTCATCAAGATTAACCATCGATTTTACTCTAAAAGTATTATTTGATACACTAATAATCACATTTTCACCAGAAGTTTTTTTGACAAAAGCTTTAACAGTACTTCCTGGCCTAAACAGGTTTTTTATCAGAGACGAGGTGTTTTTTAACTGTATGGTGTTGGTATTTGGATTAATCTCCATTTTTACACCTCTCTTTTAATAGCTTTCTTTTAATAGCTGTTGACTTAAAAGACATTAAATAGTTAAATATTATAAGGAATTCTTAGTTTAGGAACTCTTATATTGTTAACTTATGGGGTGAGGTTGGTGTATAAGATAGATCAAAAAGTAACTGAATTGATTAAGGATATACCTATTATCGAAAAAAGTTATATTGTCGGTGGAGCTAATAGAGATATTATATTAAAAAAAAAGTTAAAGATTACGATTTTTTAATCCACCCCGATGATTTTTTTGAGGTATTAAGTAGCTTCAAAAGAAAAGGAGCTACAATTATTTGCCTTGATAAAGAAAGAGATTATTATCGGGGGATATACTTTTTAGACAAAAGTAATAAATTTCAGTTTGATTTGTCCAAAATAGAAAGTAATAGTTTAATTAATGATCTATCTAATAGAGATTTTACTATAAATGCTGTGGCTTTGCCTACAAAATTTTTTTTAAAAAATAAAGTTAAAGACGAAGATTTTATTGATCCCTATAAAGGAATAAGTGATATTAAAGATAGAATATTAAGACCTGTTTGTAACAAATCAATCTTTGAGGATGATCCCGTCAGGATAATAAGGGGTTTTAGGTTTATCAGCAGAGGGTTTTCTCCTGTTGATAGTTTGTATGGGTTGATGGAAAAACATAAAGATAAACTAAAAAATGTTTCGCCAGAAAGAATTTATCAAGAGCTTTTTGTGATATTAGAAAATGGCATAGCAGATAATGAAGCTAAAAGTGAAACTAATAGTGGAGATATTTATAAATTTCTTATTTTAAATAAAATGACAAAGCTTGGTATATGGTCAATCATTTTCCCTTTTAATAATCTTAATCTATCAGATCAAGGTCAAAGGATAAGTGAAGATTATTTATTAAAAGTTGAAAACCAGCTTTCAGGGTTGATAGATGTTTTAAAAAATGAGTTAATTAAAGAAGAAGATATAACCTTTTTAAAATGGCTCATCTGGTGGAATGCTCTTTATATAGACAAAGAAAAGACTGAATTTAGCAGGTTTATAAACGATTATAACAGTTATTTTCCGGTATTAAAAAAACATAAAAAATATACAGAGTTTTATTTAAGAGGTTCATCTGATAAGGACCTATTATATCAAACGGCAAAATCTTACCTAGAAAAAACACCAGAAACAAAAGAAGAAGAGATTTTCTTTATTGTTGGGCAAATTTTTGGTAAACTCTCTTTTGACAAACTCTCTTATAAAGGTAAACAATATTTTAATTCTGAAGATTTTTATAGAAGAAAGAAAATGTGCGAAAATCTAAATGAAAAACTTAAGTTAATCAGAAAAGAGATAGATGGTAAATTTATTCTATCATATTTAGACAAAAAGCCGGGGCCGTGGTTAAAAGAGTTTATAAAAGAAGTACACTTAGATCTTTTGATTAAACTGACAAAAGCCCCTCCTGACAAAAATGATAAAAGCGAAAAAGATATAAAAAAACTCGGCCAAAAAGCCATAAGTAAACTTAAGGAGTGTGAAGGAATTGGAGGGGAGTAATACATTCAAAGCTGCATTTATAATAGTAGTACTTTCGGTATTTAGTAAAGTTTTTGGATTGTTTAGGGACGTTGCTTTAGCCGGGGTTTTTGGAGCAAGCTTTGAAACAGATGCTTATCTTATTGCTACTTTAATCCCAAACCTTTTATTTGCCTCTGTTGGAGCGGCTATAGTTACTACATTTATACCCTTGTATTCAGAATTAGATGAGAATAATGATTATAGGGAAAGAGACACTTTTGTAGCTACATTTTTTAAGATAATTTTATTTATTTCTATTTTTTTAGCGTTGATTGGTGTTATGTTTGCACCGGCTATTGTTAGTGTAATGGCCCCTGGGTTTACTGGTGAAATAAGAGAACTTACGATCCTTTTAACTAGAATCATGATGCCTGTGATAGTTTTCTTAGGTGCTGGTGGCGTTACTAAAGGGATACTTAACTATAATAATGATTTTCATACCCCTGCATCAGTTGGAATCTTTCAAAATATAATTATAATCTTTTCTATTGTTGCACTAGGATCATCTTTTGGGATAGTTGGTGTTACAGTGGGAACGCTTATAGGATTTTCAATGAACTTTTGGGTGCTACTACCAAAGCTGTATAAGCTAAGGGTTCCTGTACTTAAAGGAATGGATATAAGTCATCCAAAGATCAAAAAAAGCCTCTACCTTGTACTTCCAATTCTGCTTGGAAATGCAGTGATTCAGATTAATGAAATGATAGATAGGATGCTAGCTTCAAACTTAGCGGAAGGTAGTGTTTCGGCACTAAACTTTGCAAGTAAAGTTTTTATTCTTCCTCACGGAATTTTTGTACTAGCAATAGTAACTGCGGTGTATCCATCCATGAGCAAATTTGCTAATCAACATAATTATAATGATCTAAAAAGGTTACTACGCCAAAGCCTGTCGGCCATTACTTTTATAATATTACCTATAATGATTTTGACAATTTTTTTTAGAGAAGAAGTAATTTTTCTTTTATTTGAACGGGGTCAGTTTGATGAACATGCGACAAATCGAACGGCCATAGCACTGTTTTTTTATTCTTTTGGGATGCTAGCTATTTCTCTAAATGAAATATTAAAGAGAACTTTTTACTCAAAACAGGATACTAGAACACCTATTTTGGTAACTGTATTTACTGTGGCTGTCAACATAATACTAAATCTAACTTTTATTGGGCCTTTAGGTCACGGAGGGCTTGCTCTTGCCACAAGTATTGCCGTATTCTCAGGTACTCTTGTCTTATTATGGGGACTTAGAAGAAACATTGGTCCTTTTGGTTTTTATGAGTATATAATTAGCCTTTCAAAAATTCTTACATCAGCAATCTTTATGGGGACATGGCTATATTTTGGGCTTTTTTTAATAGAGGGTGCTTTTCCTGAAACTTTTTTTGGGATAACAGGGAAAGTTGGATTTATGTCTTTAATCGGGTTTTTGATCTATGGTATCGTGGCAAAACTTCTAGGATCTAGTGAGCTAAACTATTTACAAGGATTAATTTTTAGATACCTGAAAAGACAGTAACTCTTAATGAAGGATTCTAATGCATGAAGGAGTTTGATACATAATGATATATTTAGACAATAGTGCTACTACACCTGTAAAAGAACAGATTGGCAAGGTGGTCTATAAAGCTTTAACTGAAGAATTTGGCAACCCAAGTTCACTTCATGGCTACGGTATCAGAGCAGAAAAAAAGATAGATGAAGTAAGAGACCTATTAAAAAAATTAATGGGAGTTAAAGACGGTGAGATTATATTTACCTCAGGGGGAACAGAATCAAATAATTTAGCGATTTTTGGTGTGGCAAGAAGGTACCAAAAAGAGGGAACGCATATAATAACCTCACAAGTAGAACACCCATCTGTATTAAATGCGGCTAGACAGCTTGAAAAAGAAGGATTTGATATTACTTACCTCCCTGTTGATGAAACAGGAAGGGTAAATTTAGAAGAACTAAAAAAATCTCTTCGTGATGATACTATACTGATAACTATACAGTATGTGAATAATGAAATAGGGACCATACAGCCCCTAAAAGAGATCGGTGAGATATTACAGCAGGAAGGTCATCATGCTTTTTTTCACACAGATGCAGTTCAAGGTCTACTGAAACTACCTGTTATACCAGAAGACTTAGGGGTACACCTTCTTTCCTTTAGTGGGCACAAGTTTCATGCCCCAAAAGGGATTGGTGGGCTTTATATAAGAAAAGGTACCTTCCTTACACCTCTTATGTTTGGTGGTGGGCAGGAGTTTAACTTAAGAAGTGGAACCGAAAATGTACCTGGAATATTAGGGCTGGGTAAAGCCCTGGAGTTAAACTATAAATACTATAAATCAAAGGAAGATGCTTTGTACGAAAAAAAAGAAAAGCTTTGCAATAACATCTTAGAGAATTATAACGAAGCAAAACTTATAGGTCCAGGCCTTAGAGAAGGTTCTTCCCACATCCTTAGCCTTGGGTTTAGAAACTTTGAAGGGGAAGTTTTGCTGCGTGCCTTAGAAGAAAAAGGAGTATATGTTTCCACAGGTTCTGCCTGTGCTTCTAGGAAAAAAGATAAAAGCCCTGTACTAGAATCAATAGGGTTATCTGATGATTACCAGGAGGGGGTAATAAGATTTAGTTTAAGCTACTTTAATAGTCTAGATGAGATAGAGCAGGCCTCAAAAAAAGTTGTTGAGGTGGCCATGGAGCTTGAAAAGTTTACTAAGGAGTGAATAAAATGTTTGATTATATGTTAGTTAGATATGGTGAAATTAGCCTAAAAGGAAAAAACAGATCGGAATTCGAAGATAGGTTAGTCACTAATATAAATAACTCTTTAAAAGGGTTGGATAAAAGAAAAATAAATAAAACGTACGGTCGAATATATGTCGAACTTAAAGGAACCAAAGAAGATGCAGATGAAGTGTCAGATAGACTTAGCAAGGTTTTTGGGATTGTGTCAGTAAGTCCTGCGGTCTTGGCACCGCTAGACGTAGAAAAAATAAAAGACATATCCTTGCAGGTATTAAAAGATTCTTACAAGCCAGGAATGAGCTTTAAAATTGATTGTAAAAGATCCCACAAAAAGTTTCATAAAGACTCTATGGAGATGAATCAGATTTTGGGTACACATATTCTAACCAATGTGGATAACTTAGAAGTTGATGTAAAAAATCCTGATGTGACAATAAATGTGGAAATTAGGGAAAATGGTGCATTTATTTATTCAAGGGCGATCGATGGCCCAAAAGGGTTACCTGTAGGGGTGACAAACAAAGGCATACTTCTTCTTTCTGGAGGGATAGATAGCCCTGTTGCAGGATATCTTGCAATGAAGAGGGGAATTGAGGTTATTGGCCTTCATTTTACAAGCCCACCTTTTACCAGTGAACGTTCTGTAGAAAAAGTAAAAGATATAGCAAAGGAAATTTGTAAACATGGAGGTAGATTCAAATTATACACAAACTATTTCACCCAAATCCAAAAAGCTATTCAAGAAAAAGTAAATGCTAGGATGAGGGTAACGATTATGCGTCGTTACATGTATAGAATTGCACAAGAAGTAGCCAAAAAAGAAAAAGCCCAGGCAATAATAACTGGAGAAAATGTTGGTCAGGTGGCAAGCCAAACCCTAGAAAGTATCAACGCAATAAGTAACGTTGTAGATATCCCTGTGATTAGACCCGTTGCCTGCTTAGACAAACAGGAGATAACAGACCTTTCTAAAAAAATTGATACTTTCTCTATTTCGACAAGACCTTATGAAGACTGCTGTACTCTATTCTTACCCAAAAAACCAGAAACAAGACCCAAAATCAATGCTTTACAAAAAGAAGAAGAAAGATTAAACATAGAAGAGCTTATTAATGAATCTATAAAAGAGATGGATGTGGAAATATTTTTGCCTTACGAAGAAAAAGAAGAGCTTGAATTCAAGTTATAATTTTGGCAGGTTTTTCTGACATAAAAACAGGGGATTCCCTAATACACTTTTACTTAAAGCTATTTTATAATATAATGTGAATAGGCAAAATAATAACCGGAAGGTGTGGGGACCTTCCGGTTATGGGGTAAGATGTTATATATTTGTTTATTTGTTTTGTGTCACGATATTTAGTTTTTTCGTGGCACTTTTTTTATGGATGATCTTCTGTGTAGTCTTCCCACTTATCAGTGTGACACTCAGTGCAGTCTTCTTGCCCATGTGCAGCATAGTCGTGATTACCACCGGTATCATCATGACAAGCCATGCAGTCATCTCTTACTTCAGCAGGAGTGTGTACTACTTCAAACTCACCATCGATAAACTTATTCATCATTTCGATAGTATAAGCAGCAACGTCAGCAGTTAGTCCAGCACATCTATCTCCTCTTCTATCATCTCCTCTACTTTCAATATCCATGCCATGTTCTTTGTTGGCATAAACCATCCACTTTGTGATGGATACGTGACATAGACTAGAATTAACAGGTGTCTGTGGTAGCTCCCCTGTGTCGCCAAGCTGAGTCTCAGGGAATGGGAACTGCTGATACCATGCCATTAACTCCTGGGTTAGATCCATGTGATCATCTGGTTCAGCAATAGCTGCTAAGAAAGCTGCTGCTGGTGGTATTGCACCACAGATCGATCCCCAACCGCTAAGTCCTCCTCTAAAAGGCCAGAACATTTTTGTTGCAATCTGGTCAAACGGATATCCTACTTCTTCTGCTAGTATGCCGAAGGTCCCTTCGGCAGCACCGTAGCCTCATCCACCTTCTTTGTATCCATCCCATGCACGCTGCTTAACATAGTCAAGGTCATCAATCTTAACTAGACCTTCAAAAGGATACTCAGGAACATCAATTTCCTTCTCGTCAGCAGGATCAGCTGCTGGGGTATCTTTACCACAACCTCCAATTGTTGGTGCAAAAGCAAGTGCTGCTAGCGAAAGTCCGCCAGTTTTAAGAAACTTCTTTCTGTTGAGTTTACTCAACTCTATCCACCCCCATAACTTAATTTTTTGTATTTAAAAAAAATTCTAACAAGGTTACTGCAAGGTTATTGATTAACAATTAACTTAACTGGTTCTAACTTTTTATTGGAGTCCAATTTCTAAATGTTACAAACAAAAGTATTTTTCGATAGAAAATTGAACTTTTATAACATTTATCTATATTATAACCGCTAAATGATTGTTGTGAAAGGGGTATCAAGAACAAGCGCGGAAGGTATTGAAAGGGTTAAATTAATGCAAAAAGCTCCAAAACCCCTGTGGTATAGGCGTTCTGGAGCACAGTTAAAAAAATGCTTCAATAAAGAACTTATATAACAATAAGAAAGAGTTATAACAAAATGTTATTGTTTTCACTATTGAATTGTCTGTAATAATTCTGTAACATTTTTTTTTGAATTATTGTGTGAAAGTTTGGTAAAATGGTGTTGGTAAATATTATTCAATTAAATAGGATAGTAAAATTTTACTTCCTATATAAGCTCCAATAAATGAAGAAAACATAAATACCCAGCCATGAAGGGAAAAAGAAGGTATAGCACTTATTAGAGCACCAATATTGCAGCCCTCAGCAAGCCTGGCACCATAACCCATTAATATTCCGCCCATTAACCCTGAAATAATGAATTTATACGATCTTGGCTTTCTAATTCTAAATTCAGATGAAGAAAAGGAACTCAAAAATGAACCTAGGATAATCCCTAAATTAACAAGAATCAATGGATGGGCAAATAAACTTTCATAACCAAAAAAACTCCAATTAGAGATGTCAATTCCAAAAAGTCCTGCTATACCGCCGGCAAGATGGGTTAAAGAGGTAGTAATGCCCCAGGGGGTGCCGTATAATAAGAACATTATAGACATGATAACTACAATAAATATCGCACCCATATTATAAGGCCAGAATTTTTTACATGGATCTTTTGGGAATGAAAATATTAGTGAATTTTTGATAGCACTAATACTTAAAGCTTCTTTGCCTCTTTCTAGCCAAAGAGAGATTATAAACAACCCTGCCAAAATAAAAAGTTGGATTAATACAACAAAAGTTAAATTTAGGTATTCTGGGATAAAAACTGGACCAAACATAAACTTTCTTTCAAAGAAAGAAACATGAAATGCTCCAAAGACCGAGCCAAGAAGTATACCAAGTAAAGAAAATTGCTGCATAATGTAGCCTTCTCCTAATCTAACCATGCTACCAGTTACACAAGCGCCTGCAATAACCATTCCCATGCTAAACAAAACTGCTCCAATTATAGTCCATAGCCCAACAGGTGATAGGTTGAAGCTGCTGCTAGAATATTGATATATTAATGCGAAGAGAGGAGTTTTTAAGAATAGAATTATTATTAGTCCACGAAACAAGCTGGTGTTTCCTATGAGAAATAAATCACGAAAAGCAGCAGTAAAACAAAACCTTGATTTTTGCATGGTATAACCAAGCAAAATGCCAAAAAATATAATATAATTATATTTTGCTATGAAATAAAAGATTATAGCTGTTATAATATAAATTAGAGCTTTTTTAGAATTTGTGGCTTTGTTTTCCTTGAGTGTTTTCAAAAAACAACTCTCCTTTGTACTTTTTATTATTAAGGAGGTAACATCCATGAACCTAGAAACTATAAGAGCTTTTATGGTCGTTGTTGAAGAAGGAAGCATTACAAAAGCTTCTAGGGAGCTTCATCTCAGTCAACCTGCTCTTAGTTCACAGATTAATTATTTAGAGAAGTACTTTAAGACTCCTCTTCTAAATCGAACTACAAAAGGTGTTAGCTTAACTCCTGCCGGCGAAATATTATACCTAGAAGGAGGAAGACTTCTAAATATACTTTCTAATATAGAATCAAAAATAAATGATCTAGCTAGCTCTAACCAAGAGACGTTAAAAGTAGCAGCATCAAATACTATTGGTGGTTATGCTGTGCCGTGCAGTATTTATATTTTTAAGGAAAAATACCCCAAAAATGAAATTGATCTAGATGTTTATAACTCACCTGAGGTTATCAACCAGGTACTAGATGGCAATGTTCAAATGGGCCTTATAGAAGGTCCAATTAGCTCCGAGTTAAGAAAAAAACTGACGAACGAAGGCTTGGCCTTAAAACGCCTTGGAAATGACTATATTGAACTTGTAGCTCCATATAAAGAACCATGGATAGATAGGGACCACATCACCGTCTCAGAACTGGCTAAATATAACTTGATATTGAAAGAAAAGGGTTCAGGTATAAGGGCTACCATAGAAAAAAACTTAGCTGATCAAAATATTTCATTAAAAGACTTGAACGTAGTTCTTGAAATTAATAATATCTCATCTATTATTTCTGCTGTATCTGCAGATAAGGGCCTTTCATTTTTGCCAAGGATGGCAATCAAGAAAGAGATTCGACACAAAACCCTAAAAATTATAAAATTACAAGATGTTAATTTCCCGCATACATTTACAATGGTTTATAAGCCTAAGGACATATCAGAAGGAATTACTAAACAATTTTTTGATTTATTAATTTCAGATGAAAGAGGCTTTTGTTAACATTTTAAGTTATATTATGTTATAGTTTTTAATAACCATAGCTTTTAAGCTTTGGTTATTTTGATGTGCCATATACCAACATCTATTTCCTCTATACTGCAGGAATAATTATATTTTTCTTCGAAATGCTTGGTGACACTTTGAATTGAGCAGCTATGGTCTGTTTCTAATACGACTGTGTCTTTTGGCCCAAGCTTTCTTAATGCTTTTTCAGCTTTGATGATGGGTATAGGGCACATCTCACCTAAGGCATCAACAAACTTATCCATGATGATCTCTCTCCCTCCCTCCTGCCCCATTATTAGTTAATATATTCTTCATTAGAAGGTCCAAAACCTTTAGCAAAATAATCTAAAGAAAAATCTTTTTCTAAATAGGATTTTAACAAAATAAGTTGAATAAGAATAGAGGTAGGTTAAATTGTGGAGGTGTTAAATATTGGCAAAATATTCAAATAGGCTTTACTTAATATTTACTTTGTTTGTTTTTGCATTAATTTTTACATGGTCTATAGCAGGCTGCGGGGGTGAAGAAGAAACAGATAAAGAAAAAGAGCCTGATAAAGAGGTAGAAAAAGAAGAACCAAAAGAGGATAAAGATGTTAATTTAGATGCTATAGAATGTCACTTTTGTGGAGCAGAAGAAGACCACGAATATGATGTCCTTTCACGACCTATACTTGTTACATACGGAAACTCGTCAGATGAAAGACCTCATTCAGGCATATCAGAAGCATGTGTTGTTTACGAGCTCAGAGTAGAAGGTTCTCATACAAGGCTTCTTGCCTTATTTAACAAAGATGTTCCGGGGGATATAGGGAATGTCCGTTCTGCAAGATTGGATTTTATAACATTAGCTTTAGAGAATGATTCTTACTATGTACATGTAGGCGGTCATCAGGCTGCATTAAATGAAATAAACAGAATTGGACTTTCTAGCCTAAATGAGTTTCGTCATGCAGGTTTTTGGAGAAGTGATGATAGAGGCGCTCCATATAATGTTTATACAGAAATATCCCAGTTAGTTGATTCTGCAGATTCTAGGGGGTATAGTGAAGATGGAGAGAGAGAAGGGTTACTAGACTTCAGAGATGAAGAAAGCATGTCAAATTCCAGTGAAGAAGTTAGTGAAGTACAAATAAATTATGGGTCTAATTTTAATGTTATTAATTATGAATATCAGGAGGATGAGGGGGTTTATCTTAGAAAAGTCGATAATGAACCTCACTTAGACAGAGAACATGATCAAGAAGTAAAAGCGTCTAATATAATTATCCAGTACGCTAACTCTCGCACAATAGATGATGAGGGACGCCGTGACATAGATCTTGTAGGAAACGGCGAAGGCATGTATATATCAAAAGGTGAGATGATTCCAATAACCTGGGAAAAAGAATGCGAAGAGGCCAAAACCAAGTTTTACGACGAAAATGGTGATGAAATAAATCTCTACCCGGGGCAGACATGGATAAATGTTGTAGAAGAAGACAAAGTTACAGTGGAGTAGCCTAACAAGTTATGTTTTGTATACAGCAGAGGAAAGGTCCAAAACATCCTGTTTTTTTTGACCTTGCCTCTGCTATTTGCTTACCTATCGAACAATCATTTATCAATTGATTGGGATCTTTCGATTCTCAGAATAAGGCTGAAAGAAAGCTTCCATAACCTTTCCCTTTTCACTTATGATTACCTCTGCAGAGTTAACAAAACCTTCTTTGACCAAATACCTAAGATCAATAAATTTAACTAAATGCTTGTCCTTAATCTTTTCATGCTTGATATAATAATGAGGGGTGAAATCAGCGAAAAACTTGCCTACTTTTGTTAAAAGAGCTTTTTTGACTATTTTAGAAGGTGCTTCTTTTTTTAATCTTTTTTTGATCTCAAAATCCTTTAACATTAATGTGGTTCTACCAAGAATAACTTCTTTATTGTTTTCAAGGATATAATCCCAGTGGAATATGCTTGCAAAGGCAGGGACAATAACCACCTTATCAAAACTCTGCCTTGGAAATTTTTTTGTTAACATTCTTTTTAGCATTAATTTTGAAAAATATCTAAATAGAAAATAAAGTAAGACTAATATAAATAACAATATAGCTCTACCACCATCAATAAAACTGTTGAACATAATAACAGCTAATAGTAACGCTATCATAAAAGGTTCAATGAATACAAGAAGGTTCAGAGTTGTCCTTTTATCAGAGAAGGGCCAAAATAGTTTAGCACCATAGGAGTTAAGGGTATCTAACATCACATGGGTCGCACATCCAAGAAGAGTAAAAGAAAAAAGAGCAAAAAAAGATACATCAAATATAAATGATAGTCCGCCTCCTACTACCAGTGAAAGTATTATTGTACCAAGGATTGAATGAGTTGCCCCGCGGTGATATTTGAAGTATGGCACATCCCCAAAAAGATGGGTTGCTATATCAATATCAGGGAGGGAGGCTCCTACCATGGTAGCAATTAAGAAGGGATCCTCAAAACTCAGTTCTTGGCCTGTAAAGACCCTGTATGTGGCAGTACCGACAATTGTATGTGTGATTAAATCCATAGTACTTATTCCTCCTGGCTGCTAGTAAGACGTTTACGAGTAAAATTTTATCACAGGCAAGAGTATAATAGAGGGGCCAAATATTGTAAATTATTTGACATAGTCTACTGGCTTGTAGTAAAGTTAAATTACTAAGGGAATTTGTTTTTTGTAGCTTAGTATCTTTCCTAGAGGAGGATGACTTTTATATGGAAAAGAATGTGCAGGAGAACGTTGATTATACATTTTTATATAGGCACGAAGTGAGCAAGCTTTTGGATCAACTTGTTACTAATAAAAAAAATTATAGGAAACGTGATAATATAATTAAAAAAATTTTTGGAATGGAAAGACATGCAGTTCCTGTTATATTAGATCGTCTAAAAGATGCCGAAACAAAAGAGGCTTCAATTTTGAGTCAGCTTCTCATGCTCTTAGAGGTAGATGATGAAAATATAGGAGAAAAGCTCATAAGCCTTGCCTTTGATTCCAAAATTCCAGATAAAAATAAAAATTATATCCTAAAAGTGCTGGACTATTATGGGTTAGAGCCAGCTGAACTTCCCCATGAGGAAGTTTTTAGTGATCCGGAAAAAGCATTAAAAGATGCCAGGGAATCCCTTTTTACTGAAATTACTCAAAACCTCGAGGCGATACCGCAGTTTTTGATGGAGATATCCGATTTTTCTCCGGAGGTTCAAAGCACTCTTGTTCAGGAAATGGCCAAAACCGGGGATGAGAAGGCTGTAACCTTGCTAAAAGTATTAGCACAGTTAGATGAGTACGAGATTGCAAATGAAGCTATTAAAGGACTAGGAGATAACGCTACCCCATTGGCATACTCTGCCTTAGAAGAGCTTTTAGATAAAGAAGATAGAGAAGAATTTTACCCACTTATCAATGAAGAGATAAAAAAATTAAAATCAAAAGGCGTTAAAGCTTCCAATGAAAAGGAAATTGAAGGATTTAAAACCGGTGAAATTTATCAGGCTGCCGTATCAAAATTAGATGGACGTGGGAATAGAGCTATTTGGTTAGCTCTTCGCTGGGGTGAGGACAAAGGTGGGATTTGTCTAATAAATTTTCTTAGTAATATTAATGAAGGGTTAAATGATTGCTGGGGGATATACCGGATAACAATAAGCGAATTTAAAAAAATCATGGCTGATTTTAGAAGGGACAATTCCCTGATCAGTAATGATCCCGAATATGCAAAGGCATTACTAAAGAACGCTATAAGTAAGACTACTGAAACTGGGTCAAATAAGCCTATGGAGTTTTCTTTCTGGCGAAACTTTCTTTCAGAAGATTGGACTAGTCCAGAGCCTTATAACCCCGAATTTGATAAATATTCTAAAATTTTTGAGAGTGGAGAATCAAATAATAAATTATGGAAAGAACTTAAAAAACTTCATGAATACAAAGATTTTTGGGATTGGTTTGTACATCATCCCTACGTTTATGATCTTGCATCAGATATGTTATATAAGTCAAAAAAATCAAAAAAACTGATAGTACTATCAACTTCTGCTGATCAAGAGGAAATTTATCAAAAGTTTGTTGACAATCTTATTAAACCAAGACTAGACTTCTATATCAAAGCACTTCGTTTGATGGCAGACTTTGAGTTAAGAAAAGGGCGAACTAAGATGTATAGGGTGATAATGCTAGCTCTTTACTATCTTGAGGAAAAGAAAGAAGTAGAAAATCATCCCTTTATTCAAGGGATAGTAAATAAAAGTCTGCAAATGGCAGCGCAAAACTTAAAACATGGTTATGACCTTAGGATTAACCCGGAAGAATTTGATTATTGATTTTTTAAAAAAAACATTGTTCATATGACTTTTTGCATCAGAATCATTATTTGCAATAGGCCTTTATAGAGGGCCAATTTTTTTATGCCTTTTTTTGTATGTGCTAAAAGGGGGATAAATGTTTTTTTGGTGTAGAAAAATAATAAAAAATTAAACGGAGGTATTTTGCGTTGTCATACAATGTAGCTATTAATGGTTTTGGACGTATTGGCAGGTTGTTTTTGCGAAATTGCCTTTTAGATAAAAACAAAAAAGAAATTAAAGTAAAAGCAATAAATGATCTGGCAAAAACAAAGACCATATCTCATTTATTTAAATATGATTCCATGTATGGAACTTACCCGGGAAAAGTAAAAGCATTAGAGAATGATGAAAAAGAGTACGATAGTTTGCTAATAGATGATGATTACAAAGAAATTAAAATTTTTAATGAAGAAAAGCCAGAGAACCTGCCCTGGGATAACCTAAATATAGATTTAGTTTTGGAAGCAACCGGTAAATTTAGAGACAGAGAAGGTGCTAAAGCTCACCTCAAAGCCGGAGCCAAAAGGGTTCTTATCTCAGCTCCTGCAAAGGATGAAGATGTAACAATTGTGATGGGTGTTAATGAGGAAGAGTTTGATCCTTTTAGTGATTTTATTATTTCTAACTCTAGTTGTACTACAAATGCTATCTCCCCTCTATTGAAAGTGATTAATGAAGAGTTCGGTGTAGTAAGTTCTTATATGACAACTATACATTCGTATACAAATGACCAGAGGCTTTTAGATCTAACTCATGAGGATTTAAGAAGGGCAAGGGCAGCAGCCGAATCAATTATACCTACAACTACAGGTGCTGCAAAAGCTGTTTCAAAAGTCCTTCCTCTTCTTAAAGGAAAAGTGGAAGGCTTTGCAATAAGGGTTCCAACTCCTACAGTTAGTATGATTGACTTGACCTGTTTTGTAAGAAAAGAAACGGATAGAGAAGAGGTCAACAGAATTCTAGAGGAGAGGGCAGAAGGTTTTGAAGGTATACTTGACATAAATTATACCCCCCTGGTATCTAGTGATTACAAAGGATCTGAAGCTTCCTGTATCGTCGACGGTCTTTTGACAGACGTTTCTGGAGAAAATCTAATAAAGGTTTGTGGGTGGTATGATAATGAGTGGGCGTATTCAAAGAGGTTACTTGACCTGACATCCTACATAAATAAGAAAACCGGAAAACTAATGAGTACGTGGAAATAACAAAAACAAACAAAGGAGAGCTGCAGGTGTTATTATGTATAATTTTAAAAGAGTTTTCATCGAAGAAGCAGCTTTGAAATACGATAATGCAAAAAAGATCAAAAAAATATTTGAAGATAGGGATGTACCTGTAAACATTATAAGTAGCCCCCAGGGAGTTAGAGGTATCCCGGGAGATGACAAAGAAGAAATCTATAGAGAATCAAAAAAGACCCTGGTAGTTGGAATAAGAAGATCTACAAAATTTCAAACCTGTAAACCTTCAGCTCATTATCAGCTTCCTATAGCAACAAGCTGTCCTGGTATGTGTAGATACTGTTATCTAAACACTAACCTTGGAAAAAGACCATATATCAGAACTTATGTTAATATAGATGAGATTCTTGCCAAAGCTCAAAAGTATATAGACGAGCGCTCACCCGAAGAAACCATCTTTGAAGGAGCGGCTACATCTGATCCACTGCCAGTAGAGGACCTTACCGGAAACTTAAAAGAAAGTATAAAATATTTTGGAAAAGAGCCTCTTGGCAAATTTAGATTTGCTACTAAATTTACCGATGTGGATTCTTTACTTGGAATAGATCACAACAAAAGCACTGAAATCAGGTATAGTCTAAACACAGAATATGTTATCAACAAATATGAAGAGAATACTCCCTTACTAAACAAAAGAGTAGAGGCTTCTTCTAAATTAGCTAATGTGGGATATCCTGTAGGCTTTCTCATTGCCCCTATAATAACTTACCCCGGTTGGAAAAAAGATTATGAAGAACTACTTCTACAGTTAAGAGACAAAATAGGAGATGATGCTGAGATTTCTTTCGAATTAATCACCCACCGTTACACAACTAAAGCAAAGAACCTTATAAACGAAACCTTCCCTGAAAATGACCTTCCAATGGAAGAAAAGGATCGTAGATTTAAATACGGACAATTTGGCTATGGCAAATACATTTATCCACCAGAAACTATGTCAGAGATTAAAAAATTTTTTTATGATAGGATAGATAAAATCTTTTCTAACGAAAAAATATTATACTTTGTTTGACTTTGACACGTAAAATGCTGATTTTGGAACAAAACTAAAGACGTCCTGTCATTAGGACCTTTTTCTTAATTAGCATGATTTATTTATACTGAAAATTATATAAAAAAATTATATAAAATTGTGACAACACATGGTATAATGTAATAAAATATCCAGTTTTTATGGGTATATTTTACTAGGACTTGTTTAAAGGTCTTGTGATGAATGTTTTTAGTGAATGTGAGAACACTTCAAAATAGATTTGATTTTGATCATAATGCTACTAAGCTTAAAAATGAGTTAGCGTGTGATGGATGAGGTCAGCCCTCTTTTAAGGGGTTCTTTTTCTGCCTATACTGCATTAATGATTATCATTACCACTAATTCCATAATGGTTTATAGTGCTTAATTATCACGTTGTGGCATTGATTATAATTTTTGGGGCGGTGTCTGTGCATGCAAATAAATTATGAGTTAGATAAGTACAAAGATAATTTTATAAAGATAGAAAAAGATATTGAAAACTACATAGATGAATTAGAAGATTTGTATACTTCTGTTTATGATAAGCTCCCAAAAGTTGAAGAGGAGATAGAGATAACATTAAGTGAAATGGATATTTTGATTAATTACTTCTTTGAAGATGATTCTAGTGATTTTAATGAAGATGGGGCAACTGTGGGGGAGATATTGGAATATATCAAAAAGAGTCTACATAAATTAGAGGATGTATTTTTGCAAGAAGGTAGTATAAAAGAGACTTTAGACAAATTTTATAATGAACAGACTGAAGATGGAATTGATCAGCTGTACAAAAATATCAAGAAAATAGAAACAAAGGTTGACGATGTTGAGATTACCTCATTAAATGCAATTATTTATGGTGCTAAACTTGGAGATAAAGGTAAAAGCTTTGTTACAATCACTGATGAAATAATAGAACTTTCTAAGAAAATGGATCAAAAATACAAAGAGATTATAAAAGTTATTGATCAGCTAAGAAAATGGGAAGAGAGCTTTAAAGATAATGTGAGTAATATAGTTGAATTAACTGAAGAGATTCAATCTAAAAGTAAAGATAAGATAAATAAATTATTTTCAGACCTCTATGATTCTTTAGAACAGGTGATTTTTTTGCTAAAAGACCAAAAGGAGAGCATAGAAGAAGCAATAGAACCTATAGCAAAAATGATGAGCTCAATTCAGCACCAGGATATACTTAGACAGGGGTTAGAGAACTTGGTTAAGTGTTTAGGTGATGGCCACAAAAACCTGGAAGAATTAATCGAAAATGATGATAATAATCCAAATGACAAAAAAAATTATGAACTTGACAAAATTACCTTTGCATTTCAGATCCTACAGCTATCTGAGGAACTGATAACAAACATAGAAGAAAATTTTATTAAGGCCTATAAAGAGTTGAATGCCCCGGTTGAAAAAATAAGGGAGAAGATACTTGAGATAAAAGAAGAAGGAAGCATAATTACAGACTTCTTAGGTGGATCTGGATACCTGAGAGAGCAAAATGTCATTAAGGATATATTTAATGACATTCATTTATTTATAGATCAGTTCGAAAAGGAGCTCGTAGGGTTTGAAAAGGAGATTAACAACTTTCAGGGTGTAGACAGCGAATTTTATGAAAACATGAAAATACTTAACTCTAAAACAGATGAAATAAAGTTTGAAGTGAACTTTTTAAAGAAGTTTGCTGTTTATACAAGGATTGAACTAGCAAGGTTAGACTTAGAGAAAAGTCACTTCAATAAAGAAGTGACAGGTGTGACTGAGGATACCAGCAGAGTGGTCAATGAAAGCTGCGATCAAATAACTAGCTTAAACAAACAATTAGAAGAATCACTCAACAAGTTCGAGTATTTGTTAAATTATAATAAAACAACTATTGGAAATATTAATAATTCTTTACGAGAGGATAAGGAAAGAGTAGATACTTTGGAGAATTTAATATCAAACACTGTTAGAACCCTTGGAAACTCCAGTGATCTTTTGCTGCAAGAAGTGGACAAGGCCTTACAGGTCCTTGAAAGAGGAGAGGATTTTTCGAACAAACTAAATGAAACAAAAAAAGAGATCTACTCTTTAAAAGAAGATATACAGGAGCTAAGGGATGAACTGCTTTTAGAATGTGGTTTAGAAGAATGGGAAATATCAAAAGAAAACTTAAATGAAATAATTAACTACCTTACAACCAGGGGAGAAAGAATTAAAGCCCAGGATGTCTATGAAGAAAGCGGTGTAGAAGTAGAAGCAGGAAGTGAGGGTGGAGATTTAACTTTGTTTTAATAAGCTTTTTGCAGTAGAATCATGATTAGTTTTTGTAGAAAGGAGCATTAATATTGTACAAATTACCTGAGTATCTATCTGTTCATGTTGTGGCAGATGAAAAGGAGAAAATGATAAGTTCTTTGGATAATATGGGTCCAGAAGAGATGAAAGTTTATGTTGATGCCTCTGAAACTAGCGATATAGATGCAGCTGGATTGCAGCTTTTATTATCATTTTATCTGACATTAAAAAAAGAAGGAAAAGAGTTTATATTACAAAATCCCTCTGATACATTACAGCGAATGCTAGAATTATCGGGTGCTGCCTACTATTTATGTGAAGGAGGACAATAATTTTATGAGTAATAAGTTAGTCTTTGTTGTAGATGATTCTAATACTATAAGAGCCTCACTGAAGTATACTTTGGAAAAACAGGGCTATGAGGTTGTGGCTGCCAATGATGGTCAGGACGGGCTTGACAAGCTAGAAGACCTAAAATCAAAAGGGAAACGTCCTGCAATGATAATAGCTGATATAAATATGCCTAGATTAGATGGAATTGGATTTATCAAAGAAGTTAAGAAAAACCCGGACTTTAAATTTATCCCTATTCTGGTTTTGACAACCGAGTCCCAGGAAAATATGAAAATGGAAGGGAAGAAGGCTGGAGCTGCTGGCTGGCTTGTTAAGCCTTTCCAACCAGATCAACTGATTGGAGTAGTTAAAAAATTTGTCAAATAGCTGCCAGCATATAAGCTTGAACTGGAAGGAGCGGTGGATGGTATGTCTGAAGGTGAACTTTTACAAACCTTTATCGAAGAAACTAGTGAAAATCTTGAAATGGCAGAAGAAGGTCTTTTAGAACTAGAAAAAGATCCGGGAAACGCAGAAATAATTGATCAGGTGTTTCGTGCCATGCATACCATAAAAGGTGGTGCGGGCCTTGTAGAAGCAGATGTATTTCAAAATATATCTCACTATCTTGAAAGCATATTAGAAGAGGTAAGAAGCTCAGGTGAAACATTGCCTGAGGAAGCTTTTAATTTGATATTTGCTGGGACTGAGCTGATGAACAAAATGCTTTCAACGGGAGACGTACATGGCGAGAACTACAAACAAGAGATTGACGACCTGATAAAAGCCCTGGAAGACTATGACAAATCATCTCAAAATACTAGTGGTAATGGTAGTGGAGAAAGTGACGAAATACTAAGTGTAAGTAGTGAAAAAGAAGAGATTAAGAGCCAATCTAATGATGACATACACTATTATCTTATAAAGATGAAATTTGAAAGAGATATATTTGAAACAGGTACAGACCCTTTAATGTTTTTTGTTGAGTTTGAAGAATATGGGAAAGTAATAGCTTCTCATGCAAACAAGTCAAGCTTACCTACCCTTCAAAACTTAGAGCCTGAAAAACTGGATATATTTTGGTGGGTTTTCTTAGAATCAGACAAACAAAAACAAGAGATAGAAGATATATTTATATTTGTAATAGATGAAAATGACATACAAGTTGAGGAGATTACTGATGAAATTGGATTTTGGTTTGATAACTCAGAGGAAACAAAGGAAGTATTCTTAGAACGTGGGATAGCTACTAATGAAAACATAGATCAGATCCTAGCAAAACAAAAGAAAATCGGCGAAGAAAAAGGTTTAACTTCTCGAGATGATATTCAAGCCAAAAAACCGGAGAAACAACCAGAAAAGCCCAAACAGGATGACGCAAAGAAAGAAGTTGGTGCTTCAAAAGAAGAAGAAACTGCCTCAAAAGAAGCTGCTGGCTCATCATCAAAAGCAGAAGAGCCTAAATCTCAGGTGACAGATACAATAAGAGTAAGCACTTCAAAACTAGAAGGGATACTAAATCACATAGCTGAACTTCTAATAGCTCAGTCAAGGGTGAAAGAACTTGTCAACAGGCTTGCCGACGAAGATAATTCTATTCATGAAGAAATAAATAACTCATTCCAGGAGGTTGACAAACTTATAAGACAGGTTCAGGAAGAAGTCTTAGAGGCAAGTATGATACCTATCGGGGGAACTTTTTTGAGGATGCAGAAGATGGCCAGGGATATAGCTCATAAAGGCGGCAAAGAAGTAGACATAAAAGTAGAAGGTCGGGATACTGAACTTGACAAAAAAGTAATAGAACAGATCACAGATCCTCTAAAACATCTTATAAGAAACAGTATAGACCATGGAATTGAACTTCCCGAGGAAAGAGAAAAAGAAGGCAAAGACAGAAGAGCAACTGTAACATTAAACGCTTATCACCAGGAAGGAAATATTGTGATAGAGATTGAGGACGATGGCAAAGGGATTAACAAAAATAAAATCTATCAAAAAGCTCTAAATAAAGGGCTTATTACTGAAGAGCAGGAGCTAAGCGAGGCGGAGATTTTTGATTTGATTTTCATGCCAGGATTTTCCACTACGGACGAAGTCACAGACCTCTCCGGAAGAGGTGTAGGCTTGGATGTAGTTAATACGAATATCAAAAACTTAAGAGGAAGCATAGATGTTTTTTCAACAGAAGGGAAAGGAACCAAATTTTCCCTAAAACTCCCCCTTACCCTTGCGATTATAGATGGAATGATGATTAGGATTGGAAGTGAACGTTATATATTACCTATGACTGCAATTGGAGAGTTCATAAACCCTGGCCAAAAAGATTTTAACAGAGCAGAAAACAAAGGCTGGATACTTCATATGAGAAATGAGTATATACCTTTTGCTAAATTATATCAACTAATAGATATTGAACCTGACTACAGAAATATAGAAGATGCAATATGTATTATATTAAAAGATGGCAATAAAAAACTCGCTTTGATGGTAGATGAAATTTTGGGACAGGAACAAATTGTGATTAAGAGTCTGAAAGAAAACCTTGGGCAGGTAGAGGGCATCGCTGGTGTTACCATCCTTGGAGATGGGAATGTGGCGATTATTCTTGATGTGCCTTCTATATTTAGGATGTTAAGAAAGAAACTAAATTATGACCAGTTTAGTGAATACTCAACACTTTGATTATAAGTTTTGTAAAATAGTTATCATAGGAAAGAGTGGAATATAATGACTTCTAAGGAAAATTCTTATGAAAATGCTGACAAATCAGAGCTTAGTCAGGAAGAATTTGAATTCATACGTAAAATGGTGTATGACAATATAGGTGTTAACCTTACCCAGTCAAAAAAAGCCCTTGTAGTTTCAAGGTTAAAAAAAAGATTAAGGGAACTTAGCTTTACATCATTTAAAGATTATCTTAATTATCTAGAAACTGCAGAGGGCGAACTTGATATAGTTTTTAACCTGATAACTACAAACGTGACAAAATTTTTTCGAGAACCTCGCCATTTCAAATTTCTTTATTTTAACTACTTTAAATATTTGGAAGATCTAAGAGAAGAAGGAAGTATAGATAATACAATAAGGGTTTGGTCGGCAGGATGTTCTACCGGGGAAGAACCTTATACACTTGCTATGTTTTTGCATTATTATTTCAAACAAAATCGCAAAGATTGGAATATAAAAATCCTTGCCTCGGATATTAACCTTGAAGTTCTAAAGAAAGCAAGGAATGGGATATACTCAAAGGATGAAGTTATGGGAGTGCCCTACAAACTTCTAAAACGCTACTTTCACCTGGGGACGGGACCTAATGAAGGAAAGTTCAAGGTTAAAGATGAGATAAAAAGCTTAGTATCTTTTAAACGTATAAACCTTGCAGGTAAAGAAGAATATCCAATAGGAGATCCTTTTCATATAATCTTTTGTAGAAATGTGTTTATATATTTTGACAAAAAAACTCAAAATAGAATCTTAAAAAACTTTGATAATCATCTTATACCCGGTGGGATCTTGTGTCTTGGGCATTCTGAATCTATTAACGTAAGGGAACCGGGAAATGAAAACTGGAGATTGCTTGAACATACAATTTACCAAAAAGGTCATTAGAAGATGGACGTTAGGAAGGTGTGGTAATGAGAAAACAGTTTAATAACAGACTTGGTAGGATGGTTTATGAAATATTTGCTGGTGAATACGTGGCAGTAAACAGAAAAGAAAATGCTGTTATATCTACACTTCTTGGATCTTGTGTTTCTGTATGCCTTCATGATCCAAAGGCAAAGGTTTCTGGGATGAATCATTTTATGCTCCCAGGTAAAATATCTACTGAAGAGCTACTTGTTAGTGAAGATGCCCGTTATGGCATGTACTCAATGGAAATTTTAATAAATGAAATGTTAAAGCGTGGAGCAGAGAAGACCAGGATTAAAGCCAAAGTTTTTGGTGGTGGGAAAGTATTAAATAACACGACTTCTATGGGTAATGTATCAAAATCAAATATTGAATTTACCAGGACATTTTTAAAGATGGAAAATATACCCGTGGTATCTAGCGATGTTGGTAAAAATGTTGGTAGAAAGCTATTTTTTTATCCAGAAACTTTTACAATCTATGTTAAGAAAATAACATATGGAACAAGTGTTGAAGAAGCTGTAAAAAGGGATAAGAGATTTTTCCAAAGGATGAAAAAAGACAGGGCAGAAAGTGGAGATGTTACCTTGTTTGATTAGTTTTATTGTAAGTTAATTACAAGTTAAATGTAAAGCGAAGGAGGCCTTAGATTCAAGTGGGGGATAAAAATATTAAGGTTTTAATTATTGATGACTCGGCTTTAGTAAGAAATGTCTTGAAAAGAATATTTGATAAGGAGCCAGGTATAGAGGTTATAGGCGCAGTCATCGACCCGATATATGCAATCAAAGAAATTAAAAAACAAAGGCCTGATGTAATAACCCTGGATTTACAGATGCCTAGGATGGACGGGCTTACATTTTTAAAAAAACTTATGAAAGCATATCCATTACCTGTAGTTGTAGTAAGTGCAAAAGCTAAAAAAAGCTCAGAGGTAACCTTAAAAGCTTTAGAGCTTGGAGCTTTTGACTTTGTTACAAAGCCTGAAGTTGGCATAGAAACCGGGATTAATGAGTTATCAGAACAAATAATACACAAGGTAAAAAGTGCTGCTAAAGCAAATATAAAAGAGTTAAGTAAAATAACAAGAAAAAGCCAAATGGAAGATAAACCAAAGAAAGAAACCTCAGATACTATGCTGACAAGTACCGACAAAATAATTTGTATGGGTGCCTCAACAGGTGGAACAGTTGCTATAAAAAATATCTTACAACCTCTGCCCGCAAATCTCCCGGGAATAATTGCAGTTGTTCATATGCCATCAGGATTTACAGCATCTTTTGCCAAATCTTTAGATACTATCTGCTCTATGAAAGTAAAAGAAGCAGAAGATAGGGAGCAAATAGTAAATGGTGTATGCTATATTGCGCCAGGGAATTACCATCTGCTGGTCAAAAAAAGAGGTTCCAATTACTATATTGAATTAAATCAAGAACCTCCGGTAAGAAGCCATAGACCTTCGATAGACAAAGCTTTTTATTCGCTAGCGGAAAATGCATCCCCAAATAGCATGGGAATTATTCTAACTGGTATGGTAGATGACGGGGCAAAGGGCATTAAAGAGATGTATGATAATGGATGTCATACTATAGCTCAGGATGAAGAGACATCTGTGGTTTTTGGGATGCCAAAACAGGCTATCAAATTAGGAGGTGTTAAAAAAGTTTTACCTTTAGAAAAAATTTCAGGAGCAATTATGAATTATGTTAAGGAAAACTAATTTGTTTATCTAGACATAATGGATGGGAGGAAATTATTATGCGTTTTAGTGTAAGAAATAAGCTTTTAGCTGGATTTGGAGTAATTTTGATAATGATGCTTGTAGTAGGTTATATCAGCATGACAATGCTTGATAATGTCCAGGATGCAAACCAGGATGCAATCGGCCAAATGGAAACTATAATAACTGCTACTCAGGGTGAAGTGGATCACTTGCAATGGGTTAATGAGCTTGCAGACGTTTTTATTGCTGAAGAAGAATTTGACGGAGAGTTAGATCATAACCAGTGTAGTTTTGGTAGGTGGTATTACCAGACCCTTGATTCAGAAGGGTTTCAAGAAACACCGTCCGAATTTCAACAGACTTTTAGAGAAATAGAAGAACCTCATGAAGGGCTACATAACACAGCCGTCGAAATCAATGACATGATTGATGAATATGGTATTGACAGTGAAGAGGTTCAAGAAGAAGGATTAGAGATATATCAAGAGGAGACCCAGGCTCATCTTAACGAAATTAGAGAACTATTGGACGAATTATCATTACAACTCGAAGAACAGCAGGAAGAATCGCTAGCCTTAGCACAGGAGCAGGAACAAACAGCGGATCGCTGGATCGTTGGAGGCCTTATTACAGCTGTAATATTTGGTATGGTAGCTGTATTTGTAATCAACAGAGTTATCAGTAGACCTCTTGGACAAGTTGTAGATTTCTTAAAGACAACTGCAGAAGAAGGTGGAGACCTTACTACCAGAATCGAAGTTAAATCTAGAGATGAACTAGGTGATCTTGCTTACTGGTTTAATGCATTTATTGCACAGCTTCACGATATTATATCAAATGTTAGAAACTCTACAGAAACAGTAACCAACGCAACCGAGGAGATATCCGAAGGAAACCAGGACCTATCCCAGAGGACTGAAGAGCAGGCGTCTTCTCTTGAGGAGATATCTTCAACTATCCAGGAGATGACCTCATATTTACAAAACACTTCAAGTAATACCAAAGAGGCTGACAAAATATCTGAAGAAACTATGAGTTCAGTGAAAAACAGCGAAAAAGTTGTTGAAGAAATGGGCGAAGCAATGCAGGAGATAACAAATAGCAGCCAGGAAATATCAGAGATAATTGAGAAAGTAAATGACATAGCATTTCAGACTAACCTCTTAGCCCTAAATGCCGCAGTTGAAGCTGCAAGAGCAGGGGAACAGGGCAGAGGCTTTGCCGTGGTTGCAGCAGAAGTAAGAAATCTTGCAAGAAGAACAGCGGACTCTGCCCAGGAGATAGAAAAGCTTATAGGCGGAAGTATAGAAAGGGTTGACCGTGGTAACAAGCTGATGGATGAGACTAAAAATGTTCTTGGTGAGATTGTAAACAATACTCAAAAAGTAAACGATATAGTTGGTGAAATAGCAGCTTCTATGAATGAACAATCTACTTCTGCAAGGGATGTCCAAAATGCAATAGAAGAGTTAAACCAGGTGACACAGCAGAACTCATCCTTGGTTGAAGAAATTGCAAGTTCAAGCGAGTCCATGAACAGTGAAGCAGAAGAACTTAAGAAACTTGTAGACTATTTTAAACTTGAAGAAAAAGGCGGCCTTCAAAAATCAAATCAAAAGAAAAATAACTTAAAAGACTCAGGAGATAAAGACAAGAAGACACAGCCAAAGCATAATAAGGATAAAAACAGAACAGGTGATGGCCAAAAAGAAGCAGCCTCCGGAGAAGATTCGGATCTTTTTAGCGAAGATGATTTTGATGATTTTGATGAAGATGACTTTGACAAGTTTTAATTAGGAGAGGGGATTTATATGGCAAATGGTGATAAAGGTAGTAAATGGGGCGACAATACACTTAATATCCTAAACCAACAGCTTTTAAATGTATCTAGGGAAAACCAGTTTGTGACTTTTACAGTAGGAGAAGAGGAATACGGTATAGACATATTACTGGTACAAGAAATCATTCGTTACCACAAGCCAACCAGGGTATTTAATACTAATCCTGTAATAAACGGTGTTATAAATTTTCGAGGCAAGGTTATTCCACAGATTGATTTAAGGAAAAAATTTAACCTGCCCGAGGTAGAATATGATAATTTCACCGTGGTTATAGTTGTTGAAGTAGAAAACAAAACCATGGGCTTGATTGTAGATAGAGTATCGGATATTGTAAGTTTTGATACAGAAGATATCCAGGTAGTTGACAAAGAATTTGCAGAAGATATTAAAACAGAACACCTAAAAGGGATGGCTAAAACCGATGACAAAATTATACTGCTTCTAGATCCATACAGAGTGATTTCATTTGAAGAATTAGCAAAGGTCCAGGAAATTAACAAAATGGACAGTGAAGAGGTTAATTAAAACAAAGCTTCAAAGCGATCTGATATTTATGTATTTTCACATACAGGTCGCTTTGAAACTTCTTATAAAAATTTTTAAATTTAGAAAATTGCTTAAATTACGCATAATCACGGAATTTTGCTTAAGAATAATATTTAGGTATAGTAAAAAATTTTTAAAAAGTTTTAAAAAGGGGTTTACAAGTAGAATGGCTAGAGTTATAATAGTATTAGATTATCAAAGTGAAATTCTTCACTAATAATACTCGGCTATTTAGCTGCGAATATGAGGAGTTACCTACACAATAGTTATACAAAGGAGGGGCAAATATGAGACGCACACACCTAAAAGCGCTTAAGACAGCGAAAGAAAGCTTGTATGAAGAGTTTTTGAACTCAAAGGGAAGTAATAGAATGGATCTTTTGGTAAGAATAATGGAGATCGACGAGGACATGGAAGCTGTTAAAAAGTATCAAAAAGAACCGATACTAGCAAAGAACGGCAAAGGTGAAGAAAAGAAAGAATTCTACAACTAGGGGTGACATATGAAACTTTTTCATATGCACAGGAAAGTGAAAGGCGGAACATAACAAACGACCGGCTCAAGGTATGTACTTTGAACTGGTCGTTTTTTGTTGTTAAACTTTTATTGAAGTTATCTAACAAGCCTTTACTGATCTGGTGATTTATAATAAAGTGTGAGTTAAGTCACTGTGTTAAATTTTTTCATAGTGTAAAATGTAATTAAAATTAACTTAGAAAAATTTTAACTAAGGGGAGATTCATAGTGAAAATTTCAGTTGATGAATTGGCGAAAGGATTTAGAAAGGAAAAATATGTTGCAGATAAAGAGATTTTGACGACAGTATATCTAGCGCTAAAGTTAAACAAACCTCTTTTATTAGAAGGTGATGCAGGGGTTGGTAAGACAGAGATCAGCAAAGTACTTGCAAATATTTTTGATACTGAGTTAATAAGGCTTCAGTGTTATGAAGGACTAGACGAAAATAAAGCATTATATGAGTGGAACTATCAAAAACAACTTCTGAAAATTCAGTTAAAACAGGATAATGTAAGTGAAGATGTATTAGAAGATGATCTTTTCAGCGAAGAATATTTATTAGAAAGGCCTCTGTTAAAAGCAATCAGATCAAATAAAGCTCCAGTATTATTGATCGATGAGATAGATAAGACTGATGAAGAATTTGAAGCATTTTTGCTTGAAGTTCTTAGCGACTTCACCGTATCAGTACCTGAACTTGGCACAATTCAGGCTGGTGAGATTCCAATAGTTGTTTTGACAAGCAATAACGAAAGAGAACTATCAGATGGGTTAAAAAGACGCTGTATCTATCTTTACTTGAATTATCCTACAGTAGAAAAAGAAAAAGAGATTATATCTTCAAAAGTTCCTGGAATTGAAGAAAAACTTACAGAGCAGGTTGCAAAAGCCCTTAAAATTATCAGAGATGACAATGAAATTAGAAAGAAACCATCTATTGCAGAAACCCTCGACTGGACCAGGGCTCTTGTAGCTTTAGATGCAAGTAAGCTTGATCCTGAACTCGTAAAGAGTACAATTAACCTGCTATTAAAAACAAAAGAAGATATTGATCATTTTAATGAGAATATTGGTGCCGATGCGCTGTGTGCCAATGTACGTGAATAAGGGCTTTGGGGGATGATTTTATGAGCGATAATACTGTTGAAGAGAGAAGTCTACAAACATCTTTAATAAAATTTGCAAGCTTACTCAGATCCCTTGGTGTAAGGGTAAGTACAAGTGAAGTTATAGATGTCTTTAATGCATTAAACGAAGCTGATATAACGGACAAAGAGGAATTTAAATATTCCCTTAAATGTACCCTTCTAAAAGAAAAAGATAAGGAAGGTATCTTTGAAGATGCTTTTGAGTACTTTTTTCAACTACCAGAGCAAAAATCTCAAATGCAAGAGGAGAGAAATGCCAAAATTGAAGAGAAAAATGCCCAGATAGAAGAGGCCACTGAAGACCTTCAATTTATGGGAGATCCATTAGAATTAGACGAGGACCAAAAACTAACCTATGCAAATATGGAAGAAAAGTATAAAGAGCAGATTAGAAATGTTCTCGAGCAAACTGAACATGGACAAAATGTAGACGAAAACTTTAGACCTATAATTGAAAATATGGTAAGGAGTTCTCTTAATAGATGGGAAGAAAACCTTAGAGATAACCTACCAACTGATATGATTCAGGATACAGGGGACGAAGAGCTTGATACAATTAGAGATGAGATAAAAAGTAAGGATAATGGAAGTGGTTCTTCTTCATCCGCTAAGATAAGTCAAAAGGACTTAAAAGATTTAACAGACAAAGACCTGCCCAAAGCTAGAAGGGTTATGTATTCTTTAATTAAGAAAATGATGAACAGGATCTCTAGAAGATACAAGAGAACAAAGAAAGCGGCCCGTCTTGATATGAGAAAAACTATCAGGCAAAATATCTCCTACGGCGGTACGATGTTTAATATAAGCTACAAAGAAAAAAGAAAAAGTAAACCTTCTTTGCTTGTTATCTGTGATGTCTCAGGTTCTATGGCAAGATATACGTCCTTTTTGCTTCAGTTCATTTACGGGCTTGGAAGTGCTGTCAGAAAGATTGAGGGTTTTATATTCAGCGAAGACATAGAAAGAATTACAGACTGGCTAAAGCAAAAAGACAATTTTGAAAAATCAATCACAGATCTTGTAAATAGCAGTGCTGAATGGGGAGGAGCTACCGATCTTGGTGTATCCTTGGCAACTTTAGAAGAAAAGTGGGAATATATATTAAGGCCAGATACCACTGTGATAATATTAAGCGATGGTATGAGTTCAGGCCTTGATCGTGCCAAATCAAAACTAAAAGAGCTAGACAGGAAAGTTAAAAATATCGTCTGGCTAAACCCGGTTCCAGCAGATAAATGGGAGGATGTCCCTCAGATAAGTGCTTTTCAGGAATACGTAAACATGTTTGAGTGTAATACACTAGAAGATTTAGAAAAAGTACTAAAAAAAGAAATCTTTTCAGTATAGAAATCTATAGTATAGAAACCTTTTGACAGGAGACAATTTCGAATGTTTTATCCATTTGATGTTAAATTAATTAAAGGTAGGTTTGTTAGACGAGTGAATAGATTTGTCTGTGAGGTTGCAATAAAAGATTATTCTTCAAATGACAATTCTAATAATAAGACGCTATGTCATGTGCCTAATTCAGGCAGAATGAAAGAGCTTTTAACAGAAGGGGCAGAGGTTATGGTACAACCTGCCCCTCTTAATTCTTCAAGAAAAACAGCTTTTGATCTTTATTTAGTTAAATATAAGGGTAAATGGGTATCCTTAGATAGTAGACTGCCAAACAAAATTTTTGAAAAAGCTGTGTTAAATAATTATATCCCACCTCTAGAGGAAGCAAAATTATTAAGAAGAGAACCTAAATACAAGAGTGGGAAATTTGACTTAGAGTTTGGCCTTAGAAAAGAAGGTCAAAAAGGAGATTATAAAGCCCTTGTTGAATGTAAGTCAGTAACCCTGGTAAAAGAAAATACAGCTCTTTTTCCCGATGCGCCCACTTCTCGAGGCAAAAGACACTTAGATGAATTAGCAGAAGCTGTAGACGAAGGATATATGTCTTTTGTAGTGTTTTTGGTGCAAAGGGATGATGCCAAAGAGTTTTCGCCTAACTGGGAGATGGACCCTGAATTTAGTAAAAGCCTTGTAAAGCTTGATGAAAAAGGAGCGGAAATTTTGGCGTATTTTGTCAAAGTTACTCCCGAGGGAATTAAGTGGGGAGATAGCTTGCCGGTCAAACTGTAAGAATACTTGATTCTAGAGCAAAAAGTCCATTTACATAAAACTCAGTTTTCCTATTTTCTCATCAAGATGTTTTGCAATTAAAACCAAACTTTGTTCGCATGACTTTTGCAGTTAAATCAGCATTATATACTGTATATATTGTACAAATGAAGAAGGGGGGTTATACTTGTGGGAGATACAAGAGATATTAAAGTTGATATAGAGCCAGGAGCATTAGAATATATAAACAGAAAGTCTATTGATTCCTTAACCGTTGGCATAGTTAAACTTGGTGGGGGATGATGCGGTACTGCCTATGGACCTGAGGTTCAGGTCGGTGCGCCAGACTTGGAGAAAGAAACTGAATACCTTAAGAAAAATATCGAAGGGACAGATGTATTTATCTCAGAAAACATAAAACCACACAGTGAAGAACGCGGCATAATAATTGATATCAAAGGTTTTTGGATTTTTAAACAACTTATAGCTAGAGGAATCTAAATGTTTAACAGCTAAAGTATATTCCCATAGCCTAATCTATCTGCTTATTCATCAAGATGTATTAACAATATAAAACAAAAGCTATGTTTATATACTTTAGCGTGTTAAACAACGTGTTTTGCCGAAATAAATTAAAAGAATAAGAGGAGGTTTTATAGTTGGGACTAAACATTGATGAGATAAAAAGTATAATTCCTCACCGCTATCCTTTTTTATTAATCGACAGGATAGAAGAATATGAGCCCGGCAAATGGGCCAAAGGGGTAAAAAATGTCACTGTGAATGAGCCTTTTTTCCAGGGACATTTCCCGGAGAAACCTGTGATGCCCGGGGTGTTAATTGTGGAAGCACTAGCCCAGGTAGGAGCAGTAACAATACTTACTGTTCCGGACAACAAAGGAAAACTTGTGTTGTTTGGAGGTATGGATAAGGTGAAATTTAGGCGCCAGGTGGTGCCAGGAGATGTGTTAACTTTGGAAGTAGAACTAACCAGGCTAAAGGGGCCTGTAGGCAAGGGAGAGGGTGTTTGTACAGTTAACGGCGAAAAAGCTGTGAGTAGTGAACTTACATTCGCTTTGCAATAGCAGGGCAAATAGCTGTATAATATTAGTTAATAAAACAATAGACTGGAGGTAAGGAAATTTGAGTAATAAATTTTTTACTTCAGAATCGGTAACTGAAGGACATCCGGACAAATTGGCAGATCAAATTTCTGATTCTATCCTCGATGAAATTTTAAAAGAGGATCCAGGAGCGAGGGTGGCTGCAGAAACAAGTGTAACTACTGGTCTTGTTCTTGTTGCAGGGGAAATAACAACTAGCTGCTATGTAGATATACCAAAGATTGTAAGACAGACGATTTTGGACATAGGTTATACCAGGGCCAAATATGGCTTCGATGGGGAAACATGCGGAGTACTTACATCAATTGATGAGCAATCACCTGATATTGCTATGGGTGTAGACAAGGCATTAGAAGCAAGAGAAGGAGAACTTTCAGAAGAAGAGATCGAAGCAATTGGAGCGGGTGATCAGGGAATGATGTTTGGTTTTGCAACCAACGAAACTGATAGCATGCTTCCAATGCCCATAGATTTTGCTCACAGGCTGACCAAACGTTTGGCCAAAGTTAGAAAAGAAAACATCTTAGATTATCTTAGACCAGATGGCAAAAGCCAGGTTACGATAGAATATGATAATGGAAACCCTAAGAGAATTGATGCTATCGTTGTTTCTACCCAGCACAGCTCTAGCGTAACCGAAGACGAGCTTCACAAAGGAGTTAGAGAACAGGTTATTACCCCGGTTCTTCCAGAGGAATTGATTGATGATAAGACCAAGATTCTTATCAACCCTACAGGGAGATTTGTGACAGGGGGGCCTCAGGGAGATGCAGGCCTGACAGGTAGAAAGATAATAGTGGATACTTATGGAGGATTTTCAAGGCATGGTGGAGGTGCTTTCTCCGGCAAAGACCCTACTAAAGTAGATAGATCAGCTGCTTATGCTGCAAGATATGTGGCAAAGAATATAGTCGCTGCAGGTCTTGCCGACAAGTGTGAACTTCAGGTTTCGTATGCTATTGGTGTCGCCAACCCGGTAAGCGTATTTGTTGAAACTTTTAACACAAATAAGATTGCTGAAGAAAAAATCGAAGAGCTTGTAAGAAAACATTTTGATTTGAGACCTGCTGCCATAATAGAAAACTTAGGTTTAAGAAGACCTATATATAGACAGCTTGCAAGTTATGGACATATGGGAAGAGTTGATTTGGATGTTCCCTGGGAGAGAACTGACAAAAAAGATATATTAAAAAGTGATGCCTAAAAAATAGGCCATTTTTAACCTAAATTTGTGCTTCTATCAAAAGTTTATTTACAAAAGTATCAAAAAGTACAGTGTTTTTAAATGATTTAATTAACCGCCCTAAAATTGGCGGTTTTTTTATTTGTAGTAATTAACAATATTTTATTTCATATCAATGTAAAGAAACGGATATTTTTAGACAACTGGTTAGTCTATTCTATATTTATATGCCAAGGGGGTTAATGAATGTATTTGGATAAGTCCCTCAAAGAATATAATGAAATACTGTCAGATGAGTCCACCTATCCGAGCAGTGAAAGTTCTTTAGCATTGACAGGTGCCCTGGCCGCTTCTTTATTACTTGCATACTTGAAAAACCTTTATAAAGAAAAAAAAGACGAAGATAAATTAGAACTTAAAAAAAACATTGAAAGAATTTTTAATATTAAAGAAGAATTAATGGATGTTGTAGATGAAGCGTACAGGATAATTAGGGCAAAGTCAAAACCCAAGGAAACTGTTACAAAAGAAACAGTGGTCATACCCATCCTAATAGCTCAAAAGTGCAATAATATTTTAGAAATTATTACTAAAGTTGATGACAATATTGGACTAAATATATTAAACAGCCAATTTACTACAGCATTGTATGCTGGGGTGCATAAAACAAAAGCTTCACTGATGGGAAGTCTAGCCTGTGTGAAGATCAACCTGGAAGATCTAGAAAGAGGAGAACTGTATTCTTTTGCTTTGGAAGAAAGACAAAAGCTTATAAAAGTAGGGGAAAAAAATTTTGAGAAGATACTTGAGAGCATTGAAGAAAAAATATTAGAAGAGTAGTGATGCCAATGAAAAGAGAAAGCTTTGCTAGAGGAGCACTTGTTTTGATGCTTGCAGGAACTATAAGTAAGCTCTTAGGTGCCTTTTATCGCATGCCTCTTGCTAGAATTATAGGAGAAGAGGGTATAGGACTTTATGAAATGGCCTATCCTATTTATAGTCTTTTGTTAATACTAGCTGTAGCCGGATTTCCCGTAGCGATAAGTAAACTTGTATCCGAAAAAAGAGCCTCAAAAAACTTTGAAGAAGAAAAAATAGTTTTTTGTACGGCTCTATCTGCTTTAAGTGTTACCGGAATAATATTTAGTATTATTTTATATGTAGGCGCCGAATTCATATCTGTTAATATTCTTGGTGATTACAGGGTGATGTATTCGCTAAAGATAATATCACCTGCTATTTTCTTTGTCTCTATAATGTCAGGTTTTAGAGGGTATTTTCAGGGGCTACATTTAATGACCCCTACAGCAATTTCTCAGGTGACAGAGCAGTTTATAAGAGTGTTTACCATGCTTTTTTTTGGTTATTTATATAGCCAGGCCGGGCCAATGTATGGTGCTGCAGGGGCAACTTTGGGAGCTGTTACTGGTGCTTTTTTTGGCCTTGTATTGTTAATTTTTCTTTTTGTCAGAGAAAAAGGCATCAGCTTTGTACTTATTTTATTTTTGTCTAGGATTTTTATAAAAAGTGTCATAAAAAGTGGAAGCACTTTATTTCGCCTGTTAAAAATTGCAGTGCCTTTTTCTCTAGGTGCTCTTGTAATGCCTCTTATGCAGACAGTTGATGCGGCAGTAGTCCCCAAAAGGCTACAATTAATTGGTTATAGTGTCTCTGAAGCTACAAGCTTGTATGGCCATCTCTCAGGGATGGCCTTAAGGCTTATAAGCCTTCCGACAATTGTCACCCTTGCCCTTGGCACAAGTCTTATACCTGTACTATCGACTTATCAGGTCAAAGGATACCACCAAAAAATCAAAAACAATATAGAAAAAGCCCTTAGACTAACCCTGATAATAGGCATACCTACCTCTGTTGGAATTTTCTTACTGGCTTATGAGATGACCGAGCTTATGTTTGGCTACTATGAAGCGGGAGGTCCCCTTAGGGTTATGGCATTTGCGTCACTGTTTTTGTGTTTGCACCAGGTTACTTCCTTTATGCTTCAAGGCCTCGGGTATTATCCTAAACCTGTTATTAACCTGTTTATTGGGGCGATTTTGAACTTTATCCTTAACTACAACCTTACAGCTTACCCGCCCCTCGGTATCCTTGGAGCGGCCATAGGAACTGGGTCTGGATTTTTTTTAGCTTCTATTTTAAATATTAAGGACCTAATAAAGTTAAAAAAATTGTCAATTAATTTTTTCAAAACTGGTTTTAAACCTCTAATAGCTTCAGCTGTTATGGCTGTTTTTTTAATAAGGTTTGACATGGTAATAGATACTTTCTTTGCTGTAGATGCCTTAAATTTCATCTTAAAAGTATCAATTGCTGGTATTGTCTATTTTTTAACCCTTCTCATATTTAGAGGGATAGAGGAAGAAGATCTGCTAGTAATTCCAAAGGTAGGGGACATGTTGGTACGCATACTAAAAACCCTAAAGCTTCTGTGAACTTTTAGAAAAATGATTTTTAATTCCTACAACAAGTCCTCTAACCATATCTTCCACAAAGCCGTAGTCTCTTAGCCAGCCTTCCTCTAATCTGCTCGAAATATTTGATACTTCCATGATAATGCTTCTCTCTGGAAAAACTGACAACAACTTTGAACTGCTCTTTACTACTTCTCTTTCTGGGAATGGTAGCCTATTTGCATATGGCATATAGATATTATTAGCAGTTTCTTTTCCTTTTTTTTCACCGTCCACAAAAAACTTTGCCCTTGGTCCTAACACTTCCCCAACTGTTCCTGTGCCAGTGTGAAGAGAGATAATAAGATCAGGATTATTTTCTTTTATGATTCTGGTTCGATCTTTTTGAGGGACATTTACGTCCCTTTCCCTGGTATAAATCCCTTCTGCCTGCCAGTAATCTAGATACTTCTTTAATCTCTTCGAAAAGTCAAGAACCACGTCTTTTTCCATTAAGCCTACCGGGCTAATACCTCCGGTGTCTTTACCTCCATGTCCAGGGTCAATTAGTATAACTTTTTCTTTTAGGTACTTTGAAAATACTTTTCTATCAAATTCAAGGGTAACCCTATGGGGCATGCCTTTTTCTTCTTTTATATGACATAGTATAGAATGTTCAGTGTTTATTGTACCTTTTAAATGATTAGGATCATTAGAATCTTCCTCGATTTTTACATCCCTTATTATACCGTCTATAGGTTCCAAAGAGAGAGGCGGCATGTTCAAACGAGCTTTTGGGATGGCAAAAGATATCAAGTTAGGATTTGGCATTTCCATGTTATCAGCTAAATTGATTTCTGCGTGATTCGGGTTATAAAAGTCCATGTTTATCCTTGAGACAGGCTTTTTTTGTTCTAAATCAAGGGCTTGATGCCAGATATTTGTTAAAAGGGGAGTTCTCATCTGTAACACTCCAGTTTTACTTTTGATTTGAATTTTATCGTGCTTTTATATTTAAGATATGCCTATTGTCCTTTGTCAGTTAATCAAATTTACATATAAGCTAATTCTCCTTTCGAAAATGAAGGAAATTTAAAGAATAATGACGAATTTAGAAGAGAATTACAATTTTATTACAACATTTTGAAACTGCTAAATTTTGAGATAGATCCAAAAAATCATTAAACAAGGGGATTAAGTAGTAGATTTTGCTTATTTCTTGTAGTGGGGGGATCTAAAAAATGAAAGAGGGCTTTGATCCCAATAAAATAGACGAAATTTTGACCAAAACCCTGAAAAGTATAGATGAGGGTAGAGATAACATATTTGACATTGCTGAAACAGCAAGAAAAGAATACGATAACGTTAAAAATGAATTAGAAGAGATTAAAGAAAAAACCAGTGAAGTAATAGACGAAGTGGATAAACTTGAAACCGAGAGCAAAAAAGCAAGGCAAAAGCTTGCCATGGTTAGTAAGAACTTTTATAAATACTCTGAAGAAGCGATTAAAGAAGCTTACGAAAATGCAAGCAAAATAAACGCAAAACTATTGGTGCTTAGAGACAGAGAAAATGAAATGAGAAAGAAAAGGGATGATTTAGAAAGAAGGCTTAAAGGACTAGAAAAGACAGTAGAAAAAGCGGAGAATGTGGTAAGTCAGCTAGGAGTAATAAAAAACTTCCTTGCAGAGGGATTTCAGGACTTAGGAGAAACACTAGAAAACCTACAGCAAAAACAAGAGCTTGGCCTAAAGATAGTAAAAGCTCAGGAAGAAGAAAGAAGGCGGGTTGCAAGAGATATTCATGATGGACCTGCGCAAGGGTTAGCAAATGTGGTCCTTAGGGCCGAGTACTGTGAAAGGCTACTAGATAGTGATGTTACCAAGGTAAAACAAGAATTAGCAGAACTTAAACAAATGGTTAGAAGAAGCCTTCAGGACGTAAGAAAGATAATTTTTGATTTAAGGCCTATGACGTTAGATGACCTTGGTCTTGTTCCTGCCTTAAGAAGGTTAATCAGTGATATCAAAGAAGAAGAACAGATTGAAATTGAGTTAGTGGTATTTGGTGAAGAGAAAAGAATGTCAAGAAACCTTGAGGTAGCTCTTTTTAGGATAGTGCAGGAAGCACTTAACAACGTCAAAAAACATGCCTGTGCCTCTGGAATTTGGACAAAGGTCCAGTTTCAGGATGAAAAAGTTCTTGTCAATGTTAGAGATGATGGAAAAGGTTTTGATCCAGACAAGGTGCTTTATAGAAAATATAGCAGTTTTGAAAATAATAACGAAGCAAACTCTTCTGACAAAGAAAATAATGAAAACAAAGATAGTTTTGGTCTTCAAAACATAAAAGATAGGGTTGAGAACTTGGGGGGCGAATTAACAATAAAATCAAAACATAATGAAGGAACGACTATATCTGTTAAGGTACCATTGTTAGCTCATGAAGCTTGAGAAAGGGGAGTAGTAGATGGCTGAACAGAATGCAAAAATACGGGTTTTAATAGCTGATGACCACTCACTATTTAGAAATGGACTAAGAAAAATTTTGGAATTAGAAAATGATATAGCTGTTTGTGGGGAAGCGAAAAACGGCAAGGAAGTGGTGGAGAAAGTAAATCTTTTGAAGCCGGATGTAGTTCTTTTGGATATAAATATGCCACTTCTAAGTGGAGTAGATGCGACAAAGGAAATAAAGCAAAAATATGATGAGGTCAAAATAGTCATATTAACTATCCATGCAGATGAAGAATACTTATTTGAAACGGTAAAAGGTGGAGCTTCCGGTTTTTTGCTTAAAGACGTTGAGACCCCCACTCTACTTCAGGCAATTAGAGAGGTGTCTGAAGGGAAAAGCTTCATACATCCAAGCATCACTCCTAAGCTTTTAGGAGAGTTCAACAGGCTTGCAACAAAATCAAAAGATACAGGAACTGAAGTTACAGATTACGAATTGACAACAAGAGAAAAAGAAATACTAGAGCTTATGGCGAAAGGCTACACCAATAAAAAAATATCAAAAAACCTATATATATCAGAAAAAACCGTTAAAAACCATGTATCAAATGTACTTAGAAAATTAGATGTATCAGATAGGACCCAGGCAGTTGTAACTGCTGTAAAGCTTGGACTTGTGGACATAGAGTAAATATAATTTATAATCAATTATTAATATCACTTTTTTTTGGGATTTCATATATTATATCAAATCCCAAAAAAGGTGGTGTTTACTGGTGGAAATAATAATATGGTTCTTTGCAATTTACGGGTTTGTCGCCCTTTTTTATACTATTTGGGAAGAGCTCAAAAGAAAAAGAAAATGGACTTTTGTAATTTACGTTAAGGATCCTGATAAAGCAGAAGGTGAACTTAGAAGCCTACTGTTGGATCTTCCGGCAAAAAAATTTTATCCAGCAAGATTAATACTAATTTGGCAAAATAATCATTATAACTTGGCCCAAAAGCTAAAAGAAGAATTCCCTGGTATAGAAGTGGTTGAGAGAGTAGAAGATGTATCTTTAAAAGAAATTATTCAAAATGAAAGTCCACATAGAACGGTGTGTATTAACGGATCTCTAGACAGCTAGACCTAGTAAAACTATAGGACTATTAATTACTTGGCGTAGCACTAAGGTTTGTCTATAGGACCAAAAGTCACTTGTTTTGAAGACATCAAAATAGTCTAAATGCCAAGCAATCTTAAGACCCCGGACAGTTGGCTGGGGTCTTTTTTTAGTTTAGTATTTAAGAAAAAGCGAGAAGAAAGTCGACTTAGATTGAAAAATGACATTAGATCAAGCCTTATGTCATTTATGTCTCAAATGCGGAGGAATTAATAATGCCTGAAAAAATTGCGTACAGCAAAAATAAAATTGAAGGGCTGGACTTTAATTCTATAGATGAGGTTCTAAAAAAAACCATCTCAAGTATCCAGGACGGAAAGGTTCAGATATTTGAAATAACTGAATCTGCTAGGAATGAACATGAACAGCTAAAAAGAGATTTGATAAAGCTAAAAAATCAAACAACAGAGGTCATAAAAGAAGTAGATAAGCTAGAGAAAAAATACTATCGCTCAAGGCTTAAACTTGCTGAAGTGAGCAAAAACTTTGATACATATTTAGAAAAAAACATAAAGGAAGCCTATGAACAGGCAAATGACCTAAGGGCTAAACTTAATGTTATGAAAGAAAGGGAGTACCAAATACGTCATAAAAGAAATGAAACAGAGATGCGTTTAAGAAATCTAAAGAAAACAATAGAAAAAGCGGAAAAAATAATGAATCAACTTGGAGTCATTGAATCTTACTTATCCCAGGGACTTGGCGGACTTCAAGAGACCCTTCAAGATCTAGAGAAAAGAAAAGATATAGGTACTAAAATAATCAGAGCTCAGGAAGAAGAGAGAAGAAGAGTCGCTCGTGAGATACATGACGGCCCGGCCCAAAGCCTAGCTAACATGGTCTTTAGGGCCGAATACTGTGAAAAGTTGATTGACGCTGGTGAGAAGCCAAAAACCATTAAAGAAGAACTAGCAGAACTAAAAGCACAGGTAAGAGAAAACCTAAAAGACGTAAGAAAGATTATATTTGACCTGCGTCCTATGACCTTAGATGACTTAGGCCTTGTACCTGCTATAAGAAGATTAATACAGGGGGTTGAAGAGGATACTAACATAAAAGGTGAGCTAAAAGTTTTTGGTGAAGAACAACGCTTTAATAGAGACTTAGAGATTGCCCTCTTTAGAACTGTTCAGGAGGCACTAAATAACATCAAAAAACATTCTGAAGCCAAAACATTTTGGATCAAGGCTGAATTTGGAGAAGATAAGGTTCAGATTAATATTAGAGACGATGGCAAGGGTTTCGACTCTAATTGGGAATTAGAAAATATCAAGTCAGAAAAATTTGGCCTTACTAATATGAGAGAAAGGGTTATGAGTCTTGGAGGAGATATTAACATAAATTCAAAGCACCAGAAAGGGACAAGGATTTCCATTAAGGTTCCAATTCCCGGAGTAGAGGAAGGGGAGGAAGTTTATTATGAATGATAATCAGACAAATAATATTAGGGTTTTGTTAGCAGATGATCATATTTTATTTAGATCAGGCCTCAAAAAAATAATTGACATGGAAAATAATTTAGAAGTTTGTGGTGAGGCACAAAATGGGGAGGAAGTTCTAGAAAAAGTAAAATTGCTTAAACCTGATGTGGTACTCATGGATATTAACATGCCTTACATAAATGGGGTAGAAGCAACTAGAGAGGTCAAAGAATCATATCCAGATGTCAAAATAATAGCTCTAACGATCCATGATGATGAAGAATACCTGTTTGAGATTGTTAAAGAGGGCGCTTCTGGGTATTTACTAAAAGATGTGGATACACCAACATTAGCTAGGGCAATTGAAGAAGTAGCTAACGGAAATTGCTTTATACATCCTAATGTTACTCACAAATTACTGGGTGGTTTCAATCGCTTGGCCAAAAACTCCCCCGGTTTAATTAAAGGTAATAATTTGTCTGAAGAAGATTGTGATCTTACTATTAGAGAGAGAGAAATACTTGGTTTACTTGCCAAAGGTTACAGCAACAATGATTTGTCAGAAGAGTTAGGGATATCCGAAAAAACCGTCAAAAACCATGTATCTAGTATATTAAGGAAACTAGATGTCTCAGATAGGACTCAAGCAGTTGTTACAGCTTTCAAAAACGGTTTGGTAGAGCTTTGACAAATATTACTTAGTCCAGTAGTCCCAAGTGCCTTATAGGTATATATAATCAAGCTGGGTAAATTAAACGATGATCTGACTAGCAAATAATGAGCCTAATTAAGTGGGCTAATTTAAGGCTTTAGCTAGATGACCAGGCTATCAAAATATTCTACAATTAGAGACAACAAAAGACATAAAAGCACAAAATTATTTTCAAGAGGTTAATTTTATCTTTTTTCAGGATCGAAAAATGTCTAGGACGTCCTGAAAGAGAACCCCTGTAAAATCAGGTACATAATTGTCTCCTGAGTTTTCGGGGTAGGACAAGCAATTAATTCTAAATTTTTGGAAGGGGGTGCAAGGAGATGCTTAACCAGCTAAAAAGATTATGGAGTGAAGAAGACGGACAGGGAATGGTTGAATACGGATTAATTCTTGCTCTTGTATCAGTAGTAGCTATTGGAGCTTTGCTATTGCTTGGTGAAGGATTAGAAGGAATATTTGGAGAGGTGGAAGAGAGTTTAGAGGTACCTGAATAATTTAATCAAAATACAGGCCCTACCCATAAAAGGGGTGGGGCCAATTTCTCTACCAGGGAAGGAGACAATTTATATGCTTAACTTGGTAGAAAGAGAGCTAAGAAGATTATGGATAGATGATGGAGGACAGGGTTTAACAGAATATGCACTAATCCTAGGCTTAATAGTTTTAGCAGCTGTTGGTGGAGTAACCTTACTTGGTCAAAGTGTACTTAATCTATTCGAATATGTAGCAGATAAGGAAATTTTTAATGCTACCCTGCCTGTTTCAAAGTTTTAGGGTAGGGTAAGTTTTTCTTCTTTGATGATAATTATAATTAACTCCATAAAGGAGGAAACCAAAATGAACTTACTTCCCGATCTAGGGATTATAGATATATTTTTGCTGTTGGTACTATCTTTAGCTTTATATTTTGATCTTAAAGAAAAACGGATACCAAACAAAATTACAATTACTGCAGTAGTTCTGGGTCTTAGCTACAGAGCAGTGACTGGAGGTTTACCAGGTGTTTATGATGCTTTGCTTGGAGGACTAGTAGGATTTGTAATTTTGCTTGTGCCATTTTTGCTACGAGGCATTGGCGGTGGAGATGTTAAGCTTCTTACTGCTATAGGCGTATTAAAGGGAGTGGAGTTTGTATTTTATACAGCTCTTGCTATGGGTGTGATAGGTGGTATAATCGCAGTTTATTATTATTTCTTTGTGAAACTTAGAGGAGCATATTTCCCATATGGGCTTGCCATATCCATAGGAGCAGTTATCGCCCTTGCGCTATAAGCTCTAGCCACTGAAGACATGAAAAAGTAACTTTGTCTGAGTAACCTTATTAAGTAACCAGAGAGGAGGGGCAGGAGAGATGCTAAAAAAAATGTCAAGAACTTTAAGAAAAGATGACGGGCAGGCACTAGTTGAATTAGCTTTTGTCCTGCCTATCCTACTCTTACTGGTCTTTGGGATAATTGAATTTGGCAATATATATTTTGCCCATCTGACGCTAAATAACGCGTCTAGAGAAGGAGCTAGAGCAGGGGCACTTAGGGCAACCCAGCACGGTGTTGACTTAGAAGCAGAAGTAAACGAAGTAATCCAAAATAGGATCCCATCTTTAGACTCTGATAATTTGAGTGTTTTTGTATGGCCTAATTCTGAAGAAGAGCTAATAAGGGGTAATGATCTAAAAGTAGAACTAGAGTACAACAGAAGGCTTTTAACGCCGCTCTTTGGGATGATTCTTGATGACGGCGCTGGATATTACCAGTTAAGGACAGAAACTACTATGCGAATTGAATGAGCTTAGAAGAACTTACTCAAAAAAAACGGGTGGGATTAAACTATGACTGAAATTAAAAATCTTATCAAAAAAATATTTAAAGAAGAAAAAGGAAGTTCAGCGGTGTTAGTTGCTATAACTATAGTAGTTCTCTTTGCTTTTACAGCTTTAGTAGTTGATCTGGGTCTTGTATATATTGAAAGGGCAAGGTTAGTCTCTGCTGCTGAAGCAAGTGCACTTGCAGGAGCATCAAGCTTTCCATATAGAGACGACGGTGAGTATGAAGAAGAACACTATGATTTTGCGATTAGTGAAGCCAAAAGGATAGCAGAACAAAACGGACTTGAAGATTACGAAATCCAATTGCTGCCTGAAGATGAAAATCAAAAAAAAGAAATAGAAGTTACAGCGAAAAGAGATGTAAGCTATTCTTTTGCCAGAGTAATAGGGTTTAATGAACAGGAAGTTACCGGGCTAGCTGCTGCCGAGGCTGTCCCGATATCTGGTTTTCTTGGTGTTGTTCCTTTTGGCATACCAGATGATGATTTTGAAGGCTATGGTGTTTATGAGTTAAAGATAGCTGATGGTGATGAAGGTAATTACCAGCCGCTTGCTTTGGGCGGTACAGGGACTAGTAATTATCGTGATAACCTTGAGAATGGATTTGATGAGATGCTTAGAGTAGGTGAAATTATAGATACAGAACCAGGAAATATGGCTAACCCAACTAAGCAGGGCCTAGAAGATCGGTATGAAACAGGAAACATAGAGATTACTATTCCTATTGTTTCCTACCACGATGGTGGTAGAAGTGAGGTTGAAATATTAGGTTTTGGAGCGTTTACACTTAAAGAGATTAAAGAAGAGGGTGGCACAGGTCACACTGTCGTAGAAGGTATATTCCAAGAAAAAGTCTCAGATGGGGAATTACTTGAAGATGGCAAAGACTTTGGCCTTAGAGGTACAAGGCTTGTAAGGTAAACTTGTTTTGAAAAAGGAGTTGTATAAAAGATGAAAAAAATAAAAAAATACCGTGGACTAATAGTATCACTTATACTTGCAATTGTTACTGTACTGGCTATCCACCAGTACATTTTGGCCATTGAGAAGCAAAACCAAACCGAAGGCCCTTCGGTAGAACATGAAGATGTAGTAGAAATAGTAGTAGCAAGAAGAGATCTTACAAGCGGAACGGTCTTGACAGTAGATGATCTAGAAACAAAATCAGTCCATAAAGAAGAGATTCACCCAGATGCCATAACAGATAAGGAAGAAGTCTTAGGTGAGGCAGTTATTCAAGATATGGTAAGAGAAGAAGTGTTGTTAGCACAAAAGATCCTGCCAGAAGAAGAAGTAAATAGGCTCTCTCATGCTATACCAGAAGGTAAGCGTGCAATATCAGTATCAGTAGATGAAGTCTCGGGGGTAGCAGGTTTTATCCAGGCAGGAGACATGTTAGATGTAGTGGCTACAGATTTTGAAGAGCAAGAAGAGGGACAAGAAGACACAGAGACAAGAACAATCTTACAGGATCTAAAAGTTCTGGCTGCTGGTGACCGGGTGCTTTATCAAGATCAAGAACTTGTCCAAGAAGTATCTACAGTAACCCTGGCAGTAAGTCCAAGTGAAGCAGAATCTCTTACAGATGCTGAAGAGAACGGAGTTATCAGGTTGCTTTTAAACCCGTTAGTAGAAGAAGATTAGAAAAGTCTTAAGGAGGTAGTGAAAATGGCTAATTTAAAAATAGATGTATTGATAGCTGATGATATTGTGGAAACACGAGAAAATATAAAAAGATTCTTTGAATATGAAAGAAACATCAATGTAGTAGGCGAAGCCTCAAATGGTGAACAGGCCATTACCCTCGCCGAAAAGCTAAAGCCTGATGTTGTTCTTATGGATATTAATATGCCTCTTGTTGATGGTATAACGGCAATAGAAAGTTTGTCGCTAAAAGCACCAAATGTAGCTCCTATAATAATATCTGTTCAAGGTGAACCTGAGTACCTGAAAAAAGCTATGAGAGCAGGAGCTAAAGATTATCTTGTTAAGCCTTTTTCTGGAGATGAGTTGATCTCCACAATAAAAGACGTTGTCAAAAAAGAAGAAGAGACAAGAGAACAGCAGATGAACCAAGCACTATTAAAATCAGGCATTAAACATAAACCAAGGATTCTTTCTATATTTAGCGCCAAGGGAGGAACAGGCAAAACTACCCTTGCAACTAACTTAGCAGCTAGCCTATCCAAATTTCATGACAAAAAGACAGTGATAGTAGACCTTGATCTTCAATTTGGGAATATCCCTGTAATGTTTAATATAAATCCAACTTACACGATTACAGATGTATTGTCTTATTCTGGAGAGTTAGACAAAAACACCTTAGAAAGCTTTCTTGTCCATCATGAAGAATCTGGGGTAAAGATATTATGTCCGCCAAAGAACCCTGAAGAAGCAGAGTATGTAACAGAAAGCCATGTAGAAGAAATTCTAAGGGTTCTTACAGAAACTTATGAATATATCCTTGTAGATACACCACCGGCTTTTTCAGGGCATGTGCTTGCAGCTCTAGACCAGTCATACAAGGTTTTTTTGGTTACCACCCTTGACCTACCATCGATCAAAAATGCCAAAAACTCATTGAAGATAATGAATGATCTAGGTTACCCCGATGACAAGGTTAACTTAGTCGTAAACAAAGAAGCTAAGTATTACAAAGTAGGAAAAGACGATCTACAAGATGCACTAGATAGAAAAGTTTTTTACAGGGTACCAAATAAAGAAAAAAGCGTAGTGGAAGCAGTAAATAGAGGTGTGCCTGTAATCTTAGAACCATCTGTTAACGGTATAGTAAGTGAATTTAGAAAATTCTCAGATAGAGTAATAGAGAGTGAACAGAGGATTAAATAAATACACCCAATTCTATCTTTTAAGGGGTGGATGATATGAGTAAGCTAAAAGAAATTAAAGAAGAAAAAGCCAATTTGGTCCAAAATGCCAGAAAAATATGGGACAAACAATATAAAGAAAATAGAGAACTAACTAAAGAAGAATATTCAGAGTACAAAGAACTCATGGATCAAATATTTAAATTAGAAGAAAAGATAAATGAAGAAGAAAAGCTTGATAGCCTAGAAAACGAGCTAGAAGAAGATAAGTCTAACTCCGCTGATTCCTATGCAAAAGAAATGAGTGATAATAAAAACGAAGAAAATAATGAAGAAAAAGAAAAAAAGAAAAGCAGCAAGAAATCAAGCAAAACTGATAACCAAAACCATAGGGCTTGGATTATGGGGATAGATGAAACTAAAGATGACAAGAAAAAAGGTGATAATGATAATGAGGATGATAGTGATAATAATGAAACTAAAAAGCGCCAAAATGAGATTGGGATAGAAGAAAAAACAAAACAAAAACAATCAGAAGAATTAGATGAGGATAATAATACTGACCAAAAGCAAGAAGAAAGTCAAGAACTAATATTAAATGGTAACAGTCATCCGGGAAATAGTCGTGGACCTTATTCATTACTATCAAGGCTAAATAGACAAAAACAAGAAATGAGCCTTGAAACCGAAGAAGAAGGAACAAAAACTACAAATGGAAATGGATTAGCAAAATCAAATAAAAAAGACAAATCCGGAGGCAGTAACGGAACTGGTTCTAATGAGGACCCCCATAGGGATCTGAAGAGCAGGCTTCATCGTACCTTGATAGACGAGATCGACAAAGATGCCCTAAAAGACACTGAAAGCAACAAAGACTTAGAGAAAGAAGTTAAAGAAACAATTGAAAACCTTTTAGAAGAGGAAAGTAAAAGGTTTTCAATCTCCATGAAAGATAGAGAAAAAATACAGGCAGAAATATTAAATGAAGCCCTTGGATTTGGGCCTATAACGCCCCTCATTGAAAACAGCGATATTTCCGAAATAATGGTTAATGGCCCAAACCAGGTTTATGTGGAAGAAGATGGAAAGATAAAATTAACAGATATAAAGTTTAGGGATGATCAGCACGTTCTACATGTGATAGAAAAAATTGTTTCTCCTTTAGGTCGTCGAATTGATGAAAGCTCACCTCTAGTGGATGCAAGACTGCCAGATGGGTCAAGGGTTAATGCTATAATTCCACCGCTAGCGTTGACGGGGCCAACTTTGACAATCAGGAAATTCTCTGAAGATCCACTACAGGCCAAGGATTTGATAAGTTTTGGTTCTATGTCTACAGAAATGGCTGATTTCCTTAAAACCTGTGTAAAGAAAAGACTTAACATTGTGGTTAGTGGTGGTACTGGAAGTGGAAAAACTACAACTTTGAATGTACTGTCTTCATTTATTCCCAAAGACGAGCGAATTGTAACTATAGAGGACGCTGCAGAACTTTCACTGCACCAGGATCACGTTGTAACCCTTGAGACAAGGCCCCCAAATATGGAGGGCAAAGGCGCTATAACCATGAGAGATCTTGTGAGCAATTCCTTAAGAATGCGCCCTGACAGAATTGTAGTAGGTGAGGTAAGAGGCGGCGAAGCCTTAGATATGCTTCAGGCTATGAATACAGGGCATGATGGATCTATAACCACTGGACACGCCAACTCTCCAAGGGATATGCTATCAAGGCTAGAAACCATGGTTTTGATGGCAGGTATGGATCTGCCTATAAGAGCAATCAGGGAACAGATTGCCTCAGCCATAGACCTAATAGTTCAGCAAGACCGCCTCGAAGATGGCTCAAGAAAAATTGTTAAGGTAAGCGAAGTCCAGGGTATGGAAGGTGATGTTATTACTATGCAGGACCTGTTTACATTCAAGCGGGAAGGTAGAGATTCTAAAAACAAAATCATTGGAAGCTTCGAGTCCACCGGTTTTGCACAGGTGTTTTTGGATTCTTTAAAAGATAAGTAATTTCAAGGAGGATTTCCTCTATGACTTATATATTTATTATATTTTTATTGGTCTTTTTGATATACTACAACATATATTTGGTGCTTACAAAGCCAAAAAGAGATCTATTAAAAAGACTTGAGACCTATACCAAAGATGAAGAACACGATGTAAGAGATCAATCACCTCTAAAAGCTGATGCAAGAAACTTGCGTCTAAGCCTAAAAGATATAGCCAAAATTTTTACCAGAATAGATAGGCTTAAGGGGATAAGACAGCATTTTGATGCAGAACTGATGAAAAGTGGGATACTACTTCGCGGGGAAGAATTTATAGTCATCTTGATAGTTTTTGCACTGTTGTTTGGTAGCTTTGGAAGCATGGTTTCCCAATCAATTATCGGATTGTTACTAGGCGTAGTAATCGGACTATATTTACCGATAATCTTTTTGAAGATGAAAATTAATAAAAGAAGGAAGCTATTTAATGAACAGCTTGGAGAAGTACTTACAACTATGTCAAATGCACTTAGATCAGGTCACAGCCTTATGAAAGCCTTAGAAGTTGTTTCCTTTGATAGTCCAGAACCTGCAAAGCAGGAATTCTCTTATACTGTAAAAGAAATGCAGCTTGGCATCTCAACCGAAGAAGCACTAAAAAATATGAGTAAAAGAATTGCCTCTGAAGACTTAGAGTTAATGATCACGGCTATCTTGATTCAACGACAGGTGGGTGGAAACTTAGCTGAGGTTCTAGATAGTATAGCAGATACCATTAGAGATAGACTTCGAATTCAAGGTGAGATAAAAACCTTGACAGCTCAAGGAAGGCTATCAGGTATTATTATCTCGTTTATTCCTGTTGCAATTGGGGCATTTTTCTATGTAGTTAACCCCGAATATGTGCTTGATCTTTTTACTGACCCACGAGGATTGTTTATGATTACGCTAGCAGTTGTTGGTCAAGTTATTGGGGCTTTTGTAATAAAAAAGATTGTAAGTATAGAGGTCTGAGAGGGGTTGAAGGATTATGTTATATTTCATGTATTTACTTTTGATTGTTAGCTTTACGGGTATTTTTCTAAGCTTGTACAAATTAATATTTAGAAAACACCTTGAGACAAAAGAACGCTTATCTGAGATAGCAGAGCTACCTACTACAGGAGAGGGAACAGGTGATAACACACTTAAGACACCTATCCAAAAAGCTCTAGAACTTCCTATACACAAACGGGTAGTCTTACCTGTATATAGTAGACTTACTAATTCACTAGAAAGACGATTGCCAAATAAGTTATTAATAGCTCTTGAAAAAGAAGTTATTGCAGCAGGCTTATCACATACTATAACTTTTAGAGAATTTATGGTGATATATTTTTTAATAATATGTTTAAGCTTAGCTTTATCTACAGCCTTATATGTATTATTTCAACTTTCAATGTGGTTAGTAGCTGCCATCTTGCTATTTGGAATATTAGCACCCAGGTTATGGCTAACTAGAAAAGTAACCAAAAGAAAAGATACAATACAAAGAGACCTGCCAGAATTTCTAGATCTATTAACCGTTAGTGTTGAGGCCGGGCTTGGCTTTGAATCTTCTCTAAAAAAAGTTGCCGATGAAGGAGAAGGTCCCTTGGCTGTGGAGATAAACAAAGTAATATCAGAAATAAGCATGGGAAAAAGCAGAAAAGAAGCACTTACTGACCTGAAAAACAGGGTGGACATATCAGACCTTACAGCATTTATAAATGCTGTTATCCAGGCTGAACAGTTAGGGGTTGGAATCAGCAAAGTTTTGAAAGTTGAAGCAAAAGAGTTTCGCAGAAAACGCCGCCAAAGAGCTGAAGAGCAGGCTATGAAAGCACCAATCAAAATGCTTCTTCCCCTTGTATTCTTTATATTCCCAGCAATTTTTGTGATCTTGCTTGGACCAGCGGTCTTGAGGATATTAGACACGTTGATGACAATGTAATGTCAAATATCGGATGAGTGATATCTGATGGGTGATAAATTATAAATACCGAGGTGTATGATGACTGATTATACTATGGCTTCTATTTATAAAGATAATTATGAAAATGATAATGACAATAAAAATAATAAAGTCCTGATTAGCTCGCATATAAAAGTTGCCGACACTTTTTTCAAAAGATTAAAAGGTCTTCTTGGAACCAAAGACCTGCCTTCGGGGAAGGGACTCTTAATCATCCCCTGTAAGCAGGTTCATACTTTTTTTATGCGTTATAACCTTGATCTGATTTTTTTGGACGAATACAATACCATAGTTCACATGATAGAAGATATCCCCCCTTTTAGAATCTCCCCCTATATAAAAGAAAGCGAAAAAGTATTAGAACTTAAAGCAGGGACAATTAAACAATATAACCTTATGGAAGGTGAGAAGTTAGTTATTTATTGAAAGTCTACATTTTCCAAGCTAAAGTATATTCCCTTGTCCAAAATTTTTATTGATACATCTAAGATTCATATATAGAAGAGGTATTAGCAATAAAAACTAAAGCCATGCTTATATACTTTAGCGTGGAAAATCAAATAATATCATCATTGATTATATGCCAGATTGTGTCTTTTTTTTGCTCTTTTCATTGCTTTATGTAAACTAAGAAGGAATTTTTTTCTTTAGCTTGAATATCTTTATTGGAAACATATATTTGCTTTATTAAAACTTGATCCTTTTATTTAACTCGTATAGATAAAACTGATTTTTGAAGTATTTAACAAAGTTTTATTTTTAATTGTATTTTTTACACATTATGTCCTATAGAATAGGAGTGGAGATATTTTGACCACAAGCTTAGAAGGTATTCTAAAAAACATTACTTTTCATAATTCTGATAATCTATTTACCGTGGCAAAACTTCTTACAAGGCCGGATAATGAAGTAATAACAGTCGTAGGCCAGCTGCCAGAGCTAACACCTGGAGAGCGGCTTGTTGTAAACGGCAAATTTGAAAGCCACAAAAAATTTGGCCGCCAGTTCCATGTAGAAAGCTATGAAATAAAACTTCCTGTAACAACAGAAGGACTTGTCAGGTTTCTTGGTTCTGGGATGATAAAAGGCATTGGCCCCAAAACTGCCGAGAGCCTTGTAAGCCATTTTGGCAAAAACATCCTGCAAATTATCGAAAACGATCCTGAAAGACTTACTGAAGTGGACGGAATAGGCGCAGAAAAAGCTAAAAAAATCTCTAAAGGATTTTTGGAGCACAAAAAAGTTAAAGACATCATGGTATTTTTGCAGGGTTTTGGGGTAAGTCCTGCCTATGCCCTTAAGATATATAAGCGTTTTGGTGACAAGACTATGGAGCTAGTCTCAGAAAACCCCTACTGTCTTGCTAGAGAAGTCTTTGGTATAGGTTTTAAGATAGCCGACAAAATAGCAAGGAATATGGGTATTGGTGAAAACTCAAAAGAAAGAAAAAAAGCAGCCATACTCTACATACTAGAAGAAGCATCCAACAAGGGAGACACTTATCTCACCAAAAAAGAACTTGAGGAGGCTCTAATTGAATTTGAAGTAACTACAGAGGATATGCCAGCAATAATAGATGAACTATCTAAAGCAAAAGAAATAATCCTAGAAGATAACAAAGAAGAAGGTCAAATCATCTATCTTCCCCCGTACTACCATGCAGAGATAGGAATCGCAAAAAGATTAACAGAGCTTGAAACCATGGGGGGAGGAGTCCTAAAAGAGCACCTTAATAACTGGAATAAAATGGTCGAAAACCTTGCGGGCAGCATTAGCACCCCTGATGATGCTTCTAAGGAAAAATTGGGTAATGAGGAAGCTAATGAAGCTAATAAAGAAGTTAATAATGAAGCTACTAAAGGAGCTAATACAGTTGAATTATCTACTGAACAGCTTGAAGTCCTAAACAAACTGCCCCACTCAGGAGCTATGGTTATTACGGGTGGTCCTGGAACAGGAAAGACCACCGTTATAAAAAGTATTATTTACCTTGCTGAAAAATTTGGTCTTAATATATATCTTGGAGCACCTACTGGGAGAGCCGCCAAAAGGATGAGTGAAGCCACAGGGAAAGAGGCAAAAACCATTCATAGACTTTTGGAGTTTTCTTATGAATCTGGAGAAGGAATGAAATTTAATAAAAACACTGAGAATCCCCTAGAATGTGACCTCTTAATCATAGATGAGGCTTCCATGCTAGATCTCTTGCTGATGAATCGGCTTGTAAAAGCTGTCCCGCCTGGATGTAAGCTAGTCCTTGTTGGCGATATAGACCAGCTACCTTCAGTTGGAGCGGGTAATGTATTAAGAGATATTATTGACTCACACAAAATCCCTGTCGTTAGACTAAAAACTATCTTTCGCCAGGCCAAGGAGAGTATGGTAGTAGTTAATGCCCACAGGATTAACCAGGGCAAATTCCCAATGCTTAATGTCAAAGACAAAGATTTTTTCTTTATTAATAGAGAAGAGCCTGAAGAGGTGGTAAACACCATAATATCCTTATGCAAGCATCGTCTACCAAAGTACGAGAACTTACATCCAAGGGATGATATCCAGGTCCTTGCTCCAATGAGAAGGACAGATACAGGGGTAGATAATCTAAACACATCTCTTCAAGGAGCCCTTAACCCCCCGTCGGGGCAGAAACCTGAAATATCTTTTGGTACATTTTCTTACAGGCTTGGCGATAAGCTGATGCAGCTAAAAAATGACTACCAAAAAGAAGTTTTTAACGGTGATATGGGTATAATTCATCATGTCGATGCAGAGGAAGGTTCTATCAAGGTAAGATTCGAAGAAAACACTGAAGACAGGATTATAGAATATGAAAGAAATGAGCTTGATTCCTTAATCCCTGCCTATGCTGTAAGCGTTCACAAAAGCCAGGGAAGTGAGTATCCGGTAGTTGTTATGCCCGTGACGACCCAGCACTTTATCATGCTGCAGCGAAACCTGATCTATACAGCTATAACAAGGGCCAAGAAGCTTGTGGTTCTTGTAGGAACCAAAAAAGCTATCGGGATGGCTATCTCAAATAACAAAGTTGAAAGTAGAAATTCTCTTCTTGATTATCGCCTAAAACAATTTAAATAGTTAAACAACTAAAATAGGTCTAAGATTTCCCCTCTTCGCATATTTTGGCTAATAAAGGGCGAGGAGGGTGATTTTTTTTGAGGATAACTTTTATGAGAAGTGGTACCAGGATTGTAAAAAGAATAATTAAGATTGCAGTGATTATCATTGTGATCTTGGTAGGTCTATATCTGATATTTGGCCCTGGACCAGTAGGACTAGATAGAAGAACTGATGATGACCTAGATGAAGAAATTGACGAAATCGTCGATATGGTCAAAAACGGTGAAGACATTAGAGCCATGGATATAGTTGAGATTATAGCCGATCCTGAATTTATGGGTCGAAAAACGGGCGGAGAAGGTTTTAGGATGGCCACAGGATTTGTTGAAGGAATCTACAAAGAACTAGATCTTGATCCTGTGATTGAAGAAGATGGCAAAAAAACATACCGCCAAAGATACGAACAACCCTATAATCAGATAAAAGAGCCTCTTGACTTTAGCCTAAAGGACCATGAAGAACGAGAGCTAACACCGGCTCTTGGGGAACAATATATTTTTGACCCCTCATCTGCAGGGGCAAACATACAAGATGATGATATGGTGTTTGTTGGTTACGGGATAAAAGACGAAAACACAGGCTACAACGATTTTGAAGGGGTCGATTTGGAAGGCAAAACTGCTGTTTCTTTATTTAACCTGCCTGGAGACTTCCCTAATAGTGCGTATCATGACAGGGCAGATAATATTGCTGACAAAGGGGCTAACTCCCTCATCTATATAGTTGAAGATGATGACGAAGAACTAAGAGAAGTGATATTCTCCTCCTGGAGAGGAAGCGGAGAGCTAAGTCCTATACCGGTACTGTGGGTAGATGAAGATATAGGAGATAGCCTTCTAAGACTTGGTTCATTTAGTGTATCAGAATGGATAGAAGACTATGAAACCAGAAAAAGCCCTAGATCATTTCCGCTAGAGCATACAGCAAATATTGAGATAAACGCTGCGAGAAAAGAAAATGCAGAAGGTACAAACCTAATTGGCGAAAAAACCTTCTCCAAAGAATATCCATATATATTACTAACAGCTCATCTTGATACACCAGGGATATCCATTACAGGAGAACCAATCCCCGGAGCTAACGACAACGCTTCTGGAGTTGGTGTCATCCTTGAGACAATAAGTAAGATAAATAGGGAAAATAAAGAATATCCTTTTAATATTATGGTTGCAATATTTGGTGGGGAAGAAGATGGACTAAAGGGTTCAAGACATTTTGCCAGTAACCTGCCTGTCAAATCTGATAAGATCAAGGAAGTGATTAATATTGACATGGTAGGAGCCGGTCAGGATGTGTTAAAAGCAGAGACAAAAAGCTATCATTCTGCTTTAGACTCACTCTCTGATAGAAGAGAAACTTTAGAATATGAGAGAAAAAGACCTACCCCCCGAAGTGATCACTGGTCATTTGTGATTAATGATTACCCGGCTGTTCATCTTTATAGGCCATTTGATACGGATGATGAAGACACAAATTATGACAACACAAATGATGGTGACACAGATGGTGAGGACGTATATTATCATACCCCTGGGGATAGGCCAGATATTATAAGTGAAGAATATTTAGATGACAGCGTCGAAACAATTATGGAATTACTTGACGAACTAGCCACCAATCAAAACTAACTTACTTAGCTTCATTTTGACGCTATTTTCACTGTTGTTCTAATCGTCTTTATTCTCTTTATTATTTTCTTTTGAATTATTCTTGTCATTGTCATTATCTTCATTTTCATCATCCTCTTCAAATTCTATATAATTTGATATGTTTGCGTTTTTGTCGATTCTACCTTTAATGACGGGTTTTTTACTGGTCATTATTGTAGTAACCCCTGGTCCATGGCCCGTTACAACACAGTCACTGTGTATTATCACACCTATTGTTACTGCTCCTTTTAGGTAGCCTCGACCATATTCATTATCGCAGTCCTCTAGTAGAACCAAATCACCAATCTTTAGTTCATCCAGATTGTGTTTTTTGTAAGCTTCAGGATCATGGGTCATTATATCATAATCCCCGCGATGGGATGTGTTTGCCCCAATGCCAGAGCCCATGAGATAAGGTGGTATTGTTGTAGTTACAGGAACTTCAATGCCTTCGTCTTTTTCTTTGATATCAAGCTTTTCAAAAAGGTCTGGATCGATATTTCTAATCTTAATATTAGGATAATCTTCAAGGCTTAGACCTGTTCCAAAGGAGTCCACCAGAATTTTGTCTCCCATGGCCATTTTGTACATTGCTTCATCCTTGAAATCTACCAGAACGTGTTCTATACCACCGTGTTTTCCTATAACCACACCTTTTTTCTTCTTGGCGTCACCGCTAATTACTCTTGCAGTATTACCTATACAAGCAAAAGTCTGAAGACCGCTATTATCCCTTTCGTCCTTTTCTTTAATACTAACCCCGGGTTCAACATGATCAGCTACCCAACCCATGGCAGAACTTCCTAACCTGACATTATAAGTTATGCCTCCCGTGCCTGGAAGGGTTAGAGCTTTTCCTTCGGTGGTTATCCTGTATGGCCCGGTTGCTGGAGGTGCTATACTCCCCTGTACTGCCATCTTTACAAGTTTATCTTTGTTTGTCTTAAGCAATCCAAAAACCTCCAATCTGTAGGATGAATATGTTTCTTAGCACATATTGCATATTCTTCTAAAACTCCTTTATCTCCTTTTTTCATTTAAATTTTCCTTTACCAGAAAAAATATACTACAAGATCCTTTTTGTGGTGGTCGCATGCTATTTTCTGGCAGGAAAGTCATCCATGTTTAGAGAAGGTAGTGTTAAGTATCTCTGAGAGGGAGGCTTTGGGTACAAGAATATTTTAGGAGTGATGTAAAAATGTTGGGTTTAATTATTCATTTAATTACATCGGCCTTCGTGCTTATGATGGTCGGTTTTGTATAAATTAATAGCATAAAAAAGGAGATCTCAGGAAAGGAGTCAGTTATATGGAATTTGATAAGTTTATGTTAAACCCAGAAAAGCTAAAGAATTACTGTGATCCTTCGATTTTTGACTTTGAAACCACAGATGAGGCCCCTTCCCTAACAGGGCTTGTCGGCCAGGAGCGGGCAATGAAATCTGTTAATTTTGGCTTTAATGTAGACAAACCAGGCTATAACATTTATCTTGCTGGTTCTCCAGGTACCGGCAAAACTAGCTATGCCAAAGCTATGGCAAATGACAGGGCAGAAAAGGCCCCGACCCCGTCAGACTGGTGCTACGTTTTTAACTTCAAAAAACCAGAAGAACCTAAAGCCCTAGAACTGCCACCAGGCGAGGGAAAACATTTTTGTAAAACCATGAGAGAGCTAATAGAAAATGCTAGAGCAGAACTTCCAAAAGCACTAAAAGAACAGACCTTTGAAGAAAGAAAAGCACAGCTGGTTAAAGAATTCCAAAATAAAAGGTCCAAATTAATGGACAAATTAAACCAAATAGGCGAAGAGTATGGATTTCGCTTCAAACACACTTCTTCCGGGATAGTTACTATCCCTATGGTAGAGGGAAAAGAGATAAATGAAGAAGAATATGAAAAACTAGATGAAGATAAAAGACGGGAGATAGAAGAAAAATCTTCAGAAATTCAGGTCCATGTAATGAAGATTATAAGGGAAATAAGAGAAGAAGAAAGAGAACTAAAAGATAAATTAGATAACCTTAGAGAGGAGATGGCCCTATCAAGCCTGGCTCCTTTGATGAAACCTTTAAAAGAAAGATACGAAAAAAATGAATCAGTAAAAGAATACTTAGAACAGGTAGAAAATGATATACTAGATAACCTTGACAAATTTACGGCAAGCCAGGATGAGTCCCAGGGGGCAATGTTTCCATTCCTTAAAACAGATGCCCAAACCGATGACTTTTTCCTTCGCTACGAGATAAACCTCTTGGTGGATAACAGCGATCTATCTGGTGCTCCGGTAATAGTGGAGACAAACCCAACTTTCTATAACCTTCTTGGTAAGATGGAGTATGTTAACAAAATGGGAACGACAACGACAGATTTTACACAGATAAAGCCGGGTGCACTTCACAGGGCAAATGGTGGCTTTTTGATTTTGCAAGCCAATGATCTGCTTAGAAACCCTGTATCATATAATGCTCTCAAAAGAGTTCTTAATACAAGGGAGCTAAGAATAGAAAATATGGGTGAGCAGATGGGCGTTATTGCAGTCTCTTCTCTTAGGCCAGAACCGATCCCGATAGACCTTAAGGTTTTAATAGTTGGCACAAGACAAATTTATCAGCTCTTGTACAACTATGAAGAAGATTTTTCCAAGCTGTTTAAGATTAAAGCTGATTTTGATGAGACAATGGAAAGATCAAACGTTAATGTACACAAAATGGCTTCTTTTATCTACTCTCACTGCAAAGAAAAGAACTTAAGACCTTTTACAGCTGCTGCAGTGGCAAAGGTGATAGAACACAGCTCAAGGCTTGCCGATCACCAACAAAAGTTATCTACAAGGTTTAATGATATGGTAGAGTTAGCTTACGAATCGGACACCTGGGCCAAAATAGATGATAAAAATACTGTAAACAAAGAACATGTCGAAAGAGCCATAGATGAAAAAGTATATAGAAGTAACAGGCCTGAAGAAAAAATTCAGGAGCTAATAGACGAAAACATTTTAATGATAGATACCAGAGAAAAAGTTATAGGCCAGGTTAACGGTCTTGCGGTAAATGATCTAGGTGACTTTCGATTTGGTAAGCCATTTAGGATAACAGCGAATACCTTTTCTGGCAAAAAAGGTATCATAAATATCGAAAGGGAAGCAAAGTTAAGCGGCAAAATCCATGACAAAGGTGTAATGATCTTATCTAGCTATCTTGGAGATGTATTTTTTCAGGAGATGCCATTTAGCCTTTCCTGCAGCCTGTGCTGTGAGCAGTCCTACGGGATGATAGATGGAGATAGCGCTTCAAGTACCGAGCTCTATGCCATATTATCAAGTTTAGCTGATGCCCCTATAAAACAAAACATAGCTGTAACAGGATCTGTCAACCAAAAAGGTGAAATACAACCTGTTGGTGGTATTACAGAAAAGATCGAAGGGTATTTTGCTACCTGCAAAAATAAAGGTTTTACCGGAAATGAAGGAGTAATTATTCCAAAACAAAATGAAAAAAATCTTAACCTCTCAGATGAAATAATAGATGCTGTAAAAGAAGGCAAATTCAACGTTTATTCCATTACAAGCATCTCTGAAGGGATCGAAATTTTGACTGAACTACCGTCAGGACTAGAAGATGAAGATCCTTCTGAAGACAGTATCTATATGAGAGCCAAAAACCAAATAAAAGAATTTCAAAAAACACCAAAAGAAAAAGAAGACAACAAAAATGAAGAAAAAGAAGAAAAAACGAACGACACACCAGAGTAAAGTGACGACGATTAGACTGATAAGGATTTAGGCTTTTGGTCTGGTTTTGAAGGTTTTCTTCTGTTTGAATTTGTGTGTAGGTATACCATAAGGAGCTTTTGATTTGCGTTCTTTTTAGCAAATCCTAGCGAGCGTTGGTATACCTCACACAAATATTTATAACTTATTTCTTTTGTCTATCCTGCTCTTCAAATAAGGCTTCAAATTTTCTATTAATTCAGTTCCCTTTTCTATAACTATGGCTTTAGATGGTACTTCCCGGTTTAGTTCACTTTTAAGATGCTCCTTGGATTCTAAAATCTTGGATTTATGTTCTCTACCTCCAAATTCTATCTCGGGAAAAAGTTTTTCTTCTAAGAAATCTAATACATTAAAGATATCCTTTGTAGCATCTTCTAACATCCCTTTTTGTTCCAAAAAAGATATGGTATCTTCAAGTCTTCTGACCCACATATAACTTACTTCATATATATCTCTGTCTTTTGTCAAATCCTCAGTAAAAACACCGAAATCTTTTCTCAAAAAATAGTCACCTCCCACAGTAGCCTTCCCAAGAGGTGACTAAAGTATTTAATCCTCCATTTTTTCGGAGTTTTCAGACTCTTGTGTTTCGCCTTCTACTTCTCCAGTGTTTTGTAATGCAAACTTTACGAGCAAAGGCCCAATAACTTCAAACACTATAACCGCCGCTAGAATAACAGTTGTCACAACACCTACATCCATATCAAGTTTTTGTTCTGCAATTACACTAAGTCCAATGGCAACCCCTGCCTGGGGAATAAGAGAAAAACCTAGATTTTCTCTGTAACATTTTTCAAAACCTGCAAGACGGCAGCCAACCCGGGCACCAATAATCTTTCCAATACTTCTTGCAAAAATATAACCCACGCCTATAAGTCCTACATCAGGTATTAAGCTAATATTTAACTTGGCTCCTGCAAGGGTCAAAAAAGCTACAAGAACCGGGAGCTCTATTCCTTCAAGGACCTTAAATATTTTATTTCGCATAGTAGATAGATTTGTTATTGTAACCCCTGTAGTCATGTTTAATAAAATAGGTGACAACTGAAAAGTCTCGGCAATACCTGTGCTTAAAGCTATTATTCCAATTAAAGCTACAAGTATTTTGGCATTGTTATTTGTCCTTGGTGCTAGGAAAGATATTATAACACCTGCTACAATCCCTATAGAGATTGCTAAAAACAACTCTCCGAATACTAGCATAAACTGGACTATGCCAAAGGAAGTTTCGATATTTTCTAGCGATTGTATGATTGATGTTGCAAAACCGAATAGAATAATGCATAAAAGATTATCCATGGCTAGCTGGGATATTGTAACTCTTGAAAAAGTCCTGTTGCATTATACTCCTTTAATACTGCCATTACTCCTGTTGGTGATGTAGTCATAGCTAGAATACCTAAAAGCACCGCAAGCCTAAGCTCAAGTCCAAGTATATAAACTAAAAGGGTTGTTATAATTACTGTAAAAAGACTCTCCACCAGAAAGCTTTTTAAAACCTGGCTTTTTAGCTGGCGAAGCCTGTCATACTTTAGCTCATAACCAATTGTTATAGCTATTATTCCAAGGGCAAAAGAATTAAAAGGAGAGAACTCTTCCAAACGTACATCTGTAAGTATATTTAAAAAAGAAGGTCCTATAAAAAGTCCAAAAATAATGTACCCTGTAACGGCAGGGAGATTGATCTTGTTGGAAACATATCCCCCTATGCCACCAACTAATAGAATAATACCTACTGCTATTAACCCATCCAATGTCGGTTAACCTCCAAACAATTTTTGCTATAATATGATTTCTAAAACTTTATTATTTTAAAAATCATTTTCGATTGAATTTTTTGTCCGGTTGTTGCGCCGGGAATCCTTTGGCATAATCTACCGGTATTGTAAACAAGAAGCCTGTATTGGGATCTTCCAAATTCCCACAAATTTTCTCAATTTCTAATATGGCATTATCAAGAATGTCTTTATCCTTTACTACAGAAAATATAGTCTTACTTCCCTGTTCGTTTTTATTTACTATTTCTGCAAATCTTGAAAAAAAAGGGACATGATCAGCTATTAAATGGCCCATCCCTTGAGATTCGATTACAGTAGCTCCCCTAACATCTACCTCAAAAAGTTTATCTAAGACCGGTGTTAGCTTTGATTTATCTCTAATAATTATAACTAATAGATGCAAAATAACCCCTCCTTAACCAAATAAAATTATAAAACTTTTGACAAAGCTATATAGGAACCATAACCTAGCAAAAACCCTCCTGATGCAACAAAAGTTATATTTCCAGAAATATTATCATAAAGTGAATACGAGAGGATAAACATTAATCCAATATACCAAAAAACAACTGAAAACCTTAAGATAACTTTCTTTTTGGGCGTGTTAAAAAACCAGCTCTTAAAATTATCAAGGCTTCTTTCATTATATCCATATATAATTCCTATTATCAAGGGAAGTAATATGGTAATCGTAAGCAAAGATAACCCTCCGGCAAGGCCGGCCATTATTCTTACTAAAGCCACACCACCTACGATGACAAACGCAAAAATTAAAAGGACTAAAACTAATATTTTACTAGGGAGCATACACTTCCTCCTGGCTAAACTTATATAAAACAAACTCATTACATTATACAATATTATATAATATTTAGCACACTTAGCACAAAATAAAAAACTCCCGTTAAAAGGGAGTATTGGAGTTTAAAAAATTTATTAATTGTTGTCAAAAACTCTGACATCGCTTACGAAATGTGGATCAACAATTAGCTTAGCATCACTCTCAGTCTTTATTATAAGATAGCCATTTTGATCTGCACCAACAAATTCACCAGTTTTCCATCCACCAGAACTTTTTAGCCTAATACTTATACCAGCACCTTTGTATATATATCTACCTTTTAGAGTCGCATAACTTGACAACTTATTTTGTTTTTTGCCTTTGATCAGATCTACCAACAAAAACAGAGCGTATATTCCAGAGAGAGCAATGATAAAAGGACCAACAGTTGTTTCAAATAATACTCCGGATACAAAATTGACAGCTTGCTCCAAATTTCTCACCTCCCCTGCCACATATTATAAAATAATGTCGCCCAGATATGAACCCTAAATTTTATGATTGGTTAATTTTCTTAAATTATATGAGAGGTGATTTAAGTGAAATGTTTAAATAAAGCCAGGTCAGAACTAAATTTTTGCTGGAATCTAACCAGGATTTTTATTATTTTTATTTTCATCGTAATAATATCTTTAATGCCTGGTTGTTTTACAGGTGAAAAAGAAGCAGAACTTGAAAAGATGTGGCCCTTAGAAGAGGGAAACGAATGGGGTTATCAGGTAGATGGCGGGGAAGAGGAGGAGCTTAGCATTTCGGTCTATTCTGTAGAAGAAGATGAAGAATTTGGCAAAACTTATCAAGTAGAATTTGACTTTGGCAGTTATCAAACTTATGAGCATTATTCGTATGATGATGAAGGGCTTTTGTGGTTTCAGATGTCAAACCCCTGGGGTACCTACAACAGGGTGCCGCCGGAATATTTGATAAAAGACCCTCCAGGTGAAGCCAAATCATGGGAGTGGGACGGGGAACTTGAAACAATTAGCGGAAGAGACCTACATTACAAAGGAGAAGGCAAAATTGACCAAAAAGGTTTTATGGAGTTAGAACTTCCTGATGGAAGCTACAATGCACTAAAAGTAGAGAAGAATCTGACATTAGAGATGGATGGTGAAACAGTAGAACTGCAGGATGTACGCTACTATGTCCCTGAGATAGGTCTTGTAAAACAAGAAGTGCATGAAAACGGCTATGAACAGTTAAACATAGTAATTGACGATTATGAGCTTAATTAAAAATGGGTATATCCCCTACTGTCTAATTCATATTTAATATTATTTTTTTCTATCTTTACCCCGTCTCTTTTGGCTACTATTTTACCTATAACTTCTGGGGAACCAAATTGACTAAAGTATTGACTATAGTTATGACTGGTTTTTTTAAGGTTTTCTACTGTCTCCAAAACTTTATCTAAGTTTTTCTCGTTAACAGTCATTAAAAGCTGATAATCTTCCCCGCCTGTAAGTGCCCATTCTACAGGGTCTTTGCCAAGATTTTCGCCAAGTTTTTTCACAGGCTCTAGGATAGGTATTTTGCTTTCATATATAATAGCGCCTTTGTCGCTACAGCCGGCTAGATGATAGACCTCACTTGATAGCCCATCGCTAACATCTATCATGGAATTAACAAGCTCTAGCTCTCCAAGTTTTTTTCCTTCATTAACTCTGGGTTCTGGCACCAAATGGGCATTAAGAAGGAGGTCTTTTTCTTCTTTATTTAAAGAATTAACTTTATTATCGTTTATACCACAATTTATACCATCATTAATATCATCATTTATACAGATTTGATTATAATTATTGTTATCATTTAATACAATCTCAAGGCCGGCCCCAGATGTTCCAAGGGGGCCTGTGACTACTATATAATCCCCTTCTTTTGCAGTGCTTCTCTTTACTTCCTTCCCCTTCTCTACCTCGCCTAAAAGACATAGATCAAGGGTGATTTTCTCTCCACCACAGGTATCTCCACCTGCAAGTTTTACATTATATCTATCAGCAAGGGAAAAAAGCCCCCTAAAAAACTCTTTTACATCTTCTTCTTGATAGCTTTTAGACCAGCAGCAGGAGAGGATTATATGTTTTGGGCTGCCTCCCATAGCTGCTATGTCACTTAGATTTACTGCGAGGGTTTTATGACCTAGTTGAAATGGAGAGATTTTGCCTGTCAAAAAATGAGTACCCTCCACCAGCATATCTGCTGTAGCAAGAAGGTCTTTACCTTCGCTGACACTTAAAACGGCTGTATCATCGCCAATTGCTTCATTATTAAATTGTTTAATCCAGTTGATTAATTTGAATTCATCCATATTTTTAGTCATGCCCCAATTATATCAGAATTTCTCTCAAATTTTGATATGTATAAAAGCTAAATTTACGGGGAAAATATTAATTTACAATGATTTGACAAGTTTTTGAGGAATAAAAAGCCGAAGTGGATTGTACATTATTAGAGGGCAAAATAGATAGTAAATGCTAAAGGAGGGTTTGTTGATAAAAAAATATTTAATGTGCGTAATATTTGATCTTATGTTAAAATGTTAAGTTAGCCAAAAATAGAGATGAATATAGAAATGAATTTGAACTTTTTATGAAAGGAGTTTTAAAAATGGCTGTCAGCTTTTGTGTTTTAGAGGATACAAAAAAATGTAACGAATGTGGTGAATGTGATATCTGTGATGTGAACAGGAAGAAAAAATGTGACAACTGTATGGAATGTATATTTGATATGGAGTCCAGGTTTATCAAAATTGATGATGTTAAAAAGAAAAAACAGTAAGAAAAATGATAGGAATTATTAAAAACTGTTAAATTATTCCTTGATTTTTTTTTATATAAGTATTAGAGTTATGTTGGTCAAAGTGAAATCTACTTTTGGATACTTTAAAGTGAAAACTCCACGGTAGAGAAAGGAGTGATAAATTATGAATAAGATTAAAGAGCTAATAAAAGTTAAAAAGCTTCTACTATTTCTTGTGATGGGATTATTGGTTATTAATTATTTTATCCCTTTTCAAGATCAGAGGTTTTCTTTCTCTTTTATGGATAGAGATGTTATAATAGAAGGAACATCTAATAACTCTACATCTAATGGCTCTACAACGAGTGGCTCTAGCGAGAAAAATAGAACTTATAACAATATAGATAATATAGATAACTTAGATATATTTAGAACGATAAACAGCGAAAAAAGTAGAGATAATCTGGAAGAAAACATCCGAAAAGCTGCTTCAAATGATGGATCTATGAACAACAGGGTAAGCCGTGTTAAGACTGAAGAAGAAATCCGAGAGATCAAGGTTCAGGAGATAGCTGAAAAAACCCCTATGGAAGAAGAATGGGCTGACATACTAGTACGAAAATCTCTAGAATATGATTTGGACATTTACCTATTACTGGGCTTGATCCGAGTAGAAAGTGTTTTTGATCCAACAAATGTGAGTAGTGCCGGAGCTTTAGGCTTAATGCAGCTTATGCCAACTACTGCAAGATATATGGCGGCCAGTCAAGGTGTTGAATTCAGTGAGGATAGATTATTTGAGCCGGATTATAATATTCAGCTTGGAACTAAATATCTGAATAAGCTTATAGAAGAATATGACGGTGATCTTCATAAGGCCCTTACTGCTTACAACCGCGGCGAAGGTGGTCTGCAAACTTTTATGAGAAGGTCAGGTACTGCCGAAAGTGGTTTTTCTAGAATAGTTCTAGAAAAGGCTGATAAATACGAGAACAAGATAGACATTTCACACAGCTTCTAGATCCACACAGCTTTTAAATTATGTAGCTTTTTAATAGCTGCTAAAATTATACGGTTAATGGTTGTTAAAATCTAAGGATTGTTCCTGGGGGGTTAACTATGTTTAAATTATTTCATGGAGAAAAGTCTCGTTTTCAGCATTTTTGTGCTTTAGGGGAGAAGCAAACCGGAAAGAGCACTTTGCTTGGGAATATGGCCCTCAATGATATTGAACGCGGCGACGGGGTGCTTTTGATTGACACCCAGGGGGGTCTTGCCAATGTCTTAATAGAGAGAATTAAGACAAGGCGTCGTGACATATTTTATCTGGATTGTACACACAAATTTTACCCTATGGGCTTTAATATTTTTGAGCTTCAAAGCCAAACAGATGAAGAAAAAGAGCTAGAAAAAGAATTAATTGAAGATTATTTCTATGATTTTTTAGAGAGTTTATTAGGAAAAGAACTTTTGGAAAATCAAAATCTTAAAGATTATGTAATAAAACTGACTAGGACGGCCCTTATGATATCTCTTAATACAAAGGATGTAATAACGGCCCTACATTCTTTTGAAATGACACCTGTCATAGAAAAGAGAATTGAAAAATTATCAGAAGAATTAAAAGGATTTTGGAAAAAAGAAGTAGAATTGTTAAAAGAAGAAATACCTGAAGAGACAAGAGATAAGGTAAAAGAGAAACTTGCGCCCTTCTTGGAGAGCGGGCTTGTTTCAAAGATTACTGAAGAGAGCGTAAGTACTTTTAATCTATTTAACCTGGTCAAAAAAGGCAAGGTAGTAATTATCAATATACCAGAAGAAGAAGTGGGAGAGTTAGCGCTAAGAACTCTATTAGATATTGTTTTACTTAAGCTAAAAGTTGCAGTTCGGATAAGAAACAGGTCAGAATACAAAAAACTGCCACTATATCTGTACCTTAACGAATATCCATCTTACGAATCAGATATCAAAGATAATATAATAAATGAGTGGCTAAAAGAGGGAGAAGAAAACATGATATCCCTCAATATGACTCAGCAGAGTAGAGGGATCTTTTATCGCTATCCCAATATTGTAGAATACTGTCGTGTACTTGCACTGTTTAGATTACAAGAAGACGATGCCAATTATATCTGTAACAATCACTTTCAAGAAGCCCATGTAGAACCTGAGGATTTGACTTCCCTTGATGTAGCCCAGGTTGTACTATATATCCTAAATGAGAATGACGATAGAATAGTATTACAGGCAACAACCACTCCTATACCCCAGGTCAAAGAACTACATAACTACCAATCCATACTAGAACGATCAATTCAGGCTAGATCTAGAGGACTTATAGAACTGGCCAGGTCCTTCAGGTGAAAAATTCTTGTTAAGGGTGTGGTAGTGGGATGAACAAAAATCTGCTTTTTGTACTTAATGTTACCTTGATTGCCTTGTTTGTAGGTTTAATAACGGCCGGCTGTGGGAATGGTGAAGAGAACGGAGAAGATGCTAAAGAAAAAGAAAAGATAAGTAACGGCAAAGAAGAAGTAGAAGAACATATAGAGATAAAAGATGCCGGAAACCCTTTGTACCTTAATGAAGACGATATTATAGTGACCGGAGTGCCAGAAGATACAGAAGAAAAACTAGAAGAAGATTTTGCCCTGTTTAGGATTCAAATGGATGGAACAAATATAGCAAGTGCCGAGGAACTTGCTTATGGGATTAATTCTTATCTAATTTCCTTCTTAAGTGTTGATGGTGATTATCTATTTTATCCAGAACAAAACGATGAGCTAAAAATACTTGAAAGAGAAAATCTTGATGAAGTAGAGGTGCTTGGTGCTAATAGAGGTTTTCATCTTAGTGGTGCAGATGAACTAGTATATAAGCTTCCTGAAGGTTCCCTTGATGCAGGAGACAGCTTTAGAGTAATAAACCTAGAAACAAACGATGATTTCATTCTTTACGAGGGAGAGCCAGATGAAAATTTGATTTTTTCTTATCTGAAAGAAAATGAAGGTATCATGTACAGAGAAATGGACGACTCTAATGTCTTGAAACATCTAGACTGGAGCCAGGTAGATGGTGATGAAGATAATGATGATGCAGATAATGAGGATCTAGAGAGTGATATAGAGGACATTCAGACAGAAGAGATTACAAGATTTGATGACTTCGCAGAATCTGTAGTAAGCGGTTATGTACCTGCTTATGAAGAAGAAGTTATATTTGTTGCAAAAGAGGCAAGTGGTGGAACAAAGCTTGTTATCTATAACTTAGAAGGCGAAGAACTTTATGAAGAAGAGTTTGATGGATTTGATGGAAAGCTGTATCTGTCCCCAGAGAAAGACAACCTGGCTGTAGTTTTATCTGACAAGGGAGATTATTATACTTATCTTCTAGACTTAGAGGAAGAAGAAACCACAGAACTCCCACCAGCTCAGGATATATCGTGGTGTCCCTCCGGGGAAAAACTTGCATACTACTCTCATCTTAGAGATGTAGGTATCTACTATCTAGAAGAAGATGATGGTGTATTGATACTTGAGTAGCAAATACTGACTTTTCTACAGCAAAAAGTAGATTCCACAAATGTATAGCAGCTTATGAATAGCGGCTACTGTAATATAAACCCTTCCTTAAGGTAAACTTTCTTTAACTTTTGTTAACCTTCACGGAAGGGTTTTTTTGCTGTTATTTGACTTTTTGTTATTTAACTTTTTATTATTTGAGTGTTTATTAGAATGTTTTTCGTTATGGTCTGGTGTAGTAACCTCTTGGTAGTAAAGTCCAAGCCCTGGTAGTATACCGATTATTGCTCCAACAGTTACATCTAGAGGATAGTGAACCCCTGTATGAACTCTAGCAATAGCTACCAGGAAAGCTAAGATCAAAACAGGCTTAAAATGCTTTTTTAGAAAAGCAAGGTACATGCCTGCGATGGCAAAGCTTGCAGCAGTATGATTGCTAGGAAGAGAATAACGTATTGACTGCTCGATTAATGGTGTGATATCAAGGGTTACAAAGGGCCTTGCTCTCATTATCGCTTCTCTCAAAACTGCCGATGTCATCACGGGTAATAAAAAAATCATTGTAGCAACCAATATATAATAAAGAGGTTTATCGGGGTATTTTCTGTAAATGAGAACTAACCCCAGAAAGAACAATCCGCCCATAAATATTCTGGAATCTTCGGCAAAAAATATTGACAACCAGTCTATTATTCCACTATGGCCTGACAGTGAATGGATAAACTTGAATATAATCTTGTCTAGTTCAATGATAAAGTCCAAAGCTTTTCACTCCATAAACAAAGTCTGTTCACAAATAATTTTTCTTAAAATGATGATAAAAGCAGGATTTTTTTATTTTATGGTTAAGAGACTATAGGTGAAATAAAACTGCCATTAACAGTTTACCAAGTTATTTGCAATTAAGCAAAATAATTTTGTCTACAGGAGGGGGTAAAATTTATGGAAGGGGAGAATCTCTGGTCTGATCCTCATTATCTGGGCTATTACCTTGATATGATGAAAGAACGCTACCCAGAAAACCAGACAGAACGTGAAGTAAACTTTATTGAAAAGGTGATAGATCTAGATAGAGGTGCTTCTATTTTGGATGCCTGCTGCGGCTGTGGCAGACATGCAATATCTCTTGCCAAAAGAGGCTACGACGTTATAGGAGTGGATCTAAGTAAAAGTCTGTTAGAACATGCAGAGGCTACAAAAAATGAAAAAAGCATGCCCGGAAGTGTAGAGTTTTATGAGGGAGATATTTTAAATTTAGACGAGCTTGGACTAGAGAAAAAATATCAGGGAGTTATTTGCATGGCATCTCTTGGGTATTACATGACAGACGAAGATGTAAAAACCTCTCTTCAAAAAATTAAAGAAACAATGACCCCAGGTGGATGGTTGTTAATCGACTTGATAAACAGAGAAAAATTAATAAAAACATTTAGGAATAAAAACTGGATAAAAACCGAAACTGGATACAGATGTCTGAGATTTACAAGCTTTAACCTAGAGATGAGCCGTTGTGAAAATCATAAGTACGTAAATGACCCTGATGGTAATGAAAAAGAATTTTTCCAGTGGCTTAGGACGTTTACCCTGAGGGAATTTTTGAATATTCTTGAAGAGGTGGGTTTTAACTTTCAAAAAGTCTATGGAAGCTATACAAGAGAACAATACAGTGTGGATTCCCCCAGGATGATAGTAATTTGTACAAATGAGTGAACGTCTTATAATATTTTTTCGCCGGAGATAAATACGTGCTCTGGTTTTGTATCAAGGCTTAGCGGATCACCGGAGAAGATAACAATATCACCGTCTTTGTCTTCTTCAAGGCTTCCAACCCTATCGTCTATACGGGCGATCTTGGCAGCATCTATAGTAATTGCCCCAAAAGCCTTTTCTCTGTCAAGTCCTTCTCTAACGGCAAGGCCGGCACAGATTGGTAGAGCATAGATAGGGATGACGGGGTGATCTGTGGTTATTGCAAAACTAATATCATGAGAAGCTAGAACTTTAGGAGTCTCAAAAGACAGTTCTTTAAGCTCGACTTTGGAACGTGACGTTAGAGTTGGACCAAGGATTATTGGATATTGATACTCTTTTAGAATGTCTGCTATTATATGTCCTTCTGTACAGTGATTAAGGATTAAGTCAAGTTTGAACTCTTTTGCTATTCTAATAGCTGTAAGAATATCATCGCTCCTGTGAGCATGGGCTTTTACCGGAACATCTCTATTTATTGCCATGGCTATGATTTCCTTTTGTAGATCCCTTTCTTTGCCATCATCTTTATCATCGTCGTCTTTATCATCTTTTTTATCTTTGTCATCATCTTTTGTCATTTCTTTAAGGTAGTTTTCTGCTTCGACAAAAGACTTTCTGATAAGGGCTGCAGTTGCCATCCTGGTCATAGGAGATTTGTCTTTGCCGTGATAGAGAGACTTGGGATTTTCTCCAAAAGCAACCTTTAAACTAGCTGGTTCTTTTATGACCATTTGGTCAATTATTCTGCCCCACGTCTTTATAGCTACAGCCTGGCCTGCTATGGGATTAGCACTACCGGGGCTTACTACAGTTGAGGTAATACCATTAGTTCTCGCCTCTTCCAAACCTTTGTCCCGGGGATTTATCCCGTCAATTGCCCTTAGCTCGGCTGTTATAGGGTCTGTTTCTTCGTTTATATCATCACCTTCAAAAGATAGGCCCTCTTCATAAAGACCAAGATGAGTATGTATATCTATCATTCCAGGCATAACAATTTTGTCTGTCGCGTCAATTATCTTAACTTCTGTTTCTTTTGGTGGATCGATATTTTCGCCCACTGCTTTAATTTTACCATGGTTATCGATCAAAAGATTCCCTTTGAACATAAAAGGTTTATTTTCATCCATGGTGATCAGGTGGCCATTTTGGATTAGTATCATATTTAAGTTCCTCCTGTATGTTTTATTTTTCTTTCGGGTATTAATATATTACAAATTGAATTGGTTTAAAAGTGTAAATTAAAATAAAATTGGAAATCATAACGGTGGCTAAAAGTATTGACAATTATTTTGGGTGATGGTATATTATCCGTACCAAAATAATCCCTGTCGTTCTAATAAGGATGACAGGCTAATCATCCGAAGCGGGGCCGCCGTGGTGGGCGGCCCTATATTATTGTGAATATTAAATTTCAAACCCATTATATCTTGAAAATTTAAAGTATAGCTTGACTTTGTTTATCCAGCATTTTCTGAAATTTGACAAAAAAGAGGTGAAACCAGGTTAAATGATGAACTCAAAAGAATCGTTAAGTATTTTTATAGATGGGGGCTTTTTGGAGAAGGTCTTTAATAGACTTGGAGAGCCAAGGATTGACTATTTAAGCCTGTATAATTGGATCAGCAAAAAAGTTGGTGTGCCAAGACTTAGAACATATTACTATCACTGTCTGCCGTATCAGGCTGATCCACCAACAACAGAAGAAAAAGCTAGATTTGCCAAAAAACAAAGGTTTTTTAACAAAATATCAAGCTTACCAAGATCTGAAGTAAGACTGGGGAGTTTAGCCTACAGGGGCAGAAGTGAAGACAAAACACCAATCTTTGAGCAAAAAAAGTAGACGTCCTAATGGCCCTTGATATTGCAAGGTCAGCCTTTGAACAAAGGGTAACCCACATAGCTCTGATATCTAGCGACAGTGACTTTGTGCCTGCTATCCAAATGGCTAAGGACAAAGGGATTATATCTTTTTTATTATATAGCGAAGAGATAAAACCTCATAACGATTTAATCGAGGCCTGTGATGAGGTCATATATATAACTCCAAATAATTTACAGGAGATGGAACTAAAAAGTTAAATATAAATAAAAATATAATAAGCTCCTCCCATTTTAAGAGATACTTTTAATGAGAGGAGCTTTTTTATGATCAAATCCCCGGCGGGGGATTTTCTCTTTTAACTTGACTTTTAACTTAACTTTTAACTTGACCTTGGCTGAAAGGTAGCACAGTCAGTTTCCTGTGTGTCAGATGCTCCTGGAGGCTGAATCTCGATCATATTAGCAGTACACTTGTTACCATTTTGGTAATAAGTGCAGCTATCAACCACACATTTCACTCTGTTTATTTCATCAGTCATCTCTAAGTCCCCCCTTTCTACACTATTATTTTTTACTTTTTTAGCAAAAATTATTGCTGGGAATTTTCTGCTTTAATAATAACTATGGGTGTTTGCTGAGCATCGTTTCCAAAAGGGTTATGCTTTAGCAGTTCTTTCAATTTATTTACATCAAGGCTTCTTGATACTCCGATAATGTCAACTCTGCCCAAATCATTTACATCTGCGATGCAGGCATTAACATTTAATCTTTTTTCGATTTCTGTCGCTACTTCATTGGTTCTTAAAGGTCCTGCAACAATATATGAATCAAAAGGCGACATAGTCCTTGCCTTATCATCTATTCTGGCCGCCATCGGTCCCGCAATTTGGAAAAATAGCCCTTCTCTATTTACAAATCTTCCAACTCCACCGGCAAGGGCACCCAATATAACCCTAATATTTCCTGAATCTCTAAAAACTATTTCCATAGAAGCAGGGTTTGTTAGACTGCCGCTTCTGTCTGTGAAACGGCTTAGCACCCTCGCCATAAACCTGGGTCTAACATTTGCTGGAGTGTAATAACGTCCCTGTGAGATGGCAAGTACACTTTCTGCTACACAAATAATGTCACCTTTTTCTACAATGTCTTTAGTGTAGTTTTCCACAACATCAACCATATCATCCTTATATGTGATAATGTGCGTCCTTATAGGAACAATGCCCTTAACCTTTATCTCTGTCATTACCATTATTAGCGCCTCCTCCTCTTACCTTGTATTATATTCTCATTGAAGAGATTAGGCGCTAACTATAAGGACATCTAAAACAACTTGTGATAATCAAATTGAGAAAAGAAATAAATTAAAAGGAAATAGTTTATCTAAGATAGAACAGATTTATAAGTATAGTACAAATTTAATAGAACCAAAATTAGTCATTTATATTGTTTTCATTGATTTTTAAAATTATTCTAATAGTGACATTTTCTATGAACAATTTTAGGTGATAATATCACTTAACAATTGAATCACATATCAAGGAGAATGTTGACTTTCAATGATCACTTTCAATCATGATGACCTTCAATGATGACCTTCAATCATTGACAAAATAAGCTAAATGATATACCCTTATATTATATAGATATACCCCATGGGGTATGGGAGGGTTGTTATGACACAAAAAATTAGACTTGCAACTCAGCTGTTTATGGTCTTTTTGGCAGCTGCTCTTTTAGTAACCGGGATTTATGGATTTAATATTTTATTTATTTTGAGTTCTTTTGTTCTTGCTTTATTCTTTGGCAGGGTCTTTTGTGGTTGGCTTTGTCCTCTTGGATTTTGGAGTGAGAGGGTATTAGAGAAGATTAAAGATAAGACAGATATGCCAATGATATTGACAGGAAGTGTATTTAGGGTCATCTTTACAATTTTATTTATCTTGGGATTTATAACTGTAAGATCTATTGGAATTATTGATAGAGTTTACTTTCCCTTTTTGTTAATGGGAACTATGTTTGTCTTTGCCACTATATTTGGGCTATTGTTTTTTGGCAGGTCCTGGTGCGGTTATCTTTGTCCCTGGGGAAATATAGGAGCAGTTCTTGCCAAACCTAGCAAAGTTCAGCTTGGCATAGGTGAGGACTGTGTAGGCTGCAAAAAATGTGCTAAAGCTTGTCCGATAGACAGAGTACCGTCTGATTCAGTAGACGAGAGAAAAGAAAATAAAATATTGAAGCCTTTTTCTACCCGCTGTATTCGCTGTCTAAAATGTTCTGAAGCATGCCCTAAAGATGCCATTGATATTATTACAAAAACAGAGGAAAAGTATAATTAAAATTATAAACTATACAAATTTAAAATTTATTTTCAAATACAAAAAAGGTGACCCGGGAATAATTCCTGGGCCACCTTTTTGAAAAGCTTTTATTTACAATTTAAATTAAAGTTTTACTATTCCTCTTCAGCAGGTTCTTCTAATTCTTTAATTTCTTTTAAGTACTCTTCTAACTCTACGCCCTGCACATTAACTGTCACAGAAGGAACTTCCATACCAGTCATTGAAGACACAGCATCACGGACCTGCTTTTGAACGTTTTCGGCTACCTCGTGTATTTTAACCCCATATTTTACAATCAGGTAAACGTCTACACTGGCTTGATTTTCAGTAGTTTCCACTTTAACGCCTTTAGCTAAATCTTTTCTTCCTATTCTCTCGGCTATGTTTCCTACAAAGCCTCCGCTCATGCTTGATACTCCCTCGATCTTTGTGGCCGCGATACCAGCTATGATTGCTATAACATCGTCAACAATCTTAACAGTATCACCCTGCTGGTTGGATACTTCCAAAGCAATTTCTTTTTCGTTATTATTAGCCACTTTAATCACTCCTTTCTTAGAATTACTTTTCTTAAAATAGACTAAACCCTATAAGCTTAGTTTCCCCAAAAGCTAGATGAAAATTAAATAAACTTTCGCATAAATCTATTATAACATAAATTTCTGCTAAATACTGCAAATTCCTGTTATTTTTTAAATTATATTTAAATAAATCTTGAAGGCTACGTTTTTTGTTTGATATTACTGCTAATCGTAATTTAGTTAAAAATCTATCTCGACCTTAATCAATGGTTAATTTTATTAATTTTTATTTTTAAAATTAGCAGGAATTTCACCATTGGAACTAAAATTAAATAATAATGAATATATGATAGCTAATGAATACATGATAGCAAAGACAAATATTATAATAAAATATAAATAGACTAATAATAGATAATTGTGTCTAGTATTTTTTTAAAATTTTGGAGGGGAGAATATTGGCTGTTATAGGGGTAATTTTGGTTACTGCTGTATTTGGTTTTGCCCTGGTGGCATACTTATTAAAACTGTACTTTGGGTATGATAATAAAAAGTTTAAATTAAGTCTAATAGCTCTTGGAGTTTTTATGGTTGTCTTTTTGTCGATCTTTGTGTGGCCGCTTTATCAGCACCTAGAAGGCCCTGCAGATAGACAAGAACAAGAAAAAAACAAATTAGAATATGCCACAGAATATGCTGCTGGCAACTGAATCAAATATTTAAAAAACAGATATAAAATGTAAATAAAATGGCTACTGAAAATGAACAGAACAAAAGTAATAGACACTATGATACACTATGATATAGACACTATGATAAAATTAAATTAATAAGCAGTAAAACTAAATAGTAGTAAGTAAAGAAGGAGGAATTCTTTTTTGAAATTAAACCGCGCCATATTGTTTGGGGTGGAATTACCTGATGATTATCATACCGATATGGAAGAATCTTTGCATGAGCTTTCGCGTCTTGCTGATACCGCAGGATATGAAACCGCAGGCACACTTATGCAAAGAAGAAAAACACCTCACCCCGGATATTATCTTGGTAAAGGAAAAGTTGAAGAACTAAAACTTGCCTGTGAAGAGCTTGAAGCAGATACAATTATAAGCGATGATGAACTATCGCCTGCTCAGGTTAGAAACCTGGAGACAGACCTAGAACTTACCGTTATGGATAGAACAGGACTTATCCTACAGATATTTAGTAACAGAGCTAGCACCAAAGAAGCTAAGCTCCAGGTAGAGCTTGCCCGCCTTGAGTATCTACTACCCCGTCTTCGAGGTAAAGGTGAACAGCTTTCCCGTCTTGCCGGAGGTATAGGAACCAGAGGTAGCGGTGAGACAAAGCTAGAGATAGAGAGACGCCATATAGAACAGCAGATCCAAAGAAATAAGAAAAAGCTAAAAGAAGTAGAAAAGGTAAGAGATGAGAAAAGAAAAAAAAGAAAAAAAGAAAAACTTCCTCTTGTTTCTCTGGTGGGATATACCAACTCGGGTAAGTCAACTCTTCTAAAAAAGTTGACAAAGACCGATGTTATTGCCAAAAACCAGCTCTTTAGTACCCTTGACCCAAAACTCTCCTCTATTGAACTTCCTGGTGGAGTGACATGTATCATGTCAGATACTGTAGGATTTATCAACAAACTGCCCCACCACCTGGTAGCAGCTTTTAAAGCTACCCTGGAAGAGGTGGTAGAAGCAGACCTACTGCTTCACGTGGTTGATATTACAAGTGAAGATATGTCAAAAGAGATTAACTCTGTAGAAGAGGTCCTAAAATCATTAGACGCTAATGACAAGCCGACGATTATGGTTTATAACAAAATGGATCTTGTAACAAAACCTGACAACACCCTGTATAACCGGGGAGTTGATTCTTATTTGGTATCTGCCCTAAAAGAAGAAGGACTTACTGAGTTAAAAGAAGGTATTTCAGATCACGTGCAAAAGTCTTGGATAGAGGATGAATTTTTCATCCCTTATGGCCAGGAGAATATAGCTGCAATGATCCATGAAAAAGGAGAAATCCTAAAAGAAGAATACACCGAAGAGGGTCTAACCCTTCAAGCCAAACTGCCAGAAGAAGAGTATGGGCGATTTACAAAATTATTGGAGTCAAATCAGATAACCTAAATATTAAGTAGCAGTGCCTTGCCTATAGATAGAAAGTCAGACTAACTGTAATAGTGAGTATAATCATGTTATGTATAATCAAATGTTTTAGACCATATATTTTAAAGCAAATATCATATAATATTGTATCGCATATAATATTCATACAATAAGAATTATACAATAGACAAAAGTACTTTGTTTAATGTCTCGTCTGGAGGTAATGGTTTTTGAGTTCTAATTCTCATTTACTCGTGGGACTTACATGTAGAGAAGAAAATGACAAAAACAGGATAAGTCTTAATTATACAAAGGTAATAGAAAAATTAGGCCTTGTTCCTATCCTTATACCTTCCCTGTCAAGTATGGACGCCAAAAAGGGACTGCTAAAACATCTATCCGGTCTAATCTTAACTGGAGGAGTAGATGTAGATCCTGTATACTTTGGTGAAGAGCCTCTTCTAGGACAGGGAGAGATAGAACCACTAAGGGACAAGTTGGAGATCTTTCTGACAAGAAAAGCTCTAGACAAAAACCTGCCTCTTCTTGGTATCTGCAGGGGAATGCAGGTTTTAAATATAGCAGCAGGCGGGGATATATACCAGGATATCTACTCCCAGCTTGATAACACACTAAAGCACGAACAAATAGCCCCCGGCAGACATCCCACCCATGGCATAGACATCCAAGAAGATACAAAACTCTATCAAATTACAGGTAAGAAAAACATCCGGGTAAATAGCTTTCATCACCAGGCGATTAGAAACATTGCCCCTGGATTTGTAGAATCGGCCAAATCTCCTGATGGCATAGTAGAAGGCATGGAAAGCACCATGCACAGCTTTGCCCTTGCTGTACAGTGGCATCCAGAGCTACTGTGGGAAGTACAAGTTGAAAGCAACAATGTGTTTAACGCCTTTGTAGAAGCGGTCAAACTAAATGGCTAAAATAATCGGCTAAAGCTATGGCTAAAGCTATGGCTAAAACTAAGAGATAACAACAGGATAACTAGATAGTTTATCGTATTTAATAACAGGTTTTATGTAAACAAATAGTGTCTTTGCCCTTTTCTTTTGCCTGATAAAGAGCCTCATCAGCAGCCTCTAACAGCTCATCTGCTGTCATCCCCTCCTGGTAGGAAGCAATGCCTATTGATATTGTTACAAGTTTATTTGTACCCCGGATAGAGTAATTTTTTTGCTTTAGCCTTTGGCGAAGCCTTTCTGCTACATTAAATGCTATCTTGCCGCTTGTATCAGGCAGCACTATGGCAAATTCATCTCCCCCATAGCGACACATCACGTCCTTTGGGCGGATACTTCTCCTAAAAAGATTAGCAATCTCTTTTAGGAGCTCATCTCCATCCTGATGGCCGTATGTGTCATTATAATCTTTAAAGTTATCCAAATCCAAAAATAAAAGGCTCACGTTATCTTTTTTGTTTATATCGCACTGCTTTAACTGTTCGTTAAGAAAACTTTTGAAGTAGCGATAATTAAATGTCTTTGTCATCTCATCTGTCAGAGCAAGATCCTGCAAAACCCCCATGTGTTCCTCTCTTCTCTTAAGCTCCTCTGTAATACCAAGGAAAATTAATATTCCAAAAAGATTAACAAAGAAAACTAGGCTGTGAAGGGGAAAAACACCAAACCATATATCGATATCCCTGTCTAACCCTAGATACACTAAAAATAGATGCATAGCCTGATATAGCAAAAGTATGTATATTGATTTTTGTAAAATTTCCTTTGGCCTGTACTCATCCTCTTGCCAGAGTTCTGCTATACCTGCAGCAACAAACATAGGTATTATAAGAGGCCACTCTTCAGGGCTATCTAGATATATAAGCCGAAAGCCCCCGCCAATAAGGGCAACACCAAAACCTACTCCCTTCCCTCCAAAAATACCACCCAGAATAGGAGAAGCTGCCCTAAAACTGCAGAGGCTTGTCCCTTTATATTCAAAAGGGAATATTATGGTAAAAATTGAAAAGAAAGAGAAGTAAATTAAATAAAAAAGCTTCTTCCTAGTTGTAACCAGTTCATTGTCTATTATCTTCTGAAATATGGTAAAGCGAGATGTTATGTATATAAATGCTATTATTACGCTGAATGTGCGTATACTTTCTCTAGAAATCTCAAATAAAAAATCAGAACTCATAGTTAGCACGCCTTTAAGTGTTAATACTTTTACATTCAAATTATATCAGAAAGTTTATATAATTTAAAAACTTGATTGACAAAAATAAACACAGCCTTTTTGATAATCTTTTGAAAAATATAGTATAATTAATTAAAGGCTGTTAATTAAGTATTACCAAAAGATAAGGAGATGAAGCTTAAGTTGAAAAATATTTTTACTAAACCTTATCAAGTAGCTCCATGAATACTAACAAATGGCAAGGACTATTACACAGGTACTGCTGTACACAATATAATCGAAAAACTACTAGCCGCCACATACCCGCCTGAAAATTTATCTATAGACAATAAATTCACCTGGCTAGATGATACCCCAGAATACATGAGCATTACTGAAGCGTATGAAAGAATTAGTAAATCAAAAATTAATTTTTCTGATAATAGACAAGACTTCAATATACAATCCTGCGTGAGGGATTATGACACTAATAATTTTACTGGTTTGTTTGACCATAACGAGACAATGTTATTTAGCAATATATATCCCTATGTCGAAGGCAGGGCCTTACTGGCTGATGAGCTTTATAATCTTTTGAAAATGATCGGTGAAGATACCCAGCATGGGCAAACTCCTGAAGGTACCAGCAGCTCTGTTGAAGCTAATGGGCTTACTACTGATATGGCGCTTTTGCAGAAGTTTTTGATTTTTACAAACGCCTTAATAATCCCGTCTGTAATTAGCAAAAAAGATAAGTTTATGGCTAAAATAATGGAGGAGATTTTTGATCAGGACCTTTCTAATCAATTTAAAAATGGATGCTTTAGGTGCGGGTCAAAAGATCTATTAGAGACAGATTGTCCTAGATGTAAGAGAAGGTGCTTTGTCTGTAGAGAATGCTTGAAGATGGGGGAAGCAAGATCATGTACCCCGCTTTTTTTATTTTCTAAAGAACAAAATTTGCAATTAAAGATTAAGATAAGCCCTGAAGCAAGTTTTGGACAAAATAAGCTTGAAAGTATGCCTAAGGGTAAGCTTGATTATGACTATAAATCAGATGATCTGCTAGAGAACCTACCCCACCTGGACTTTGACCTAACCCCGGCCCAAAAAGAAGCTTATGATATGGCAAGTGAATTTTTGGATAGAGAAGAGAAAAAGGCCCTTATCTTTGCCCTCTGCGGTGGGGGTAAGACAGAAGCTGTCTATGGAGCGGTGAAAAAAATAATTAAAAAAGGCGGGAAAGTCCTCTTTGCAACACCTAGAAGAGACCTTACAAGAGAGCTAAGTCATAGGCTAGAGAAAGCCTTTCCGGGAATCAGGATAAACACCTTCTACGGCGGGTTTAAAAACAAACTATCAGATGGAGAATTTGTCGTATCTACCACCCATCAGCTCTACAGGTTTTATAGGGCTTTTGATCTTGTAATACTAGATGAAGCAGATGCCTTTCCCTATAGAGGGAGCAACAACCTTCCCCTTCTTCTAGGTAGATCACTAAAAAAAGACGCAAAACTCATATACATATCAGCAACTCCGGAAAAGTCTTTGTTAAAAGAAACAAAGAAAAAAACAGCATACCTAATAACCATACCGGCTAGATTTCACAAAAAACCAGCGCCCTTACCAAAGCTGATAAAAGTATCAAAAAAAGGCATGGAAGGAAATAACGGAAAATTCTCTAAAAAGATAACTTCATTCATAGACAAAAACCTTGACTTGAATAAACCTATGCTTGTATTTGTACCGACTATCAACCTTGCAGAAGAGACTTCTAGGAGATTAGAAAAGTATTTAAGAAAACAGAACTACTTAAAAAAACAAGAACACTTGAGTAATGATGCAGACAATAGTATAGCCTCTATAGTTTCTTTTAGCCACTCAAAAGACCCAAAAAGGGATGAAAAACTAATCGAATTCACAAATGGCAAAATAAAAATCCTTGTAAGCACAACTATTCTAGAGAGAGGTATAACCCTTGAAGGAGTTAGAGTCCTGGTATTATTTAGCAATCATGACGTCTTTGATGATAGAGCTCTTGTACAGATGGCAGGAAGAAGCGGGAGAACCGGAGCCGATCCTTACGGTGAAGTGATCTTCGCAGGAGAATATATTACAAAAGCTATGAAAAGGGCTAGAAAACTAATAGATAGATTGAACAAAGAAGCATTAAAGAAGGGGTTTATTGAGGAGTAGAACTTTTGATATTGAGTTTAGATTTGTAGTATAATTAATCAAACGGTTGTTAATAAAGGCAAGTATTAAATGAAAGGGTGTTTATTTATGAAAAATGAAGATTTAATTAAAAAAACAGTGGATCCTTTACTTGAATTTGAATTTACAGAGAAAGTTTTTGTATATCAACTTGAAAGATACTTAAGTATCTGGGTTATAATAGCTGATTTTGACTTGGACAAAAGAAGAAAATTACATTATATATTTAATCGTAACGTAGATCCACTATATGAGAGTGGGTATAAAGCCAGTCTAAGAGTATTAAGTAAAAATCATAATGAGATTAATAATGTTCCAGTAGATGCTAAAATTTTTGTTAAGGGTCAATGTGTATGAGAGAAGAACGCCATTTAAAAAGCTTAATAAAGCAGCCCATCTATCTTTATTATTATTAACTAAAGTATAGACAGGCTGCTATTTATTTAGATTTAGTCCACGACTTTATTCTCCAAGCTACTGCTTAAAGAATCAAGCTCCTGAATGCTATCCTCTATCTCATCTAGGAAGCTGTTTAGCTCCTGGATATTGGCTGTTATCTCAGATGTATTAGTGTCATTTTTCTTCATGGTCTCTAGGACCTCATTAACCGAAGCTTCCATCTCTTCACTTGAAGCAGACTGTTCTTCAGCACCTGCTGCAATGTTTTGGATCTGATCATCAACTTCCTTAATCTGATCAACTATGTTAACTACCTTTGATTTTGCATCCTCCACACTATTTACTGCGTTAGCAAGAGGTTCTTCTGCTGCCATTACGGCCTTTGTTACCTTTTCGGTTCTATCTGTAATCTCTTTTACAACACCCATAACCTCATCGGCAGCTTCTCTAGACTGTTCTGCGAGTTTTCTGATCTCATCTGCAACAACGGCAAAGCCTTTTCCTTCCTCGCCAGCCCTTGCAGCTTCAATAGAAGCATTTAGAGCAAGAAGGTTAGTCTGTTCTGAGATCTCTGTAATGGTCTCTGTGAACTTGGTTATCTTCTGGGTAGATTCCTGAGCTTGCTTTGCTACTTCTTGTGTTTTGTTGCTTCCATCATGGACTGTTTTGATATGGTTTACTGCTTCCTCTGTTAGCTTGTTTGCTTCATCTGCATTTTCCTTAGTGTTGCTACTGCTTTCAGAGATCTTTTCTGCTGATTCGGCCATAGTTTGTGAAGACCTAGATACCTCTTCCACAGCAGCAGTAGTATCCTGAAGGGACTTGGTGTTTTGGTTAATACCTTCGCTAACCTGCTCTACACTAGAAGTTAGCTGATCTATTCCGCTTGATGCTTCTTCGATAGACTTTCTAATTCTATTTAAGGTATCGGATAGTTTCTTTGCTAGTTCTTCTTCGCCGCTATTGTTGTTTGAGGTGTTTGTACTTTGGTTATTTTGATTAGCACTTTGATTAGTGCCCGAATTGTTTGTATTTGTTGTTTTTCCAGCATTTTCTGCAGCTTCTTTTGTTGAAGTATTTTCTGCTGACTGTTTGCCCCCGAATAGATTACCAAGGAAAAAGGTCCCTACAAGAAAGGCTGCCGGGGCAAAGATTTGATAAACAAGTATCCCATCACCGCTGTTTGCAATATTCCCTGCGATACCTCCAAAGGCCAAAACCTCACTCACAGAGAAGATATTAACTATTAAAGAAAGCCCGGCACAAGTTGCAATGAACTTCTGATCAAGATAGGATAGACTGACAAGAAGCACCGGGAAAATAATGGCATAGGTAAAAGGATTTGGCAGGGCAAACAAAACAATGGTATAATTAATTAAGAATCCAATAAATAACACATACCTGATCCTGCTGTCGCTTCTTTTTCTTTGATAAAGATAAATACTGGTCCCCGCAGATATTACAGATACCCCAAGGCAAATATAAAAAAGCGGCCAGTATGAAGCCATAGTGACAGACCTTTCAAACAAAAAAACTAAAAGCGCTAAGAACATACACCCGTTAAATATTAAGTTTTTTAGATTGGCATTTTTGAAAACTTCTAATCTCTCATTCAACTAAGATCACCCCTTGTTTAAGTTAAAAAGTTTTTAAAACTCATGATAGGATTATTCTTTGTCAGTTAATTACTAGCAAACTATAACTTGCCATCATAACATAAAAAATCATCTCCACGACATTTTATATTCTCCATATTTTATGGAAGATCCTTCAAAGGAGTTTTAAACGTTTTATAAACAAATAATCCTAAATATTTAAATAAACAATCTAGATAGATACTGTTCAAATAACATAATGTTCAGATAACATGCCTTTAAATAACCCAGAGGAAAAAACTAAATAGGAAGGTTCTGGTCACTATAGATAAGTTTATCACAAATACCAAATTTAATAAATATCTAAAAACAGGATCCTGCCTACTCTGCAGTGACCAAATCGGGGACGGTCCTCAAATTCTAACACCTTCCTTTAGTTTTTCTAAAGGAAATTTTTACTTAGAAAACAATAGCGAAATAATCTGCAAAAGATGTGTAAATAGACTAGACTTTCTTGAACCAAATAGGCTTTTGTCTCATAGACAGATAAATAAACTAAACAGTCATAAACAAGATAATCACAAAAGAAACAGTCATAACCAAAATAACAACTTGGATGATAACAATGACCCAACACTCTTATATGTAGCACCTTACGGAGGCTACCTAAAAGACCTAATCCATGAACTAAAACTAGGCAAAAACACAGAGCTAAAACTTCCTTTAGGACGTCTACTAGCCTTAAGGGTTCTTCTAGAAGAAGAGAAAAAACTTCACGACAAAGGCTTAGCTCACATCTTCAAATATATCTTTGTTGATATCTTTAAAGACATATTAAAATTTATACTCTTTGACAAGAGCTCTCTCTGTGACAAAATAGACACCATTACCTTCATTCCCCTTCACTATAACAGACTAATAGAGAGAGGGTTTAACCAGGCAGAACTCTTAGCAGAAGTGGTATCAGATAGCCTCAAGATACCTGCCTATGAGCTCCTTGTAAGAAGTGAAGATACCATCCCCCAGGGACAGCTTGGTAGAAAAGAAAGACTTTTAAATATTAAGGGTAAATTCGACATAAATCTACACATAGAGAAGGAATGTTATCTTAAGAAGCGAATACTTCTCATAGATGACATCTCTACCACAGGAGCAAGCCTTGAAGAAGGAAGACGGGTGCTATTACAAAATGGAGCCAGTGAGATAACATCCCTTGTGCTCTGCAGATAATTCGTGAGATAATGAAATTACCAGGTATCAAATATAATAATTGATTTTGGTGCAATTAATTTAAGCTTAAAAACTATGATATGATTAATTAATATTGTTAATCATATTGTGCTTTATTTTTTATCTTAGAAGGGAGGGGTCAATAATGGATATTACAAACTGCCCCGAATGCGGTAAGCTATTTAAAAAGGTAGGCAAAAAGATCTGCCCTGAATGTATCCAGAAAGAAGAAGAGGATTTCTTAAAAGTAAAACAATACCTTGACGATAACCCTGGGGCAACAGTACCAGTAGTCGCTGAAGAAACAGAAGTTAGTGAGAAGCGGATTAATAACTTCATCAGGGAAGGAAGACTAGAGGCTTCGTCTTTTGAAAATATTAGTGTTTCCTGCATGAGCTGTGGTGCTCCAACCAAAAGGGGCAAATACTGCAGTGACTGTACAGGAAAACTCCAATCAGACCTAGAAAAGGCCATGGGAGAGAAAAAGGAAGAGAAAAAAGAAGATGATGACAGACCAAAAGAAGGCGGCAAGATTCACATAAGAGATCGCTTTAAAGACAAATAGCACAGAAAACAAATGACGCATTAAAAGACTAAAAGAGAAAGCAACTAGAAGTAAGTATAATATATTTTAAAATATAGGCCATAGAGCCGGCAGGAGATAGTTTAACTACTCTAAACTGTTTTCCTTTGCCGGCCGATTTTATATACTAGGTGGATCGGTTTTTATGTTTATTTTTATTCTGAAATCAAAGTATCTGCATAAAGCAGGTCATAGCTTTATTATAGCTTTATTATAGCTCTATCTAGCGAGGTGAATATTGATGAATAACAAGATTACAGGACAGATAAGTGAATACCTTAAGGCCTACAAGAGCCAGCAGACTAACAAACCAGACAACAACAAAAATAAAGAAGCAGCCAAAACTGATAAAACTTCAAAAACCCAAAACCCGGACAGCTTAGAGCTATCTGGAGTGGCTAAGAAGCTAAAGACAGGTAACACCACAGAAGTAAGAACAGAAAAAGTAAACCAGATTAAAGAGCAGATTAACCAGGGTAACTACACTATAGACAGCGGTAAGATAGCAGAGAAGATGATTGAAGAAGCAGGCTTTGATGTTAAGATCTAGCTGATGTTATGATCTAGCTTATGATTATTTAGGTTCTAATTATTTAATTATTAGTATTAGGATCTATGGCTTTTGATTTAGATGGCGTAGCATTGACATAGCTTAGTATTTTTGGGGTGATATAATTGGGTATGTTTAACGATCTGATAAAAAACTTAGAAGAACAGCTAGCAACACAGAAACTTCTCTTGGAATATGCCCACGAGAAAAAAGACCTTCTTGTCGATGGAAGGATTAACGAGCTTGAAGAACTTCTAAAAAAAGAAGAAAAAATCGTAGTCAAATCAGGCAAATTAGAAAAACACAGAGAAAGCACCCAAAAAGAACTTAATGAAAAGCTTAACCTGACAGGAGAGGACCCGACTAAAGAAGATCCTGTCTTGACTGATTTCATAGAAGCAAGCGAAGGCAAAGAAAGAGAAAAACTAGACCAACTCTTTGAAGAACTGACCAAAATCCTAGCAGAGCTAAAAGAGCTAAACCAGCAAAACAACCAGCTTATCCAGCAGTCCCTTCAGTATGTGAATACTGCCCTTGACTTATATACTGCATCAGAGAATGATCCAGGTACCTACTCCAAAGACCTTAACAAGAATGAAGGACAGAATATAAAAGAACAAAAGAACAGACGAAACATATTTGACAAGAGAATTTGATAAAAGGACTAATTACATTTACAGTATTAATCAATTGAATTGAATTATAGATTTGGGTCTAATCGATCCGTAAGGAGGTAATACATAATGAGATCTAGTTTTTTTGGCCTTGAGACGGCTAGAAGAAGCCTTTATTCTCAGAAGAAGGCCCTTGAGACAACCTCCCATAACATAGCTAATGCCAACACCGAAGGCTATACCCGCCAGAAGGTGAGGATGAGCGCAACCAACCCCTACACCAAACCCGCTATGAACTCACCCACAGGCCCCGGACAGATAGGCACAGGGGTAGAGGTGACTGATATAGAGCGGATGAGGGATGACTTCATAGATCAGCAGATCCGTAACGAAAGCCGCTTCGCAGGAGACTGGAGTGCAAAGCACGACACCTTAGAAAAGCTAGAAGTAATCTACAACGAACCTTCAGAATCAGGTCTTAGAGACGTATTTGACCAGTTCTGGGAATCCCTTCAGACCCTTGCAGACGAGCCTGAAGACAGAACGGCAAGGTCTCAGGTAATGGAGCGGGGAGTTTCTCTAGCAGATACCGTTAACCACATGTACACCCAGATGGTAGACCTAAAGGAAGACATAGATCAGAGAATTGGTACAAAGGTAAGCGAGATAAACTCTATCGGTCGTCAGATAGCAGATCTTAACAAACAGATCCATAACGTAGAGCTCTCCCAGGACAAAAATGCTAACGATCTAAGGGACAAAAGAGACGTCCTTCTAGACGAGCTATCAGAACTAACAGACTATGAACTATCAGAAGACAGCAGAGGTCACCTTCAGGTAAACATTGGCGGCACAGCCCTTGTACGTGGAGAGAAGGCAAATCAAATGGTCTTTGAAGAAGAGGATTTTGACCTTGCTGACCCCGGCGAGGAAGAAGATATAGGCGATCTAGAAGAGGTAGAGCCAGAGGGTAGTGTTGTCAAGTGGGAACACACAGGCCAGGAGATTAACTTCAGAGACGGTGAAATGAAAGGGCTATTTGATTCTAGAGACGAGATAGTCCAAGATCAGATAAATGAGCTTAGAAGTGTAATGTATCAATTCCAGGACAAGTTTAACGACGTTCACAGTGAAGGGTTTGATTATCACGAAGCCCAGGGAGAAGAAGGCGACTCTGGAGATGTGGAAGAGTTCTTTAACTGGCTAAATAACGGGGATGACCTGATGGAAGTAGATGATGACATTAGAGATGATGTCTTTAATATAAGGGCTGGATATGAGACAGAAGGCGAAGGCAAATACCCTGGTAACGGCGAAAACGCCAAACGCCTGGCCCAGCTAAAGCATGAGAGGATAATAGATGAGGACTATTATGAAGGAAAAGAAGACGTTGACGGTACTTCTACCTTCAATGACTTCATAGATGCTACAGTCTCAAGTCTAGGGGTCGAAGCCCAGGAAGCAGAGAAGATGGTAGAGAACCAGGACCTTCTTCTAAACCAGCTAAAAAACCGCCGCGAAGCAGTAAGCGGCGTATCCCTAGATGAAGAGATGACAGATATGATCAAATACCAACAGGCCTATAACGCAGCCTCAAGGATGGTAACAGCAGTAGATGAACAGCTTGATACCATCATCAATAGAATGGGTGTTGTAGGCCGCTAAAACGCTAAGCAAAACAGGTAAGTTCTTGAATTTACTTTAGACTATCGATAGACTATCGATTATATAGAGCTTAAGGAGGCAAAAATTATGCGGGTAACAAACAATATGCTCGTAGATACTCTGAATACCAATCTCCACAAAAATTTAACAAGACTTAATAATACCCAGGAAAAGCTATCATCGGGCAAAAGAATCCACCGCCCATCAGATGATCCTTCTGGCCTCTCAGAGGCCCTAAAACTAAGATCACAAAACACCGAGCTATCGAAGTTCATAGACAACGTGGAGAAAAACTCCGACTGGCTAAAATCCACCGACTCTGCCCTTGGTGAAGTAGGAGACGTTATGCAGAGAGCAAGAGAGCTAACAGTTAGAGGCTCTAATAGTGACCTTCCAGAAGAGTCAAGAAACGCCATAGCAGAAGAGGTGAAAGAATTAAGAGACCACCTTCTTCAGGTGGCTAACTCCGATCAAGGTGGTAAGTATCTGTTCGGAGGTCATCAGACCACAGAAGAGCCTTTTCAGGAACTAGACGAGGAAAATGAATTCGGTATGAGTAAAATTGAATACACAGGTAATGACGGGGTCCTATCTACCGAGATCAACGTAGGTGTAGAATCTACCAAGAATGTACCCGGTAGAGATGTCTTTGGTGACCCTACAGCCTTAGAAAACAAAGAACTTCCTGATGGAATAGCAGCGGAAGGATTTGACTTTGATAACGGTGATATAGATATAGGAGCCTTTGGTGAGGTAGATTCAGAATTTGAGGATATGGATCTAGAAGCTTATGAGCTAGATGAGCCAGTGGCTGTAGATATCGGAGATGATAACGAAGAACAGATAGATGCAAGCTACGCCCTAAGAGATGAAGACGGTGACATATATGCAGTAAGTGAAGATGGATATGATTATCATATATTAGAATCATCTGTAGAAGAAGATGATCTTGAAACAACCCACATAATCACTGACGGGGAAGATAATCCTGCTACCATTAGCTTTGACTATTCCGTTACAAGTGGTGAAGTGTCAGCAGGCCTTCCTGAAGGTAATAGCTCTACCGTAGAAGAAGACATAGATAATATAGCCCTAGAAGATGAAGGCAAATACCTGGTTGAAGATGTCAGAGATGAAGGCATAGAGATAAATGATATGCAGGTTAATTACGCTATGAAAGATAACAATGAAGAATATACCGCAGTTAGCCAGGACGGTAGAACATGGTATGCCTTAGAAGACGGTGTCGAAACTGATGATCTAGAGAATATAAACGAGGAAGACTTAGCCCAGGATGATGACGATGAACCAATAACCCTAGACTTTGACAGACCTGTTACTACCGGTTGGGTAGAAGTTGAAGGCGGCGATGACGAAGTAACTGCAACCTCCTATCACGGCCTTGACTTCAAGACAGAGCCAACCCCTGAGAGCAGTATGTTCCATACCCTAGATCAGGTATATCATGATCTAAAAGAGGGTAATCACGACAGGCTATCAAACGAAAATATATCTAATCTAGATAAATGGATAGATCATACCTTAGATAACCGCTCAACAGTAGGAGCTAGAACAAACAGGATGGAGCTTACCAAGAACCGCCTTGAAGATGTAGAGCACATGTCAAAGGACCGCTTATCAAAAGTAGAAGAAGCAGACATGGCAGAGACTATCATGGACCTTAAGATGCAGGAGAACGTGCACCGTATGGCTCTTAGTGCAGGAGCAAGGGTAATACAGCCTACCCTGCTTGACTTCCTTCAGTAGTTAGGGGTGGATAACCTATGGGAGTAGGTATAGATAGATCCCTTGAGATAAATATTACATTTGGAAGCTTAGATCTCCAGAGTACCCCCATGGAATCTGAGCTTGATATGAGTCGTAGAGACTTCCAACTAGACAAAGAAGATCGTCAGTTCTCACTAACGACTAACTTCCCCCAGGTCCAGGTGGACTCTACCGAAGTCTATGAAGACCTAAACCGCAAAAAAGTAGTAAGCCTTGCCAGCGAAAGAGCAGACAAAGGGATGCAGGAAGCTTATGAAGCAATAGGAAGGATATCCGCCTGGGGTGATCAGCTTCAGAGAATAGAAGACGGGGGCAATCCATTAATAGATCAGGTTATCCAGCACGTCTTTGCAGAAGATGAATTCAATATAGCTCTAGTACCACAGAACCCTCCAAGAATTGAAGTACAAGAAGGGGAGATTGACCTTGACTATTCCCCAGAAGAGCTAAGAATTAACCTAGAAGATATAGCAAGGCGTGCATACATAGAGGCAGGAAGCCTAAATATACAAGTAGACCCAGAACCTCAGATAGATATAAGGGTAAGATAATTATTGTTTTTAAGAGGTGTTATTAATGACTAAGAAGATAAATAGCCCCTTCTTAGGGGAGATTAAGATAGATGAAGATAAGATAATAACCTTTCCAAGTGGATTAGTAGGTTTCTCTGATTATACCAGATACCTGTTACTGCAGGGGGAGAAGGATACTCCTTTTTGGTATCTTCAATCAATAGATGATATTGAGCTCTTCTTTCTCTTAATAGACCCATCACAGTTCTTCACAGATTACAAAGTAGAGATAGCAGAAGAAGAGATATCTATAACAGAGCTAGATGACCCAACCAAGGGTGTTATCCTCGCTATAGTAACCGTACCAGAACAAGATATCAAAAAAGCCACAGTAAACCTTCAAGGCCCCTTAATAATAAACCCTGACAAACGCCTTGGGAAACAAGTAATCCTACACCCATCTCCTTATGGTACCAAACACCCTTTGTTTAACGAAGACAGGGCGAAGGGAGCAGTCTAAATGCTAGTACTATCCCGCAAAGAAAAAGAATCAATAATCATAGGAGATGACATAGAGATAACCTTAGTAAAGCTAGAAGGAGACAGGGTCAAGGTTGGCATCAAGGCACCAAAGGATGTAGAGATTCACAGAAAAGAAGTCTACGAAAAAATCCAGGGACAAAACATCCAGGCTACCAAACTATCAAAGGATACCCTTGGAAAATTATCAGATGCCCTAAAAAACAAGAAAAATCAGGGTGAATAAGAGAGCAAAAAAAAGCCAAAACCCTGTGAGAAGCTCTAAAAGAACCTACAAACTACTCACCATGCTAACAACAATACATCTTAAAGCCGATATATTATAGTAGGAACTAATACTAGGGATTATCCCCAAGATGGGGTTAATTCATATATTCCCTTAAACAAAAGAGATGGCCATCTCTTCAAATGGGAGCAAAAAAACGGGCAGGGACGCCCAAATAAAAATCAGGGAGGATGATTCAAATGGCAAGAATTAACACGAACATTGAAGCGATGAATGCCCACAGGCAGCTTCAAAGAACCAACGAGAACATGCAGACTTCTATGGAAAGGCTATCAAGCGGTCAGAGAATTAACCGTGCAGCAGACGACGCAGCAGGTCTGTCAATCTCAGAGAAGATGAGAGGACAGGTTAATGGTCTTAACCAGGCTGTAAGTAATGCTCAGGACGCTATCAGCCTTATCCAGACTGCAGAAGGTGCTCTTGAAGAGACTCATGGTATCCTGCAGAGAATGAGAGAACTTGCAGTACAGTCAGCTAACGACACGAACATTGATGATGATCGTGGTGCTATGCAGGACGAGATGGACCAGCTTGCAGAGGAGCTGTCAAGAATTGCAGAAACAACTGAATTTAACACCCAAGAACTACTAGATGATACTTTTGAAGGAACTTTCCATATTGGAGCTAATGAAGGACAAAATGTTGATTTAGCTATTGATAATATGGGAGCAAGTGCCCTAGGTGTTGGAGAAGGTGGTAATGTAAGTTTTGAATTAACTACTGACAATATTGACGATTTAGACGATTTAGACGATACAGCACTTGAGGGAGAAGAAACTTATGAACTTGAGGTTGTAGATCTAGGAGAAATTTATGAAGTAGATACAGATGAATTTGCACAATACGCTCTTGTTGATGAGGATGGTAATGCTCGTGCGGTTAGCAACGACGGAGAAGTATATGATGCACTGGAAGATACAGCTACTGTTGAAGAACTTCGAGAAGGAGAAGCAGATGTAGATGATGATGCGGGGCTAGATTTCGATGCTCCTGTAACCTCTGGTGAAGTTTACTTAGAGATAACTGAAACTGACTCAATTGCTAGTGCATCAGCTACTGCTACTGTAGATCTTGAAAATGACTTAGAAAGCGGAACATATGAAGTAATTGAAGGTGGCGACATAGATGGCGTTGATGATGATGGCTATGCATTAATAAGAGAAGGAGACGATGTAGAAACTGATAATGTTGTAGCTGTGATAGATTCTGATGGAAATAATATTTATTCAGCAGATGATATAGACCTTGCTGATAACGAAGATTGGGACGATGCAGATCCTATTGCTTCAAGTACTGATGTTGACTTGCATGAATTAGATACAATAGACGTAACAGCTGAAGGTGGTCTTGATATACAAAATCAGGACTCTGCCGATAGTGCAATATCAACTATTGATGACGCAATCGACACTGTTTCATCCCAGCGCTCCGAACTAGGAGCACTTCAAAACAGACTAGAGCACACTATCGCTAACTTAAGTGTGGCATCTGAAAACCTAGAAGCTGCTGAATCAAGAATTAGAGATGCTGATATGGCAGAAGAAATGATGGACTTCTCAAGGCATCAGGTACTAGAAGAAGCAGGAACTGCTATGATGGCTCAGGCCAACATGCAGCCGCAGGGCGTACTTCAGCTTCTTCAGTAATAGACCCTTTGATATCAAAAGGCCGGCCGACCAAGTCGGCTGGCCTTTTTTAAACTTAGGAGGTGACCAAAATTGAATATTGCTGAAGCTAGCCCGGCGGCAAAAATTGATAGGCCTGAGAGTGTTGCAGGTAAGACCAATAATCATGATTATAAGATAAGTGACAAGTTTCAAAAAGATGAACTGGCCCCGGAGAAAAGAAGAGAAGAAATAAACAGGGATGAAATAGAAAAGGCCTTAGAAGAATCAGAGGAAGTAGAGCGCTTCTATGACAAGGGATTTAACTTCAATATTCATGAAAAGCTAGACAGGGTATGGGTTGAAATAATAGACAGGGGAGCAGATGAAGTTATAAAAGAGGTCCCACCTGAGGATATACTAGACGTTATCGCAGGGATTAAAGAAAAAGCCGGGCTTATAATAGACGAGAAGGTTTAAAGCAGGTTTTTTTAGGAGGTGTAAGTTATGGAAGGTATGGGCGGAAGTGGAATGGATCATATGAGAGTAGGTGGACTAGCAAGCGGTTTTGACACCCAGGAATTTATTAATACTATGATGCAGATAGAGCGCCAACCTATTCAAAGGATGGAAGGAGAAATAAGTGAAGTAGAAGGAAAAAAAGACGTCTGGCGTGATGTTAATAAGACCATTAAGGGCTTAGCAGATACTGTATCCCCCATTAGAGATAGAGACACCTTTACAAATATGAATACAGAAGCTCCGGAGGGAATATCAGTAACAGCAGGTAGCGATGCTGAAGAGGGAAACTATGATATAGAAGTGCATCAAACTGCTAAAGCTCATGCAATATCTTCTTCAGAACCTATAAGCGACATAGAAGACTTTGAACTTGACTTAAACGGGGAAGAAAGCGAAGACCTAATTATAGAAGTTGGAGGAGAAGAACTTAATATTGAGCTTTATGACGGGGATGACATCTTTGATATAGCTGAAGCAATAACACAGCAATCAGAGGGTGATCTGGAGTCTCATGTGGAAAGAGAAAGCGCAGAAGACGGCAGACTGATAATTGAATCTACCGAGACCGGAGAAGATAATAGGATTACAAACATTGAAAGTGAGAATGAGAATATCTTAGAGCAGATAGGGTTTGAAGATTATGATCTAGAAGCTGAAGATTATGAAGATAGATTTGAAGAGCAGGCTGCTCAAAATGCTGATGTCACTATAGGATTTACCAGACGTGATGACCTTCAGTCTAATGAGATAGAATTAAGTGAATTTAGACCTGATCAAGAAGATGTAACTATAGATATTAGTGGTGCTGATGAAGAAACATCTGGCACTATAGATATTTCCCGTGATATGGACACCCCTGTAGAATCAATGCAGGAATTTGTAGATAATTACAACGAAATAGAATCTTTTCTTAGGGAAAAAGGTGAAGTTCAGGAATATGGTGAAGAAGTTGAAGATGAGGAAGATATACAGACAGGAGCCCTTCAAGGAGATTCCATGTTAAGAAACCTTCAAAACTCCTTAAGAAGGCAGTTAACTGATCCAATTAACGCAGGAGATCTTAATGTTGATGTTGACCAGTATGAAGATATAAATGAAGATACAAAGCTAAGTGCTGCATACTTTGGTCTTGATGTAGGCGGAGAAGCTTCTGTTGGAGATAGCTTTAACCCTGGTGAACTTGGTCAGATTGACTTTGATGAGGAGAGATTTAGAGAAGTATTAGAAGATAAGCCAGAGCTTGTTGAAGAGTTTTTTGCAAGTGAAGATGGTGTTGCCACTAGACTAGAAGAAAATATTGTAGACGAAGGATTTGCCTATGAGGGAGACCAGGATAGAGACAAACAGGGAACCATGATCGGCGAGAGGATATTAAGCCTTAGAGGTAATATAGACAGAAAAGAAGACAGAATCGATAGTATGGAAAGAAGAATTGACATGAGAGAAGAGACCATGTGGCAGCAGTTTGGCAGAATGGAAGAATCATTACAGGAAACATTTGCAGAAGGAGATTTCCTTCAGCAGGAACTACAGAATATGTAACATATTCAGATAAATATTAGTGATGTGACCGGGGGGATAAATTTTGAAAGAGCTTCAAAACTGGCAGGAGCTTTTAGAAAAATATAATAAAACAGCAAATAAATACCTAAAAGTACTGGATAAACAGCTTCAATACCTTAAAGAAGAAGATATTGAAAGCTTTATGAGCTTATTTAACAAAAAAAAGCGTACTATGAATAAGATGAGTGATATAACCCCCCAGCTTAAAGAGTACAAGGAAAAATGGCAGGAACATGCCATCCCAGAGCCATATAAAGATAAAATAAATAACCTAAGAGAAGAAAACAAAGATATCCTAAGAACAGCCGAAGGAAAAGTAAAAGAGCTTGAAAAGCTAATAGGACATAACAAAAAAGAAATCGAAAAAGAACTATCAAAAACGAAACGTGATAGAAAAGTGGTTAATTCCTATCATCCAGAACCAAGACATATAAAAGAAGAAGGGGTGTTTTTTGATAAGAAAAGTTGACAAGGAAAAGAGGTGAAACACCTTGAGAGTAGATGGTACTGACCCTATACCAAGAACTAGAGGTGTTGAAAATAACCCTGCTGAATCAAAGAGAAAGAACTTAGAAAGAAGCGGTGAAAGCGCAAGGGAAAGAACCAGGGAAGAAGTAGAAAGAGATGAACTCTCTGCAGAAAGCCGTAGAAGCCAGCTTCTAGAAAGAGAAGACGTAGAAAAACTTGTTGATGAGTTAAGAGAAGCTACTAAATTTGTTGACAAAGAATTTGACTACAATATCCATGAACAGACGGATAGAATTTGGGTTGAGGTAGTAGATAGAGAGAATGAAGAAGTAATAAGAGAAATACCTCCGGAGAAGATTCTTGATATTGTGGCAGGTATAAAAGAGATGGTCGGCCTAATCATTGATGAGACCATTTAGTGTTAAAGCTAAAATTAATCCTTAGGCTTTAATTTAAAATTAAAATGAAATGGAAAGTAAAATTAAAAAATAAAAGAACAGTATCAAATAAGTATTATGTTATATGTTTGATTGAAGTTTTGATAAGACCAAAGGGGGCGTATTTAGCATGATGAATCAAAACCCATACAACCAATATAAGGAGACCTCTGTGCAGACTGCTACACCTGAAAGATTGATGTTCATGCTTTTTGATGGTGGGATCAAGTTCTTAAAGCAGGCAGAAAAACACATTGAAGATAATGACCTAAAAACAGCAAACGAAAAGATAAAAAGAGGACAGGAAATAGTTAACGAACTTATGGTATCTCTAGACTTTGACAAAGGTGGAGAGATAGCCAAAAACCTCTTTAGCCTGTATGAATACATGCTAAATGAGCTAATCCAGGCAAATATCAAAAAAGATAAAGATAGAATAGCACGGGTAAGAAACATGCTAACAGAGATGAAAGAAACCTTCCAACAAGCACAAAAAACCCTTAAAAATCAAAAGGGTGAAGCAAAGCAGGCAGGTGGAGTAAGTGGAAAAGCTTGATGACTGGATTAAATACCTAGAAAAATATAAACTAAACTTAGCTAGACTCCAGGAGATAACAGATAAGCAGGACACCTGCCTGAAAGACGGCAGGTTCGATGATTATGTAGAGATCACCAATGAGAAGAGTAAAATCCTTGACAAACAAAATAAACTTGAAGAAAAGATAACTGCTTTAAAAGAAGAATATAAAGATTTGATAACAGAAGATAATGATAGATTAAACAGCTCATACCTTTCAAAAATAAGAAAACTTCAAGATGAGATAAATATACTAATGGAAGATGTGTTTAACAGGAGTAAAGAACATGAAGAACAGCTTCTAAAATTAACCGGTCATAATGACCTAAAAAAGCTAAAGAAAAGCATGGGAACTAAATTATACTCCAAAAAGAAAGCTCAAAATAATGAAGGCAAAAAGAAGGGGGCTCATTTTGATAAGAAAAATTAAAAGTAAATATTCTCTAGTTGAATACTCTCTAGTATGTCAAAATAAGTCCCCCAAATTAAGTTTATGGGGGATAAGCTTTTACATATAAGAAAAATTTTCACTTTGCTTAAAGTCCAAGACCTCATAGCTATAGATTACTTTTTAGTTATTCAACAAATCTAATACTGTCTGCATGTTCAATTTCCTCATATTTTTTTGTTAATTCATTTGTTTTTTCTTGATACGCTTTCCATTCAATATATGAATCCCATAACTCAAAATTTTCAGGATCATTGTTGACTTTATCCTCTAATTCCTCAAAATTGCATTGATATTTCTTTTCAAGAAGCTTTACATACTCTTTTAAAGGAGTTAGTTTTTCGATAATTGACAGCTTTTTAAAATCTTTAATTTCATCTTTTGAAATTTCTAAGTTAGACATCTACATCACCCACTTTCTTTATGGTACTAACTTAAGTTTTCCAGTATTTTTTACTTTTATAAATATATTATACCATACATCAAGTTATATTATAGCGAAACGAATAAACCTATTAGCGTAAATTCGAAAGACGTGTATTTTGATTATTTAGATAATCTTGTGATTCATGGTATAATCAAAAAAACAAAAAGTAAATAGTAAGAAGTAATGAACTTAAATAGAAGTTATAAATACTAATGAAGCGACTTAAAGAAAAAGGAGTAGTAAGTTTATGAATAAGTTAAATTCAAAGCGAATACAAGGAGATGTTGATTTTTCTGAGGAAATTCTAAAAGAGCTTGTTGAAAAAGGATATTCAGGGAAACAGCTGATAGATGAATTTAAAAAAATGAAGGCAAAAGTAAGACCTGCAGTTAACAATATAATTGAGGAAGCTGAGAGAAAGGCAAAAGAGTATGAAGGAACTGGTGATGAAGAAATGAAAGATATCTTTGAAGATATAGAGAAAATATAAGAGCAAAAATTGAGACGTATCCTTTTTTTCCACCGGCAAAGGTTATAATTATAATAAACTTCAACAAACAAATATCCTCCAAATTTCGCGGAGGATAAGAGTTTCTTCTCTAATATATTTTGATGGAAAAAATTTACGTGGAAAGAATAGATAGAATTGTGTTAGTTTTTTATTTAGAGTATAGAAAGAGTATTTAAGTATGTCATAACTTTTTATCAACAAAAGCACCGATATTTTCTTTTATCCCAGCGAAAATATCAAGAAGTTTTTCCGGAGGGATTTCTTTTATCACTTCATTGTTACTTCGGTTTATGATCTCTACCCTTATTCTATTAGTACCCTCGTGGATCTCATAGGCAAATCCCTTATTAATAAATTTATTTGACTGAAGTTCACTGATAATTTCTTCAGTGTCTATTATATCTTGTACATCGTGAGCTATTTTTGTTTGTTGTGAGTTAGAAGGGTTTTCTGTTTTGATATCACTTTTATTAGTATCTGCTTTGTTAGTATCATCAAAAATTTTTGTACTACCTAGATCTTTTGAAGCTATTAAATTATTACTTGATATATTGTTAAGCAATATATCCACCCCATTTTTAACTTTAATTAAAAGTCATTAAAACTCATCCAAAGCCACTGACTTTCGGATTGTACTCTTTGAAAGGCTTCTTCCATCCTTTGAAACTGCCTTAGAAGATTTTCCTCGCGCCTGTCAATCCTTGTTTCTAAGCGTTCTATCTGATCGTTTTTTCTATCAATGCTACCTCTGAGGTTAATTATTCTATTACCTATAAAGGAGTTATCTAGAAAAGTACTTCTATGTCTTATCTCATTATCACTAAAAGTAACATTGTCCAAGTAATTTTTAACCCTACCAGAGATACCTTTGTCTTCGCTAAGGAGTTCTTTAACCTGCTTTTCATTATCGTTTAAGGCTTCTAGAAATTTATCTTCATCCAAAGACATCTCTCCGTGCCTATCTACCTGTATACCAATATTACCTATAGAGAGATTATTGTTATCTCCCAAAGATACAGGATTTGTAACATTAGTCCTAATGTTCCTTGTAATACTGTTTAAAAGGGATTCTCCCTGAAGAGTCCCAGATTGAACATCACCATTACTACCTGCTTCGACAAATCCCTTCTTATTCAAAAGATCTACAGCTTTGTTATAACCTTCAACAAAACCTCTTACAGCTTCTAGTGCTCTATCTGTATCTTGTGATACCGTTATCCTTGATGATAGGCTTTCACCTTCTCCTAGACTAACCCCGCTTATATCAATACTTACACCATCAAATAGATCATCTATGATGTTTTCGCTTCGGGTAATTGTCTGACCTATATCCTCGATGTAGATTCTTGCATCTTCTGCTTCACTTTCAAATCTAGTATCTTCATCTAGCCTTAACCAGTCTAATACACCTGTATCATCATCAGATAAAGTGACTTGGTTCTTTAAACCAGTTTTATCAGCTTCGATAACTAATCTATTTTCAATTATCCTTGCGCTTACTGGTACTGAGTCATCATCGCTTTCTTCTGATAATAGATCACTAGAATTAATCATATCCATTACATCTTCAAGAGAACTTTCCTCTTCTATCAAAAAGACATACTTTTTACCGTCTATCTCTATCATTAGCCTGCCTGTTCCACTGCCATATTCCTCGCCAAATTCTCCTTCTACTTCATCTCCAGAAGACAATCTGTGGGCAGTGGCTACCTGCTCTACTCCTATATTGTAGCTACCCTCAGAAGCATTATTAGAGGCAGAGACTGAAATATTATCTGCACTGCTAGATGCATCTTTTGAGACAAAAGTATCCTTGTCTCCAAGAGAAGATAATGTATTAGAAAAGCTCAAAAGTGCACTGTTTACTTCGCGCCAGGCGTCTTTTTGACTCTCTACAGTCTCTATCTCTCTCTCAATTCTCTGAGGTTGTCTTCTCTCGATATCCATTAACTGCTCTACCACTTCCCTGGTATCAAGACCAGAGACAATACCATCTATTCTCAATGTCATCCCCTCCATTGTTATCCTTGGGGCAGTTGATGATAAATTAATGAAAAAATAAGCCAGCCGGCAACGCCGACCGGCTTATTATTGTCTAACTGTGTGATTATTATTATCCTAGAAGTTGAAGTACTGACTGTGGATTCATGTTGGCCTGAGCCATCATAGCAGTACCAGCTTCCTGTAGTATCTGTAGCCTTGTAAAGTTCATCATCTCATTAGCCATATCAGCATCCCTAATTCTAGACTCTGCAGCTGTCAGGTTTTCAGAGGCTACTCCAAGGTTAGAGATAGTGTGTTCTAGTCTATTTTGAAGGGCTCCTAATTCAGAACGCTGAGAGGACACTGCATCGATGGCGTTGTCAATTACAGAGATAGCGCTGTCTGCTGCGGCTTGGTTTGATACGTCAATTCCACCCTCAGCGGCTATAGTTATTGTGTCTCCATCTGAAAAATGTTCTGTTTCAAATACATGATCTACGCGGTCATTACCCCCGTCACTAGTACCCTGTGTTAAACTCAGTTCTTCTGCTAAGAAAAATTCGTTTTCGCTATTTTGTACAGCTACAAGTTCACCATCTGCATTAACTAATGCTCCATGTTTCCAATCAGAAGACATACCCTCCCCGTCAGGAAGTAACCCTGCCTCTTCTGCTGCATCTTCGATATCCCCATCAGAAGTTATATAAGTATACTCTCCACTTGACATGCTCATGCCTTCTTCAAACTCAATCGTTCCTGTTGCTCTAATATTTTCCAACTGATGATCATCGCCTGCTTCAACTACGTCAAAACTAACTACGCCACTTGTTACAGGCTCATCAAATTCTACTGCTTCACCAGTACCAGTAAAGAAATCTACGTCAGCACTGTCAGTTTTTGCTTTTTCTGCTAGTTGGTCAATTGTATAACTGGTATCAGATTCTACGAAATAATAATCTTCGCCGTCTGAGCTAACAGCATATACAGTACCATCAGCATCTTGTAATGAATACTGAGCATATCCAGAAAAATCGTCAGTATAATCGCCTACTTTAATGCTCTCTCCGTGATCTACTACTTCTAATTCATAGTAACCATCTGTATCATCAAGAGGAGTATCACCTGCATCAAAATTATCATGATCCGCAATCTCTAGCTGAAACTGTGCGTTACCTCGATCAGCAACCCCTAAGTCATTGGCACTCATGTTATCCACACTTAGATCAACATTCTGTCCTGCATTAGCACCTATATGGAAAATGCCATCAAAAGTTCCATCTAGTAGCTCCTGGGTGTTAAATTCTGTTGTCTCTGCAATCCTTGTGATTTCAGCAGCTAACTGGTCTACCTCTTCTTGGATTGCCTGGCGGTCTTCATTGGTGTTAGTGTCGTTAGACGATTGAACAGCAAGCTCTCTCACTCTCTGCAGAATATTGTGAGTTTCCTCTAGTGCACCTTCTGCAGTCTGTATAAGGCTGATACCGTCCTGGGCGTTTCTTACGGCTTGATTAAGACCGCTTATCTGCCCTCTCATCTTCTCAGAGATGGTTAATCCTGCCGCATCATCTGCAGCGCGGTTGATTCTAAGGCCGCTTGATAGTCTCTCAAGGGCGGTCCTCATGTTGTTATTTGTTCCTTGTAAATTCCTGTGCGCATTAAGCGACTCTACATTTGTGTTGATCCTCATACTCATTATTCATCATCCTCCTTGAAATTTTTGTCCGTGAGCATCCATTCCCACGGTGATTCTTTATATAACAAGCCTTAGCGGCTTATTATCCAGAGTACATCTAAGATTTTATTTATGATGCCATAAGCGAGTTTTAATTTGGATTGTTTTGCAAATTCTTACGAGCGTTGGCATCATAAATAAATTCATTAAAAACAAAAATAGACGAGTGGATTATTAACCACCGGTACTCCTTACCGGCATTAGTTAATAATCGACTCGTCCCTGATGAAAAACTATCTTTTTAATTTGTTATCGTACTAGACTTAATAAGTTTACCTTGATTTATGATATCTCTTTTGTAAGCGGTGCTACTTTCTTTTGGGCTAGTTCTTTCTCATAAATTTCGCCCCGGGTGATCTTAACTTCTTTTGGTGCTTCTATAGCAAGTCTTAGATCTCCCTGTTCGCTTCTAATTACCTTCACCTTCACGTTGTCACCGATCATTACATACTCACCTGGTTTTCTGCCTATGACCAGCATAGTCTTCATCTCCTCATATAATTTATTTTTAACGCTAGATACTACCAAAATAAAAAATGGACGGGTTAAAACTAACCGAACAGTCCCTGCCTCCTGCAGGATACTAGTACGGAAAAGAAAAACCGTCCCTGACATACTTATCCATTAAATAACGGATCTATTTTCGGTTTTCTCTTCCTACTTTATATTTCGGCAGGAAAAATAAAAACTTTACACTATTTTTACAAAATAATTAAAAAATATTGAAAAAGTTTAAGATAGTGAGATAACTAAAGCTATTTGGTGATAATCTTTCTAAATTATGCTAAACTAAGGAAAATGACAAGATTCATGTTATCTATAATTGGTGAGTTACTTCGCCACTTGGAAAGGACTTACTTAACCTGTATAATAGACATAAATAGACAAAATGTTTTTTGGTATTTTGCTGATGAGGCTAACTATAATATTTATCTACATACTATAGGTGAGCCTTTGATTTGCAAGCTTTAAGCAAATAAGCAAAACATGATAAGCCAAAATAAACGAGACTTTGAAGGGAGGAAATATTTTTAATGGAACTTATATTAGACGGTAACACCTACACCGAAGGGATAAGTGAAAATAACATAGCCGAGAAGATTAAGGAGTACATAACAGAGATGAACCAGGAGGGTAGACTTGTTAAACATATATACCTTGACGGGGAGAATAACCCTGACATCATAAAAGACCCTGACTCAATTCACGATAGTATTGCAGATGGAGGGGTAGAGACAGTCGAAGTGGTATCAGTCACCCAGGAAGACCTGGTTAATGAGACCTTAGATACCATCCTTAACTATCTAGACAAACTTATCTCATACACAAGAGAAATAGCCCACAGCATTCAAACAGGAACCATCCCGGACAAAGACTCTATAATCCAACTAACAGACAGCCTTGAGTGGGTCTATCAGGCATCTAACGGCCTTATGATAACCCTTCAGGATGCTGAACTAAAAGGACTTGTCGATGACCTACAGGACGTTTTTGGCCAGATAGTTAATTCACTAAAAAAAGAGGACTACACATCCCTTGGAGATATCCTTGAATATGAACTAATAGAAAAGCTAGAAGCCCTTAAGAATCAATTTGACAAGATATTATCTGAGAGAAGGGGGTAAAAAGATGACTGATAATATTAAAGACAAAAACCTTGAATCCATGTCCATTAATTCTCCAGAGCTATCAAATGAGATAAAAGATACTTCCCTACCTGAGAATAGAGAAGTAATCGATGCAAAGAATGAAAGCCCTTCTCTAAAAGAAAAAAAAGAAGGAAAAGAAGTCCTGATACACAGCGGCTATAATCCGGAGAAAGAAGCAGAGCGCTTTGTAGAAGGGCTTAATCATAAATATAATTATATTGTCTTATTTGGCCTTGGCCTTGGCTATCACCTTGAAGCAATTAAGAAAAATCATCCTGACAAGAATGTGATAATAGTAGAACTAAGTAAAGAAAATATTAGACAAGCTTTTGAGACAAGGGACTTAAGCGAATATATAGATGATAGAGTATATTTTGTAGTATCAAGTGAGCCAGAAGAAGCAGGTGAGATGGTTTTAGATAAGCTAAGTGAGCTTAGGGCAGATGGTCTTGATCTAAATGCCATACCCTCCTATGAGAATCTATACACTGATTACTGGAGAGGCTTCATAAAAGCACTAAAAGAAAAACAGGCCCAGAAGACCAAATCAAAACCGAAACCAAAAGCACCTGATCTCTACAAAAACTTCAGGTCTAATTACAAGGAGTACATATATTCCCCTGGAGTATCTTCTCTAGTTGATGAGCTAAAGACGGGCTTCAAACATGCCTCCTATGTCTTTGTTAGCGAAAGTGACCTTCAGGGAGAGGTCAAAGAAGAAACACTTGAGAGGTTAAAAAACCTGCAAAACCTTCAGGACAAAATTATCCTTATCTCTGACTACGGAGCTTTTAACCTACTAGCAGATAATGATATCACACCTGAATTTGTTTACCTAAGGGTAAAAGACGGGATAGGTGCAGATTTTGAAGAGACCTTTGGCAAAAAACTAAAAGAAAAGGTAGATAAAAAAGAACTCTCCCTATTATTTGGGCTTATATCACCCTATGAAGGGGTGAAAAGCTTTGGTGGGGCTAAGTTTACTTTGCCTATTGATCCTTTTAGCAGGTGGTTTGAGGATAACCAAAGCCCAAATGACCAAAACAGCGAAAAAGAAGATAATAAAGATAGCCTTAAAGGAAAGATTCCGGCTAATATACCTCTGGAGAAGTACTTCTCCCATGTCCTTGGGATAGACTTGATAAAGCCAGGAAGTGAAGAATTCGATAGACTACTTAATCTAGACTCCAAAGGACAGCTAAACTCCCTTGACAAAGAAAAGCTAAAAAGCATCATTAATAAGCTTAAAAAGAAAAAGACAACTATAAGCTCTCCTACGCTGAAAAAGCTAATCTTACAAAATCAATCAATAAGATCCTTCAGGACTGTAAGTTCATCGCCGAGTGCTATGAGAATATAAATAGAGAAAAAGAAAAAGCAGAGCACTGGTTTGCTAAGATCAAAGGCACTGATTTTTATAAATACTTTCTTTTGCCCTACGAGGCTGGTAAAGATAAGACAGAAGAAACAGGGGAGAAAAGCCTTGACAGGTGGCTCTCTATGGCAGAGAAGATAAAAAAAGAGGTCTTCATGCCCCTTAAGAGTCAGCTAAAAAGCTTACCTGCCGAGGAAGCACCCCATAAAGCAGAAGAGCGCCTTGCAAGAAAAAGACTCTACGATAAAGTCCTTGAAGTTCTGGATGGTTCTTCGAAGAATGTACTAGAGGTTAAGTGCGGTGAGGGGATAATATCAAGAAATATAGGAGATCTTGGTTTCTTTAGCATGGGGATGGACAAGGATAGAGAAAAGCTAAAAAAAGCCACAAGACTTGGACCAAGGACAGGCTTTATGGAAGAGGATTTGAGTGAGGAGAATATAGAGAACTTACCTGACTTTGATGTGATATTATTCTTACCAGAGGATAGCTCCTGGTTTATGAAAAAGACTCCTGAAACAATTCAAAATATAATTACAGGCCTTTCAAGTAAGGCAAAAAAACAGTTCATCTTTCAGATGCCAAAGAAACTTAGCACTAATATGCCTAAAGGCAGTAAAAAGAAAGAAAAATATGACAAGCTATTTAACAATATCAAGACATCTATCAACTTCAAAGGAGAGCTAAAACTAAACCAGAGCCTTAAAGGTGAGCCAAAAGAGATGGAGATGCTTGTGTATAGCTCTATAGTAGAAGAACAAAAAGTTGGAATGGAAACCAAAGATGTTAATAAAGATACTGAAAAAGGCATCGATAAAGATATAAACGTAGTACCAAAAGGGCTAGAATCCCTTGACACAAACAGCATGATAGTAGAAGTAGAGCTTGATAAATGCTGTGATAGGATAGCTTTTTCTTATTCTCCAAAAGGATGGCACTATCTATCAGCGCTGTTATGGCAGTATACGAAAGAGAGGGAAAAAGACCAAGAACAACAACTTGAATACAAAAATTCCATGCTAAAAAAATACTACGACACCTTTCACCCAAGCTGTCTGCAGGAGGTTTACTTCCCTGATATGAATGAAAAAATGCCTCCCCTAGACAAAGGGTGGCCAGAACTACCCTGGGAAGGGCCAGGTTATAGATACAGAAAGCTGGAGATCTTTAATCCGGACCTAAACGTATGGCAGCACTTTGGACCTGTGACAGAAGCTTACGGGCGAAAGGAATTTGATAGGACTATTAAGGCTTTTCATAGTATAGAAAGGGAAGGCTATCAACCAGAGATCCATCCAGATGGGTATATACTAGGGTTCTTTCTCAAAAAAGGTGACGAGTACACCTTCATGGTCACAGGAGGCCAACACAGAGCAGGAAGTATAGCCGTACTAAACTATGAAACCTTCAGAGCAAAGTTCGCCCCCGGTCGTAAACCGGTAATAGATATAGACGAAATAGAAGAATGGCCAAATGTTAAGAACGGGCTATACAGTAGGGAAGTTGCTACCAAAGTATTCGAGCATTACTTCTACACAAACAGTCTTGACAAAGCTAAGTATTTTGGGTTTATCTAAAGGCTAATAGAGGATAATCGGGACTCGCCTAATCGCGGCTAACCGGGGACGGTTCTCCTGCTTCCATTAGGTTTTGTAAGAAGAAAAACAACCCAATGCCAGTTCCTTTTTTGGTAGGGATTGTTTTAGTATCAATAACTTTAATTAAATTTCGTCTATATTTAGATTTTAATAAATAAAGAATTAGTTCATGGGTCTAGGAATAATTTTTTTATTCATAAAAAAACGAAGGGCCTGGATTTAAACCCCAGGCCCTCACTTGTGGTGCCTCTAGGCCGGCTACCACACAGGCAGCTTATGCGTGTAATATTGTCGCACGGATACTAGAGGTCTTACCCACAAGACTATTGTTTACTTTGTAATTACATTATATTCAAAAAAGAACAAAGTGTCACATGATATTTTTCTAAGAAGATAATCTTTAACTACTGGAGAACAATCGGAAGATTTTAATTCATTTAAATGACTTAAAAAACTAGGGAATTTTGATTTAGATTTGTAGATAGCGCGTCTAGTTATAGCCTTGACTTTAGACAAATCTTTAGTTATATAACCGCCAATTATGTAATATCTTTCTGTAGAATTACCCCAATCACCAGACTCATCAAACACTAAATATATCATTACAGGAGTTACCACCTTTATAAATTTTGTCTAATAGCTAAGCCTAATTATAGATAGTTATATATTTTATTGAAAACTCCTTTAAGTATTTATAAAAGTGTTAACCGAAATTATGTAAGGTTCCTAAACCTAAATATATACCGACCACAAAACCTTTGTTTTCGTGCAAAATCACCTTTCTTTTTAGGGCTAACTTAGTGGAGCGGTATATAAGAATCAGTCATTTTTAGTAAGTCTAGCTTTTGGACCTCTTGACTTTAATGTTTTAGTTAAACCCAAGGCAGCCAAATACACCGGGTCTACTTCCAAAGGCAAGTAAAAATAAAGCAAAAGTGGATGCTGAGTGGTTTTATAATTTAACTGCTGACTTGTGGATAGATTATCCAGAACTAACTGATTACATTGTCAAAAGTTGTACCCAGCACCAGTACAGCCTAGATGATTATCTTTAGAAAATTTTTTTAACTATTATCAAATATTATCTTCATATATGAATTCGCCTATCTCTTTGGCGAATGTTTTAAAATCTTCAAGTCTTTGTAGTGTAGAGTATACTATATTAATGTCTACTTTCAGATAATCATGTACAAGTATATTTCTAAATCCAGCAATTTTTCTCATGGTCTCTGCAAGATCTTCATCTATTATTCCTTCTTCTTTTAGTACCTGAAAAATCTCTCCATAACCTGCAGGTGACCTAAAACCTTCGTCTGAAATAATATGGTTTCCAATGTCAATGCATATCTGTGCAGCTAATTGTAAGTTTCTTTCTGCCTGATCTTGCAGTCCTTCGTTATTTGTAAATTCATTTTTTTCTGTTTTAGAGATTTTGTTTAACTTTCTCAAAATATGCTCTAACCTGTGAAGTCGGTTTTCTACAAGTTCTTTATCCACCACCGTAGCGTCCCCCTTTGATTCTCTTTTTTAACCCATTGCTAAGTGTTTTTTTGACAGGCAAAAAGTCAAAATACATGCTGTAAGTTTTAGATTGAAACCTTACTCTCTCTTTCTTGTAATTTTGATTTTCATAAAGGATTGTTCCTTGTGCAAATATTCTATAAGCAATTTCTAAAGGGGCTTCGTTTAAAATGACCAAATCTACATGGTCTGTTTCCAAAATTCCTGTAAAAAAGTTTATAAAATCAAGTTTTTTATCAAAATATATGTTTTTTGGGACAGAATCCTTTAACAATACAGCTATATCATAGTCACTATTTGGATTATTTTTTTTATTTGCTCTTGAACCAAAAATATAAATGGTGACTACATGATTTTTTATGTCATCGTTAATATGTTCTTTAATTTTGTATTTTATCTTTTGGACATCCATAACTTTCACCTACCCTGTGATACCTGATTTTTTAGATATACATATTATACCATATATAAAATAACCATACTACTTTAGGGACTACTAATCATACTAATCGGGACCGGTTCTCCTGCTTCTCTCCCGCTTCCTTAAGCTCAAACCGAATCTGCTATTTTCGGTCAGTTATCCTTGTTAAATATTAAACAATTTGATTTTAGTAAAAATATGGTACGAACTACAAGTGTTTTAAGGGATGATAAAAATGATTACTAAAGAAGAGATTGAAAAAAAGCTGGACGAGTTTTTTCAGAAAGAAGAATCAGTTGCCTGTAGTTACCTTTTTGGTTCAAGAATTAAAGAAAAAGCAAGAGATAATAGTGATATTGATGTGGCTATCTTGTTTGAAGAAGGCATTCCACTGATGAAACGTTTTGATAAAAGGCTAGAATATGCTTATAGATTGCAGGAATTATTTGATGGAGTAGAAGTAGATGTAGTAGACTTGGAGTCTTGTGACTTGTATTTTATATATCAAGTTTTGTCTCAGAAAAAAATAGTACACGAAAAAAATATAAATCGTCGAGTGACCTTTGAAGTTATTAATAGAAAAAAATATTTTGATATGAAGCACTTCTATAATACTTATAACAGCAAAATGCTTGAAAGGCGCTTGTCAAGCTTAGAAGAATATTACAACGACTTGGAAGAAGCTAAAAAAGGATTAGATTTTAATAGGTTCAGTTTATCAGGCGATACATAGAAAGAACTCTACATATGGCTATAGAAAGCTGTTTAGACATAGCAGGTCACATAGTTTCTTACCAGGGTTATAGACAACCTAGTGACAATCAGGATATATTTCAAGTACTTATTGAAGAAAAAATATTAGATAGTGAGCTAGGTAATCAGCTAAAAAAAAGGGCTAAATTTCGAAATATAATAGTGCATGATTATGTGAAATTGGATCCGGAAATAGTTTTTGGCATTTTAACTAGCGAAATAAAAGATATAAAGAAATTTTTTAATGTTATTAAAGATGAATATATTAATTAAGGGCAAAGCTGTCGCTAGAACTGATCAGCTTTTATTTTTCCCTGAGTCTTCTAAGCTGATTAGTTCTTCTGGAAAAGGCTCAAAAAAGTACTGAGAAAGAATATATGTTTCTTCATATTTTATCGCCCAGGACTTAAGTATGCTCAAAGGCACTGAAATAGGAAGTTTATTTTCCTTGTATTTATCGATATTATCGAGAAGAAACTCCTTCTCTTCACTGCTTATGAGATCCTTGAAGTGCCCCATAACGTGTAAGAGAACATTGATTTTTTTCCCCGCGTTATCCTGGGTATTGATTATCTCATAGAGCCCTTTCTCGTAGGAGTTGAATAACTCTTCTATGGACATTTCTTTTTGCCTGGCAAGAGTTCTTCCTAACTCCTTCATTACCTCCTGATTTAGCGACATAAAAAGATACTTATGATTGGCATGATAATCTATCAAATCCTTTACACCAACATCACTTGAATTGGCTAAATAATTAAACCTTTTGAGGGTGAATATTCTAGTGAGAAAACTTTCTCTTATGTTCTGGTTTTTCAACCGGCCCTCATCTTCTGCAGGAAGTTTAGGATATTTTTCTTGGAATGATTTTGCAAACAAGCCGGGTGAACGATCAGCAGCTATATTACTTTCTTTATCCGGATATACTTTTGCATCTTTTAATGCACAGGATGGGGATCTTGTTTTAAAAATAGCTCCTTCGATTTTGTCAAGTGAAGAGAGGTAGTTCTCGCTATAATTGACGAATTCAGAGGTCAGATTTTTATCTGTTTCTTTTTGATATATTTGGATCGAATCATCGGCGCGATATAACCGTAAAACATCTCTTGGAACCCCTAAACCTATCTCCACCTCAGGGCATACCGGGATAAAGTCGACAAACCCGTCTAACATATTTACAAAATCTTCGTTAAAAATACTCCCATCAAATCTACAATGTGAAAAACCAAGGCATTTACTGATTAAAATTCTCGGTTTTATAGCTGTATTATTATCCATTATTTATCATCTCCATTTTTTTATTCGTTTTTATAAGTGGGTTCTTCTGCTCATTAGTTAATCTCCCCATATGTAACTGCTTTGATTATTTAACACTTTTGCCATTTTTTCATTGTGCCTAGTTGCAAGCAGAACATAAGTTTGGCATAATATAGATAACAGCTTGTTCAGTATATTAGAATAAAGTCACCATGAATGCGTGAGGATGCTTCACATCATATCACTATCTGGCATTTGATATATTTGAAGTATGAATTGTTTTCTATAAAAATGCTAGGCGTTCCTTCTACAGTGAGCTTTGACATTTAGGAAGCAGGAGAACCGGCCCAGGTTACAGGTTAGCGTTGCCTGTAGTTATCAATAAAGGTTGAATTGTGACAATTTTTTGATAAAATTGAAATTAAGGGATGATTTAATTATGGATTAGATTTTGAAAGTGGGGATTTTTATGATCAGGATTAGCAGTCCAGAAAACTCCACGCTTTATAGATCTTCTATATTTCCTACAGGTGCAGAGAATACTACGGACACTTCTAGAGAAGATACCGACATAGATAGGATAGATAGGAACGCGTTTTTTAGAAGAGAAAGATCAGCTCTAAGAGGCCAGGATCTAAGGGGCAGGTCTTTTAGGCTGCCTGATAAGCAGTTAGTGTCTGATATTGATAAGATAATTTCTTTTGCTTCTGATTTTCGCTCTAAACTTAACCGGCTAAAAGATGCCGCAGAGGCAATTACAGTAGAAGGAGATTCTGTATTTGATGAGCGTGAAGTTGATGTTATATCCCCGTCTGTTTTGAGTGGAAGGGCAGAAGCAAATGCTCTAAAGAGAACATACGATGTTCTTGCCCACGAACTTGGTAGTGCTCAGCTTGATAAAACAGGTGAATTAGTTGCAGATGAAACCATTGGTGAGAGTGACGAGCTTGATATTTCCCCAGGAGAATATGAGTTTACTATAAGGCAGTTAGTCTATGAAGATACAATCAGCCTGCAGGTTGAAGAGGATGATACAGTACAGGAGGTCTTAGAGAAACTTGCCGATGAAATTGATGAGCTTGATATGGAGCTTGAAGCAAGAGTTGTTGAAAGAAGTGACAGTGATATTGATGAGGACGATACTTTTGTCAGCCTTCAGATAGAAGCAGGTAGAGCTGGCAGGGTATGGGCTTTTGATATCACTGAAGATAGTGATACCGGCACAGGCCTTCTTAACGAGCTTGGCCTCAAGACTGACGTAGGTGCAACTGATGGGATAGTTGACATAGACGATGTTGATAGGTTTAGGCATTTTAGCAGGGGCGATGATGTTTTTCTACTGAATGATTATGGCCTGCAGTTAGAGCTAAGGGATATCGGCGAGACAGGTCTACAAGTTCTAAAAGATAGAGATGCTATAAGAGAGGGCATAGAAGAGTTCATAGATGCTTATGATGATTTAATTACTTTTGTTAAAAGACAGGAGACAAATGGTGATTTAGATAGATTACAGGAGAGCTTATTCAATATAGCAAAAGAGGATGAAGATGCTCTAAAAGATATTGGTATAGATGTTGATGAAGAGAATGAAAGGATAAGAGTTGACAGGGAAGTCTTGCAGCAAAATATAGATGATAGAGTGGAATTTGTAGAGGTTATATTGGGTGATGAAGGAAGAATTGCGGATCGGGCAGCAGACTTGACTGATAGGACTCTTGACATGAGTCCTTTAAGGTTCATGTATGAGCCTAGGGAAAAAGAATTCCATGAGTTTTTTGATGATGCTTTTGATCTAAGGATGTATGATAGGATGGGAAGAAGTGCTTATCCTACATCCATGATGCAGAGGGGTATGTTATTTGATATGGTGTTTTAGGTGCGAATACGCCAAAGGGGGTACAGTTTCTATTGGCAAAAACAACATATGGATTTATTAGAATTGGACTTACAAGAACTATTATTATAAGTTTATTAATTATTTTTTTTAGTTTTTATTGCTATAGTTCTTTAACTTTGGCTTCTGAGTCAGATTCTTTGTTAGAAGTTAACGGTGAAGAAGTCATAAATATAGAAGGAGAAGATTTTACCGTTAATTACTTGAAGGTTCCACTTGATGGGAGTTATAATTTTGAGACTTCTTTAGCAGGAGATACTATTGGAAGGGCAGATGACCTATCTTCTCTTGCAGAGACAAAGGATAATAGTGTAGCGGCAATTAATGGTACATATTTTGATGCTTATACCGAAAAGGATGATGAAAGGTTTCCTTATGGCAATCTAATGATTGATGGTGAAGCTATATTTACAACAGGCGAGGGTGCTACAGCAGGTTTTGTTGATAATTTAGAACCTGTTATTACCAGGGCTGATGTTACTCCATATATAGAGCTAGAAGATGACAGAGAGAGAAGAGTGTTAGTGAATCACCCTACCAAACAAGAATCTACTTTAGTTTTATATACTCACCATTTTACGAGAAATATTATAGAAAGGCCGGGCCTCAAGCTTCAAATAAAAGATGATACAGTCACAGACATAATAGATCGTAGTTATACGGGAGAAGATACCTCTATTCCTGATGGTGGTAATCTTTTGTATCTTGGTACAGGTTACTATGGTGCTGAAGACCTTTTTTCTGGGATGGGTTTTGATATTAGGTATGAGGTTCACGACAAAGATCAAGGTGAAAAATATTGTAGTAAAGAAAAAGGTTTGACAAATATGGTTGGCGCAGGTCCAAAACTTGTAACAAATGGGCAAGTTGATGTTGATATAGAAGGAGATATGGCAGGAAATTATGATACCCATACCGAGAGATCATCAAGAAGTTTCATCGGATATGATCAGGACAAAACTCATATTATCATGGGGACTGTTAATCTAGCAACTCAGTATGAGTCAGCAGAGATAGCAAATAAGCTTGGCCTACATGAAGCTATGTCCCTTGATGGTGGAGCAAGTTCAGGACTGTATCATGATGGGGACTATCTGACCAGTCCGGGGCGAAAGATCAGTAACGCCCTGGTGGTAACTAAAAGTCCATCAAGTGAAAACTCCAATGATGAGAGCGAAATGGATGGAGTAGATACTGGTGAAGCTATCGAAGATGAAGCCAGTGAAGATTTTGATGCGGATGTGGCTGAATCTGCAAATGTAATTTCGATGATCATCGGTGAGAAAGAATTGACTTTAAAAAAAGATGACGTAGAAGAAACAAAAGATCTTGATGTATCTCCTGTAATAAAAGAAGGAAGGACTCTTGTTCCACTTAGAGGATTTTTTGAAGCTATTGATGCAGAAGTGGATTATTTGGAAGAGACCAGGGAAATTGTTATTGATGATAGTAATACTCTGATTAAGATGACATTAGATGACAATATAGCCTTGGTAGATGATGTGGAGATCAAAATGGATACCTCCCCTGATGTTATAGAAGGCAGGGCTATGCTGCCTTTGAGGTTTGTATCAGAAAAGCTTGGATATAGTGTGGAATGGATAGAAGAAAATAACGAGATTGTTATTCAAGGATATTGATGTAGCCATATAGATTAGAATATATATAAATATCACCCTTAAGGGTGATATTTTTTTAGGCAGAATAAGGGTAAAATGAGTTTAGCTTGCTACCATGAATGGAGGTGAAAATAGTAACCAGGGTAGAGATATAGTCGGCAAAAAGCACTACTTTGGAAACAATATTCAACAAAATAGGAAGGAATGGTAAATATAATGAAAAATAAAACGTTGTTGACGGCTATGGTAATGGTTATGACCCTGCTCCTTGGGATGTCTTCTGCCGTAGTTGCGGATACATCTAATGATGACTATGCCTGGGTGCTAGTGGAAAAACAATATTACGATGTTGAAATGAGTTGGGATCATGGAGATTATGAATTTGAGTATTCCAACTCTGCGCTAGGTGAAAGAGAATGGTCTGACAATAACAGAGATTATTATTATTCCCACAGTGAACAGCAGGTAGAACTAAAAGAATGGGGCACAAGAAGAAACGATAGCTTTTCTTATATGGACATGCACACCATATATAGCTGGAATTCCCCACCAGAGGTAGTCCGTGCCGGAGGGAACATTTCCTTCACAGTGGACCTGGAGGTACTTAGTAATGAGCCTGGTGGATTGTTTACCAGGCATGGCTGGATCGGACCTGAAGGAGGGTATCGCTGGGGTTTTAAGATGACTGAACCGGAAGAAGCGAAAGGTGCTAGTATACTAGAAACCGGGCTTCCAACAGGCGATCTGTCGGCTCCGCCAACATCTCGCATATCTGATTCCACGTATCTTCTTCAAGAATCTGGAAGTGTCGTTTTTGCCTGCAACCAGTTCCTGGGGCTAGGAAGAGAAGGAAGCCCCGGGGATCAAAGGAATATCGAGATTCGTGTAAAAGGGGGAGGAAGTCAATTTGCTGTCTATGAAAATTATATTTATGAGTGGAAAGAAGTAAGCTCAACAGAACAGGAGGCAGCTGAGGACCCAATTAGGGAGCCAAGTCAGGAACCAGCTGAAGAGCCAACTCAAAAACCAACTGATGTAGAAAAAGAGGCTGAAGTATTTGATTCAGGAGCCAGAATGTCATGGGACCCTGTAGAGGCAATTGGTTATCGCCTGTATCGTTCGACTTCTGCCGGTGAAAGGGGTATATCTGTAACAGATTTTTACATCACTAGCACTAACTATGTAGATGTGAATGTTGAGCCTAATACTACTTATTACTATACCGTAAAACCTGTTCTTAGAGAAGCCGATCCACTACATGGTATAGAGGAAGAACTAGGAGATGCAATTGCAACTTTTACTGTAACCACCGGAAGTGAAATTTATAAGCCAGGTGTGCAAAAAAGTTTTATAATCCTCCAGCTAGATAACTCTGTAATGAGCGTTGGAGGTGTCGAAAGAGAGGTCGATCCCGGAAGAGGGACAACTCCGGTAATTATGGCCGGAAGAACTATGGTTCCTATAAGGGCTATAGTAGAAGCAATGGATGGTTCTTTGGGTTGGGAAGGAGATACTCAGAAAATAACCCTTGATGCCAGGGGAAATACTGTAGAAATGTGGATTGGCAGTACTGAAATAAATGTCAATGGTTCTAGTCAAAACATGGATGTTGCACCAGTAATCCAAAACGAAAGAACATACGTGCCCCTTCGTTTTGCGGCAGAAAACCTTGATGCAAACATTGACTGGTTAAGTTCGACCAGGGAAGTTGTTATTGCTTATGAGTAAGAAAGTAGTGAAAGTTGGGGACGATTTGCTATAGAAAGCTGTTTAGATATAGCAAGTCATATAGTTTCTTATCAAGGTTATAGAGCACCTGGTGACAATCAGGATATATTTCAAGTACTTATTGAAGAAAAGATACTAGACAAGGAGCTAGGTGAGCAGCTTAAAAAAATGGTTTGTGGAAGCAGCAGAAGAACGTCCCAAACTAAGAGTAAATGATCTCTGTTATTCCCTCCTGCTCAAGGCGGATTTTTTTATCAAGCATTAGCCTTATCACGGGATGAAACTCAATATAATCTTCATTATTAAGAAGTTTTTCTAATTTTCTCTCGTAGTTTGATTCGAATTTATGGCCTTTGTCTAAGTGTGTTTCATAGGTCTTTTCATCCATCATTAAGGGCTTAAAAGGTATGCCGGTCTTAGCCTTTAGATGATTAAATATCCTAAAACCGCCGTAGTCAATATCACCCCAGTGATAGAACTGAGTGATTGAGCCTTGATAACTATCTTGACAGCTTTTTTGAAACTGCCATATTTTAGTGAGAATGCTTCTTCTCATTTTGTTATGATATCCTCCAAGATATATCACAAGATGGTCTTTTGGTGCGTTTTTGATATAGATATAATAAGAAGTCAGGTTTTCGATAGTAACTACTGCTTTTGCATTTATCCCGGTGATCTTCATATCCTGTATCATCTTTGGAGAAAGCCCTACATCAGGGTAAAATTTATTCAAATCCACCATGCCCTTATCTGTTTCAAACTCAAGCTGACCTCGTATATTTATAGGGCGGGGGTTATCTATTATACCAAATTCTGCTAGACTGATTTCGTCTTCTGTATGAATATCTTCAATATTGGCATATTTAATATGACTATTATTTTCCTCAAGAGTCTCAAGACTTTTTGTTTCAAGATTATATTCTTGCCTATAATTTGGGCTACAATCTTGTTCATTACTAATATTATAATTCTGATTATAACCCTGATTATAAGCTTGATTATAAACCTGGATGTAATTTTGCAGGACATAGAGGATTTTCTTCTCAAAATTTTCAAGCCTTTTAGATTCCCCGTATAGCTCAATGGAGAACTGCCTTTTGGGTATTTCCACCGGGTCACTTCTAAGTCCGTTTTCGACAATATTATTAAGGCCAAGAAGAAAATCTTCGGTGTCTCTTAGGGAATCGAAGCGGACCCTGTGGGGCAGATTTTCTAGTCTTTTTATCTTTTCTAACATTTTATCATAAAAAACCATAAGCGCTTTAGGAGCGGCTTCTCTGTACTTATTATAGACTTTTTCTAGCTCATTATAATAGTCCGATTTGGGTTGTCTGTTTAATAGCCTATAGATATTTTCAAGTCTTTTTTCCTCTAGAGCTATCTTTTCCAAAAACTCTCCCTTTTCGAATTTTTTCCACACAAGCTGAATAAGCCCCATTCTTTCTAGTTCTTCCATATCAGCATTGTATTCTAGCCTGAAGCTGCTGTCGCTTATATGATAGTAGTTGGGGTAGTTTTTTTCCTTGATATGAACGTAGGTCTTTCTAGGTGTTTTTTGTTCTTGATTTTGGTCTTGGTTTTCTTGACCTTGTTCTTGGTTTTGTCTTTGTCCGTAATCTTTTCTGTTTTCGTACTTGTCGATAAGCTTTGTAAGCTCTTTTTTTTGCAGCTTAGATAAGACAGGTAAGTTGGCAGGCAAGTCTTTTGATTCTTTGCCACAACTCAAGTGGCCTTGATGGTTCAGGTTATTATGACGGTTCTGGTTGTCCTGATGGTTCTGGTGTTTCATCTTCTAGAAGCTCCTTTCTTGAGACCTGTTCTACAAAGCTTGTAAACCCTTCTTTCATCACTATCAAGTTTGTATTAATATGAGGTGCTATAAGTTGTATCCTGCCCGTAGGTGCTGCGATCAAAGGTTGAAAGCCAAGGGTCTTAATAAAGCGAATAGCTTCTTCTACCCTGTCAGCATCCATCCTGTTAAAGGCTTCATCAAATACTACAAGCCTTAAGGTATCTGTCTTTCTATACATGCCATAACTTTGATAGAATGAAGCCAATATAGCTACATAGAAGGGGACCTGGGTTTCCCCGCCGCTTTTTTCCCTTGCAACTTTGGAAAAATTGCTTTTGTTCCCATTAATATCTGTGATCTCAATTTCAAATTCTAGATAAGACCTGTAATCTGTCAGTTCCTGCATCCTCTCCTGAAAGGCATCTTCATCGGCAGAGATGTCCCTAAACAGCTCGTTTATGGTCTCCCCGTGCTTATGGCGAAAGCTCTCTGAAAACAAATTATGTCCTTCGTGAAGCTGTGGGTCCATTATCATCTCGTGATAATTTTTTAGTTCAGGTTTTGCAGATACTTTGAATCTATAGGAGTCACTGCCAAACTTCATATCTTTTAGGGCTCTATTTAATTCTTCGACTTCTTCCTTTGCTATCTCGATGTTTTCTCTAAGTTTAGCGACAAAATGTTCTCTAAAGCTCTGTTCTGCTTTTTCTCTTACTTCTTTGGCCTGTTCTTCATAATCAGCCAGGTGGCTTTCTATTAGCACTTGATAGCGGTTTTGGTACTCTTCGCCTGTGTCTGATTGAGGGTTAGCAGAAAAGTCAAACTCATGGTTAAAATTACTTCTAAGCTGGATAAGACTTCTCCATTTCTTCTCTAGTTCTGTATTTAACTTCTTTTTGGTTTGCTCATAATTTGATTTCAAAACGTCTGGTGATTTTTGACTTGCTTCTTTTTCCCATTTTTTCTCCCATTCACTTATCTTTGTTTCGTCTTTACCTTCTACAAAAGCACTTAGCTCTTTTTCTAGCTCTTCTTTTTCTTTTTTTATATTTTCTAGCCTTTCTTCAAGGGTCTTTATAGTTTGTTTTATCTCACCCTGCTTTGACAAAAGCTCATTGACTTCCTCTTCGAGTTTTTGCACCTGCTTTTCGATCTTTTTATCCTCTTCTTTTAGCCTGTCAAGCTCTGAGGTATCAATGCTTAGAAGCTGGTGGTTTAAGTCTTCTAGATTTTTTTCTAGTTCGGGGATGGTGATTATTTTTTCATAGTCATTTTCAAGCCCCTTTATCCGGTCTTCTTTAGAATCTCCTGATAGAGCTTCTAATCCTTTAAGGTTTGAAATTTTGTCCTCTAGTTCGGCCAGCTCATTTTCTACATGGCTTAGCTCTTCTTCTTTGAGTTTTAGCTGAGTTTTTACTGCCTCAGCCCCAATATATGGTGGCTTGTATCTTCTTTCTGGGATCTGTCTTGCAGTATAGTTTTGATAGAGCATACAGCTTTTGGTTATAGCCCGGAGGTGATTTTTTAGCTCTTTTTCATCATTACATTTAATTATCTGTCCCAACAGAAAATCAGTATAAAGGCGTATATGCTTTTTATCAGCTTTTATTTCTTCTGCCAGGGAGTTTTCTTTAGTTTTAATTTTGGTTTTCATGAGCTTTTCAGTGTTTACAAGGCCTACGTTTTCAATTTTGTCTGTGAATTTATGTCTTTCATACAAGCCAAGCGCCTCGTCAAAATAACCTGGCTCTACTAGGATGTCGAATTTTTGGGTGTTAAGATATCCCTCTATTGCATTTTGCCACTCCTGGTCATTTATCCAGGTAGCTTCGCAGAGGATATCTACTTCTACCGGCTCGCCATTTTCTTTAACTAGATTTTCTTCTAAGATCTTTTTTAGCTTCATTGTGGGAGAATGTGCCGGCAGTATTTTGTTTTCTTTTAGCTCTTTTATTTCAGCCTGTAGTTCTTTTCTTTTATTTTCTAAGTCATTTTGTTTCTTTTTTAGCTCGAAAAGCTCTTCTGTTAGCTCTCTATACACTTGTTTCCATAGAGAAGTTATTTCCTCAAGGCTAAGGCTTAAGCTTTCAGCAAATTTACATAACTGGGGTTTATTTGAATTTTTGTTTGAATCAGATTTATTTGAATTAGAGTTTTTTAAATTTGAGTTTTTGAAGTTTAGTTTGCTTAAGTTGTTCACTTTTTCATCTGCAAGATAGTGAAAGTCAGCTGTTATTTCTTTTAATTTTCTTATCTTCTCGAAAGTATTTATTTCTTGGTAATTTGTATTTTGATCTCCCACAATATTTTCATCTTTTGTTTTATTATTATTTATAGTGTTATCATCTTTAATGTCAGTTTTGTCATCAAAAGTCTGTAAGATTTCTTTTAACTTTTCAAACTCTCCAGCTTCAGACTTTATCCGGTGATATAGATTTTTCTTAAGTGACTTTAATTCACCTAATTTTTCTTCAGTGGTTTTTATCTCTTGTTTTAGTTTGTTTATCTTTAATGTGGTGTTATTGTTTGCTATCTCTTCACTGATTTCATTTTTTCTTTTATTTAGTTCAGTTTTTTTGGTTTGCTTATCATCTATATCTTGCAGGAGGTTAGAGAGAGCCTCCTGATTATCTTGCAGTTCTTTCTCTAAAAGTGAGTTCTTTACGTTTTTTTCTTCTAGGCCTGCTCTTTTTATCATGTAGTCGGCTGTTGTGATGTTTTGTTCTTTTTCTTTTAGGGTTTCGTAAGTTTCATTTATTTCAGATAGCCTTGTAATTTCTGTTTTGGTCTCTTCAATGTATTTTTCTAACTGCTGAAACCTCTCAAAGTATTCTCGCATGGTGTTAACATCGATCTGTCTTTCCTCTAAGATATAATCATAGATAAAGCCCCGCAGGTTTGTGATGGGGGTGAAGCTTATTCCTTTTTGGATCAGTGAGAAAAACGACTCTTTGGCTCCGCCAAAAAGCTGACGCAAGTCATTTAGATAAGTTGAGAGGTCATTTTTGTACTGTTTATGGGTGATTTCTTTAGCCTTTAGTTGGCGAAAGAAATCTTTTTTGTTTCTGGCGAAAACTTTTTCTTCTATATCTACATCTCCGTCTTTGTTTTCAACATAGTTTTCATTATTGCTATTATCATTAAAATCATTATTTTTATTATCTATGACTTTTACATCTTCTTTTTTGTCAAATCCTAATGAGTTTATATCTTGATAAAATAGTTCATCGTTTATATTTTCGCCGTCTATTTTAAAAAACACATGCTCAAATTCGTCTCTGTCCTGATAATAATCAAAAAGAACGCCTATTAAATAAGGGGTGTTTGTCTTGGTGTGGGTGATCTCAAGGACAATATAACTGGTAAAATCTTTATCGTTTCTCAAGAAAACAGTCTCTCCCTCTGTTCCGGTCTTTCCTTTTAAGTAACCTTTTAAGTCCCGGTTTGTCTTTTCATCGAAGGCAGAAGAGTTAAACCTTACTTTGGCAAGGTTACCTACAAGAACAACCTGAAGAGCATCTATCAAGGTGGATTTTCCTGCTCCGTTATCCCCGGTGATAAGAGCGCTGTTTTCTATATCTATATCTTCATCTGAGAAAAAATGCCAATTAATAAGCTTTATTCCAGTAAGTAATCTCATAAGTCTAAAAGTTCCTCCTTAAGCAGCTTTTATCTTATTTTGTTATTATCGATATCACTATCAATTTCAGCTTCTATGATATGTCTTATTATTCTTCTTTTTCTTCTAGGATATTTTCTTCTTCGTTATCATCCTCTTCTTCCTCTTCTAAGTTTTCAATGATTTCTTCATCATCTAATAATTCTTTGTTCAAAAGTTCTTTACTTGTTTCAAGTTTTGCATCATCTATTACCATCTGAAGAGAGGGGTAGAGGATGTAAGTTGCTTCTGGATCCTTGTAGTGGCCTTTTTTTAAATCCAAAAGGGAAAAGCTAGAAAAGAGCCTAAGAATCCTGGTCATCTCTTCCCTTGAGGGCAGTCTTTCTTTTATTTGAAGGGCCATGTATTTTTCCTGGATTTCAAAACCTGCTGCAACCACGTCTTTTGTTAGCTGGAGGTCCTTCTTCTTCTCATCGTACAAAAGCCTTAAGATCAATAGAAAGATTGTCTCCTGAAGATTAAACCTGCGTCTGTTTTTTTCTTCTATATTATAGGCTTGAAGTACAGAGAGCCTTCTATTGTATAAAATCTCCCATCTCGCCATGTTAAGATACCCCTGAAAAATATCAAAGTGCTTTTCAACAAATCTATAATAAGGCCTGTCCTGTTCTCTGTTGTAGACTAAGAAGGTTTTATTTAACAGGATATTTATTGTTTTTTGAAATCTTTCCTTTTCTTTTTCAGAGAGGTTTTCGTAATCTTCGGCCCATTTCATCATCTTTAGATTCCCGCTCCTTTTCCGTTTCCTTTGTTTTTCTTTTCTCTTGTTTTATTTTTCATCTCTTCTTACCATTCTTTAAGGTTACTACTTGGTAAGGGATATGGACGGTGTTGTCGTCTAGGCTTATCATTTCCCTTCGCTTTCCTGTGATTTTGTAATTGGCGTGTTTTGAGTTTTGGTAGAGTATAATATAGATCAACCTGATCCAGTCGTTTTTTGTGCGCCTTGGGAATTCATGCAGGTAGATGGATTTTTTGGCACCGATATAGTCTTTGACATACTGGTTGATGTCTTTTACTGTTATTTCTTCTTTTACTCGTTTTTTGAATTTGGCTAGATTTTTGTCCCTTGACTTTTTGTTTATCTTTTTTGCCATGACTGGTGTGGGCTTATGTTCTTTTCTTTCTTTTGGAGGGTTCTTTGGGCTGTTATCGTTTACAGTTTGTTGGGGATAGAGATGGATTAAGTTATTTATCTCTTCAGGTGTTTCTTGTTTTTCCCCTTCGTCTTTGGCAAGAGAGGCCAGGTGTTTTAAGGCTTCTTTAATCTTTTCCTGACTTTTATTTTTCCCGGCCATCTGAAATTCAAGTCTTTGTAGGGCTGAGGTGACATAGCGTCTGTTTCGATTATCTATTTCGCCAAGGATATCGTCCATATCCTGAAAATTTTCTTCGATAAACTCTAGCCAATCATAGAGCATGTTTTCTCCTTCTACCCGGTCGTTTGCATATTTTCCCCGGACCATAAGCTCTGCCTGATTTATGATTTCTGCTCTGTTGTGCTTTAGATCTCTTACTTTCTTTAATATGCCGGCTCGATATTTGGAGATGTGTTCTGAGGTCTTTAGCCTGTAGTACTGGTCTCCAAGGATCTCTTCATAGTAATCCACTAATATCTGTTCGATGATTTCCCGGGGCTTTTGGGTTTTTAAAAGTTTTTCTGTGTAAAGTTTAATGCTGTGGTTTAGGCTCTTTAGTCCGTTCATAAGCCCCTCTGTGATTTCTTTTGCCTGGTGTATTGCCGTGTAGGAGTTTCCATCTTCGCCTGTTAGGTTTTGATATACTGTAAGGACTTTACCCTGAAATTCCATCCTGTATCCACTTTTTATTTTTTCTAAACTTTCTAGAAGGAAAAAAGAATAATCAGGAAGGGAAATACGGAAAGTATAATCGTGATTTTGCTCCTGGATAAACCAGCCAAAATCTATAAGCCTTCGAAGAAAAATCTGAGCTTTTTCTCGGGCATTTTTTTCTTTTATTTCATCTTCTTCATCTACTTTATCTATTACACCTACTTTATCTATTGCACCTATTTTACCTATTTCACCTATTTGTTCTTGAGACTTCTTTTGAGAATTATTTGTAGAATTATTCTGAGAATTGTTTTCAAAGGAATTATCGTCGATTAAGATATCTTTTAATACATCTTTTCTTTCTTCCATATATTCAGTGAATAGATCCACCACACCTTCCCTGTCTAGAGTGTGGATAGTTCTCTTGTGTTGTTCATACACAATAAATAACAAATCTACATATATTTCTTTTCTAGAAGTTGCCAGGGGAGAAAACAAATTTTCTGGAATATGTTCAAATATGCTCATTAATTTACCACCCGTAGTCAAATTATTATCTTTATTCTAACTGACTTGTCCTTTTTATACAAATTCTTTTTGGCGCGTTCTATTTGGGGACGGTTCTAGATTTTCACAAACTCTTTTATGGTGCGCTCTCTAAAGAACTGCTAAAAGTTATTTTAATTTTGTTCTGTAAATCAATAGCTTTCGTATATTTTTTCCTCGACAAATAGTTCATAAAGGTCTTTGTCTAGCTTTTTCTCTTCAACCATAGACTTCATAATATTTAGGGCTTTTTCTACGGGGATGCCTTTTTTGTAGGGTCTATCACTTGCTGTGAGTGCATCGTATATATCTGCTATAGCAAGAATTCTTGCTTCTAAAGGGATGTCTTCTTCTTCTAGGCCCTTTGGGTATCCTTTCCCATCGAGGGATTCGTGGTGCATGCAGGAGAACTCTTGTACTTTGGATAGCTTTTTGGTGAAGGGAATTTTACTTAAAATCTTTTCAGTGATATCGACGTGCTGCTGCATTATATTTTTTTCATCTTCTGTAAGGGTTCCTTTAGATACTGTTAGACACTCTAAGTCTTCTTCTGTTAGCAAAGGCTTTTTTTCTCCTGTTTCGTCTTTGTATTTGATATTAGCTATTTCTATAAGCTCATTTTTTTTGTCTTCATCTATGAAATTATCAGGGTTATCTGCAGCTTTTATGGTTTCTAGGATTTTATCATATTTTTCAATGACAGCCTGACATTCTTTTTGAATTTTTTTTGCGTCTAAATTTGCGTCATCTGCGTCCCTATTTTTAGTTATTAGTTCTTCTATCTTTTCTTTTTGGGCCTGTTCTTTTGCTAGATTGATCCTTGTTAAGACAAGGGTCAAGCTTTCGTCCAAACGGGTTTTTTTATTCATCACTGATAAAGGTATAGAGACTTTACCTATATCATGTAGCCAGCCTGACATCTCAAGCTGCTTTAGTCTGTCCTCTTCAAAAAACTCATCCCCAAAAGGTTCTTTGTTTGAGTTATGAACTGCTTTGGCCAGCTTTACTGCTAATTTACTTACTTTTTCGGTATGGCTAGCGTTGTATGGGGTTTTATTTTCTATAGCTGTTACCATCACCTGGACAAAAGATTCAAAAAGATTTTCTATCTCTTCGATAAGCTGCTGGTTGGTAAGGGAGATCGCTGCCAGGGAGGCAAGGGATTTCACTATAGTTTCGTGTTTTTGGCTAAAGCTTGTCATATCTCTTCCCTGGTCTAGAGCGTTTATTAGCTGAAGAACTCCTATTACTTCGTCAAGGTGATTTTTTAGAGGAATAACAAGCATTGACTTTGTTCTGTAGCCTGTCATGCGGTCGTACTTTTGTGGCCCTGTGAAATCAAAGTTTTTGTCTTCATATACATCAGCTATGTTGACGCTTTTGCCCGTTAGAGCCACATATCCTGAGACATATTCCTTCTCTAAAGGCACAGGTGGGAGGTCTGCTTCTTCATTAGAAGTACCTCCTTTGTAGGTGTTCATGGTATCATTGTGGATTATCTCAATGGAAAGTTCGTTTTCTTTTGCCAGATAAAGAGTCCCCGCATCGGCACCAGTGATTCTTCTGGCTTCGTTTAATATCATTTCCATGAGTTTATTATGATCTTTTTCGGCTGAAAGGGCTATGCCTATGCTTAAAAAGTTTTTCAGTTGTTTTTCTACTTCACTGTGAATTTTGCCCGGGTTTGACATTGATGACCCCCTCCAAATTAGAATCTCCAGTTAACTTCCTTTCATTTGATCACCATCACCTGTCGATTAGATATGTATATATGGAGACATATAGAAATCAAATATGGATAATCAAAACCAATACCAGGAGATGAAAGGTTTGGTCGATAACTATCGAAATCCAGGTTTCGCTGCTATCCGTGATGTTTTTTGTCCACCACTCAACAAAAAAGCGTTTGTCCAAAAAAAAGTGAGAGAGAAATAATATTAGAACTGCGCTGATAGATAATCCCCCAAATCCTAAGGAAAAAAGCCCAACTGCTACAGTATATATAAGAGAGTGTAGTGCAAGTGCCAGGAGATCATATCTTTTTCTTTCGGCCATCCACCTGTTTTGAAACAGAAAATCTCCTACCAGATGGCCCATGATAAGCCAGCTAAAAGGGCTCAATTACATTTCCTCCAATCCCAATTTTGTACAATATTTGCAAATTGTTTGTAATATAATTACCCTAGTTAATTGCAATTTTATCAGATCTCTAATAAAATTGGAAACATAATTAAAATTGGAAACAAAACCAATTAAAATGGATTTATTGGGATTATATGACCTTGTGGTATGTGTTTAAAATTCAATATAAAAGTAGAAGGTGATTATTATGAATGCCAAAAATGACAAATATGTTATCTTTTTTTGTACAACCCTTATTATGATTATAATCGTTTTTAGTTTTGCCGGTGGGAGTAACTTTGTCATGGCTGAAGAAGAAAAAGCCCTTGAGCTGAAAGCTGTAATAGGTGATGGAGAGACGGGCCATAGAGATGGAAACTATGACTGGGCAAGGTTCTTCTTTCCTCGCGGTTTAGAACTTATTGAAACAGAAAATGACTTCGAAAATGAAGGAAGTAAAGAGTTGATAATCGCAGATACTCAGAATCAGCGCCTTAGAAGCGCTGAAACAGATGTTGAAACAGATGATGAAACAGATGATGCAGTGAGCACTTTGGCAGGAGATCCTCCTGGTTTTGATGATTATGGTTTCCCCACGGGGGGGTACGTGGACGAAGAAAGACAGCAGGCACAGTTTGATGAACCCCGGGATATTGTGGCTGACTCTGAAGGTCGTCTATACATATCAGATTCAGAAAATCATGTTATAAGGCGTTTGTCAGAGGGAAAAGTAACAACCTTTGCTGGATCGGGTGAAGCCGGATTCAAGGACAAGATGGGACTTGATGCAAAGTTTGATAACCCTTCTGGCATGGATGTTGATGCGGATGACAATATTTTTGTTGCTGATACCATGAATGATGCCATCAGGATGGTTACCCCGGAAGGTGAAGCCAAAAGCCTTAAGGTTAACTTCAATGAACCCTACGATGTAGTTGTGGATGAAGAGTTTGAATCTGAAAGAGCTGGAGATTCAGGATTTTTATATGTATCGGATAGTGGAAATCAGAGGATATGGGAGATAGATATCGATGTGTTTCATGATGCTTCGGAGCTTGATGAGCTAGAGGACACAGCCAAAAAAGCCAGACAAGAGATAGAGGAACTCATGGAAGAAAAAGATGCAAAAGAAGAATTAGAGGAAGCAAAAGAAGGATTAGGAGAAGGAAAGGTGAAGGTGCAGGAAGGACTGGAAGAGGAGGCTGAAACCAATGAAGCTGATGCAATAAATGAAATTTACAGGGAGCACTTTGAAGATCATGGGGTCAGAGTCCTTGCAGGAAGAGGTGCTAATAAGCTTTCGGATACGGACTACATTGTTGGGGGAGATACGGAGGGGTCCTTTGAAACTGCGAGATTTAACTTCCCCAAGGGACTTACTGTTAGTGAAGCAGGAGTACTTTTGGTGGCAGATTCCTCAAATCAAAAGGTCAGAGCTATTTCCAGGGAGGATGAAATGGTAAGAACTATCTATGAAGGTGAGCTTCAAGGGCCTATGGATCTTACTTTTGATAATGAGGAAAAGCTTTTGTATGTATCCGATATGTGGAATAATCAAGTCTTTGCCTTTAAGGTAGATGAAAAATTATTAGAAGAGAAGCTGGATCATGACTTTGAAACTTTTGATAAGGATGAACCGGAAATTATAGAGCATTTTCAGATAACAGATCCATATAAGAGTAGGACCTGGCTCAAAAGATGGATTACTGATAAAGGAATTTGGCAGGAGGCTTTTGAGCAATTTGAGTTTGAAATAGATTAGTTAGAGTTTAACTTTTGAAAAAGATATTCGGGTTTCTTAAAAAGATATTCGGCCTGGGGGTTATATAAGTGAGTAATAAGGCTCGCCTCATAGGGGTTTTAGTTCTCTTCCTTTTGGTAGGGTTTGTTTCCTATTTTAGGGTGTTTGGATCTGTAGAGGGATTTTTTCAGGATGTTTTTTATCAAGGTGAAGATGGGATAGATGCACGAATCGTTATAGTTGGGATAGATGATCCAAGCTTAGAAGAGCTAGGGCAGTGGCCCTGGCCCAGGGACTATCATGCAGAGCTTTTAGAGAGGCTTGATGAAGGAGAGCCCGCTGCAATAGGAGTGGATATTCTTTTTGCTGAGCCTTCTAGGGATGAAGAAGAGGATGAGATCCTAGAAGAAGTTCTTTCTGAAACTGACAATGTGATTCTTCCAAATTACGGAATATTTGAAGGGGCTGCTGCAGAAGGTGAAGTTAGGGCGGAGGAAGTTATAGATCCTGTCCCCGGGCTTTCGGAAAATGCTTTGCTTGGTCACATAAATACTTTTCCAGATGATGATGGAATTGTTAGAAGGGCTTTGATAAATTTTGAAGCTGTTGGAGAAGACAGGGATAAAGTATATAGTTTCGCCTGGAGGATTTATGAGAAGTTTTTAGAGAACGAAGAGCCTTCTCTGCCAGAGGAGCTTCCTTTGGATGGATGGGGAAGGATGTACATAGATTATGCCGGTCCGCCAGGTTCCTTTGAGATGCTCTCTTACAACAGAGTCCTTGAAGGGGAGATACCCCCTGAGTACTTCGAGGACAAAATAGTTCTTATAGGACCTTATACCGTGGGGATAGATGATTATTATTTCACCCCCATGGCCAGGAATTCTCCCATGTTTGGAGTGGAGGTCCATGCGAATATACTTCAGCAGATGTTAAGGCAGGACTTCAAAGAGGAAGCGTCCTATGGAGTGGAGCTTGTTGCCCTTGCTCTTGTGGGGGCTTTGGGATATGTGGCTTTTAGTAAGCTCTCGCCCTACAAAGCTTTGGGGGCTCTGGTGGTCCTTGTCGGTGGATATATAGCCGGGGCCAGGTATGTTTATGATAGCGGCCTGATAGTCTTTTTGTTTTATCCTGTATTGTTTTTGGTTGTGATGTATGTGGGAACCCTTGCCCACGGTTATTTAGATGAGATTTTGGAGAGAAGAAGAGTTACAGGAGCATTTGGTCGTTATGTCTCCCCTGAGGTGGTGGATGAGATTCTTGCAGAAGGTGAAGAAGGTCTAAAGTTAGGTGGAGTGCGCAGGGAAGTGACCCTTTTGTTTGTGGATATAAGAGGATTTACTCCCTTATCGGAGAGCGCAGAACCCGAGGAAGTAGTGGATATTTTGAATGATTATTTAGGCCTTTGCGCTGAAGCTGTCTTTAATCATGGGGGAACCTTGGACAAATTTATGGGAGATGCTGTTATGGCTATTTTTAGTGCTCCTCTAGAGGTAGAAGATCATGCCTTAAAGGCTGTGAAAGCAGCCAGGGAGATGGTGCAAGGCAGCAAGGAGCTGCAGAAGGAGCTGGAAAAAAAGCATGGAAAAAGTGTGGAACTAGGAGTTGGTATCAACACAGGTTTTGCAGTAGTGGGAAACATCGGGGCTGATTTTCGGATGGATTATACAGCCATAGGGGATACGGTAAACACTGCTGCCCGCTTAGAGAGTGATGCAGCCCCAAGCCAGATCTTGATAAGCGATTTTACCTACCAGCAGGTAAAGGACAAGGTAGAAACCCGCAACCTGGGTTCAATAAAGGTTAAGGGAAAATCACAAGAAGTGTCTGTCTATGAAGTTACAAGGATTTTGGAGGAAGAGTAAGTGTTTTTAAGGAGGATTGAAGGTGATGGGTACGAGTTGTAGTCGGAAAGGTTTTTGGCAGAGAAAATTTGGCTTTGGATTTTTTGCAGTAGGGCTCATGGTAATCCTTCTGGCCGGGGCTTATTCTGGTATCAGCGGGAATGTGGCCACAGCACAGGAAGGCTTGGATAGAGAGGCTACCCTACTTGAATTCAGCGGCGATGTGGTTTTTAAAAGGGATGGTGGAGAGAAAGAGATCTCGGCATTTGAGGGTATGACCTTTACCAAAGGAGATCAGATCATTACTGGAAGAGATTCCTGGGCAGAGATCGAAGTAGATGATACTGCAGAGGTTAGACTTAGTGAAAACTCCAAGGTTTATATAAATGAGCTTATAGAGTACGCAGAAGAAGAAGCAGAAGAGTCATCTTTTAGTTTGTTTTCCGGTGGATTTTTCGGAGATGTTAAAGATACATTGACCACGGGTTCAAGATTTGAAGTGGAAACTGATACTGCAGTTATGGGTGTACGAGGAACTGATTATTATGTAAGCAAGGATAACGACGAAACAAGTGTAAGCGTTATCTCAGGTTCCATAAGCGTAGAGCCAAGGGAAGAAGTCGCTGAAGATCTCGATCCTGCAGAAGATCCAGCAGATCCAGAAACTCCAGAAGAAACTCTGGATCCAGGAGAAGAATTCGAGCTTGAAGCCGGTGAGACAGCAAGTTTGGAAGAAACTCCCGATGGAAGGGTAGACACTGAAACAACTGAAACAACTCATGAGGATTTAGATTTAGAAGCCCTTGAGAGACTTCAGGAAATGGGTGAAGAAGATCCCGACAGGGTGCCAGAAGAACTTCAGGAAGGGCTAGATGATGCTATTGAAGAAAGAAGGCAACAAAGAGAAGCAAGGCAAGAAGAAGCAGAAGAAGCAGTCGAAGAAGAGCCTCAGGTAGAACCCTCAGAGGAAGTGGCTGATGAAGAGGAAGAGCCAGAGCCTGAAGATGACCCGGATGAAGACCCAGAAGATGATCCTGACGAGGACGAAGATGAGGAAGACACAGATCCCTCGCCTTCGCCAAGCCCATCGCCAGATCCAGACCCGGAGCCTGCTTATTTTGCGGTAGAAATTATAGAAACAGAAGAAGTAGAAGCCAATGAGACGATGGAAATTGAGGTAGAGGTTGAAAATGAAGGTGAAGAAACTGATACACAGACGATAGAACTTTTAGACTTTGATGGAGATGTAGTTGATGAGAACGAAGGTCTAGAACTTGAAGGCGGACAGGATGAGTCGTTTGCTCTAGAATGGAACACTGAAGAAGACGATGTTGGTACTGATGATATAACTGTAGCCAGTAACGATGAAGAAGCAACTGAAGAAGTTACTATAGAAGAAGTAGTTCCCGAAACTCTAGGAGAAATCACAGAAGAAAATGTAAAATACGACTTAGACGCTCCAGCTGATGTAGAAGTAAGTATAGAGTGGAACGATGCTACCGAGGTAACTGAAGTAGAGTTGAAAGGAGATGTTCTGAGTGAAGGCGACCAGGAAGACTATGTAGTGGATGAGCAAGATGATGAGCTTACAATCCACGAGGATACTATAACCAATGGTCTTGAAGAAGACGATGAACTAGATGTAGACGTAACTTTTGATGTAGGCGAAGACAGCTTTGTAATCAATGTAATAGATACCGAGGTAGTAGACGCCACAATCGATCCGACAGAAGCAGACTTTGATCTTAACGATCCAGAGGATGTAGAGACTACAATTACCTATAACGAAGCCAGCGAAGTGGAAGAAGTAACTGGTGAAGGTATAGAAGATGGTGACTGGGATGTAGATGCTGATACCTTAAGCATCAAATTCGGCTTCTTGGAAACCTTTGGCCAAGGCGAAGAACTAGAATTTAATTTCGAGTTTGACAAAGGCGAAGACGCTACTCTGGAGATAGAAGTTTTATATATCGTAGAAAATTATGACATATCCTTGACCAGTTTAGAGGGTGAAGGGGAAGTAACAGTAGACGGGGACACATTAGATAGTGAAACCGACAGTATAGAGATAGAAGAAGGTACCGAGGTAACAATCGAAGCAGTAGCAGACGATGGCTATGAATTTAACAAATGGAGTGAGAATGCAAGCGAAAAGACAGAAGGCTCTTTTGATGTAACCATAGAAGAAGACTATGATATCGGAGCTGAATTTGCTGAAGTAGTTCCCGAAACTTACACAGTAACCTTTGAAGAAGAAAACGATGTAAATGCTGAGATTATTGTATATGAAGATAAAGACCGCACAGAGCAGGTAGGCGATCCTGTAACCATAGATAACGGCAATGTAGAGAAAGACTTAGAAGATGGAGATTATTGGTTTACCGCTACTGAGGAAGACCATGAGGATTATGATGGTGACTTTGAAGTAATTAATCAGGATAAGACGGTAGGCTTTGAAATGACACCAGAAGCAGACGAAAATATCGAGGTAACTGAAACCAGCCCAGAGGATAACGCTACAGATGTAGAAGTAGACACAGATTTAGAAGTTACCTTTGACGAGAGTATCGAGTTGCTAGATGAAGATGAGATTACATTAGAAGATGAAGCTGAAGATGCTATAGATTTCAATGCTTCAGAAACAGACGAGGCACTAACCATTTCGCCAGATGATGGCTTGGCCTATGAAGAAGATTACACGGTAGAGGTTGGCATAGATGCAATAGGCCATGCGGATAATAACGATATTAAGCTTGATGAAGCTGAAGAGTTTAGCTTTACAACAGAAACGAAAGATGAGAAGGTCAAATTAACTATAAATATTGAAAAATTCTCTAATGGGGAAAGTGAACTGGTATTAGATAAAATCATCGTAAATGATAAGGCAAAAAATATCGATGATGAAAGCAGTAAAGTTAGTTTTCCATTGCCACCGAATGAGTATACTGTTGAATTAAAATTTGAAGATGAAGATAAAAATAGTGAGTTTGAGATTGAACTAGAAGAAGACGAGGATAAGGAAATAACTCTTTATAGAGAGCAGAAAGAGCTAGAAGAAAATGAGAATGTTACTTTTTCTAATATGAGAATAGAAAAGAATGAGGAAATGGAAATTACTAGTGATGATAAAGCGGACAGTTTAAAATTAGTTAACATGGAAATAGAGGGGGAACTAGTTTATAACGCTAAAGTAAGCAGAAACTTTGATATTACTAATGTTTCTTTATATGAAGGTAGCAAAATAATTATATATAATTTGGTGGAGGATATCGAAGGCATATTTGAAATGCACAATGTAGAATTTAAAGGGGATAGCAAAATTATCTTTAAGGATATTAATAATGACGACATTGACATTAATGAGGAAGGAGAAGAAATTACCGTAGAACAAGAAGGCGATAAACTTGCTCAAATTGATATTAGTGAAGAAAGAAATATTACAGAAGATGATAATGAGATTGAAATAGATGTAGTTCCCGGAATAGAGAACTTTGAAGTGGAGATAGATGAAGGTGAAAGTACTTTTGAGCAAGAGCAAGGTTCTGACTTTGACGTCCAGGTAGATGTAGAGAACACAGGAGATGCAGAAGGCACTCAGACAATCAAAGCAGAGATTGACGGAGACGAAGTAGCTTCCCAAAAAGTAGAGGCCCTTGATGTTGATACTACCGAAACTATAAACCTTAATTTTGAAGCAGAAGCAGACCATGATGATGAAGATGTAAAAGTAGAAAGTGAGGATGACAGTGATACTGCAAGACTTACGGTTGATGTCGATGGTAATATAAATCTTGATGATGAAATAGAAGATGATGATATGGAGTTCACATTTAAAACCAGTGACTACACGGGGCTTAGTGAAGGCTTTGTAGTATTAGAAGACCATGATGGTAACGATGTTGAGTACACCAAAGTTGAAGAAGAGGAAGAGATCATAGTAGACCTAGATGATGAAGTAAGCAATCTTTCCCTTGAAGAGGACGAAGATGTAACAGCTACACTGTTTAAAGAGAAAAATGGTGAAGAACTAGATAGCGACAGCACTGAAGTAGATAATGATTAATTTGCTAAGAACTAAACCGCACATTCATAAGCTAACCTACATCTAGCCAGTGAACCAAGGGAAGTTTAAAGCAGAGGGCGAGCCCGAACTTAGGGTTTGCTCTCTATTTTTTATGTGCTTTTTGACCTTAGCGAATCAATTCCAATTTGAAATAGATATTATAAAAATGAAAATTTACCTTCCTGTTTTTTTGTAAAATTAGATTAGTAGTAACCTAACTAACAGGGTTCCTAAAATGGGCCCTGATAAATTTATATATATGCCGAGGACAAAATATAAAGAGGATGGGCTAATTTTTTGGGAAAAACATAATCTTGGTAAGAGAAAGCAAAACCCTCTCCAAGGATTATGTATTTCCAATATGAAGCCATACTAAGCTATGTATATTGATCGAACTGCTATTAATTTCAGTGGATCAATTTAAAAATTTTGTAAAGATTTACAAGTTTAGAAGGGTTTTCTCGAATGTTGTAGAATTATTTATAAAAATAACTAATTGTGATAAAATTTGTAATGGACTAACGGGAAACTATATTGACAACCAACATTCATAAAAAATCCTATAACTTAGTAAAGCTAAGATCAATAAAGGTATTAAATTTTAATGAAAGGGGATTATTTATGAGTAATTCTTTAAAAGATTTATTACAAGAAATCGAAGGGTTGAGAGATGAGATAGAAACTTTATACGAAACTAGAGATTTTACAGATCCAGAGATTATCAAGAAAAGCCAGGAGCTTGATGAAAAACTAAATGAATATAACAGACTAATTACTAACTAGAATTTACTAATTAGAACTTACTGATTAGAACCTTCTATTAAATTTCTTAGCTCCTGCTGTGCTTTTTTTAATTCAAGTTTAACTTCGTCCAAATTATGCTCACCTTTTTCTAACCTATCTTTTTCTTTGCTTAAAAAGTTGTTGACTGAAACCAGACTTAAAGTTTTCATTATTAAAAACCTCCTTCATATTCGTTGCATAAATTCACTTATTGTTCATATGATTTCCTCATACAATTTCGCACAACATAAACTTTCAGACAATTTATTCTATTTTGATAATTAAATCTCCTTTATCGAAAAATAAAATTTTTTGTCTAAAAATTGCTTTTATCGATATAATTTTAGTATAATGTAAACAAAGGAGATGATGGAAAATTGAAGAAAAAAATTCTGATAGGTTTAATTGTGGTTAGTTTAATGATTTTTAATAGCGGGGCTGTTTTTGCCGGGAATTTCTATGAAAGCTTATTAGAACAAAACAATCAAGAGCTAAAAGAAACATTAATGAAAACTCAATTAGATAAGCTGCTAGAGGATGTTGATTTAGGGGAATTAGACTTTGATATAAATGATATTGACCTTGATAAAATTGATTTTTCAAAATTTGAAAATATTGAGCTTGAAAAGTTTGAAGAATTGGAAGGATTAGCAGAACTAGAAGAATTACTAAAAGAAGAAAATTTAGATGAAATATTTAAGCTTATCGAAGATATTTTAGATGAGAGTGACATTGACCTAGGAGAGCTAAAAGATAAAGGTTTAGAAGAGAGGATTTTTGTAAGAGGAGAGCAATTAGAGTTTGGTGACGTACTACCTGTTATTAGAGATGGTAGGGTGCTTTTGCCTCTAAGAGCTACTTCTGAAGCACTAGGTGCTAAGGTAGATTGGGACGGGGAAAATAGGGTTGTTACTGTAGAACGAGATGATATATTAATCGAATTGGAGATAGGTAATAATGTAGTTATTGTAAATGGTGAAGAAAGAGAAATTGACGTACCTGCTTCTATTGAGAATGGAAGAACCCTTGTGCCCTTAAGGTTTGTAAGTGAAATTCTTGGTGACAAAGTTGATTACGATGAAGAAACAGGAGAAATCAATATCGACTAAAGAAGTATTTACAGTACGATATAGGCTATAGGCTGAAATAGCTTGAAAAGAATTAAAAGTTATTTCATAACAGTCAGCCCTTAACAGTTAAATGTAAAATAATGGGAGGGAAGGCCTATGATTGAAAGAACCGGCTATCAGGGAAATATCCTACCTTCCACCCTTCAGTCACATCAGCAAATATATGGCCAAATGGATCATAGAGATATTATAGACCAAATAAGCAATAGCAGTACAGGTGATATACAATTAGATGATAGTATAGATGATAATACTAGACTAAATTTAGAATCTTTTGAATCGCCGGGGAGAGAAAGGGCTAGTGAGATTGCTGAATTTGCTTCAGAATTAAGACAAACTTTCCAGGGATTAGATGACGCGGCCGGCGAGCTAAATATGAGAGATAGACCTATTGGTGAATCTGCCTTTGATAGAAGAAGTGTTCAGATATCAGATGCCGAAGTTTTGGTGGAAGAATATATTGAATCCAGAGCAGAACGTGGAGAATATCAAATTGAGGTTAGAGAGCTAGCAGAAGGACAGCTTGATAGAACTGAAGTTCTAGAAGGGGACGCTCCCGTAGATGAAGCAATCGATGTTTCCACAGATGAAGATTATACCTTTGCTATCGAATTAACAGATGATGTTGATGAGAACACAGTAGAAGAATTATTCGAAATTGAAATAGATGAAGAAGGAACAGTAAGGGACTTATTAGACAGGGTGGCCGAAGAGATTAACTCTAGAGGTTTGGGTGTAGAAGCTGATGTTATTAGTAATGTAGAGGATGAAGAATTGAATGAAGGTGAAATAAGGCTTGAAATAGCTTCAAGAGAAACCGGGGCTAGAGAAGAATTTGAAGTATATGACATCACAGAAAGCGAAGACGAAGAAGGATTGATGGAGCAGTTAGGGTTAGAAACCGTAACAGAAGCACAGGACGCTGAGGTTGTGGCGGATGGTGTTTCTGAAGAGGATGTTCATACTAGAGGAGATAATCTTTATCTTGATGATGGAAGAATCCAGTTAGAACTAAGAGAAGTAGGGGAAACTAGTGTAGAAGTAACAGGCGATACACAAGAAATAAGGGATAGAATAGAGAATCTAGTAGGTGTTTATGACAGGGCTCTTGATTTCCTTGAGGAGAGAGAACAGGGAGGCGAGCTTGGGACTTTAAGAGATAGACTTGTAAATATAGCTGTGTCTGCTGGTAGTGAGCTTAGTGCTATCGGAGTTGATGTTTATACTGATGGTAGGATGGAAATAGATGACGAAGCTCTTGAACAGAGTATAGAGGATAGGATAGAAACTGTAGAGGATACAATTGGTGGCAACAGAGGAGTTGCTTCAAGGCTTGAAAGGGTGGCTGAAGAGACGTTACGGACACCACCGTCAAGATATGTTGAAGATATATTTGAAGAAAATGATGATACAGAAGGTATAGAAGAACTAATGGAGCTTGATAATTATGCTATGTATGATGTTTTTGGTAGAAATCAGTTTCCTACATCAGCTGGGTCTGGGTTATTGTTTGACTTCTACTTTTAATTACAAAACAGGGCGTTTTTTGACGGTAGTATTTTTACCGGCAAAAAACGCCCTGTCTATTAAAGCAAATGACCTAAAAATATGCTTACTGATGTGAAATATATGAAAAGTCCTGTAATGTCCTTTATAGTGGTGATAAAAGGATCAGCCCCTGCTGCCGCATCAAAATTTAGTTTTACAAGGATGAATGGTATCAAAAATCCTAGGCTTGTAGCTATGGTCATTGTGAGGGTCATAGATACTCCGATTGCAAGACCAAGGCCGTTGATCCCCTGCCATAGATGTGCTATTATTCCCGCCGCTGTACCAAGGATTACCCCCATGGTAAAACCTGTAGCAATTTCTTTGAACCAGTGCTTATAAAACCTTTTCATATTAATATGACCTAATACCAGTGCCCTTGTAAAAATAGTGGATGACTGAGTGCCTACGTTTCCTCCTGTATCCATGACAACAGGGATGAATACCGCCAGAGCTGCGATGGCTTCCAAAGATTCTTCGAATCCTTCAATCACCAAGCCTGCAAGCATACCGCCGATTAGAGTAATAACAAGAAAAGGGAGGCGTACTTTCCACCTTTCGAATATACTTCCCTCAATCAACTTATAACTTCTGCTTGTTTCTGTATCCGCAAAAATACTTAGTCCTGCTTTGTCAAAGATCTCTTCGGTGGTCTCTTCTTCTAAGATATCCATGGCATCATCAATAGTTATAATTCCAACAAGGCGATCTTCATGGTCTACAACAGGTACAGCAAGAAGGTCGTGTTCTTTAAGTACCCTTGCTGCTCTTTCCTGGTGAGTGTCTGTTACCACATGAGTTATATCAGTGCTCATGATGCCTTCAACTTTTTGTTCATCTTCAGCCATTACTAGTTCTCTTAAGGAGACGACTCCTTCTAGCTTTCTTTTGTTATCTGTTACATAGAGAATGTATACAGTTTCTTTTTCTCCGCCTCTTTCTTTAATTCTTTTTAGAGCTTCACTTGCAGTCATTTCTTTTTTAATGCTTATATATTCAGGTGTCATTATCCTGCCGGCAGTTTCTCTGTCATATCCTAGTAGTTCTGAGACGTCTTCTCTTTCTTCCTTGGGCAGATTTTGAATAAGTCTTTTGGCTACTTTGGCAGGAAGTTCATCCATCAACCTTGCTTTGTCATCAGGATCAAGTTCGCCAAAGATTTCCTGTGCTCTTTGTTCTTTGAAAGATGAAAGAAGATCCTGCTGAAAACTGATATCTAAAAGCTCAAAAATTTCTATAGCAAGGTCTTTATTTAATAACCTAAAGACCATAACCCTTTGTTCTTTTGGTAGATCCTTTATTAAGCTAAGTAGATCCTGGAGATCACTTTCGTTAACAAGTTTTTTTAGATCATCCATTTGCTTGTTTTCAATATAATCTTGAACATTTTGGTAAAGCGGCATAATAACCCCTCCTGTACTATAGTTTTATTCTTGCTTGATATATATTTGTAATTAATCTGGGGGTGCCAGGGAACATCCATATATAAACCACCTCCTTTAAAAAAGACAACAAAAAAACAGCTCACGAGGAGCTGCTACTTTTTAAAAAACATCAAAACGCTAATCAAAGCGCTAACAATTAATTGATAATCATATCAATTAATTAACTAATTTAACTATCAATTTGACATTAATTAAAGCAGTTATACCCCTCGTATAAGCTTTGGCACTAGATGACGTAGACCAATTGACAGTAAGAGTAGTTAAGGGTCAGCTGCTTTAGACAGGCCTTAAGCCGGCCGTGCCTGTTTTACCCATTGGCGTCTCTCGACGTTTTTGGGCAGCAGCCTATGTTCATCTAGGAGCCTCACCTAACGAGTATTATTATCTTTTCACTGAGTTTAATTCTATCACTAAAACAAATTAAGTGTCAATAATGATCGGTAAAATGCATCAGTATTATATAAACAAAGTTTTGGTTTTATAATTGCAATATATCTGCTTTTTAATCATTAATTATCTTAGCTATTATCATGTTTTGATAATAACAAGCTATATATGATAAAAAAAAAGAGGATAAGCTCTCTAAATGAATATTTACCCTGAAATTGGGGTAAAATAACGTTTGTAATTCTTGACAGGGTTATTTTTCCCTGATAACATAATCATAGCATGTTAAAAATCATGCAAAAGAACATATGAATTTAGGAGGTATTAAGTTAAATGGAACAAGGTACAGTTAAGTGGTTCAGCCCACAAAAAGGTTACGGTTTTATCGAAAGAGAAGCAGGAGGAGATGTATTCGTACATTTTAGTGCCATCGAGGAAGAAGGATTCAAGACATTAGAAGATGGTCAAAAGGTAGAGTTTGAAGTTGTAGAGGCTGAGCGTGGCCCACAGGCTTCTAATGTTGTAAAGCTATAAGCCGGTCATAAACCGACAACGGTTTTATATAGCACAACATGAAAATCAAAGTATGAAATTTACCCCAGGACTTTTGAGAAGTTCTGGGGTTTTTATATATTTAAATTAAGTTAGTGTAAGTTAGTGTAGGTTAGTGTAAGTTAGTGTAAAATTAATTTGATAATATTTCTATAATGAGGTATAATAATAAGGCAAGCTATATATAGAGAGCTTGGAACATAATTTTAGGAGGTAATGTGTAAGATGAAAGGAAAGGTTAAGTGGTTTAGCCCCGAAAAAGGCTACGGTTTTATTGAGAGAGAAGACGGCGACGATGTTTTTGTACATTTCAGTGCTATTCAGGAAGATGGGTTTAAGACTCTTGAGGAAGGTCAGGAAGTTGAGTTTGAGATTGTAGAGGGCGAAAAAGGTCCTCAAGCGGCTAACGTTGTTAAAGCTTAAAACTTTTTTCTAAGATAATATTAACAACGAAACCTCCCCCAAAACGGCGAACGGTTTTGGGGGTTTTTTATGTTTTTATCTTATCTTATTTTATTTTATCTAATCTTGTTTGGTATTGCAGGATTTTTTTTCTTAATAGTGAATATAATACAGTATAAAGAAGACTCCAGAGAGGAGTGATTACATGGAACTAAATATTGTTGGCAAAAACATTGACGTAACAAATGCTTTGAAAGAGCACGCTGACAAAAGACTTAGTAAGTTAGACAGGTATTTTAACAAGTCTGTGGAAGCACAGGTAACTATGAGTGTGGTGAAAGACACCCACATTGTTGAAGTGACAGTTTTTCTTAACGGCGGGATAATACTTAGGGCAGAAGACGGTACAGGAGATATGTACGCCTCGATAGACAGTGTATTAGATAAACTTGAGCGTCAAGTGAAAAAGTATAAGACCAGGATAAATAGAAAGCTTCGTCAGGGTGGGCACAAAGCATTAGCTGAAGGTATTCCTGAGGAACTAGAAGAAGACGAATATCCAAAGATTGTTAGGACAAAGCGCTTTGCTATGAAACCTATGGATGCTGAGGAAGCTGTGATGCAGATGGATCTGTTGGGTCATGACTTTTTTGTTTTTATGAATGCTGAGACTGAAGAAGTTAATGTAGTTTACAAAAGAAAAGACGGAAATTACGGTCAAATAGAACCGGAATTTTAACAAAAGCAGGCCTGTTTTGGGCCTGCTTTTTAAATAAGATTAAATAAGATAATGAAAAAGATGGTGGGGGTGACTTTGATTGAACTGTCCTGTAGATGCACTTGTTTTTGAGGGTGGAGAAAGACCGGGCTCTTGGCCTGAAGAGTTAATGCTAAAGATAAGACTTGAAACAGCAAAAAGCCAGGTTCAGCTACTTTTGGATATAAAAGAGATTAATAGTGTTACCCTGATAACAGATTATGATGAATTAATTGATTTTGTACATAAAAAAGAAGAGTACAATAAGGGCCTTTTTTTAGTTAATACAAAAATTTCACCAGAAGGTTCTTCAAGCGGCTCGCTAAAGAGTTCATTTCACTATGGAGAAACTTTAAAACATATTATTAATGAAAAAGAACTAGAAAATGTTTTGATATTAGGTGGAGGCTCAACCCCTTTTTTAGGTAAATATGAGATCTCTAATATTGCAAAAAAGTTGGTGTCTGCAAAAAATAAAGAAAGCTCCCTGCTGTATTCAAATAACCCACAATCGGGAGATATAGTAGGATTTACCCCCGCATCTTCGATTAATGAGTTAGAACCCCCAGATTCAGATAACGCCCTGGTTATGGGGCTTCGATATGATGTAGGCTTAAACTTTGAACTGATGCCTTTTTCTGCTGGGATTTTATTTGATATAGATACTCCTACTGAGTTATTTTTTCTTTTGGATAATCCTAGAACTGGTGATAAAATAAAAAATATAATTGCTAATCTCGAACCATATGAAAAAGAGATGATAAACGAAGGTATGGAGCGGTTCAAAAAGATAAAAGAAGTACTTGCTGGCTACTATGAAGATGTGGTGCTGATAGGTCGCATATCGGGTGTTACTGTCAATAATATTAACGAAAACATCAAGGTTAGGCTTAGGGTTTTCTCTGAAGAAAGAGGTATGAAGGCCATGGGACGAGTGGGTAGAAAAGAAGTTAGCTCTCTTCTTGGATATTTTATAAAAGATGTAGGGATTGATAGGTTTTTTTCTTACTTGGAATCTCTTGGCAAGGCAGCGATTATTGATTCTAGGGTGATTTTCCATCATTTTGACGCAGGGGAGAGAACATCTGATAGGTTTTACTCTGATTTATTTATGCCGGACAAAATTAAAAACGATTTTGTCAGGGAATTTACCAAAAGGGCAATAGAGGCAAAAGTCCCTGTTATATTGGGAGGACATTCTTTGATATCAGGGGGGATATACTGCCTTGTTGAAGAATTAACTTTTTGCACCAATTCAAATTTAAAACAGTAATAAGGAAAGAAAGGAAAGGAGATGGTAGAACATGGATTACAAAAAGGCGTTATTAACCCTTTTACCTCATGAATCAAAAAGGCTTATTGCAAAAGGTGTAAAAAAGATCTTGGAAGATAGAAATGTTCTTGAAAACAATAAAGTATTAATTTCCCTTGGAACAACTAATATCTATGTATTAGAAGAGATTACAGGAGCCCCCCTAAAAGAGAGAGAAAAGTTTATAGCAGGTATGATTACTGAAGGAGTTCAGTGCATTAATGCAAAAGAAAATAGACTAACTCCGGTGTTAATCGACAAAAATGGACAGGCTGCTCATGTTATGGATATGTTTGAAACGATAAAAGAGTTTGGCAAAGACGATGTGTTTATTAAGGGTGCAAATGCTGTTGATAATGAAAATAACATAGGCATTTACATGGCAAATGAAGATACAGGAGGAACTATAAGTGTCTATCCTTTTCTTGCTGCCAGGGGAATTAATATGATAAACCCAGTAGGTATGGAAAAACTTATCCCATCAGTCCCCTTGGTTGCAGACAAAGTTGGTACAAGAGAACTAGACTATAATATTGGGAAAAAATGCGGTATGATTTGTATACCATCTAGCACTGTTGTATCAGAGATAGAAGCTTTTGGCGTGCTAACAGGTGTTAATGCTTATCATGTTTCTTCTGGTGGGGTTGAAGGAAGTGAAGGTGCTTGTGGCTTCTTACTTGAAGGTGAAAGAAATCAGGTAGAAAAAAGCATATCTTTGATTAAAGAAATTAAAAAAGAACCTTCTTTAGAAGTAAAAAAGATTTCATGTTCTGATTGTGATAGTCCATGTTACTTGATTAAAGATTTATAGAATTTAGGCTTATGTTATAGTTCATTGGAAAGCGGATGCCTGTTACCAACGTCTCGCAAGAATTTGCTAAAAATCTTGCAAATTAAAAGCTCGCTTATGGTAGCAGGCATCCGCTTATAACCATACTTATGTTTTTAACCTTAGTTACTCTTCTTCTATCATTTCAATCTTTTCCATCAACTCTCCATCAGTGTCAAATCTTGCAGCTCTCAAGATGGTGTCATGATAGAATATCACCCACCAGTTTTCTTCCATGGCTAGTTTTCCCCACTTTTCTTTTGCTGTGATAGAATCCATCGGATAATCATCAAAAGCAAGCACCCATAGTGGGTTTTTGTGAGCATGGGTTGGCATTAAGTCGCCAAAATGTATTGCTTTTTCTCCCTGGCTTTCAAAAGTTATTATCGAATGGCCCTGACAGTGACCTCCTGTGTGAATCATCTTCATATCTGGAGTGAGCTCTATTTCATCTTTAAAAGTTTTTACCTGATCTTGAATTGGTTCCCAGGTCTTTTTCCAGTAAATATTTCTTGAGCGTTTGCCTGGATTTTTTACCTCTTCCCATTCTAGTTCTGACACATAAACCTCGGCATTAGGGAAAGAAGGTATAATTTCTTCACCGTCATAGCGGCTTATACCTGATATATGATCAAAATGCATGTGGGTTACTGCGACCATATCTATATCTTCTCTATCTAGGCCAAGGGCATATAAAGAATTATCAATGCGGTCGTCTTCTATGAGGCCAAATATTTTTTGTTGTTTTTCGTTAAAATTACCCGTGCCTACCCCAGCTTCGATAAGTATGTTTTTGCCCCGGTTTTGGACCAGGATGGGATCGCAGCGAAGGGGGATGCGGTTTTTGCCATCGAATGGATATCTTGAACTCCAGATAGCCTTTGGTACTACTCCAAACATAGCACCGCCATCTATACGGGTTAGGCCTTCTTTTAACCAATAAAACCTAATATTGCCTACATGAAGCTCTTCCATAATTAAAATGTCCTCCTCCCTGGATTAATGTATCTGTTGATCTATTCTTTAATTATCAGTATCTTTCCTGCCTAACAGGGCAAAATAATTTTAAAAATTTAGACAATTGCAAACAATCAGTCGAATTAGCGCAAATTTTTACTTGTTACATCAACAAGCGAAGCGTTTGTAATGAACCTTGTTTTGCTTTCATCAAAGTGTTACAATTAGCATTGATTATACAGTTGATTGGATGTATAATTATTGAGTTAAAGACAGTTATAAAGGGCTAGATATACAAGTTTTTTATATAAGGAGGAATGTGGTCAAATGGCCCTAAAAGATTTTATTTATAAAATTATTGGTGACCCTAACGAAAAAGAGGTAAAAAAGCTTAGCAAATACGTTGATCAAATAAATTCACTAGAGCCAGAAATAGAAAAACTTTCAGATGATAAATTAAAAGCTAAAACACCAGAATTTAAAAACAGGCTTAAAAATGGAGAAACCCTGGATGATATTTTGTGCGAAGCTTTTGCAGTGGTAAGAGAAGCAAGTAGACGTACCCTTGGTATGCGTCATTTTGACGTACAGCTTATGGGTGGAGTTGTCCTTCACCAGGGTAGAATTGCAGAGATGAAAACAGGTGAAGGTAAAACCCTTGTTGCAACTTTGCCAGCTTACCTAAATGCTCTAGAAGAAAAAGGTGTCCATGTCATTACAGTTAATGATTACCTTGCTTCTAGGGACGCTGATTGGATGGGAGAAGTATACGAGTATCTTGGTCTTGAAGTTGGTGTTATAACCAATGAGTTGAGTTCAGCCGAGAGAAAAGAAGCTTACAACTGTGATATAACTTATGGAACAAACAACGAATTTGGATTTGATTATTTAAGAGATAACATGGCTCTATATGAGAAAAATTTAGTCCAAAGAGATCTAAACTTTGCAATAATCGATGAGGTCGACAGTATCCTAATTGATGAAGCAAGAACACCCCTTATCATTTCTGGTTCATCAGAAAAACCAAAAGAACTCTACACCAAGATGGCGCGCTTTGTACCTTCGTTAAAAAACGAAGAAGACTATACAGTTGATGAAAAAGCCCACAGTGTTATGTTAACAGAGCAGGGAGTAGAAAAGGCGGAAAAATTCCTTGGAGTGGAAAACCTATTTGATAACTCAAACATGGAGCTATCTCATCATCTGAACCAGGCCCTAAAAGCCCAAGTCCTGATGAAAAAAGATGAGGATTATGTAGTGCAGGACGGACAGGTTGTAATAGTTGATCAGTTCACCGGTAGGATGATGCATGGTAGGCGTTATAGCGATGGTCTTCATCAGGCTATTGAGGCGAAGGAAAACGTTCCTATAGATAAAGAAAGCCAAACCCTTGCCAGTATAACTTTCCAGAACTTTTTTAGGATGTATAATAAAATATCCGGTATGACAGGCACTGCAGCTACTGAAGAAGATGAATTTAGAGAAATTTATAGTATGGATGTAGTGGTTGTACCAACAAATAAGCCCCTGGTTAGGGAAGCGTTGCCGGATAAGGTGTTCAAAACTGAAGAAGCTAAATTTACTGAAGTTGTTGAGGATATAGTAGAGTGCTACGAAGTAGGTCAGCCTGTTCTTGTCGGTACTGTATCTATCGAAAAATCTGAGCGCCTATCTAAGATGCTAAATAAACGAGGGGTGCCTCATCAGGTTCTTAATGCTAAGCACCACGACAAAGAAGCGGACATTATCAAAAAAGCTGGTGAGAAAGGTGCAGTAACCATAGCTACTAATATGGCAGGCAGGGGTACTGATATCGTCTTAGAAGAAGGCGTGGCAGATCTTGGTGGCCTTCATGTTATCGGTACTGAGCGCCATGAAAGCAGAAGGGTTGATAATCAGCTTAGAGGTCGTTCAGGCCGTCAGGGAGATCCGGGTTCTAGCAGATTTTATGTTTCCTTTGAAGACGATCTAATGAGATTATTTGGTTCAGAAAATATCGGAGACATAATGGAAAAAGTTGGGATGGACGATGATTATGTAATAGATCATCCTATGATCTCTAGAGCTATAGAAAATGCTCAGAAAAAAGTCGAAGGTAGAAACTTCAATATTAGAAAACAGCTCCTTCAATTCGATGACGTTATGGATAAGCAAAGAAAAGTAATCTACGAACAGCGCCGCAAGGTGCTTAGAGGAGAGGGTCTTAAAGAAATAGTAACAGACATGTTTAGTGATGTAATTGATGATGTAATAGAGCGCTATGCTTCAGAAGAAGTTTATCCCGAAGAGTGGGATCTTGAGTCTCTTCTTAATTTTGCAAGACAGAGCTTTTTGGTCAAAGAGCAGGGAAGCTTTGACGAGATAAAAGAAATAACAGAAGAGTTAGAGCCAGGAGAAGCCCAAAAAGCTCTAAAAGATTATTTTATGAAGCTAGCCTTAGAGCACTATAGTCAAAGAGAAGAGGAACTTGGCGAAGATACCATGAGAGACCTTGAGAAGCTTGTAATTCTTCGTACAGTTGACTCCAAGTGGATGGATCACCTAGATGCTATGGATGATCTTCGTGAAGGTATAGGCCTTAGAGCATATGGCCAAAAAGATCCTCTTATGGAATACAAATATGAAGGTTATGAAGCCTTTCAAAATATGGTCGCTTCTATTCGAGAAGAAGTTGTACGACTGCTGCAAAGAGTACAGCTTAAAGAAAAACCAGAACGTAGAAAAGTTGCAAGCGTTGAAGGAACATCTTCAGCGGGAGAAGCCCAGCACGGTGTGTCTGCAAGTGGCGCAGCGGCTTCAGGTGCTTCTGGAGCCACGGGAGGATCTGGCACAGCACAAGCACAGAATCAGCAGCAGACGAAAACACAACCAATAAGAAGGGGCAAAAAAGTTGGGCGAAATGAGCCCTGCCCATGTGGCAGCAACAAAAAATACAAAAAATGCTGTGGAAAACCGGCTTAAAGAAAGGCGGGGAAAATTAATGGATGTTGAAAATATTGGCGAAGTGAAAACTAAGCTAAACGGACTGTGTGAGGAACTTGATGAAATGAGGGTCTATCTTTGACCCTGACAGTATGAACAAAAGAATAGAAGAACTTGAAAAAGAGATGACTGAAGAGGGATTTTGGGATGATCAGCAAAGGGCCAAAAACGCAATGGAAGAAAGAAACAGGCTTAAGGAAAAAGTTAAAGAGTTAGAAAATCTAGATGAACAAAAGGATGAAATTCTAGTTTTATTAGAACTGATAGACGAAGGTGAAGCAGATTTTGATGAAGTTATTAACTCTCTAAAAAGTTTTGAAAAAGATCTAGAAAAACTAACCATTAAAAATATGCTCTCAGAAAAGCATGATACAAAAAATGCTTTCTTGACACTTCATGCAGGAGCGGGTGGTACGGAGAGTCAGGACTGGGTGGAGATGCTTCTTCGTATGTATACCCGCTTTGCAGAGCATAAAGGTTATGAAATTGAAACAATGGATATTTTGCCGGGGGATGATGCAGGGATTAAGAGTGCGACAATCCTACTAAAAGGGCAGTACGCATATGGTTATCTAAAGGCTGAGAGAGGTGTTCACAGGCTTGTTAGGGTATCGCCTTTTGATTCTTCAGGGAGAAGGCATACTTCTTTTGCTTCTGTGGATGTGGTTCCCGAAATAGATGATGATATCGAAGTAGAGGTAAAACCAGATGAAGTTAAGATGGATACCTACAGGGCAAGTGGTGCAGGTGGACAGCATGTTAACACTACAGACTCTGCTGTGAGGCTTACTCACCTTCCTACAGGGACTGTGGTTCAGTGTCAAAATCAAAGGTCTCAGCACAAAAATAAAGAGCAGGCATTTAAAATCCTAAGAAGTAAGCTCGCGGCAAAGCAGCTTGAAGAGAAAGAAAAAGAAAGAGAACAGCTAAGGGGCGAAAAAAAGGAAATCGCCTGGGGAAGTCAGATAAGATCTTACACTTTTCATCCTTTTAAGCTGATAAAAGACCATAGAACAGGATATGAAGAACCAAATGTAGACAAGGTTATGGATGGTGATCTAGAGCCTTTCATCGAGTCATACCTTAAACAGGAAATGAAAACGTGATCGAACAAAACTTTGTTCATATGACTTTTTGCACCAAAATCAATAGTTAATACAAGTAAGAAAGAGATATAAGGGAGAGGAAAAAGGGAAATGATAAGGACAGATGTCAAAGAATTAAAAAGACTTATAATAGATTTAATAGGAGTAATAACAGGCAGTTTAATTGTCTCCTTCGGGTTAAACATGTTTTTGATCCCCAATCAGCTTGCTGCCGGAGGAGCAACCGGAGTGGCAATAATTTTGTTGTACTTGTTTTCGATACCTGTTAGTTTGGGAATAATACTGGTGAATGTACCGCTTTTTATTGCCGGAGTGAAGTTTTTAGGTGCAAAATTTGGGCTTAGGACGCTTGTGGGGACTCTGTCCCTTTCTTTTTTTGTCGAAATAACTTCTATTGCACCTCAGCCAACTGGAGACAATTTTTTGGCAGCGCTGTATGGTGGTATAATAGTTGGTACAGGGCTAGGAATAGTATTTCGCTTTAGAGGTACTTCAGGAGGGACTGCAATAGCTGCCCAGCTATTAAACAAATTTACAGGTCTTACAACCGGTCAGGGCATGATGGGAGTTGACTTTTTTATAATTGCAGCAGCAGCGTATTTATTTGATTTTGAGACAGCCCTGTATGCTCTTATAGGCCTTTTTGTGATATCATGGTTTATAGACCTTGTGCAACAGGGTATTTCACAGGCAAAAGCTGCTTTTATTATTTCCGATAAATCTAAACAAATTTCCCGGGAAATAATGCGACAAATGTCTAGAGGTGTAACTGCCCTTGACGGCAGAGGAGCCTACACCGGAGAGACAAGGGAAGTTATCCTGGTAGTCTTTAACAAATTGGAGCTATCAAAGCTTAAATACCTGGTTCATAATATCGATCCTGATGCTTTTGTGATAGTTTCCGAAGCTAATGAGGTACTCGGAGAAGGATTTAGGAAGTTCTCTTACGAAGATATCTAGAAAACACAACCTGAGAAAAACACAATCTTAAAAAATGAAAATTTTCGCTAAAAATCAGGAGGTGCTAACTAAATGGAAGGCATTGAAGAGAAAGTCCCTATGCTTAAAGAAAAAGCGCTTGAAATCAGAAAAGAGATACTTAAAATGCTGAATAAAGCGGGGTCAGGCCATACTGGGGGGTCTCTTTCCCTTGCTGAGTTAATGGCTGTGCTGTATTTTAAATATCTGCGAGTAAACCCTAGTAATCCAGAAAATCCTGACAGAGATAGGCTGGTCTTAAGTAAAGGCCATGCAGCGCCAGCAATTTATGCAGCCCTTGGCCTAAAAGGTTTTTTTGACAAAAAAGAGCTAGATACCTTGAGAAAAATTGATTCAATCCTTCAGGGTCATCCTGATATGACAAAGACTCCTGGTGTTGAGATGACAACAGGGTCACTTGGTCAGGGCCTATCTGCTGCAAATGGTATGGCTATATCGGCGAAGCTAGATGACAGGGATCTAAAGGTTGTAGCAATCCTTGGTGACGGTGAAGTTCAGGAAGGACAGATATGGGAAGCGGCTATGACTGCTTCGCATTACAAGTTAGATAATCTTGTTGGTATTGTTGATTATAATGGGCTTCAAATTGATGGCAAAGTCGAAGATGTAAAAGATCCTGCTCCTTTGGCTGAAAAATGGCGGGCCTTTGGCTGGCATGCTATGGAAATAGACGGGCATGATGTCTCTGAAATTGATTCAGCTCTAAATATGGCGGATAGAGAAGAAAAGAGACCAACTATGATCGTAGCAAGGACTGTTAAAGGTAAAGGTGTCTCTTTCATGGAGAATAACGCTGACTGGCACGGCAAAGGACCTTCTGATGAAGAGTTAGAAAAAGCATTAAAGGAAATAGATGCTGCTTTTGATGTTTTGAAGGAGGGAAGATAAAAGATGACAGAAAAAATCGCTACTAGAAAAGCATACGGTGAGGTATTATTAGAGCTAGGTGAAAAACATGAAGATATAGTGGTGTTGGATGCAGATCTTTCAAAATCAACCAAAACAGCAGACTTTGCTAAGACATATCCGGGTAGATTTTTTAATATGGGTGTAAGTGAAGCTGATATGATGGGTACTGCTGCGGGGCTTGCAGCCAGCGGCAAAACCGCCTTTGCAAGTACTTTTGCTGTTTTTGCAGCAGGAAGAGCGTATGATCAGATACGAAATTCGATATGCTATCCCCGTCAAAACGTCAAGATAGCAGCGACCCATTCAGGTATTACAGTAGGAGAAGACGGAGCATCCCACCAAATGCTTGAAGACATAGCTCTAATGAGAGCTCTTCCTAATATGACAGTTATTTGTCCATCAGATGCCATATCCACGAAAAAGCTTATCAAATTGGCTGCAAAAGAACACGGCCCATATTATATAAGGCTTGGAAGACCAGGGGTGCCTGTAATATATGATGACAATGACGATATTCAGATCGGAAAAGCTAAACTTCTTAAAGAAGGAAATGATATAACCATAATTGCCTGTGGACATCAGGTAGCTCCAGCTTTAGAAGCTTCAGAAAAATTATCTGGTGAAGGAGTATCCTGTGATGTTATAGATCTACATACAATTAAACCTGTTGATGAAAAACTAATATTAGAATCAGCTAAAAAGACGGGGGCTGTTGTTACCTGTGAAGAACACAGTATAATTGGAGGTCTTGGTGGTGCTGTTGCAGAATGTCTTAGCGAAAATCACCCTGTGCCTATCAAAAAAGTAGGAGTTAACGATACCTTTGGGGAATCTGGCACAGGAGAAGAACTGCTTAAAAAGTATGGCCTTACTTCACAGGACATTGAAAAAAAGGTTAAAGAAGCCATTGGCTTAAAAGCAGATTAAATTAAGATTCTGGTGCAATTTTGGAGAGTGGTGTTAGATGAATTCGAAAATATGGAAATATCTGAGCAATATCAGCTTAGTTCTAGCATTTGCGATTTTTATTGGAAACTTTGCAAGGTATTTTTTGGATTTTATGAGGACACCTTCGGGGGTATGACCGATGCCAATTGACCGAGCCTGGATTTGGCTCGCAGTAATACTTTTTGCCCTATTTTTTGTTTTTGATTATATTAAGGACAAAACATACAAAAAAGAGTTAGAAGAAAATGAGGCAGATGAGGGAGATAAGTAGCCAAAAGCCGGCCAATAGGCTTTTGGCTTTTTGGCCTTTGGTCCATTAACGTTAATTAATAAATTAGTCCATTAATTGGCCTGCAATGCTTAGAATATCTTTTTTTGTGTGAAATATTGACCTTACAGGAGCTAGCTTTAGTGCGCTAACTAGCATATCAAATTGGTCGTCTCTAATATTTTCCATAGTTTTTTTCATGTTATTTAGATTGATTACTTTTTTTCTAAGGGGCTGTAATGATTTTTCATAATCTGCTTTATTAGCTATGTCATAAGCCGAAAATGCACCTGTAAGTATTGCTTTGAATATGTCAAAACCAGGTATAGGTAGGGTAGTTCCAAGGCAGTTACCTACCAGGTAAGTATTATCTACTTTTGAAAAAGGGCTTAAGTTGGTTAGCTCTCTTATTTCATCAAACTTTTCTTCTATTTCTATGCTCTGGCCCAAAGTGTTACAAACTTTATAATAAAACATTTCAAGGATTGTTCTTGGATCATTTTCTAAATAATCTGGTACAAAAGCCATTAATGAAGCTTTTGTATTAGAGATAGGAGTTAATAAGCCATAACCTTTAGAGAAAATATTTTTGTCACGCCAGGCGATTATATTATCTTTTGTGAAATTACCCCGGACATTTGCTCCTATCATATTTAAACTGAACAAACTATCATAGTAGCCAAACATTTTGGCAGGTACACCTGATTCGCCTGTTGCTAAAACTATATGGCTAAAATTATCTAAAAGCTCATTATATGACGGGGAGGAATTATAAATTATTTGGCTTTTTAGTTTTCTTTTTAGCTGATTTTCTAATGAAACTGGTTCGTCTCCTTTAAGAAATGTACAGCCCAGGTTTCCTTTGATTGTTGTTTGATTGTTTTCTGAAACAAAGGTGTGTTTTTTTATCTTATTTAACGGTTTTAGTTCTATGCCAAATTTGTAGTAAAAATATTCAAAGCAATCATTGATAGGCTTTGTCAAAATCGATAAATGAATTTCAGCATTGGGAGTTTTGTCGCCAACCTGGTTTCTTTTTTCGAAAATAATTGGGTTAATGCCGTACTTTTCTAAAATAAATGCTGCTGAAAGCCCTGAAAGGCCTGCCCCTAAAATTGCAACTTTCATAATGTATTCCTCCCCGTCTTAATTAGATAGATACATTTAATGATCTTAATTGTGATGATCTTAACTGATTGTTATTCTCCGGGTGCTACTTTGTCAGAAACCATTAAGTGCTGGTGATAGAAGTATTCACCTGCTGCTATAAGTATGGCATAAAGAATAAGGGATACGGCACTTATTGCAAACTCTGGCGTCAAAACACCAATGATAGCTGCAACTATGAGTGCCAAAATACCGTCACCTATTGCTGACGGTAACTTGCCGTACTTTGGCAGGACTGTTAAGTCGCCAACAACGTAGTTAACGATGGTAGCTATTACACCTAGAAGGAAAACCCATCCCCAGGTGTTGCCCTCCAAAAGAACGAAGGCTATTCCGGAGATGGCAAGGGTCATAATAAATTTGATTACTACCGATTTGAATGTGGCTTCCATGATTAACACCTCCTGTTTAAATTAGAATTTTTTGGACTCCTTAGAATTATCTTTCCCGAGAATTTGAAATTTTATCACTCCCGATTACTGCAGGGTGCTTTTGCCACTTTAACGGAGGATTTTCATTGCTAAACTAAGAAGAGAGAAATTGATGACATAATTTAGAAGCTATTAACTGTGGTTAAGTAAATTTTACAGCGGTTGAAATATATGAAAAATCTTATTCCAATTAGTTAATTAGGGATTGGAAAGAATAATATATGGTATAGAGAAAATTGCAATTTTTAGAATAGAATTAGAATAGAGGGTTAAATATGACCAGAAATGAATATGTAATGGGTGTTGATATAGGTGCAACAAAAACTGCAGTGTGTATAGCAGATAATAAAGGAGAAATTCTAAGGCAGGCAAAGTTTGATTCACGGCTAGAAGCTTTTATCGATAATCTGCCTGATAAATTAGTTTGGTTTGCCAAAGAGTGTAATATCTCTAAAAACGACCTGGCTACTGTTGGGATAGGGTTGCCTGGAATTTATAATCCTAAAAATAAAGGGTCTGTAACAGCACCAAATATTAATATCCCCAAAATGGATTTTGTCAACAATATAGAAAGAAATCTAGACTGTAGCGTTATAATGGACAATGATGTAAATGCTGCAGCTTTGGCAATTAAAAAATATACGGAGGAGAAATATCCAAATTTTTTGTATATAAGTCTTGGAACCGGCATAGGTGCGGGAATAGTTATTAACCATGATATTTTTTATGGTGACAATTATTTTTCAGGGGAGATAGGGCATACGAAGGTGATACATAATGGGCCAAAATGCTCTTGTGGTGCTAGAGGATGTCTAGAAGCCGTTGCCTCTGGGGGAGCTATCAAAAATAAGGCCATATACCATATTAAAAAGGGAAGTAAATCAGTTATTATGGAGTTAGCAAATAACGAGACCTATAGAATTACTGCTAAAGAAGTCATAAAAGCATGGTATATGGACGATGGTCTAGCAAATATGATTATGACTGAAGCGTGTACTTATATAGCCACTGCTATCTATAACCTGATTATTAGCACCGGGATAAATACAGTATTTATAGGCGGCGGGTTATCAAGAGCTGGGGATAAAATGTTTGAATTATATCGGCATATAATTAGGGAGAATGTTTCTTTTGATATCGATAGTTCTATACAAATAAAGCCATCTCCTTATTATGAAGAAACGGGACTTAGAGGAGCGCTTGTTCTTGCAAGCTCCTAAATAGAATTAGAATTGAGTGATCTAAATGGATTATGCTTTGGTTAATGCAGTGATATATACTGGTGATGAGGTCTTAAAAAATAAAGCTATTATTATATCAGGCGAGATAATACATTCTATAGTTGATGAGTCTAATATTCCAGAAGACCTAAAAGTGATTGATTTGAATCATTGTAATGTCTCGCCTGGTTTTATTGATCTACAGGTAAATGGGGGAGGAGGATTATTATTTAATGATTATCTGAGTGTTAAATCCCTTAAAGTGATTTTTGATGCTCATATGAGATATGGGACGACCAGCTTTCTTCCCACCATTATAAGTACATCTAAAGATAACATTCTAAGAGGGATAGAGACTGTAAGAGAGGCTATGAAGACAGGAGAACTTGGTGTAGTTGGACTGCACCTTGAAGGACCGTATATAAATGAAGAAAAAAAGGGTATTCATTTGGCCAGTCATATTAAAAAGGCGAAGACAGAAGAACTGTTAGAGCTTATTAAATTTAATCAAGACGTTATCAAAATAATCACTTTAGCTCCTGAAATCTTTGAAGAAGAGCAATTAAAAGAGATGGTGAAAAGTGACATAATAGTTTCTGCAGGTCACAGTAACTGTTCATTCAAAGAGGCAAAAAGAGCTTTTGAAATGGGAGTTTCTAAGGTGAGTCATTTGTTCAATGCTATGTCGCAATTACATTCTAGAGAGCCGGGTTTGGTTGGTGCTTCTTTGCTTGATAACAAAGTATGGAGCAGTATAATACCTGACGGATACCATGTAGATTTTAACTCGTTAAAAATTGCTTATCAAATGAAAAAGGACAAAATTATAATAGTCACAGACTCGATGCCTCCTGTAGGCAGTGATATTAATGAATTTTACCTTGAAGACCAAAAAATAAACTGTGAAGGTTATAGATGCACTGACAAAAATGGAAGATTGGCTGGTTCAGCTTTGGATATGTCAGGGGCTGTTAAAAACTGTGTGAACAATATAGGCATCTCACTAGAAGAAGCGCTAAGGATGGCTTCGACATATCCTGCTAAAATAATTGGCAAAGACAAAGATTTGGGAAGGGTGAAAGATGGGTATCTGGCAGATTTAGTGATTTTTAATAATTCATTAGATGTACGAGGAGTTATAAACAACGGTGAATATATAAGCTTTTAACCCGATTAGTATGGGATAATTGGTTGTTATTTTCAGATTGCTATATAGGTCGCAAGTTGTGGTTCAACTAGGAGGCAGGTCCAATTATTGAATATTGGCCGGAAAATTGGACAATTTACTATTGGAAGACAGATTTTTATATGTTATAATTATATTGAAAATTTAAAGTATGGCGGTGGCGGAAAGGTAAGACGCTACGCGTGAGGTGTTGGCCTTAGGACCGGGTGTAGCGGTTGGTAGTCACTGATATCGGTATCTCAAACTACAATGTGTTGGAGCCCGGCAGGTCACTCGAAACAACACCGTACAGGTTCAATTCCTGTCCGTCATACTTTACCGGATAGCCCCCGGGCAGAGTAAAGTCTGTTCGGGGGGTTTTTATTTTATATTTTTTGTTAATTAGAAGAGGATTTTTGAAAAGCTTGTCGAAATCCTTCTGTGGATATGTTAAGAGAAGGTAGAAGACGAGCCCCCTGGGGGATCCAAATATTGCCAGGGGCTATATAAAACTTGATTCTAGTGCAAAAAGTAATATGAACAAAGTTTTGTTTTTCAATTTAATTTTAGCTACCATTAGATTTATCTGATTAAATTATTGTTAAGGAGAGTGGCATGATTGATTGAGATGCAGGCAGTGAGTAAAGTGTATAAAAACCGGGTCAAAGCACTCGATAACATAAATTTATTTATCGGCAAGGGGGAGTTTACTTTTTTGGTGGGAGAGAGCGGTGCAGGCAAGTCCACTTTTATGAAACTCGTATATAGGGAAGAACTTCCCACCAGCGGCAAATTAATTGTGAATGGCAAAAATCTAAAAAAAATGAAAAGAAGGCATATCCCTAGTCTGAGGAGAAATCTTGGGATTGTATTCCAGGATTATCGCCTTCTAGATAATAGGACTGTATTTGAAAATATAGCCTTTGCAATGAGAGCTGTTGAATCTCCAAAGAAAACAATAAGAGAAAGGGTTCCAAGAATACTTAAAATGGTAGAGCTAGAAGGGAAAAAAAATCGTCTTGTCTCTGAACTCTCAGGTGGTGAAAAGCAAAGGGTCGGAATTGCAAGGGCAATTATAAACCAGCCATCAATAGTTATTGCGGACGAGCCTACGGGTAACTTAGACCCAAGAACATCTAGAGAGATTATGGACATACTTATTGAGGTCAATATTCAAGGGACAACCATGATAATGGCCACCCACGATAAAGAATTGGTTAACTTTGCAAGAAGGCGTGTTGTTGAACTAAAAGACGGAGCAATTATTAGAGATGATGCAAAAGGTGGTTATAGCAATGAAGCTTAGGAACTGGAGTTACTATTTTAGTGAAGCTTTTAAAAGTATCTATAGAAACGGTTGGATGAGTATAGCTTCTGTAAGTGTTGTTACAATAACTTTATTTATACTTGGAGCATTCATGCTCGTTAATTATAATGTTAACCATATTACAGAAGAGATTAGATCCCAGGTCGAAATAGCAGTATGGGTTGAAGAAGATGCATCAGAAAACGATGTAGATGAATTAAGAAGGGGAATTATTAGACAACCCCAGGTTGAAGAAGTAAGATTTGTGTCTAAAGAAGAAGGACTAGAGCGGATGGAAGCACAGCTTGGCGAAAGCGCTGTAGCAGGCTACAGAGAAGATCCTGAGATGAATCCTCTGCCTCACCTTTTTGAAGTGAGTACACACGAACCTGAGGATGTACCAGAAGTTGCCGAGGAGATTAAATCTCTCTCAGGAGTTGAGATGGTTGATTATGGTCAAGAAGTTGTGGATACTTTATTTGAAGTAACTGGATTGATCCGTGTTGGAGTCTATGCTTTTATGGGAGCTTTGGCTTTGACTGCTACTTTTTTGATAGGAAACACTATTAAGCTAACTGTTTATGCCCGTAGAGAGGAAATTGGTATCATGAAAATGGTAGGGGCGAAGAACTGGTTTATTCGCTGGCCGTTTTTATTAGAAGGTTTGATACTTGGTTTTTTAGGTTCTGTTATACCTGTTATTTTACTTCGTTATGGATATTCATATCTGACTGGTCTAACATTTTCGCAGTCAGGATTTTTTGCCCTGGCAAGCCCTGAAGCAGCGCTTGGACAAGTTGATCTATTCTTGATTTTGCTAGGTACTTTTTTGGGAGCGGTAGGAAGCATCATTTCTATCAGGAAATACCTTAAAGTCTGATTATAAAAGTCTAATATTATAAAACTTTGATTTAAGAGGAGGAGTAAACATTGAGGGTGCGGATACGCTATGACAGGAATTTGGTTTTTTGGATTCTTATATTGTCTTTGACTTTTCTTTTGGCATTGCCAATAAGCGCTGAAAATAACAATGACGAAATCGAGAAGATAAGAGAAGAACTTGATAGTTTAGAAGATCGAAAAGGTGGCCTTGAGCACGAACTTGATGAAGCAGAACAGGAAAAGAATACTACCAGGGACAGGCTTATGCAGACCCAGCAGGAGCTAGAAACTGCAGAAGCAGAGCTTAGATCCATTGAAAATGATATAGACGCAACTGAAGAAGAGATAGAGATAATAACTGAAAAACTAAAGGAAACAGAAGAAGAATTAGACGAAAAAGAAACGTTTTTGGCAGAAAGATTAAAGGCTAGCTACCAAAACGGGAATGTCAGTTATCTAGAAGTACTTTTTGAAGCCGACAGTTTTATCGATTTGCTGTCAAGACTTAATTACATAAACAAGATTGTCGATAAAGATGTAGAGCTAATTGAAGAAGTTGAAGAACAAAGAGATATAGTTCAGGCACAAAAAGATGAGCTTGAAGAGCAAGAAAATGAACTTCAAACCCTCCTCGCTGATGCAGAGTCGCAAAAGGAAACAATAGAAGCAAGAGAAATAGAACAAAGAAGGTTGTTAAGTGAGCTAGAAGATGAGGTCAGGGAATACGAACAAAGGCTTGCCCAAAAAGAACAAGAAGCAAAAGAGATAGAAGAGATGCTTGCAAGCCTACAAACGGATGGAGATGGATTATCACCCCCGGTTGAATGGCCTGTGGCTAATACTAACACAAGTAATATAACTTCACCTTATGGTAATAGAACTCATCCGGTATATAATGTGGAGAGATTTCATACCGGTGTGGATATAGGTGCTCCGGAAGGGACGTCTGTACTTGCTGCAGAAAGTGGTACTGTGGTACAATCAGGGATCAGCGGTTCTTTACAAAGTGGATATGGTAGAATAGTGATAATTGACCACGGTGATGGGTATTCTACTTTGTATGCACACAACAGTGAAAACCTGGTTTCAGAAGGTGAAGAAGTTTCCAGGGGGGAGACAATAGCCAGAATAGGGGCTACTGGAACTGCGACTGGTCCGCATCTTCATTTTGAAGTTTTGGTTAATGGAGAACACACTAATCCGATGGAATATTTACAATAAATCAAAATAATATGTTACAATATAGTTATATTTAGAGAAAAAACCGGCTTTTAAAAAAAGCCGGTTTTATTTCAGCAGTATTTCATATATATTATTATAGGTGGTGAAAATTTATGAGAGCAAAAAAGATTATTCTAGTCTTAGTGCTCCTAATAGTTACTAATCTGTTCACCTTTGGTGCGACAAAACTCATCTTTGGCAATATAGCAGCCGGTGGAATGTCTGGTTTTATGAGTGCACCTGATAATTCTGCTGATGATGTGGAGTTGTTCAAAGAAATATTGGGAGTATTGGAAAGTGATTATTATGAAGAGGTCAATAGGGAAGAACTAATAGAAGGTGCTCTTGATGGATTATTTGAAAAGCTAGATGATCCACAAACAGGATACATGACTCCCTCTGACTTAGAAAGTATGATGATACAAACAGAGGGAAGTTACAGCGGTATTGGAATTGAAGTATATCAAGATGGGGATTATGTCAAGGTCCTTGCTCCAATAGCCGGAACACCTGGAGATGATGTAGGGTTAGAATCAGGTGATAGAATAGTAAAAGTTGATGATGAAGACGTCGTGGGTAAAGATCTTGATGAAGTAGTGAATATGATCAGGGGTCCCGAAGGATCAGAAGTAGAAGTGAAAGCAGAAAGACAGGTGGCCTATGATGAAGTAGAAGAGCATTCCTTTGTCATTGAAAGAAAAGAGATAGAGATGAGTTCTGTGGAACATGATTACCTTGAAGATAGGTATGGTTATGTACAGATTAAAAACTTTACTGGCACTACTGCTGGTGAGCTTGAAACTACTCTAGATGAGCTATTAGATAATGAAGTAGAAGGAATGGTCTTAGATTTAAGAAATAACCCTGGAGGTCTATTAGATGCCGCTATTGAAGTGGGCGAATTGTTAGTTCCCGAGGGCCCAATAGTCCATGTTATGGGACGTGATGAAAAACTTAAATCTTATGAATCAGATGGTGGCATTTTTGATAAGCCAATTGTCGTTTTGGTTAATGAGGTAAGTGCTAGTGCCTCGGAGATTTTGGCAGGAGCCCTTCAGGATACTGGAGCTGCAACTATTGTGGGAACAGAAACCTTTGGTAAAGCGTCTGTGCAAAATGTAATGCATCTGAAACATGGTGGAGGATTAAGATATACTATGGGGAGATATCAAACCCCTGATGGTACAGATATTCACGAAAAAGGACTTACACCCGACGTGAAAATGGACAGTCCAAAATCTTTTCAACTAGGAGAAGAACCTATAACAGAAGACTTGTCCTATGGTGATGAAGGAGAAATGGTTAAGACGCTTCAGAGTATATTGGAGTTTTTGGATTATTATGAGGGTGAAGTAGACGGGAACTTTGATACAGAGACTGAAGATGCTCTAAAGAGCTTCCAAAGGGATTCGGGTATAATTGAGGATGGAGTAGCTAATAACCGGGTTATGATAGAGCTACAAAACAAGTTAGATGATTTGAGAGATGAAGATGACGAATTCATGGAAAAAGCTATGGAGATTTTAACAGGAAAGGTTGATTAAATGGCAGATTTTCCGCTGGCATTAATCGCTAGAACGATATTACAAACTTATCCCTTTTATCTTATTCATATTTTATTTTGGGTCATTATGATCCTGGTATTTAGCCAGTATAAAAAGATGGCTGGCAGAGAGAGGGAACTATTTGGTACTTCAAAAAATAGTCCGCTGCGACAAACTTTAATTTCTGCTTTTTTTGGTATAGGAGCAGGACTGCTAGTCAGTCTAATTATGGTTAGCCTTGGCATTAATTTGATGTCTATAGGAATAGTTTTTGTACTGCCTATTGTGATTTTAATGATGTTAATTCATCCCCGCTATATGTGTTTTGCCTATGGCGGGGGTGTGGTTGGCATTTTGAGTCTTTTCTTTTCTTTACTTACCGAGTTTTGGCCTGTTTTGGCAGAAGTAAATATTATTAATGCACTTATATCGATTGATATTCCAGGTTTAATTTCATTGATAGCGCTGCTGCACCTTACGGAAGCAGTTCTTATTTTATTGAGCGGCTCTATAGGACCTAGCCCTCTTTATGTTAAACATGAACAAAAAGGTGTTGTAGGAGGTTTTAGTCTACAAAAATTTTGGCCTTTGCCTTTTGTGGGGCTTATATCTCGTGCACCTGATGATGTGGCAAGAGCATCTGAAGCAGTGATAAATATGCCAGAATGGTGGCCTTTATTTGGTACCGGAGTAGAAGAGGCATCGGGGATGTTTTTTTTACTTCCTGTGGCTGCAATACTTGGATACGGTGATTTATCTGTATCGACAACACCTAAAGAGAAAACCAGATGGGCAGGGAAGTATCTGGCATTGTACAGCTTGATCTTATTAGGTTTAGGTATAGCTTCAGTATTTTTTTCACCAATTACCCTTCTTGGGGTTTTGTTTTCTCCTATTGGTCATGAGCTTTTGATTATAAAAGGGAAAAATGAAGAGTTTGAAAAAGAGCCAATTTATTTTAACCAAGGTGAAGGGGTTAAAGTGTTAGATGTTTATTCTGATGGCTTAGCTTACAAAATGGGTGTAAAACCTGGAGATACAATCAAACTTGTTAATCATTTTCCAGTGTCTAGTGAAGAAGATTTTCGCACTATGATTTATGCTAGTAGTCCTCATCTTCGTTTTGATATAATTAGACAAGATGGTGAAAGAGTGGCGCTAAAAGCCCCTTTATATAAAAAAGATAAAAGATTAGGTTTGATTCTTGCTCCCGGGATTAATAGAAGCAGACAGCGTTATATGGAACTAGTAAAAGAAAAGGGTTTATCTTCTTTTCTTGGGAAAATAAGGCCTATTAAAAGACTGTTAAAGTGGAGATAATTGGTAGGTGGTAAACATGAAGGAACTGATGAAGGGTGTATTTATTCTACCGGGAGATACAAATATAGGACTGATAACAAAAGATGGATATGGTCTTATGATCGACAGTTACAGAGAAAAATCTGCAAGAGATGTTATTAAGTTTGCTTTTAATAATGGAATTGAAATAAAAGGTGTAATTACTACCCACGCACATGTAGATCACTTTGGTGGACATGACTTTCTATTTGAAAAAGGTGTAGAGATAATTTCCTCCCCGATTGAGGAGGCTGTAGTTAAATATCCAATATTGGGCACAATGGGGATGTCCCATGGGGTTTACCCTTTAAGCTTTTTACAGAATGAACATTTTTTGGCAGACAAGCCGGTTCCTGTTGATAGAGTCTTAGAGCAGGGTGAGCATGAGTTATTTGGGATTAGGTTTGAGTTATTTGACTTGCCGGGTCATACCCTGGGTCAGATAGGGGTCCTGTTTAAGGATGCTTTTTTTATTGCAGATAGCCTCTTTTGTCCGAAGAGAATGGCAAGTCACAAAGTACCTTTTCACAAATGCATTGAAAGAGAACTTGATACATTAGATTTTTTGGAGAAGACAAACTATCGCCTTTATGTTCCCTCTCATGGTGATCCAATGACAAAATACGAACTTGATAAGATGATTGATCTTAACCGAAAAATTATTCAGGAAATAGAAGTGGAAATTTTGGAGTTCTTGGACAGGCCTAGAGAGTTATTTCAGATATATGATTATATCTTTGAAAAAAGAAATATGCATCCACCAAATGGAAGTTTGTATTTTTTACTGCAAAATACTATACTATCTTACTTAAGTCATTTAGAAAGAAAAGGTGACATAACTACTAACGCCTATGATAGGAAACTTTACTGGCAAAGAAACACCAATAGAAAGGGTTAAAGCTTATGGATCTAGTAAAAATGAAAAACTGGCTATTTATGATTTTATACGTAGGAGTCATGGTTAGCTACCTTGTGGGTATATTCTTAATAGAAGACATACTTATCTTCACTTCCTGGCTAGTTGTTATTTCGCTTTTGTTGTCTATTTTTTATGTCAGAGGGGTTTCCCTTGGACTCTCGATTTTTTTCCTTGTGTTTGGGTCATTAATACTTTATAACCAGGGAGTAGCATCGGTAGAGTATCTGGAATCTATCCGAGGGATGGTATACATTTTTACACTGGTATCTGTTATAAGGTTTCTTGGATTTCCGATGGAACTTGGAGGCTATTCAGAAGCGGTAAAAAGAGTCGTGCACCGGGAAGTAAAAGGTGAGGGGATTCTTTATATAACTACAACCCTTATTGCGTATTTGATTGGTATGTCAATTGTTGTAGCCTGTGTACCTGTAGTCTATTACACTATAGAGAAAGCTGTTGAAAAGCTGACAGATAATCCTGAGAAATTTTTATCTATTTCTATAAAGAGAGGGCTTTTTTTGGCTCTTTTGTGGACACCTAGTTCTCCTTTGATGGCAATGAGCCTTGAAGTGAGTCAGGCTAGCTGGTTTAGTGTGTTTCCTGTAGCGATTTTACTTAGCTTTTTTGGTTTTGGGCTTGACTTGTTAATTGATCTTCCGACTTACTGGGATAAAGAAGAAGTTAAGCTTATGAGTCCAGGAGAAGAAACAAAAGAAGAAAGAAAAAAAGACTTCAGCTCGATAAGAAATCTTGTAATAATTTTGATTTTTTTGATCGTATTATTAGTTACCGTGGATAGTATTTTAGAAGATTATACAATGATATACATTGTTATATTAACCTCGATATTTTTTGCTCCGCTTTGGAGCTTTGTGATAGGCAGGGGGAAATTTTATACAGAAGCTGTTATGGGCTATATAAAAAATACAATCCCTGGATTTAAGCAGCAGTTTACTTTATTTATAAGTGCAGGTTATTTTGCAAGTGCTACCGGATACGCCGGTGATGAAGTTGCTTCTTATTTAGGAGGTATAATCAACTTTACTGGAGAATTACTTTTCTTAATGATATTATCTTCTTTTGTAGTGATATTTGCTATAATTGGAGTTCACCCTATAATTTCTATAGCTGTTTTTGGAGAGAGTTTGGCTGCAGTTTCCCATGGGATGCCTGATAACTGGGTTGCATTTTCCTTTTTGCTTGGAGGAGCAGTAGCTTTGCTTGTTTCGCCTTTTTCTGCAGCTACCCTTGTTACAGCAGAGCTTGTTCACAAAACTCCATTTAGGGTTGGGGTTTTATGGAATGGGCTTTTTGGATTATATATTATGCTGGCAGGGTTTTTACTGTTGTATGTTTGGGATTTACTAATCTAATCCTTTTTTTAAGGAGGTAACGAAATGAAAAGTACAACTATTAATTTGAAAGGTATCGAAACTTTTTCCTATGCGATTGTTGTAATTGGAGGTGGACTTGCTGGGATATTGGCTTCGATAATAGCTGCACGAGAAGGCCGGAATGTAGCAGTGATCACCAAAAAGAAACCAGGGAAGGCATCTAGTACCGCTTACTCTATGGGAAGGTTCTCTGTAGCCGGAACTAAGATGACAAAAGAAGAACACTTAGAAAAAAGTTTAATGATAGGTGAGTACCTTAATGACAAAGAGCTACTGGAGAAAATGACAGAAGAGGCGCCACAAACTTTTGAATGCTTACGTGAAGAGTTGAACCTGACTTTTTCTAGCCACGATATGGGTTATATAGTGGCCGATGGTGAAAAACCTTTACCTGGCGCTAACTTGATGGAAAAATTAGTTTATAAGGCTATGGAACAAGAAAACATTGACTTTTATTCAAATTGTTTGCCTTTAGAGCTTATCGAAAAAGATGGTATATGCGGTGGAGTGCTTGCTGTGGACAGCGAAGGAAAACTTACTGCATTTAGAAGTGAAGCGTTATTAATCTCTAGCGGCGGATATGCAGGAGCTTTTGCAAATACAGATAACCCGCCTACAATGATGGGTGAGGGATTGATTCTTGGATATAGGGCTGGATGCGCTTTAAGAGATCTGGAATTTGTTCAGTTTTATCCTCTTGGTTTTAAAGAAGAAAAACTACCCAGTTTTATTGCACCACCAAGATATCCTCCTACTGCTTTACTTTATAATGACTCTGGTGAAGATATTATCAAGAAGTATTTAGGTGAAGACTGGGATATAAATAGTGCGACTATAGGAAAAAGAGGAGCACTATCTATTGCCCTTGAGACTGAATGGCAAAAAGAGCAGGTATGGATGGACTTAACTAAGTGTGTAGACACGGACTGGAAAGGGGTTAACTCGAAACCACTTTATGATAGATATAACTTTGACTTTTCTGAGAACCCATTTAGATGGCCCTACAGCTCATTTTACGCCGGGTGGTATATCAACGGACGTTTGCCTAAATACCGGAATTGAAGGGTTGTTTGCTGCGGGGGAAGTGACAGGAGGACTGCACGGTGCTGACAGAATGGGTGGTAATGCCCTGACTGAAGCTGCGCTTTTTGGTATTGAAGCGGGGAGACAAATGGCAGATTTTGCTACTGGTAAGGAGTGTGCAGTATCTGAAGATGCAGAGATTACTTTTAAAAACCCGGTATTATCCATGTTCAAAAACGATAAATTTTATCTACCTCCTACTTTGAAGGAAAAGGATATTTATGAACTAAGGGATGAGTTAAGAAATCTATACTGGAACGGATTAAATCCTATTAGGAGCGAAAAAAGTCTTGCTAATGCGCTAAATGAGTTAGAGCAATTTAGAAAGAAAATTCTTCCCCCTGAATCAGACAATGAAGAATTTACATTTAATGATGGTAAAATTGATGAAATCAAGGAAATTATAACTCTTGAAATGTCCTCTAGCCTATTAGAACTGTGTCTTAAATCTGCAGATTTAAGAAAAGAAACAAGAGGAGGGCACTTTAGGAAGGATTTCGTGAAAAAGGATGATAATTATAATAAGAATATATTCTGGCAGCAGGGGAAGGTTTTTTTCAGAGATTCTAGCTGATTTAATCAAAGTACAGGTTTGACCCTTTTGTAGATAACTGGTATAATTTTCTTACTTTTGTTTGTACAATATGGCTTGTGGAAGGAGCTGGAGAACCTGGCGGTGAACAATTTCGAATGAAGAGAAAGGTTTAGAAGCAGCAGGGGCGGTTTTACCCTCCTGGAAATGCTTGCTGTAATTGCGATTATAGGGATCTTAATTGCTATTATTGTACCAAATGTAGTTAGTGTTATTACAAGGGCAGAAGATGAAGTAGTTAAAGTACAAGCAGAAAGTGTTAAAAACGCCATCCTTAGTTATTATCTTGATCAAAGCGGTGCAACCTCACTCGAAGATTTTTTAGATGATAATGTATTTACTATCAATAATGAATTCAGAAAGGGACTTTTTCCAGAATTGCAGCCTTATTTGGATGGCTTTGGTGATGATAGAAGTTTAGATGATATTTTGACAGATGAAGGTATGGATTATATTCTAGAATCTTTTGGTCGTAAGTAAATAACTATAGGTAAGTAGAATAAAATAGTCTAAAAATATACTAAGAGCAGCTATACAGCTGCTCTTAGTATTCCCTAAGGGGAGAAAGGGGTTGTTATTATATAACAAGGGGTTAACTTGTTGGGTTTAGCTTGTTAATGAATCTTTTAGTGATAATTCTTTTGATACTTGCTAAGCTTTAGTAGCTTCTCGAACTTATCTTTAGCATCTTCAGAAACCTCGCTGCCTATTCTTGCTGTAAGCATATTGGCAGGATGTTCTAGAATCTCTGGATCATCAGTAGCTTTTGGCACTAACCCTACGTGACCAAGAACATTTTTTAGCATTTCCCTGTACTCCCAAACGGAAACGCTTGGATCTCTACTTCTCCAGTTGTAGCATGTTTCCATACTTATTACAATTTTGTTTTCGAAATCATAATTACTAAATGTCCACTCTAGCATTTTCTTTGCTACACCATGTCCCCACCAGTTGTCAGAAACTTCAATGCCACCTAGCTCAATTAGCTCTGGCAGTTCACCTTCGGCTGCCTTACACCATCTAGGGAACTCTGGTTTATGAAAAGCAATATAACCAATGATAGTGTCTTCATGGCAGGCAGTAAAGATTAATGCATGGGGCAAATTTGCAATATCTAGCAAAGCCTCATACTGAGCCTTCGCTGATCTAAAATTATTCATGCCATCATCTATGGTTAAATTTTCTAAGTCTTCTCTTTCTAAAGGGCCATAAAAGTGAACTGTACCTTTGGAAGTTTGCAGAGTATCTACTGCATCGTATACCTTTGTATTAAATTTTTCAGGAAGTTCCTGACCAATCATATCCACAAAGTCTTTCCTAGTCATAACAATCACCTTCTTTAGTATGGCTTAATATTATCTTCTCACTTTCAATTACTATTATACTAGGAAATTATATATTGTTCAACCTTTCACAAAAAAGAAATAAAATTATCACTATAAAAAATTTTCAAACAATTTAAAGAATCGTTAACTTATGGGGTTTCAAATGAATATAGATATAAAAAATATGGTTAAAAAACTTAAAAAAAATTTAATATAATTAAAAAAGGTGAGGTGGATGAAATGGAAAAACCAAAAATTATTAACAAAAGCCTGGATATCGATTCTGGAAGGCTTAAAGAACTTAAAAAAGATCAAACTGTACTAATTATAGTTCATCATACTGGTGTGAATATAGATCAAGCTGTAGAAACAATTCACAATTACCACAAAAAAGATAGAGGATGGGCTGGAATAGGTTATCATTTTTATATAAGGTTTAATGGAGATATATATAAAGGAAGACCGATAACAAAAAGAGGAGCTCATACAAAAGGCTACAATGATCGTTCTATAGGTGTTGCTCTTGCTGGAGACTTTAGTAAGGAAAGTTTAATAGAAAACAGAAAAGAGCAGTACGAAGCTCTTGTAGAGCTGCTGAAATGGCTAAAAAATAAATATCCTGATGCTAGTGTAAAATTTCATGATGATTTTGCCAGCACCAGCTGCCCGGGAAATAACTTTCCAAAAGACAGACTCTTAGATGATATAACTATAAATAGTAACAATGATAACAATGAGGGTAATAACAACGATAACAACGGTAACGAAGATAACGATGACAACAATGATAATAAAGATAATGACGGCAATAATAAAATTCATAGAGTGGTTGAAGGTACTTTTGATGGAGAGAAAATAGAAGAACAAGCTTTCTTGATAAATGACCGCACTTATATTCCTGTAAGACTACTAGAAAAATGGTTCCCGGGTGTTCAGGTTGAGTGGGACGAAGAAGAAGGTAAGTTTCATGTTAAAACTTGATTCTGGTGCAAAAGGTTTATTCTAATCTTACAGCAATATTATTATCATAGAGATATCTTTTTAGATCCTTTAAATCGACTTCCTGGTAATGAAAGAGGGAGGCTGCAAGAGCTGCGTCAGCCTTACCGTAATAAAATGCATCAAAAAAATCTTTCATAGAACCAGCGCCTCCAGAAGCAATTACAGGGATGCTTAACTCTCCACTAATTTTTCTGGTGATATCTAGATCATAACCGTCTTTGGTGCCATCCTTGTCCATGCTGGTAAGAAGAATTTCGCCGGCACCAAGACTTTCGGCCTTTTTTGCCCAGCTAACTGCTTCAATACCTGTATTTTCTCTACCGCCTTTTACAAATACTTCATATTTAGAACTGCTGGTTTTTTTTGCATCTATTGCTACTACCACTGCCTGAGACCCAAAAAGGCGGGCGCATTCTGTTATTAACGAAGGATTGGTAAGAGCGGCAGAGTTAATAGAGACTTTGTCTGCACCTGCCAAGAGAGCATTTCTAAAATCCTCTATATCTCTAATTCCTCCACCAACTGTCAAAGGGATAAAAACCTGTTCTGCTGTTTTTTCGACAATATCAAGAATTAAATCCCTTTTTTCATAAGATGCGGTTATATCCAAAAAACAAAGCTCATCTGCACCTATTTTGTTATATGCTTTTGCAATATCAACGGGGTCACCTGCATCAGTTAAGTTTACAAAATTAACACCTTTGACTACCCTGCCGTCTTTAACATCTAAGCAGGGTATAATTCTTTTAGTAAGCATATTTAGCACCTCATTTTTCATTTACTACTTCTATAAAATTATCTAGAATTTTAAGGCCGTATTCACCGCTTTTTTCAGGGTGAAACTGTGCCCCAAAAACGTTATTTTCTGTTTCTACAAGTGCAGGGAAGTATTCCCCATAATTTGCTGATGCTTTGATTACACTTGAATCAGTATCTTTTACGTAATATGAGTGTACGAAATAAACGTAAGTCTTTTGAGGGATATTTTTTAAAAGTTTAGACCCCAACTCAATATCAGAACTGCTAATATTAGAGGAAACGTTCCCAAAGTCTACAATGTCTAATTGATTCCAACCCATGTGAGGAACTTTTAGGCCTGGGGGAAATTTAATGACTTTGCCATTAATGATGTTTAGACCCGGACAGTGTTGAACTTCATAGCCATCACTAAAAAGAACCTGCATTCCAAGACAAATTCCAAGAAGAGGCTTTTTTTCTTCTGCTTTTTTCTTAATGAATTCGTCCATTTTTAGTTTTTTTAGGTTTAACATGGCATCATAGAAGGCTCCTACACCGGGGAGAATAAGCCCACAGGCTTGATCTAGCTCATTTTTATTATTTGAGATAAAAGAATTAACACCAATATATTTTAAAGCATTTTGTACATTTCTCAGATTACCCATACCGTAATCAATTATACCTATATTTATATCCCTGGTTTCTTTTTTATTTGCTTTCATTTTGAAACCTCCGAAATTACTATTAATAGGAAGAATTAGATGTTGATTCTGGTGCAAAAAGTCGTATGAACAAAGTTTTGTTTTTAATTGAAATACATCTTGATGAGAAGTAGGAGAGATAAGGCCTAATGACAGGATGTCATTAGCTAATCGAACTCAGGATGAGTTCATTGATTTGGAAGCCTTATCTCGACTATTGTCGAATCTTAGATGTATCAATTAAAAACTTTATACTTATGTGAATAGACTTTTTGTGCCAAACTAGTACGCCTATGTTACGTTCTATATTTTTTTACTCTTTCCTTTAAATTTTCTTATGTTGTCAATAATTTTTTATTAATTTATAATGATGGAAGGTAAATTTAGATTTAATAAAGTATATTAACATTAGGAGAACAATAAATACAAACAATAGACAATATAGAATGAAAATGATAGAGGGTGAATAAATTGCTTTTAATGATAGATAATTACGATTCTTTTACCTATAATCTAGTTCAGTACTTGGAAGAGCTAGGTGAAAATGTCCTGGTAAAAAGAAACGATGAGATAATAATTGACGAAATTGAAAGATTAGACCCGGAGATTATCGTAATTTCTCCAGGCCCCTGTACTCCCCTTGAGTCTGGGGTTTCTACGGAGGTGGTTTCACACTTCAAGGACAAAAAGCCGATACTGGGGATATGTCTTGGCCATCAGACAATTGCTCATGTTTTTGGTGGCAGCGTGATAAAAGGCTTAGAACCTGTGCACGGCAAAGTTCATCCCGTCTGGCATGACCAAAAGGGAGTTTTTGAAGGGCTAAAAAATCCACTTAACGTTACTCGTTATCACTCCCTTGTTGTAGAAAAAGAGAGCTTGCCCGAGGAATTTTTGATTACAGCCGAAACTGAATCAGGTGAAATAATGGGAATAAAGCATCAAGAGTACCCCCTAGAAGGTGTGCAGTTTCATCCTGAAGCGGTACTGACTGATGAAGGTCATGAACTTTTGGAAAATTTCCTAAAATATAAGGGAGTAAGGAGAATTAACAAATGATACGAGAAATTAAGACAAGTTTGGATCCATTTCAAATTTTTACAATATTTAGAGATGAAGATCACAGTTTTATTTTGGATAGCTATCTTAATCCTGAGAGGCTTGGACGGTACAGCTTCATAGGTACAGAGCCCTTCGAGATAATAAAGGGAAAAGATTCAGATGAAGACTTGTTTGAGGTTTTAAGACAAAAAATTAAAGAGTATAATGTTGAAAATGATTCAGATCTTCCTTTTGTGGGGGGTGCTGTTGGGTATATTTCTTATGATGCCTGTCACTATATCGAAAAAAAGCTTCCAAGAACGGCTATAGATGATATTAATGTTCCGGATTTATATTTTGGGTTGTATGATGCGGTTATTATTGTAGATAACCTTGAACAAAAGACCTATGTTGCTTCACCCGGTCTAAACCCTTCTAAAGAAGAAGAAAAAATAGATAGATTATGCGAAAGAATTGAAAGAGCAGAAAGAGAAGGAATTGACCCTATATATTATGAAGAAAAAGATTTCCCGCCGGTGGAGTTAAAATCAAATTTCAAAAAGGAAGAATATTATTCTACACTTCAGAAGATTAAGGATTATATTGAAGCAGGTGACATATATCAGGCTAATTTGACACAGCGTTTTGAAGGAAATGTTCCCATGTCAAGCTATGAACTTTATAGGGATCTGAGGCGTGTTAGTCCAGCACCTTTTGGGGCCTTTTTGAATTTTGGAGAGGTTGATATTCTATCAAATTCACCAGAAAGGTTTATACAGCTAAGAGGTGACCAGATTGAAACCAGGCCAATAAAGGGGACAAGACCTAGAGGGAGAACACCTGAGGAAGATAGGATGTATAGAGAAGAGCTTGTAAGAAGCGAAAAAGATAAAGCAGAGCTTTTGATGATTGTGGACTTAGAGAGAAACGACATTGGCAGAGTTTCTGAGACAGGCACTGTGAGAGTGCCAGAGCTATTTAAGCTAGAAGAGTATTCCAATGTGCATCACTTAGTAGCTACTGTGGTAGGAAGGCTTCGTGAAGATAAGGACGTCATAGATCTTATCAAAGCTACTTTTCCCGGAGGATCTATAACAGGAGCCCCCAAAATCAGGGCCATGGAGATAATTGACGAGGTTGAGCCAACTCAGAGGAATGTTTATACTGGTTCTATAGGATATCTTGGTTTTGACGGTTCCCTTGATCTTAATATTGCCATTAGAACCATGGTAAAAAAAGGTGACAAAGTATATTTTCAAGTAGGTGGAGGAATTGTCTGGGATAGTGATGTAAAAGAAGAGTATGAAGAAACATTCAAAAAAGCAGCTTCTATTAAAAAAGCTCTAAGGGGACACTACGAATATGAAAAAGAGAATAGAAAATCTAACCTTTGATAGCACGCTTAGCAAATTTGGTAAAGGGCTTTTTGAAACCATCAAAGTTCATAAAGGAAAAGCCATGCTCATAGATGAACATCTCGACAGGATTTTTAACTCTTTGAATGAGCTTGACTTCCCCTTTGACATCACAAAAAAGAAGATTAAGGAAGATATAGTAAGTCAGTGTGAAGCCTTGAACGATAAGAAGGACAAAGCTTTGCGGCTTACTGTTTGTGATGAAGGATATAATCTATCTTTTAGAGATATAACCTATGGGCCAAAAGATTATGAACGGGGGTTTAATCTTTGTGTATCGCCTGTTAAAAGAGGTTTTAGTCCATTGTACTCTCACAAAACATCTAATTATTTAGAAAACATATATTCCCTTCAAAAAGCAAAAAAAAGAGGCTTTGATGAAGCTTTATTTTTGAATTTTGAGGATATGGTTCTTGAGGGCACCATAAGCAATATTTTTTTTGTTGGAGAAGATAAAATTTTCACCCCGCCTTTAAGCCTTGGAATTTTGCCTGGAATTATGCGACAAAAGGTTATAGATTCCTCTAAAGACCTTGGAATAGAAGTGAAATATAAAGAGATTAAGTATAGTGAAATTTGTAATTATAATTTTTCATTTATTACAAATAGCCTGATGGAATTAATGAAGGTTAATATGATTCAGGATTTTAGATTTGAAGATGAAAATGAAGTTTTTGCTGCATTAAATCGAAAGATAAAGGAGCTTTTGTATGAAGGATAAACTGCATGTGATAAATAGGGAAGTTTCAAGGATAAAAAAAGAAGTGGATGTTATTGCAATTATAGCTGTTGGTTCATCTAAGGAAATAATATTAAAAGCACAGGGACTAAAAATTGAAGATGAAGAGGAAAAGAGGCAGCAAAAAGAAAAGGAGAATGTTATAGATTTTGCTAGTAGGGAAAAAGATAAAGATATAAGGGATGTAGACCTTTTTATCGTAACTAATGAAGATGAGAGAAAACAGTTAAGGCAGGTAAAAAATACTGAAGGGATTGAATTTGACTTAAACTATTTTCCTGAAAAAGTGGCCAAAGCTATGCTGGAGAAAAAGGTACAGTTTTTTTTGGAAGAAGTCTCAGCTGGTAGGGTGGTATATGACCCGGAAGGAAAAGCAAGAGATTATATTGAGCATGGGCGTCAAATATATGATCAAGGCCCACCGGAAGCAAGCAAGGGAAATTTGACTTATCTTAAATATAATTTGAAATCCAAATTAGACAGTATTGTCAGTCGCAAGGTAGAAGATGATGACTTAGAATTTGAATTTTTATTTTTAGCAGGACAGTGGCTGAAAAATTTACTGGTCTATTATTTTAAAACCAAAGGAGTATGGATTCCAAAAGATAAAGAGATATTAAAAGTTTTAAGAGAACAGGATCAGGTATTATGCGACAAGGTTAAAGACTTTTATGAGAAAAAAGATACGGAAACTTTAAAAGACATTGCTCGTTATGTCTTTTATGAAGATGGTGTGAAGCTTGGAGATGAGATGAGATTTAAATTCAAATTTTAACAAAGGGGAACTTTTTATGGAGAAAAATAGTAACGGAGAGTATAACGGGGAGTATAGCATTGACAAAGAAAAGATAACCCGTGCAGTAACGGATATTTTGGAGGCTATAGGTGAAGATCCAACTAGAGAAGGGCTTAGAGATACCCCGAAACGAATTGCCAATATGTATGAGGAGATATTTAGAGGGATTAATCAAAACGCCAAAAAACATCTAGAGATATATTTTCAGGATGAACAGCATGAAGAGCTGGTACTTGTTAAAGATATTCCTTTTTATTCGATGTGTGAGCATCACCTGGTCCCTTTTTTTGGTGAGGCGCATATCGCATATCTGCCAAAGGGCGGAAAGCTGACAGGGCTATCTAAGCTTGCAAGGGTTGTAGAAACAGTATCTAGAAGGCCTCAGCTTCAAGAGAGGCTTACTACCGATGTGGCAGATACCATTATGGAGGTTTTAAGCCCTTTTGGAGTGGTTGTGATAGTAGAAGCTGAGCACATGTGCATGACTATGAGAGGTGTCAAAAAGGCAGGCTCAAAGACTGTAACTTCAGCTATTAGAGGAGCCTTTAGAAAAGATGTTGCAGCAAGAGAAGAGGTTATGGATCTAATTATAAACGGCAAAAGACGTTAGAAGATGTTAGAAGACGCTAGATGAGGGGGAGATAGTGTGGGTATATTTTCTGATCTAGGTAAAAAGACATATATAATGGGCGTATTAAACGTCACTCCTGACAGTTTTTCTGACGGGGGTGATTTTATAGATTCTAAAAAAGCTCTTAGACATGCAAAGGAAATGGAAAAAGAAGGGGCAGATATAATAGATATTGGCGGTGAATCCACCAGGCCTGGTTCTGTGGAAATAGATGCTAAAGAAGAGATGAGAAGGATTGAAGCACCTTTGAAGATGCTTGTTAAGGAGATAAAAACGCCAGTTTCTGTGGATACATATAAGGCAAGCGTTGCCAAAGAGGTTTTGGACATGGGTGCAAGTATAATAAATGATGTCTGGGGTATGCAAAAAGATCCTGATATGGCAGGTGTCGCTGCAGAATATGATGTTCCTGTTGTATTAATGCATAATAAGAAAAAGGCTTACTATGAAGGGGATATAATGGAAGAGATCAAGGATTTTTTGAAGAAAAGTATTAATATTGCAAAAGAAGGCGGAGTAAGTGAGGACAAGATAATAGTAGATCCGGGTATAGGTTTTGGTAAGGAGTATGAGCACAGCGTAGAAGTTATGAAAAGACTGGATGAGTTAAAAGAGCTTGGCTATCCTATGCTTCTTGGGACTTCTAGAAAAAGGATGATAGGTAATATTCTTGATCTACCGCCAAAAGAGCGGGTCGAAGGAACTGTAGCAACTACCGTGGCAGGCATATTTAAAGGGGTGGATATAGTCAGGGTACATGACGTGAAAGAGAATTATAGAGCGGCAAGGGTAATAGATTGTATTTACAGAGAGTAGGGTGATATATAAACATGGAGGATAATAGATCAAACAAAGAATTTAGTTATACGGATGTAGATTTGTTAGATGTGGATAAAATTGTCCTTGAAGGTCTTTTCTTTTATGGCTATCACGGGGTTATGGATGAGGAAAAAGCTCTAGGACAAAAATTCTACATAGATCTTGAGCTTTATTGTTCATTACAAAAGGCTGGAAAAGAAGACGAACTAACAGAATCTATTGACTATGCTGATGTGTATTTTCTCGTGAGAGATATAGTGGAAAAAGAAAAATACGATTTGATAGAAGCTCTTGCTGAAAAGATAGCGGGGGATATCTTGGATAAATACGATAAAATAAAAGGGGTTATGGTATATGTCAAAAAGCCAGAAGCTCCTCTACCAGCACAGTTTGCAAACGTTGGGGTGAGGATAAGGAGGTTTAGGGGTGATGACCAAAAAGGATAAGAATACTAAGAATATTATAGAATTAGTAGAAGTTTATCTCTCCCTTGGAACTAATGTTGGAGATAGGCTGGATAACTTGAGACAGGCTGTGTCATTAATATCTGAGTTTGAGAGCTGTGAAATAATAAAAGTATCAGGTGTTTATGAAACAAAGCCATGGGGATATACTGAGCAGGATGATTTTTATAATTTGTGCATATGTATGCAGACAGAACTTCCTCCGTATGAGCTACTAAATAAATGTCAGCAGGTAGAAAAAGAGCTAGATCGCAAAAGAGATTTTAAATGGGGACCAAGGACGATGGATGTGGATATATTATTATACGGGGACCTCACAAATGAAGATGAAACTTTGACAATACCCCACAAGCATATGCACGAAAGGGCTTTTGTCCTTTACCCATTAATGGATATAGATAAAGATTTGATTGTTAAAGATAAGACGATAGAAGAATGGTGTGAGCTTCTTGATGATGAAGAAAAGGAAAGTATAACCCTTTTTAGTGAAAAATTAAATGCATGATATAAATACATAACCAAGCAATTAAAAACACCTGTCTACTACCATAAGCTTTTAATTTGCGTGATTTTTAGCAAATAAGTTCCCCCGACACGTTGGTAGCAGACAGGTGTTTTAAGAAGGACAACAATGAACTGTTTTTAAAACTTTGTCAGGTAATTATCTGTTTCCCAGGGGTGGACTTTAGTAGAATAGTCATACCATTCCATTGATTTCGCGTGTATGAACCTCTCATAAATATGAGGTCCAAGAGCTTCTTTAATAACTTCATCCTGAGATAGACAGAAAAGCGCTTCGTTTAAATCTCCCGGTAGTTTTTCAATTTGATTTTTCTCTCTTTCTTCAAGTGTCATATCGTATATATTTGAATTTGTTGGTGGTGGAGGTTCAATTTTATTTTTGATACCATCAAGCCCTGCCTTTAACATAACTGCCGTAGCTAGATATGGGTTGCAAGCAGGATCAGGATTTCTTAGCTCTACCCTGGTTGATGTTTCTCGTTTGGCAGGGATTCTAATAAGCGGACTTCTGTTTTTGCCGCTCCAGGCAATATAAACAGGAGCCTCATAGCCAGGGACAAGCCTTTTGTAAGAATTGATCGTTGGGTTTGTGATAGCAGCCATTCCCCTGGCGTGCTTGATAAGTCCACCAATGAAGTAATAACATTCATTGCTAAGCTCATCTTCACCATTTGGATCATAAAAAGCATTTTCTCCATTTTTGAACAGGCTCATATTTGCGTGCATGCCTGAACCATTGATTCCGTATATAGGTTTTGGCATAAAAGTAGCATGAAGACCGTGTTTTTTGGCAATAGTCCTAACAGCGTACCTGAATGTTGCAATCTTATCTGCTGTATAAAGAGCCGTGTCGTATTTGAAGTCGATCTCATGCTGTCCCGGGGCTACTTCATGGTGACTTGCTTCGATTTCAAAACCCATTTGCTGCAGGTTCAAAATCATGTCTCTTCTTGCATCCTCGCCGTGGTCCACAGGGGCCAGGTCAAAATAACCTGCCTTGTCATGAGTCTGCAGTGTAGGTTCACCGTCTTCTGTAGTGTGAAATAAGAAAAATTCTGCTTCAGGTCCCACATTCATCGTATATCCCATTTCTTTTGCTTCATTTATTACCCTTTGGAGTGCGTGCCTAGGACATCCAATGAAAGGTTTTTCGTCAGGGCCATAAATGTCACAGATCATTCTAGCTACAGCAACACCGTTTGATCTCCACGGGAAAGTTATAAAAGTACTGGTGTCAGGTCGAAGGTACATATCTGATTCTTCTATCCTGGCAAATCCTTCTATAGAAGAACCATCAAACATTAACTCTCCCTCTAATGCTTTGTCTAACTGGTTGGCGGTTATTGCTACGTTTTTAAGTACTCCTGTAATGTCTGTGAACTGCAGCCTTATGAACTCTACCCCTTTTTCTTTTACTAATTTTTTAATTTCTTCTGCATCCAAAAATACCACTCCTCACATTACCAAGCTTAAAAAAATATAGCACTTAAATTAACAGGTGTCAAGGATACCTATTGTCAAGAAAATAAAATAATGCTATTGTATTATAGTATAAAATAATTACAAATGACGATATGCTCAAATTATAACAAAAATTAATTCTGTTTAAAAAGATGATACTTTTGATGATACAGTTGTTAGTGACATGATAAATGATTAAATTGAGGGGGACCTAAAGTGAGTGTTAATTGGGAAGATTTTTATTCTAGTCTTGCAGGTAGAAAGAGCAGCGGGGCTCTGGCAGAGATATTTAAACTTACAGAAAGACCGGATATAATTTCTTTTGCAGGTGGTTTTCCAGCAGAAGATATGTACTTAGTTGACGAGGCTAGAGAAATAATGGAAGATATTATGGCAAGAAAACAGACAGATGCCCTGGGGTATAGTCCTACTCCAGGTTTTTCAGAGCTTAGAGAATATATAGCAGGGCGACAGACAGGGCTAAATATGAAAGCTAGTATGAATAATATCGTTGTTACAAGTGGTTCGTCCCAGGGAGTGGATCTAGTATGTCAGGCGTTTATTGATAGAGGCGAAAGAGTTATGGTAGAAGCTCCAACATTTCTTGGGACTATATCAACACTTTCAAATCATGAAGCAAAGATAGAACCAATATCTATGGATGAAGAAGGACTTAACACAGATGAGCTTGAAGAAAAACTAAAGCAGTGGGAAAAAGAAAATAATCTACCAAAAGCTTTATATACTATCCCAACTTTTCAAAACCCATCAGGCAGAACATTAAGTCTCGAGAGGCGAAAAACTCTTTTAAATCTTGCATCTAAATATAACTTTATTATTTTTGAAGATTATGCATACGGGGAACTTCGTTTCAAAGGTGAGACCCTTCCAACCCTGAAAGAGCTAGACCAGGAAGGTAGGGTAATATTTCTAGGGTCTTTTTCTAAGATTTTGTCTCCGGGGGCTAGGATTGGGTTTATTCAGGCAGATGAGAAGGTAGTAGATAAAATCATTTTGATTAAGCAGTCTCTTGATCAGTGCTCTAACTCACCTGGTCAGTATCTGATCCTGGAGTTTGGTAAGAGAGGCCTCATAGAAAGACAAATTGAAAGAACAGTTGATATACTTAAAGACAAGTCAAGTCTCACGATGGAGCTATTAGAAGAAAACTTCAAAGATATAGCGACTTGGACAAAACCTGAAGGGGGCTTTTTTACCTGGTTGATACTACCAGAGGAATTTGACAGTGAGAAGGCTCTACCCCTTTGCGTTGATCAGGCTAAAGTGGCATACGTAGCAGGTTCAACATTCTTTTTGGGGGGAGAGGGCAAGAATAACTTGCGGCTGTGTTTTTCTGAACCTCTTCTTAGTGAGATTAGAGAAGGGATGCCAAAACTTAAAGAATTCTTGGTTGATGTAATGGAAGGAAAGGTTAAGATAACTTCATAGTAATATTAACTCAGACTGCAAAAAGTCTATTAACATAAGTATAGTGTTTAAAGAAGTAAAATTAGAAGGCAGTTTCCAACTTGAATTCTTAATTGGAGATTGTCTTCTTTTTAATTTTTCGACTTTTTAATTGATAATCTTTGGTAATTCTGGTATATTGATCTTAATAGTTTGTTTTTTGGATGAGATATACTCGGATTATGTTTTATTTTGTTAAATGTTTGAGGGGGCGCCTAAGTTGAAGTTTGAGATTAAGAGTATAAGAGAAGAATTAAGCGAAGTAAGAGACGAGATTGAGAGTTTTCTTATAACCCATCTATATGAAGAAGAGGAATTCATACAGTTAATATTGATTGGGCTTTATGAAGTTATGGTAAATGCCGGAGAACACGGGAACAAATTTGACCCGAACAAAAATGTTATTATAACGACTGCCATCACCAAAAAGTTTGTTAAGTTTACCGTTGAAGATGAAGGTGAAGGTTTTGACTGGGAAAGTATTTTAGAAAGAGATCTTAATATAGAAAATTTGAATGATAGAGGTAAAGGAGTTTTAATAGCGAAAAAATGTTTTGACTTTGTGTATTATGTAAAAGGTGGCAAAAGAGCTGTTTTAATAAAATTGAGGTAATTATGTAAAGATTTTTGGAGGAGTTTTTTGGATGGATTATTTGGAGTTTCATCATAATGTGTTGGTAGTTGATACTCATAATGATGCAATAACTCACCTGGTAGACCAAGATACATGGCTTTGTAACCTTAACCTGGGTGAAGGTTTGGGGAACAAAACAAAATATGGCCATGTTGATATAGATAAAATCACAAAAGGCGGCATTAATGTTGCTTTTTTTTCAATATGTGCTCCTGAAAGGTATCAACAGGGTAGAGTTCTAGATAGGGTTCTTGCTTTGATAAATGCAATATATTTTAATGTAACAACCAATCCTGACAAATTAAAACTTGTAGTGGATGGAGCAAAGGAGCTAGAAGAGATTAAACCGAAAGAAGATAAGATTGCTATTGTTCCTACTTTTGAAGGCCTTGATATGCTTGATGAAACTAAGGGGATAGAACTTCTAAGACAGTTTAATGATCTTTCGATAAAGGTGATGAGCCTTACTTGGAATGATTCAAATCAAGTTGCAGAAGGGTTGAACTCTGTGCTTTTGGATGGTAGAGAAGTAGAGCCTGGCCTTACCTCTTTGGGTAAAAAAATCATTCAGGAGATGAATAAGCTAGGGATTGTGATTGATGTCAGCCATTTACACAAAAACTCTTACTGGGATGTATTGAAGGTTAGTAATGCCCCTGTGCTTGCAAGTCATTCAGGTGCCTGTGGAGTTTACAAACACAGGCGAAATTTTTCTGATGATGAACTGTACGGTCTTGCTGATAATGGTGGGGTTATTCAGATTAATTTTGCCCGGGATTTTCTCTGTGAAAACAAATCTAATGCCACTGCTTGTAAGGTTGTTGATCATATAGAATATGCTGTTAAACTTATCGGAGCAGAACATGTGGGACTTGGTTCTGATTTTGATGGTGCTTGTATGCCTCTTGATATAGATGATGCATCGAAATATCCTAAAATAACACAGGAAATGATAAATAGAGGTTTTAAAGAAGATGAAATAGAAAAAATCCTTGGCAAAAATACTTTAAGAATAATTAGAGAGGTTGAAGAAAAATCAAATGTGAATAAAGATAGTAACAATGATAGTAACAACAGTGAGCATGTGGGTATAGAAATGGTGCCTCATTTTGAAATGGGTACAGTATTTGAAGATAAAACCCCACTTCTTGGGGTGACTATAAACCAATATGATCAAAAGATAAATGAAAGCAGTATAAAAGCTATATTAGATGGCTGTGTATATGAGCCAGATAATATTGATTCCTGGTCACATCCGGTTTCAAAAAAGACATCAAAGGTAGTCTATCTTACTCCTCAAATTCAAACGGGAGGTTTTCATATAATAACTTTTGCAGGAAAAACTACAGGAGGGAAAGAATTAAGAAAAACAGGGATCTTTTATATTACACGCTGATTAAAGGAGTAGATTATTTTTGGATATATCGGTTGAGGTTGGTGATGTGATAGGGTTAGCTGCTGGGATGGCAGTGTTTGCTGTTTTGTGGTTTTTGTTTAACTATTTTCCCGCTAAGAAAAGGGCAAGTATCTTTGAGAGATCAAGGGTTAAATATCGTGTGTTAGCAGATAGCGTTAAGACCGCTCTGCTTTTCGGTTTCTTTTATGTACTAATTAATATTGTGACTAACTTTATTTTCTAATAAAAAAGCTGTCGGTTTCCGATGGCTTTTTTATTAGTTTTTAATTTGCAAAGTTTTTGCTGATTTACAAAAAGGAAAATTATTAGTGAGAAAAGAATAATATTAAATAAAGCCCGGTAAAAAGGAATATTTGATGTTATAGAATGGAGTGTACACAAAGGTGACTGATAGTATTTTGTCCATCAAAGGTTTGACTAAAAGATATGGCAAAAATGAAGCGGTGAAAAATCTTAGCCTGGATGTGGGTAGGGGAGAAGTAGTAGGTTTTTTGGGGCTTAATGGAGCGGGTAAGACAACTACTTTGAAGATATCTGCAGGAGTTTTAAAGCCTACATCAGGGAGAGTCTACATTGATGGTTATGATTTGATAAGTCGTCCTTCTGATGCTAAGTCACAGCTTGGGTATGTACCAGACGATCCCTTTTTATATGATAATCTGACAGGAAGAGAATTTGTCCGCTTTATAGCCGGCTTATATACTAAACTTCCCGAAAATATTGAAAGCAGGATAGAAGAATTTTTTTATTTGTTTGATATGGAACATATAATGGACGAGTTTATTAAAGGGTATTCAAAAGGAATGAAACAAAAGACTGCGCTTATATCTGCTTTTATACATAATCCTAATTTGCTTCTTTGTGATGAGCCGACCTCAAACTTAGATCCTCACAGTACAAAAGTTGTTAAGGAAATATTTGAGGGTTATAAAAAAAGAGGCAAGGCAGTGTTTATGTCAACTCACATGGTAGAAAGTGCCCAGAGTTTTTGTGATAGGATAGCTATCATTCATAACGGGAAACTATTAGCTTTTGGAAGTCCGGATAATTTGCTTAGGTTATCAAGAAAAGCTAGAAACCTAGAAGATTTATTTATAGAGCTTACAGGCAAAGAGTCAGGCACAGAAAAGACCAACAGGATTAAAAAATTACTTGAAAAACTTTCAAATAAAGAGGTTGACTGAAAATGAATTATAATTTTTATAAGAACCTCTTCAGAAAAGAAATAAAAATGTTTAAGGGGAAATTTCCTTCGCTGACCAGCAATTACAAATATGCTTTAGGGTTGTTTCTCTTGATGGCTCTTGGAATGGCTGGCCTTATACTTACTTTTTATAGTTTGTTTAATATATACTTGACAGAGATTTCCCCGGTGGATGAAAATGAATCGGCTCATTTAGTGACCAGGATATTATTAATTTGGGTAACGATAATTATCTTTTTTTCTAGCGTTCAAGATAGCAAGGATAAGTTTTTTAATGAAGAGTTTAATTTTTTGTTATCCACCCCAATTAGACCCTGGTTTTTATTTTTGCTTAGGCTGTTGAAATCGTCGTACTTATCGATGGCTAACAATTTTCTTTTGCTTTTTTTTGGTATAGGTCCTTTAATTGGGCTTGGTATTTTGTACTCTACACCCTGGTATAATTATTTAGCTATTATAATAGTTAGCTATCTTTATATGATTGTTCCAGTGGCTATTGGTATAGTTACTGTAATGCTGATTGTAAGAATAGTATCAATAAAATGGATTTTTCATGCTGCTATGTTACTTAATTTTCTATTGATAGTATTATGGCTTTTTTTCATGTCAATGGGACAGGAAGTTATTCTTTCCGAGCTTGTGCATTGGATTGCTAATTACGAGGGTTATATAGATTTGATTTTCTTTTTGGCTATAACTGGTGATATTATAAGAGATTTGGTGCTTCAAGATCCTATAGATACCTTCAGGCTTACAGTTTTGTTTTTCCCTATGCTTCTTGTAACCCTTCTTACAGGATCTTTGATAGTAAAATCTGCTTACCAGGTTAGCTATGAAAAGGTCAGATTATCAGCCAAAAAGAAAGCCCTGCCAACTGTTAAAATAAGCTGGCTTAGGCTCTTTAAAAGAAAAATATCGCCATTTAGAAGGTTTTTGCTCCTAATGATTACTCAATACAAGCTTGTTATGAGAAACCAAATTAATATTTTACATTCAATGGTTTACTTTAGTCTTGTTCTGCTTTTTTTACTTGTTTTGTTAGTTTTGGAGATAAGAGAAAAGAGTTATCTGATATTTAGTGTGATTTTCTTAGTGCTATTAGTTAACCTTGGGGTAAGGGCTTTTTTTAAACCTGCTGTTAATTACTTTGGATATTTTATATTATCGCCCCTGAAAAACTCGTTTATAATTTGGAACTTGTGGATTTCAAGATTTATATTACAATTTTTAATAGGAGGAATTGTAGTATTTTTACTGTGGGTTAACCTAGATCTAGGGCCTATGATATTTGTTAATTTATTTGTTTTTATGACTTTATTATTTGCATCTATAGAATCTTTGCTTTTTCTCTTAAATATAATGGAGTATAGCAACAAGTTTTCATCCATGGTTTATTATTCATATTATATTATTGTAATTACTCTAGGTTTTTTTCTGAGTCAATATGGATATGAAGTGTCAGTGTGGGCGTTGAATATAACTAGTATGGTTGTATTTGTACTATCAATGCATTTTAGTGAAACAAAGTGGGATGACTTAGAGATTGATAAGGAGAGGAGGGCTTTTTGATGGATGAGCAATTTGAAAAAAATATAATGTTTTTTGTTCATGATACCTTTTTCTATAAAGATATTATTGATTCCCTGCCAATGCCTCTTGCAACGATAGATAGTAAAGGGAAGGTGTACTTTGTCAATGAGGCATGGAAAGAGTTTTTTGAAAAATATACTGGACTTACTAAATCTGATTTTTATGGTGAGGACGTAACGATCCTCTTTGGCGAAATTTTCATGGAGCAGGATATAGATGATGAAGAAAAATCGGAGGCTATTGTTTCTAAGCTTAAAGATTTAATTTTTAACAATGACTTAGAAGAGGAATTAAACTTTGAAGCGGTTATTGATGGGGCAGTAAACAAATTTAAAGTTCGCGTATTTACTTTTCATGGAACTAACGAGGAAAGAGACAAAAAAGATAAAATATTGCTGTTAGAGAAGGAAAAAAAGAAGATTTAAAGAATTAAAAGACTAAATGAAAAGAATAATAAAAACTTTTATTAGTTAATGGCATTTAAGAAAGGTTATTAATGTATAGGAGGGGAGCAAAATGACCATGTGGAAAGAAAAGTATAGAATTGGTGTTGAGGAGATTGACAATCAGCATCAAGAGCTCTTTAACAGAGTGTCAGATTTTATCAAGACAGTGAGAAGCGAAGGGGAATGGGAGGACAAGCTTGAAAAGGTTAAAGAAACTTTGGATTTCATGAAAGATTATGTAGTTACACATTTTGACTCAGAAGAAGAATTCCAAAAGAAGATTAATTACCCTTATCAAGAAGAACACAAACAGGTTCATGAAAGGTTTAAAGGTGAAATTGGAAAATTCGCTGATAAGTTTGAAAAAGAGGGTTATGATGAGGAGTTACTGCAGGAGTTTAGCGGCAAGCTTATGACCTGGTTGATATACCATGTAGCCGGAGATGATCAAAAACTTGGAGAGTTTGTAGAAAGCCAGGGGGGTGAAGAATAATGAAAGCTGAATTTGTAAACCCGTTTTATAAAGCGACCAATGATGTTTTTGGGAACATGTTAGACATAGAAACTGAGAGGGGAGATTTAGGGGTTGTTGAAGATATAGTCTCCGGCGGGATGGCAAATGTAATGATAGGGGTGACAGGAAGTCTATCTGGAACTATTATGTATAGCTTTCCGGAAGATATGACATTAGAGATTGTAAAAATAATGTCAGGAATGGAGATGGACAAGCTAGATAGTTTTGTTACCTCGGCCCTTGGAGAAGTTGCAAATATTATTAGCGGTAACGCTATTACCTATCTAAACCAGGAAAATTATAACTGTGATATTGTACCTCCTCAGATAATTATAGGAGAGAATAAGTCAATATCAATGGCTGCAGAAAAAGCTCTTGTACTCCCCCTTAAAACTAGTATAGGAGATTTTGATATAAATATTTCCATAAAAGAAAAGTAAATATAAAAAAAGTAAGAACTAAGCTCCATTATATATAATTTTGATTCTGGTGCAAAAGTCTATTTACATAATATAGCTGACTTTTTGCACCAGAATCATTTTAGAGATTAATAATTAGGTAGACTTTGTTTCCTTTATGGTTGTAGCATATTTCATCGCTTACTACCCTTGAGATTGAGATTCCTCTTCCTCTCTCTTCTTCTCCTTCTAGCTCCAGAGAGGTTTTAAGTTTTTGCTCCCAGTGAAAGCCTTCGCCTTCATCCTCGATTGATACCATCATGTATTCATTTTCAACAAGATTAAATTCTATGGTAACTTGTTTGTTACGGTCATAATTGTTGCCATGTTCAATAGCATTAGCTGCTAATTCATGAATAGCAATTAACATCTGCTGGCTTTTTTCTATATTAGGTAGTTTTGGGGTTATTTTTTGGATAACCCAGTCAACGTCATCAAAATCACTATCAATTTCAAATCTATATGTTATTTTATCTTCTTTATCTAGCTGCAGGATGAGAAAAGTGATATCGTCATCACCCTGCAAAAACCCATTGTTAAAATTGGCAAAATCGTTCTTTATTACTTCCGCTATGACTTCTGGAGGTAAGTGGCTGTGTTCATAGAAAGTTTTGGCTAGTTTTTCTTTGTAAGGTTTGTTGCTAGAAATCTGTTCGGCTAGTCCGTCGGTGGCAAATAAAATCGTAGTACCCGGTTCTAGATTAATTTCTTTATTTTCAAAATTATAGTGTTTCCACGCAATGGCAGAACTTATTGGAAGTCCACAGATTTTTATTTCGGTGTTATCCCTCTTTGGATAACTAATAAGCGGTAGTTCATGGATGCCGGCATTACTGAATTGAAGAGTGTTTTTGTCAAGGTCAAGCACTGCTATGCTGATACATATAAATAAATCTTCTGGATATCCTTCTTTAATGAACTGCTTAGCCAAGAATTCCATTAATTTTTCTGGATAGATATTTTCCTCAGTAAGTGAAATATAAGTATTAATAGTATTCTTAATGAAGGCACTCATCATGGCGCTATCTAACCCGTGACCTGTGACATCCGAGAGGTAAATGATTAACTGGTTGTTATTTTTGATTACATTATAAAAATCCCCGCCAATGAATTCTGCTGGTTGATAAAATGCAGATATAGAAGCTTTGGTTAGTTCAGGAAATTTTGATGGCAGGGTTTTTTCGTGTATTTCTTTTGCTTTATTTATTTCTTTGTCTAGTTCTTCATATAGGTGTTCAAGTTCTTCATAGTGTTTATCGAGCTCTTCTTCCATTTGTTTTTGGTCTGTGATGTCTCTTGCTATCCCCATGATTTCAAATTTGTTATTATCATAGCTTAATAGAGAAGTCTTTACAGATAACCACCTATAATTGCCAAACTTGTCCCAGGCTCTGTACTCAATACTTTCTGTACCTAATAATTTTGTTTTTGCTCCTGAATGTTCTTTAGCTTTTTCATTTAATTTTCTGGTTAATTTGATAATATCGTCATGGTGTACAAAACGCATAAAACTCTTGCCAATCACTTCTTCGGCTTTATATCCTAGAATGTTCTTACAGTTAGGGGACATATATGTGAAAATTCCATTGCTTGTAACTGTAAATATGATGTCATGTGCATTTTCAACGAAACTTCTAAATTTTTCTTCGCTTTTTTTGAGAGACCTTTCTGATTTCTTTTTGTCTGTGATGTCAAAGTGAAAAACAACAGCTCCATTTAGGCTATTTTCATAAACAAGTGGTGCAGCTCTAAGCAAAAACCAATATTCTTTGCCGCCTGGAGCCGGGCATGGATATTCATGGACAAAAAGGCTTTTCTTCCCATTCAATATGCCTTTAATGCCTGAGATGACTTCTGATACATCTTCGCCAGCTTCTTTTGCTTTTTGACAAACTTCTATATAATTTACTCCTACAGACCTATTTTGATTTTTAGAGTCAGCATTCGCAGAAAATTTATGCCAGGCTTTATTAACTGCAATTATATTTGCATCACAATCAAGCACGGCAATATTAGCAGGTATAGAATCCAAAACGGCCTGACTGAAGTTTTTACTATTTTCGTTAATAATATGTTCCATGTTGGGTATACTCCCCTGCAAATGTAATAATTTTGTTTGCTAAAAGTATTACTTAAATAATATTTCTAGTAAGCTATATAATTTTCCTTCTTAATTGGGTTGAAGCTTGAAAATTAGCGTTTAAAGGCTGAGTTTGTGAAATTAGATGTTCATATGTAGTATATTTTGGCACATTATGGACAATGTATTTGTAAAAGCTTAACATATTATCTAGTTTACAAAATGTTTAATTTTAATTTATATGTAGATTTATATTATATACTAAATTAGCCAGACAGGCACAGAATAAAAACTTGTTAGGAGGTATTGTATTGTTTTTCAAAAAGTCAACATTTTTGGCTATTACAACAATGCTTGTAATTTCTATAATATTCTTTGCCGGTTGTGGCGAAGAGATGGAAGGCCAAAAAGGAGAAGAAAATGGTGAAGAAGAAGCCCAAAATGATGTAGTAGCAGTTGTAAATGATGAAGAAGTTACAAGAGCAGAACTAGATGAAGTTGTTGAGCAAAACATCGAGATGATGGGAGGACAAATGCCGGACAAAGAAATAGACGAAGCAGAAAAAGAAGAAATGAGAGAGGAGATAGAACCTGACGCTTTAGATCAGCTCATTGAAGATACTTTACTTTTACAAAAGGCTGAAGAAAAAGGACTTACCGTAGATGAAGGAGATATTGAAGAGGAACTTGAACAGATAATGGCTGCGGAAGGTATGGATGAAGAAATGCTAGAACAGCAGTTAGAGAAGCAGGGTGCAACTATGGGTGAAGTAGAAGAAGATATTGAAAGGTATCTTTTAATAGAAGAACTTGTAAGAGAAGAAATTGGAGAAGAAGAATTTGAATTTTCCGAAGAAGAACTAAAAGAAATGTACGAACAACAAGAGGCGCAGATGGAAATGGCAGAAGAAAAAGGAATGCCGTCAGAGAAAGAATTAGATGACTATGAAGATATGAAAGGTGATTTAGAAGACATGGCAGGGGACCAGATTATTCAGGAAAATATTGGTCCTATTATAGAAGAGCTAAAAGAGGATGCTGAAATAGAAAAGCATATTTAAAACAATATTTAAACAAATAACGGGGAGCTTTCTGCCGTGGATGGCAAAAAGCTCCCCGAAAACTTTTTTAGCTAGTTGTCTTGTCTGAGGCGGATTTTATTTTCAACTGCGATCAGGTCTTGGCCATATTCTTCCATTAAAGAATGAAGAGTTTGGTCGATTTTTCTTTTTTGTGAGGTATCATCAACAATACCGTCTAAAATAAGATGACCTTCTTCTTCATATATTTGTATAGGAAGTTTTTCTAAAGTTTCATCCTCCAAAAAAGCATTTTTTACTTTTTCTGCAGCTGCTGCGCCGTGATCTAGCTCACCAAGTCTGGTGTTAATTTTACTTACACTAACATTTTTTACTCCAGGGACTTGTGAAGCAAGTTCCTTAGACTTCTTTTTTTCCTCTTTGTCTGCTATGCCTGTAATTTTTACCTTTCCATCATGACAGGTAACTTCTAATCTATCTCCAATACCTTCTTTGGAGAAATATCGCCTGATTTCATTAACTATAGAAGCATCATCCAAGTCTTCTTCATTGTTTACAGATATTTTATTAATAACACTTGTTACTCCTTTTGCTTTACTTGCAGCTTTTTCAGCGGCTTGCTTCTCTGCCAAGGTTTTTGCTTCTCCTTCTAGGATGGCCTTGCCTTTTCTTAAGGAAATTTTTATTGAGGCATCATCTATCCTGGGATCACCGTCTATTTCCTGACGGACCTCCATATTTATATGTCCATCATAAATCTGGCCATCTGTAGAGATTGTAAGGTTATTTTCCACTTCCTTAACACCATCGATAGATTCTACTACGTTTTTGGCATGATTTTTTTCTGCTAAGACATCAACTACACCATAAATAGTTACACGTCCATCAACTACCCTGACATTAATATCATAGCCGGAGAAATCTTTCTCGTTATTTATGGCTTTCTCTATTTTAGCTTTAAGTTTTTCGTCTTTTTGCTTTTGATTATTGCTGTTTTTTGACATAAAAATTACCTCCTTGCGCAATGCTTCTATTACTTAGTATTTTGCAAGGAGGCTAGAAATTTGCAAAAAAATTTAAGATGGTTGAAAAATTTTTAGAAATTTAAGAGTTAACTTACTCTATGTTAATGGTGCAAAATACTATTTTTGTTATAATAGTGATTAAGAGGATTGGGGGCTATCTTTGTTGTTTTCGATTTTTGTTAAGCTAAAGGATTTTTACAACAGAAAATATATATTAACAGAAAGCCTTAGCTTTGTTTTTTTTGGTTTGTTATTTGGTTTTTACAGCCTATACTTAACTGGTCTTTCAAAGCCTTTGATGCTTCATTATGTTTTGCTGTTAATATTTGTGCTGCTTGGAATAACTTGGGCTATATTGTGCGCTTCTATTATAGGCAAGGGTTTATTTGCCGGGATTATAATACTTAGCTTTTTTCAGTATGAAAATATATTAATTTTATTTATCTCATTGCTTGTTATATTCAGGCTTTTTCTTTTGTGGTATATACCCAAAGACAAAACACCACTATCTACCAGTTTGTCCCGATTTGAGCTTTTTAATAGACAGGTTGATTCGAAAGAAATATTTGATATAAATAATATGGTGAAAAAAAGAGATATAGAGTTAATAACGAGAGTTATTGCATCAGGGTTTGTTGATATTAATAATTTTTTAGGTCAAGCAGTACAAAAAGAAGATAATGAATTAATAGAGATTTTCTTGAAAATGGGAGCAGATCCTCTAGAAGAGTTTGATAACGAAAACTTGGTAAAAAAAGCTATTATCAAAAAAGACAGAGATCTTTTAGAGAAAATTATCAGTGGAGACTTTGAATTGTCCCGTGATAGTAAAAGAAAAGAATCTTCTGCCCCCATGTTAAAAGTTGTTTTTTATGATGAACTAAAAAAAGAAAGAGAAAGTTTTGAAAAAGTTTCAGGACTAGAGAATTTTAATAATATAGTCTCCCCATTGGATCCTTTTGAAGATTATATGTTATTACTACAAAAAGATTTAGACTTTTGGCTAGACAAGCTGCATAAGCTTTTTAATCAAAATATCAAAATATCTTCAAAAAAAGCTGGTTATCTATTTGTAGTATCAAAACATCAGTATATAAGAAATATAACTAAAGAGAAAAAAATATCTAGAGAAAAAGAAGAACTTGTCTCAATGCCGGTAGGACTTTTGAGAGTTAAGGACGAGCTTGAAGATACCCTTCAAAATAGTTTTTTCCCGGTCAAAAATGGCAGTTATACCTTTCCTTTTGAAATAGAAGAGTTATTGTGTAACAAGTGTGATGGTAGAGGGTTAAAAAACTGTCCCTCTGGTTGTGATGTGGGCAAAGTCGATTGTAGTAACTTAGAATGTGAAGATGGGTATATGAAATGTTTTGAATGTAATGGTATAGGTAGGATCCAGCGTAGCTGTCTTTACTGCAGTGGGGGCTACAAAAAGTGTGGCCTATGTGATGGCAAAGGATTTTTGGGGTGTGATAACTGTGAAGGCAGAGGCAGTATAGTGGTTGAAATAATGGAAAAATGCCCCTGCAAAACAGAATGGATGACAAAATGTCCTGAATGCGAAGGTGAGGGTAGGCAGAAAGGTTATATATGCCCGCTATGCAGCGGGGATGGTGCAATATGCAACGAATGTCATAATAGAGGTCAAAGGCCTGGAGAAAAAACTACAGAAATGTCTTGCAATAAATGTGATGAAACAGGTAAGATTGGGACATGTCGATGTCAAAACGGTGAGATTAGATGTGATAACTGTAATGGTGCAGGAATAGAAAACAAACAGTGTGAAATTTGTTCTGGATCAGGAGTTACTAGATGTGTTATCTGTAAAGGTACTAAAAAGGAAAATTGCAAAACCTGCGGAGGTTTTGGCAGGGTTAGCTGTTCATACTGTGAAGGTACTGGCAAAATGTATGAGACAAACTGTGCAAATTTTGAATATCTGCTAAGTGAAAAGACATCAGGGCAATTTGATTTTATCTTTTTAGATGATAATTCTGAAATTTTTGATGAAATGGCAGGAATATCTCCTCGGCATATTGATGGAAAGTACCGAGGAAGCACAGATCTTATTAGGGTGGTCTTTTCGGAGGGACTAAATGACCTTAATTGCAGTTTTTTGGAGTTGAACAGTTTTGTCGAAAAAAATAAAACGGATGAACCTGGTGTAGTAATGGAGGTTATTGATATATTACCCGTAAAATATGACATTATCGAATTAACTGATGGTGATAGGATTGTTGTATTTAATGAGAGAGACTTAAAAGAAAAATTTTAAGTCTACTCTTTCTTATAATTGTAAAGTATAAAGCCTTTTCCGTATGAAATACATGCTGCAAGGAGTAATGAAGCGCCCAAAAGTTCTAGGCTTTCTTCTACAGGTGAATCCATAAGATAAAAACTAATCCAGTCTTTATTAACTGAATAGAGTTCGGCTGTTTTTTGGTCCCCGAGAGTTACCAAAATATCTAACAAATACCTTCCGGTTATCATATAAAAGTTTTTGTCGATAAGGCTGTGAAAAGCACTTCCCGCAAAAGAAGCTCCGGTGGCCATAGCATAAAAAAGAAAACCTATAAGAAAATAAATTTTTGTCTTTGTTGATTGATAAAGAGTTCTACCCCCGTATCTTAAAAAGGCATATATCGGAAAGAAAGCAAGGGCACAAAAGTATATTAATTCTGTCATAGTACCAAAGAAGCCCTGTTCCTCTTCTCCTACAATAGCTTGAACATAAATTCTTATTGTATGTCTAGGGTCACCAGCGTCTTCTATTAGCATCAGTAAAAGGGCAAACCCCATCAAATACCAAAAGTTTTTCAGGTGCCGGGTGTTATTATTGTTAATGCTAGCATCAATACTAGCATTTCTTATAGATACAAGCGATGCTAACCCAAGAAACAAATACTGAATAATTTCAATCGGTCCGCCGTTTTTGAACCAGTGATACCAAAAGAAAGGCCAGGTATCGTATTGTTCTACAAAAAAATCCCTGACCCCAAATGCATTTTGAAGGTCAAAAAAATATACCATCAAAAATGACAAGACCAATATACAAACTGAAAAGTAGACAACGTACACTCCTTCAAGTTTTCTGTATATAAAGCTAAACATGATATTGATTCTCCTTGGTGATCAGCTTAACATTTAATTAGACAGTTTACTTTTCGTACGGATCAAGCTCATCTTCATAACCTTCATCATCTTCTGTTACTTCATCGTGTAGCTGAAACTTCTGAGTAGATAGTATGCTAGGTATATCCCCGTCAGAAAGATATGTTCCTGCGCCAAGTTCTAGGGCCTCTTCATGCAAAATGTTTGCCCTATGTCCTTCTGAGTGCATCCAGCCCCTTACCACTTCTTTTGCAAAAGAATTATAGGTATGTTTATCTGCTTCTTCTAATTCAGTTATCTCGACTTCAATTTCCATTGTGCCTCCGCCGCTTTCGATTTCATCATCATCTAGTATTTTTTGTACCGGGGTTTTAGCGATATTTTCTGCTATCATTGGGTTTTGGATCCCTGCTAACTCTGCCCTGTCATTAGGATTTCGGCGCGTGCCATCGTACATATTTGTATGATCTACAAAGTTATTTTCCTCCATTTTGACTGAATGATTAAAAGAGGCCACTTCAAGATTTTTGTTATAATCCAAAGATTCTAAGCCTTCGTTGTCTCTTGCAAAATTAGTATGATAAAAGATAGCTGCATTAAGTCTTGGATAATCAATATTTTCTAAATCAATTCTTTCTTGGAACAAATCATTTTCTTTAAAATTATCTATATTGTGATCTTCATAATCTTCTTCTTCCCAGGATTCTACCTCATAAAATGGTGCATCATCTTCAGTTTCCTCTTCTTCTTCGACATCACTGTCATCAGTATCTTCATCTGTGTCATCTATGTCATCTTCGTCATTTAGTTCGTCATCTAAACCTTCATCATCTAGTTCATCTAAGTCGTCTATGTCATCTACATCATCTAAATCTCCAAGTCCTAGCTGTGCTCTTCTCTTATCAATTAATTCACCTAATTCATCTCTTGTTTGCCTTGCCTTACTTATATCATCTCCTATATCAACTGCTTGACGATAAAATTCACTTATATCTTCATCAGTCAGAACTTCAGAAGTTAACTTTCTGCCGATATCTTCACGAACGCTGGTTATGTCTTTGTTTTGATCGTTTGAAATATTATTTTCTGCTTTATCTTTATATTCGTTTAACCCTATATCTATTTCACCTGTTTCTTCTAAATAAGTTACACTGTCACCCAAAGTTTTGCCGATAAACCTCAAAGGAACAAAAATTCTGCCATCTTCAACTCTTGGTGAGCTATCTAGAACTACACTTTCGTCGTTTACACTTGCTACCTGACTATCTAATTCTAGCTCTATCTCCTTGTCATTTCTTTCAATTGTTACTTTACTGTCTTCTTCACTAAAATATATCTCGGCTCCTAATTCTTCAGAAATAGTTCTAACAGGTATCAAAGTTCTGCCATTTTCTATAAAAGGTGGAACATCGTAAGTTAAGCTCTGACCTCTTACAAAAATTCTATCTTCTAAAGGTTCTTGTTTTCTTGCATCAGCAAGATGGGGGTTGTCTTGTAGGGTTTTTTTATCTTGAAGCCTACTCGATACATTTGATAGAATTTGATCATTATCAATATCCGCTGATGGACTACTTGCATGTGAAGCGCTAATACTAGCGGTTAACATAAATATCAAAAAAGGTAAAAATAGCAAATATATTTTGGTACTTTTTGCCATAAGGAGAACACCCCGCTCTTTTTTACTAGCTTAACTTAGATTTTAACATATTTTTATTTAATCTCCCACCACTTGAATCTGCCCTTTATTAACATAACATGATTTTTGTTAAAATAAATTGGGGCAAACAGCTATTCACATAAGTTATAGTATTTTTAGTTGGTTCTCAAACATAATTTTAAATAATTAAAATTCATGAGTTTGGAGGGTATAAGAGTAATTTGTAGAAGTTATCTTTGATAAATTATGTTCAAGCTTAGCAAAACAAAGTTTTTTGGTTTCTAGAAAAAGGTGATTAATAAATGACTAACACTAAAAGATTTGTATGGTTTTTTAGTATTGTTTTAATCTTTTATTTGTTATTTGGCTTCTCCGGCACCATTGTGAAAGCTGAAACAATTGTTGAAGGAAAACTAACCAACGGCAGATTCTTAGTTCCTATGAGAAAAATATTTGAAAAGCTAGACACGGAAGTTTCCTGGAATGATAGCAAAAGAACTGTAAAGGGTAAAAATAGCGATGTAACTGTAAAGCTTGAGGTGGATTCAAACAAAGCCTACATTAACGGCAACAAATCTGAACTTGATGTTACGCCAGCTATACATGAAGGGAGGGTTTTTGTGCCCTTTAGATTTATCGGAGAATCTCTTGGCAGTGAAGTTTTTTGGAATGATGAAGAGGAATTTGGCAAAATTAACGGCGAAGAAAAAGTTATAAAAACAAAAATTTTAGCAGAGCCTCAAAATGAAAATCCACTCACCTCTAATTCACATTCACAGTACCCTGAAGACAAATTTATTATTAATAACCCATACAAGAATATTAATTGGGAAACCATCAATCAGTATAAGGCTAATTTTCATACCCATACTGAAGAATGCCATGGAAAGCTATCCTTTGTTGAGACTATTTCTAGATATCACAAGGCAGGATATGATATCCTATCTATAACAAGTCATGATACCCTGCAGACAGAAGAGACAACCTGGCCCTGGACGGATTACGGCAAAGACCCTGATGAGTTAGGGATGTTAGCAGTAGAAGGTAACGAAATAAGTAAGCCCAATCATATTGGAAGTTTTTTCAACAGCTATGGCGATGCTACAGAAACTAGCGAGAAAAATGCTTTGAAGGAAATTAATAATAAAGATGGGTTAGCAATTATGTTTCATCCGGGTAGATATGACAAAAAAGCCAAGTGGTATGTAGAGCTATTTAATGATTTTTATATGGAGCCTTTAGTAGGAATTGAAGTTTATAATATGCTTGATAGACATCCTGAAGAAAGAGAAATCTGGGATAATATTAACAGCGTAATGATGCCAAAAAGGACAGTCTTTGGTTACAGCAATGATGATATGCACAAAGAGTATCAGCTTTCTAACAATTACCAATACATGCTGATGCCTGAATTAACTGAAGAAAATTTACGAGAAAGTATGAAGAATGGGGCCTTTTTCTTTAGTTATGAGAAACATGGTAGTGGGAATGAGAAAGTGCCTCAGATTAATAAAGTAAAAGTTGATGAGAAAGAGATAAAAATAAAAGCAGAAGATTATGATAAAATAAAATGGATAGGTGAGGGAACAAGTAAATTCGGTGAAGGAAAAAGTATCAATGTATCTGATCTAGACACCGTATTTGTAAGAGGAGTTGTGGTAAATAGATGGGGAAGAACTTACACTCAACCCTTTGCTTTGAATCCAAATGTGAATTAAAACTAATAAAACACGTATTTATATTTTATGCTGCTAGAAAGGGATGAGACTGCCTATGGATAGCTATATACTATTAATTACTTCTGATTCTTTTGGTAGAGGAGATGAAAATCTAGGAAGAAAACTTATGGAAAGTTATTTTTATACTCTCACAGAAGGTGATAGCCTCCCTTCTAATATTATTTTTATAAATGCCGGGGTAAAGCTTGTCATAGGTGGCTCCGACGTTTTAGATAATTTGCGCCAGCTTGAAGAAAGAGGAGTGAAAATATCAGCCTGTGGTACATGCTTGGACTATTATGAGCTAAAAGATAAAGTTGCTGTAGGAGAAGTAGGAAATATGTACAAGACAAGAGATCTTCTAGCAGAGGCAAATAAAGTCATAACTATCTAAACTAATTAATTTAAAGAAGGTGAATATCTTTTATGTCGCTAAAAAATCAACCTCAAAATCTAAGAATTGATGATCACCCTATTCTCGGTAAAGATGATAGAGAAACTTGGGTGAATATTTTTTTTGATGGTATAAAGCTAAAGGCCAAAAAAGGCGAAACTATAGCCGCTTCATTAAGTGCTAATGGAATATATAAGTTTAGGACTACTTCTAGGTTCAAAAAGCCAAGAGGTATTTTTTGTGGTATAGGTAGGTGCACGGACTGTGTGATGATAGTTGATGGAATTCCGGGTGTTAGGACATGTGTGACAGCTGTAAAGGAAGGTATGAAGATTTTTACCCAGGTGGGCTCTGGCAGATGGGGAGATGAAGAGAGATGAAAATTAAAAAGACTTCGGTGGCAGTTATAGGTGCTGGCCCTGCAGGGCTTTCCTGTGCGGCTGAAATTTTGAAAAGAGGCCTGGATGTAGTAATACTTGACGAAAACCCTAGACCCGGAGGTCAACTGTTCAAACAGATTCACAAATTTTTTGGTAGTACCAAACATCAGGCAGGTGTAAGAGGTTTTGAGATAGGTGAAAGGCTTTTGGATGAGGTTAATAGATATGGCGGCGAAATAAAGCTTGACTGCCCTGTATATGGGATTTTTGATTCTTTAGCTTCGCTAAACCCAGAAGATGAGGGTGTGGGGTATCAAATAGGATATATAGATAACAAAGAAGGCAGCGAGAAAATATTAGAAGCTAAGAAAATCCTTATCGCTACTGGAGCATCAGAAAATAGTCTTTATTTCCCGGGAAGTACTCTGCCTGGAGTTATGAGTGCTGGAGCGGCTCAGACAATGGCAAATATTGATCGTGTTTTGCCAGGAAAAAGAATAGTAATGGTGGGTTCTGGAAATGTAGGTTTGATTGTTTCATACCAACTAATGCAGGCTGGTGCGAATATAGAAGCCGTTGTAGAAGCATCAAGTGACATAGGTGGATACAGGGTGCACCTTGATAAGTTAAAAAGAGCGGGTGTGCCTATCTATACCTCTCATACTGTTGTAAAAGCAACGGGCAGAGACAGAGTAGAAGAAGTATGTATAGAACCAGTAGCTAATTCTAATAAGACTAAAAGAATTAAAGCTGATACTCTGTGTCTTGCTGTTGGATTATCTCCTCAAGTGGATTTATGTCGCCTTGTGGGGTGTGAATTTGGTAATGAAAATTTGGAAACAACAAAGCAGGGGATATTCGTAGCCGGGGACGGTTCTGGTGTAGAAGAGGCAAGCACTGCCATGGAAGAGGGAAGGCTTGCAGGGATTAATATACTAAAAAGCTTAAAGATGATTTCAAATGAGGATTACCAAAAAAGCAAAAAGAATATTCAAATGAGTCTTGATGAATTGAGAAAAGTGCCTTCTGATAGTAAAACTGATAATATGATAATTATTGATGAGCAACATACTAACCACTTCCAAGATAAATTTAAGCGAGAAGGGCCAAGGGCCTGCATCGAATGCTATGAGAAGATACCTTGTAACCCCTGTGTTAGTGCATGTCCTTTTGGAGCTATAAGCATAGAACCTTCTATAATAGATCTACCAGAGCTAAAAGTAGAAAAATGTACAGGATGTGCAAGCTGTGTTCACGCCTGTCCTGGGCTTGCAATATTTGTGGTTGATGAGAACTACAGTGATGACGGGGCTCTTGTGACTATGCCGTATGAATATCTGCCCCTCCCAAGAAAAGGACAGCAGGTAGCATGTCTTGATAGAGAAGGCAATTGTATTACTGATGGCCAGGTCAAAAAAGTCCAATTAAAACCCGAGTACAATAAGACTGCTGTGATAACCGTGATAATTCCAAAAAAATATGTATATGAGGTAAGAAATATTGCTAGCAAATATGATGGCTGGGAAAACGATTCATATATGGATAAGTCATGTAGTGAAAGTGAAAATTCATGCAGTAAAGAAGTTGTTTTAGAAGACGATGTGTTTTTATGTCGCTGTGAAGAGATTACAGAGAAAGAAGTAGAAGATGCAATCTTAGATGGTGCAAGGTCGATCAAAGGAATAAAGAACAGGACAAGTGCCGGGATGGGTTTATGCCAGGGAAGGACATGCAGTAATCTGATTACCAAAAAACTAAATAAATATTTAGACTTAAAAGATTCAAAAGAAATCTTGCCAGACAAAAAAAGAATGCCCATTAGACCTGTGAAAATAAATAACTTCCTAAATGAATGATGATAGCAGTGGATGAGGAATAGACTTTTTGCATAGGATCATAAATAGATATGAATATATAGATATATGGATATCATGGATATATGGATATAAGTAGGTGATTAGGTAATATGACTAAAATTAGTACGTTACAAAAATCATTTCACAAACCTTTGGATGAAGCTGATGTGATAATAATTGGGGCAGGGGTGATTGGGGCCTCAATTGGTTATTATCTTTCTAAAAAAAACAAAAAAGTGATCCTTTTAGAAAAATATGACTTAGGATTTGGTGCATCAGGAGCATGCGATCAAAATATTTTCCTTCAGTCAAAGATAGAAGGTCTTTACCTTCAAATGGCCAAAAAAAGCAGACAGTTATATGAAGAGCTTTCTGATGAGCTAAATCAAGATATTGAACTTGAAAGTAACGGTGGTATGATCTTAATTGAAAACGAAGCAGAGCTTAAATATATGAAAGAAAGAGTAGAAAGGCAACAAGAATCAGGCCTTGATGTGAAGATTATTGGCAGAGAAGAAATTCTAAAAACATTTTCTAAACTTCCTTCCGTTTCTTCTCATGTAATAGGTGCGGCTTACTGCTCTGACGATGCTCATGTGAACTCCTTTAAACTTCTTAAAGGTTTAACTGATGAGATAAAAAATAATGGCGGAGGTGTATATTTATATACACCGGTTATGGATATAATACAAGAAAATGGCCGGATAAAAGGTGTTATCACACCATGCGGGGAATTTTATGCTCCAAATTTGGTTAATGCATCTGGTGTCGATGCCCCTGAGATTTCAAAGATGTTAGATACTAGTTTCTCTAAAAATATTTCGATAAAGCCTAGAAAAGGACAGATAATAGTTACCGAAGAACTGCCGCCTTTGGTTCAGGGTGGAATGCTGTCAACTAAGTATATTGCTTCAAAACATAGACAAAAGATAACGGATTTAGATGGTAATGAGAATGACAATGATAATAAAAGTGACAATAAGAATGGCAATGTAGAAGCTAGTGATGATTTAGGTGTAGGACTATCTTTAAGCCAAACAGCAAAGGGTAACATCTTGATTGGCGCAACTAGAGAGTTTGGCGACCTTGACACCTCAGTGTCAAGAAAAGGTGCCAAAAATATTTTGCAAAATGCCTGTAATATTTTTCCTTTTTTGAAGGATGTAAATATTATAAGGATGTTTAGTGGACTAAGACCCTATAGTGAAAAGGGAACGCCCTATCTTGGCCCTACTAGTATCAGCGGTTTTTATATTGCTGCAGGTCATGAAGGTGATGGTATCTCTATGGCTCCTATTACAGGCAAAATTATGTCTGAACTAATAAGTGGAGAAAAGCCAGAATTTAGCCTTGATGATTTTTCTATAGACTAGCTTTCTATTATGGCTTTATATTGGTTGGTGAGGTGGATTTAATTGATTATAGGAACGGGTGTAGACATGCTAGAGATTACTAGGATCAAAAAAATGTATGAAAAAAGGCCCGGGAGAACATTGGAAAAAATATTTGGTGAATTAGAAAAAGAGTATATTTTATCTAAAAAAAATCCCTATCCTCATATGGCAGCAAGGTTTTGTGCCAAAGAAGCTTTTTCAAAAGCCCTTGGTACAGGGATTGGCAAGATGTCACTGCCAGAGTTTCAGGTTGTTAACGATTCGAAGGGCAAACCTGAAGCAATAATAACAGGCAAAGCAAATGAAATTTTGCAGGAGCTAGGTGGAAATAGTGTCCACATTTCTCTGTCTCATACAAAAGAACTTGCTATAGCCTACGTTATAATAACCTAAACAACCCAGTTAAGCTTTTAAGGAAATTTATAAACAAAACTTTGATTCTGGTGCAAAAAGTCATATGAGCAAAGTTTTGTTTTTAATTATAATACATCTTGACGAGGAACGGAGAAATAAGGTCTAATGACAGGATGTCATTAGCTAATCGAACTCAGGATGAGTTCATTGATTTGGAAACCTTATTTCGACCGCTGACGAGTTTTAGATGTATCAATTAAAAACACTTTACTTATGTGAATAGACTTTTTGCACCAGAATTATCAAAAGCAAGCCTTTAATTTGGACTGTCCCTGCAAATTCCCGGCGAGGCGTTGGTATGAGATACAAATATTATATTTTTCTTGACATATTTAATTATGAAAAATACAATAATAAAAGAAAACATTAGTCAAATGGTAGGGATTTAATTTATCCCGATTTATTTTTGAAGAAAAACCCTACTAATTTGCTCATGTATTTATGTCTAGGAGTTGGTAATTTTGCGACTTTCCACCAGAGGACAATACGGAGTAAGAGCACTCGTTCAGCTTGCTGCAAACTATGATAAAGGCCCTATGCCGCTAAGAGAAATTAGCAAGAATGAAAATATATCGTATCAATATCTAGAACAGATATTTTTGGATTTAAAAAAAGATGAACTGGTAAGAAGCGTTAGAGGAGCCAGGGGGGGATATAGTTTAGCGAAAGACCCAAAGGAGATAACTGTAGGAGATATTATTAGATCATTAGAAGGTCCTATCGGACCTGTCGATTGTGTCAAAGAAGAAGACAGTAAAAGTTGTGAGAGATCATCTATATGTGTATCTCGAAATGTTTGGAAAAAACTAAGGGATAGGATGACAGAAGTCTTGGACGAATTTACTCTGAAAGATCTGACTGAAACTTACGAGTGAGATATTTCCAATATGATTGGAGGTTATAAAATGAGAAAGGTATATTTAGATCACGGTGCGACAACCCCAATGAGAGATGAAGTTTTTGAGGCTATGAAGCCTTTTTTGAAAGACAATTTTGGCAATCCATCTAGTTTGCATTCATTTGGCAGGGAGATGAAAAAACATGTTGATGACGCAAGGGAAAAAGTGGCAGTAGCCCTTGGAGCAAAGCCTGAGGAAATTGTATTTACCTCTGGAGGAACTGAATCAGATAATATTGCAATACAGGGTGTCGCCCGTAGGCTAAAAAACAAAGGAAATCATATAATTACTTCCCAAATAGAGCACCACGCAGCTCTTGATGCCTGTAAGGCCCTTGAAGATGAAGGTTTTGAAGTCACTTATCTGCCAGTAGACGAAAACGGTATGGTAAGTCCATCTGACCTAAAAGATGCTATAACTGATCAGACAATACTTGTTACTATAATGCATGCTAATAACGAAGTAGGCACAATTCAACCGATTAAAGAGTTAAGTGAAATAGCAAAAGAAAAAGATATCACCTTTCATACTGATGCTGTACAAACCGTTGGAAACTATCCATTAGATGTGAATGATTTGGGTGTAGATCTATTAAGCCTGTCAGGGCACAAGTTAAATGGCCCTAAAGGGATAGGTGCTTTATATGTAAAGAAAGGAACCAAGGTTAAGAGAATAACTCATGGTGGTTCACAGGAGAAAAAACTTCGCCCCGGTACAGAAAATGTGCCTGCAATAATAGGTCTTGGAGTTGCTATAGAACTAGCTGTTAAAGAAGTAAATGAAAAAGTAGAAAAATATGCTTGTTTAAGAGACAAACTCATTGATGGTATTCTCAAAATAGAAGATGTAAAATTAAATGGACATCCTACCAAAAGGCTTCCTGGTAATGTTAATGTCAGTATAGATTATGTAGAGGGAGAGTCTTTACTACTTAACCTGGATATGAAAGGTATAGCTGGTTCTAGCGGTTCTGCCTGTACTTCAGGGTCGCTTGAACCATCACATGTTCTAAAAGCTATGGGACTTGATCATCAATCGGCACATGGTTCATTAAGATTTACAATTGGTAGAGGAAATAATGAAGAAGATATAGATTATGTCTTAGAAGTATTACCTGAGATTGTATCAAGGTTAAGAGAAATGTCTTCTGTTTGGAAGGGTAAAGAGGCTGCAGAAAAGAAAAATTAATATTTTTGAACGGAGGGGATACTAGGTATGTATAACGAAAAAGTGATGGAGCATTTTCAAAACCCTAGAAATGTAGGAGAAATAGAAGAGCCAGATGGGATAGGAGAAGTTGGAAATATGTCTTGTGGTGACATTATGAGAATTACTCTTAAGATTGATGAGAACGAAGTAATTGAAGATATAAAATTTAAGACCTTTGGTTGTGCTGCTGCAATAGCTACTACTAGCATGGTTACTGAGCTTGTTAAAGGTAAAACCATTGATGAAGCTCTTCAAGTATCAAATAAGGACGTGGCAGATGAACTTGGAGGCCTTCCAAAAGAAAAGCTTCACTGTTCAAACCTTGCAGCAGATGCAATACACAAGGCGATAAATAATTATAGAGGTCTAGATGATGGAAAACCAGATGAGAATGATCACGAACATGAACACGACCACGAACACTAGAAGCTAGAAGCCATAAGCCCTTATCAATATTGTAATGATAGGGGCTTTTTAGTTTTGTTACATAGCCAAAATACTGTATAATACTAGTAAGAAAATAAACATGATTCTACTGCGAAAAGTCTATTCACATAAGTATAGTGTTTTTAATTGATACATCTAGGATTCGGCAGCAGTCGAAATAAGGTTTCCTAATTCAAGAACTCATCCTGAGTCCAATTAGCTAATGACCTCCTGTCATTAGACCTTATTTCTCCTGCTTTCTCATCAAGGTGTATTGCAATTAAAAACAAAACTTTGTTCATAGACTTTTTGCAGTTGAATCAAAGCTATATTTCATATTACTTTTTGCTTCGAAATCATAATAAAAACTAAAAGTGTCACAGGCAGCTGCAAAAGTTAGTAAGAAAATTTACTGTTACTTTACGCTCAAAGTATATGAGCATAATTTTTTATTTGTATGAAATACCTTTGAGTGTAAAGATAGATAGCTTTATGGAAGGAGTGAAGATATGAAGCATATTGTAACTCCAGAGGAAATGGCAGAGCTAGACAGCCTTGCGATAAATAAAGGCAAAGTACCTGGGATTATTTTAATGGAGAATGCAGCTTTCGGTGTTAGCCAGGTTGTTTTTGAAATTCTTGAAGAGTTAAAAGATGACTCACCCCTGGTACTTATTTTGGCTGGAATAGGAAATAACGGTGGGGATGGTTTTTGTGTGGCAAAACAGCTTGCTATGCAGGGTGTCAAATCTTTGGTTTATTTAATAGGAAAAGAAGAAAAACTAAAAGGAGATGCCCTTACAAACTGGCAAATTATAAAAGAGAGAAATGATATAAAAATAAAAATAATAGATGCAAAAGAAAGTCCTATGTTAGAAGAAAACCTTACAGCCATAGAGGAGGATCTACAAAAATCTTCAATAATAGTTGATGCACTGCTTGGAACCGGAATCAAAGGTGAGGTAAGAGAACCTATTTTATCTGTGATAAAGGAGATAAACAGCGAAAAAGATAAAAAAAATAAACCTGTGATAGGGGTAGATATTCCATCAGGCATAATTGGTGAAAACGGGAAAATTGCCGGTGAAGCTGTTAGAGCTGATAAGACAGTAACTTTTGCAATGCCAAAGTATGGGCATTTTATCTATCCGGGCAGGGAGTATACAGGTGAATTAAATCTTGCCCATATCGGTATCTCAGATGATATAATCGAAAGATATTTTTCTTATGGCAATAAGCCAAGGGTAAAGTATATCGAAAAAGAAGATGTTTCTTCTTTTGTCCCCAAAAGAAAGGGTGATGCTCACAAAGGGCACTATGGTCGTATACTTATAATAGCAGGCTCTAGAGGCATGCTTGGAGCAAGTTATCTAACAACTGAAGGAGCCCTTAGAAGTGGAGGAGGCCTTGTCAGCGCAGCGGTCCCGGAGAGTGAACAAAGATCTTTGCAAACAAAATTAACTGAAGCCATGACTATTCCCTTGCCTTCTGAAGAAGGAGTTTTCGGAGAAAAAGCTGTCAAAAGGGCTAGTGAGCTCTTATCTGACTTTGATAGTGTGGCCCTTGGTCCTGGCATAAGAGACACATCATATACATATCAGCTTGTAAAAAGAGTGGTTGGCAACTTTGGAGGTTCTGTTGTTATAGACGCAGATGGGCTGAATGTACTGGCTAGGGACAGAGAGATTCTTGAGGTCATCCTCCCTCAGCGAAAAGTCCCGGCGGTATTAACTCCCCATGTTGGTGAATTCGAAAGATTAACTGGTAAGTCAAAAGAAGAAATTTTGGCAAATCCTGTAGCTATCTTAAGTGATTATGCGGTAAAATGGAAGGTGTATATAGTATTAAAAGGATCACCAACATATATAGCAACACCTGATAATGAAGTTTATATTAATATTACAGGAAACCCGGGTATGGCTAGTGGTGGAAGCGGAGATGTACTCACGGGGATTATTGCCTCCCTGATAGCCCAAAAAAATAATACGCTAGAAGGGGTGTTATTAAGTGTTTATCTACACGGGTTAGCAGGTGATCTTGCAGCGAAGGATATGGGGATGGAAGGGTTAATAGCAGGAGATTTGTGTAAGTATTTGCCAATAGGTATAAAAGATTTAAAAAATATTAAAGCAAATGAAAGGAGAGAAAAAAGTTGCAGGCCAAAGATATTATGACAGTAAGTCCAATTACCATAAATGTGGAGGAAAAAGTAGAAAAAGCTGCAGAACTTATGACGAAAAACAATATAAGTGGTCTTCCTGTAGTTGATGATAAGGGAAATTTGGTTGGAATTGTAACCGAAGGAGATCTTCTAGGAAAGCACAAAAAAATAAATCCTCCGGCATATTTTGAGATCTTAGGCGGTATAATTTTATTAGAAAGTACAAAAAGATTTTTGTCTGAAATACAAAAGTATGTTTCTACTGAAGTTGTGGATCTAATGTCTAAAGATGTTAAGACCATAGGAGAAGAAACCACAATAGATGAGATTGCTACCATTATGAGTGAAAATAACATTAAAAGGCTTCCGGTATTAAATAGCAAAAATGAACTTATAGGTATAGTTAGTAGATCAGATATCCTAAAAGGTATGGCGAACGATTACTAAAAATGTGGAAGCTTTTAGAATGGGGGCTTTTCCTTTTTGATTTCAAAGAGGGTTTTGAGACTTGGCTTATTAATCTTTTTGTTGTTACTGGTATTAGTATTTAATAGCTGTGGCAGCCTGGATTCTGATGAGATAAAAGCCAGAATGGAAAAAAAGTTAGATAAGCTAGATTCTTACAAAGTCCAGGGAAGTATAGTTATTAATGACCTAAAGGATGAGCCATCTAGAAGCTATAACATTGAGGAATGGTATCTTGCACCTGATAACATCAAGCTTGAAGTATTTACAGATAAAGAACAGGATCTGGGGCAGGTTTTTGTATCAAAAGATGATAGACTGCAGATTTATAATCCACTTATTGAAGAAAGGGTTTCGTATCCCATGTCTTTTGACAGGGATATGGGTAATAAGTTTTCCTTTATATTGTATGATAAATTAAATCTCATGGCCGCAGGTGAATTTGAGTTTGAAAAAGAAGGAGATAAATATATAATAACTACTTACAAAAAGCCTTTAACTCATGAAATGATTGTCTATAAAGACAGAGATGGGATTCTCGGGAGTGAAATATCCATAGAAAAGATTAATATGTATAGGGATAATAATACCTCAGAACCTTATATGACATATCACGTTGATAACATTACCTGGAACCCTGAAGTAGATGAAGAAGCTTTTGAGGTCGAAGAAGCAGATGAAATAGAAGAAGTGGGTGATGAGATTTCCTGTAATATTGAAGAAAGTAAGATTGAAGAACTTTCCTTTGATCCAGTTTCTATAGAAGACCCTTCGTATGATATATTTCACCTTGGAATGTGTGAAAAAAGAGGTCAGATAAGTATTAAGTACACAAGTCCAAATGGGAATTTGTCTTTTACCCAAAAAAGCCAAAAAAGTCAAGAAAGTCAAGAAGACATTAATGAAAATGATCTGGCAAATGAAAATATAACTGATGATCCTATATATATAAACTCTGATTACGAGAATATACTTATCTGGGAGAGTGATGGGGTTAAATACACCCTTGTTGGAGATTACAGCGAGAAAGAACTGGTTAAGCTAGCTGAAAAAACTAGCGATTTAGAGATATAGAAAATAAAATGGAAAAAATAAAAGTTATTTTGTATTAATCGGGCTTAAAAGCTCGATTTTTGCTTTGTCAAGGGTTATAACTATGCTATAATGTTCACCGTATGTAGAATTATGTTCGTGTGCAGAAAACAAAAAGGGGCCTGGTTTATGGAAAAAGAAAATAACATCCAGAAGAACGAAGAATTTTTTTTAGTAAGAAATAAGGTTCTTCCTGAGGTTTTAAAGAAAACTGTAAAGGTAAAAGAAATACTAAAGCGTGGTGACAGCGATACAATTAATGATGCGGTAGAAAAGGTAGGTATGAGCAGGAGTGCATACTACAAGTACAAGGATCATATTTTTCCATTTTACAAGGCTGAAAGTGAAAAAATACTTACAATTTCTCTATCTTTGGTCCACCGGGCAGGGGTTTTGTCAGAGGTCCTAAATAAACTTGCAAGGGCAAAAGGGAATGTCCTCACCATCAACCAGGGTTTGCCGCTTCAGGGCATAGCGAATGCATCAGTTACTTTTGAAACGGGAGATATGGTTGACGGAGTAGAGAATTTATTAGACAATTTGAGAGAAACTGAAGGAGTACAAAAAGTAGAGATTTTAGGAGAAACAGATAATCTTCAAAGGGGGAAGGATATAAATGGAAACAATTAAAATAGGACTAATGGGACTTGGAACTGTAGGAAGTGGTGTAATTGAAGGACTTAAGAAAAATCAAAAAGAAATCAGTGAGAGATCAGGTATTGAGTTTGACGTTTCGAAGGTTATGGTAAAAGATAAACAAAAAAAACGTATGGTAGAGATAGATGAGAAAAAGCTTGTGACAGAGCCAGAAGAGATAATAAATGATCCTGATATAAACCTGGTGGTAGAACTTATTGGTGGGTGCGATTTGGCAAAGGACTCTGTCCTAAAAGCTCTTGATTCTGGTAAAGACGTTGTAACTGCAAATAAAGACTTAATTGCAACTCATGGTAAGGAAATATTTGAAAAAGCTAAAGAAAATAAAAGGAATATATACTTTGAAGGCTCTGTTGCTGGAGGGATTCCATTAATTAAGCCTTTACAAGAGTCCCTTGCAGCAGATAAAATAGAAAAGGTTATAGGGATTTTGAATGGAACTACCAACTATATACTGACAAAGATGTCTGATGTTGGATATAGCTTTGATAGGGCCCTAGAAGAAGCACAGACCTATGGCTTTTGCGAAGCAGACCCAACCAATGATATCTCTGGTTTGGACGCTGCATATAAGCTTGCAATATTATCCTATCTTGGTTTTGAAACTTTGCCAGATATGAAAGAGGTTTATTGCAGTGGGATTGAGAATGTAAGTCAGAGAGATATTCAGTACGCCAAAAAATTAGGCATGGAAATAAAGCTACTTGCTGTTGGAGAAAAAGAAGGGGATGGGATATTTTTGGCAGTAGTTCCCTGTATGATCTCAAAAGAACATCCAATAGCTTCGGTAAAAGGTGAAAATAATGCACTTTTTGTTAAAGGAAATCTTGTAGATGAAGTAATGTTTTATGGTCCGGGAGCGGGGTCACTACCCACAGGAAGTGCTGTGCTCTCAGATATAATTAAAGCCGGAAAAGAAATGTTCAAAGAACCTGTCAAAGAACTTTCTGCAGGATCTGAAAACAATAAATATAAAATTGCTCCAAGAGAAGAATTTGAAGCTTCATTTTATTTAAGACTTGTAGTAAAGGATAAACCCGGTGTATTCTCAGAGATAGCCGGAGTTTTCGGCAGTTACGGTGTAAGCTTAGAATCTATTATCCAGGAGAAAAAAGAAGACGAATACGCTGAGATTGTATTGTTAACACACAAAACAAAGATCAAAAACCTAGATGATGCAATAGCCGACTTAGAAAAACGAGAAAATGTCTATGAACTATCCAATGTTATCCAGGTAGAAAAAAGCTAAGTTAAGCTTAAAATTAAATGCTGAATCTTTTGCAAAAAGTTATATGAACAAAGTTTTGTGTTTAATTGCAATACATCTTGATGAGAAAGCAGGAGGAATAAGGTCTAATGACAGGATGTCATTAGCTAATCGAACTCAGGATGAGTTCATTGATTTGGAAACCTTATTTCGACTGCTGACGAATATTAGATGTATCAATTAAAAACACTATAGCTTTGTGAATAGACTTTTTGCAATTGAATCGATTTTATACTAACCAAAGGTGAGTTTTTGGATGCGTAGATAAACTTGAAAGGAGCAGGCAAAATGTATTATAAGGGGATTATTGATAGATACAACAAATACTTGCCCGTAGATGATGCAGAGATGGCGGTTACTTTGTATGAGGGAAATACGGCTCTTTTGCCGGCAAAAAGATTACAGGCTGACCTGGGTATTGATATGGAAATTTATTTAAAGGTTGAGGGAGATAACCCAACGGGTTCTTTTAAAGATAGAGGAATGACTATGGCTCTTACCAAGGCGGTGGAAGAGGGTAGCAAAGCTGTAATCTGTGCTTCTACTGGCAATACTTCTGCAAGTGCCAGTGCTTATGCAGCAAGGGCTGGGCTAAAAAGTGTTGTCCTTGTCCCTGAGGGTAAGATAGCCCAGGGCAAACTGTCCCAGGCTCTTTTCTACGGTGCCAAAGTTTTGAGTGTAGAGGGGAATTTTGATAGATGTTTAGAATTGGTAAGGGAGATGACTGAAAAACATCCCATCTCCCTTGTTAACTCAGTTAACCCATATAGACTAGAAGGGCAAAAGACAGGTGCTTTTGAAATATGTGACAGCCTTGAGACCTCTCCAGATTACTTTTTTATTCCTGTAGGCAACGCAGGTAATATATCAGCATATTGGATGGGTTTTAACGATTACAAGGATGATGGAGTCACCCATGATCTTCCTGTGATGATTGGCTGTCAGGCAGAAGGTGCTGCTCCTTTGGCGACAGGAAAGACTGTCGAAAACCCTGAAACTATTGCTACTGCAATTAGGATCGGTAATCCGGCTAGCAAAGATAAAGCCCTTGAAGCTGTATCTAGTTCAGGGGGACATTTTGAAATAGTTACTGATGATGAAATAATAAAAGCATACAAAAAAGTTGGAAAGTTAGAAGGTATTTTCCTTGAACCTGCTTCTGCAGCTTCCGTTGCAGGTCTATTAAAAGCCATTGAAAATAATAAAATAGAAGATGGCAAAGGCAAAAAACTCGTCTGTATATTGACAGGACATGGCCTAAAAGACCCTGAAACAGCTATAAACTATGCAGATGCTCCTATACGGATATCTCCTGATATAAATGAGATTGAAAAGGCAGTGCTTGGGGGTGACTTATTTGATTAAGGTAAGTGTTCCGGCTACTTCGGCCAATCTTGGTCCTGGATTTGACTGCCTTGGCATTGCCCTGACCTTATATAACGAGATAACAGCGGAGATAATTGACGAAGGCCTTGAGATAGAAGTATATGGCGAGGGAAAAGAAGATATAGAACTAGACGAACAAAATCTTGTGTACAGAGCCATAAAGAGGGTATATGACCAGGTAGGAAAGTCTGTGCCGGGTTTAAGGATAAAGCTAATCAACAAAGTCCCTTTGTGTAGTGGACTTGGTTCAAGTGCTGCCTCGACAGTGGGAGGTCTTTTGGTAGGAAACTTTTTTTCCGGGGAGCTTCTATCAACGGATATGATTCTTGAGTTAGCCAAAGAGATGGAAGGACATCCTGACAATGTAGTTCCTGCCCTTTTAGGCGGCTTTATTGTAACAAGTACCACAGAAAAAGGGATCAAATACGTGCGTCATCTCCCAAAGAAAGATTTGTATTTTTATCTGGTTGTACCTGAGTACCGTTTTGCAACAGGGCGTTCAAGAGGGCTTTTGCCGGAAAATGTTGATTTTAAAGATGCGACTTTTAATATCGGGCGCTCTTCACTACTGGTAGCTGCTATTATGGCAGAAAAGTACGAACTTTTGGAATGGGCAACCGAGGACAAGATACATCAAATATACAGGCAAGAACAACTGCCAGGGTTTGTAGAATGTGTCAAAAAAGCAAAAGATAACGGTGCCCTTGGGGTTTTCTTGAGCGGTGCCGGCCCTAGTATCCTTGCCCTGACAGACAAGCCCATGCCAAGGATCAAAAAAGTCCTAAAAGAAAGCTATGATGAAAAGGAGATCAAATCTCGAGTTTTGGAGCTTCAGCTTTCAAAAAGAGGTGCTCTCCTGACAAATGAGGAGGGAGTGGAGTTATGTCAGTGGTAGTGATGAAATTTGGAGGTTCTAGTGTAAAAGATAAAGATAGAATCATGAATGTTGCAGAGAAAATCGTCAAGAGGAAAAAATCCGGTGATGATGTAGTTGTTGTTGTTTCTGCAATGGGAGATTCTACAGATGAACTGATAGAACTTGCACAAGATATTAACCCAAACCCACCTGATAGAGAGTGGGATATGCTCCTTTCCACGGGCGAACAGGTTTCTAGTGCCCTTTTGACAATGGCGATTAACACTTATGGTGTACCTGCCATTTCCCTTAACGCAGCTCAGGTAGGCATCAAAACAGACGATGTTCACAAAAAAGCAAGAATTTTGTCCATTGATGACAAGAGATTGAATAAAGAGCTTAAGGAAGGGAATGTTGTTATAGTAACCGGGTTTCAAGGTGTTAATGGCGGATTTGACATAACTACCCTTGGCAGGGGTGGTTCTGATACAAGCGCTGTTGCCCTTGCAAAAGCTTTGGAAGCGGATCTTTGTGAAATATATACTGATGTTGATGGTGTGTACACGGCAGATCCAAGGATAGTAAAAGATGCCAGGAAATTAACTAGTATAACTTATGATGAAATGTTAGAGCTGTCTAGTCTTGGTTCTAAGGTACTTCAGGCAAGAAGTGTGGAGTGTGCAAGGCTTCATAATATTACTATACATGTAAGGTCAAGCTTTAATGATAAAGAAGGGACCTACGTGCAGGAGGGGCGAGAAAATATGGAGATCAAAAATCCTTTGATACGTGGGGTTTGCTCTGACAAAGATATTGCTAAAGTTGCAGTAAAAGGTGTACCCGATAAACCAGGGGTATCTTATAAAATCTTTTCAGAGTTAGCCAGGGTTAATATCCACGTGGACATGATAGTACAAAGTATCCAAAAAGAAAAAGGGATTAACGATATTTTATTTACTGTAAAGTTAGAAGATGTTACAAAAGCAAAAGAAGTTCTTGAAAGTATTGACGAATTTGAAGTTGAAGATATTATGATAAAAGAAGATGTTGCCAAGGTATCTATAGTTGGTGCAGGGATTTCCCAAAATCCTGAAGTTTATCCTGCTATGTTTGGTGCTCTTGGCAAAGAAGATATAAATATAGAGATAATAAGTACAAGCGAAACAAGAATCTCGTGTCTTATTGATGAAAAAAGATTAGAAAAAGCTATAGAAGCGATACATGACAAATTTGAACTAGGAAACGAAGATAGAGGTGAAGATACTTCTGTTTCTCTGGGAGGATGATTTTGATAAATGACGTATCCAAGTTTTCCTGTAAGAAATACCTGGGCAGAAATCAACTTGGACAATCTAACCCATAATATTAAAGAGTTCAGGCGGCATACTAAGGATAACACCGAACTAATGGCAGTAGTAAAGGCAGATGGATATGGTCATGGGGCTTTTGAAATAGCAGAAACTGCATTAGAAAGCGGTGCTAGCTGGCTTGGTGTTGCTCTCTTGGAAGAAGGAATTTTGCTTCGTTATCAGGGGTTAAAAGCTCCAATATTAATCCTTGGCTATATTCCCCCAGGGCATATTGAGACCTGTTTATCTTATGACTTGACCCCTACGATTTTTACAAAAGAAACTGCAGAGGCCTGTCAAAAAGCTGCAGAGATAAAAGGTAAAAAGGTAAATGTTCATATAAAACTAGACACTGGAATGGGTAGAGTTGGTGTTAGGCCAGAAGATAGTGCGAATTTTGCAAAATATGTTAATAATATGCCAAACTTGGAGATAGAGGGAATTTATACTCACTTTTCGGTAGCTGACGAAAAGGACAAATCATATACATGGCAGCAATATAAAACATACAAAAATATTATCCGCGAAATAGAGAATGAGGGCATCAAAATCCCATATAAACATGCCTGTAACAGTGCCGCTGCAATCGATATCAAAGAGATGCATTTGGATCTTGTTAGAATCGGCATAAGTATGTACGGGTCTTATACATCTTCCTATGTTGATAGAAGTGTTAAGATTAAGCCTTTGATGTCGCTAAAAACCAAAGTATCATATGTAAAAAAAGTACCTCCGGGTACTTCTATTAGCTATGGCAGAAAGTTTATAACCGAAAAAGATTCAATAATTGCTACGATTCCTGTCGGATATGCAGATGGTTACAGTAGACTTCTTTCAAATAAAGGTGAAGTGCTAGCTCATGGGAAAAAGTTACCTGTAGTTGGCTCTGTGTGCATGGACCAGAGCATGTTTTTGGCAGATGATGTACCTGATGTCAAAATAGGTGACGAAGTTACATTGATGGGTAATGAAGGGGATGAAATGATTACAGCGGATGAAATAGCTGAAAAAATTGGTACTATAAGCTATGAAGTATATTGTATGGTTGATAAAAGAGTACCCAGGTTATATTATAGAAATGGACAACTGAAAAAAACAAATACGTTATTGAATCAAGTTTAAATTAGAAAATTGTAGAAATTGATTTAATAGAAGGATTTTATTAGCTTATTGTGGAACTTTAAATGCTAAATAAATATTTATTTTTAGACATATTTAGACATATAAGATTAGGTGTAATAAGCTTATAAGTTTTATCATTAATATTGTATATATTTATGGCTTTAACATTAGTATAATTATAATGATTTTGTTGCATAATGATAATGAAACATGTATAATGTGACGTATTAGCATCCATATTGTAAGAGGCATTTACATAAGTACTTAGTTTTTTGAAACACTATAAGTATTATATACATAAGTCAATAAGCTATATGGGGGTGCTAATAAAATGCCAAAAACAAAGAGAGTAATGATTAGTGTACCAAATAACCTTTTACAGGAAGTTGATGGGATAGTTTCATCTGAAAAAAGAAATAGAAGTGAACTTATAAGAGAAGCTATGCGCTTGTATATTAGAGAAAGAAAAAAGGACGAAATAAGACAAATGATGCAAAAAGGATACAAGGAAATGGGAAAGATTAATTTAGACCTTGCAAATGAAGCCATAGAAGCAGAAAATGAAGCAAGCAGGTTAGCAGAAGAAATGGTTAGTGGAGCGTGAAAAAAGTGCAGATAAAGCGCGGAGATGTATATTACGCAGACCTTAGTCCTGTAGTAGGCTCCGAACAGGGAGGAGTACGCCCCGTTCTGATAGTCCAAAATGATATTGGTAATAGATACAGTCCTACTGTTATAGTTGCAGCTATAACTTCCCAAATTCAAAAAGGAAAACTGCCTACTCATGTAGAGGTGAATGCTAAAGAATATAACCTAAATAGAGACTCTGTCGTATTATTAGAACAGATAAGAACTATAGATAAACAACGCCTTAAAGAAAAAGTTACCTCTTTTTCAACTTCCATGATGGAAAAAGTGGATGAGGCGTTAAGGATAAGTTTTGGATTAATAGAATTTTGAACTAAACGTAGTGCTTGAAGCTACGTTTTTAATTTTTTATAGGCAAAAGAGTTATGGGAGGAGAGAAGGCCCATGAGGGTATACATATCTTGTGACCTAGAAGGAATAACGGGAGTAGTTAAAGAAAGTCAACTTCAGGCTGGCGGGGAAGGTTATGAAAGAGCAAGAAAGATAATGACCAAAGAAGTTAATGCTGCAGCAGGAGGTGCCTTTGAAGCTGGTGCATCTGTTGTTGTGGTTAATGATGCCCATGACAAAATGGATAATATATTAATTGAAAACCTACAAGATAATATTGAGCTTATATCAGGAAACCCCAAAAAATTTAGTATGATGGAAGGGATATGGTCTGGTTTCGATGTTTGCTTTTTTTTGGGGTATCATTCGATGAGGTCCAAAAGAGGTGTAATATCTCATACTTATAGTAGCTCACTTGTCCTAGATGTTAAGATAAATGAAGTCTCTCTTGGTGAGACGGGGATTAATGCCATGATAGCTGGTTATTACGATGTCCCGGTAGGACTTGTAAGTGGAGACGATATCCTTCATAATGAAACTAGAGAGATTCTCGGTGAAGAAGTAAAGTTTGTCGAAACAAAAAAAGCCCTAACAAAATACTCAGCCTGGCATCACCCGTTAAATAATGTTTATGATCAATTAAGAAGCAAATCTAAAGAGGTAATAGAACATATAGATAGATTTAAGCCGTTTAAAGTATCGTCGCCTATTAAGCTAGAGGTTAGATTTGCTGACATAAGTTATGCAGACCAGGCTTTAATGCTCCCCCGAACTTTTCGGCCTAATTTATCTTCACCTATTGTGACTTATGAAGCCCATGATGTAATAGAGTTTTATAAGGCATTTAGAACCATGCTGGTTCTTGCAAATACCGGTTAAAGATATAATTTTAGAAGATGATAGTGACCTCTAAGGAGGCACTTGAAGGAGGCACTCGTAAATGCATAGAAAGCATAAACAAATAATCGCTTTAGGTATTTTAATTTTTTTGGTTTTATCTCTTGACACTATTGCTAACACAATAACAAATTGGCAGTGGTTTAGAGCTGTAGATTATCAGGCCCTTTTTGTAAGGCCTTTCTTGTTTCAGTGGCTAACATATATTATTGCATTTTTGTTTGGTACTGTGTTTTTTTATTTAAACCTAAATTATCTAACTGGTATATTATTGACACCTCAGGCTCAGGTTTATTTTGTCGAAAGTCCTTTGGCACCTTACATAAATAAACTAAAGCAGATAGGAAAAGTTGCTAAAATTGCTATTAGCGCTGTCATAGGGGTGCTTTGGGCAGGGTTTTTTAGAGATTTTTGGCTTAATCTAATTTATTTTATCTATAACGAACCTATTGGAGATGTTGATCCTGTTTTTGGCAGGGATATATCTTTTTACTTTTTTGAGTTACCTTTATATAGAACTATACTTGGCAATGTTTTATCACTAGTTATCTTTACTTTTTTGTTTGTTATGGTGGTGTATGTTTTCAGAGGCATTGTCACCTGGGGGTTAATTAAAAAAGGTGGTCTAACTAAGGGTTATAGTGCTTTAAAACATATTAATTTGTTCGTTGGTATGTTGTTGTTAATCTTTGCCCTTCAGTCTTATTTGGCCAGGTTTAATCTTTTATTTTCAGACCGTGGAGCAATGTTTGGTGCTGGTTATACGGATCTAAATGCAAGTGCTCCTCTTTATTTGATATTAACCATTATTGGGATTATTGGATTTATAATTACTATGATTAATTTCAAAATTGGAAAATTTAAATATACGGCTTTGGTTGCTGGTATATTTGTATTTATCTTTATAGCTGGAAATATTTACGCTTCTATTTTACAAAACTTTATAGTTTCGCCTAATGAACTTTCAATGGAGCGACCTTATCTAGAGAATCATCTTGAAATGACCAGGAAAGCTTATAACTTACATGATATAGATGAAAAGATGTGGGAAGGAACAGACGCTTTGCCGGATGTGGATGAAGATGAACTAGAACAAGAAATTGATGAAAATGTAGAAAATGTGGAGGAAAACCCAGAAGATTTTAATGAGGATATTGATGAGGATATTGATGAGGATATTAATATAAATGATATAGATGAAGGCATTGATGAAGAGATGTTAGAAGAAGAGGATATAGTGGGAGAAGTAGGAGAAGTAAGCGAAGTACCGGAAATTGATGACGAGTTACTGAGAAATGTAAGGCTACTTGATTATAGGCCGCTTCGAGAAGTTTATCGTGAATCACAAGAATTCAGGCAGTATTATCAATTTGATGATGTTGATATTGCTCGTTATACTATAGATGACCAATACCATCAGGTTATGTTATCAGCGAGGGAGTTGGATGTTAATAGACTGCCTGATGAAGCGCAGACTAATATTAATAGGCACTTGAAATATACTCATGGATATGGTCTTGCCATGAGTCCTGTAGGTGAGTTTACTGCTAGAGGACATCCTCGCTTTTTCCTACAGGATATGCCTGTTGTAGATAATATAGGGATTGGGTTAGAACGGCCGGAAATTTACTTTGGAGAGCTAAAAAATGATTTTGTAATAGTAAATACTGAGGAAAAAGAGTTTAACTATCCTGGTGGAGGAGAAGAAGTCGATATAGACTACCAAGGAGAAACAGGTATACCAATTGATAATATAATCAACAGAGCATTATATGCATTAAGAGAGAGAAATTCTTTTATATTTTTATCAAGACAATTTACTGATGACAGTGAAATTTTGATAAACAGAAATATCCAGGAAAGGATTAATACAATTGCTCCTTTTTTAACTTATGATGATGATCCTTACATGGCTGTCGCTGACGGAAGATTATTTTGGATAATTGATGCTTATGTAGATAGTGATAATTACCCTTACAGTAATCCTTATGACTATAGAGGAAAGAATTATATTAGAAATCCTGTAAAAGTTATAGTTGATGCCTATAGTGGGGAGGTTTCTTATTACCTGGTAGAAGATGAGCCTGTAACTACTGCCCTGTCAAATGCTTTTCCAGATCTATTTAGGGATTTAGATGAAATGCCAGAAGAACTACAAGACCAGATTCGTTATCCTGTTGATCTCTTTGACATTCAAGCTGATATGTTAAGGAATTATCACATGACAACACCGGTAGTTTTTTATAACCGTGAAGATGCCTGGGATATAGCTACTGAAAAATATTATGGCGATACTATAAGGATGGAACCATATTATGCAACTCTTAACTTACCAGGAGAGGATGACTCTGAATTTGTTTTGATGCTTCCTTTTACTCCAGTACAGAGAAATAATATGATATCCTGGCTAGGAGCTAGGAATGATGGAGAAAATTATGGCGAATTAGTCCTTTATCGTTTTCCCAGGGGAACGTTGGCCTATGGTCCAAGACAGATTGACTCAAGAATTGACCAGGACCCGGAGATTTCGAGACTATTTTCGCTGTGGGATAGAGGTGGTTCAAGTGTTATTAGAGGAAATTTGCTGGTAATACCTCTTGAGAATGGAATACTATATGTGGAGCCTGTTTATCTTGAAGCAGAAGGCGCTAGTTTTCCTGAAATGCGCAGGGTTATAGTTGCCTGGGAAGATGATTTGATTATGGCTCCAAGCTTAGAAGAAGCTTTAGAGCACTTTGGAAAAGACATTGATCAGATTGATATTGAAGATCCAGATATAGAAGATCCAGAAGATCCCGACTTAGAAGAAGAGCTAGAGATACCTGATGAGATGATACCAGAGGATGAATTAGAAGATGTCTACGAGCTATCTAGAAGAGCTCTCGAACTCTATATTGATGCTGAGGATGCCCTTAGAGATGGTGATTGGAATGAATATGGAAGTATTCAAGAAGAACTAAAAGAGGTGCTTGAGAAGTTAAATGAAAAATCAGAGGATGTAGCAGAAACTGATCTAGAAGAAAACTAAACATTGATACTGGTGCAAAAACTTTCTTATATGACTTTTAGCACCAGTATCAAGTTTAATTTAGGCTGTAAAAAGTATATTCACATTATGAAGGAGGTATAATATGCAGCTGCTTGAAAAACTAGTTACTACCCCCGGTATCCCCGGGAGAGAAGAAAAAATTCGTGAATTAATAAAAGATGAATTAAACAAAATAGCAGATGAAGTAAAAGTAGATGGTATGGGAAATGTAATAGGGATCAAAAAGGGAAAAAGTTCCTCTAAGAATGAAGCAAAGAAAGTTATGGTTGCTGCACATATGGATGAGATAGGCTTTTTGGTTAAGCATATTGATAAAAAAGGATTTTTGAGGCTAGAGCCTCTAGGGGGATTTGATGCTAGAGCCCTTGTATCACAAAGAGTCATAGTTCATGGTAAAGAAGAGCTTTTAGGTAATCTAGCACCATCCACGAAACCACCTCACATGCTGTCAGCTGAGGAAGCCAAGAAAAAGTTAGAGGTAAAAGATTTTTTTGTTGATCTAGGGCTTGATGGTGACAAAGTTAAAGAACTAGTTAACATTGGTGACCCTGTAACACTGAAGCAGGATTTTGTGGAGTTAGGTAATTCTTACAGCGCAAAGGCAATGGACGATAGGATAGGTGTGTATGTAATGCTTGAGGCTGCCAAAGAGTTAGATTACCATGAAGCGGATATTTATTTGGTAGCTACTGTTCAGGAAGAAGTTGGCTTAAGGGGTGGCAAAACTTCTGCATTCGGGATTGACCCTGATGTGGGGATTGCCCTTGATGTTACAATTGCTAATGACATACCGGGAAGTAAAGAAGATGAAATGGTAGCATCTCTAGGCGAAGGTGCTGCTATCAAAATTATGGATGCCGCGTCTATATCAAATTACAAAGTAATAGATACATTAAAAGAAATTGCCGAAGACAAAGAATTATCGTATCAGATGGAACTTATGGCAAAAGGTGGGACAGATGCAGGAGCAATGCAGCAGTCAAGAGCCGGCATACCAACGGCAGGGATATCTATTCCTACGAGATATGTCCATACGGTTAATGAAATGGTAGATAAAGATGATGTTAATTCTGCTGTAAAACTATTAAGCGAATTTCTAAAAACCTGTCACGAAAAAGACTTCAGCCTATAGAGTAGTCTGCCAGAACCAAAATCCAAGTTTGATTCTGGTGCAAAAAGTCATATGAACACTATCCTTATGTGAATAGACTTTTTGCACCAACTTAACTCCATCCTTTTTCTCCTTTTAGAGGAACAAATCTACAACCACCAAGATTTACTTTTTCTATCCCGGATTTGGTTTTTGTGACTTTTAATAGATCCTGTGAATGTAGATCACCTACGGGTATAACCATCCTACCTCCGGTTTTTAACTGCTCTGTTAAGCTGTCGGGTATATTTGGACTTGCAGCAGTGACCATAATTGCATCAAAAGGAGATTTGTCTTCCCATCCAAGGGTCCCATCATCAACTTTAATATGTATATTATTGTATCCAAGTTCCCGTAAAATTTTTTTCGCGTTACTAGCCAGGTTTTCGATCCTTTCTATACTAAATATTTCACTTGCTATTTCCCCCAAAATTGCAGCTTGATATCCAGAGCCGGTTCCAAGTTCAAGCACTTTGTCTTCCTTTTGAAGTTCTAAAGCATCGGTCATTAGTGCCACGATATAAGGTTGTGATATTGTTTGATTATCGCCTATTGGCAGAGGATGATCTCCGTAAGCCATATGCTTTTGATCTTCTGGCACAAACTTTTCCCTTGGAACACTTTCAAAGGCTTTTAATACTTTCTCTTCTCTAATGCCTCTTTTATAGATTTGTTTTTTAACCATTGATTTTCTTTCTTTTTCAAAGACTGACATTATTATCACCTCTTTTTGTACTAGAATCATTATTAGTTTTAAATAACCAGACAGTAATTATAAATCTATAATTGATTCTGGTGCAAAAAGTTATATGAACAAAGTTTTGTTTTTAATTGCAATACATCTTGATGAGAAAGCAGGAGAAATAAGGGTTCATCAATAACTTTAATATCTTTGAGTTTTGACAAAATACTGACCAGGCTCGTTACCCCCCAAAAAAGGAAAATTCATAACCCCCGCCCCGCGCGGCTGATTGTAAAGTACACCGGTAATAGCAATATCTTTGACATCTGTAGAAGTGGTGATATATTTTTGAAAGATTTTACCCGCTCTGGGGCCAACAAATTGTGATAAAATGATAGCAAGTAGTACATTCAAAATGTTAAAAGTGCCTGTAAACCATAGCAATAAAAGAAAAATTACAGCACTAGAAAAGTTAGCTGCTAAAATACTTGTGCCGCAATTTTGATGAATAGCTAGCTCTTTGTTACCACCTTGAAGCTGGTAAAGCCCTAACATTGCAGCTTCCTGTAAGTGTTCAGGGTTAATTCTGCCCTGGATTACAAAACCATTTTCCCTGGCAAAACCAGAAAGCCTATTGTAACCGTATCTTTTTTCTAAAATATTAATGGTGGCATGTTCAAGAGCATGATTATTTCTAAGCCTCTTGTTTAAGGCGATTTTGGCTAACTGAAAGGGGGTTGTGATGATATTTATAAGTGAATAAAAGGTAAAATGAAAAGGCAGAAGTATTAAACTTAATAGTAAAAAGAAAAGTATAGGCGATAAAATCAGCAGGAATATTAACCACACAGATAAAACATCTCCTTTATTTATCTCTATTTTAGCATATCTAAACCTGTCTTAGGTAGTACTATGAGTGGATATATATTATCTTGCTTGGAATTTTTTAATATTTGGGATACAGAGAGAAAAAGGCGCTATGTGAGGGTATCTAAGAAGAGTTGACCACCTTATTATAATTGTGTTATTATTTTTTTAAAGCGTTTTTGACTGGCATTTTCGATAATTATGCAAGAATTAGTAAATGTGATTAATATGGACTCGTCCCTTTTAAATTTTTAAAAAATGGCTGAGGGACGAGTCTTTTGCTAGCAAATCCTGGAGGTGACAAGATGACGTACAAAATTCTTGTAAGCGATTCACTTAATGAAGAAGGTCTTAAAAAATTCACCGATGAGTATCAGGTGGATTACAAGACGAATTTGTCTCAAGAAGAATTAGTGGAGGTTATTGGGGAGTATGAGGCTTTACTTGTAAGAAGTGGTACTCAAGTGACGGAGGAAGTTCTAAAAGCAGGAAAAAATCTGAAAGTAGTAGGAAGAGCTGGAGTAGGTACCGATAATATTGCTGTTGATGCTGCTACTAAAGAAGGGATTCTTGTTCTTAATGCGCCCGGTGGTAATACTATAGCTGCCGCAGAACATGCTATTGCCATGATGTTTGCTACAGCAAGAAAGATTCCACAGGCAAATATGCGTCTTAAAGATGGTAAGTGGGAGAAGAAGCCCTTCATGGGCGTTGAGCTTTATCAAAAGAAGCTTGGAATCTTAGGTCTTGGTAGAATAGGAAGTGAAGTTGCCAAAAGAGCTAAAGGGCTTGAAATGGATGTTATAGCATACGACCCGTATATTACAGAAATGAAGACATCAAAGTTACAAATTGACATTCGTGAGTTAGAAGAAGTCTTAGAACAAGCGGATTTTATAAGTTTACATTTGCCTAAGACTGAAGAAACTGCAAATTTAATCAACAAAGATTCTATTGAGACAATGAAAGATGGAGCTTTCATTATTAACTGTGCTCGTGGTGGACTTATTGATGAAGATGCATTATATAATGCTCTGAAGGAAGGAAAACTTGCAGGAGCAGCTCTAGATGTGTTTGATGAAGAACCGATAACTGATTACAGACTTGTAGAGTTAGACAATGTAGTGGCCACGCCACATCTTGGAGCTTCAACAAGGGAAGCTCAGGCTATGGTTGCAGAAGACATCGTAGAACAGGTGATTCAAGCCCTAAAAGGAGAACCTGTTAATACTGCTGTTAACGTTCCTTCAGTGCCAGAAAATGTAGCTACAGATGTCAAACCGTATATTCCACTGGCTAGAAACATGGGAAGTTTCTTTGCTCAATATTTTGGTGGTAAGATTCAGGAAATACAAATGGAATATTATGGTGATATCACCACTTATCCTTTAAGGCCTTTAACTAATACTTTCTTAAAAGGAATTTTTAGTGAAATAGTCAAGGATCAGATTAACTATGTAAATGCGCCTATTATAGCTGAAGAACGTGGTGTTAATGTTGTTGAGAAAAAATCTAGTAAGAAAAAAGATTTCCAAAACTTAATTCAGGCTAGAGTAAAAACTGATGAAGGTGAAAGGGTAATATCAGGCACATTATTTGGAAAGCACGACCCAAGGTTTGTAAGGATTGGTGAATACAAGGTAGATGTTCTGCCTTCTAAGCATCTTCTACTTATTGACTACATTGATACACCTGGTATGATAGCAGCTGTTAGTAAAATACTTGGTGCAAATAGTATTAATATAGCAGGAATGCAGGTAGGAAGACAGTCCGTAGGCGGAGATGCTCTAATGGTAATGCAGGTTGACTCACGGATTGACAAAGAAACTTTAGATGAGATAAAAGATATACCCCAGATAATAGATGCTAAAGCATGCTTTTTAAAGGATTAAGAGATAAAAATGTTTAAGGGGCCAGTACAATGAAATTAATAAGATATTGTAATAATATAAAGGATAATATAAATTACGGTACGTTAGATGATAAATCGGGGATGATACACGAATTAGAAGGAAGCTACTTTGATAGTTTTGCCAGGACAGGTAATACACTAGCTTTAGAAGAAGTTAACCTTCTGTCTCCTGTTCACCCGGGTAAGATTGTAGGAGTAGGTCTTAACTATAGAGACCATGCCAAGGAATTTGGGCTTAGCCTGCCTGATGAACCAATGTTATTTTTGAAGCCTTCTACTACTGTTATTGATCCGGGATCCTCTATTATATACCCGGAGGGCTCTAAGAGAGTGGATTTTGAGGGAGAGCTTGCAATAATAATTGGAAGCCAGGTAAAAGGCTGTGATGTAGATGAGGCGTCGAAATATATTTTTGGTTATACATGTGCTAATGATATAACTGCTAGAGATTTACAAAAAAAAGATGGTCAATGGTCTAGGGCAAAAAGTTTTGATACATTTTTACCCGTTGGACCATGTATTGAGACAGAAGTTGACCCGGCTAATTTGCAGGTACAAACCTACGTTAATGGTGAAGAGAAACAAAACTCTAATACTTCGGAAATGGTTTTTAATGTTTATGAGCTTGTGAGTTTTATTTCAAGCATTATGACCCTTGAGCCAGGTGATGTAATAATAACTGGTACTCCACCTGGGGTTGGTCCCCTTAGCAGGGGGGACCAAGTTGAGGTAAAAATTCAGAACATAGGTGTCTTAAAGAACGATGTATTATGATCTGTATAACTCTCTCCAAACAAGGAATACTTTTAGTGAAAAGTATTTGGAGGGAGTTTTTTTATGGCTTTAACCATGCTTTATAGGACTGTTATAGTATATATTATTATATTTACCCTCTTAAGGATTATGGGGAAAAGAGAAGTTGCCCAGTTATCATCTTTTGATCTTGTTGTAGCCATTATGATGGCAGAAGTTTCTGTATTGACTATTGAAGATGACACAATGCCTATATACGTAGGAGCTATCCCTCTTGTAACACTCTTTGCCCTTGAAATCTTGGTCTCTAGAATAACGATTAAAAACAGAAAAATAAGAGCTATCGTTGAGGGAAAGCCAACTATACTTATTGATAGAGGGAGAATAAAAGAATATGAATTAAAGTCAGTGAGAATTAATTTGAATGACTTAACATCCCAGTTAAGACAGAAAAATGTTCAAAACATTAGTGAAGTAGAGTATGCAGTATTAGAACCCTCAGGTCAGTTAAGTGTGATAAAAAAAGCAGATAAAAGAACAGTCACCAAAGAAGATATGAATATAACGCCTCCTCGGGATGCACTGCCGGTGCCCATCATAATGGATGGCAAAATAGAATATGAACATCTTGATAAGTTTAACCTAACAGAAAAATGGCTCCAAAGTGAGTTGCAAAAAAAGGGCTACAGCTCTCCAAGAGAGATTTTTTATGCTAGTTTAGATTCTGATGGGAGTTTGTACATTAGTCCAAAAGAATCTTATCTTTATGATTACCAACATAGTTAGATTTACAAAAAACTTTAATCTAAAAGTAGTAGCCCTGTCCAAATAATTCGGCTTTTGTCAAAAGTCACATCAAGGCCAAACTGACGACATGTTTCAAGTACATCTATACCCATTCCTTCCATAGATGGCCTGGCATCATCTTTGTTAATACAGGGGGTTTTGCATGCTTTGCAGAGTTTGCAAGCTCCCCCGATGAAGCCACCTGCAAAAGGGAACCCTTCAGAAAAGGCTTTTCTTTCCCCTTTTAGGATAAGCCTGTGTAGGTCAACTGCTAAATCATTATAAATCTCTTTAGCTTCATCAGCTGGTGTTGTATCAGGGATATCTTTGGCTAACTGTACAATTATGCCAAAACTATAGCCTGCCAAAAACCGCTTAAACTCATCGATTGAGGGTAGGTTTGGAGGACACATTGGTTTGCCATAGGAGCCACACCCAAGATGAGAACATTGAAATCTTACTCTTTCATCCACAGTGATTTTTCTAGTTTTAATTAATTTTTGCCTGTATACTCCCCCCTCTTCGAATATACTCATAATCTCTCCACTTTTTTTGATTTGCTCCCAAAAATCCATTACTACCTACTCCCTTCTTTTTTATAAAAACATGACTATATGGTTAAAACAGAATTGATTCTACTGCAAAAAGTCTATTCACATAAAACATAGTGTCTTGCAGTCAACAACAAAACATTTTCATATGAATATTCATATGAAAGGTGGATAGAAAATAATTACTTTATAATAATTTCAGGATTTCTCAATACTTCCAGGTTCTCTAACGGATTTTCTTTTACTCCAATGAACCCAATATTTTTGTCATAGTTTATATTAAGTATTTCACGGTTCCACTTGCAGGCGGCCTTCAAAATTGTCATATTATCAAGTCCAGCTTCTTTGTACAGCATAATTTCCCCGAAATAATCTTTGCCGTGTTCAACGCCAACAGCTCCTGCATCAGTGCCAACTCCAACCTTTACCCCAAGCTCTACTGCTTTTTTTAACATTTTTAATTGGTTCTTATAGGTTTTAGTTATTATATCTCTTTGCTCCTTTGTATAATTATCTTTTCTTTTGATTAGCTGGTTTGCGACAGGGACAACAGTAGGTACCCAATAAACTTTGTTTTCAGCCATTTTATCTAAGAGTTTTTCACAGATGAAGTATCCATGTTCTATAGTATGGACTCCAACTGATAATGCAGTATTTATATGTTCTTTTGAGTTAACATGAGCCATGACAGGCAGATCAAACGTATTTGCTGAATTTATTATCTTAGTTAGCTCTGTTTTATTAAATTGTTTTTTTCCAACTTTGCCATATTCTTTGAAGCTAACGACTCCACTTAGAATAATTTTTAATTGATCTATACCACTTTTTTTCATTGCTTTTAATTTTTTGTCTAGATGAAATTTTTCGTCATCTAATTCTTCTGATAAACCACTACCCAAAAAAGAGCCATAACAACCGCTGCGCCTTAACCCTTCACCACAGGCAATAACATAAGGAGAACTATTAAATGATGAGGATAACTTTTTTGCTTTTAGCCCTATATTTTTAAGATCTCCGCCGTCTCTTACTGCACCTATTCCACTAGAAAAAGTGTTATATAAACGGTTTGACAAAGCTTTTTCTAATTCGTCAGGATGGTCCCATAGAGAGATGGAATTTTCAAAATGTAATCCATTTAAAGCAAAATGAACATGACTATCTATTAGGGCCGGGAGAACGTAAAGTTTTGAAAGATTAATAGCTTCATAACAGTTTGTATTTGTATTATTTTGTGTATTGTTAGTTAATACTTTGTAACTTGATTTATCGATGAGTATTTCAGCATTTTCTATAAGTTTTTCTTTGTATAAATCAATATAAAAGCCGGCATTGATTATTTTCATTTGTTTTTAGGTTCCTCCTTTAATCTATTGCATAATATATTGTATAATATCGACTACAGCCTGTCTAATAATAGCGTATTATCAGCTTATATTGTATTTTTTGATGATAATAATCCTTTGATCATTATGCACAGTAATTAAATTGGAGGGATAAAATTTGACTATGAAAAGTACCGCTGTAGTATTGGCACTTATAGTATCTTTATTATTCGGATTATCTTTAGAGCAGCCATCTTATGCTAAAGAAGATTATACTTTTTCAATACTTTATACTGGTGATGAGCACTCGGCCTTAATACCACACTCTCCTGCTGTGAATTATGATCCGGACATTGACGATTTCACCAGAGGAGGTTTTGCGAGGCTGAAAACACTTATTTCTGAATTTAGAGAAGAAAGAGAAAACGAAGATGAACCTGTCCTATTGGTTTCGTCGGGAGATTTTCACAGCGGAAACCTATATAGCTGGCTTGCTTTTAGCGATATGGCCCCTGAATTAGACTTAATGCAGAAGATGGGCTATGATATTGTGACCCTTGGAAACCATGAATATGATTTTGGAGCGGAGTTTATCTCAGAATATCTGAAAAATGCTGGCTACCCTGAAAAAAAAGATGAGACCAAATTGCTTGCTACAAATTCATATATTCCATCAGATCATTCGTTGTCTGAGAGAGGTATAAAAAAGAATTATCTAAAAGAACTCCCAAATGGGCTCAAAGTTGGTTTTATAGGTTTATTAGGTGATGACGGTCAGTACTTTATTTTGGATTCAGAACCAGTAGAATTTACCCCCGTAAATGATGCTGCAAGAGATAACATAGATAAGCTTAAGAAAGAAGGGGCAGATGTTATTGTAGCTGTTAATCATTCAGGCCGTGAATATAACAATAGGCTTGCCGAAGAAGTCGATGGGATAGATATTATCATTGGTGGTCATACTCATATACCTATGCACCAACCAGACAAAGTTAATGATACCTATATTTTTGAACCAGGCAGTCATGGAGAATTTTTAGGGAAGTTAATGCTTGGATATAACAAAGAAAATGATGAAGTAACGATTAGAAATGAAGAATACGAGGTTAGTCATCTGACACGGGTTAATCATGAAGTTGAAGAAGATGAAGAGATTAAAAATGAAGTTAATAGATATACAGAAAAATTAAATGAGATGATTGAGGAAATTACCGATGGAAGATTCACTGATATCCTTGAGCATGTTGCAAGAAGCGAAAATATAATAAGAAGTAGACCAAGAGATAGAGAAACTCCTATGGGGAACTTGATTACCGATGCTATGAGATTTTCTGTTAAGGATATGACTGGTGAAGATGTGGATTTTGCATTTCAGGCTAATGGTCAAATTAGAGGAGATGTAATTCCGGGAGACACAGGCGAAGCAAAAAATAAGGTTTCAATTTATGATATGGCAAGATTAGCTGGTCTTGGGAAAACGCCTGAAAGAAACCCTGGATATCCGATGGTTTTAATTCATCTTACAGGCAAAGAGATTCATACTCTGTTAGAGCTTACTCCATTTTTGAATGAATACATGGGAGAGGCATTGTTTATGCAGACATCTGGGCTTAGATATAGCTATGATCCTGACAGAGCAGTTCTATTTTATATACCATTTTTGGATATACCTGTGCCCACTTTTAGAGCGGTTCAGACTGCTGAGAAGTATACTGGAAGTGGACCCCAAATTGGTGGGTATAATAAAGATGCTTATGAACAAATAAAACGAGATGATTCAAGACTTTATAGTGTGGCGGCTGATACTTATGTGATGCAATTCTTGCCTGAACTAGGGGAAAGGTTATCCCATCTTTCTATAGAGCCCAAAAATGCTAGAGGTGAAAAGATTCAAAATATTGAAGATGCTAAAGTTATGTCAGGTGATAAAGCTTATACTGTCTGGGAAGGGCTTTTAGACTATTCTAGGGCTAGAGGTGATATTAGTGAGTACGATACAACAACAGAGAGGATTAGTACTGCTTCTTCTTTTAACCTGATGATACTAATTTGGGCGGTTGCTGGAGCTATAATTGGAATTATTGTAGGCCTTGGAGTATATGTCAAACGAAAGTTTTCCAAGTAAAAGAATGCTGAAAAAGAGAGGCATTTCACAATATTCTAAAAATTAAAAAAATTTAACCCTGTAGTGTTGACAAATTCAGCTAAAAAAGATATAAACGTATTATAGTACTTTTATTTTTAATTAATATTCTTCAATAATATCTATATAATTTTAAAGTTTTAAGGGGGGAGGAGTATGTTAAACGTTGTTTTGGGGTACAAAGGTGAAAAGCCAATTATAAAAGATCTTACTAAAGATAAGATATTAACGGTTTGTGGAGTTGCCGGCAGCGGAAAGACTACTTACTTGCTTGAATTAATCTCGCAGCTGATGATCGAAAATACCCCTGAAGAACTTCAGATAATTGGGAGTGCGTTTAAAAACAACCTAGATTTTATGAGACTTGAAAAAGCAGAGCATTTAGACAAAATATTTTATCAGGATTTAGGTTTAATTGATTATTTAAAAGAAAAAAAAGAAGAGAGAAAAGCAATTAAAGAACAAAAGGAATATGAAGATCTTCCTTGGATTGTTGTATTGATTGATGACCTGGTAGTCTCGAAGGTTAATGAAGAAGTTAGAGAGGAACTAGATGAACTATTACCTGACCTTAGTAATTACAAAATGATACCTGTTTTGACAGCACAAAGACCGACTCCTGCTTATATCACCGATAAGTTATTTGACGAGGCAACGACTTTTGTTTTAACTAAACTTAGTAAAGGAGATTTAACCAGATTCTCGATTGATGCTAATGATGTAAAAGAACTTTATACTCTAGAGAGATTAGTAATAACTGACAAAAGCAGGTATATAGAAGTAGAAAATCCTGTTGTAGAAGTTTAAATCAACTTAATAGTAGGTAGTGTAGGTGTATGGGATTATTAATTTGCCAATTAAGCAAATTAATAATCTTTTTATGTCGAATTTTAGAGGAAATTGAAGAAAAATATTGAAATTATTATATTGTTGAACATTGTCTAATACCCGTAGAGGGAGGACCGTTATGAGGCTTGTAAATATAGAAGAAATTGAAGAAGGAATGATGCTTGCCAAACCAGTATACAGTGAAAAAGGCACAATACTTTTACAAGAAGGAGCTACTTTAAAACAACAATACATACCTAAAATAGAAGAGCTAGGATATAGTAATGTTTATATACAGGATGAGACGTTAAAGGACTTAGAAGTTAATGATATAGTTAATGAAGAACTTAGAAGAGAATCAGTGAACAATATCAAAGAAACATTCTCTGAAGTTGAGAAAAAAACAACCATATCACCTAACGATACAAAGTATATTAAAGTTACTACAAGCAATTTAATTGAAGAGATAATTAAAAATAAAGACTTAATGGTAAACATGGTAGACCTAAAGATGTACAACAATTATACCTTTCAACACAGTGTTAATGTAGCAATAATTTCTGTTATTGTTGGGATATCGATGGAACTTGATCAGATGCAGTTGTACAAGCTTGGTTTAGGTGCTCTTTTGCACGATATAGGTAAAACTGCTGTGCCAAATTCTATTTTAGAAAAAGAAGGGGATCTGACAGAAGAAGAATACGAAAAAGTTAAGCAGCACAGCAGAAAAGGGTATGAAATATTAAGGGAGAATAATGAACTTTCTTCTACTTCTACAACTGTAGCTCTTCATCATCATGAAAGGTGCAACGGCGAAGGCTACCCTGAGGGTAAAACTCATGATGGGATACATTTGTTTAGCAGGATTACTGCAGTAGCAGATGTTTTTGATGCATTAATATCGGATAGGCCGTATAGAAAGTCCTATTCCCCCTCAGAAGCGATGGAATACATACTAGGTGGGGCAGGATCATTATTTGACAGGCAGGTTGTAGGTCATTTCTTTAGAAAAGTTGCTACTTATCCTGTAGGGACAAAAGTAAAGTTAAGTGATGGAAGGATTGCTTTTGTAATTAAGAATTTTGAAAAGTTTAGTCTTCGCCCCAAAATAAGAGTTATTGAGGAAAATGGCGAAGAAGTAGAGCCATATGATATAGATCTTCGTGAAGAAGAATATAATACTATAACTATTACTGACAGCATGCTATAGTACATGTTATAAATCACCCTGACTTAATATACTGGTGCATTTAATTTTCTTTGATCTGGGCACCTGTATTTGGATCTACTGAGTAATTATCTTTGTAGATTAGCTCTGACACTGGAACAACTTCATATTCATTTTCTTCTAACCAGGCTAGAATATCTCTTAAGGCTTCAGGTGTGTGGGTACCGTTGTTGTGAAAAAGGACTATAGCACCTGGATGGATTTCGTCTGTAACTTTGTCGACGATGTAGTTATGATCTGGAGCCTGCCAGTCAAGGGAGTCAATGCTCCACTGTACAGGATAGTAATCAATTTCTTCTAAAGTTTCTACCAGTCTATTATTGTAATCACCAAAGGGTGGGCGAAATAGTATTGGTTCTCTATCCGTTAAATCATGAATTTGGTGGTGTACCTTTTCAACATCATCTTTAATTTGATTTTCATTTAGTTTACTCATGTGGGAGTGATTATAACTGTGATTTTCAACTTCGTGTCCTTTATCAGCAATTTCTTCAACTTTTTCAGGATAATTTTCGATCCAAAACCCTGTTAAGAAGAATGTGGTTTTAATCTCAAATTCGTCTAGGATTTCTAAAAGCTCATCAGTGTTTTTGGCACCCCAGGCTGCAAAAACTTTATTACTACTTGCCTGGTCAAAATTTCAAATCTTTTTTATTTTTGCACCGAACTATAAATATATAGGAATGATTATGAATATATATTAACTACTAAAAAGGGGAGATAACATTGCAGGTTAAGGATATAATGGACGATGAAAATTTTGGTACTATTATATATAAGGCAGGTATGAACGAGGTTGCAGAAGAGATGCTAAGGACAGGATTTTCTTCTGTTTTAATAATAGACGAAAAAAATAAACTAACAGGAATTATTTCGGGTTATGACTTAAGAAAAGAAATAGCAAAAGAAGAAACAGAAAAAGACCAGGAAACAACAGCTGCTGATATTATGACTCCTCGTGAAAAACTCTTAACCTTAAATCCGGAAAGTTATATAACAGAAGCTGTTGAACTTTTTTCGGAAAATAGAATTAATCAGATCCCTGTGGTTAAAGACGAATATCCTGTAGGGCTTTTGAACATACGTCCTACCCTTGATTATTATCAAAAAAAAGAAAAAAAAGCAAGGTTAAGAGTAGAAGAGCTAGAAGAATTCGCCGATATAATAGATAACCTTCATGAAGCTTTGATAGTTTTCGATAAAGATAAGAATTTACGTATGGTAAATAAAGCTGCTAGAGAATTAAACTTAAAAGATGATGACAAGCTTGGAAATATTAATAATTTGCTAGATAGTGTACCAAGACTAAAACCGATTGTAGAAGAGGTTTTAGCATTAGGGGAAACTAAGAAAATGATTGAAGTCCCTGAGATAAACGGGAAAAACTATGTGAGTAACTGTGTGCCATTAAAAGAAGATGATGGCGAAATTCAAGGTGTGCTGCAGACTTTTTCTGATGTTACCCAGCTTAAAAAGCTTCAGATCGAATTAACTAAAGCGAATAATGAGCTAGATAAAGCTTTTGCCCTTACTCTACCTAACTATAAAGTAGAAAATAAGCTAAGAAGTACCCCTGAATATAAAGATGTTTTTGACTCAAAGACAGGTAATATAACTATAACAGATAAGATTGCTGATGGTGGTTATAGGCATGTGATTAATGCCTTAAAAGTCGCTGCAGATTTGCACGAAAAAGGTGTGATGAATCTTGTGGGGATTGATAAAGATGTTTTGGTTAGAGCAATAATATTTCATGATATTGGAAAAACCCAGCCTAATTTAGAAAAAGGGACTGTGGTTAACCCTTGTAAGATATTTGAAGATGGCAAAAATCATGCAGCAAGAAGTGCCGAATTTGCTAAGAACTTCTATGATCAAGAAGAAGACCTCGTTAGTTTAATATATTATCACCACCATAAAGAAGAAGAACTCCCCGCGTCTTTCCCCGGGCATTTGCTTCCTTCATTTCGGTTATTTAAGATAATTGATGGTTGTTCTGCTGGAATTACTAGGAGAGATGCAGTAGTATCGTTTGATGTACAAGGAACCAAGGTAACTATTCACGAACAAAATACTCATCCAATGTTTAACTTAACAAAAACCATAGATCTGTTTTCTGGAAGCTGGTGGAGCCAGGCCCTAAAAAATAAAGATTAAATTGAATGAGTGAATGACTCCCGGAGATATTTTAGGACCCGGGAGTTATTTTATTTTGCCTTAACCCAAATTAAAAAACCAACCACAAATAACATAGAAGATGTCATATTTTAAAAAATTAAAAATAAAATACTATAGGATAGAGTGATTTCAGGCAACAGGGGGAATTAGATGACTGTGAAGATTAATTTAGAGAGTTTAGTAAAAGATTTAAAAGAAATGTTAAAACCCGAGAAAATATTTTTGTTTAAAAGAGATAAAAATGAAAAACCTAATGAAGCGAACATAAAAATATGTGTTGTAGCAGATTTAGAAAAAAATAATATAAGTAAATATTTTGATCTCCCCGAGATAGATTTTATTTTTTTCACCCCGCTGGAATGGGAAGCAAAAAAAGAAAATTCTTGTTCTTTTGTTAAGCAAATACTTAAAGATGGCATTATGTTATATGGTTAGTTTCATGGTTTTGCGCCCTGATAGGGCGTTTTTTTGTGTAATAAAGCGCGTTTTTTTATGTAATAAGACAACTCCCCTCATTAATAATTAGATAAAAAGGGGGTATTGCTATTAGACCTGACAAAATTAATTTAAACTTACCTACAGTTGAAAGGATAAACGAGTACTTAAAGGAGATAAATGACCCTAACAAAATCAAATTAAATGAAGAAGAGATAAAGATAAGTTTTAATGGTTCTATCCCTATAAACTCAATTTTGTATGATTATTTATTGGAGAAGTATACAGATGATTAATTTTAAATGTATCAACCAGTTGAAAAACAGCATTATATGAATATTTGTTATATTGGCTCCTTGTAAAACTGAATGGGGGGAGGCAGGTATTTAGTGAGTACCATAAAATATGTTAAATACCTTAGGTACTCAAGGGCACACGGGGATACAGAACCTGACAGTATAAATAATCAAGAAAAGATTATAGATGAGTTTGTAAGCCAAAAAATAAAAGAGGGAGAAGATTGGATCCTGTATGAAGTTTATATCGATATAGATTGCTCTGGAGCAAATTTTAACAGGCCCGGTTTTTTGAAGATGAAAGAAGATATACAGGCCGGGGAGATAGATGTTGTATTATCAAAAGATATTTCAAGATTTGGCAGAAATATAGCAACTGAAGTATACTTTTCAGAAATATTTCCCAAATACGGGACAAAGTTTATTGGTGTTACAGACGGTATAAATAGTGGTGATGATGGAAATATCTTAGAGAGACAGATAAGAAGTGTTATGAATGAGAACTACTGCAGGGATATATCTAATAAAGTAAAGAGTTCTTTTTATGCTTTGATGGCAGAAGGTAAGTTTATTGGCTCAAGTGAACCTTATGGATTTGTAAGAGCTCCTGAAGATAAGCATAAACTACTAGTAGACGAAAAAGTTAAGCCAGTTATTTTGAGGATTGCAAAACTTTATTTGCAGGGAAACGGCTTTTCTAGTGTGGCTAAGATCCTTAATAATGACAAAAACCCTCCTTTTACTCCCACAGAGTACAAAAAAATCCGGGGGATTAACTATAAAAATAATAAAGCAAGTAAAAATCTATGGAGTCCTTCCACAATAAGGAATATTCTAACAGACCCAATATATAACGGTACTCTGGTTCAAAAAAAGTACCAAAAAATTAACTTCAAATTAAAAAATAAAAAAAGAACCAATGAAGAAAAAGTTATTAGAATTGACAATGCTGTAGAAAAAATTATAGATGATGAAACGTGGAAACTAATTCAAAAAAGAATAAAATCTCGGAGTAAAACAGTAGACAACAGTAATAAACCAAAGGGAATTAATGAGAAGAATTGTACTAATATATATTCGGGTCTTTTGTATTGTAATGATTGCAGTTCCAAAATGGTCTATAGAAGCGATAGGGATCTTTATATGTGTGGAACTTACGCGAAGTATGGCAAAAAATACTGCACAAATCATAATATTAAGACTAAGAAGATTAATGAAGTAATTTTGACGCAGCTAAATATACTTAATAAACTCACAATAAATATTGAAAGACTAATAAGTAATATTGCAAAAAGAAATTGTAATCAACAAAATCATCAATCTACTAAAAGAAAACAATTAGAAGATAGGCTTAATAATATTAATAAGACCTTAAAAGTAATTAGAGAAGAATATGCAGCAGGTGAAATATCAGCTGAAGATTATAGAAGTACCCGTCAGGATTATCAGAAGGAAAAAGAAGACTTAGATGAGAAACTACTACAAACACGAGCAGATATTTCCCAGGAAAAGGGTAAGTCTCTTATTAACTTAGAACAAAAGAGCGAAAACTACGAAAAAATCTATAGAGATTATTTTATGATAACTAGCCTGGATAGAGAACTTGTGATAAAGCTTGTGGATCAAATCATTATAGGGGAAAATGAAACTTTAATAGAGATAAAATTCAACACCAGTTCACCCTTCTATTGAAACTGCTATTAACTTGCATTAATTTTCTGAAGCTTTATCAGAACACAATGAAAACGTCAGAAAGTCTCGAGAAAATCGAGAGACTCTGACCGTTAAACCATTAAATAAAATATTACATTGTATCTCATAAAAATATTTCATTATCGAATGAGGTTATTATCTAATTTAATTTATAAACACAGCTCCTTCGCTACTGTTCCAATTAACTTCTGATCCTAATCCTTCTGATATAACCCTTAATGGTACCATTGTTCGCCCATTAAAATTATTTGCAATTGTGTCCATTTCCTTTGTTTCTCCATTAAGTTTGTAAGTTTGACTACCTATGGATAGTTCCATAAAAACCTCATCGTTTTTTATCTTCACAAGTTCTTCTTCACTTACCCATTCTACTTTGGCACCTAGTTCCTCAGAAACAAATCTAAGCGGAACAATAGTTCTATTAACGTCATCAATAAAAGGATTTCGTTCGTTAAATTCAACATTTTTTCCGTTAACAAAAACTGTCACGTTGACTGCATTAAGATAGCGTACTGCACCATAGAATCTCTCATTGTAATATGGATCATCAAGCTGACTTGTAGATACTACGTTCCCTGGTGAAGAAGAATGGACAAATTCACCACTACCTATGTATATTCCACCATGGGAAGGTCCTTGTCTAGTGGTTTCAAAAAATATAATATCGCCAGGTAAAAGCTCATTTTTAGAGATAGCTTGTCCTTTATCATAAATATCAAAATGAACACGTGGAATCTCAATACTGTTATTGTTAAACACATAGTAGATAATTCCGGATGAATCAAAGCCTGAAGGTGATGCACCACCCCAAACATATGGAACTCCTTGATTTTCTAATGCAGTTTCAATAATCTGCTGGCGTGTACTTATTTCTGTAGTTCTCTCCATTTCAATTGACTTTGAACTTGCAGCTAAACCATTTGTAAAAACAAAAATCAATAAGACAAAAATTAAGGGTACATAAAGATAATGCAGTAGTTTATTTTGATTGAACATAAAATGATTCCTCCCTTGGTATGTATCTGCACTTTTAGATTTAAAAGGTTGTCTTTAATTACCATATAAAAAACATGTTTATTAATAGAAATATTAATTTTGCTACACCCCCCGCAAGGGGGGCTTGTTGCTAAGTTATCACATCAGGAATACTTAGTCAAATATAATTATATTGATAGAACGATTAGAATAATCAATTAAAATCCTTAGAAATTACATAAAGGATGAGCAATAGTAGATGAGCAATAGTAGTTTGACAGAAATATAGAGATGTGTTACTATTCAAATAATAAAAACCACCCTACCCAACAGGGCGGGGATAATAATAGAACTCAGACCCTTGGAGGGTTAGTGTTGGCCAATCATCAACTCACTTTAAAAGCAGCGGTTAAAATAGAAAACCAAGGGGGTGTACTTGCTTATGTCACTTGAATTGGAGATTAGCAGCGAAGCTAGGGATTATATTTTAAGCAAATCTAAGAAAAATGCAGCAGTTATTAATGAAACATCGAGTGGTGGCTGTTGTGGCGGGAGTACTAAAATTTCCAATATCAGCATTAATATAGCGAATTTCTTACCTGAAGAAGATCAATATACAAAACAAGATATTGATGGTGTAAAAGTATTTTATCCAAAAAAAATGGTGGGTGTAGCTAAAATTGAATTATCAAAGTTTTTATTCTTGAAAGATATTGCTATTGACTATTACCCCCCAAATAATGATAATCAAAAAGTTTAAAATTTAACAGGGGAATTGCATCCTGCCCCTCTGGAGCGGGAATTAAATAGAGGTGAGAGTAATGAAAAAGAACAAGATTGCAATAAGCACTTTATGTGGAATAATACTATTGTTGGCAGGGATCCTTATTACCGCTTTCCCTTATTTTCATAATTTGTATTACCAAAGAATACAGGCAAGGCAGGTAGAAGAAACACTTGAGCAGCTACAACGACAGGATGTACAGGAAAAAGAAGAAAGTGAAACCACTTCTCCTCAAGTAGAATACTTTACATCTGAAAAACCTCCTCCAAAAGAGGAAAATGACACTGATGAAAGAGAGGGAAACTATGCTTACAAATTAGAAGAAACTGAAGGGGTTCTGGAAATACCTGCTCTTAATTTGCAATTTAAGGTTGGCTATGGCGTAGAATTACCCGAGCTTGAAAGTGGCCCTGGATTTTATCCACATAGTAATCTGCCAGAACATGGTAATGTATCGGTAGCTGGCCATAGAACCACTTATGGAGCACCTTTTGGTGAGCTAAATAAACTTGAAGAAGAGGACAATATAAAATTATATTTTGAAGATAATGTATACATTTACAAAGTAGATGATGTATTTGCAACGGATAAATATGATTGGAGTGTAATTGAAGATACTTCTGACCCTGCTTTAACTTTAACTACCTGTGAGCCCCCTGGATCATCGGAAAAAAGATTAATAGTACGTGCTTATCTTGAAGATTAATTTCAGGTTACAGTAGCGGCTAAAATAATATTATGGAGGAATAGTTATGGCATCGAACAATGAAAAATATATAGATAATCAATTAAAATGGGAAAACAGTTATAATACAGTTGAAGATTTTTTTGGTAAATCACCAAGCGAAGCTGCAGTTAAGGCTGCTAAAGTGTTCAAAGATAACCAGGTGACAAGTATTTTAGAATTAGGTGGAGGACAGGGGAGAGACACTCTATATTTTGCCCGGGAAGGATTTCAAGTTTATGTTTTGGACTATGCTGCTAAGGGAATTAAAGATATCAAACAAAAAGCAGTGGATCATAATTTGTCTAATAGAGTTACGGCAATTCAACATAACGTAAAAGAACCTTTGACTTTTGCTGATGATTCATTTGATGGATGTTTTTCTCATTTATTATGCTGTATGAATTTTAAAACAGAAGAACTTGATTTTTTGTTCAAGGAGATTAAAAGAATACTTAAAAACGGGGGTATAAACATCTATACCGTAAGGAACAAAAAAGATCCCCATTTTGGTACCGGAACTCATCTTGAAGGAAACATATATAATATAAGCGATTTTATTATTCATTTTTTTGATAGAAAAACTATAGAAAGATTTTCTGAAAGTTTTCAAATTCTTCAGGTAGAAGAACTTGAAGAGGGTGATTTGCCCAGGAGAATTTATAATGTAGTCTTAAGAAATGAAACTTAATAATACAATTTTATAACTCTTATTTCCACCTTGAAATTGGCAAGTATTTTCTAGGGAATAGTTTTCTTCAATAAAAATACTGTAATAAAAATTACGCTCCCCAGGCTGCATCAAATGAAATTGCAACTTTGTTCTCTTCGGTATCCACATAATAGATCGGTGTCTTTTTCTCTTCCTCCTGAAATACAGGTATCACAGCTCCCGTATCTCTTCCGGGAAGAGTTAAATAGACTCCTGCTGCCAAAAACACAATTAGCGAAAGTACAAGTGCTTTTTTCTTCTTATTCCTAACATTTAAAGAATGAAACAATAAAATCCCCCCTGAATTAATTCTTTTTAAAAATTTATTCATTTGCAGCAAAAAAAATACTGATTAAAAGAAAATCAGTAAGTGTTAGTTATTGCATACCATAAGCGAGCCTTTAATTTGGACTGTGCCTGCAAATTCCGAGCGAGCGTTGGTATGCAATAACTAAGGGTGGTTATCCTTTTGCCGTTATACTTACCCCTTCCAATTGCGCATATGGATAAGATATACTTCCCATCCATTTTGACTCCTTGCTAAAGTCAACCAACTGGTCCTTTAATACTTCAAAGGTATTACAGCTAAACATGCAGTCTTTTATCCGTCCGACAATTTCCCCGTTTTCAATCAGATAACCAAGAGAAATGTTTCCGTTTACTTCACCGCCGTAAGGGTTTCCGGCCCATGCTCCCATCAGGTCTTTGACATAGACACCTTTATCTATGCTTTTTATCATATCTTTTAGTTCAGTTTCGCCAGGTTCTAAGACGGCATTATGAAGACCAGGAGACGGAAGACTTAAGGCAGAGCGTACGGCATGCCCTGTTGGCTCCATTTTAAGAGAGTTAGCAGTCAAAAGATCAAGGGGAAAGTTTAACAAAGTCCCTTCTTTTATGAAAGGTGTTTCTTTAGTCAAGGTCCCTTCATCATCAAAAGGACACATACCCGGCGTCCATGGCTTATGGGGCATATCAATTAAGCTAACTCTATCATCAAAGAGTTTTTGTTCTAGTTTGTCTCTAAAAGGCGACATTTTCTTTTCGACAGCCTGCCCGTCTATACTTGCAATGATAGGTCTAAAGACATCTCCCATGGCTGATGGAGAAATGATAACATCGTAATTTCCGCTTGTTATGTCTACTTCTTTGGGGCCAAACTCAAGGTCCTGCAAAAGCTCTTCTTTTATCTCCGCTGTATCAGGATCATAATTTGGTAAGCTTTTAAAGCTTCCAAAGGTTAAAAAACTTTTTCCTACCATCAGCATAGCTCCACCCATAATGGTAAAAGAACTCTTCGTATAACTGTTATCAAATCCTCTGGTATTTTTTATTGTAATCTTTGTTTCTGCTTTTTCTACCTCGGCCTGGGCAAGAACGTCGCTGTTTTTGTTTTTCATTGTATCTACTAGCTCTGTGCCAAGCTCTATTAATTTCTCTAAAGGTACTTCCTGTACTTTAGGATCATACATGTCCTTTAGCTCTACAGGATCGTTTTCCGGTAGATTAGGTTCAAAATTTCTGCCAAAGGTACTTGATTGTCTTGCTTTTTCTAGAAGTTCTTCCGGGTTATCTTCTTTTGTTGAAGTAGAAAATCCAAGACGTCCATCTTTAATTAATCTAAGGGCATAACTGTTTAGTTCCTGAGTCTTTATATTTTTTAGACGATTGTTTTCAAATTCGACCGGTGTGGTTTTATGGGTTACCTGAAAAAGCTCAGCCTCTTCGCCTTTTTCTTTTGCTTTTTTTATGATATCGTCCATTAACTTTTCCCCCCTATGACTACCTTTTGAATTTTAAGGGAAGGAGCTCCCTGGCTTGTAGGAAGAGGTCCCTGTCCGCCCTTGCCACAGCCGCCTCCAGAATCTCTAATCATAAAATCATTCCCTATAGCTTCGATGTTAGAGAGAGTAGTAAATACATTTCCGGTCAAATTAACATCTCTGACCATTTCAGCAATTTCACCGTTTCTAATCATATAAGCTTCGCCGGCTTTAAAGGTAAACATCTCACCATTAGTTTGCCCTCCGTATGCATCAACTGCATAGACACCTTCTTTGATATCCTTGATCATATCGTCAAAACTTGCATCACCAGGGGCAATGCAGGTAGTTCTCATTCTGCAGATTGGAGGATGATTATAGTTGATAGCTCTTGCACTACCTGTGGGTTTTTCATCCATTTTATCGGCTGTTTCTCTGGTATGGAGTCTACCAACCAGTTGGCCTTCTTTGATCAGGTCGGTCTTTTCTGTTTGTACACCTTCATCATCGTACTTCAAATACCCTCTACTTCCAACACTATCTCCAGTATCATATATATTTAGCTCTTTTGGTCCAAATTGGGTTCCAAGCTTCATCAGTTTTTGTAGTTCAGGATTTTCAAAAACAAAATCACTTTCACTCAAATGGCCAAATGCCTCATGCACAAATATTCCTGCCAAAGTAGGATCTAGAACTACAGTGTATTCACCACCTTTTATCGGTGGTGCTTCAAGCATATCAGAAGCTCTTTTGCACGAAGTTTTGATATTGTCTTCAAGATTTCTAGCCTCGCCGAAATCTTTAGAACTTCCAAATCCTACACGGGACATTTGGGTGTTTTCGCCTTTACTAGCCACTGCTGTGATGTTACCTCCAAGGTCTAGTTTTTCCTGTTCTATGTAGCTTCCCTCAGAATTAGCGAAATATAGCTTGGTGTACTTATCAAAATAGTTTATTCTTGAGCTAGAGATGGGCTCACCATAAGATAGAATTATATCGTTATAGTTTTTAAACAGGTTGATCTTTTTGTCTAGCGGGATCTCCCTGGGGTCTTCGATTGTTTCTATGGTCACTTTGTCATTAATAACTTTAACAGGACTTAGGTTTGTAGATTCACTGCTCCTACTACCTATAAGTTCAGCCTGTTTGATGGCAAGGTCTACTTTTTCCTCCAAATCCTTAAGCCGGTTAAAGGAAACAAAACCTACTCCACCTTTGACAAAAGCGCGAACACTTCCACCAAACTTAATTGATCCCCCCGCCTGTTCTAGTTCTGGTCCTTGAAATTCGATTGAATCTGTTTTTGACTCTTCTACCCTTATTTCGATATAATCAGCTTTTTTACCTGATAAGACGCTCTTTAATGTATCTTCCAAAAAAGTTGTCCTCCTTTCAAACATCTGTTGCTAGTCTTATTTATTCTTGACTCCGGTATATTTTTCCTCTAAAAGCTTAACCTAAATTTAATTCATGATCTCATTTTTTTCCGGCTTTTCTCTTTTGATTTGGTCCATAATATTTGATTCTATATTCTGGATAAAGTCTGTAACCTCTTTGGCGCTAACGGCTGCAAGAAGTGCGATAAGATCTTCGGGTCTATATAACACCTCTAAATTATCCTTAGTGATGGCATCATTTTTTTCTTTTAAAACCTCTCCTTTTTCATTTGTAACTCTAAAAGCTGGAGTCTTATTTAACAGAAATTGCTTGATACTAGCTGCAGTATTGTAATCAAAATCCATATTAGCAAAGGTTCTCTTTAGTCTTTCGTTCCAAAGTTTATACAAAGTATCATCAAGGTCTATTATATGGGTAAAGAAGTCTTGTGGCTTATCCTGAGTCTTTAACTCCTTTTTAATTTGATTCAAATTTTCAATTAGTTTTCTACTTCCTTCATCAATTTTTTCCCAGGTGTAATCTAAACCTTCAATTATTTCGCTTACTCCTGCTGCTACTAGAAGGTGTGCAAGCCTATTTTTTTCTCTGGCAAGGTCAATTACTTCGGGCTTTATTATTTCTCCCCGGTTAATAATTACTCCACCATGACTATCTTTAACTGTCCTAAAGACTTGCCTTCCAATGGCAAAATCAACGGCTTTTTCCTCAAGGGTGCTGCTAAACTTTGAACTGCCAAATTTCTTTGAAAATTGCCCCTGTCCTGTTTTTGTGTTATCTGAGTGACTATCATGTGTCTCATCTGAATATTTATCATTTGTTTCATTTGTTGTGCTTTTAAGTGGTGGCTCGATATCTGTAACTATTACATCTTTGCCCAGGGTTAATATGCTGTTTGAAGATAGGGATAGGCTTTCAATATCGTATTCTTCGTTTTTGATATAGAGTTTGTCTAATATTCCAGAATGTAGATCAAATGAAAAATCTACTACTCTTCCGGCAAAGCTTCCAGACCTTGTAATAATTCTTTTGCCCAAAGGGGAATTATAATTTTTAAACTGCCGCGTAGCCTTTTGTTCCTCTGTGAATATTACATTCTTTGTAGCTATCGTAACTGCATAGCTGCCGATAGTCTCAATATCTCCTAAGTATATATACTTATGTTTTGCCTGAAAGAGTCTTTTACTTCCAATCTCAAAACCTATAATCATCTTTTCGTTAGGTTCGATTATCAAATCCTTTATTTGACCTACAAAACTTCCATCATCCAAAGTGATTACCGGCAAATTGATTAGTTCGCTTCTATTCAAATTTGATCGCCTCCTTACTGTTTTTTAATATTTTTCCTAATTATTACTTTTATTATTAATCTAATTCTGGCGCAAACAAAGCTAAATATGTCTCAGCCTATTTTAGTTTGTGTAAAGGGAATGATATAATGTATATATATTTAGCAAAATTATATTCTACTGAGAAAAGTTTGTTCACATAAAAAATATAATGTTTTTATTTCATATGACTTTTGCACCAGAATCAAGATTTAATTATTACAATGATGAGGGGTTTTAAAGATGGAAATATATACAAATTCTCCGGAGGAAACTAAAAATATTGCCCGTAATCTTGCAAAATACTTAGATAAAGGTGATATAATACTTTTGTCAGGAGATCTTGGTGCAGGTAAGACTTTGTTTACTAAAGGTCTTGGCAGTGGTCTAGATATAGATAACCCCATAACGAGCCCAACATTTACTTTGATGCAGGAGTATCATGGTAGATTAACGTTGTATCATTTTGATCTATATAGAATTGAAGATCCTGAAGAGTTGATAGAGGTTGGGTTATTTGATTATATGTATGATGATGGTGTGACGGTGATTGAATGGTTTGAAAAGATGGAAGACTTTGAATCTCTAGAGGAGTATTTGAAAATAAAAATCTTTGTCGAAGATAACAGTAGACGCCGCCTTGTTCTTTCTTCTCAGGGTGAGAGGTATGATAATCTTTTAAAGATAATAAAAGAAGAGGGGGCAAACTTAACGCTATGAAAGTTCTTGGTTTAGATACTTCTACAAAAGCGACTTCTGTATCTGTTATATGTGAATATGACGGGCTAATAGCAGAATATACTTTAAGGGATAAAAGGACTCATTCTGAAAAATTAATGCCCCTTGTTGATAAAGTTTTGACTGATAGCAAAACAGTACTAGAAGAGCTTTCTGGGATCAGTGTTGTTAATGGCCCTGGTTCTTTTACTGGACTTAGAATAGGTATAGCCACTGCATTTGGGCTAAGTACAGGTTATGATATCCCTCTTGTCGGTGTTTCAAGCCTTGATGTACTTGCTAACCAGAGGCCAATTATTGGGTTGATCTGTCCTGTGTTGGATGCTAGGAAAAATGAGGTTTATACCTGCTTATATGAAGGTACAGAAAACGGAGTAGAGAGGTTATGGGAATACAGGGTGATTTCTTTGGAACAGCTTTTTTTGGATCTAAATAAGGAAAAGGTAAGTAAGGAACGTGACAAATATAAAACTGAAATTTTATTTACAGGTGATGGAGTGGATGTTTTTAGGGAAGAATTGATAGAGAATACTCCTTTTTTGTCTGTGCATACTTATAAAGAAATAGAGATAAATAGAGCTTCTGTTACAGCAAGACTTGGACTAAACGAAATAAAAAAAGGTAATATCCTTTCACCTCATGAATTAACACCTATATATATTAGAAAATCTGAAGCTGAGAAAAAACGTGAAGAAAGGGTCGATTAGAAAAGTGAAAGATAAAATATTAGAAGAAAAAATAGAAATAAGAGAAATGAAAGAAAAAGATTTAGATAAAATTAGAGAGATTGAGATTAATTCTTTTAATAGCCCCTGGTCAAAGGATTCTTTTATCTATGAGCTATTTCAAAATAGTCTTGCAAGATATATTGTACTAGAGCATGAAGATGATATTGTAGCCTATATGGGGATGTGGTTTATCCACAATGAAATTCATATTACCAACTTTGCCGTAGCTCCTGATTACAGAAAAAAAGGATTTGGCACCAAGCTGCTTCGTTTTATCACCCTATTTGCTAAGACTAAAGGTTTTAAGTATATTACCCTTGAAGTAAGAAGGTCAAATGATACAGCAAGAAGGCTTTATGAGAGTATGGGATTTAGTACAATAGGTGTCAGGCCCTCCTATTATCAGGATAATGGTGAAGATGCTATATTAATGCAAAAGAAGATATCTAGAGGAGTGTATTGATATGCAGGAAGGGATAAAAATACTTGCTATAGAGACTTCTTGTGATGATACAACAGCAGCGGTAATAAAGGATGGCCACAAAATATTAAGTAATGTAATAAGCTCCCAAAGAGAAACTCACAGCCTTTATGGAGGAGTTGTCCCGGAGATTGCTTCAAGAGAACACTTGAAGCTTTTGATACCAGTTGTAAAAAAATCACTAGAAGAAGCAAATGTTAGTTTAGAAGAATTAAATGCTATCGGAGTTACCCACGGACCGGGACTTGTTGGTCCTCTGCTTGTGGGGCTATCTTATGCCAAATCTCTTTCTTATGCCAAAAACATCCCCCTCGTCCCACAACATCATATCAAAAGCCATATATACGCAAATTTTTTGGACAAGAGTATAGATGAAAATTATGGAGTGCCGCCTGAATTTCCTTTGATAGCCCTGGTGGTCTCTGGAGGGCATACTGATATAATATATATGAAGAACCACAATGAATTTGAGATAATTGGAAGGACTGTGGATGATGCAGCAGGAGAAGCTTTTGACAAGATAGCTAGAGCCCTTGATCTTGGTTATCCAGGAGGCCCAAAGATAGACAAATTAGCAAAAAAAGGCCTGGAAGGAAGAATTGAATTTCCAAAGGCCAAATTAAAAGATCCAACATCACCATATGATTTTAGCTTTAGTGGATTAAAAAGTGCTGTGTTAAATTATTTGAACCGCTGTGAGATGAAATCAGAGACTGTGGATAAAAAAGACGTAGCCGCTGGTTTTCAAAAGTCAGTTATTGATGTGCTTGTTAGTAATACCTTAGAAGCAGCCAGGGATAAGAATGTGAATGATGTAGTGCTAGCCGGGGGTGTATCAGCAAACTCTGCTTTGAGAGATGAATTCAAAGAAAAAGCAAAAGATCTCGGGATAAAAGTCCATTCTCCACCCTTGATACTGTGTACTGATAACGCGGCTATGGTTGGAGCCTCTGCATATCATTCATACAAAGAAAACAAAATATCGACAGCCCTTGATCTAAATGCTGTTCCAAACCTTGAGATGTGAACTACCTTATTTAAGAATAGGGTAGTTTTTTTGTGTGGATAAATAGCGGGTTATCCACAGAGAAATGTGAATAACTTTGTGAGAAGTATGTCCACATTTTTATGTAAATAACCTGTGGATAAAGTGGATAACTTTGTGGATTGCTTAAAATCCGGGGTGGTTGTGTGGATAAACCTGTGGAATTTGTGGATTACTTTTTTTAGCAATTACTAAAAAGGGGTATAAACACGTATAATCTCTAAAATCTAAAATAGTTTTTAGGATACATAATATAATAAACATAAAAATTATATTAATCTTTTATTTTTGCATATGACTTTTTGTACCAGAATTATCTTTGTGTATAAAATTTTGATATCGGATTAATAATTAGATTAAGATATTATATTATTATGCGTTTAACCTTTTTTTATATGTGTTATAATATATCACGACTAGTTTCTTTTTATCATATTATTTATAACCATTCTTCATCGAAAGAGAGGAATAATTATGTTTAATAATGTAAATAAAATTCACTTCATAGGTATAGGTGGATATGGGATGAGTGCTCTTGCTAAAGTGTTCTTACAAAATGGATATGAAATAACAGGTTCAGATATTACTCCTTCTTCACTTATTTCTTCTCTTGAAAATATGGGAGCAAAAATAAATTTATTTCACTCAAAAGACAATGTGGATAACACTGACCTGGTAGTGTATTCTACTGCAATATATGCAGATAACGAAGAAATAAAAGCTGCCAAAGAAAAAAATATACCTTTATGGCATCGCTCTGAGCTTCTTGCACATTTATTTAACGAAAAGGATGGCATAGGTGTTGCGGGAGCTCATGGTAAAACTACTACAACTTCCATGATATCATTGATTTTGGCAGAAAGCGGTCTTGACCCAACGGCTCTTATCGGGGGAGAGCTATCTAATTTTGGTGGTAATGCTAGAACAGGTGGAGGGGATAAAATCGTTGCAGAAGCCTGTGAAAGTGATCATTCTTTTTTGAGATATAATTCTTATATAGCGGTGATAACAAATATTGAGGCAGATCATCTAGAATACTATGATGGGGACTTTGAGAAGCTTCTTAAAACATATGAGGAGTTTTTGGCTAACTTGAAGCCAGGTGGAGTTGCTGTAGTAAGTGCTGACTGCGATCACATAAAAAGAGTAATACAAGGTGTGGATAAAAAGCTAATAACCTTCGGTAAGTCAGATGATGCCGATTATGTTATCGATGACATTAAGCTTTTTAAAGGCGGATCAAAGTTTGTTTTAAAAGAAAATGGAAAAGCAAACGAACTTGGAACTATCGAACTTGGAACTATAGAAATGCAGGTGCCCGGAGAACATAATATCCAGAACTCTGCCGCAGCAGCAGTGGTAGCATTACAGCTTGGAATAGATTTTGATAAAATTAAAAAAGCTTTATCTAAGTTTAAAGGTGCCAAAAGGCGCTTTACCATAGTTGGTAAAGTTAATGATACAGTTATTGTGGATGATTATGCTCATCATCCAACTGAGATTGAGGCTACTTTGAAGACTGCCAAAAATGAATGCGAAGGAAATGTTATAGCTGTTTTTCAGCCTCACAGGTATTCAAGGACAAAATTTTTGATGGAGGAATTTGCCGAGTCTTTTGGTTATGCGGACAAAATTATCCTAAATAAAGTATATCCTGCAGGGGAAGAACCTATTGAAGGTGTCTCATCAGATATATTAGCAGACAAAATAATAAAAAGTGAAAGCCTCTCCACTAAAGAAGTTCTAGTAATGGATGATAAAGACGATATAGTAAAATACCTAGAAGATACAGTAAAGCCGGGTGATTATGTTATAACCATGGGAGCTGGTGATATTTACAAAGCTGCAGAAGACCTAAAGGAAAAATTAGAATTAGATTCTAGTAACAAAGCTAAATCAAACGGCTAACTTTATGGATAACTTAAATCTTATTTTAGAATCTATCCACAATTCAAATATACTTCCACTTATTAGTGGCTGTAACCTAAACTGTATCTTCTGCAGTAATAACCAAAACCCCCCGGATCTAAAAGAGATAAGATTGCCTCCTTTAACCTTAAATGAGGTTAAAGAGGCTTCTATTTTTTTGGATGAAAAAAAGAAAATTATTATTGGTGAATCAGCTACTAAAATTTCAGAAGGAGAGCCTTTCTTACATCCAAATATAATTGAAATATTGGAGTTTTTAAGGGATAAATATCCTTTGGTACCTATACAGATAACAACAAATGGTACTTTGATTGATGATAATATATTAAAAGTATTAAAGAACTTAGAGCCAATAGAGATTAATCTTTCTATTAATGTATTGGATGAAGATTTAAGGTGTGAAATAATGAAGGATACATCACCATATATAGCAAGAGAGCTTCCCCAAAAATTTAATAGACTAGGAATAGATTACAATGGAAGTATAGTTTCGTTATCCTTTCTATACGGCTGGGAAAGGCTGTTAGAAACGATAAAACATTTAGAGGACAATGGGGCCAAAACAGTAAGATTGTTTGTTCCTGGATTTACAAAGTTTAATGATAAATTAAAAGTTCCACCTGATTATTACCAAGAGCTATACAAAATTAAGGACCAGTTTGATGTGCCAATTTTGATTGAACCTTCCATTAAAACTGAAGCAGCACCTATAGTGTCAGGTGTAATCAAGGATTCGCCAGCCCATAAAAAAGGAATCAAAAGAAATGATCTTATCCTAAAGATAGACGAAGAGGATGTCCCAAGCAGTGTTCATGCCTATCGTCTTGTTACATATAAGAAAAACCCGGTTATATCTTTAGAAAATAAAACTGTAAAAATAGAAAAAAGTAAAGGTGAATCTAGCGGGCTATGTTTTGATTATGATATCTCGCCAGAAGAAATAAAATTTTTGGCAGGACTTTCGGTTTCTGATCCAAAAACTGATCAAAAAAAGAATATATTGTTATTAGCCTCTGAGGGAGGATATAATATACTTAAAAGGGAGACAAATAAAGCTAAAGATAAAGACAAGCTCCAAAATAAGGTAGATATAAAAAAAGTAAAAAGCAAATATCTTGGAGGAAATATAATATCAGCAGGTCTTTTGGTAGTAGATGACTTTAGAGACTGCCTGAAAAAGCAGTTTTTTGCTGAATACCTAAAAGAAAATTATGACTGTGTCATCCTACCAGGGAAGGCTTTTGACAATAAAGGCTTTGATTTAAGAGGGGAACACTATTCAAGTTTGGAAGATGAATTTGATATAGAAGTAGAACTATTTGATTAAAAACAAAACTTTGTTCATATGACTTTTTGTATCCAAATCAAGTATGATCTATAAGGGGGCTAGAAAATATGGTTGAACTTGTAAGTATGTACAGTAAGGTATTAGAGGATGGTTCGATTCAGGTTTCAATGGAGGTAAAGATTGATGAGGAGGAGTACAGGAAATATCAGGCGACAGGTGAAACTTTGCTTGGTGCCATTGGCAATTGTTTTTGTGAATTAATTGATGAAAAATTAGGTGATGTAAAAGATGAAAGGCTCCTTGCAGAGACCAGAAAAGGAAGCTACGATAGGGATGTAATAAGTATTAATTTACTTGCAAACCATGAAGGTAAAGAAAAAGAAGTATTTCATACAGGTGAGGGAATTCTCGAATCCGTTGTAAAAGCTATCTATAAATTAAAGGATGAATAGGAAAAAATTAAACGCCCGTTGGGCGTTTTTTTATTTTTAATTTGGAACAAAATATTAAATGGAACATGGGAGGTGATAAAAACAAATGGAAAATAATAACCGGGTCAAATGCATGTTTGTAACCAGAAAGGCTAGGGGCGGGATAAGAACCCATCTAAAGACCCTTGCAAATAAACTTCCAAAATATAACATAAGTCCTGTTATTTGTGCTCCCAAAGAAGATTTTGAACATACTATCTCGGGTGGAGAATTTTATCACCTCCCATTAGAGGATGGATTTAAAATTAAAGATTATAAAAATGTTTTTAAGTTAAAAGAATTGATTAAAAAGACAAAGCCAGATATAGTTCACTCTCACGGCTACAAAGCTTCTTTAATTGTAGCTATGGCAAAGAGCATGGTGAATTTTTCCTGGATAACAACCATACATAATTTTCAAACCTCATCAATACGTAGAAAGACATTCAAGTTTTTTGTAAAAAATATTTTAAACAGGGCAGATAAAATTCAGCTCGTTTCTAATAGTTTGAAAAGAGAACTGATTTCTGTGGGTATAGATGAAGAAAAATGTACAGTATTGTACAATGGCATTTCTCTACCTTCTTTTCATCGCCCTATTGATAATAGATTGTCGCTTCCAAAGGGCAAATTAATTGGTTGTATCGGCAGGCTAAATCATGACAAAGGTATAGATAATTTTATTTATTCTGTGAAATATTTATATGAAAGATATAATAATTACTTTAACTCCAGGAGATATTATTTCTTAATTATTGGTGATGGGCCAGAAAAAGAAAAATTACAAAAACTGACCTGGAACCTGGGCCTTGCTTCAAAAATTATGTTTTTGGGTCATAGGGAGGACGTGACTGATATACTAAAAAGCCTTGAAGTTCTTTGTATACCATCAAGACATGAAGGGTTATCGATTACCGCCCTTGAAGCGATGGCGTCGTTTTGCCCTGTGATCGCTGCCAAAAAAGGTGGCCTTGTGGAACTGATAAATCATTTTGAAACTGGTTTATTATGTCCATCTGATGACCCTATAAAGATGGGCGAAGCGATAATGACTTTAGTAAAGAATCAAAAAATTCGCAGAAGAATCGCCTTGCAGGCTTATATAAATGTAATAAGCAATTTTAACGATGAAATTATGATAAAGAATGTAATTGATCAGTATAACGGGGTGAAAGTATGAGAAAGAAACCTGTCATGTTTACTGGTTTTGTTATGGCTTTGTTAATGGTGGCGTTGGTAGCAATTAACCATCATAATGAGGACTTAACTGTTAGTTTGACAAATAATTTTAATAATTCTACAAAAAACTTCTCTGAGAATAATACAGAAAATTCTACAGATCCTATTATGGTTATCCTGGTGCCGGGGTTTTTTTGGGAAGATTATAATAATTATAACTTAAATAATTTTGAGAAATTGCTTGAAGATTCTGCGGTAGGGCTTATGAACACTACTGTTACCAGACCATATCACCCTTCGTCTTCTTATCTTTCCCTTGGAACCGGTATTAGGTCCACTTCATGTAAGATGTCAGGAGCTATCTATAACCCTTTAGAAAAATATGAAGGTTATAATGCAAAAAAATTTTATCAAAGACATACCGGTCTAGATGCAGAATTAGAGGAAGAGTCTGCTATAGCGGTAGAATATCCTCTCTTAAAAACAAAAAATAAAGATCAAGATTATAACGTCGAAATAGGTAAACTGGCAGCAAACTTGGAAGAAAATAATGTCGATGTAGTATACCATGGGAATACAGATACTTATGAAAAAAAAAGATATGGTGGACTTCTTGCAATTAATGATATGGGGGTTATTTCCCAGGGAATAGTAACTCCCCAAAGCACCTTAACAGCAAAAGAGAATTTCCCATTTGGTTACAAGACAGATTATGACAAAACTTACACTGTAGTAGAAGAAACTTTTAAAGATAGAGCTGAAGAGGATAGCTCTTTTCTGTATATTTTAGAGCTTGGAGATGGTACAAGGATTGATGATTATGAAGAAGAAAGATTAGATGAAAAAATTAGAGAAAATTTGGTAGCTAAAACCCTTCAAAACATAGATGAATTAATTGGGCGGATAAGTTCGCTAAGGAAAGAGAAAGATTTTGGCCTGATCCTTCTAAACCCTGCTCCAAGTCACGAGAATTATCATCAAGGGAAAAGATTAACCCCTATTTTGTACTCTCCTGTAGGAGGTTTAAGCCGTGAGCTAGATGGTAATATACTTGTTTCTAATACCACTAAAAGAGATGGTTTAGTAGCAAATATGGACTTTTTACCTACTATTCTTGAAGAATTTGATATAGAAATTTCTCCGAAGTCAAAGGGTAATAGGATAGAAACAAATAGCGCTTCTGGTTTGAATTTTAATGAAGGTGAAGGTAAAATTAAAAGCCTTATTAGCTTAAATGATAAGCTTATCAATACGTTTAATGTCAGGCCGCCTGTTTTAAAAAATTATATAATAGCCCAGGTTGTTGTAATGGTACTTGGTCTTTTGGCTGTTATAACCAAATACAAAATACCTTATCTTGATATACTGCTCTATGCCATGCTTATTAGCCCTCTAGGATTTATTTTGGCGCCATATTTTTCTATTTTTTCATTGTGGGGGTTAGCCGTATTTGTCCTGGTTATTTCTATAGGAGGGAGTATCTTAGTTGTAAAATTAACGGCTAGCAATATATGGAGGATAGGTACAATATGTCTCTTAACTTCTATTGCAATATTGCTGCCTTTTATTATAGGAAGTGAAAATATAATCTACACTGGAGTTTTAAGCCATGATCCTATAAGTGGTGCCAGGTACTATGGGCTTGGAAATGAACTAATGGGTGTTTTAATAGGTTCTTTTGTCATGGGTTTTTTTAGCCTTTACACTATAAAGCCTGAGTGGAAAAACTCGTATTATCTTCTGGGAATTTTACTGGTATTTTATTTTTTTCATCCAGGTTTTGGTGCTAATTTTGGTGGGGGTGTAAGTGCGGCAGTAGCTTTCTTTGTAATACTTTATATATTTTTAAAAGATAATCACCAAAAACAATTGATTTACATCTTTTTAGGCTCTTTGATTTTAGTAATAGGTGGTTTTTTGGGGTTTAACCTTCTTTTGGAAGAAGTTACGCATCTTGGGAGGGCTATTAGACTAGCCATTGTCGAGGGTCCCGGTGAACTTTTGCCAATCATAACGAGAAAAATATCGATGAATTTGAACCTTCTTAGATATTCTGACTGGAGTATAGTTTTTTTAAGTTTTTTAGCTGTGCTATTTTTGAAACTACTAAAATTTACTTCTGTAATGGATAATTTAAATCAAAATTATCCCATACTTAAAAGAGGCCTTGTTGGTGTAGTATTTGGAGGTATTACGGCCTTTTTGATCAATGATTCCGGTGTGATAGCTGCTGCAACAATGTTTTTGTATGTGAGTGTCCCTTTACTTATCTTGGGATTAGAAAATTAAAACACCTGCTTAGCTACCAACGTATCGCAAGAATTTGCTAAAAACCTCGCAAATTAAAAGCTCACTCACTTATGGTAGCTAGCAGGTGTTTTTCAACAAACAAATTTATAAATTTTGGTGCAAAAAAGTCATATGAACAAAGCTCTGTTCATTACAAATTCTTACAAAACTCTTTTCCAAACTCTCTTGCTTTTTGTAGTCCTTCTTCGTCAGGGTGCCACAATTCTTTGAACCCTTCTAAAACTACTTCAAAGCCAGCATCTTTTAATTCTTCTGTAATAATATCGGTGCTCTCGCCGCTCCAGCCGTATCTACCAAAGGCAGTAGCCTTTTTATTTTTAAACCCTGCGCCTTTTATTAACTCTAGTATACCTGCGATTGAATAAAGAATGCCTTTGTTTATCGTAGGTGAACCTACAAGAATTGCTTTTGATTTAAACACTTCAGTAATAATATCACTCTTGTCGGTCTTTGCAGAATTGATTAGCTTCACAGTTGTATTATTATCTGCTTCGTGGATGCCTTCTGTGATAGCTTCTGCAGTTCTTTTGGTACCTTCCCACATGGTGTCATATATTAGTGTAATTTGATCTTCTTGATAATCCTTAGCCCACTCCATATAAGTTTCTACTATTTGAAGTGGGCTATCACGCCAAATGATACCGTGACTTGGACAGATTATATTTACAGGGAGCTTTAACTCCAGGATTTCATTAATTTTCTTTTCTACCAGCTTGCTAAATGGATTAACAATATTAGCATAATACTTCATAGCTTCTTGATATAGTTCACATTCATCTACAAGGTCATTGTACATTTGCTCTGAAGCGTAATGCTGACCAAAGGCATCATTAGAGAACAGAATATTATCTTCAGATAGATAGCAGAACATGCTGTCAGGCCAGTGAAGCATTCTTGCCTCGATAAAAGTAAGTTCCTTACTACCAAGGTCTAGCTTATCGCCTGTCTTTACTTCGACAAAATTCCAGTCCTGATGATATTGGCCTTTTAGGGATTTGACTCCGTTTTTGGTACAGTAGATAGGTGTGTTCGGTATCTCCTTCATCAAGTCTGGGAGTGCCCCGCTGTGGTCTACTTCGCCGTGATTTGCTACAATGTAGTCTATTTCTTTTAGGTCAATTTCTTTTTTTAGGTTCTCAATAAACTCTTTTGCAAAAGGCTTCCAGGATGTATCGATAAGGACTGTTTTTTCATCTTGAATTAAATAGGAATTGTAGCTTGTGCCCCTGTGAGTTGACAGTTCTTCACCATGAAAAGTTCTTAATTCCCAATCGATTTTTCCTACCCATTTGACTCCATCTGTTATCTTAAAACTCATTTTTATTCCTCCTTCATTGCCTATAAATAATAATTACTATCAATTATTAAGTATAACATACAATGACTCAAAAATTAAGGCTAAAATCAATGGAGTTATAAGAATGAGTAATTTTTCCCGATGATATGAAGTCTATCCCTGTTTTTGCTAGGGCTTTTATATCACTTTCTCCTATATTCCCCGAAACTTCAAACTTTACTATTTTATTCTCGGCTCTTTTGTCCTCGTCACCAATCTTTTTTACTATTTCAGAGATAACTTCTGGGCTCATATTATCAAGTAAAATCTGATCTGCCCCGTTGTAATAAGCTTCTTCTGCTTCCTCTTTGTTTGTCGCTTCTACACAAATTTTCACCATTGGTCCAAGGTTTGACTTTAACTTTTCTAGGGCATTTTTTATCGAGCCTGCTGCTTTTTTGTGGTTATCTTTTATCATTACACCATCATATAATCCCATACGGTGGTTTATTCCCCCGCCAGCTCTAACAGCGTACTTCTCCAAATATCTTAAAGTAGGGGTGGTTTTTCTGGTATCTAGGATTTTTACCCCGTAAGGCGAAGCTAAATTTACCATTTCTCTGGTCTTAGTTGCAATGCCTGAGAGCCTTTGGACAAAATTTAGGGCAGTCCTTTCGCCTTTTAGGATTTTGTCTGTACGGCCTTCAATTGAAGCAATTAATGTTCCAGGTTCAAATTCTTGGCCGTCACTTAACTTTAGATCAACAATTATGTTTTGATCTATTAGGTCAAAAACCTTTTTAACAACAAATCCTCCGGCAAGAACTCCTTTATCTTTTGCAGTTATTTGGGCTGTTTCTATGTTATTTGTATCAACAAATATATTGTCAGTAGTGATATCTGAAGGCCCTATATCTTCTATTAGTGCATTTTCTATTATTTTTTCTAGTATTATATTATCTACTTCCAATTGCTTCACCTCTAACTTCTAGCATTTTTACTAATGAGTCTTTTGCCCTCTCTCTTATTTCTGGCTCAAGGGTTATTTTATTCTCCATATTTTCAAGAACATACAGCAGGTTATCAGGAGTTGTTTTTTTCATGTTTGAACAGACAAAACTTTGACTTAATAGCAAAAACTCTTTGTCAGGGGCTTCTTTTTGAAGCCTATGAATAAGACCCATCTCAGTTCCTACTATTATTCTTTTGGCATCTGTTTCTTTGGCGAATCTCACCATGGCGCCGGTACCCATAATGTGGTCCACTTTATTTTGGATCTCAGGAGAACATTCCGGATGACAGATGATCGGTGCATCAGGGAAATTACTTCTACAAGCGTCAACTTCTTCTTGGCTTACCCTTGCATGGGTGATGCAGTATCCCTGCCAGGGTATTATTTTTTTGTCTGTTTTGTTAGAGATATACCAGGCCAGATTCTTATCTGGCAAAAATAAAATTTCTTCTGTGTCCAAAGAGTCAACAACTTCTTTTGCATTTGAAGAAGTACAGCATATGTCTACTTCTGCTTTCACCTTTGCTGAAGTGTTTACATAAGCTACTACTTTAGCATTTGGATGTTCTTTCTTTTTTTCGATCAAATCATCTACATCGGCCATATCTGCCATTGGACATCCTGCGGTTTTGTCTGGCAAAAGCACAGTTTTGTCTGGTGCTAAGATATGAGCACATTCTGCCATGAAATGTACCCCACAAAATACTATAGTTGAAGCCTTGACTTCGGCGGCTTTTTTACTAAGTTCAAAAGAATCACCTACTACATCAGCAACATCTTGAATTTCTGGCATCTGATAATTATGAGAAAGTATAACAGCGTCCCTTTCTTTTTTTAGCTCCTTTATCTTTTCCAATTTGTTATACATACAAAATCCCCTTTCAGTTTAGATAACATTAATAATTATAGATTGATTCAATCGCAAAAAGTCATATGAACAAGGTTTTGTTTTTAAAAACACTTTACTTTTGTGAATAGAATTTTTGCAGTTGAATCAAAATTGTAAATGTATTATGAAAGATTATTTCACTTGACGTTTGTAATGTCAAGTGTCTTTACACCTATGGGATAAAAAAAGACCTTACTCTATTAAAAAACCTTTATTTTTCAAAGCGTTTTTTATTTCCTCTGCAATTTCTTCTTTGGAGACTTCAATTGTATGCAGATGTACTCCTCCTGTGAGATAGGAAAGAGGCTCTGCTTTACTTTTTGACAAATTACTTAAAAATTCTTCTACATCTCTCCTAGAACCTATCATCAAGTAACCGGATATTTCCCCGTAAATTGGATGTTCCACAATAACATCTATTACTTTGCCTCCAAGATCAACAATAGTTGTAAGTTCATCTCTTATTCCTTCTCTGTCATGCTTTGATGCTATAGTGAATTTAAGTTCTTTTGTTTTTTCTTCATCTGATTTGAGAAGATAACCCTGAGGGGTGGATATTATTTCATGACCACCTGCTCTCAAAATAGCTATATCCTGGACAATGACCTGTCTTGATACGCCTAACATATCTCCAAGCTTACTACCTGTAATAGGAGTCTTGCCGGAAAGGTGTTCAAGGATCTTTTCTCTTCTATTTTGTGCCTTGCTTTCAGTCAAAATTAATCTCACCACCTCTTGACTAGGAATTATACAAAGCTGTACTTAAGATGTAATTTTATTTTCACCTAAGTTTCCGTATTCTTTTGGGTAGCTTCCCAGAACTTTTAAGAAGTTTACGTTTTTTTCTACACCTTTTAGTCCCTGATAAGCACGTCTTTCTTCTTTATGCCCTTCAAAATCAACATAAAAGACATACTCGCCTAGCTTTCTTTTTGAGGGTCTACTTTCTATCCTGGTAAGGTTAATCTCTAACTTGGAAAAAATCTCTAAAGATTTGTATAAAGCTCCTGGGCTATCCTCGATACCAAAGACTATAGAAGTTCTATCATCTCCTGTAGGACTGGGCGGCTCATGCCCTAGAACTATGAATCTAGTTTCATTGTTATATTGTTTTTTGGGGCCTTCCCAGAGAATATCTAAACTATAATTGTTACAGGAAGCAGGGGCTAGGGCAGCCGCTTTTTCTTTGGTTTGGACTTTTTCGGCAGCACCGGCAGTGCTAGATGATATCTCTTTTTCAAGATGTGGGTATTCTACAAACAGCTCTCTACACTGGGCAAGGGCCTGGGAGTGTGAAATTACTGTATCTATGTTTTCTAGCTTTTCGCCAGGATTTGCAAGCAAAACGTACCTTATAGGTAATATTATTTCCTGGGTTATAATTGTATTTTCTACTTCTAAGAGAAGGTCCATGGTTTCTGTTACAGCACCTTCTAAAGAATTCTCTATAGGCAAAACACCTAGCTTTATTTCTCTATTTTCAATGGCATCTACAACTTCTCTGATACTCTGATAGGGTTTTATATCATCAGAAATTTTGTCAGCAGCTTCGCTAGAAAAAGTTCCCGGCGGCCCAAGATAACCGGCAGTATTTTCCATTATATAGACCTCCTGATTGAAACCTGGTTTTGAATAACTTCTTTTAAAGCTGATATGACAGCATAATTTTGATGCATCAGTCCAATTGTCACCCTAATATATCCCTTAAGCCCAATAGAAGTTCCGCTTTTTACCAAGATACCTTTTCTAAAAAGGTTTTCAGTGATGATTTCGTCGTTTCTACTTTTTAAATCTATAAGTATAAAATTTGCCTGGCTTTTTACATAGCCAAGATCAATTTCGGGTAAATTACGGTAATAAAATTTTAATCCCCGCCAGGTGCATTTCTTGGTTTTTTCTATATGTTTCCTGTCTTTTAAGCTAGCTATGGCACCAGCCTGAGCAATACGGTTAACGTTAAAGGGTTCTCTAACCCTCTGTAACATTGAGATCATTTCTTTATTTGCTATGGCAAAACCAAGCCTTAACCCGGCAAGAGCATATAGCTTACTGAAGGTTCTAAGTACAACTAAATTAGGGTACTTGTCGATCAGAGTAATCCCGGAACCGCACTCTTCATCATTACAGTAATCAATGTAGGCTTCGTCGCAGACTACAACGACATCAGAGGGAACTCTTTTTATAAATCTTTCTAGATCTTTTTGGGTGTATATGGTGCCGGTTAAATTATATGGGTTTGAGATGTAGATTAACTTAGTATCATCCGTGATGGAATGCAGTATCTTCTCGAGATTACAGGCCATCTCATCTAGAGGAATTTTTACCAGTTCTCCTGACATAAGATAGGCCGCAAAATGGTACTCTAATAATGATGGATCACATACATTGACATTATCTCCTGGCTCTATGAAGGTTTCTGCAATTAACTTGATCAATTCGTCAGATCCGTTTCCAAAGAGTAGGTTTTCTTTATCTACTCCCAAATGTCTCGAAAGAGCATTTTTTAGGTCAGTACTATTTCCATCCGGGTACAGGTGAACACTGGTTATGGCTTCCTGCATGGCTTTAACAGCCTGCCTCGATGGGCCTAAAGGATTTTCATTAGAACTTAGATTCATGACATCATCTGTACCCAGCTTGATTTTCGCTTCTTCAGCGGGATCGCCAGGTTTTGTGGCAGACAATTTTTTAATGCAGTTTCTGGCTCTAAGTACCATTTTGCTTAGCCTCCCAGAATTATTAATACAAAAAAGCCTCGCCCACCTCTGGGCAAGGACGATATGTATTTAGTTACGTAAAACATACTCTAAAAATGTCTCTTAGAAACTACATTTATCCCATTCTCATCACTCTATAAAAAAGTATCACATTAGGTTTTTGGTGTCAACAGTTATTTTATGACACAGTTATTTTATGAAAGTTTCAAGTTTGTTTTTGGTGCAAAAAGTCTATTTGCAAAAACTAACGAAAATCAAAAAGCTGTACAAGGAGGAAAAACTTTGAAAAAGATTATAGTTCTCGTATTTTTGATGTTAGCTGCACTGCTGCCTGCTTGTGAGTTGATAGATATAGGACCGGACTCGCCTGAAGAAGAAGACAAAGAAAAGGCTGATGAAAAATCTTTAAAAGAACCTATAGAGGTTGAAGTAAGGGCTGCTCATACTGATGATGAGATCGCTTTTCATTTTGAGTGGGAAAGTAGAAAAGGCTATCCGGCACAGTTTAGTGACATAATGAAGTATGATGGACAAGAGTGGACTAAATTAGAAGGTGAAGATGAGGTGGTAGAAGATCGGGTTTCTATAATGTTTGAAGACCCCGAAAATGAAATAGAAGGTTTTGGTGAGGCAGGCTGTTATGTTTCCTGTCACAAAGATATGGAGCATCACTATGTTGAAGTTGAAGATGAAGAAGAGGTAGGAGAATTTTCCCTTGATATGTGGGACTTTGGAGGACAAATAGGTTCGATGGATTATGCCAGGGACAAATGGATAATGTATGAAGAATCAGATGAAGGTGTCAGCGGTGTAGAAAGGGACATAATAGACGATGAAGAAAAAGAAGAACTGCCTGAATGGGTCAGCGAAGAGGGAGCTTCGATAATCAAGGACCAGCCTATGTCGGCAGGAGAGTGGGAAGGGAAGATAATACCCAGATTTGTTTTTGACCCGGATGAAGTGATATTTGAAAACTTCTTTTACTCCGATGAAGAAGGTAATCTAATAACCGATCCTGATGAACTTAAAGAAAGCATAGACGACATGGAATATGAAACCTTGAATGTAGCTTATCAAGACTTTGAGTTTGACCCAGAGCAGGATAGGGTTAACTCTATTGATGTTAAGTTTTTGGTTTTGATGGCAAATGATGAACTCTCCCCAGATATTGGTGAAGAATGGGAAGAGTACTGGAGTAAAAGATTAAATATAACTACTCCTGAAGGAGCTAAAGAACTGTTAAATGAAATTGTAGAAGAGTTAGAAGAAGGGGCGCTTATTTCATCAAATACCGGCTATGTTTTTGAATCTAGCCAGCATGATGTAAGAACAACTAGAGAGTTTGATGTTGATACTAATACCTGGAGTGTAACTCTTATACGGGATATTGAAGCAGATGAGGATGAAGAAGACCCACCGGTTGAAGAGATAGAAGAGGAGGAAGCTAAGGAAGAAGAAGAGGAAGATCAAGAAGAAAAGGAAGCAGAAGAAAAAGAAGCAGAAGATGATGAGAATGAAGATGAAAACGATGAGGAGAATAATGAAGAAAATAACGATGAAGGTGAAGATGAGGAAGAACCAGTAGATGATGTAGATTTTGAAGCCTTGTTAGAAGAAGAAATCTATAACATGGCCTTTTCGATTCACGATATCGAAAAAGATGGTATATTCCATCACGTGTCCCTTCCTTTTGAGATAGGAGGAGAAGAAGTAGAAGCGGACCTCGAAATAGCAAATGTGGAAGAAGATTTGACTATAGATACTACAGATGAAGTAGACAGGGTGAATTGGGATGATATAGAACCTTTGGAAGTAACGGTTTATCTTCCCGGGGAAGTATATTATGATGATTTGACAGATGAAGAATTCCACGGTGAAGGTGCTAATTTCATAGAAGATGAAACAAGTTGCAAGGATTGTCATACTGAAGAGGAAATATATGAAAAGTCAAAAGAATATATTGATTAATCCGGTTTTTTTAGGCCCTCTATTAACTTTTGGATAGGGGGTCTAAATTTTTTTATTTTTGCACTAGAATCATTCGTAGAATTAACAAATTGTTTTGTGATATGATATGTTGTAAATATCAAATTAAATTTAACTTTTATTAGGTGTTTTTTGAAAGGGGATAATCATGCATGAAAAATATTAATGAAATAATTGCTAAAGATAATATATGGTTTGAAAAGTCCCAAAAAATAAAAGATGAAATTATAAACTATAGAAGAAGTCTACATCAGATACCAGAACTTAGCTTTGAAGAAGAAAAAACTTCAATGGAGATTAAAGGATACTTAGATAGCATGGGGATTGATTATAAGGACTGTGCTGATACGGGGATGGTTGCATTGATAGAAGGCAAAAATCCTGGACCTGTAATAGCCATAAGGGCTGATATGGATGGTATGCCGGCAAGTGAGAAAACAGGTCATTCTTATAAGTCAAAGCATGAGGACGTTATGCATAGCTGTGGTCACGATGGTCATATGGCTGCTGTCCTAGGAGCGGCTAAACTACTTGTCCAGAATAAGGACAAATGGAATGGAACAGTGAAACTTATCTTTCAACCTGCTGAAGAGCTTGTTCAAGGAGCTAAAAGGATGATCAAAGAAGGGGTGTTAGAATCGCCTAGGCCCGATTATGTACTGGGCTTTCATATTTGGCAGCCTCTTCAAACAGGTGAAGTTGGGATCAAAAAGGAAGAGTTAATGGCATCAACGGAAAATTTTAAAATTATCATACACGGGTTAGAATCTCATGGTGCTATGCCTCATCAAGGAATAGACGCTATCTCAGCTGCGGCAGAGTTTATCCAGGGTATTCATCATATATTGTCTCGAGTGATTTCGGTTGAGGAGAGTTACGTTCTTTCCTTTGGTAAGATTGAAGGCGGGAGGAAAGGAAATGTACTGCCATCAAAGGTAGAACTCGATGGGACTTTTAGGACATTTGAAGAAAAAACTGCCAACTTGATAAAAGAAAAAATTTATAGCCTTTTGGACAATAAAAAAGATTTATATGGTATAAACTGGGAATACATTTTAGAAAGTAGTGCAAGTCCAACTTATAATGATCCTTCTCTTACAGAATATGTTTTAGAATCGATGAAAAAGATACTGCCAGAAGACAGTATCCAATTTCCTTACGGTCCGGTATTTCCTTCTGAAGATTTTTCTGAATATGCAAAGTATGTACCAGCAGCTTTATTTTTCTTAGGTGCTGGTGGTGATGAGTACAAATATCCACACCATCATCCTAAATTTGATTTTGACGAAAGAGCTCTTATAATAGCAACCTCTATAATCCTCCAGACAATTGAAGACCTAACTACTTAACTACTAGCCAAGGTGACGGTTTTTCTAAAAATTTGACATCATGCAATGAGCGAGCTTTTGATTCGTATGTATTTTACGAATCCTTTTGCGAGGCGAGTGCATGATGTCAAATCTCTCAGGTGTTAATCGCAATCTCCGAAATCACAATTACCACCTTTAAATCATCAATACCTGTGGTAGTTTTAACAAAATCTGTAATCTCTGTTGAAATGTTACCTCCCGCTTCTTGAAGCTTACTTCCCCAGTCAAAATCGAGTGCTACCTTTGCTTCAATAACCGGAGAGGCTTTTGGAGGATGTACCTTTATATCCTTTATATACTTAACTCTTGAATCTTTTTCCAAAGTATATTTAATTAATTCATAGAGTACGTTTTCTTTGATATAAACTGAGCCAAGTGCCTGATAGTTAGCTCTAACTATGGTTTGCTCTTTTGTTATTCTACTTTTTTTGGATGATTTTTTGCGAGGGTTTTCCTCACCTTTTAGAAATATTTTTAACCTGCCAAGAAGGGGTACTTTAATACCATTTGATACCTCTGTAGGCGCTAGTGGAACTACATGTTTGCCTTTTACCCTGTGAGATTTGGCTATTTTTCTTTCCTCGGGAGTTGTTAACTCATTTACATCTATCCATATAGAGGGCTCAGGCAGATCAAGATTTTCTATTATCTTATAGATCATATTTACCGAAGTTCCGAGGATTAGAATTTTATCTGTATCTAAATTATTTATTTCCTCTTTCATCTTTTTTGCGTATTCTTGGTTTTCAAATATTGCTCTTCTGATCGCACCTATCATGTTCTTTTCACCTTTTGCTGACTTTGAATCAGTGATCTTTTTGCCCTGGTGAATAATTAGCCCATCGTCTATAATAGTGGGTATAGAATATTTATGGGCTATTTTTACGGCCCTGTGACTTTTGCCGGTGCCGCTTTTGCCGTATAGAGCATAGATTTTCACATAACTCCCCCCAAAATAAATCTAAAAAAAACCATAATTTAACTAATCCATATAAACAAATTTATTTTACTTCCTATACAATTATTTAAAATGTCAATAATTGATTTAGCTTATGCGTGATTATACAATTATATCACATGGCTTAGTCCAGGTCTTCCTGGGAAATATTAGTATCTTTGGCGTTTTCATTTGTATTTTTGGAAATAAGGACCCTTCTTGGATATGGGATCTCGATTCCTTCTCTATCTAATGCTTTCTTAAAGCGCCTTGTAAGCTCTCTTTCTATGGCCCACTGCTCTCCTGGTACACAGGTTGTACCTATCCTGATTCTAACATAAGAATCACCTAGCTCTACAACACCGTGAACCAAAGGTTCTTCGATTATTGCTTCAAGTTCTTCTGCAGCTTTTTTACCTTCTTCTTCAAATACACTAATGGCTTCGTCTATATCTTCTTCGTAAGCAATATCCATAAAAACCAGAGCTATTATGTTATCTTTGCTGAAGTTTTTTACCTGCCCTATTTCACCATTTGGAATGATGTGAAGTTCTCCTGTCCATTCTTTGATTTTGGATGTTCTAAGTCCTAGCTCTTCGACTATACCTGTAACCCCTGCAGCAGTCACAAAATCCCCTACATTATACTGGTCTTCAAACATTATAAAAAAGCCTGTAATAACATCTTTTATCAAACTTTGGGCGCCAAAACTTATTGCAAGACCTGCTACCCCAACACCTGCAAGGATGGAGCTTGTCTTTACGCCGAAATTTTCTAGAATCATAAGTCCTGCTATAAAATAGACAGCATATTTTAAAACATTCTTTAATAGTCCTGCCAGGGTATGGCGTCGTCTTTCATTTATCATCTGTTTTTTGATATCGCTACGTTCAAAAATATGAGTTATAAGCTGTCTGCCAAGACCGAGTAAAATTTTTGCTAGTACTATAATTACTGCTGTTTTGACAATAGTAGTCCCGGCTAGCCTTATTTCACTTGCCCCTATAACATCTATATCGAATATTTCAAGACTTACAAGGATAACTACAAAAATCAATCCATATTTTAAAATTTTCTTCAGGCTAACAGTGACAAAATTCACCAGCTCTTCATCAATAAGTTCGTTCTTAGCTTTACTAACATATTTATTTATAATATAAGTGCCTATTTTATGTAGTACAAGGGCGATAAAAGCTGCTATAAGTATTTTGACGATGTTTAAAAATAAATCCGGAAAATTTTCAACCCCTAAGAATTCAAATAAATAACTTTCGATCAATTTTCTTTTCCTCCTTGATGTAGAGTTTTTGCAGTAGTTTCAATTTTAGTCAGGTGCGTTGACTATATTTTGGCTATATAAATAAGTTTAGACATAATTATACCATGATAATACATTATATGTATAATTTTTAAACAAAAAAAAATCCGGCTAAATGCCGGAGCAAAGATTTGTGGTAACTACCTTTTATTACTCTATTTCGATGTCAATAGAATCGCCCTTGATAGACTTCTTTAACGGGACAGAGATTTTTAAAATTCCATCCTGGAATTTGGCTTTTAGATTATCGATACTATCAGTGTCTGTTTCATTTGGTAATGGGAATGCTTTCTTGAATTCGCCGCGACTTCTTTCCATTCTTAAGTAGTTTTCCTTTTCTATCTTATCGTCCCTGGTTATTTCGCCTTCTACTATTAATCGATCTTCTTCAATCCTAGCATTTAGGTTTTCTTTATCTAAACCTGGCAGTTCGATTTCAAAGTGCAGTTCTCCGTCTTTTTCATAGATGTCGGTTCTGCCATAATTACTTTTGAGTCCAAACTCTGTGTCAAACTTGTCTAGCAAGCTGCCAAAGTCAGCCAACATTCCGAAAGGCTCTCCCCATCTTCTTGGTAGTCTTGTCATAGGAATCACCTCCATATTTTATTATTACCAGTCTTATAGACCCACCAATTAGCACTCTTCATGCTAGAGTGCTAACTCCTCTCGATTATATTGTAAAAAAACACAATATATTAGTCAAGGCCTGGTCCCTAAAACATATGTAAAACTACTCAAATATATGTTCTACATAGATTTTAGAGCATTTCACACTTCTGTACCGCATAGGACACGAAGCCTAGGTTGAACCAGTGTCCCCCTCCTTAGATAGAACCTAAATAAGGATACTTCCCCCAACCGTTTAAGAGTATTTCTACATCTTCCTTACCCCCGCCTTGCGGTGAAGCGCAACCTCCCTAAAAAGGGGTAGCTACACTTGTGATAAGGAGAATGTTTTAAACTACTTGACGGTCACACTACTTCTTTTATTCTTTTTTCTAAAGTCTTTTCAACTTGCTTATAAGGTGTATATAAACCAATTTCGCTATCAAATTTACGTTTTTTAATATTTATAGCTGCATTAATATCAGCATAATATTCACCACACTTACACTTAAACAAATCACCTTTTCTGTCTCCGAACCTTTCACACTTATTACAAATCTTTGAATTTTTCTTTAATCCAAATATCACGAATGTTTTTACGAGGATTTTGGATTAAAAGTAAACTTCTTATTCCACTATATTTTGAATATATATAATTTTTAACTGAGTTATAACGGTCGGATATTATCTCCAGTTCTTCTAAAACTTTTGGATCAAGTTCAAAGCTATGCTGTTTAACACATTTTGGAACTTGCATATTAATCGCTCTCCTTAAAGAGTTTTTTTGCCTCACTTACCACCTTTTTGTTTTTATGACTTCTGCTTCCGTACAGTTTTGCAGAAAACTCAGTTATTATAGACAAAACATCTTCTACAAGTTCTTCTTCGTGAGTTCTTTCTTCATCTTCGTTTAAAATGACAATCTCAACATTGTGATATTTGCAAATTTCGAATAGCAATTCAGTCCCAAACCTTAATAATTTATCCTTATAATTTACAACTATACGTTCAATCTGATCAGTTTCGATTAGTTTTATCAACTCAAGCAAACCCTTTTTATTGTAGTTTAATCCTGATCCGATGTCTTGAATAACTTTGTATCTCCAACCTTTAGATGCACAAAACATTTCTAATCGCTCAATTTGAGATTTTAGGTCCTCTTTTTTGTTTGGAGTAGATACTCTTGCATATATAATTGTTATTTTTTCATCATCTCTTTCCTTATTTGCTATTTTTTGAAGTTTATCTAAGTCGTAACGTCTATGTCCGCCAGGAGTACGTTCAGAAGTAAATTTTCCTTCACGCTCCCAGCGCCTTAATGTATCTATACTAACACCAAGCTCTTTAGATGCTCTGCTAATAGGTACTTTCATACATCTAACTCCTTTATTAAAGCCTTAATATTAGTATAACACAAAAAAGAGAGAAAATACATAGGTATAAGTATATTTAACTAGAAATATATATTTCTTAAATATCAGTTGCTAGCTCTGGCACATTTTTTCTGTTATTTTGGAGCTTATATTATATCTAATTGTTTTTTTTTGAACTTAAATTCTAGCAAATCAAGCAGGAAATGATTAAAAATTCGTTGAAAGAAAATATTAGAAATAAAAGAAAAATAATTTAGAAATAGATTCTTATTCTTAACTCAAGGGGGAAGTGGATACTTGAAGCTTGCATTTATAGGAGCTGGCAAAGTCGGACGTAGTTTTGGATATTATTTAAAATCTAATGGTTTTGAGGTAATAGGTTATTCTAGCAGAACCAAAGAGTCAGAAGAACTTGCTTCTAAAGAAACGGATAGCTCTGTGGTAACAAGAGAAGAGATAGTAGATAAAGCTGATCTAATTTTCATAACAACTCCTGACTCACAGATATCTAAAGTATGTGATGAAATGGCAGATAATATTGGTTTTAAAAAGAATCATACCCTGGTTCACATGTCAGGAGGCCTTTCTTCAAAAGAATTAAAGAGTGCAAAAGACCAGGGAGCAAGTACATATTCTCTTCACCCATTACAGTCTTTTGCCAATGTCCAAAAAGCTATACAAGATTTAGAAAAGACCTTCTTTACTTTAGAAGGTGAGGGTGACAAAGCTAAGTTAATAAAGCTTTTTGAAAAACTTAACAATCCTTATGTTGAAATAGATCCAGAAAAAAAGTCCCTGTATCATGGTGCAGCATCAATTGCCTCGAATTATCTTGTTGCTCTTACTAATATTGCCCTTAGACTTCTTGAGGACTGTGGTTTCAAAAGAGAAGAGGCTCTTGGTGTAGCAGGAACACTTATGGAAGGTACTATGAATAATATACAAAATTATGATACCGTGGAAGCACTCACAGGACCTATTGCCAGGGGAGATGCTTCTACAGTAGATAAACATTTGAAAACTTTAGAAGATGAAGGTTACGATAGAATACTAGAAATATACAGGTTACTTGGGTTAGAAACTGTTGAGATTGCTTACAAAAAAGGACTGTCAGAAGAAGAAGTTATTAAACTTAACAAATTGCTTGAAAGCAATAACGATTAACAGCTGAATATAATTTAACTATAAGAATAAATAAACGAAAGGAGAATTAGCATGACCAAAAAAGTAACGGTAAGTGATTTTATTGAAAAAAAACAAGATAATGAGAAGTTAACGGTGCTAACAGCATATGACTATTCTACGGCAAAACTTTTTGATAGTGCGGGGATTGATGCTATGTTGATCGGAGATTCCCTTGGGATGGTTATGCTTGGCTATGATAACACCCTTCAGGTAAGTGTAGATGATATTATCCATCATACTAAGGCTGTATCAAGAGGTGCAAGTAGAAGTCTTGTTATAGCTGACATGCCCTTTTTGTCCTACCATATAAGTGTAGAAGAAACGATAAGAAATGCCGGTAGAATGATTCAGGAAGGCAGTGCAGAAGCGGTTAAGCTAGAAGGTGGACAAGAGATAATTGATAAAGTCGAAGCTATAATCAAAGCCCAGATACCTGTTGTTGGCCATCTTGGCCTTACTCCGCAGTCTGTTAATGTGGCAGGTGGCTTCAAAGTTCAAGGTAAATCAAAAGAAGAGGCGAAAAAACTTTTAAAAGATGCTAGGCTACTCGAAAAGGCAGGGGTGTTTGCCATAGTTTTAGAATGTGTGCCTTACCCCTTAGCAAAACTGGTTTCAGAAAAAATAAACGTCCCCACAATAGGTATTGGTGCCGGAAATGCATGTGATGGACAGGTACTGGTTTATCAGGATATGCTTGGAATGTACTCTGATATGGTGCCGAAATTTGTCAAGAAGTACGCTGATCTTGGTACACAGATTCAAGATGCTGTAAAAGGGTATATTGAAGAGGTGAAGCAGGGTGAATTTCCGGCCAAAGAACATTGTTTTTCAATGGATGAAAGTATTTTAGAAGATATAGAATAACTTAACTTTTGTTTAAATCAACCAGACTTTATAGATATTAGTTAAAGTCAAATAGTAAAGGGGATGATATTATGAGAATTATAAAGTCTATTAATTATATGCAAAACATGGCTCTGACCCAAAGGGCCAGTGGGAGGTCTATTGGGCTTGTTCCAACAATGGGATATTTTCATGAAGGGCATCTTTCTTTAATGAGAAAGTCAGTAGAAGAAAATGATATAACTATAGTCAGTCTTTTTGTGAATCCTATACAGTTTGGACCATCAGAAGACTTTGATATATATCCTAGAGATCTCGAAAGAGACCAAAAGCTAGCCAGTAGAGAAGGTGTAGATATTATGTTTTGCCCGACCGAACAAGATATGTATCCAGAGGATTTTAAAACTTCTGTTAATGTTGAAAAAATAACGGAAAAACTTTGCGGGGCAAGCAGACCGGGGCATTTTACTGGAGTGCTAACCGTAGTTTCTAAGCTGTTTAATATAATTCAACCTCATAGGGCTTATTTTGGCGAAAAGGATGCCCAGCAGTTGCTAGTTATAAAGCAGATGGTAAGAGATCTAAACTTTCCTATTCAGGTCGTTCCCTGTCCCATTCAGCGAGAAGAAGATGGACTTGCAGTTAGTTCTAGGAATGTCAATCTAACACCAGAACAAAGAGAAGCTGCCCCAGCCCTTTACAAAGCTTTGGCTAAAGCAAAAGAGGAGATAGAAAAAGGAGAAAAAAACGCAGGTGAGATAAAAAATTTAATTGAAGAAGAGATAAATAAAGAACCCTTGTTTGAGCTAGAATATGTAGAAATTCTCGATAAAACTGAACTAGAAAAAGTTAGTACTATCGAAGGGAAAATTCTTATTGCTCTTGCAGCAAGACTTGGTGAGGTAAGGTTGATAGATAATATTAGTTTAGAAGTTTAGAGATGTTTGAAGTTTGAAGAGGATAATAATCCTTTTATGCCCGGTGTAAACTACTGAAGGTTTATATTTTTGGTAATTACACCGGGCTTTATAAAACTGTTAGTCTACCAAAATTAAAAAATTGACAGCTAGTTAATAGCTAAACTGATTCATTTCACTTTGCAGTTCTTCTGCTAGATTTGCAAGCTCTTTGCTTGCATTTTTAATCTCATCCATGGAAGCTGTTTGTTCTTCTACAGATGCAGTTGACTCTTCTGTGTTGGCAGAGTTTTCTTCAGCAATGGATGACAAATTTTGTATCTTTTCTAGTATTTCTTCTTTTTTGGATTCCATAGAACTACCGGATTCTTTAAGAGTATCGCTGACTCTATTTAGTTCATCTATGACACCTGCAATCTCACCAAACTTCTCTTCTGTACTTTTAACATATTCGTTTTGATGGTTGATGATTTCGTTTTTTATTTTATCTATAGTTTCAACAGCTTTGCCGGTTTTTTCGGATAATTTGTTTATAACCTCTGTAATATTATTTGAATGTTCATTTGTTTGCTCTGCTAGTTTTCTAATTTCATCGGCAACTACTGCAAAGCCCTGGCCATGTTCGCCTGCTCTTGCAGCCTCTATAGAAGCGTTTAGAGCAAGTAGATTGGTCTGCTCTGCTATTTCACCCACTGCTTCACTTGCAGATTGAATATCATTGGAGCTTTCGTTAACTTCATTTATTACTTGGGAGATTTCCTTGGTTGCTTTATCGCTTTCATTATTTGCTTCAATTAATTTGTTTATAGTGGTTGTGCCTTCTTCTTTAAGATTGTCAACCTTTTCTGTGGTGTTTTCTAAAATATCTACATTTTCTTTTTCTTGTTCAATTAAGCTGCCAAGAGAGTCTATTTTTTTAGAGGTATCCTCTGTCTCTTCTGCTTGTTTTGAAGCGCCTTCGGAGATCTCCTCAATAGCTTTTGCAACTTCGTTTGCTGCTCTTGCATTATCGTCGGCATTTTCACTTAGGTCCTGGGATGAGTTTGCTACTCTTTGTGATTTTTCGTTAACGCTTTTAATTAGTGATTTAAGGTTTTCTGCTGATTTTAGTGCTTCAAATTCCTTGTCTATAGAATCTTCAAAAGTCTCTCTAAGAAATCTAATGTTCAGCCATAATACAGTACAGATTAGCATGGTTGCTACTATTATCACAGAAAAAGCTGTTGCACCTAAATCGATTAATAATGGGTTACTTAGCGAGATGATTGCAATACCTATCACAGCCAGTATAAAAGCAAAAATTGTAACTCTATTATTAATAAAAAATAGAGATGACAGCACTGCCACATACAAAACCGTGTAAATGGTAGGATTTTCGATTAAAAAGTAACTGAAGATAAAAAGGGCTAAGAAAATAGCGAAGATAGATATGTACTTTAGAAGAGGGTGATAATTGCCTCTTCGAGAGTAAAAATAAAGTGCAAATATTGGAGTCCCCGCTATGACCAAAATTAACAAATGCTCTGGCCTGTCCAAAGAAGAATCACCCATAATTAAAACAATAAAAGCTACCAAAATTGAAAAACAATATAATATTGAATAAGTAGTTAAAAGACTTCTAACACTTTTTTGTTCTCTTTGTTTTAGTTGTTGTTCTCTGAACTCTTCGTAATTCATAATCTACTTCCCTCCATTTAACTTTTTAATTCATTTGAAAAAAATTTTTCCATTAACCTGGTACAGTCTTCAAGGTCAATCTTTTCATCTTTGTCCACCATATACTGAATACCAAGACCAATGCTAAAAGCCACAAAGATGGTAGAAAGAGAGTTTATAGTTTTTTCATTTAAATCATTAACTTCTGTTTTGTCACTATACTTTGTTTCATCGTTACTACTAGTATTTATTTCGCTACTCCTGGCACTTATGTCTGATATTGTGTTTTCCAACGTATTTGTAGTGAAGCTTCTAATGTTATCAAAAAACTTGGCCATCAAATCTGTAATACTGTCATTATGTAGTACCTGACCGAGATAATTAACAGCTATCTTAAATGTCTGTTCATCTTCTTTTACCATTTTGCCAATATAGTTGATAAATAAAGTCAGCTTTTCTTCTGGATCATCGTTTTCTTCAACAATATTTAATACTTTTCGATCTGTTGAAGAGAATGATTCTTTTAGAGCGGCCACGATAATGTCTTCTTTTCCAGAAAAATAATGATACAAAATTCCTGTACTTACTCCAGCTTTTTTGGCGATGTCTTTTACCGAGAAATTATCATATCCATTTTCTAATAAGCATTCTATAAAAGCGTTAGTAACCTGACTTTTCCTTACCTCTGATGGTAGGTTTTTGCTCATCTTTGAATTTTACCTCCAATAATATAATGAACGTTCAATATTTATCAAGATTTTCTCACATAAAAGCGTAAAAATCAATAATATTTTGAATACTTTATTTTGAATACTTATCGGGAAGCAAATGTTCAGGAGCAAAACTGTTCAGTTCACCTGAGGATTAAATTGTGTTAAAATGATAAAATAAATTAAGGCAAAAGGGATATATAAGTCACAAGTAGTAAGTAAGAGTCGAAACCAAGGAGGTTAGGTTACTTTGAAGGATATAAGAAAATTTCCTGCATTGATAAAAGAATTCTTCAGACAATACAAGTTGTCAAAACAGGCTTCCAAAATTGAACAAAAGATGGGGCAGGCAATTAAGGATAATGACGAAGAAAAATTAAATGAATATATAGAAAAATTCTTAGAAGTTTACCCTACTTCGCCCAAAAATCCGTATTATCCAGAAGATAAATGGGCAGGAAATATCTATTATAATGTAGGGACAACCTGTGCAAAGGAGAAGCACTTTGAGCTTGCCATCTCTATGTATAGAATTGCCGCAAGGTATGCTCCTTCGCCGGCAGTATATAATAATATGTCTACCTGTTTTAAACGCCAGGAAAAGTACTATGAAGCATATAACTGTTTGAAGAAAGCTATAAAAAAAGATTCTAACTATGTATCCGGGTATGGTAGATTGGCAATTTTGCTAGAAGCTTATAACCCGCCTGTGGAAGACGATTCCTTACGTTATATTCAAAAATACTTTGAGCTTGGCGGGAAAGAAGAAAGCCTAGAAAAGTTAATAAATAAATCCATGCCTGAAGAAAAAAAGGCCATAGATAGATTAATGGAAAAAGCTGCTGGATAGAAAATGAAATCTGGCAGCTTTTTTTATGATTAAATTTATCATAAATATATTTATTTTGCTGAAAATAATCAAAAAGAACCAATTTAGTTTTTCACACATACCAACGTGGCGCAAGAATTTGCAAAAATCGTGCAAATTAAAATGATTCTGATGCGAAAAATCTATTTACATAAGCTACCTGTGTTTTAATTGATTAAAAACAAAACTTTGCTCAATGACTTTTCGCACCGAATCAAAGTTTACTAATAATATCCAGAGTAACTCTTCCACCTAGGAGGCTTTTGATTATGAATAGGATAGATAACCCAGGTTCTAAAGTAAACAAAGGAAGCTATGTACAGATTCAAAAGACAGTTTTAGAACCTAATGAGAGGCCGGATAACATTCCTGAAGATACTAGAAGGCTACCTCTTCAAATGAAAGTAAAAGGTTTTTTACAGGAAGATAGTACACTAGGAGATAGTGTAAAAATAAAGACGGTAATTGGCAGGGAGGTTGAGGGGGAGCTGATTGATGTTAACCCTTACTATGATCATGACTTTGGGAGAGTGCCCAGGGAGTTACTAGACATAGGCCCCGAACTAAAAAATCTCCTGAGAGAGGCTGATAGATGATGAGAAAAGACTACTATAGTGTAATGACAAGGCGAGAGCAGATCATGAAAGAAGCTGTAGGCATAGATTATGAAAGATATAGGAAAACGCCTTTGGTTTTTGATTATGAGAGGATGATGCAAGAAGTAGGGTATAGTACCCTTGAAGTACAAAAAATACAAAAAGATACTGGTGTGGGAAACACTCCTCTGTTAGAATTGAAAAATATAACTAAGCTTGCAAGGGTGATATCTCCACCTGGAAAAGGTGCTAGAATATTTTTGAAAGATGAGGCCTGTAATCCATCTGGAAGCTACAAGGCAAGACGTGCTAGTATGGCTGTATATCATGCGAAAGAAAAAGGCTATAAAGGGGTCATTGCTGCAACAAGTGGTAACTATGGCGCGGCAGTTGCTTCCCTAGCAGCTAAACTTGGACTTGATTGTATTATAGTTCAAGAAGTTTTTGATTCAAGGAATGTAGGCCAGCCGGAAATTTTGGAAAAAGGTAGAAAATGTGAGGCTTATGGAGCTGAGGTTATTCAGCTGACCGTTGGACCGGAGCTTTTTTATAAATTTTTGATTTTGCTAGAACAAACAGAGTATTTTAACGCTTCTTTGTATACTCCATTTAGTATTGCCGGAGTTGAGACAATAGGAATAGAAATAAAGAAACAGGTTAATGAAGAAACGGGTAAAGACCCGGATGCTGTAATAGTAACAAATGCCGGTGGTGGCAATTTAACAGGTACTGCCAGGGGACTTTTGAGAGAAGATTGTGTAGATACTGACATTATTGCTACAAGCGTTGATTTGACAGGGCTTCACATGGCAAGTGATAACGATTTTAACAAAAAATCATTTACTACGGGCCATACAGGATTTGGAGTTCCTTTTGCAACAAGGCCTGATCGTACAGACGTACCGATAAATGCTGCAAGGGCCCTTAGATATATGGACAAATATGTAACTGTTACCCAGGGAGATGTCTTTTATATCACAGAAGCATTAGCGGCTCTAGAAGGCTTAGAGAGAGGGCCTGCAGGGAACACAAGCCTTGCATCAGCTTTTCATTATGCCCAAATGCTAGATGAGGATCAGGTAGTCGTGGTCCAGGAAACAGAATACACAGGTGCAGGCAAACATCCCTACGCTCAGCTTACCTTTGCAAAAGAGAACAATATTGACATCACAAATGGGGATCCAAAAGACAATGTCCCTGGAGAAAAAATTGTTATACCCAAAAAACCCGAACAGCTTAAATATACGGAAATAAGCTTAGACAAACTAAAAAAGACGTATTTTAAGAATGTTATTAAAGTTAGCGGCGGTGATTATTTTGATGAAAATACAATTGAATTTTTGGCAGAAGACACCAAACTGACGCCTGAACAAGTAGAAAACTTTCTTCAAAATATTAGTCAGGAGTCAAAAATTAATAATTAAACAGGAGTGATTTCTGTGAAAATTGGAGTACCTAAGGAAATAAAACCGGATGAAAATAGAGTTGGATTAATACCTTCGGGTGTGACGGCACTTAAAGATGCGGGTCATGATGTTTTTGTTGAAGCAAAAGCGGGGGTTGGAAGTGGATTTAAAGATGAAGATTATGTAAGGGTTGGGGCAAAAATACAAAATAGTGCAAAGGAAGTATATGAAACAGCAGATATGATAATTAAAGTTAAAGAACCCCTGCCTTCTGAGTTTAAGTATTTTAAAGAAGATCAAATTTTATTTACTTATCTGCATCTAGCTGCAGAACCGCAGCTTGCCGAGGCATTGTTAGAAAGCAAAGTTACTGCTATTGCTTATGAAACTATTGAAGATAGCAATGGAGGTCTTCCTCTTTTAACTCCTATGAGTGAAGTTGCCGGCAGGATGGCAGTACAGATGGGTTCTAGATTTTTAGAAAAAACAAATGGAGGTATGGGTATTTTACCCGGGGGAGTGCCGGGAGTTTCACCCGCCAGGGTTACTATATTGGGTGGAGGCATAGTAGGTACAAATGCTGCAAAGATAGCCACAGGGATGGGTGCAGATGTAACGCTGCTTGACATAAATCCCTCAAGATTAAGATACCTAGACGATGTATTCTACAATAAAATTAAGACAATGATGAGTAACAGTTATAATATAGAAAGCTGTTTAGAAAATACTGATTTATTAATAGGAGCAGTTTTGATACCTGGTGCCAAAGCTCCAAAGCTGGTGACAGAGGACATGGTTAAGAAGATGCCTGAAGGTTCTGTAGTAATTGATGTGGCTGTTGACCAGGGGGGTTCTATTGAAACAATAGACAGGATAACAACCCACCAAAACCCCACTTATGAAAAGCACGGTGTAATTCATTATGCTGTTTCTAATATGCCTGGTGTTGTTCCTAGAACTTCCACTATTGCTCTAACCAACGCAACTCTGCCATACGTTCTAAAACTTGCTAATCTTGACTTCAAAGAAGCGTGTGTTGATGACCCATTACTTGCGTTTGGTGTTAATACTGCCAAAGGAAGATTAACTTACAAAGGGGTAGCAGAATCATTGAACATGGAATATACTCCACTAGGTAAGCTTTTGGATGCTGTGAAAGTGTGAATATACGATGGCGGGGCTTTACACAGGTGAGAAAGTCTCGCTTATTTTTTTGTCAGGATTATTGTTAATATTTAAAGGAAATTTTGATATATGTATAGAAGCTATATTTACGGCAGAATATGAGTGCTGATTTGATACTAATTTAAAGGATGAATGCCAATGGAAAAGTATATCGGTATGAAAATAAAAGAGCAAAGGAAAATAAGAAATTTAACGATTGCTAGTCTTTCGTCTAAAACGGGGCTTTCTGAAAGCTTGATTTCTAGGGTTGAGAAGGGAAATGTTGTTCCTTCGATTAGTACCTTGAGAAAAATTGCACAAGGCCTTGGGGTTTCTATTACTGAGTTTTTTAAAGAAGAAAGGGACTTGAATGAAGACAAACTAGTTGTTAGAAAATACGATAGAAAAAAATTACTTATCCCTGGAAGTAAGACTAAATATGAGATTTTATCACCAGATATTTGTAATAAGATTGAATTGCTGCAGGTTGAATTTGAACCGCATTCTGAAGAAAAAAAGCTTATTCACCTGGGTGATGATGAAGAGGAATGTGCCCTGCTTGTAAGAGGAGAACTGGAATTTAATTTTGGTAGTGAAAAAATCAAATTATATCAAGGTGACAGCATTTACATCAAAAGAGAATATTTAGAATCCGTTAAAAACCCCTTGGATGAAAAGTCCATCATAATCCTTATGATAGTGCATAATAAATAATTGCATTTGTTATAAAGAAGTATAAACCCCCTAAAAATCGGGGGTTTTTTAATTTGCGGTAATTAAATGTTAATTACGACAGTTTCAAATATTGCGAATATTGGAAGTAAGAAGGAAATCTATCGATGATATGAGAATAATAGTATCTACATTTAGAAATATATGAATTGTCAAAAAATGCGAAAATTTAATACAGGGTAGCCCCGGCCAAGATGTTTGCCGGTATTAAATAGAATAATAAAATGGAGGAGGGATGCAGTTTGAGTTCAACTAGTACATCAATTAAGGAATTTTGGAACTATCTTTGGCAGCTTCATTACAAGACAAAAGACATAGTTACGTTAAGGTTCTTGTCGCCGCAGTACGTAAATAATAAGATTGCCAAAGCAGTTGAAGAAAATGAACAAGAAAGAGAAAAAGCTTATCTTAATGCAAGCGATGAGTCAGAGTCAAAAGAAAAAGAAGAAGTAAAAAAAGAAGACATTATTCCCGATGGTGATGAATCCGCCGGAGGTGGAGGTGGCGGAATGGATCCTGGGGATAATTATGGTGGTCGTCAGAAAGTGGGGCTTTTTTTGGGTCCTTTGTTATTTGTGATCTTCTTATTAATTCCAACTCCACCTGGCATGGAACCTGAAGCCCAAAGAGTTCTTGCTTCTACTGCCTGGGTTGCTTGTTGGTGGATAACTGAAGCCATACCAATTCCGGCAACATCATTATTACCTGTAGTGTTGTTTCCTATGACAGGGGCCCTTGGAGCATCTGAGTCTATGGCTCCCTACGCCAATCCAAATGTGTTTTTGTTTTTGGGAGGATTTACTATTGCCGTATGTATGGAAAGCTGGAACCTTCACAGAAGGATTGCACTAAATATTATAAATATTGTAGGGACTAGCCCTACCCGATTGATCCTAGGATTTATGGTTGCTACTGCTTTTTTATCTATGTGGATATCTAATACTGCAACGACTATGATGATGATGCCGATAGGGCTTGCAGTTATTGTAAAAGTTGCAGAAATAGTACAGAAAAAAGATATGCAGGGTATAGATGTCAGAAAAGGTTATTTCAAATTTGGTACGGGGCTTATGTTATCGATTGGATATGCAGCATCTATAGGAGGAGTTGCAACTCTTATAGGTACACCTCCAAACATTACTTTTGCAGGTGTTGCAGACGAAATGTTTGGCCAGACAATAGCTTTTGACCAGTGGTTTATGTATGGCCTGCCTCTTTCAATAGTTTTCTTGCTTATTGCCTGGTTATATATGACAAAAATAGCTTATCCGCCGGAGATGAGTGATCTGCCTGGTGGCAAAGAAGTTATACAAAATGAGCTAAAACAGCTTGGCAAGATTACAAGTGAAGAGAAAAAGATAGCTGTAGTTTTTGCCTTTGTTGCGATTGCATGGATTAGCCGTTCCTTTTTGCTAGAAGATATTTTTCCTATGATCCATGATGCTACCATAGGGATACTAGGAGCTGTGATTACCTTTTTGATTCCTGTAGATATAAGTAAAGGAAAATTCTTAAACAGCTGGGAAACAGCGGTAAAAGTGCCCTGGGGCATACTACTTCTATTTGGTGGAGGCCTGTCTATAGCAGCAGGATTTTCTGAGACTGGCCTTGCTGTATGGATTGGCGAGAGATTATCAATTCTTCACGGTACACAGATGATTATAATTATGCTTGCTGTTGTTGCTCTTGTAATCTTCCTTACCGAGATTACTTCTAATACAGCAACTACATCTATGATGATGCCTATTATGGCTTCGATGGCAGCGGCTATGCAGGTTCACCCATATGCTTTGATGATTACAGCAGCAACTGCCGCTTCTTATGCATTTATGTTACCTGTTGCAACTCCGCCTAATGCAGTTGTCTTTGGCAGTGGGTATATAACTATACCTCAGATGGCTAAAGCAGGTATTTGGCTTAACTTGATTGCTATTGTGGTAATTACAGTGTTGGTATATATCTGGCTGCCTGTAATATGGGGTATTGATGTAAATGTGTTCCCATCTGGGTGGTAAGATTAGCTCGTATAGACTTTTTATATAATGTTTTAATTAAGTGTAAATTTAAGGAATATAATTGATGGAAGCAGTAAAATAGAAGTAAAATTTTACTGCTTCTTTTTTTAAAATAAGCCTGTTAAAATCAATTATATATATGCTAAAAACCTATTTTTTAAAAAAAGGCTTTAATAATGTTTCTCATAATTGGCAGGAATATTAACTGCCAAAGTAGAATACTATTTTTTGGCCGGAATACAGCGAAATCATAATTTTAATAAATATTTAAAATATTTTAAAGGAGGAGTTATTCTATGGCAGAGAGGGCTTATTTTTTAATTAAGTTAGAAGAAGGGGCAAGCCAGGACGAATTCGTCGAGAAAGTGCTTAACTTGGGGGGAGAACAGGGAGAAATAGAAGCGCTAGACCCAGTCATGGGCGAATATGACTTTGTTTTGGCTATGGAAGCTGAAATGGGTCCAAGAGAGCTAGAAGAAAACCTAAAAACTAAAGTTGGTGGAATTGAGGAGTTAACTACATTGAAGGTTTTTGGTCTTGAAAGAAAGGTAAAAGGAGCAGAAGAAAAACTTAAATCAATGATGGCCGAGTAAAAGTATATTCAAAAGGAGGGTTAAAGTTATATGAGTGGCAAAACAATGATAAAGCCTGCTGAAATGGCAAAAAAATTAGAAGAAATAGTTAAAGACCACGGTAAAATGAGGGGAGCTGCAATCCCAATCCTCCAGAGCATACAGGAGGAGTTTGGTTTTGTTCCAAAGCAGTTAATCCCGAGGTTATCAGCTTTAACAGGAATTTCGCAAAGTGACATATATAGTATCTTGACTTTTTATTCACAATTTAGATTTGAACCGCTAGGAGAGAACTATATCCAGGTATGTCATGGAACTGCCTGTCATCTTGCCGGAGCTGAAGAGATTACAAATGCCCTAAAAAGAGAGTTTGGCATTGAAGAAGGAGAAACAACCAGTCCGGATAAAAAATACACCGTGGAAAAAGTTGCCTGCATTGGCTGCTGCAGTCTAGCACCGGTTATGAACATGAATGAAGAAACTTTAGGAAGGCTTGGCCCTGAAAAAGCTGTTAAAGGCGCTAAGGAAAACGCCAAGGGAGGTGAGAGTTAAGATGAGTAAAATAGAGATAAAAGTAGGTTCCGCTAGCTGTGGGATAGCTGCCGGAGCAAATAAGATGCATGAATATTTGGAAGAAAAGCTAAAAGGCGATAGTATCGATATTTCTAAGACTGGCTGTATAGGAATGTGCTTCAATGAACCACTTGTTGAGATAAAAGACGACAAAGGCCTGTATTTGTACGGTGGGATTGACTCTGAAGACAAAGCCCAGAGGCTAATTGATGAGCATGTAGAACAAAACAAGCCAGTTGAAGATTTTTTAGTATATTCTGATGTAGTAGAGACTGAAGACAAGGATTATATAGATAAGCAGGAAAGAATTCTTCTAAGAAATAGCGGAAATATTGACCCTGAAAGTATCGAAAGCTATGAAAAGGTTGGAGGATACGATGGCCTCAAAAATGTACTAGAGAAAATGAGTGCTGATGATGTTATCGGCGAAGTTAAAGAAGCAGGTCTTAGAGGACGTGGGGGAGCAGGATTTCCGACTCACATGAAATGGAACTTTACCAAAATAGAAGACAATTATCCTAAATATGTTGTGTGTAACGCAGATGAGGGAGACCCCGGTGCTTTTATGGACAGAAGTGTCCTTGAAGGTGACCCACACAGCTTACTTGAGGGAATGATTATAGCTGGATATGCAATCGGTGCAAATGAAGGATATATTTATATCAGAGCCGAGTATCCCCTAGCGGTAAAAAGGCTCAATATAGCTATAGATGATGCAAGAAAGAAAGGTTATCTAGGAAAAGATATAATGGGTTCTGGTTTTGATTTTGACATCTATATCAGAGAAGGTGCAGGAGCTTTTGTCTGTGGTGAGGAGACAGCGCTTCTAGCAAGTATAGAAGGTAAACGTGGCTCACCTATCTTTAAACCTCCTTTCCCTGCCCAAAAAGGACTGTGGAAACAGCCTACCTGTATTAACAACGTGGAAACTTTGGCTAATGTACCAAGAATTTTCACCGACGGAGCAGAGGCTTACAGTAAACTTGGTACAGAAAATAGCAAAGGAACTAAGGTCTTTGCCCTTGCAGGAAAGGTTAAAAGAGGTGGCCTAATAGAGGTTCCCATGGGAGTTACTATAAAAGATATAGTTTATGATATAGGTGGAGGTATTGCTTCAGGTAAGGAATTTAAAGCTGTGCAGATTGGTGGTCCATCTGGGGGATGTATCCCTGCAAGCCTGCAGGATACGCCTGTTGACTATGACTCACTTACAAGCCTTGGGGCTATCATGGGTTCAGGGGGACTATTGGTTACTGACGAAGACACCTGTATGGTAGACGTTGCTAAGTTCTTCCTTGACTTTACAGCAGAAGAGTCCTGTGGTAAGTGTACTTTTTGCAGAATAGGAACTCATCAGATGTTAGAGATACTAGATAGGATAACCGAGGGTGAAGGTAAGGAAGAAGACTTAGACGAGCTTGAGAAGTTAGGTGGGCAGATCAGTGCAGGCTCACTTTGTGGACTTGGCCAGACAGTGCCAAACCCGGTTCTAACAACCTTGAAATACTTTAGAAATGAGTATGAAGCCCATGTAAATGAAAAAAGATGTCCTGCCAAAAAGTGTAAGGAACTTATTCTATACTTTATAGATGAAGAAAAATGTACTGGATGTACAAGATGTAAGAAAGTATGTCCTTCTGATGCAATAGAAGGCGATAAGAAAGAAGCTCATGTAATTGATACTGAAAAGTGTATCAAGTGCGGGCTTTGCATTAGCTCTTGCAAATTTGATGCTATAGAAGCTCTATCTGGAGAAAAAGAGCTTCAAAAGATGAACAAAGGAGGGGAGAGATAATGGCAGCTGTTAATTTGACAATTGATGGTAAAGAAATTAGCGTTCCGAAAGGCAGTACGGTACTAGAAGCTGCAAGAAAACTAGGCCTTGATATACCGACCCTTTGTTATGACCCTCGTCTTGAGCCTTTTGGAGCGTGCAGAATGTGTTTTGTAGAAGTTGAAGGTGCTAGAAAGCCCCTCACTGCCTGCTCTACTGTTGCTGACGACGGGATGGTAGTAAAAACTAATTCTGAAATTATAGATGAGATCAGAAAGTCAGCCCTTGAACTGTTATTATCCAATCACTATGGTGACTGCAGCCCTCCATGTAATATGACATGTCCTGCTAGTGTGGATATTCAAGGATTTATAGCATATATTGCTGATGGCCAGTATAGAAAAGCTGCAGAAGTCGTTAGACAGAATATGCCTTTCCCTGCTTCTGTGGGAAGAGTTTGTCCTGCATTTTGTGAAGACGAATGTAGACGCCAGATCGTAGAGGAATCAGTATCTATCTGTACCCTTCACAGGTACGCAGGTGATAAAGACCTTGAAGCAGGCGCTGACATTTTGCCTGAAGTTAAGCCTGATACAGGTAAGAAAGTAGCAATTGTAGGGGGAGGTCCTGCAGGTCTTACTGGAGCCTATTACCTTAGACAGCAGGGACATGAGGTTACTATCTATGAAAGAGAAGAAGAGCTTGGTGGCTTCATGAGATATGGAATTCCAAGGTACAGACTTCCCAAAGAGGATGTCCTTGACAAAGAGATTGACCATATCCTTAAGCTAGGAATTGACTACAAAACAGGAGTAACCCTTGGCGAGGACTTCACCGTAGAGAGCTTAAAGAAAGAATACGATGCTGTTTTTGTAGGAATCGGAGCGCAAATGAACAGAGAGCTTGATCTTCAGTGCGGTGATATCCCAGGATTTTATTCAGGGGTAGAGCTGCTGCGGGATATTGCATATGGAAAAGAAATTGATCTTGGCAAGAAAGTAGTAGTTGTAGGTGGCGGTAACACTGCCATGGACTGTGCAAGGTCTGCCGTTAGATTAGGTGCAGATGTGACTGTTGTTTATCGTCGTACAAGAAATGAAATGCCGGCCGAAGAGATTGAGATAATTGAGGCGGAAGAAGAAGGCGTTAAATTTAGATTTTTGACAAATCCAAAGCAGATACTGGGCGATAGCTGTGCCGAGAAGTTAGAGTGTATTCAGATGGAACTTGGTGAGCCGGATGAAAGTGGCAGAAGAAGGCCTATGCCCGTTGAGGGTTCAGACTTTGCCATTGATGTTGACTCTGTAATCCTTGCAGTTGGTCAGGAAGTTGAAGCTGCCTGTATTAAGAGTTGTATAGAAACAGACAAATGGGACAGTGTAGCCGCAGACGAAGAGACAATGCAGACAAGCACTGAAGGAGTGTTTGCTGCAGGGGACTGTGTAACAGGACCTGCTACAGTAGTAGAAGCTATCGGCCAGGGCAAAAAAGCTGCCGAATCTATTGATAAGTATCTAAATGGAGAACCAATAGAAGTAGCAAAACCATACAATGCTACTAAAGGTAACAAAGAAGAACTTGATAGAGCAGAATTTGAAGAATACGAAGAGATCAAAAGAATGCACCCTGAAGAGGAAAACCCTGAAAAAAGAAGAACTAACTTCGATGAATTCAACAAAGGATTCGAAGAATTCCAGGCTAGAAAAGAAACAGAGAGATGCTTATCCTGTGGTTGCGAGGATGTATATGACTGCAGACTTAAAGAACTTGCAACACGCTACGGGGTAGAAGATGATAAGATAACGAAGCTTATGGATAGCCAGGTTCATCCTATCTCTGATGATCATGAATACGTTAAGCGTGACCCTAACAAATGTGTACTATGCGGTAACTGTGTGAGAATCTGTGAAGAAGTTCAGGGAATTGCTGCTCTTGGTATGGTTAATAGAGGACTTGACACAGTTGTTAAGCCGTCCCTTGAACTACCACTTAAAGATACCGACTGTGTATCCTGCGGTCAGTGTATCAGCAGTTGTCCAACTGGTGCTCTAGTTTCCAAAGTAAACCTAGAAAAGCCAGGACCATTTGAAACTGAAGCAGTAGAATCAGTATGTCCTCACTGCGGAGTAGGCTGCAAAATTGAACTTCACAGAGCAGGAGACGCTGTAGCAGAGGTTAGAGGAGCAATTGCCGGAAGTAATGGAAATGGTACAGTCAATAATGGTAATCTATGCATCAAAGGTTCTTTCGAGCTTTGTGAATGGGATATGGATAAACGTATTGAAAAGGCATACGTAAAAAATGGAAATGACCTACAAGAAACAGTAGTAGAAAATGCAGTTAAAGAAGCAGCAGAGGAAGTAAAACAGATTGCTTCTGATAGTGGCAAAGATTCTGTAGCAGTACTAATTTCACCAAAGCTTACTTTAGAGGAAGCTATACTAGGGAAGAAATTAGCAGAAGACGTTATTGGAACAGAAAATGTTTTAACCACAAGTCCCGTAGTAACAGACGCAAAGAAAGCAATCAAGAATCAAAAGATACTAAAAGATTACGACGCTGTAGATGATAGTGACTTCATCTTAATGTACAATGTAGATGTTGACGTAGATTATCCTGTTGCAGATACCAGAATAAGAAAAGCGATAAACAATGATGAGAAAAAAGCTCTTTCAGTCAATAACAAGCCAATTAGATTAGAAAAAGACGTCTGTGCATCACTTCGCATAACTCCTTCTAAGGCAAAAATATTCTTAGAGATGTTAAAAGAATGCAAAGGAGCAGGTGACGACAAAGTAAAAGATGCTATAATGGACGCAGCAGAAAAGCTTAATATAACTCCGCAGAAGTTATTTAAAGCTATCAAAGGATATCTAGAGGCAGAAAATCCTGTAATTGTCTGTGACGGTGCAAATATCAAAGAAGAAGAACTAAAGCTTATTGAAGAAATTGAAGACAGTGCGTTATTACTACAGCCTTATGGTAATACCCTTGGATTTATGGAAGCAGGGATCAAATCAACGGTTAGCGACTGCATCGATGTATTAAACAAAGCAAAAGATGGCAAGATAAAAGGTATGATAATTCTAGCATCGGAAGATGATCTGCCAGAGGAAATTATGGGACTAAATGATGTCTACAAAGTAGTTGTTAGCCCGGTATTAGAAGAAAACATCAAAAATGCAGATGTCATTTTGCCAGGTACTTCTCACTCCGAGAAGAGAGGTACAATGATAAACTCAGTTGGCGACAAACAAAAAGTTAATTGTGTTTTAATGCCTCCTGCAGGTAAGGAAAGCTGGCAGGTAGTTAATGAGCTTGCTGATAATCTTGGCAAAAAAGCAGTAGATAAGTTTGATGTACTTGCCAAAGAAGTTGAAAAGATTTAATAAATTAACAAGTCAAAAGCTTAAAAGCTAACTTAAGATGATCTTTTGATTCGGGTAATCTCCCCTTTATGTAATTAGATTAAACAAGAATCTAATACTTAAAGGGGAGATTTTTATGTTTGAAGATGTAAAAGTAATTAAAAAGTAATATATTTTTGGGAAAAAATAAGTTATACTTAAAGTAATAATAAAGAATATTTTCACAATAATACCACCTTTGTTAAAGTAATAAAGTAAAGGGGGGGTAAGCTTATGAAAGAAGTAGATTCTTTTTTAATCGACAAAATTTTAACAGATCACGAGCTTTTAGAAGGCCCTATTTTCTGTGAAGTTGATTACTTTAAGTTTGTATATAACCTGGAGAAAAGGATAAGCTATCGTTATAATAGGAACTCCATAATCATGATAATTACAATGCGCAGAAAAAGCCAAATATCTTATGAGCAGATTGAGAGTGCTGCAAAAAATTTAAAGGACATTCTTTGGCATGCCCTTAGAAAAAGCGATTTAGTGACTATATGGAATGAGAATCAAATTATTGTATTATTAATCAATATAGAAGAAAAACATTTCAAAACTGTTACTAAAAGAATTGAACAAAAATTTACGGATAGTAATGACAATGAGCTGTTTGATATAGACATAACTCACCGAAATATCTACAAAACACAGAACGTTGTTAGATAAAGAACCATTTAGCTGAAGCCTTTAAGAGATGATAAGCCTCCTTAAAGGCTTTAGTATGTCTACAAAGTCTAAAATTTTCTATCAAAAAGAATTAACAAGGGAGGACTTAATGATGGGTGATTTTTACTTTTATCTAATATCATTGTTACTGTTAAAAATAACCTCCCTGGTTGGCAGGGCTTTTATTCTTGCGAATCGAAAAATATCTGTTATATCCTTGAATATATCTATTTTAATAATTATAATCATCTTTCTCAGGATTTTTGATGTAATATAAAATTTGATTCTGGTGCAAAAAGTCTATTCACATAAGCTAAGTGTTTTTACAATTAAAAACAAAACCTTTGTTCATATGACTTTTTGCACCAGAATCAAGTACTATATATGTGAAAGTATTATGAATGTAGATAGAGAGGGTTTTAATATGGCGATTGTTTCAGTAAATAAAGCTAGACAGAAGGATGTAAGGGACTTAGATAAAGAAAAGATAATCCATGCTGTAGAGAAAAGCTATATTGAAGCTGGACTAGATAAATATATAACCCCAGGCCAAAAAGTCTTGATAAAACCAAACCTGGTTGCAGTGCCGCCAAAAAGAATAAGCGGAGCTGTAACCCTTGTAGAAGTAAGTGAAGCCCTTGCCCTTCAGGTCGTTAAAGCTGGAGCAACTCCTATAATTGGTGATTCTTCGGCAGTGGGTGTTAATACTGAAGATGTTATCTCTACATGCGGTTATGATGAGTTAAGACAAAAAGGCTATGATGTAAGGGATTTAAAAAAAGACAAAATTTCAAAGCTAAACGGATTTAAAATCTATAATACGGTAAAAGAAGTAGATGTTATCATTACCCTTCCCGTGATGAAAACTCATGATCAGTTTGAAGTAAGCCTTGGAATAAAAAACTTAAAGGGCCTTTTGGCAGATGAAGAAAAAAAGAGATTTCATAACAAATATAATCTTTCAGAAGCTTTGAGCGAGTTTGTAAGTACTTTGATTGGTGAAAAGCAAGTTTTGTCGGTGATGGACGGGATTTATGCCCTTGAGGGAAGAGGGCCTGTTTTTGGTAGCCCTGTTAATATGGACCTTATTCTTGCAGGTATGGATTTGGTGGCTGTTGATGCTATTGCCTCTGAAATAATGGGGGTTAATGAGGATGAGTTATTCATAGAAAAATCACTGTCTAATAAAAAGTTTGGAACAATCGATAGAGAAAAGATAAAAATTCTTGGTGATTACACTAAAGATAATCTCCCTGTGAAAAATTTTGATAGAGGCAAGGATATAAAAATAGAAGCTGATGGGTTTTCGATGGTTTTTTCTAAATCGACTTGCACAGGGTGTAAAAATACTGTGATTAGCTGTCTTTATGATATAAAAGAAGACAATTTAGAAAAAAAGTTAGCAAATAAAACAATTATAACGGGTGAATTGAATGAGATGGAAGAATACAATGAGATGACAAAAAATGGGGATGCCAAAAGTGTTGGGAGTTATGACAAAAACGACGCTGAAGTGATACTGGTTGGTAGGTGTGCTCTTAGACCATGTACCTTCAAAATTGAAATTTTAAATAAAACAAATAAGCAAAATGTTAAATTAACCCGTGTTTTTGGCTGCCCCCCGGAAAACAATGAAGTATTGAAAGTACTTAAATGTTTACAATAAGAAAATTTTCGAAGGAAATATTAATTTTTTGTCGAAAATTTTTAGGCAGTCGATAGGCATTATTTGAGTTATTTGAATTTTGCCTTTTTAAAGGAAGGAGGTGCTACAAATAGAATAAATATAATAAAAATGAAGAAATAAAAAGTTAAATTAATTGTTGCAGCAAAAAATAGAGGAGGGGTTTTTTATGAAATTACTAAATAGTAAATTATTGTTGTTAACTATCTTAACAGTTTTACTGGCTGCGTTTATAGTAACTGGCTGTTCGCCTGAGGAAGGTAAGGATGCTGGTGGTGATCCCGGTATGGAAGACGCGGAAGTTGAAGTTGATGAAGATGCTGATCTAAACTTTGGGATGATTATTAAATACCCGGGCACTCCTTACATAGAGGCTTTTAGAGAAGGTGCAGAGAACAAAGCAGATGAGCTAGGTGATGTTCATGTTGATATAAGGGATGGACAGGCAGATGCCGAAACTATAATGAATCTTATGGATAATTACATCACTCAGGAGGTAGATGGCTTGATTATGGCGGGGGCAGTGGATCTACAGGCTATAGTTCCCGGTATAGAAAGTTTAAATGAAGAGGATATACCTGTAATGGCCCTTGATACATCCCCTGAAGGTGGAGATATAGAGCTATATATTAATTTTGACATCCATGAAGCTACCACAAAAGCAGCTGAAGATTTCATTGAAGGTATAAAAGAACGTAATGATGGAGAAGTGCCTGAAGGAGTGGTACTTGAGATTACAGGATCTATGCAGGATATGTTTGCTCAGGCTTCAACAGAAGCCTTTAATGAAGTTATAGAAGAATATTCTCAGCTAGAAGTGGCCCAGGGTGAAGGACACTGGAACAATGATGATGCTTTTGAGAGAACAAGCGACCTTTTGACAAGGCATGGTGACGAGGTGCTGGGTGTATATGTTCATACACCTGATATAATGGGGCCTGGAGCGGTTAGCGCTATAGAAAGTCACGGCGAAGATCCGGCCGATTACGGAATAACCGGAATCTGTATGGGACCAGAAGGCCTTGATTTAATTAAAGATGGAAAAGTAAGGTCAATAGTAGCACAGCCTGCATATTCTGCTGCTAAGCTTGCAGTAGGGTACTTAAATGACCTTAATGAAGGAAAAGAAATACCAAGGCCCGGTGATGAAGTAGATGATGAGGACGCTATTTGGGCTCCGGCGCCCGTAGAAGAAAACCCATGGGCTGATGAAGGTGGATACTTGAAGCAGCAGGGACCTTTAGTGCCCCATGAAGTAGATCCTGATGATGAGAGGCTTTGGGAGAATAAACTGGACCATCTCTGGGATTAATATAAACTTACTTGTTTAGAAATGTATTAATTACTAATTGAAGCGGCCTAATTTCTTTTGGTGGGCCGCTTCATTAAATTATATTAACTTTGGAATAATAATCTTAAATTAGGCATACTATAATTTTTGGACTATAATGTACCTTTAAATATAAAAGCAGTTTATATAGATAGGAGTGCTATATATGTTAATAGAAGGGATGTCCCTTGGTTTTGACGATAGAGTGATAAGTGTTGTTGGAGGTGGGGGCAAAACAAGTTTTATCTTGCGTCTTGCAGGAGAATTAACAATGGAGGAACGAGTTATCATTACAACAACTACCCAAATGGAGCATCTTTGCCCCAAAAAAGTTGATAAATATATTATTTCAGATGATTTGAAGCAGGTAAAAAAAGAATTAAAAACCATAAATCCAGATGATAAAACTATTTTCTTGGCCTCTAAAAAAATTGCAGGAAATAAAGTAGAAGGTGTGCCTACGAAATGGATTAAGGAGCTTAAAGAGTTTGTAAAGACTGAAGGTCTAGTAGAAAGTATGATCGTAGAAGCTGACGGTGCCAAAAGAAAACCGCTAAAAGGTGGTTTTTTGGAAAATGAACCTGTGATACCTGGAGGAACAGATGTGGTTGTAATGATGACAGGGATTGATGCAGTAGACAAAAAATTAACTGAAGAACACGTTCATAGAGCAGAGCTAGCAGCCAAAATAACAGGGTTAAAAATAGGAAGTGTTTTGAAAGAAAATTATTTTAGAAAGATCATTGAATACACATCACTTAGAGCTAGTAAAATGTCTTTTGATGCAAGAGTGATATTATTTATTAATAAAGTTGATACCGAAAAAGAATTAAACAAAGCCCTGCCCATTGTATCTAAGTTAGCAAAATCAGACAAAATAAAATTTGATAGGATAATACTTGGGACCTTAAAGGCAATGAACCCGGTACAGAAGGTGCTTAACTAGGTTATGAATAAACTGTGCTATGACAAACTATGATGTATTTTGGGCTTTACTTTTTTCTGCTTCTTCTTTTTCGTCTTCTTTATTCTGCCAGGCTCTAATTAGAGAAGCTGCACCCTGGATGAAAAATCCACCTGCAACCCAGTAATAAACAAACTCAGGGTACAATAGGATTAAAAATCCGACAGCAATATAAATGACCCCAGTAAATACTAAACTGGCTCTGTGAGTTTTATTAGTATCATTACTCAAGTTATCCACCGTCCTCACAAAATTTTTGTTATATAATGTTATTTTCCAAAAGAATGAGTTTGGACTGGTACTTACCAGGTTTTCCTTAACGCTTCTCCAAAAATATGGAAAAAACACTATGTTGACCAGAATCCCTGCCAAGAATAAGCTGATAAGGTAAGTCAAGCTAGAATAATAATCACCCCAGGTGAGTAAAAGTCCAATCTCGTCCATGAATAACCCAAGCCCAGTCCCGTACAAAAAGGCTATATGCTGCTTTTTCAAAAACTCTGATCCAACCAAAGCAAGCCACCCTGCTATACATATAAGAGCGATTCCAAAATAAAAATGGTGAATATGATAACCAAAAAGTATTATATTTCTGCCTATATAAAAATCTACCTCTGGAGTTAATCCGTGTTTTGCAGCATCTGCGAACTCACTCTCAGCAGAGCCGGCTATTAGTACTGCCATCCTAATACCGATAAAGGCAATGAAATAGGAAATTGTTATTATAAATGGTATTTGCTTTTTTTCCAAGCTATCTGCCTCCAAAATTTATGACTACAAATTAAAGAAAACACCACAAGAAAACACCACTTGAAAAAGATTATAAAACATAAAAAAAGAGGTTTTCAACCTGTGATTAATATGTTTAAAAAATATTTACATGCTTCGAAGCCGCTCTATTCTATCTTTAACATCCGGATGTGTAGAAAAAAGACTACTTTTTCTTTTGCCGCTAAAGCTCATCACATCTGTCTGCTCGCTGCCTACAGCACCTGCACTATCCTCCAAAGAAGGATTAACGATAAACAGCCCTTTAATGGCATCGTTGTCTAGTTTTGTATCATCTTTTTGCATACCGGAGATTTTTTCAAGGGCGCTTGCAAGTGCTTCAGGATACCCTGTTAATTCAGCACCACTTGCATCTGCAAGGTATTCTCTTTTTCTTGAGATTGCAAACTGTATTATCCTTGCCATTAGAGGGGCAATTATAATCACTACAATCAAAGCAAGAATTTGAATTACAGCGGCACCGCCTTTGCCACTGCCTCCTCGTCTAGAGCCTCCACCCATGCCAGCACGGCCAAATCTACCCCAAAAAAGACTCCTTCTCATCATATGAGCCACAAAAACTATAGTCCCTGCAAGTACTACGGATATAGTAGCTACCTTAATATCGTAATTTTTAATATGAGCCATTTCATGTGCGATAACTGCTTCAAGCTCTTCCCTGTTTAATCTATTCAAAAGTCCCCTTGTCACCCCAACGATAGCATTTTTGGGAGAAGAGCCAGCAGCGAAGGCATTAGGAGTATCAGTTTCTATAATATAAGCTTTGGGGGTATTAATACCTGCTGCTATACTAAGCCCGTCAATTGTGTGATAGAGATATGGCTCTTGTTCTCTTGTAACCTCTCTTGCTCCTGTCATCTTGGCGATTACATTTTTGCCAAAGAAGTTACTAATTATAAACATAACAACAAAAACAACACCGAACAGTATTCCCCAGGTTACTACATCTCCGGTATATAATCCGAGTAAAAAGGCTACTGCAGCAAATAAAAAAATATACAGCCCGAAAAGCAAGTAAGTTTTTAGTTTGTTGCGCTTAATGTGTTCTTCAATAAGCATTTTTAGTAATTACACCTCACTTTACTCACCTTAAATATATCTGCATTCTTATTTTTCTTTTACTCGTCAAAGTTCACCTCAACAGGCCTTCTTGCTTCTTCAGTTTCAACTTCGAAATATTCCTGCTGTTCAAAGTTTAGCATGTTTGCAAAGATTACAGCAGGGAACTTCTGAATCGCAGTGTTAAAAGCCTTAACAGTTCTATTGTATCTTTGTCTAGCATAAGCAAGCTTATTTTCGATAGCGGTCAAATCTTCCTGTAAAAGCTTAAAGTTTTCGTTAGCCTTTAACTCCGGATAGTTCTCAGAAACGGCGAATAAGCTCTTTAATGCACCTGCCATTTGATTTTCAGCTGCTTCTTTATCTTTAAGGGTACTAGAATTCATCCATTTTGTGCGGGCTTGGGTAATATTTTCTAAGACCTCCTGTTCGTGTTTCATATAACCCTTTACAGTATTAACAAGGTTTGGGACAAGGTCGTATCTTTTTTGCAGGTGTGTGTCAATGTCGCTCCAGGCTCGGTCTACGTTGTTTTTCTTAGATATTAGACCGTTATAAAGTACAACAACATATAATATTATCACTCCTAAAACAACCAATGCGATAATCATTTTTCATACCTCCTTTGAATTTATCTTTGCACCAGAATCAATCATTTATTTTCCATTTAATCATTATACTTCATTATATTAGTTTTACTAACTCTTTTCTATATTTATTTTTTATACTTATATAATTTTGTGATGGTAACAGGAATTTGATTTATTTAGAAGAATATATAATAAACAATCCTAATATAGTATAATGGACTCTATGTAATATTGAATCTGATGTAATTTTGATGTGTTTAATACATATATTGCTTAATGTGCAGCCAATAATGGAGGAGTGAATTATGCCATTGCAAAAATACTTAATTGATAACTTAGGAGATTTATCTATATTGTTTGAAGGAATAATGAATAGCATCCACGATGCTGTTTTTTTAATAAGCATAGACGATAATAATAATTTTTTCTATGAATATGTAAATGAAGCATACAAAAAACAAACCGGGATAAAAGATATAGATCAGGTAATTGGGAAAACTCCTGTGGAAGTGTTTGATAAAAAAACAGGTGGCTTGCAGGTGTCAAAGTATCAAGAATGCTTTAAAACTAAAAAAGAATTAAACTATCAGGAATCAATAAATTTTAAAGAAGATGATAAAACCTGGCTTACAACTCTATTTCCCATTGTAAAAAATGATAAAGTAGTTAAAATTATTGGTGCTTCAAAAGACATATCAAAAAGAAAAGAAGTAGAAAGTGCCCTTGTTCAAAGTGAAAAATTTAGTAATACCATTATGTCGGCAATTCCAGATATAATTGTTAGACTTAATAGAGATGGCAAATTTCTTGATATTAACGCACCTGATGAATTAATGCTTTATATAGCTGAAGAAAATGCAATTGGTAAAAATATATCCGAAACACTCCCTCGAGAGGTGGTAGATAGGGTGTGCTATTCCATGGAGGAAGCTATTGCAACCGGCAAAATGCAGAGAACAGAGTACAAACTGGCTATTTTGAACGGGGAAGAAAGATATTTTGAGGCGAGGCTCGTACCCACTAATAATGACGAAGTTATTTCTATTATAAGGGACATAACTGAAAACAAGGAAAACCAGGAAAAGATCAATCAATACACAGCAGAAGTTGAACTAAAAAACTTAGAGTTAGAAAATCTTTATAATAAGCTAGATGAAGAGCTCCAAAAGGCAAAGCAGATCCATGAAAGAATATTGCCCGAATCTTTGCCTGAGCTCGAACAGGTTTCTTTTGGGGCTCATCATTACCCTGCAGAACGGTTAGGAGGAGACTTTTATGATGTTATGGAACTTGATGAAAAGATAGTATTTTATCTCTCTGATGTAACCGGTCACAGCCTTGAAGGGGCAATGATGAGCGTATTTGTTAAAAACACAATCCAAAATTATGTTAACTTAGTAGAGGAAAAAGAGATAACACCTGAAAAGGTATTAAAATACCTTTCGGATCAATTTGGTAAAGAAAATTATCCTGATGACTACTTTATCTGTATTTTTGTTGCTGTGCTGGACTTAAATACACTAGAGCTGACCTATAGTGGAGTTGGGTTTCAGACCCCACCCCTTCTTGTTATTGATGAAAAGCTTAAAGAACTAAAAAGCCAGGGACTTCCGATATCGAAGGCATACCCGGCAGATATTATTGATTTTGGCGAAAGCTCCTGTACTCTAACCGAGGGAGCTACTTTGTTAATCTATACTGACGGTCTTACAGAACAAGAAAATATGGGCAAAGTATACGACGAAAGATTGCGATCAGTTTTTTATGACTATTGCTATTTGTCCCCTGAATTTATTGTCGAGTTTTTAAATGAAGACTTTAGACGTTTTAATGGTGGCTCTCTTCAGGGGAATGACGATATCACTTTTCTTGTTATGCAGATCAACACGTTAAATACATTATGATCTGATAATCTGATCCTGTTCGGTTTTGCATTGTACTTCTTATAATTAAGCTTCATATAGTGCTTCTTCTATAGCTTCTAATACGATTTCCCCCATGATCGGATGGGGCAGCGGCAGATCTGTAATATCATAGGTAGATATAGCCTTACTGTATGCCAGGGTGGAGAGGGGGATTAGCTCCGATATATTATCCCCTATAATGTGTATACCCAAGATTATATTTTCTTCTGGATTAACTAATACCTTGACAAAACCTCTGTCATATCCAAGGGAGAGTGCTCTTAGATTGTATCTAAAATCAATTTTACCAACTTTATAAGGGATTTCTTTACTTATAACATCCATCTCTCTAAGTCCTACAGCAGATATTTGCGGATTAGTAAAGAACACATAAGGCATAGTAGAATAATCTATGTCTTTTTTTATACCAGATATATTAACTGCCGCTGTCCTTCCTTCTAATATGGCTGCATTAGCAGACGTTATCCCCCCTATAACATCTCCAATAGCATATATTCCATCCACCGATGTTTTCATCTTTGAATCAACTTTTATATACCCATCATCTTTACAAGATATCCCAAGCTTATCTAAACCTTCAGGGAATTTTGGAATGCTTTTTCCGGTGAGAAGAACCCGGTCAAAAAGTTCTGGGTCACTGTTTTCAAACTCTAACTTGACTTTTCTATTGTTTATATTGCTTCTATCGTTGTCCTGAGCCTTTTCGTAACTGCAGTTTGTGACTTTGGTATTGGTTTTAATCTTAATACCATGATGGACAAAGCTATCATAAAGATAACTTCCTGTATCTTTATCACATAGAGGCATAATCCTATCCAAAGTTTCAAAAAGAGACACATCCTTGCCTGTAGATCTAAAAAAAGATGCAAATTCACAGCCCTCTACATCAGCACCTAAGATTGCTATCTTATCTCCCGTCAACTCACCCGCTTTGCTTTCTTTCATAGCATGCTGATAAGAGATAAATCCTTGTCCATCTAGCTTGACGCCCTCCACTGGTGAGACAGGGACATTTCCTGTGGCGATGACAATATTTTTTGTATGTATGTTTTGAGTATGGGTGCTTGTTATTATTTTGATTTTACCTTCATCAAGGACTTCTGCCTCTCCTTCAATTACGTCTACACCGCACTTTCTTAACCTATCATGCCAGGCAAAAGATGCATTTTGTATCCTTTCTGGCAAAACTTTTTCGTCATCTGAGAGCAGCACTTTCAAAGGGTAATAACCTTCATTAATAGCATCACCTCCGGGGAAGTTCTTTTCGACTAACGCAGTTTTTAGCCCTAGCTTTGAAGATTTTACAGCACAGGCAATACCTCCTGGCCCACCGCCAATAACAGTCACATCATATTTCATTAAATTTTCCCCCTTCTTTATTAACTTACACTTTTTTGCAAAATTTTGTACATTTAATTATTTTATATTTATGGTATCATTTTGTAGGGAGGATTTGTACTATGATTAAGGAATTTTTTATAGAATACCTGGCTGAAATATATTTCATATACGGATTGTCATTTATTATAATGGCTATTGCTATAACCCTTCAGGTTAAAGATTATTCAAGTAAGACAATTGTAGGGAACCTGTGGCTATTAGCTGTTTTTGGGTATTTGCACGGGGTTTCTGAATGGAGTTACTTTTACATTCCTTTCAGAGAGTCTCATTTTTCAGAATTTGTTTTAGAACTTATAAATTTAAACCTGGTAGGGATTTCTTTTGGTTTTTTATTATTATTTGGTCTAAAATTTCTGTATGATCTAAAAGGCAACGAAGTAATAAAATATATAATATATTTTTCTATCTTTCTTATTTTAGTTTGGCTAGGCTATTTTGTAATTTATAGGTTGATTTTGATTGGGGAAAACACAGAGCTGTGGTTTAATTCTGCGCAGATAATAAGCAGGTACTTTTTTGCTTTTCCGGGAGGACTGATCTCTGGGATAGCTTTTTATCTTCACAAAAAACAGAATAAAGATAGACTTTACAATAAAAATGTATCTATGAATTATAATATTTTGACTTTTTCCCTTATTTTGTATGGAATTTTTGCAGGGGTAATTGTACCTGAAGGATATTTTTTCCCGTCCTCTGTAGTAAATATGGACGTATTTTTCAGGCTGGTAAATATACCTGTGCCTCTCTTTAGGACTTTTTTCTGCTTATTAATCACTATTTGCATTATTATTATTTTGAGAAATATCCAGTCAGAGAATTTAGCAAAGCTCAGCAGGATAGACAGCGAAAATGCAATTCTTTTAGAAAGAGAAAGAATTAAAAAAGACCTGCATGATGATGTTATCCAATCTATATATGCAGTAGGCCTTGGTCTTGAAACGAGTATAGACGACATTGAAAATGATGAATATGATAAAATAAAATCACAGGTAGAGAATTCGATTGACAGCTTAAATAAAGTTTTATCTAATCTTAGGCTTCATATTGAAGACCTAAAAACGGCTGAATATGCCTCACAGACACTTTTGGACCTGTTAGAAAAGCTTAAAGATAAGCTAAACTATAATATGGATATCAAAATAACTAATAATCTAAAACCATCTCTGGTGGTGCCTCCAAATATAAAAGCAAACTTATATCATGTACTCAGTGAGTTACTAATCAATGCTATAAAGCATTCAAGGGGTGACCTTGTGACAATAGAGCTAAACCAGGAAAAAGATAAATTAGTTATAATTACACAAGATAACGGAAGAGGGATAGATCTTAACAAATTAGAAGAAAAGCAAAAAAAAGGCGACAAACTAGGACTGATAAATGTTAAGGAAAGAATGAATAACTTAGGTGGCAGCTTTTGGCTTACAACAGAGAACTCAAAAGGTACCAGGGTTAAATTAGAAGTGCCACTTGATTAAATTACTTGAGGGGTGAGGGGTTTTGTATAAAGTTTTGATTGTTGATGATCATGAGATTGTTCGTATTGGTCTAAAACAACACTTAACGAGGGATGATAGGATAGAACAAGTAGATGAAGCAGCAGATGGCGAGAGTGCTATCAACAAAGCAAAAGAAGGCAATTATGACGTAATTATAATGGATATCAGACTGCCAGACAAAAGTGGAGTTAAAGCATGTGAAGAGATTATGAATAATAACCCTGAAGCAAATGTTGTAATGCTGACAGCTTATTCTGATGATGATGCTTTAATCGAATCCATCCTTGCCGGAGCATCAGGCTATCTGCTAAAGGAGGTTAAAGCCAAATCCCTTGTAGATACCGTCGTAAAGGCTGCTATGGGTCAGCCGCTTTTGAGTAACGAAATAACCCAAAAAGTTATGGAAAGACTACAAGAGAAAAATGAAAATAAAAGGAAAAAAACCTCTGAAAGACTATCTCCTAGAGAATTTAATATATTAGAATTAGTATCAGAAGGAAAAACCAATAAAGAAATTGGTGAAAAACTATATATTAGCGAAAAAACTGTAAGAAATCAGCTTAGCAGTATTATGAGTAAATTAGATTTAAGTAATAGAGCCCAGGCTGCGGCATTTTATGCCTCAGAGTTAAAAGATAAAAATAGCTAACATAAAAAAACAAATAAAAGGATTGACGAAAGGCCTAAAACACACAATGCGTCCGTGTGGTGTTAAGGCCTTTTTTATTTGGGAAACCCTACAAGTACAATCGTACTATGATCAATAGTACGATTGTAACTAGCAATTACCTGTGCAAATTAGTTAAAATAAGAAAAACGATATGAAGTTTCGTATATTTTAGAAGGGGGCTTTTTTTAAAAAAATGAGAGGGGGAAGTAATAGTGAAATTTAACAAAAGAGGGGGATTAATGCTTGTGATTGTTCTAGCTTTATCATTAGTAGTTGCTGCTGCCGGTTGTGAGAAGGAGGAAGTAGCTGACATACCAGAAGATGATTCTTTGGAAGGAACTTACGTAGGTTATTCCTGGCAGGGGGAAGCAGACGGAGCAGAATTAGATGAGGCAGAAAGATACATCGAGACTATCCTAGAACTTGATGAAGATGGAATTATTCAAAATGCAAAAATGCGTTATTTCCAAATGTATGATGGATACTGGGGAACACGTAATGACGATGCAGCAGATATCTGGGTTGATTTTGAAGAAGAGCCTACTTTTGCAGATACAGAAGGTGAAGACTTAGAAGAAGGGAACTCTATGTTTAAGATTTCAACAAACAACATGATGTCCTTATGGGCCGTAGAAGTAGATGAAGATACAGGACAAACTGCTGCAGTTATAGTTGACCCATGGACAAGGTTCCAGTTTGAGATGAAGTTTGATGAAGATTACGACTTCGAGAACACTACAATTGGAGAAGGTCTAACTGTAGGAAATGAAGATCAGTTTATACCCACAAAGAGAACCGGCGGATCAGATATGCCTGATTGGGACGAGTTAGCAGACAATACCATTTTTGATATTGATAACTGGAATCATGTTGTTAACGATTATGGAACTTTTGAAGGAATGGATAATGACACCACAGTAAAAGAGTTTTTAGAAGCTATGGGTGTAGAATTTGAAAATAATACACCTGTACCTATGGGTGTAGAATACGGGTATCACAGCTTAGGTGGTTGGTCAGGTAACTACGATGCTATTACCGAATATCTTGAAGGCCAAGATGCTACTGAGCTTACTTCCTTAGTAGATTGGGAAGTGGACAGATGGGGAGATGCTGTCAATGAAGACAATGTATTTGGAGTAGATGTACCATCTGGTGCAACAAACACAGCTCAAGATTCTATCGATACTATAACTGGCGCAACTGTAAGAATGTCTCGTGAAAGTACATCTTACCAGAGAGCACTTGTTAATACCGGAATCTTAGCTGAAGATGAAGTTGTTATTGGTCGATTCTAGATATAACTTCTAACTTAATTAACTAAAACAAAAACAAAACAAGCCCCCGAAAAATAAGCCAGCAGTTACTCTTTAGTAGCTGCTGGCTTATTTTTTATGATAAATTTAAATTAAAATAATATTTCGGGATTGATATAAACTTTTTTAAAACCTGATCGTATTACTTAATAGATAAAAAAATAAAACCAAATACTATTGCTAAACATATATGACATTCATTATTGGAATTAGAGTCAGGTTTTTTAACAGAGGTGGGTACTTTTGGGAAGCAATGACTATCTAACTGATTATCTATCAGATGAAAAAATTGTCAAGAAGATACTAGAATATGGAGATAGCTCTTTCTACTCTGAGATCGTAAATAGATACTCAAAGGGGATTTTGACTCTTACAAAAAGAATGGTCAAAAACAGCCAGGATGCAGAGGACCTTGCCCAGGAGAGCTTCATAAAAGCTTATCAAAAACTTGATACTTTTGATGCTAAGTACAAATTTAGCACCTGGATATACAAAATAGCTACAAATACCTGCCTCGATTATTTGAAAAAAAAGAAAGATATTCTTTTAAAAGATGATGACAGTATGCAAAAGTTAGAAAGCACTAATGGATCAGAAGGGCCAGAAGAGAATTTGATCCAAAAAGAACAGCTAAACTACATGGAAAAAGCAATAAAAAAGCTCCCCCACGAATTCAGGGCTGTAGTGGTTCTCTATCACATTAATGGCTTTAACTACAAAGAAATAGCAGAGATTCTTGATATAAATCAATCAAAAGTAAAGAACAGGTTATTCAAAGGGAGAAAACTTCTCCAAAAAGAGCTTGTTTTTTTGAAGGAGGTCGATGATGATTAAAAGATATCAAAGATGCGATGAAAGTGCTATAAATCTATATCTAGATGGCATGCTAGGTAGTGAAGAAAAAGAAAAGCTTAGTTCCCATATAGAAAACTGCCCTAAGTGCGAAAGGCGGCTAGAAGAGCTAAAAAATCTTTATTCTAGCTTTGATGATGTTAAAAAAGCAGCAGTACCGGTAAATTTTGAAGCTCAAGTGATGGAAGAGATAAATAGCAAACCTATCCCAGAGTTAGATAAATCTATTTATAAAAATAGAATTTTAGTTGGGGTAAAAATTATTTTCATTGCGGCATTAATAATACTACAGGGGGCATTGTTTAGGGAGCAGATTATTACAGAGGTTAGTTCGATGCTAGCTGCTTTTTCGAGTGTTAGCAGTTGGATAATAAGTCAAGTTCTATCTTTTGGAATATATATTCTTTCGCTCTTAGAAGCTCTGCTGGCATTTGCCCAGGTTACTTTTGAAATATTTTTTGGGATATATAGTTCGATTTTCGAGATATACTTTACATTATTTATATTGTCCTTGGCTGTCTTGTTGTTATTATACCGAACCCTTGCAAGAATTGTATCAAACTGAATTACGATTAAAAACAAAACTTTACTTTGATCATATGTTTTGCAGTTAAATTGCATCTATTTTAACTTTTATAAGGAGGAAGATTAATGAGAAAAAGATTAGTAATTTCAGTATTTATTGTGATGTTTTTTGCTTTAATATTTCAGGGTGCTGGGATAATAGAAAACAGTTATGTTAATGCAGTTGAAGGAAATGAACAGAGTCAAGAATTGGAAAGAAGAGGCGAAATAGTCAAATTTAGTGGAGATGTACATGTTGAAGCGGGGCAGATAATTGAGGGCGATGTAGTTGCCTTTAGTGGTAATGTGGTGGTTGATGGAGAAGTAGAAGGAGACGTAATAGCTTTTGCCGGTGATGTCAAGATAAATGGTGTGGTTCATGGGGATGCTATTACAATGGGAGGAGCTTTGACAGTCTCTAATGATGGCACCCTTAGAGGCGGTGAGATATCGATACAGGCAGGAGGTGTGATTGACAGATTGAGTGCAATTGGTGTGCATGCCCCGGGTATGATGGCTCTTGGTAATGTTTTTGGAATGGCTATTAGGATAGTGTCTTTACTTGGGTTTTTGGTGATAGCTTTTCTTGTGGTATCTCTAACTAAAAAATACATTGATAACATGTCTGATTATTTGGAGAGAAATATTGGCAGGATTCTTCTTATAGGACTTATAGGGCTGGCAGTTTTTCCAGTGCTTCTTCTTGCTGTAGCACTGACAATAATAGGTCTTCCTCTGGTGCCATTTTTGATTATAGGATTTTTTGCAGTGGTATTTTATGGCTATGTAGCCCTTGCAGTGCTAGTAGGTAGATATATTCTTAATCTATTCAAAACATCTCAGACTATTGCAATTGAGTTAATTGTAGGCTATGTGTCTCTGTGGTTAATACAGCAGTTACCTTTAATTAGTGCCTTTATTTATATAGCTATTGTGATTATCTCCTTAGGCCTTGTCATAGATACGAAGTTTGGCACTATGAACCCCTGGTTCAAAAAAACCGGGTAATGTACTTTTCATTCATCTTATTCCTTTAATAGATCCTCGGGATTTTCGGGGGTCTTTTTTTTTGGCACAAAAATTGCATCTATATTACATGTAGTACTAAATAAACCACAGATATGTTAACAAATTAAACACAAAATAGGAGGTTTTGTTTTATGAAAAAGGATTTAACAGCTTTATTTAATCCAAAATCTATTGCTGTTGTAGGTGCTTCGCAAAACTTAGATTCCATTGGAGGAAGACCTTTAAGATACTTTAAGGAACACAACTTTGAGGGAAAGGTATATCCGGTTAATCCTAAATATGATGAGATGCACGGGGTTAAATGCTATAAAAGTATAAGCGATATTGAAGATCAGGTAGACGTAGCTCTTATTATAGTTAACTATAAGCTTGTTTTGCCGGTACTTCAGGAATGTGTCCAAAAAGGAGTAAAACATGCCATCGTTTATAGTTCTGGATTTTCTGAAGCGGGAGAAGAAGGTAAAAAGATTCAAGATCAAATTCAGGAGCTCGCCAAAGAATCTGGGATGGGTATTTTGGGTCCTAACTGTCAGGGTGTTGTGAATCTTAGAACAGGCAATACTTCTACTTTTAGTGCATCTATGGAGATAAGACCGCTAAAACAGGGCAATATTGGTTTTGTTACCCAGAGTGGGGCCCTTGGTTATTCAATCTTTAATTCAGCCCAGGAAAAAGGTGTTGGTTTTAGTGCAGTTGTTAGCACTGGTAACGAAGCAGACCTTGAATCTCTGGACTTTCTAGAATATTTCATTGAAGATGAAAACACCAGTGCAATCATGACTTATCTTGAAGAAGTAAATGATGGAAAGCGCTTTAGAGAACTTTTGGAGCGGGCACTTAAGGCAAATAAGCCTGTAATATGCCTTAAAGTTGGAAGCTCAGAAGTTGGCCAAAAAGCTGCAGCTTCTCATACTGCCTCAATGGTTAGCTCAGATACTTCTTATGATACCCTTTTCAAACAAACAGGAGTTATAAGAGTATATAGTGTGGAAGAGATGATAGATATTGCATATTTACTTGAGAAGATTAACAAAATGCCAAAAGGCGATAATTTAGCTATAGTTACTACTTCCGGAGGTGCAGGTATCCTTCTTGCCGATAGGGCTAGCGACAAAGATATCAATGTTCCTTCTCTTGGGGACAAAGCTCAAGAAGAAGTAGAAAAATATATCCCCGCTTTTGGCTCAGCCCTTAACCCTGTTGATGTAACAGCCCAGGTGATTAATGAAGCAGAAAACTTTAAAGGAGTCTTAAATTCCCTGGCAGACGCACCAGAGATAGATGGCATCATTGTAGTTATCAGTATGATCTATGGTGAAGCAGGTAAACAGATGGCAAAAGATACTGTAGAGGTCTTTGACAAAATAGATAAACCGTTAACAGTTACCTGGCCAGCGGGAGATAGATTGATGTCTGATAACTTTGAAGTGCTAGATGAGGGAGATGTTCCCTGGTACAAATGCCCTGTGAGGGGTCTTGAATCCCTATCCAAACTGATGAAATACAGCAAAGCCAAAAACAAAATATTAAATGCCAAAAAAGATGAATCTAATGACTTTGACCCTGATATCAAAGAATCCCTCAAAAAGGCTTTTTCAAACAACAACAGTGACAAAAACTTGGGTGAGTCAGAAGGGAAAAAGATTCTAAAAACCTGTGGCCTGACAGTTCCAGAAGGTGGCTTATGCCGTGACAAAGATGAAGCCATAAAGCTATCTTCATCACTTAAGTCTCCTCAGGTTATGAAGATCGACTCCCCGGATGTACTGCACAAGAGTGATATAGGGGCAGTTAAGCTAAACCTTGATTCGCCTGAAGAAGTAGAAAAAGCCTACAACGAAATAATGAAAGCAGTGAAAGAAAACTCCCCTGATGCAAAAGTCAACGGAGTATTGTTAGAAGAGATGGAAACAGGAGAAAAAGAAGAGGTTATTATAGGGGTCAAAAGAGACCCGAAATTTGGTCCTATGGTAATGTTTGGTCTAGGGGGAGTATATGTAGAAGTACTAAAAGATGTGGCATTTAGATTTGCACCCCTTACCCACTCTGAAGCTTTGGAGATGATAAAGGAGATTAAGAGCTTTAAAATCCTTGAAGGAACAAGAGGTAAGAACAAAAAAGATATTGATGCCTTGGCAGATCAGATAGTTAAAGTAAGTAAACTTGCCTCATTGTATGAAGAATATATAGAAGAACTAGACATCAACCCCCTTGTAGTACTAGACGAAGGAAAAGGGGTTAAAGCCTTAGACGCGCTACTCATAAAGAGATAGTATGATTTCAATATTTGCCTCACATACCATCTTAATAACTACTATTGGCATGTGAGACAAATTAATAATTGATTCTGGTGCAAAAAGTCAAATGAAACAAAGTTAGGTGAATAGACTTTTTGCACCGGAATCATAATTTAAAACTTATATGAACAATGTACGTTCAAAACTTAAACATACATAGTTTTGTAATTTAACATAAAACGATATTTTCCAGGGACTTATCAACAAAAGTATTGTATAATAGTGATATAATTGTTATAATCGCTACAACTATTACAACTGATAGTATTAAGAAAAGAAAGGGTGAAAAATAATGGAAAGTCAAAATGAAAAATTAGTCGTAATTTCGCCCTACAAAAACTTTGCTGACCTTGCGCGCAAAATAGCCAGAGAAGAAAATAAAGAAGTGGAGGTTTATAATGCGGTCTTAGATGAAGGAGTAGAAATTGCAAAAAGATACGAAAATGATAAAAAAACTGTAATTATCAGCAGAGGCGCTACAGGAGCTTTAATTAAAAGTAAAGTGGACGTGCCTATGATACCTGTAGAGATTAATTCCTTTGATATCTTACAGGCTCTAAACGAAGCCAAAAGCCTCGGTGATAATATTGCATATTTCGAATACTTCAAAAGAAAAAATAGATATGATTTTGATAACATGAAAAATATAATAAACCTAAAAAATAAAAACCTTGAATTCTATTATTATAAAGACCAAGATGAGTTGGATAGCCAGATAGACAAAGCTTTTGAAGACGGGACTGAAGTTGTGGTTGCCTCGGGTATGTGTATTCTTGAGAAGGCCAACAAAAAAGGCATGAAAGGTGCCATGGTTTATTCTAACTGGGAAGCAGTGTACGAAGCCTTCAAAAGAGCTGATGAGCTCATGAGAGTCAGGAAAAATGATCTGATACGAAACGAAAGGTTTAAGAAAATTCTTACCCACTCCTATGGTGGAGTAATGGAAGTCGAAAACACCGGCAAAGTAACTTATATAAATGAAAAAGGAAAAGAGCTTTTAAAAATACCTGCGAGTGAACCGATAATAGGAAGGGATATCGAAGAGCTAAAAAAAGATAAGAATGTCTTTAACAAAATTCTAGGTAATGGCGATATAGTTATAAATGATGTACAAACATTAAAAAACAAAAAATGCCTGATTAATAGAATACCGGTAAGATTTGAAACGCAGAACGAAGGCATCTTTATTAACTTTACTGAGATCTCTAGAATACAAAAACTAGAAAACAAAATTAGGAAAAAGCTTCACAGTAAGGGATTTGTTGCTAGATTTGAGTTTTCGCAAATTCATACTAATTCGCCCAAAATGGAAAAAGTCATTGAAAAGGCCAAAAGATACAGTAAAAATGATGCAACTATCCTAATAACGGGCGAGAGCGGTACCGGTAAAGAAATGTTCGCCCAAAGCATTCATAATGAGAGCAAAAGAAAAAATGGTCCATTTGTAGCTATAAACTGCGCTACCCTGCCGGACAATTTACTTGAGAGTGAGCTCTTTGGGTATGAGGACGGTGCTTTCACAGGGGCCAAAAAAGGCGGAAAACTAGGCCTGTTGGAGCTTGCTCATAATGGTACTATTTTTCTTGATGAAATAACAGAAACTCCACCTTCTCTTCAGGCAAGATTATTAAGAGTACTTGAGGAAAAAGTTGTTAGAAGAGTTGGCGGAGAAGAGATAATACCAGTGGATGTAAGAGTGGTTGCAGCCTGTAATGACAATATAAAAGAGAGGGTCAAAAACAAAGAGTTCAGAAATGATCTCTTCTATCGTTTAAATGTTCTAAATCTTAACATCCCTCCCCTTAGAAAGAGGCCTGAAGATATACCTTATCTGATAAACTTATTTGTCAAAGAAATCTGTGAACAAGAAAATGTAACTGTTGAGGAGATTAAGGCAAAACATCTAAACAGATTAAAGAGTTTTAAATGGCTTGGAAATATAAGAGAACTTAAAAACTTTGTAGAAAAGTATGTCCTTTTAAGTAAAGACCAGGATGAGCTTGAATCATTTAGAAATTTGGATGAACTAATTGAGGAGTTGTATCAAGACGATTACGAAATGAGTTCTTGCGAAGATGAGGACGGATTAGATTTTGACGATGATAACAATACCAGGATAACAGTTAAACTTGGCACGCTAAAGGAAATGGAAGAAGAAATAATAAGGCAGGTGGCTAAGCACCATACCAGCAGTAAAGAGGAGCTAGCCTCGCTGCTTGGAGTTAGTAGAACAACCCTTTGGAAAAAACTAAACAGTTGACGTTAAGAAATTGAACGAAAATTATAATAATGAAAAATATAAATTTAAAGGAGAAGGCCGTAACCCCTTATAGTACGGTTTTCTCCTTTTTTTATTTCTTAGCGCTAATTAAGTTGGTATGAAAATTGCAATATTAAATGGCAGAAGGTTAACTTGGGGTGAACTAAATTAAAAAACTATTAAAAACTAAGGGGAGGTTTTTAAAAATGTTGGGTTTTACATTAAATGAAGATCAAGAAATGCTAGCTAAAACAGTAAAGGATTTTGCGACAAAGGAAGTGGAACCAAAAATAGCAGAACTAGATGAGAAGCAACAATTCGATGATTCAATTTTAGAAAAGATGAAGGAGCTAGATCTACTAGGAGTGTGTATTCCTGAAAAATACGGGGGAGCAGGTTTTGACTACGTCAGCCTTGGACTTGCATGTGAGGAGCTTGAAGCTGTAGACACATCTCTTAGGGTTATTCTTTCTGTTCATGTTGGACTTAACAGCATGACAATGCTTACCTGGGCAAACGAAGAACAAAAACAAAAATATCTAGCGCCACAGGCAAGAGGCGAAAAAATCGCTACCTTTGGACTTACAGAACCAAATGCAGGAAGTGACGTAAGAGGGCTTCAGACTACTGCCAAAAAAGAAGGAGATCATTATGTCCTAAATGGTGAAAAAATGTGGATCTCACTAGCAGACGTTGCAGACCACTTCTTAATCTTTGCCTGGACCGACATGGAAAAGAAAAAACAAAAAGATTACAAAGGAATAAGCTGCTTCATTGTATCAAGAGACATGGGAATAGAAACAGGCACAATCCACGGTAAACTTGGAGTAAGAGCAGGTAACACTGGTTGGATAGCTATGAACGATGTAAAAGTTCCGGCAGAGAACATGATGGGCGAAGAAGGAGAAGGTTTCAAAATTGCCATGAGTGCTCTTGATAACGGAAGATACACAGTTGCAGCAGGAGCAACAGGTCTTGTAAGAGCCTGTAGAGATGCTTGTCTAAAATACAGTAAAGAAAGAGAAACCTTTGGGAATCCAATCGGAGATTATCAGCTTGTTAAGCAGATGATTGCCAAGATGGTAAGAGACTACGAGACATCAAGGCTTCTTTATCTAAAAGTAGGCTGGATGAAGAATGAAGGACTAAGACATACAAAAGAAGTTTCTCTTGCCAAATGGGTAGCCTGCGATGCTTCAGAAGCAGCTTCCGGAGATGCGGTACAGCTTCACGGAGCTTATGGATTCTCTAACGAATACCCCGTAGAAAGATATTACAGAAACTGCAAAGGAGCTGTTATCTACGAAGGAACCAGGGAGATACAGCAGCTTATGCAGGCCGACTATGCTCTAGGCAACAGAAAAGACGGTAACGTAAGAAAAGAACTGCCAAAGTATGATCCGTCAGAGTGGTTAGAAGAATAAAGTGGCTAGAAGAATAATTGGGTGCAAATAAAGGAGTGAATAATCTGATGGCTACAAAGAAAGGTCTTCCCGTCATTAAAAATGATAGGTGTAAAGGCTGCGGTATCTGTATTGAATTTTGTCCTAAAGAGGTACTAAAGCCTACCATTGATGAAACCCCAGAAGTTTCATCAGATGATTGTATAGGGTGCAAGATGTGTCAATTTCGCTGTCCAGATTTAGCAATAGAAGTAGAAGAAAGGAGGGAATAAGACTTGGGTGAAGTTAAATTTTTGCAAGGAAACGAAGCTTGTGCAGAAGGAGCAATAGCTGCAGGTGGCAGATTTTTTGGAGGGTATCCAATAACCCCATCCTCAGAGATAGCGGCAGTTGCTGCAGCTAAGCTTCCAAAAGTAGACGGCTGTTATCTTCAGTTAGAAGACGAGATCGCTAGTATTGCTGCAGTAATCGGTGCCTCAATGTCAGGGGCCAAATCCTTTACAGCAACAAGTGGTCCAGGATTTTCGCTAATGCAGGAAAACCTTGGCGTTGCAGTAATAGGGGAAGTACCCTGCGTAATTATTAACGTATCAAGAGGGGGCCCAAGTACAGGACTTGCGACAAAGCAAGCTCAGGGTGATGTGATGCAGACCCGCTGGGGGACTCACGGGGATCATTCTATTATCGTACTTGCCCCGTCATCAGTTCAGGAATGTTTTGATCTGACAGTTGAGGCATTTAACTTATCGGAAAAATACAGAACTCCAGTAATCGTACTAACTGACAAAACAGTTGGTCATCTAAGAGAGGACGTAGAGATCAAAAAACCAGAAGAACTTGAAATAGTTGATAGAAAGAAACCAACTTGCTCCCCTGAGGAGTATAAGCCTTATAAACCAGATACAGATATGATACCACCAATATCTAATTATGGAGACCCACATCTACAGAGGGTTAACTCTTCGATGCACGGGGAAGAAGGTTTCTTGGACATGTCCCCTGAGAACTCACAAAAAGTTGTTCAAAGACTATGGGACAAAATAGAAAAAAACATCGATGATATCGGTATGATTGAGACATACCATATGGACGATGCCGAGACTGCAATAATATCCTTTGGGATCTCTGCTAGAAGCTCTCTTCAGGCAGTTGACAAAGCAAGAAAAGAAGGCCAAAAAATAGGACTTGTTCAGTTAAAGACGCTATGGCCATTTCCAGAAGATAAGATAAAAGAAGCAGTTAAAGACTGCAGTGACCTGGTTGTTGTAGAGCTAAACATGGGTCAGCTTGCCTTAGAAGTTGAAAGGGTGTTTAGGGATAAAGATGTCTTAAGGATAAACAAATTTTCAGGTGAAGATATCTTACCCGGTGAGATCCTAGAGAAGTTGAAGGAGGTTCCTTCCTAAAATGAGTTATAAAGATTATATAAGAGAAGAAAAACTACCTTTGATGTGGTGTAAAGGCTGTAGTCACGGGATAACCCTGGCTTCCATAGCAAGAGCTATGGACACGCTAAAACTTGACCCGGAAAAAACAGTCGTGGTAACAGGAATCGGCTGCTGGGGAAAAAGTGATGATTATTTTAGAACTCACGTATTTCATGGTACACATGGGCGAGCCCTATCCTTTGCGACAGGGATAAAAATACCAAAAGAAGAGCTTAAAGTCCTTGTCTTAATGGGAGATGGTGATGGAACTACTATTGGAGGTAACCACTTCCTCCATACTGCAAGAAGAAATATTGACATGACAGCTATCGTTACAAATAACTTTAACTATGGTATGACTGGAGGTCAGTATTCATCTACCTCGCCTGAGGGCAGCATAACCTCCACATCAAAATATGGAACAGCAGAAAAGAGCATAGATATCTGCGACTTAGCTATAACTTCAGGTGCAACTTATGTAGGTCGCTCTACACCTTACCATGTTAAACAGATGGACAATTTAATCGCAGAAGCTGTTGATCACAAAGGATTTTCTATGGTGGAAGTAACATCTCTATGCCCTACCTATTATGGTAGATATAACTACAGGGCAAATTCTGTGGACATGATGAAAATGATGAAAGATCAGGGTGTCAAAAAGAGTAAATACGACGAGCTTGATGAAAGCAAGAAAAAAGAGTGCTTCCCGATTGGCAAGCTTCATCAAGTTGAAGAAGAAGATTTCAATACCAAATACAAAAAAGTGAAAGAATCTATTAATTAGAGGTGATGGTAAATGGGACAAAACTGGCAAGTGGTAATTGGAGGTGAAGGAGGACAGGGCCTTGTTGTGGCCGGAGTGCTTCTTGGCGAAGCAGCTATTGAAGACGGCAAAAAAGCAGCCCAAACTGCTTCATACGGAATTGCTTCAAGAGGAGGCTTTACCAAATCCGAGGTAGTTGTTGATGATAACGAAATCCAGTACCCAGCCGTAGACGAGCCAAACCTGGTTTTGGCCCTAACAGAAGAAGCGCTGAAAAAATACTATAAAAAAGTACCAGAAGATTGCCTGATAGTTTATGATAGCAGTTTTGTTAAAGACACCTATGAAGGAGAAAATGTTCTTGGACTACCTCTAGCCAAAAAAGTAAGAGATGAAAAAGCAAATAACCTTAATCTACCATTAAATGTTATGAGCCTTGGTGCCTTAATTGCCAAAAGCGGAATTGTCAAAAAAGAATCCCTAGAGAAAGCGCTAGAAGGTAGATTTGCCAAGAAAATGGATGTGAATAGAAAAGCAGTGGAACTAGGAATGGAATTAGTTAAATTAACAATAAATTAAATTAACCAAAAACTAAGGAGGCATATTACAATGGCTAAACCAGAATTAGAATTTTTTGATCACGACATCAGTATTGGCTGGAGACAGGTTGAGGGTGCAGAAGAAGGCATTATCGAAAAGATCTTAAGCCATGACCCAGAAACAGGAGACTACAGCAGACTTCTTAAATTTCCTCCGGGACTAGTTACAAGTGACTTATTAGTACACGACTTTTGGGAAGAAGTTTATATTCTAAAAGGTTCGCTAAAAGACCTTAACAAAAAAGAAGTTTATACAGAAGGAATGTATGCTTGTAGACCTCCGGGAATGAAGCACGGTCCTTATGAGATTCCTGAAGGATGTATGACTTTAGAGTTGAGATATTATAAGTAGGAGGAGCTGTTAACCATGATTAAGGTAGCTACCCTGCAGCTTAGTTTTACCGATGAGCAGAGTAAAGAAGATAGAATAGAATATGCTTTTAAAAAAATGGACGAAAACAAAGACGCCGACTTAATACTACTTCCAGAGATGTGGAATATTGGCTTCTTTGCTTTTGACAGGTTTAAAGAAGAAAGTGAAAAGCTTGATGGCTTTACCATTAGTGAAATCTCGAAAAAAGCTAAAGAAATTGACTCCTATGTACTGGCGGGCAGCATAGTAGAAGCCCGCCAGGATGGATATTATAATACCAGCGTAATGATTGACAATGAAGGAAAGCCTTTAGGTAATTACAGCAAAATGCACTTATTTAGCTACGGTTCAAAAGAAGCAGAAATCCTAAAAAACGGTGACAAAGTAGAAGTAATTGAGACAGACATCGGGAACTTTGGTCTTAACATCTGCTATGACCTTAGATTTCCAGAAATTTTTCGAGCAATGATGAGAAAAGGTGCAGAATTTTTCTTAAATGTATCTGCCTGGCCTTTCCCCCGCTTGGCAAACTGGACTGCCCTAAACCAGGCAAGAGCTATAGAAAATGTTTGCTATATGCTCTCATGTAACTGTGCAGGCATTAACAGAGGAAAGCAATTTTTGGGCCACAGTATGGTGGTAGATCCCTGGGGAGTAGTGCTGGCATCAACTGACGAAAGAGAAAGAATCATAAGGATAGAAATAGATAGGGAAAAAGTACACGAGATAAGAAAAGAATTTCCCCAGTTAAACGATATAGTACTTTAGATAGTACTATAGCTAAAACAAACTATACAGCAAAACAACTTACAAGATTTACAGCTAGTTATAAAGCAGCGAACATGCTACTATATACTGTAGTATATACGCTACTATAGACTTTAGTGAGCATTGAATGAGAGGGAGGGAAAAGAATTTGAGCACACTTGAATTTTTAATGAAAGATAATTACGGCGAAAATCATGAAGAAATATTAATATATGAAGTTAAAAAAATGTTAAACGGTGGTTTTACCGGTAGGAATCAGGAAGAGGTCCAAAAACACGTAGATGAATTAAAAGCAAAAGGTATCGGAGCACCAGATGAAACACCCTGCTTTTTCCCGGTATTTAGAGACCTTATTACCCAGGATAGTATTATTGATTGCCTTAGTGATAGTGGTCATACTCCTGAGGCCGAGTTTGTGATGTTATGCACACAAGATGATCTTTATATTACTGTGGGAAGTGACCATACAGACAGAGATTTAGAAAAAGACAGCATCCCAAAAGCAAAGCAAATCTATCCAAATATTGTTGGACAAAAGGTCTGGAAGTATTCCGAGATCAAAGAACACTGGGATGATATAGAGCTAAAAAGCTGGATAAAAGACCCTGATAGTGGAGAAATTATTTTGTTCCAGGACGCCCTGTTATCTGCGATGTTAACACCAGACGATCTATTAGAAGAAGCCAAAAAGACAGCAGAAATAGACAGCCTAGACGGCCTTGTGATCCTATCTGGAACAGTTGCCGCAAACAAACAGATTAATTACACATCATACTTCAAAGTTCAATTAGTGGACAAGAAATTAGGCAGAGAAATCACCTGTGAATACGAAATGAACCCAATCAGCAGCTGGTTCAAAAAGGACTTAGACTAAAGAAAGATTTACAAAATTAAAAAGGAGTGAATTGTAAAATGAGTAAAGTTGATTTAAGCTCAGACTTTTGCGGTGTTAAATTTAAAAACCCTGTAGTTATAGCTTCAGCGACACCAAGTAAAAACGCTGAATATATGAAAAAATGTGTAGATTCAGGAGCCGGTGGAATTATTGCAAAGACTGTGAGCCCAGAGCCCCTTTTGCAAAAATATGTTTCTCCAAGGTTTACAGTTCTTCAAAAAGACAGTTGGCCAAAGAACTATTCTAACTATTCATGTGAATTTTTGGCGACTTATGACGTTGATAGCTGGATGGACGAAATGAAAGTTGCCAAAGAACACTGTGAAAAAGAAGATGTAAAGCTTGTGGGCAGTATATCCGGTACAGATATGGATAGCTGGTCAGACATGGCCAAAAAAATGCAGGATACAGGAGTGGACATGCTTGAGCTAAATTTTGGCTGTCCTCACCCAAGAGATCTTGGATATAAGAGTGGTCAGGTTCTTGGTAGTTCTCCTGATGCGGCAAAAGAAGTTGCCAAGCTGGTTGCAGATTCAGTTGACATTCCTGTGATTATTAAGTTAACTCCTGATGGTGTCAACCCGGTTGATGTTGCACAAAAAGTTAAAGAGGCAGGAGCCGATGCTGTAACAGCAATTAATAGATTTACTGCATTAGAAATCGATATTGATAGTGGCCGTCCTCTTCTTCATGGAACTTATGCCGGAGTGAATGGCCCCTGGATGAGGCCTATTACTCTAAGATGGATAGCCAAGATTGCACAGGATGTAGGTATCCCGATTTCTGCGACTAATGGAATCAAAACCTGGAAGGACATGGTTAAGTGTATTATGGTTGGTGCATCTAATGTACAAACCTGTACTGCTCTAATGTATGGCAAGAAGCAGTTTGGTCATGTTCAGGAATTTATCGAAGGTATCGAAAACTTCATGGTAGAAAAAGGTTATGCTTCAATCGATGAGATGAAAGGGATAACTCTACCTCAAATTATGAAGTGGGATGATGTAGATAGAGATAGCCGTAGTTATGCTTATGTTAACAAAGAAGACTGCATAGGGTGTGGAATGTGCCCAAGCTGGTGCTTCTATGATGCTATAACTGTAGACAAAGACGAAGAATCAGGCAAGAAAAAGGCTGATGTTGACCAGAACAAATGTGACGGTTGCGGTCTTTGTGTATCATTGTGTCCGCAGAATGCCATGTATATGGAAGGAGAGGCACCAGTATATCTAGGTGATTTTGAATAGAGGATTTATTTCTAATCAAATTAAAAAGCCCGACTAGTTGTTAGTTGGGCTTTAATTGTCAAAAATAATAACAGGCGTTAAAAAATTGAACAACGCATGCTAAACAAGCAATGTTAAAAGTTATTGGTCGTACTAAATTATGTAATTATTGATACTTTGTATCTTTATCAAATCGCCTTTTCGTCAGATTTGAAAAACTTTTCTTACAATTTAATTTAAATTTAACTCTAGCTTTTGAAGTTTTGGCATACAAATTGCATGTATTATTAAACAACTAAAAGATTTATAGCGGGCCTAGTGGGTTGAAAATTCAAATTAACTTAACTAAAGGAGGAAAAAAAATGAGCGACAAACTTTTTAACGAGATTTATGAGGCGATAGCTGATCTAGATGAGGATAAGTTAAATGAACTTACTGATCAAGCAATAAGTGATGAAGTCGAAATTATCGAAGCAGTTGAGAAAGCTTATACTCCGGGGATCAAAACTGTCGGGGAAAAATATGAATCGGGCGAATTTTTCCTACCAGAACTGATTTTGGCTGGTGATATAGTCAAAGCTGCAATTACCAAGCTCGAAGACCAGCTTTCTGGAAGCTCTGGCAGGAAAAAAGGTAAGTTTTTAATTGGAACAGTTGAGGGAGATATCCATGATATAGGTAAAGACCTTGTTGCAACCATGATTTCTACAAGAGATATTGAAGTTATCGACATTGGTGTAGACTGCCCACCTGACAAATTTATAGATGCGGCACTAGAGAACGAAGTGGACATTATCGGTGCGTCCTGTCTACTAACAATGACTGCTCCAGAGTTACCTAAGTTAGAAGAAAAGCTTCGCGAAAGAGGTGTAAGAGATCAGTTTTACTTTGTAGTAGGAGGAGCTCCTATAGAAAAAGATTGGGCTTTGGAAATTGGTGCTGACGGTTATGCAGAAGACCTTCAGGAAGCTGCAGAACTTGCCGTATCTATCCTAAATAAAATAAAGGAAGGGAGTGATAAGTAGTGAAACCTTCGCTCCAGTATCTATCACAAGAAGAAGTAGAGCAGATCCACGAAACAGCTCTTGACCTCTTAGAAAATACCGGGATGAGAATGCCTTATGACGTAGCACAAGATTATTTTAAGAATGCTGGCTGCAAAGTAGAAGATGATATAGTTTATGTAAATAGAGACGTTGTAAAAAAAGCATTGGAAACTCTTCCAGGTAGAGATAATATAACTCTATATGCTAGAGACGAAAAATACGATATAAATTTCGAAAAAGATTCCCCAGCCCTTGCAGCAATGGTCGAAGCAACCCAGGTACTAGATATGGATTCAGGCAAAAAACGCCCTGCAACTAATGAAGACCTTGCAATCATGTCATCAATACTACAAAGACTTGACAATGTATCCCTTGCAAGCCCACCTGTAACTCCTCAGGATGTACCTCAGGATATTACTGACTGGTACACCTGGGCTACAAGTCTTAGCTACACTACAAAACACATTACAGGGCCTGCCCCGGGGAAAAAGAGTGTCCAGGACACAATCAAGATGGCCTCTATTGCTGCTGGAAGTGAGGAAGAATTCCTTGAGCGTCCATTCTTGTCATTTTGGATTCTTACAACACCACCTATGAAAACAGAACAGCTAACCCTTGAAGCGTTAATCGAAGCAAGCAAATACAAAATCCCATTGATTGTAAGTTCTGGCCCAATAACAGGTGTAACTGCTCCTGTTACAATTGCTGGAAGTGCTGCTATGGCTCATGCAGAGATCTTATCCTGCTTAACCCTTTCACAGCTGGTTAACCCAGGTGCTCCGGCAATATATACAAGCTTTGCCAGGAGCTTTGACATGAAGACGGGTAACATCTCTATGGCCAGTCCAGAATTTGCTATCCTTAAGGTTTGCTTAGGTCAAATGGGAGATTATCTAGGGCTTCCGACAAGAATGCCAGCAATGCTAAGAGACTCCAAAGTGGTTGATGCTCAAGCAGGATTTGAGACAGGTATCACCGGGATGGCAAGTGGCCTTGCTGCTGACATTATGGATGGAATGCAGCTTGATATGGACAAAGTAGTAGACTATGCCGACTTTGTTTACTGTGATGAATGTATGGCTCAGGTCAAACGCCTTGCAAGGCCTGTAGATGTTAATGAGAAAACCCTGGCTAAAGATGTTGTTTTTGAAAATGGCCAGGATGGCAACTACCTGCGTGCTTCCCATACTGTCAAAAACTTTAGAAAAGAGATCTGGATGCCAAAGCTATTTGAACGTCGTACCTGGACTCCCTGGGAAGATGATGGAGCAATGACCATTAGGGAGAAAGCTCTCAAAAAGACTAAAGAGATGGTAGAAGAAGGAGTAGAACCAGTTTTAGATTCTGAATCAAGAGAAAAGTTGGAAGAAATAGCCCGTCAGGGTGGAGAAGAGTAATCAATTTAATTCCCCCTAAGGAGGGAGAAAAATGGCTGAAGAAAAAAATGTTAAGAATGAAATGTTAAAAGATGTAGATTGGCCGGTTTTTATAACCAGTGGAGGCTTTTTGGTTGTTTTTGTTATCGCTGCATTAATTAGCATTGATTCAGTTTCAGCATTCGTAAATACTACTTTTGACTGGAGTGCAACTTACTTTGGCGCTATCTTTCAGGCCCTTTGTTTCTTAACAGTAGTGATTGCTTTTGGTCTTGCAATATCCAAATATGGCTCTGTAAAGCTTGGGGGTAATGTAAAACCTGAGATAGGGACTTTTTCCTGGGTATGTATGATTATGATGACTCTACTGGCCGGCGGAGGGATTTTCTGGTCGGCGGCAGAGCCTATTTATCACTTTACAGATGTGCCTCCATTCTTTAGCGGTATTGAGGCAGGAAGTGCTGAGGCAGTAGAACCAGCTCTGTCAGCAAGCTTTTTGCACTGGGGATTTAATGCCTGGGCAATACTTGCAACTTTAACTACAGTTGTTTTGATGTATGCTTATCACGTAAAAGGTTTACCTCTAAAACCACGTTCCATGCTATACCCGGTCCTTGGGGAAAAAGGTGTTATGGGCCCCTGGGGTAGCGTGGCTGACATTGTTGCCATCGTAGCTGTAGCTGCAGGTACAATTGGTCCGATTGGTTTTCTTGGACTTCAGATGAGTTACATGTTAGAGCATACTTTAGGAGTGCCAAATGTATTTTTAACTCAGCTAGGCATTTTGGTTGTCTTAGTAGGAATATATACACTATCAGCAGTTACAGGACTATATAAAGGAATTAGATTTTTAAGTAGATTTAATGTTATAGCAGCATTTGTTTTAGTAGGTCTAGTACTATTAGTTGGACCAGCCGGATTTATAATTGATAGCTTTTTAGGTTCTTTTGGTAGTCATGTAAGAGATTTTGTTCCAATGACTCTTTATCGTGGGGACGGGGGCTGGCTTAGCTGGTGGACAGTATTTTTCTTTGCCTGGTTCTTAGGTTATGGCCCTATGATGGGACTATTTGTTGCAAGAATCTCCAAAGGAAGAACAATTAGAGAGCTTGTAACAGGTGTAGGAATTATAGCACCTATAGCAACAATGTTCTGGTTTACAACTCTAGGCGGAAGCGGAATCTTTTTCGAACTAAATAATCCAGGAATTATCTCTGAGCCACTCTTTGACGCAGGATTACCAGCCGCACTACTTCATATAGCACTAGAACTACCTCTAAGCATGATAATTGTCCCGTTAATAATGGTACTACTGGTGTCTTTCTTAGCAACAACTGGTGACTCAATGGCCTTTACAATGTCTATCGTTGTTAGTGGAAAGGAAAACCCATACGCTCCAATCAGAATATTCTGGGCAATTATTATGGGTGCAGTAGCTGCCATCTTGATTATGATTGGTGAAGGTGGTATAGAAGCACTCCAAAACTTCATTGTATTTACAGCAGTACCTGTATCACTACTTCTTATCCCAATGCTTTGGGGAGGCCCAATCCTTGCAAAGAGAATGCACAAAATGCAGTTCCCGCATATGTACAAGCCTGAAGAGCTTGAAGAAGATGACAAAGCTGAACCTACAACTGAAGCAAGTCCAGGTTCAGAAAATGCATAGAAATTGCTTTACCACCTCCTGTAAGATTTAGCAGCTCTTTTTCAACAAAACAGCCTGGCTATTAAAAATTGAATAGTCAGGCTGTTTTTGTAAATTATATTGTCATTATATCGACATGTTGTTAAAAAAGAAAACAATCTTGTTTAATTAATTAACGAGAACGCCTTTGTTAAATTAAAAATGTTGATAACAGTGGTATTTGATAAATTGGCATATAAATTGCAATATGTATATTGCAATATGTATTTTAATAAGAAGTAATGAAGTAATACTGTAAAGATATTGTTTGTTAAGCAGATTTTGTTTTATTAGGTATATTAGATCTCGTTATATTAGATAAGCTAGTTTATGATAATTTATTATCAATAGTCAAGAAGGAGTGAATAACTTGAAAAACTTTGATTACTTTGAGCCTTCAACTTTGGAAGAAGCTTTAAAATTAAAAAAGAATACGGAGAAAATGCAAAATTCTTGGCTGGTGGGACTGATCTATTCGTACAGATGAGAGATCATAAAATTACACCGCAGTACTTGATTGATCTAAAGAATATAAGTGAGCTAGAAAAGATCGAAGAAGAAGAAAACGCAGTAAGAATAGGTTCTAGAGCGACCATTACACAGCTAAAAGACACCAAACTTATTAGAGATTATTTTCCTTCATTAAGTAAAGCAGCTAGCTGCCACGGCTCAGAGCAGGTAAGGAACTTAGCTACAGTAGGGGGTAACTTGTGTAATGCAGCCCCATCAAACGAAACCAGTCCTCCACTAATCACTTTAGATGCAGAGCTTTTACTAATTAATGAAGCCGGTACGAAAAGAACAGTACTTTTGAAAGATTTTATCACAGGACCATCTAAAACTCAGATAGAGCAGGACGAAATTTTGCACTCTATAATTGTTCCAAAATGGACAAACGGTAATGTTTTGACAGATTATGAAAGATATTCAACCAGAAATCAGATGGATATAGCACTGGCAAGCGCATCAGTATTACTTCAACTAGATGAAAATAATGAAAAAATATTAAAAGCTAACATTGCATTAGGAGGAGTTGCTCCAACCCCAATGTGCCTACCAGAAGAGTTAGAAAAGGAACTAGAGGGTAAAACACTAACAGAAGATAACATTGAAAAAATAGCCAATCGAGCGGCCACAAGCTGTAATCCTTCTGGTAGGCGTACCCCTGTAGAATATAGACGCCAAATAATAAATGTACTAGTAGCTAGAATACTAAGGGGTATGCAAAATAAGCTCCTGAAAGTCTAATTCTACAAATTTTTAGTTCGATTTAATCTGATGATAAGCAATAACAGATGAGGGGAGAGTATTTAATGTTTAAAATTGTGACCTTACATGTTAATGGAAAAACTTTTGAATTAAATGTTAAGCCCAATGCTACCCTCCTTCAAGTTTTGAGAGATGAACTTGGCTTAACGGGAACCAAAGAAGGATGTGGAACGGGAGAATGCGGTGCTTGTACAGTACTTTTGGACGGTAAACCGGTTACATCGTGTCTTGTACTTGCTGTTCAGGCTAATAATAGAAAGATCACTACCATTGAAGGAATTGCAACAAGTGAAGAAGAACTTCACCCTGTTCAAAGGACTCTTGTTGAGCACGGAGCTATCCAGTGCGGGTACTGTACCCCGGGTGTGGTAATGAGGTCAATAACCTTAGTAGAAAAGCCAGAAGCTTCTTCCTTTACTAAAGATGATATAAGAGATGAAATGTCAGGTAACTTGTGTCGCTGTACCGGATATCAAAAGATAGTTGAAGCTATCTATAATTATATTCAAGACAAGAACAAAAATGAAACTCCTGAAGGGAGGGGAGTTTAGACAATGACTGAAGATACCAAAAAGGATTATAACATCATTGGAAAAAGCCTTCCCCAGTATGATGCAGCAGAAAAAGCCATGGGAAAGGCCAAATATGTGGATGACATTAATTTAGGAAAAGTCTATCACGGTAAGATCTTAAGAAGCACTGTAGCTCATGCCAAAATAAAATCAATCGATGTAGAAGAAGCCCAAAAAGTCCCTGGTGTCAAAGGCATCTTCACAGGAAAAGATGTACCTGATAACAAGTTTGGCCCTATGGTAAAAGATTGGGAAATCCTTGCAAAAGACAGGGTAAGATTTATTGGTGATGAGGTAGCAGTTGTGATAGCAATTGATGAAGAGACTGCAGATACAGCCCTAGAAAAGATAAAAGTAGACTACGAAGAACTGCCGGCGGTTTTTGACCCGGAAGAGGCTTTTGAAGAAGATGCTCCAGCTATACATGAAGAACAGGAGAGAAATGTTACGTCAACCTTTGAGGTTGAAAGAGGTGACGTTGACGGGGCATACGAAGAAGCTGATTATATCTATGAAGACGTATTCTATGCGGGAACACTATATCATGCACATCTAGAAACCCAAAGAGGTATCGCTGTACCAGAAGTTGATAACAGGATTACCCTTTATCTATCAATTCAGGTGCCATCGATGGCAAGGCTTCGCTATGCAGAAGCCCTTAACATGGACCCAGATGACATTAGAATCGTAAAGCCTCACGTTGGAGGAGGGTTTGGGGCCAAATTTGAGTACAAGTCCCACATTATTGCAGCTTTTGCAGCCAGAGAACTAGGCATACCCGTTAAAATAATAAATACTAGAGAAGAAGATTTTATCGCCTCAAACCCAAGAGTGCCCATGAGAATCTATCTAAAAGTAGCATTTAATAAAGATGGCAAGATAACTGCCAAAGAAACCAAACTATTTGCAGGAAACGGTGCAAGGACTGTATATGCACCTGCCATTATGAAAACTGCCTGCTACAGGCTTGACTCAATGTACAAGCTAGAGAATGTAAGAACCAAAGGTTACTCAGTCTATACAAATACTGTGCCTACAAGCTGTTATAGAGGCTTTGGTAACTCACAGATGCACTTTGCCTTTGAACAGGCCATGGATGTTGCAGCAGAAGAACTTGATATAGGACCAGACCAAATAAGACTTATAAACGCTATCGAGAGCGGCGAAACATCAGTGCACGGTTGGAAAGTTAACACCTGCGGTCTGCCTGAATGTGTGGATACAGTTGTTAAGGAAAGTGACTTTAATAGAAAAAGAGAAGAATACAAAAATCAACCTGAAGGTACCAAAAAACGTGGAATTGGCCTTGCAGTATGTAACCACGTATCAGGAAACAGGCCCTTCTATCCACCTTTTGAGGGTTCTTCAGCAATTCTGAAGATCTCCCCGGGTGGGAAAGTAAAGATTCATACAGGAGAAGCAGAGATAGGCCAGGGTATGAATACCACTTTTGCCCAGATTGCAGCAGAGGTCCTTGGACTTCCATTAAAAGATGTCAAAACAGAAATCATTGATACAGATGTAGGGCCTTTTGGGTGTGGTACCTTTGCCTCTAGAGCAACGACCCTTGGAGGTAACGCTGTTCTAGACGGTGCCAAAAAAGCTAAGGAGATTATTCTTGACTATGCCTCAAAGTGTACAGAAGTTCCAGCAGCAGTTATGGATATAAAAGATGGCAAAATTATCGACAAGAACAATTCAAAGGAGATAATATCCTTTGCCGAGGTCTGCGAGAAAGCTTTCTTTGAACGTGGTGCAGTACCGATAACCGTCAAAGGAACCTATATTCCTGATACTGTTATGCCAGATGAGGCTAACTATGGTAATGTTTCACCGGCTTATCCTTTCGGGTGTCATATAGTAGAGGTTGAAGTAGATACAGAAACCGGGAAAGTAGCCCTTCTTAACTACTGGGCAGCTCACGATGTGGGAACAGCTCTTAACCCCCTATCCCTTGAAGGACAGATAGAAGGTGGAGTAGCAAACGCCATGGGTTGGACCCTTAGCGAAAAGATGAGAATGTCTGACGGTGAGATCCTAAACCCCAATCTTTTGGATTACAAGGTGCCAACATCTGCCGATGTTAATTACAATATCAACACCTATCTAATTGAAACTAACGAACCAAATGGGCCTTTCGGGGCAAAAGGAATTGGAGAACCTGCCAAAAACCCCGGTGCACCAGCTATTGCAAACGCCATATATAATGCTACTGGTTTAAGGTTAAAAGAGATTCCGTTCATGCCAGAGCAGTTATACTTTGAGTTAAAAAACAATGACAAAAAGTAAAGATATAAAGAAAACTATAAAGCAAAATCAAAAGCAAACAGATCTAAATATTAGAATTTGTGAGAAAGAAGAGAATGAGTAAGCATTTAACGTAAAGTATTGGACCCTATAGAAGATTCAAGGGGTCCAATACTTTTAATTACACACAGTCGAAAAGGCAGAGTGATTTCAAATGAATCTATACAAAAAAATTATAATAATGGCAATATGCGCTGGTATACTGGTTTCATCTACAATGTTTAATTTTTCTGGCCTTGATCAGCCGGGTATGATGATGATAGCAATTTCTTTAGTTGCTGCCCTGTTGTGGGGTACCGAGATTATTGCGATCCCAATCACCGGGCTTACAATAATATTTTTGCAGTCTACACTTGGGATTTTGCCACTGGAAGAAGCCCTTTCATATATTGCCAGTCCTGTTAACTCACTGATACTTGTAGGTTTTGTACTTGCATCTGCCCTTAAAAAGTATGATTTGGACAGAGACTTAAGTATAAAGATGATAAAGCTTGCTGGAACAAGGACAAGCACTCTTTTATTTTGTATGATGGTAGCTGTAGCAGTCCTATCGATGTGGATTGCTAATACATCGACTACGGCAATAATGATACCTATTGCTGTGAAAATGCTGCAGATGATAAAAGGTAATGCAGAAAATATAGGCAAGGCTTTTATCATTGGGATAGCTTATGCCGGATCTATCGGGGGGATTGCAACCCCTATAGGAACAACTCCTAACCCTATTACCATAGGGTTTTTACAGGATATGGCCGATATACACTTGAATTTTTTGGATTGGATTTTTATTGGGTTACCCTTTGTAATTCTTCTGATACCGGGAGCCTGGTTTATTTTGTTAAAACTATTCCCGCCTGAGACTGAAGAAGTAGAAGTAGGATTTTTGGAAGAAGAAGGAGACGGCAAAAAACCAAAAGGTATGTACAATTTTTTGGCTATCTTTGCCCTTATTATTACCCTGTGGCTTCTTGATTCAATCTGGACAATGCCAAACAACTGGATCTATATAGTATCACTTCTAGGGGTATTATTACTTCACTTCCCAATAGTAGGTGTACTCAACTGGAAAGAAACCACCTTAGATGTGGACTGGGGAGTTATAATACTTATAGGTGGAGGGCTTTCCCTTGGGAATGGCCTTCAAGCAACAGGTGTAATAGACTGGTTTGTTGAGATCTTGATGGGAGTTATTGGAGATTTCTCAGTTTATTGGATTGGAGTAATTATAGTTATTATCACAGGACTTAGCCTTTTGGTATTTTGCAGTATTACTGCTACCTCAACAGCTTTTGTTCCTATAGCGATAAGTATGGCATTTCAGCTTGGAGTTAACCCGGTAATATTAGCTGCAGCAGCAGGTGTTGCCTCATCTTTTGCATTTTTCTTGCCGGCTAATACACCACCTAATGCTATAGCGTACAGTTCAGGTTACTTCGAGACAAAAGACATGATGAAGGCAGGAGCAATTCTCTTAGTCCTATCTATCTTAGTGTTTTTATTTATATCTGCTACACTGTGGAATTTTATATTTTAAAAAATGAACAACTGAACAAGAATAGTTTAAAAGATAGCCTGGATTTTTGGAGTCTAATATGCTCCTTAAACCAGGCTACTTTTTTTTACAAAACAGTAAGCTCGTTATATTTTCCTCTATAGTTATTTAAGAAAAGTTCTTCTACCCTTCCCTGGTTATCAAGTTTGTTCTTAACAATTTCCACCTTTTTGTAGAGGCTTTTGTTCTTAAGGTCTTTGAGGGAGCCATATAACCCGAGCCTTCTTCCTATACAGAAATTGTCTCTATCTTCCTTTGACAGCTCAAAATATTCATCGATCTTGGCTATCATTTTTTCCTTGTCTTCAGGGAGTTTCCCTTCCACTTCTTCAAGAAGATTTAGTATGTGATCGCTTATGACATAGCTATCTACATTCAAAGATGTAAGTAATAGCCTTTCTTCTAGAAGGATCTTATCATCTCCCTGCAGGGTTAGGTTGCCGTCAGTTACTTTCTGTAATAAAGGCACACCATCCCTGAGCCCAAGGGTTCTAATTCTGATGAAGTGAGGGTTAATGGAGTTAAGGACTTTTGCAGTATCTAAGATATGATCTCTACTCCATTCTCTGCCACCAAGCCCAAGTATAACGTATTCACAGAGGATCAAACCTGCTTCTATGGCTTTTTTTCCTCCTTCAATATGTTCTTCTGATGTAGCCCCTTTGTTGACATACTCGAGAAGTTTGTCGTGGCCAGTTTCTAGGCCAATGTGAACCTCTGTAAGTCCAGCGCTTTTTAGTTTTTTCAACTCTTCTAGGGACTTACTTGCAATTGTTCTTGATTTTGAGTAGGTAGATATACCTTTGACCCCGGGGAAGAATTCTTTAATAGTTGTGATAATTTGGTGCAAGTCGTCTGTATCCATTATAAGATTATCGCTATCCTGCAAGAATACCCTCTTTGCTCCTCCATAAAGCCACAAAGCAAGCTTTGACAAACCAGGGTGTTTTCTTTGGATCTCTTCCACTACTTCCATGGTGATCTCAGAACTTCCGAATTTATCAACTGCAAAGTTTCTAATTTTGTTTTCCCCTTCTTTAATCTCGTGCAGATCTTCTATCACTTCTTCTATTGATCTAATATTGAACTCTTTATCTTTATAGGTGGGGCAAAATAGGCATTTGTTCCAATGACAGTTTCTAGTAACTCTGATCAAAAGGCTTTTTGTTTCGTGTGGTGGTCTGATTGGTCCTTGTTCAAAATTTACTTTCACTGGTCCTCCCCCCTTCTTATTCTTTCTCCTAAGTTCATTTTATCACATTTAGAAAGTTTCAAATAGGAGTTTTCAGTTTTTTCTTTATTTTTAACCGTTCAAATTTTTAACATCTGTGAAATTTTAAAACAAAATATATAACCATCAAATCATCCCTCGGTTAGCAAAAAAATAATCATAATGCCAACCTTTGCATTAAAATATTTTTGGCATAAATATTGCATAAAATTAAGATGATTAAAAAGTTTTAGTAACTGAAAAGCAAAACTGATAAGCAAAACTTAAGAAAATAGGAATTTGCTGACAGTGGGTAAATAATTTTCTTTAATTAAAAAAACTTAAAATGAAAAGAAAAACTTAAAATTCAAAAAGGAGTGGATTGATGTGCTTATAGTTGGTGAAAAGATTAACACCAGTAGAAAATCCGTCAAAGAAGCTGTGGAAAAAAGAGACGCAGAGTTCATTAAAAACCTTGCAAAAGAACAGGCAGAGAGTGGGGCAGATTACATCGATGTAAACTGTGGTACCTTTATCAATGATGAACCTGAAATTATGGAGTGGATGGTAAAAGAGATTCAAACTGCTGTTGACAACCCCCTCTGCATTGACAGCCCAAGTCCAAATGCAATAGAAGCAGGGCTAAAGCATCACAAGAACGGACAGGCTATGGTTAATTCAATAAGCGGTGAAAAAGAACGCTATGATGCAATAAAGCCTTTAGTAACCAAATACGGCTGTAAAATTATTTCTCTTTGTATGGATGATGACGGAATACCAAAAGATGCTAAAAAAAGATTTGACTGTGCCAAGGCAGTTATCGATGGCCTAAAAGAAGAAGGGGTTAAAGAAGATGACATCTACATTGACCCTCTAATTCAGCCTATTAGCACAGACACCAAGAATGGCCCTTCAGTACTTGAGACTATTACTAGCATCCATGAATATTACGATGAAGTTCATACTATGTGTGGGCTAAGTAATGTGTCCTACGGCCTTCCAAACAGAAAGATTCTAAATCAGACCTTTATGATAATGTGTATGACGGTAGGCCTTGATGGGGTAATCCTTGACCCTACAGACAAAAAGATGATGGCACAGTTTACTTCAGCCAAATCATTATTAGACAAAGACAAGTTCTGTAAAGATTATCTAAAAGCCCACAGAAAAGGGATCTTAGAAGTATAAGCGTCGAATGTAAATTATCAGTTCATACTACCGGAGCGAAAGCCCTCCATGTCCAAAGTGACAAATTTGAACCCAAGTTCTTTTAGGCTTTTTGTTATTTTGTCCTTGTCTTCAAGGATTTTGTCAAATTCAGAAGATAAAATTTCTATTCTGGCTATACTGTCGTGATGGCGAACCCTGAACTGCTTGTAACCAAGGCTTTCTAATAAGTCTTCTGCTTTTTCGACTGAGGTTATCTTATCTTTTGTTATCTCTTCCCCGTAGGGAAACCTTGAAGAAAGACATGCCATGGCGGGCTTGTTCCAGGTGGGAAGATCCAGTGTTTTTGACATTTTTCTAATATCATCTTTAGTTAACATAGCCTCCTGAAGGGGGCTTTTGACGCCATGTTTTTTGGCAGCTTTCATGCCAGGCCTGTGATCACCTATATCATCATAATTAGAGCCGTCCAATACATGAGATAAGTTATTTTCTTTAGCTATCTGCCACAAGCTCTCAAACAGCTCATTTTTGCAGTAGAAACATCTATCCTTTGGATTTTTTCTAAAACCATCTACCTGTAGCTCATTGGTATAGATGATCTTATGTTTACTGCCTATTTTTTCGCACAGGTCTTTTGCTTTATTAAGCTCTCTTTCAGGGATGGTCTCTGAAGCAGAGGTTACGGCAAGAACTTTGCCAGTACCTAATACATCAAAACAGACCTTAAGTAGAAAAGTGCTGTCAACACCCCCAGAAAAAGCAACAACAGCGCCGTCTGTCATATCTTTGATGATATTTTTAAGATGTGAGAATTTTTTGTTTAATGATTTGTCAGCCAACCTTATATCCTCCTTTAACCTAAGGCAATATAGGAGTATTTTATCATAGATTAACAAACACCTTAAGCAGTTTTTGACTAAATAGCAGATATTGTTTTGTTTATCTATTGATAAAATTGCTTTCATAGTGCTAATAGTGATATTATTGAAAATACACTTTGAACAAAATAGAGTTGGAGGTGATTTGGTATGGATCAGAGATCATTAAAAGAGCTTCTAAATGAAGTAAAAAATGGTGAAACAGAAGTCGAAAAAGCTCTTATGGCTTTAAAAAATTTGGATTTTGAAGACCTTGGATATGCCAAAGTTGATCATCACCGCTGCGTTAGGACAGGCTTTCCCGAGGTGATTTACTGCGAAGGAAAGACAATAGATCAGGTGGTAGAAATATTTAGGAGGCTTTATCAAAATAACAAAAAAGTACTTGCCACAAGGGCCTCAGAAGAAATTTATCATGCCATAAAAGAAAAGATGCCTGAGGTAAGATACAATGATCTTGCAAAGACTATTATCTATGATGGTTCTTTGGATGGTTCTTTGGACGAAAAAGATGAAGATAAAGTTCAAGAAGATATAGTTAAAGAAGAAAAAGCTCAAGAAGATAAAGGCTTGATAGTAATAACTGCAGCAGGTACCTCGGATATTCCTGTTGCTGAAGAAGCGTATGAAACAGCAAAAATCATGGGTAACAGGGTAGAAAAACTCTATGACGTGGGAGTGGCAGGGCTTCACAGGCTATTATCAAACCAGGACCTTTTGTATGAAGCAAAAGTCGTAGTAGTTGTTGCAGGTATGGAAGGTGCCCTTGCAAGTGTAGTAGGTGGGCTTGTAGAAGCGCCTATCATTGCGTGTCCCACAAGTGTAGGTTATGGAGCAAGTTTTGGCGGGATAAGTGCCCTTCTAACCATGCTTAACAGCTGTGCAGCGGGAGTTAGTGTGGTAAATATAGATAACGGCTTTGGTGCCGGGTATTCTGCTAGTCTAATTAACAAAACAGTTTCATGACAAAACAGTTTGATAAAAAAGTATCATAATTAAACTCTAATGCTAAAATAATGAAAAATATAGCTTTAATCTTCTAAAGGGTTTTTTGGCTTAATTGTTTAAATTATATCGAGTAATTGTTTTTATGTAATTATTATGAGAGTTCTTATATGTGATTCTTATGTGATTTTTGGTTACTATTATTACAGCATTAGAGTGGAGGTTATTAATCTTATGGATGTCAGGGAGATCATTTTTGAAAATGTAAAAAATGAGACGGTGAAAGCCGAAATAAAAGCAGATAATAAAGGGTTGATAGCAGGTGCAGATGGGATAAAAGAAAAACTAGAGAATTTGGACCTAGAATTATCTCACTTTGTAAAAGATGGTGAAGAGGTAGAAAAAGGTGATGTTGTAGTTTCATTTACTGCAAAGCCTACAGTTGTAATGGAAGTTAAAGAAATAATAATTTCTACCCTATCAAAACCATCGGGTGCTGCTTTTAAGGCGTATGAGGCTTCTCTAGAAGCTAGCTCTAGGGTGAAGATAACATCTAGTGCATGGGAGAAGATGCCCATTGAAGTAAAAGATAGGTTTAAAAATGCTATAGAAACTGGAGGCATATCTAGCACTATATCAAAAAAACCTTATGTATGGGTCGATAATAGTCTAGTCAAAATCTTTGACGGCATATACCCTGCTCTTAAATCTGTAACTCCACTTAAAGAAAAAGGCTATCAAATAGTTTTTCAGACAACTGGCGAAATAAAAGAAATATATGAAGAAGTAAAAGAAGCATCAGAGGGTGGAGCAGACATCTTGATGGTTGATACCGGAAGCGTAGAAGATGCAATTAAAGTCATTTATTGTTTGAATGAACTTAATATGCGTTGCCACAAAAAAGTAGGTTTTTCTGGAAGTATAAATATAAAGGATATATCGAAATATGCTAGCTATGGAATAGACATCCTTGATATCAAAGACAAAATTATAGATTCTCCTCCTTTGGATCTCAAAATGGAGATAATAAAATAGCTTAAGGCATGTAATATTAATATCAAGATAATATTAAGTTGAAATGTGAAAAAGGAGCGATTGCAATTGGATGATAATAAAGTAGTCTTTGAGTACTTGCATCATTGTTTAGAAAACAACAAGCCTGCTGTCCTGGCTACTGTTACCCACTCCAAGGGTTCAACCCCTGCCAGAATAGGGGCCAAAATGATAGTGTTTGAAGATGGTGGCACAAAAGGCACGATAGGTGGAGGTGCTCTTGAGGCAAGGATAATAGAAGAGGCCAAAAAAGTATTAGAGACAAAAGAAGCTAAATTTGTCCACTATGATCTAAATGAAAAGGATGCAGAAGCTCTAGGCATGGTATGTGGCGGCGAAGTAAGCTTATTTGTTGAGCCTATATTGACTGCTCCAAAACTTGTAATAGTTGGTGCAGGCCATATCTCTCAGTGCATCTCCCACTATACAAAACTATTAGATTTTGAAACGGTTGTTATAGATGACAGAAAAGAATTTGCTTCAAGAGAAAAATTCCCCGATGCGGATAATATAATAGCAGATGACATCGAAAAAGCCCTTGAAGAGATAAATATAAACAGTGCTACCTATGTAGTACTTGTCACCAGGGGACACAAACATGACCAGATAGCTCTAGAAAAAGTCATCAACAAAGATGCCAAGTATATCGGGATGATAGGCAGCAAAAGGAAGATAAAAGTAATATTTGATAACCTAAAGCAAAAAGGAATCCCACAGGAAAGACTAGATCAAGTCTATGCCCCTATAGGCCTAGATATAGGTGGGGATAGACCTTCTGAGATTGCAGTAAGTATAGTGGCCCAGCTGATCAAAGTTAGATACAAAGGCGAAGAAAAAGAATAAAAAAAGGAAAAAGAAGAAAAGCAGGTGAGAACTAAAATGTCACATGGGTTGATTTTGATAAGAGGCGGGGGAGACCTTGCTAGTGGAGTGGCGTACAGGCTTTTTAGGGCCGGACTGAAGGTGGTGCTAGTTGAGACCCAAAGGCCCACAGTAGTTAGAAGGACGGTATCTTTTGCCCAGGCGGCATATGATGATATAACAGAAGTAGAAGGTATTACCTGCCAAAAAGTCAGCTATGAAGAAACCACAAATCTAGATACGACGTATAAAGATGCAGATGCGGTGGACTTAGATTCAGTGTATGATAATTCAATATATGGCGAAGTATATCAAGTAATTGATAGAGGTCAAATACCTCTTCTGATAGATCCTAAGCTAAAATCTTTGACCGGGCTAAAACCAGATGTACTAATAGAAGCAACTATTACAAAGAAAAACACCGGCATCACAAAAGATATGGCAAACACTGTGATAGCCCTTGGACCTGGTTATAAAGCAGGAGAAGATGTGGACTGTGTGATAGAAACTTCTAGAGGCCATTATCTTGGTAGGGTGATATATGAGGGACAGGCAAAGCCAAATACTGGAGTGCCGGGGAATATAGATGGATATACCACAGAAAGACTGCTTCGGGCTCCCTGCAAAGGTGAATTTAGAAGTAAGCTTATTATAGGAGATATTGTAAAAGAAGGCGAAATTGTAGGTTATGTAGATGATACACCAGTTGAGGCCGGGATAGATGGGATGATAAGAGGACTTCTGCAAAACGGCCTTAGAGTAAAAGAAAACATGAAGCTTGGGGATATTGATCCAAGGAAAAATATAGACCACTGTTATACAATCTCTGACAAAGCCCTTGCAGTAGCCGGTGGAGCCTTAGAGGCAGTACTTGCTAATTCTTCAAAATAGCTGAATTTGTGGCTTGATTAATTCTCCAGAAAAGCTTAGAATATATATAATGGAAGTTTTTTAAAAAATTAAATAAAATCAAATGCAATGCTAGGGGTGCCCATTTGGGCTGAGAGTAGACCCTTTAACCTGATCCGGGTAGTACCGGCGGAGGGAAGCATTTAATAGACCACCAGTCTTTTTTGGCTGTCTTTTATGCTTTTCTAGGCAGGCTTAATGCAGTGTAGTGTATGCTATTAAGTCCTGCGTCAGGTGAAGGCTAGCCAAAGGGGATTGGTGGTTTTTTTATTTGTTTAGCATACATACTAACGAATAGCTAGGATTTGCTAAAAACCGCGCAAATCAAAAGCTATCTTATAGTATGTATGCTAAACTGCCCAAACCCCGTGTTTATGACATGCAGCCGAACAATTGGCACTGACTGGAAGAAGCCCTCGCAAATCAAAAGCTATCTTATAGTATGTATGCTAAACTGCCCAAACCCCGTGTTTATGACATGCAGCTGAACAATTAGCACTAATTGGGAGAAGCTAAATGAGTTTTGCTAAAAGTTTCGCTAAATCAAAAGTTGTTTTATAGTATGTAAGCTATGCCACGAGCAGATAACTTGTGGTATGCATTTGAACAAACAATTCAAATAGGAGAGTGATGTTTGGTATGTTATTGTTGGAAAAAGCTAAACGAGGGGAGATCACTAAGGAGATGGAGAAGGTAGCAAAGATTGAAAGGGTTGATGTAGAAAAGTTAAGAGAGGGGATCGCCAGAGGAAAGATAGTCATCCCATATAATAATAGGCGCGGGTCTAAGATAAATACAAATGTACCTGAGATAGAACCAAAGGGTATAGGGGAAGGCCTTACTGTCAAAGTTAATGCAAATATAGGAACTTCTGAAGCCCTATCTAGTATAGACACAGAGCTTAGAAAGCTTGATGCGGCTGTAGAAGGTGGGGCAGATGCTGTGATGGATCTTAGTACTGGATATGATATAGACAAAACAAGAAAACAAGTCATCGCCCAAAGCTCTATCCCGGTTGGTGGTGTGCCAGTTTATCAAACTGCGACAGAACTTAGAAGAAAAGAAAAACCACTTGTAGAGATGAACACAGAAGATATCTTTGATGTTATAAGAAGACAGTCCGAGGATGGGATGGATTTTGTCACAGTTCACTGTGGTCTTACACTGTCTGGAATAGAAAGGTTAAAACAGCAGGGAAGAATCTGTGACATAGTAAGCAGGGGAGGTGCAATGCTCACTGGCTGGATGGTTCATAACCAGAAGGAAAACCCTCTCTATGAGGAGTATGATAAGCTTCTTGACATAGCTAGAGAATATGACCTTACATTAAGCCTTGGTGATGGACTGCGTCCGGGTTCAGTCCTAGATGCAACTGATAGGGCGCAGATACAAGAACTTTTAGTACTAGGTGAACTTGTTGATAGGGCACGAGAAGCAGATGTTCAGGTGATGGTAGAAGGGCCTGGTCATGTGAAGTTTAACAGGATAAGAACCAACATGGAGATTGCAAAAGAACTCTGCAATGATGCGCCTTTTTATGTACTTGGGCCTCTTGTTACTGACATTGCTCCGGGTTATGATCATATAACATCAGCAGTAGGTGGCACACTGGCAGCGGTTTCTGGAGCGGATTTTCTCTGCTATGTTACCCCGACAGAACACCTTGGACTTCCCGGGGAAAAAGAAGTTAAAGAAGGAGTAGTAGCAAGCAAAATAGCAGCTCACGCAGCCGACATATCTCTTGGGAATGAATATTCCTTAGAAAGAGACAGGCAGATGAGTATAGCAAGAAAAGAGCTAAACTGGGAAAAGCAGGTTGAACTATCACTAGACCCAGAAAGAGCAAAACAAATTAAAAAAGATACAAATCCCCAAAAAGATAAAGATACTGAAGATAAAGATTCAGAAGATAAAAGCACAGGCGAAGAATGCAGCATGTGTGGCCAATACTGTGCCATGAAGATAGCAGATGAAGCTCTGAAATAGATTCGAATCAGACAATATTGTTCATTATTTAAACAATATTTAAACAATGTTAAAAATTTTGATACTTGAATTTTGGAATTGGATATAAATTAAATTATAGAAGACCCTGAAATATATGGATGGATAGGGTCTTCTTTTTATTTTGGCATAAAAATTGCACTTGATATAAATTGGATGATTATGTTTAAAAACTAACTAGAATTATATCCGAAATAATAAGATCCGTTTATATTAATTTAAAAATTTAGGGGGGAAGTTGTCAAAATGTCAGTTATTAACTGCAAAAATAAGCTAGATTGTATGGTGAATATCGGTGAGTTGATCAGGGATACCATGCCTGATGATGCTGCAGTTGCTGTTGTTGAAGCAGGGGAGAAGACCTTTGTGGCATATTTTCCGGGAAATAATATTGATCATGGCACAAGAAAAGGAGACGGGGTACCTGAGAAGTCTGGACTTTATCAAGCAATTAAACAGGGAAAGAATATCATGCAAAAATTCGACAGTGAAAAATTCGGCTTTCCATATATCAGCTCTGCTTCTCCAATAAAAGATGAAAACAACGAAATAATAGGAAGTATATCCATCACCAAAAACTTAGAAAAGCAAGAGAAAATATATAACATGTCAAGTGAACTGTCAGATTCAGTTTCTAAGATAATGGATGCAGTGGAGACGATATCTGGTGAATCAGAAGAGCTAGCATCTACAGGAAGTGAGCTCTCAAATTATGCAGAAGAACTTAATACCAAAGTCGAAGAAACTGATGACATCCTGCAGGTGGTTAGAAATGTTACAGACCAGACAAACCTCCTTGGCCTAAACGCAGCCATTGAAGCTGCAAGACTTGGTGATGAAGGTCGAGGATTTGGTGTGGTTGCTGAAGAGATCCGAAAGTTAGCTGACAATACAAATGATTCCCTAAAAAAGATTGAAGAAGTACTCTCTACCTTAAAAGAAAGTGATGATAATGTTAACGAGGGCGTCAACAATATTGAAAAAGTAACAACCCAGCAGGCAAACGAACTTCAATCCATCTCAGAGACAATAAAGAACTTAGAAGATATGTCAAAATCCCTTGTAGACTTTGCCAAAAACCTTACTTAATTAAAATTTGCTAATTAATAAAATTTGCTAATTAATATAGTAACGGCCGCTATTTAATGCGGCCGTTATGGTAAACTATGATCGCTTTTAATGGTCTATCTACCCATAAACATTAGAAGCCTGAAGATGCTCGCTCTCTACTTCAGCCAGTGCTTTAAAGACTTCTTTTATCCTTGGTTCAGGTGAGTTGTTAACTATTTCTAGATAATAATTCATGGCACGCTTTTCTCTTGAATGGGCTTCTTTAAAATTCTCTGCATCGCTTGGAGCGCAGTTTTCTACGGGAAGTTCTGGCTGTTCTATTCCTATCATCTCACAGATGAGTTCAGCATGTTCTGCCTCTTGTTTTTGTAGGCGTTTGAAAATAGCTTCTGTGAACTGGTTTTCAGCGCTTTTGGAACAGCAAAGATAAAAGGCAGCATTACTTAGCTCAAGTTTTATAGCATCCTGGCAGTAATTATAGCTCTGTTCACTCATATCTACCTGGCCGTGATTTATCCACTCGGCCCCGTTGATAAGGTGCTTACCTGCAACCCCGCAGTAAGGACACCTGTCTGGCCTCTCCTCTCCAAGGTATGTTTCACCGCATATTTGACATCTAAAAGGCTGCATATTCTTTGCCCTCCTCTTCTTATAATCCTCTGGTTTTATCCTTGAATGTCCTTGATCATCCATGAATATTCATGAATATATTCTTTTTAATTCTGTCTTTTATATTTTGCCTTTTTATTGTTAAAATATTCTAGAAAAATAATTTTGGAAAAAATCTTTCGGATTTGTACAAAATTTTCCCGTAACCAATTATTTTTAGAAGCGTCTTTACTTAAAACAAAGGTTATTTGTAGTCATAGAAACAAGTTTTTCTAATATTTTACTAACGAAGGCTTATTTATACTTTGCTAATGAAACTTATTTATAATGTAAGTTTTCTAATTTAACTTATTAATTTGACCCATTAATTTAATCATTATTTTAAATTATTTTAAATTGTTATTTTAAAATTTATTTTGGAGGTGGGAAAGATTTTTAGTGTTAACTCTAACAGTATTTATTTTCTCGCAATGTTATTTTTTATTTCCTTTATAATCTTACTATTCATTCACCCAAAATCAGCCCTTGGAGTGGAAATGGAAGATGACAAAGAAGGTTACGAAGAAAAGATAGAAGAAAAAAGCAGTCTAACACCAGAAGAGGCGATAGAAGTCATAAGAGAGATAATTCCAGGTGTGGATTCTTATGAGTTAGACGGGTTTGAGTATGATGAAGAAAGAAAAGAGTGGACTATATACTTGTTAGAAGAAACGAATATCTCGCCAGGAAGGTTTTTCGTGGTAGTTGATGACAAAGAGGAAATAGTAGTTAATTTTAATTATATGCCAAGATTTCAAGAAGAAAAATCAAGAGAAAAAGGGCCTCGCTATATCATGCGGGAAGAAGCTGAAGAAATCGCAAAAGATTTTTTGGAGCAGGTTTTTGAAGAACAGCTTATTCCCATTGGTATAGATAGTGAAGACTTTGTCCTAGAGCCTGGGCTAATAGATATAAGTGATACTTCCCATATGTATATAGACATGGAAAAACATCAGATAGACTTCGTCCAGTATGCATATGATTATCCAACCAATAATGCCATCAATCTAGCAGTAGATAGCAGGACGGGAGATATAGTCTCATATAATTTGAGTATAGACCGGGATTTAGAGTTTGAAGAGCCTAAAGATCTCATGGATAAAGAAAAGGCTAAGGACAAATTTGTCAAAAAAGGTGCTTCACTGACCTATACACCAGATCATGATACTAGCTATGGTGACAAAAAAGAAAACCAACAAGATGAAAAACTTCAAGTAGATGCACAAGTAGATGCAAATGAAATAGATGCAGAACAGGCAAACTCAGATAACTATCCTGCTAAACTTCTTTATAAGCCTATAGTGGAAGAAAAAGGCTATCTTCACGGAGAGTCAAAAGGGCTACTAGATATTGAAGGAAAGGTCCTTGAAGAAGACGAAATCACAAAAGAAACGCCCACTCCAGATGTAGAAAAAGGAGCACCTTCACCAGAGAAACTAGAAGAACTACTTACAAAAGAAGATGCAAAAGAGAAGGGAAAAGAGCTGTTAGATGATCTTGGAATGGGGGATGTTAGCTTTTCAGACATTAATGAACATACTTATGTCGCCACGGGAAGAGAGAGTAAGAAGTATCAGCTTCACTATATAAAGGAAAGTACTAATAGTGTTGAGACAGAAGTCAACACAGATATAGTACTTTCATTTGATCGCGACTACGGTTATGTTACAGACTTCATGCTGTCTTATTTTTGGTTAGAAAGTTTAGAAGGTATTGATGAGACAGACAAAAATGAAGACTTTGACAAAAAAGAACTCTCAAAAGAATATATAAAGGCTTTGGCTCCTGAGTATTATGAATATATAGAACTAGATAGTTCCCCGGAAGTTTACGAAATTGATAGTTATAATGATGATACAAACGAAATATATAGCTTTATGTATCAGATCAATGCCTATAACATACCTGTAGACAATAGTTATATAAGGCTTGAAATGTGTAAGGACACAGGAGATCTTTTGAGCTATGACCTAAGTATGCCAATCTTCAAAGATGATATACAAAAACCAGAAGATATAATCTCAGAAGAAAAAGCCCTTGAACTTTTTCTTGAGGATGCGGATATTAGTGTCGAATATCTAGGAGAAGAACCTGTGTTTAGATTTCATAACGATCAGGTAGAAGCTATTGATGCAAAAGAAAAATCTCCTAAAAAATCATTAAATTTTATAGAAAAAGTAAAATTCCCAGGAGATATAGAAGGTCATGAATTAGAAAAAGAACTAGAATGGCTAGCTTTCAAAGGGGTCTTAGTGCCTACTGAGACAGATAAACTAAAACCAGAAAAAAACCTAACAAGAAATGAAGCAAATAATTTAGTAAATCTACTAATTGACTACAGTTACAACGTAGATCATATAGAGCCGGGGATTATGCCCGAGATTGTAAATGAAGAAGATCCTCCTGAGGGAGAGGTTACCAGGATAGAGTTGATTGAGATGGTTGTAAGAGGATTAATAGATGGGAACGAGCTAGACTATGAAAAAGATGACTTTGATCTTGAAAAAGTATATAAAAATCCAGACAAAGAAGCTACTAGAGAGGACGCTGCAAGGTTGTTTAAAAAAATTGTCAACACAATTTAAATTATTTTAAACTTTTATATATTAGAAAGGTTTACAATAAATTCTATCGTATAAATCTTAATTGAAGAAAATTTTATATAGAAGGAGTGAAATTTAATCATGAAAAAATTGTTGATTCTTATGCTTGCTATGATGGTTACAACATTCATGGGATTTGCCGTAGGTTGTGAAGAAGAGCCGGCTAAGGAAGAAGACCCCAAAGAGGAAGAAGAAAAACTTGAAGAGGAAGAAAAAGAAGAAGAGGAAGAAGAAGCTGTAGATGAATTTGATGATGTAGCGCTAGAAAATGTTGAAGGTCTTATGGCAGAAGATAAAGACCTAGAAGATGGTGAATATGAAGGTAGTGCTGAAGGTTATGGAGGAGAGTTAGAAGTTCAGGTAGTGATTGAGGATGGAGGCCTTGAAGATGTTGAGGTCTTGCTTCATTCGGAGTCTGCGGCTGAGATGTTAGAAGTAGAAGAAGCTACGGAGGAAGTGCCTGCAAGAATAGTAGATGCCGGAGGAACAGACGGTGTTGATGGAATTTCAGGAGCAACTGAGACAAGTGAAGCCGTTGCTCTTGCTGTTGAAGATGCATTTGGAGCAGAGCCTATAGAAGATGAAGACGAAGATGACGAAGAAGCCGATGAAGAAGCCGATGAGGAAGAGGAAGAGACTTATACAGGAGTTGGGGAAGGCTATAACGATGACATAGAATTAGAAGTGACAATGGAAGAGGGACAAATTGTTGACATTCAAGTTCTAAGCCATGAAGAAACTGAAGACTTCTGGGATGGAGACGAAGCAAGTGCTGTGGAAACAATTGATGATATTATCGAAGAACAAAGCACAGATGTGGATACAGAGACAGGAGCGACTGGTGCAAGCGAAGGTATTGTAGAAGCAGTAGAAGACGCAGTCGGAGATGAAATTTAGATAGTTCGCATGATTTAGCAGCATAATAATATAAAGAAGATATGAGTTAAATGATATATATATCATTTATAATATTCTTGTCGCAGCTTTAGCTGTGACTTTTCTTTTTTTGAAAACTTTAAATCTAATAAAAGGTTTACAATGACAAAATGCCGAATAAATACAAACAAATAAATATAATGAGGTAGGCGGTCTATCAAAATGAAGAAAGAGCATAAATATAATTTCAATAAATATAAACTGTACTCCAAATTAAAATCAAATAAAATCAAATATTATCCGATTATCCTACTTATACTATTTGTATTATTTAGTTTTTCACCTCTTGCTAGAAGCTTTGATATAGAAGACCTCAAGGAAATAGGTGAAATAAAAGAATTAGACGATGTTGACAAAGAACTTCTCTCAGATTTGACAGAAGAAGAACAAAAGGTCCAGTCGGAGATATTTAACCTTTCAAGGGAGATAGAAAGCCTCGAAGAAGAACAAAAAACAATAGAAGAAGAGATAGATAAGACAAGAGAAGATCTAGAAGAAGCAAGGGCCCAAAAAGAAGAACAAGAAGAAGAACTTCAAGAACTAGAAGCAGAACTAAAAGAAGTGTTTAGGTCTTTTCAGAGGACAGGTCCTTTATCATATTTTGAGATGGTACTTGAAGCTGAAGACTTAAGAGATTTTCTTCGCCGTTTGAACGTGATAAAAGATGTTTTTTCAAATATTAATAACCTGTTTGGCGGATATATTGAAGAAAGAAACCAACTAGCCGAGATAGAAGAAGATATTACCGAAGAGCTATTAAGACAGTATGAGCTAGAAGAAGAGCTAGAAGAAAATATTGCCCAGGTCATGGACAAAAAAGAAGAACAGCAGGAAATCTTAGAAAGTGTGCAGGCAGAACTTCAGGATTTTGAAGAGCAGATGAACCGTTTGGAGACAATTTGGATAGAAAGAACCCGCCCCTTTTTGACAGAACTGGCCGCAGTTCTTGAGAGCTTTATTGAAGACCAAAGACTAGACGAAGACAAGATTGATATTAGTGGTACTTTTCTTAACCCGGTAGCGGAGCTGTCTGAAGAGAACTTCAACTCCTTTTTTGAAGAAGAAGAGGAGCTGCCGGATCTGTTTTTTGAATTCAAAGAAGATGAAGTGTTTTTAGAACTTCCCGGAGGAAACTTAACCTTCAAAGGTGAGATCGTCTCTGTAGGTGATACAGAGCTGTCTTTTGAAATTATGGAAGCAAGATTTTTTGATATATATCTTGGGGAACAAGTGATAGAAGAACTAACCAGAGATATTAACCTTGGCTTTGACTTTGCAGCAGAGATGGGAAGTTATCAAATTACAGAAGTTACAATGAAAGAAGGTAAGCTAGTGCTTGATATTGAAGCAACATTTTTTAGATGAGAAAAAAATGACAACTAAGTGAGTTTATATTGTGATATATTTTTGGGTGATAGTAAGGATTATGAGATTTTGGGGGAGGATGAAAAATTGATAAAAGCCAAAAGCCTGACTTTAGAATATGACAATCAAACAGTAGGTATTGAAAACTTAAACTTAAACATAGATAAAGGAGAAGTAGTCTTACTTCTTGGACCAAGCGGTGCGGGGAAGTCAAGCCTTCTAAAATTACTAATGGGGGCTAAGCTTCCTACGGATGGTGTATTAATGGTTGATGACCATAATATATCACCTGGCTCAAAGATTGATATCACAAAATTAAGGCAGATGATTTCACCTGTATTTCAGGACTTTAAGCTTTTGGAAGATAAGTCCGCCTTAGAAAATGTTATCCTTGGCCTTAGAGTACTAGGGCACACCCCTGGCAAAATGCAGGAAAAGAGTAAATCAGCCCTTGAAAAAGTCGGCCTTGGTGATAAATTGAACAATCCAATCAAGTTTCTCTCATATGGTGAACGTCAAAGAGTAGCTGTTGCAAGAGCAATAGCAAGGGATTCAAAGATTATCCTAGCAGATGAACCAACAGGAAACCTTGATGATGAAAATTCCCGCAGGATAATTAATCTGCTGGTTAACTTGGGAGATGAGGATAGGGTAGTGATAATCGCAACCCATGAAAGACATTTGGTTTCTGAGCTGAACCTAAGGACCCTTTACCTAGAAAACGGCAAATTAACTAAAGAAAGTGTGGTAACTGCTTGATGAAGATAATATTAATGAATATTAACTACTTCCTAAAAGAAAGCTTATCGGGTTTTAAAAGAAGCCCTCTGCTTAACTTGGCATCTATCGTAAGCATTGGACTTTCTCTTTTGATTTTGGCAGTTGTATTTGTCGGCTGGTGGTCAAGTGAAGAGATTATAACCCATATACAGCAGGATGCTGAGATGGCTATCTTTTATGATGAGGAACTAACTGATGAAGAGATCGCTAATTTAGAAGAGGTTATTTTGAACAAAGATGGAGTACTTGGGGCACGTCATGTTGACAGTGAAGAAGCATACCAGCAGATGGAAGTTATGATGGGTGATGAGATAGAAGTTTTGGCCCAGATGGGAGACAATCCTTTTGATCCTTTCTTCTCCACTAGTGTTGATCCGGATAGGCTACCAGAGCTAACAGATGAACTCTATCAAATATCAGGGGTTGACTATGTGAGAGATAATGAAGAGATAATTAGCCAGTTTCAGTCCTTATCTAACATGATAAGATATATAGGAGTCTTTTTGACACTGATAGTTGGGGTTACAACCATGATAATCACATCCCAGATTATTCGCCTCGGTATCCTATCAAAAGAATCCGAGATCAACATGCTTAGACTACTTGGAGCGGGAAAAGGGTTCATATCCCTACCCTTTGTTATTGAAGGTGTAATCCTTGGAGGTCTTGGCGGTGTTTTTGCTTCTGTTCTTAGCTTTGGGGTACTAAGTTATGGCCAGGGAATTATTACTGCTTCTGTGCCCTTTGTTCCTATACCTAATACGGCGGAGATTTTGCCCGCTGTAATATTTTTAGTAATTGTACTAGGGGTGGTCTTTGGTTTGGTTGGAAGTCTCTTGTCTTTGCGTTTTACAAAAGAAGAGAGGCTTTAAAAAGATCTAAAAAATCTACATAAAAACTACCCGCATTCATCTAGCAGATAGTTGGCTATTTATTAGATAACTCATTAGATAGCCAGCTATTATTTGCTAATATGCAGGTAGGTGTAGGTAGGAGTTTTATTAAATTATTATTATAAAAATCTTGACTATTCTGTCTTAAACTGAACTGCCAAATCACTTAGTTCTTTTGTTAGATTCGATAATTCTTTTGTTGCGTTTTTAATCTCATTTATCCCTTCGTTTTGTTCCTCCACACTGCTGGATATTTCTTCAGCACCTGAGGCGAATTCTTCTACTTTGCTAGTCGCTTCTTCTAGTTTAGTACCGGCTTCTTTGCTAGCGCTGTAAATATCATTGATTAATGAGGCTATTTCGTCAACTTGCTTTGAATTGTCCTGGTTTTCATTAATAATTTCGTCAAATTCATTTCGAGTCTTATTGCCAATATCTACTCCTTTTTTAACTTCTTCTGATGTTTTTGAAATCAAAGAAACTGTCTTTTTGGTATTTTCTCTTGTGTTGTTAATTAGCTTACTTACATTTTCGGTAGCTTCTTGTGACTGAGTAGCGAGATTATGTATTTCTTCTGCTACAACAGCAAAACCTTTGCCACTTTCACCTGCCCTTGCTGCTTCAATGGCTGCATTAAGCGCTAGAAGATTAGTTTGTTCTGCTATATCGCTTATTATCTCAAGTATATTAACAATCTGTTCTGAGTCTTTTTCTAAGTTTTTGGCTGCGCTATCAATGCTTTCAGTATAATCTTTGATACTGTTTATAGCATCTAAGTTTTCATCAACTACACTACTTCCGTTTTGGGCAGTTTCGATTACTTTTTTAGTGGATTCTTTTAGCCCTAAAGAATTTTCATAGACAGTATTAATATTATTGAAGATTTCGGTTATAGCCTGGGATGAATCGGAGATCTCTCTACTTTGTTCATCAGCGTTATTTGCAAGTTCATAGATGGTTGAGTTTATCTCTTCGCTTGACTCCCCGATCTGGTCTGTACTTGCAGCAAGCTGCTCACTGCTGGTGGAGATTCTTTCGGATGCTTCTTTAACTTCTGTAATAACTTTACACAAGTTAGCTGATGTACTGTTAAAAACTTCACATAAATGACCGAACTCATCTTTAGTATTAATATCCAAAGCATAAGAAAAATCATTAGTGCCAAGTCTGCTGCCATACTCTGTTAGAGAATCCAAAGGTTTTTTTAAAAAAAATCTGATAATTAAAAAAGCAATAAACCCAGCTAATATTAGTGCGACAAGGGCAGAAGAAATGTTTATTATAAGTGTCTCTTCAGTGAAACTTCGGGCAAATTCAATGAAAAATGTACGGGCAAAAGTAATTAGTATAAAAGCTGCAATAATCGATAGGGTTAGCTTAAACTGAAGCCCTTTGGTAAAATTGTTAACTTGCTTTACTTTGGTAGATGTGTAATTGCCTGACATAAAATAACCCTCCTTGTAGATAGATTAAAAAAATTAGCCAATTTAAAAAGCCCCCAAGATAGCAAGGGGGCTTTATTAACTGCAGCAAAGATACAAATTGGCAGTTATCACCAATATATCTTACAAAAGATGAATATAAAAACTCTTCATCTTTTGGCAGCCCGGCGATCATGGCAAAAAAAGCTTTAGACCCGTGGCTTTGCGTCCCTGACTTTCGTCAAGTTTGCCCCTTATTTTATGTAAAACTATATTAAATATTGCTTTTGTTAACTATGCACAGTGTAACATTTTAGTCACAATTAGTGCAAAAGCCCTACTTTTAACTAATTAAAAATAGGGCTTTTGCACTCCGTCATATAAGAGATTTTAAATTTTTTTGTATCGCTGGATAAATGATGTAATCGTGAAAAAATTATGAACTAATTGGACTAAAATGTGAATAGACTTTAATCTTAACTTTTTTGTTCTAAGCTTTACGCCGCAGATAAGTCAAATACCGCCAGATCTTTTCCATAGGGCCATGGCCATGTTTTTCGATCCAATACCTGCTAAATTCCGCCTGTAAAAAGAAAATTGGCAGGGCAATTAAAGGCACTAATAACTTAGGAAACTCATTATGAAGCCCAAGGTTAAAATCATAAAATAAAATTAGATATATAACACTGTGGGAAAGGTAATTTGTCAAAGTCATCTTACCAACAGCCCTAAACCTGTCAAAAATATAACTTTGACTGTACTGTTGATAAAGGATAACTATAAAAGTTACATAAAATATGCCAAGAGCAAGGTTAAATATATTTGTTGCAGGATCAACAAGGTATTCATCAGTAGTTTCATTAATAGCTAGAACTCCCCATGAAAGGGAAGATAATAAAACTACAATGAGGCTGTAGATAGATGTTCTGTATATATCATCAAACCTTTCGCTGGTTTTGGCATAGATACCTGATTTTCCGATATAAAGACCAATTAAGAATAAAAACAGATAATGAGGTACTTCTACAACAGTGTTTGCCAGTACATTTGAAAGGTTCTCAAATGTTATAGACAGGTTCTCGGCGTAGGTTGCAGTGTAGTAAGTGTCTATTAGAGATGATGATGTTGGCTGCAGCAGATAGTTGGTAAGGATCTCTGATGATAGATAGGCTTCAAAAAACATGTCCACAAAAAATAATCCTACAATCCAAAATTTAATACTTTTAAGATCCATATCGTAAAAAAATATCAGTAAATAAGCCGTTATTGCGTAAGCATGAAGAATATCAATATGCCAGAAAAAAGTCAGGTGTATAAACCCGAAAAAAAGCAAAATAGTCACCCTGCGTAAAAAAGTGACTTTAGAATTTTTTGGCTTGGCCATAAAAATATAAAAGCTAAGCCCAAAGAGCATAGAAAAAATAACATAGAAATTATTTAAGACGAAAATCTCATAAAAACTCACAGCATAGCTGTTAATATCTCCTATATTATGCGTAAACACCCCGACATTAGCTATTAATACTCCAAGCAGGGCAAATCCCCTAACAGCATCAACTACTTCTACCCTTTCTCCTAAAGACTGCAATATAAATGCCTCCAATATTAGCTAAGATCATCAGCATAAGAATACCTATGAAGTACTCTCTCATATAGAATATTATATATATAACTCTGTAAAATTTAAATGCTTAAAATGTAAATACTATGAAAACTACAGAAAAAATAGAGCTAGCAAAGGCATTGCTCTTAGGTAGTAGGGAAGTAGAGTGATCTAGAAAAAGTTTTTTTGAACCCTTGGTGTATAGCAAGGTTTATAGCTTCAATTTCATTTGCCAGATTGTACGCAAGTTTTCTTTCATTTCTTGAATTAAGAAACAAAAGCCCTCCTTCTCCTGCTGCATTGCCAATGGGTATTATTTTTTCTATGTCAACAGGGGGGAGGATGCCGGTGTTTATAAGATATTCTCTGTCAATGTGACTGCCAAGGGCACCTGCTACATAGATTCCATCCAAATCCTCTATAGATATATCCCTTTCCTTTAATGCTGTCATTATTCCAGCATTAATTGCCCCTTTAGCAAGCTGTATCTCAATGATATCCTGTTGAGTGATAGTGATTTCCGGGGAAATACTTAGAACGAAGGAAACCTCCCCATTATTATTTACATATCTATCTTCCAAAAGCTTTCTTATTTTAGTCGGCCATTCTTCAGGATTTTTTATTCTAGCGTTTTTTTCTACAATACCGTTTATCAAAAACTCGGAAATTGCAGAGACTATCCCCGTACCAGATATTCCAACAGGGTCAGATTCACCTATGACATCTAATTTTAAGGCATTAGTTTTGCTATTAGCATTTTTATTAATCTTTACTTCTCTAATTGCACCTTCTTTGACCCTCATACCATGTTTTATCTTACCTCCTTCAAATGCAGGCCCTGCAGCGGTTGAACATGTGATGATTTTTTCGTTATCAAAAATTATTATCTCCCCGTTTGTACCAATATCTATGATAGCCCATTTTCCTGCTTTTCTAAGACCATTCTTGTCCATCAATAAAGTCATAGTAACTGCTAAAGCATCTGCCCCAACAGTTGCAGATATTGAAGGAAGGACAATAATACTTGAATGGGAGGGTAGTATATTTAGTCCGACTTCTCTTGAATTCAATATAACCTGATGTTTGATAATAGGTTTATAGACCAGAGAATTAGTGTGGGTCGGCACAATGTCCAAAAACAAATGAAGCATAGTTGTGTTACCAACAACAACAGTCTCGTATATATATTCTTTGTTTACACCACTAATATGAATCAACCTATCTAATACTTTGTTGATAGATTTTAAAACAAGGTCTTGTAGGGTTTTGGAATTTTCCTTGTTTTCTACGGCATAATTAAGCCTTGAAATAATATCTCCGCCGTATGTTACCTGGAAGTTTAGCATAGAGTCGTACGAGAGAATTTCTTTTTTGTTCAGATCAGCAAGGTATCCTTTAACCCCGGTTGTACCAATATCTATTACTATACCATATTTTTTTCCTGTGGTATCACCTTTTTCAAAATTTATCACCCTATTGTTATTTTCTGTGTTTATGACTGCAGTAATTTCATCCTCAGTAAATATAGTCTCGGGTAGTTTTTGTAAAACATCAAGCCCAATATAACCCACATCTATGTCAGCTTTTAGGTCAGCCCTTTCTCTTAGAGGTTCAACTATCCTGTCAAACTCTGACGAATTAATTTCTTTAGACTCTAGTTCAAGCAGGCCATTTGTATCACTTAATTTAACCTTTAGCTTTTGGATATTGCTGTCAAGCTCTAGATTTTTAAGCCTTTGTATCTCTAGATCGTGCTGGACTTCTTTTTTTATTTGGTTTTTTAACTTGTTATTTATTTTGTTTGAGGTAGTCTTGTTTTTGTTATCCTTGTCATCTATAGTATCCTTAACTTCTATTATCATATCTTCCTGAACTTTTCTAATGCATGATAGAGTTATGCCCTCTTCTAGTTCTTTGTCTGTGAGATGCTTTTTCTCTGCCGGGTTGAATTGCTGGGTTATCGTAGGAGGAGGGCTTAATATTTTGACTCGGCACTTACCGCAGGTGCCTTTTCTGCCGCAGGTAGCCTCAACCATTACTCCCGCCTTGTCTAAGGCTTCAATGATGGTTTTTCCTTTGTTGATCTCTACTTCGATTTCCATAGGCACTATATAGACTTTTGCTTTATTATTTTTGTTAGTTTCAACCTCCATGATCTATCAACCTTTCATACTATGTTTTTTTGAACTCATTTTATCACCAGGTCCAGCTCCAAAGCCAGTGGTATGCAATCGTCTCATACTTCTCCCAGGCGTTTTTGATAGGTTCTTCATCACCAAGGATGTCTCCTATCTCTTCTTTCTTTACTTCCCAGGGTGTGATGACGGTTTTGTCAAGATTAGTATAGCCGTAATCTGCAAGGATGGATTTAATATCCTTTGACGGCGGGGCGGGAGATTTTACTTCTAACTTTTTGTTCTCATCTATAGTAGCATAAGCTTTCATTGTATCTATATAAGCCTTGAAGTTTTCGGGTTTTGTATCATAAGGAAAAGCACAGCCACCTGTGATAAGAAGCCCTCCATCTTGACCAATCTTTTCACAGAGGGTTTTGACCTTTTCTTTGACCTCCTCGGGAGAGCTTAGTATGAAAATGTTGTCATGGACTCCTCCGGCAATACACTGATGGCCGCCAAGGTCCTTATAAGCTTTGAAGATATCACCTTGATTATCAATGTCGCAGATGACACTTCCTTTGGGAAGTTCTCTGAAATGATGCCAGTTATAGCTCCAATCTCCCTCTAGATAACATCTTACCTGATAGCCTGCATCAATAAGTATTTGAAGTGTCTTTTTTAGACTTGGCCAGTAAAAGTTCTCAAACTGCTTAGGCGATAAAAAAGGAGTATTGCCCCGATGAAGGGGAACAAAGATAGGAAATTTTCTTTCTGGATCTGCACCCATAAGAGCTGTCCTAACCGTCTGGGGGACAAGCCAGTCACAAGCTTCTTTTACCTTGTCGGGACGGCGAAATAGGTCCATCATAATGCCATTAAGCCCTCTAAGACCATCGGCCAAAAAATCAAACGGCGCCAAAAAACCGCCTTTAAAAGGCTGTGGCATACCGCATTTGTTTTCAAGGGTTTGGGCTATTTGTGCATTTAACTTTAACTTATCCATGAAGGCCATTCCGCCCTTCAAGAAAGTTATGTAGCTCCTTGTAGAACCGCTTCTGTCATAATCATCCAGGGTTCTTGGAAGAATCCTGTCCATGAAAAACTCTACAGGATTATCCATGAAAAAATCGTACTCATCAGCCTTCATTCTCTCCTCTTCAATGTACTGGAATTGAGTATTGGGGGAGAGTTCTTTGCCTGGAAGCTTGTAAAAATTAGCTCCTACTGAATCAAGTAGAGGTCCCCAAACTCTACCGCCTGCTCTAAGTACATCTACCTCGGGGAAATCTTCGCAAAACTTAACCTGGGCATCGATTAACTTATCGCTTTCGTAGATTGTTTCCTGCTTGGAATACCCAGCATAAATTTCGGCATAATAATTAGAACCTGTTGCCCCTATTGGGAGTCTGTCTGGAGTTTCTAACCTGCAGGTCGCCTGGTAGCGTGCAAGCCTTTTTTCATAATCATTCATTTCTTTTCCCTCCTTTAGAAGCAGGAAGCAGTGGAAGCAGTGGGAAACAGTGGGGACGGTTCTCCTGCTCCTGTTTCTTTTTATGCACTTCCTATCATTCCTTAGAGTTTCAAAATATTTATCTTAATATTACACGTAAGGGGTAAGCAGGGGTAAGCAGGAGAACCGTCCCCCTGCTTACCCCTTACGCATCAGCGAAGTTAAAGTCAAAATCTTTAGTTTCAAGGATTAATGATACCAAAATACCAATAACAAGAGACCATAAAGGTGCTCCGATGTTTAACAGCTCTATCTCTGAAGCGGCGATCAAGAAGGCAAACAAAGCTCCGATTGTATGGCCTCCTGTGCCAAAAGCATTGCCAAAAGTACTTACAAGGACTTTGAGAAGTGCTAGTCCCGCAATTATATTGATGAAAAATGGAGGCATGATCTCAAATAGTGTAACCAAACTTCCATAGAAAGGTGCAGCTGCCATCCAGATCAAACCGACAAGAACAGCAGAAACCCAGCGTTTATCAAGTTTACCTGCTTCAGGTGATGATGTTATCGCTGTCATCGGTGCTGCTATACAGGTGTTATGAAGATTGAAAAATGCCGATACCATTGTGCCGATACCATTTGCTGCAGTGATCCCATTGGCGGGGGATTTTTTGTAACCTGCAGCCTTTAAAAGCCCAACACCTGCAGGGGTTTCAACACCTACAAGAATTATTGTTAAAGGAATACCGTATGACAGAATAACTGATATATCAAACTCAGGTACACTGAATCTAGGGTAGTTAGTCATCAAGCTAACTCCTGTAAAATCAACACCAACTATAAACATATAAATAACTCCGGTAATTAGTGCCCCGACTATAGCAGGGAATTTTGGATAAAATCTTTGTATCAATAGATAAGTTCCTATCATTAAAGCTGCTGGTAAAAAAGAATCCTCCAAAGGTGTCACAAGGTCTAGTCCAAAGCTTAAAAGTATACCGCTTATCATTCCCATAACAATTGGCGTAGGTGTAAAACGCATTATCTTACCCATAGCCCCAGAAAATCCAATCAAAAATGCTAAAAATCCAGCTACCAGTGTCCCGCCCAAAGTTGGTGCAAGACCTGCATTGGCAACAAAAGCAACAAAGAGAAACACTCCTGGGAATGAGTTAGCCATAGGCAAGGGTTGTCTGTAGTATGATGCAACTAATACACCGAATAGTCCGTTGATAAAATAAAGGGCAGTAACCCATATCATTGTAAAATCCGACGGCAGACCTACCGAGTTTGCAGCACTGATATGAACCACACCTGCACTAAGCCCAAATATAGCAGCTACAATACCTGCTCCTAAATTATGCCTATCAAAATCATTTTTTAAATCCCTTAAAGTGTTTTTAAAACCTACTCCTTTTTCAATCATTTATCTTTTTCACCACCTTTAGAATTTTCGGACATGTAAGATGTAGTAAGCAGTGTTTTAGTATAGACAAGCATACATCAGTATTATAACTTATAGCTGGAAACTTGTATATACATTTACGCAACATTTATTTTAACTATTACAACTGTAATCACCAAATAAAATATTGAAAACACGTTATTCCCCTATATAATTAACTTAGTGTCTTTCTTGACAAATAACCAAACCTGCTGTATGCTTGTATATACAGGTACCTGTTTATACATTGATTTTTAATATTTTGTAATATTTCAAACTGAAAGGAGAGTTAAAGTCTATGGACGAAAAGCAAAAAAGAATGACTTTTGGTGCCATCGGTGTAATTATCGGACTAATAATTGCATTTTTACCACCACCAGAAGGCCTTGACCAACAGGGTATGCTTGTTCTTGGTATTTTTGCCGGTGCAATCATATTCATGGCTTTAGATGTTTTTCCTGAGTGGATCTCGCTTTTACTAATGGCCTTTTTATTCGTTGCAGTTGCAGATATACCGATTGGCACAGCATTTGATGGATTTTCTAGCCCAGTAGGTTGGTTAACAATTGCTGCTTTAACACTAGCTACTGCGCTTAGGGTGACTAACTTTGCCCAGCGGCTTGCATTATGGATGTTGAAGGTACTGCCGGGTAACTATTTTGGACAATCTTTAGCCCTTGTAATCGGTGGTATATTCTTAAGTGCTGCTGTTCCATCATCAGCGCCAAGAAATACCGTTATTACACTTCCTACTATGGGTATCTCAAAGGCCTTTGGTTTTGCAGATCAATCCAAAGAAAGTACAGGCCTTGGTATGAGCGCCTATACAGGAGCAAGTGTACTTGGAAACGTAGCTTTCTTGACTGCTTGCGGTTCTCAGGTTGCTATCTACGGTATGCTTCCAGAACATGTTCAGGCTGATGTGCCATGGGCACTGTGGACATTATATGCACTGCCTCTAGTGATTATCTTGTTTGCAGCGATGGTACCCCTTCTTAACAAGATGTATTCACCGGATTCAAAGGCAGAAGTTTCTAAAGAATACGTTGAAGAACAACTGAAAGAAATGGGACCAATGGGTAAAAAGGAAAAAACAGCTGCAATAATTGCCCTTGTAACAGTTTTGGCCTGGCTGTCAGGTATAGTTACAGGACTAGATGAAGCAATGGTTGCAATCGGTGCAATGGTAGCAATTCTAGTGTTTAATGTTTTAGAACCACCCGAATTTATAAGCAAAGTACCATTTCATCTATGGTTCTTGGTGTCAATTATTCTTGGTATTTCACCAACCCTTGCAAGTGTAGAAGTTGACGAATGGATTGCTTCAATCTTGATACCACTGCTTGAGCCATTACTATACAGTCCATATGTATTTTTACTTGCATTCTTCTTTGTAGCATTACTACTACGACTAATCATACCATCACTAAGTGTACCAGGGATCTTATTAATTACTTCACTAGGTGGAGTTGCAGAATCAGCAGGAATAAGCCCATTCGTACTACTACTTGTATACGTTCTAGTAAGTAATCACTGGCTAATGCCCCACCTAAACCCAACAAGATATCTAATTATGTACTCAGTATCAGAAGGAACACTATTTACTCACAAACAAGCCAGACCATTTGCATTCTTATATCTAGCAATAGCACTAATCGCAGCAATGGTTACAATTCCTTACTGGCAGTTGATGGGATTAATTCAGTAATTTAGTTCAATTAACCATAACCATAGATTTGCTAATATTTCAATTAAAACTTTGGAAATGATGCCTTAGATTAAAATGTATTCAAATCTTGCCTGCTTCTTTTTATAATCTCACTAAAAGGGGCAGGCTTATTTATTGTCAAAATCAAATAATTATGCTAATTTTTTATTACCTAAAAATATTATATTAGAAATTACATTAAATAATAAAAGGACAAGTGTTTTTTTCAATATATAATATACGAAGGGACAAATATTTATAAAATGTGGGGGGATTATTTATGGAGAACAATGTTACTACAATGTGCATGACAAGCCTACCTTTGTTTGAAGGTTTGTCTGCAAAAGAAAAAAACGTAATCCGCCAACTAGCAGAGAAAAAGTACTTAAAAAAAGGAGAAGTGTTATTCTACCAGGACGAAAACGCTGACGCTTTGTACTTGATCAAAAAAGGAAGGCTAAAGCTAAGTAGGATTTTTCCCGATGGAAGAGAGATAGCAATTGGCTTTACCGGTACAGATGAGGTGTTAGGACAGGACGCACTGTTTAGAGACAACAGTCAAGTCGCTACTGCAACGGCTGTGGAGGATGCTTTTGTCTGCTACTGTACCAAAGAACAGTTTGAAAGAGCAGTCCAAAAATCGCCCCAACTAGCCATGAAAATAATAGCTAACCTGGGTAAAAAACTTCACGAAACAACCTCCTGGGTAAGCTCTCTTGCAGCAGGTGATGTGAAGTACAGGCTTGTCTCCCTTCTTGAGAGGCTATCAGAAGAATATGGGCGTTATGAAGGAGATAGGCTAAAATTAGATGTAAAACTGACCCATCAGGAACTGGCTGATTTCATCGGTTCATCAAGGGTGATGGTAACCAATATCCTAAAACAGCTTCCGGGTGTTGAAGCTAAAGGAGGTATCATCTGGATCGAAGATCCATCGGTGCTAACCTGTGAGTTAGATGGGCTAGAAGAAATGGTAGAATAAGTCGAATAAAATACAACAAATTATATGATAACTTGATCACTAGTTTTGTCAAAAAAGAGCTGCCCAAAAAAGTTACAAGGTGATTTTGGGCAGCAGCTTGTTGTGGAACTATACTATAACCTGAGGTAGGAGGTTATAGTATTAGGTGGTAAGGGTTCTGATGGTCAGTTTTTTTAAAAGTTTGCTCTTTCTACTATTGTATCAGCTACCTCTTCTGGTCCATTAAATGGGAAATCATCTTCTGTTAATAATTTACCTGCTTCACCTGCTGTTACTTCAACATCACCGCATTTGCAGGTAGTATCAGCACCTTCTGGGAAGGCGTTTAAGAGCTCTTCTGGGGTGTTAATCGGGAAGTTAGCATCCTTGATAGCACCACAAATTTGATTTCTGATCTCTTCTTTTACTGTCATAAAAAACTCCCCCTTTTGAATTAGTTTTGGTTAAAACCTTGTCTTTAGGCTTGGTTTAGGTGTCATTTTAGACTATAGGGGGGAGTTTTTGCTGTAAAATATTTTACAATCTCGTAACTTTTTTCACAAATTAAACTTACAGTACTCAATAACACCTTATCTTGTAATCTTTAGCTTCTGCTTCTATAATCCTTTATAAACCTCATGCCAAATTTATCCCTACCGAGGACAAGATCTGTTGCAAGAACGTACTGGCGAACCTTTTTGGCATCAACAATAGGGCAGGTAAGCCCAGCATAGATGGCAGTTGATAAGAAAGCACCTGTGATTAGATGGTTTTCTGGCATTCCAAAGGCTATGTTACTTGCTCCTACGGTTATGTTTGCCCCATATCTTTTTCTTGTCTCTTCAATGGTCTCTAGAGCGGCGAGGCCTGCTGTATCATCTGTACTTACAGCAAGGGCAAGGCAGTCTATAATTATATCTTCGTGAGGAATTCCTTCTTTGGTAGCTCTATCAAAAATCTTATCAACAACCTTTAAGCGCTTGTCAGCTTTAGCTGGAATTCCTTCTTCATCATGGGGAAGTGCGATTATAGCAGCGTTATGTTCTTTTACCAGGGGAAACATTATATCCATTGACTTTTCTTCACCGGTTACAGAGTTTATAAGGGCTTTTCCTTTGTAAACTTCAAGCGCTTTGGCGATTGCGTCAGGGCTAGAGCTATCGATACAGATAGGAAGATCAACAGTCTCCTGGACAAGCTTAACAGCCTCAGGAAGCATAGCCATCTCATCGACACCTGCTGCACCTACGTTAACATCAAGAATATCTGCTCCCGCTTCTGTTTGTTCTTTTGCTTCTTTTTCTACTATGGAGAGGTCTTTATCCTGCAGAGCTTTGCTTAGCTTTTTCTTACCCGTAGGGTTAATTCTTTCTCCTATTAGAGCTGTCTGGTTTTCAAAACTTATTTCTATCTCTTTTTTTTCACTGCTTATTTTGGTTTTTAACATTTTTACCATATTTTCGAATTAAGCCTCCTTCTTTTCTTTTTCTTAGGATCTTCTCAAAAATTTTCAGTTACCAATTCTACAACAATGTTAATTAATAAGGAGGCAGCCAAAAGGCTTGGCCGCCTCAAAAATGAAACCTGTTAGCTTTAAAAGTGGGTTTAAGAATTACTTAGCTTTGAGTTATAATCTCTCTACAAATTTCCACTCCGGATGATGCGTCCTGTGCGTAATAATCTGCTCCGCAGTATTCTTTAACCTGCTCATCTGTTGGTGCTCCACCAATAATAATTTTTACCTGATCTCTAAGTCCTGCTTCTTCTATAGCGTCTATTACCTTTTTCATCTCAGGGAAGGTGGAGTTAAGTAGAGCACTAAGCCCTAATACCTTGGTTCCTGTTTCCTTGACCTTCTCTACAAACTTTTCTGGAGGAACATCTACTCCCATGTCAATTACATCAAAACCGCTGCCTTTTAATAGGTTGATTACGATGTTTTTACCGATATCGTGGATATCGTCTTTCACGGTACCAATTACTACTACGTTTTCACCAGTTACTTCTTCTTCCTCTGCAGTATCTTCAAGTTTATCATCAAGTTTAGCCATTATTTCCTTGAAAATCTCACCTGAGAACATTAGCTCACTGATGAAATATTTGCCTTCGGAATAAAGATTACCTACTTCGATCATTCCTTCGTTACACTCTTTTATTATTCCCATTGGGTCTTCATTGTTTGCAAGTTTCTCATCAATTATCTCAAAAATCTTCTTTTCATCTAACTCTGCTACTGCCTTTGCCAGATCAGTTTTACTCATACCTTAATACCTCCAATCATTTAATTAGAAAAATATATAACTAAAATTAAGCTGCTAAACTACTAAACTAACAAACTAAATCCTTACTTTGTAATAGTACCAGCTAAATTGTAATACACTGATGTTTACATTAACCACTGCCAAAGCCAGTTATAGCCCATTTTTTCAAGCATTTCCCACGGCTCTTTGATAAGCTCCTCATCACCAGTTATGCCGCCAAGTTCTTCTTTTTTGGTCTCCCACGGGGTAAGGATACGCTTTTTGGTAAGGGTGTTTTTGCCCTCTGGTGGAGTGATTGGTTCAGGCTTTAGTGACTCATCATAGAAGCCGTACTCCATAGCAGCTTCGATCATTGCCTTGTAGTTTTCAGGTTTTGTATCGTATGGAATATTACAGCCTCCATTTAGGATATATCCACCATCTTGCCCTACAGTCTCACAGAGCCACTTAACTCTTTCTCTCATCTCATCTGGAGAGCCAAGGATGAACATGGAGCTTGGTATACCACCAGCAATACACTGATAGCCTGCAAGATCCTCTTTTGCCTTAACTATATCTGCTTGATCGTCGATATCTAGAAGAACTTTTCCTTTTGGTAGTTCTCTTAAGTGGTGCCAGTGCTGGGTCCAGTCTCCCTCTAGATAAGCTCTTACTGTATAGCCTGCTTCTATTAATATCTCTAGCACTCTCTTGAATGATGGCCAGTAGAATCTCTCAAACTGCTTTGGCGATAAGAAACAAGCTTTATGGGTTGGTACAAAAATTGGATAGCGTTTGAATGGGTCTGCTGTTGATAGGGCAAACCCGGCCATCTCTTCTGTTAGTACTTCGCAGGCTTTTTCTACTTTTTCTGGTTGTCTGTACATGTCGATGGATATTCCTTGAAGCCCTCTAAGTGCATCTGAAAGTGCATCAAAAGGTGCCAAAAAGGCTCCTGTCATAGGCTGAGGCATCCCGCACTCTTGTTGCAGGGTGATGGAGCGGTTCTTCATAATTTCGCCCATCTTCATCTGCGCCATACCTGCCTTTAGCCATGCCATGTAAGAGCGGGGAGAACCTCTATCTTCCATCTCCGTAAACATTCTTGGAAGGACTTTGTCTATTAAATATTCTCCAGGGTTGTTTATAAGGTCGTCGTACTCGTCTGCCTTCATGTATTCTTCTTCAATGAACTGGAACTGGATGTCCGGATCTAGCTCCCTACCGGGGAACTTGTATGTTTTACTACCTACAGTATCCTGCAGGGGAGCCCAGAGTCTGTTATTTCTAAGCACATCGACTTCCGGGAAATCTTTGATAAAATCCTTTTCAGCCTGAAGCCACTTTTCTGGGTCATAGATTATCTCCTGTTTAGTACAGCCTGAATAAACTTCGGCGAAGTAATTACTTCCTGATGCTATAGGTATCCTATCAATGGATTTAAGTGCGATTGCGTTCTGGTAGCGCCCAAGGCGTTCGTTATAAAGCTTTTTAAGATCTTCTGTCATTAATAAAACCTCCTTCAGGTATTAACATAAACCAGTTTTAGTTTTAGAATCTCAATAAATGAAAGAAATAATACATTTGGATAAATATACTTGAAATCACCTCCTAGAAAAATACCCAGAGTAGACGTATACTTGTATAGACAGGTTATATCTTTTTAAATCCCTGCTGATTTTTTTGATATTATCTATCAAACCTAGATTAAGCAGGGATTGTAAACTAAATCAATGATTCCTGTGCAAAAGTCTATTTGCTCAAACATACTTATACCTGTACTTCTCAAATATCTCAATTGCATTCTTGGCATCATTGCTAAAAAAGTCTGCACCTACATATTTTTTAACTTCTTCGTTTATTGGATAGCCGCCGATGACAATCGTTAGCTCATCTTTTAGACCCGTTTCGTGAAAGAGATCGACTGTTCTTTTAACATCTTTGAAACAGCTTGATAAAAGGGTGCAGATACCTACAAAGTCAGCCCCAACCCTATAAGCCTCTTTAACAAACTCTTCGGGTAAAACATCTACACCAATATCATAGACCTCATAACCTCTAGATTTCAACAGGAAAGATATAAGATTTTTGCCAAGATCATGAATATCTCCTTTAATAGTACCGATGACAACCCTTGGTGATTTCGTTGGAGTACTTTCTTTTTCTTCGGCAAAATATGGACTAAGTACTTTCATGATCTCCCTAAATATCTCGCCAGCCATAATAAGATCAGACAGGAAATAGATACCCTTCTCGTATCTTCTCCCTACCTGTTCAACACCTTTCATACATCTATTAAAGATATCCTGTGCGTTATTATCATTAACCTCAATCTTTACCAGGTTAATCGTCTCTTTTTCGTTAAGATCTGCAATTTTTTTGACTAAAAGATCCTCTGTAAGGTCTTTACTATCTACCATAAATTAACCTCCAAAATAGAGGGTGACAAAATTACTTATCTTCGCTTACAAGCATATACTCATCACCGCGATAGATTGATTCTTCATACCCGATTGGGTTTTCATCTTTATCATATATTAATTGTTCGATTAATATACCAGGCGAGCCTTTTTCTATTTCTAGGTGCTTTGCTTCTTCATTTAGAATAACTGCCTTTAGGACTCTGCTGTTTGTATAGGGAGTCTTTGTCTTATCGTGAAGGGTGAGTAATCTAGGAAGTGAAGAATCGATAATATCGCTCTCTAAGATCGGTGATTGCTTCGTATATGGTATGTATTTTTTTTCGAATACATAAGGCTTCTCTTCAACATAGCTCAATAGACCATATCGAAGCACCCTTTCACCAGGAGATAGGTTTAGTTTTTTAGCTATATTATCTACACTATCATCTTCAGTCTTTAAGATATCTGCCTGGATGATTTTTGTGGTTACTTCATAACCTTTCTTTCTCATTTTATCATGCAGATCTATATGTTTAAAAGTTGCATAATTAAAATCTTTTTTGCTGACAAAGGTGCCCTTGCCTTTTTCCCTTATTACTAAACCTCTCTCTGCTAGCTCTGAGATTGCCTTTCTAACTGTCATCCTACTGATATCACACAGCTCAGCGATCTTAGTCTCCGAGGGAAGCATCTCACCCGGGCCAAACTTCTCCTCTAGGATTAGGCCTTCCAAAATCTTTGCCACCTGGTAATAAACAGGGATGACAGAAGTTTTGTCAAGCTTACTAAATTCATTTTTGAGGTTTAGGTCTAACTTTTCTGTAGCCATTCTCTTAACTTCCCTTCTTTATGGACATATACTTAAACTTACTTACAACAAGTATATCATATACCTGCCAACTTGTATATACAACATCGGGTAAAAAATAGGGTAAAAATTTTAAGCCCCAGCCACATTGCTGGAGCTTAAATTCACTGACGAAATCCTCGGTGAATTTTTTGATGAACCCACTGATGAACTCTCTTCTAAAATAGCTATTTAGTTTCCTTTAGTGCCATAAGGTAGATGTCCTGATTATACTTTTCAGTCAAAGATCTCTCAAGCTCTTTGATCTGATTTAGCTCCCCATCACCAAGCTCAGCTAGAGGAAGCTGGTCAAGATGATTTCTCTTATCCATAATGGATCCCTCCAATGTAATATATTTGTTTTTTAGGTATAACAAAAAATATACTTACTAGAATATTATGGACAACTATTAACAATTTTATTTAATACTTAATCTGTTTCATAATGTCAAAGTAGTTAATTTTTCGGCGACCATACACTCCTGAATATTGGCTATTCACCCACCTATATAACCTATTCAAACGTAGTGCTTGAATGTATTTATCCTAAGTGTTAAAGTCTAGAATAAGATGAAAAAAGTAAATTAAAAATTACACTTTTTAATTTAAAAATTTTGTCATCTTTTGTTTTTTGTAATTGGTAATGCTGTCAGAATTTCTTAAGAAGGGCGTATCTAACAAATAGAGATTTAAGATACCCCCTTATTTTTTAGCTATTTGTGAAATCGCTTTCACAAACATGTTGAAATTTTTTCAGATTATTAGTAAATGGGAGAGGTATCTAAGGCTAGAAAGTAGAATTAGACTCTTGGTGAAACCGCTTTCAGAGTCTAGCCGTATGACCTTGTAGAAAATAGCTTTAGGGGGAGGAGCCAAAAAGAATGCTAGAATTAGAAGTAAGTCTGAAAAATGCTGTCGTCTCTGGAGAGATGAATACTATTGATAGGTTGGTAAATAAGCTCATAGGCATAGGAATAGATGAATGGACGATATTAACCCAGATGACCAAAGGGCTTGAAATAGCAGGGGATAAGTACAACAGGGGAGAATCTCCTATTCATGATTTTATCCTTGCGGGAGATACCATGAGGCAGGGATTAGAAGTAGTGCTCCCAAGGATTGGTTATTATGAAGGAAAGGTTAGGGGTAGGGTAGTACTAGGTGTAGTACAGGGCGATATGCACGAGCTTGGCAAGAATATAGTAAAGTATGTCCTGCAGGGTGGAGGTTACAGGGTTTATGACATCGGTGTGGATATCCCGCCTTATATGTTTGCAAAGAAGATAAAGGAAAAGAATGCAGATATAGTTGGTGCATCAGCATATACTACAACCACATCTTACAGGTTAAGAGAAGTTTCCACCGCCCTTGAAGAAGAAGGCATTAGAGATAAAGTCAAGTATCTAATTGGCGGCAGTGCAGTCTCAGAAGAGCATGTTAACTGGACCGGGGCAGATGGCTTTGCCAAAAATGCAAAGCAAGCTGTACTAGCAGCAGATAAACTGATGTCAAAAGAGCTTATTTTATAGTTTTTAGAGGAGTTTTTAGGAAGATTAATACATAGTTTTTGAGACGCTTAGATGATATTGGTATGATATAGATTATATTGGTGATATAGTAATAAAGGGTTATTTACCCTTTATTTTTTATGTGTTTTTTTAGATAATGTAGCTAAAGGATATTTATCAAAAATTAAATGTAATCAATGTACAAACACTTAGGATAGAGGTGTTACTATGCTAAAAGCACTTATATTAGAAGACGATGACAGGATTAGAGAATTTATCAAGAAGTTAGTATCTGAAGTTACATATATAGATAGTATATTTGATACCGGCAGGGGAAAAGAGGCTATCGAAATAGCAAAAAAAGAACAACCAGATATAGTAATATTAGACATTGGCCTCTCAGGAGAGGATCAAAGAAACTGTCTAAACGGTATCGAAGTGGCAAAAAACATCCATATAGAGCTAAGTGAGACTTATTTTATCTTTGTCACAGCCCATTCAGAATATGCTCTTGATTCCTTTGCGGTACATCCTTTTGACTATATTCTAAAACCTATTGACAAAGATAGGTTCAAAAGCACACTAAACAAACTTGTAAGTAAAATTATTAAAGAAAAGTTTCATAGAAAGGTAGAAAAATCAGACAAGCCGTGCATACTGATAGAAGAGAAAAAAGAGATTCTTAGAATACCTTTTGAAGATATAACCATGATAGAAAAAGAAAAGCAGGGCAGAAATACCATAATCCACACCTACACCAAAAGCTATACCACCCAGAAGCCCCTGCAGGAGCTTGAACAAGACCTAGACTCAAGGTTTGTCAGAGTGCACAGGTCCTTCATAGTAAATAAGGAAAAAATCATTAGAGTAACTGAAGGTGATACCCCAAGATCTTATATAGTAGAGCTTGCAGGCACTACAAAGACAGCCTATGTAAGCAGGTATAAGTTAGAGGAACTTAAGAGGGCGTTGAAATAGCTTTAGGTGCTATCCTAAGGCTGTATAAGAATTTGTGGTAAATTATTGATAAGTGCACAGAATTTTCAGGCCGCGTCAAAACTTGCTAGCATAGCTAGCTTCAAACATTGACGCGGACGTATCTGAAACTTCTGTGCACTTTTTATTTATACAAATTAAATCCAGCTTAGGATATGCACCTAAAGCTAGAACTTATTTTTCCTAAAAACTACAATCATATGCTATAATATAAATAAAATAGAAAAGAGGCTACTTTAATGTCAGAGCACAACAGCCAGGTAAATAACCCCCATGATACAGGATATAAATACCTTTTTAAAAGTAAAGTAGCTTTCATCCAATTATTGCAGATATAGTTTACAAGGCAAAAATAAAAGATAGAGATGTAATATTTTATGTATTATTAGAGCTTCAATCCACTGTAGATTTTCAAATGCCATACCGCCTGCTTTTGTACATGACAGAAATCTGGAGAGATATAATAAAAAATACAGACCCCCAAAAAGCAGCAAGAAAGGATTTTCGCCTGCCTGTAATAGTACCTATAGTATTATACAATGGAGAAAATAAATGGACGGTACCATTAAATTTTAAAGAATACTTAAATGGCTCTGAACTTTTCGGAGAACATGTCCTGGATTTTAAATATTCATTGGTTAATGTTCGCCAATATGATGAAAATGAACTATTAGAGCTAGAAAACCTTTTGGGAACAGTATTCTTATTAGACCAGTGCAAAAACTTTTTAGAGATAATTAAAGCCTTAAAAAAGCTCGCAAAGATTATCAGCAAATTAAACAAGGTTGAATTTAGGCTCTTTGTAACCTGGGCGAAAAATATTTTGACCCGTACCCTGTCACCTAAACAAAAGGAAAAGGTTGTTGAAATCTTAGATAAGGCTAACCCTGAGGAGGTGGAAGAAATGATCTCTAACGTTGAAAGGGTAATTAAGAAAACTCTTGCAGATGCTAAGAAAGAAGGTAAAAAAGAAGCGGAAAAAGAAAGTAAAAGAAAAATTGCTAAAAATATGCTTAAAAAAGGTTATAAAATTGAAGAGATAATTGAAATAACAAATCTTTCTAAAGAAGAGATAGAAGAACTTTAAGCAGCTTTCGACTTAAAAGCTCGTTAAAATATAAAGAGTAATTGACCTTATTAAGGGGAAAATTAGAGAGTTATAAAAAATGGTTAAATTTTAAGGGTGGCTATCAAAGTCACCCTTTATTATATTATGAGAAGTATGAGGAGAGAAGCAGTCCGCTGCTTCCTAGGAAAATGGATTGAGCAACTATATTTTAGAACTTGCTGTTAAGACAAAGATATCTATTATAAATACCATCTATACTAAAGATTACAACTATAAATAAATCCAATCCTAAAACCCTTTTTTATATATTAAAATATAATTGTAAGCGAAAAACTTCACGAACTACAGACAGATAAAGGGGTGGATGGAGATCGAAGAGAAAAGAATAATGATTATCACAGGAGTTATTGTAGGTCTACTTGGAGGAGGGCTAGTACTTCTAGGTAATCCTTTGAACATGGGCTTTTGTATAGCCTGCTTTGTAAGGGATATCGCAGGAGGAATAGGCCTTCATAGGGCAGAGGTAGTTCAGTATGTACGACCTGAGGTAATTGGATTAATACTTGGTTCATTCATTATCTCCAAAATAAGTGGAGAATTTAGACCCATGGCAGGCTCTGCCACGGCAACTAGGTTTTTGTTTGCTGTCTTTATGATGTTTGGGGCATTGATATTTTTGGGATGCCCATTAAGGATGGTACTTAGGTTAGCCGGGGGAGATCTTAATGCTGTGCCTGGGTTTTTTGGTTTTGCAGTGGGTATTATTGTAGGAACAGAGTTTCTAAAAAAAGGCTACAACCTTGGAAGAAGCTATTCTCAAAAGAATTTAGAAGGTTATAGTGCGCCTATATTCTCTCTAGTATTGTTAGCGCTGCTTTTATTAGTACCTGGGATATTGATTTTTAGTGAAGAAGGTCCTGGTTCTATGACAGCGCCTTTGATTGTTTCTCTTATCTCCGGCCTAGTAGTTGGTGCTCTTGCCCAAAGGTCAAGGTTATGCATGGCAGGTGGGATAAGAGATGTGTATCTTATTAGGGATTTCACTTTGTTTACAGGCTTTATCTTTATATTCGTTGTAGCTCTTGTCTTCAACATTGTGGTAGGTAATTTTAACTTAGGTTTCGTAGATCAGCCTGTAGCTCACACTGAACATTTATTTAACTTCCTTAGTATGGCCCTTGTTGGGATATGTGCTATTTTACTTGGAGGTTGTCCTCTAAGACAGCTTATCCTAGCAGGCTCAGGTGATGGTGATGCAAGTGTTGCCGTCTTTGGTATGCTTACAGGAGGAGCCCTTGCCCATAACTTTGGGATAGCGGCAAGCCCTGCAGGGGCGACTACTGCGGGGATAGCTGCCCTTGTTGTAGGATTTGTCTTTGTCTTTGCTACTGCATTTATGAATACAGAAGGACTTGGAGTAGGTGTAGGGAGTTCTAAATCGGCGGATATGTAGTAGATTCGTGCAGGATTAATTATGTGCTAAGCGAATTTTAGAAAGCAAAAATTCTAAAAGCACAAATTAATTCCTGCAGAATCTTTAGTTGTAAAAAGAGGTAGCACTTAGCGAATTTTAGAAATCAAAAATTCTAAATCGTGCTACATAGACCTCTACTGGAATCCTGGGTGTGAATAATGGAAAGTGCTAAGCGAATTTTAGAAATCGAAAATTCTAAAAGCACAAATTAATTCCTGCAGAATCTTTAGTCGTAAAAAAGAGGTGCATAGACCTCTTTTGGAATATTAGAGAAGTATTCAGGTAAGTCAGGTAAGATTAAAATATTTCGAGTATAGTAGTATATATGTAGTATATATAATGTAGGAATTCGAAAATTTAATTACTTTTCTAAAACAAAGGAGGAATCTTAAAATGTCAGAAAAAGAATTTAAAACCATAGATGCAAGAGGGCTGTCTTGTCCTCAGCCTGTCATATTAACCAAGAATGCCTTATCAGAAGGAAGTGGAAACTACAAAGTCCTTGTAAATAGCCCCACGGCAAAAGATAATGTAAAGAAGTTTGCCCTGCAAAAAGGATTTTACGTTGAAGTAGAAGAAGATAGTGAAGATTTTGTTGTTAATATTACACCAGAATAGCATAGCAAAATAGGTCTTTATGTGCAGACTTAATATTTAGACTTTTAGACACTAATTTTATATTTTGATCTCATGATACGAGAAGGTGATGTATATGTACTGGGTGTTTACCTTTCCCACCACTCACCTGGCATTAAAGTTTGACCAGGTGGCAAAAGAAGAGAATAGAGATGTTAAGCTTATTCCCCTTCCAAGAAAAGTAGGAGCTTCCTGCGGTTTTTGTGGGAAGGTAACTGACAAAGAAGAGATAGATAGACTTATAGAGATGTGTGACAAATACTCTATAGAGTTCGAGAACATCTATCTAATTCCAGAGGACAAAAAGAAAAAGCCAGAGGTGTATATTTAAACAACCCTCTAAACTTATAGAAGTATGGAAATATATTCCCTATTTATGCTAAAATGAAATTAGCATAAATAGGGAATTTTTATTGTTCTTGTAATTTTTTGTCGAAAATCAAAATGTGACCGAAAAATATTAAAGCCGGAGGGTACTGATGAAAGAGCGCTTAACATCTGTAATAACATCTTTAACACCAGGAGAGAAGAGTTTAATCACAATTGGAGCTTTTATGGTTTTGGTATCTGTATTTTTATTTCCCCTTTACATCACTGGAATTCTTGGACTGTTTTTTGTTGTGTATACTTCTTATAAGCTATATCTATACGGTGGAGTAGCCTCTTCTATGTGGGCTATTTTTTCTATTAGTCTTGGTTCATATCTAACCTATGGGTCTATACTTACCATGGCAGTACTGAGCTGTAGTTTAACATATATAATAGTAGGTTTTGGGATAGGTAGACCACTCTATATAATCAGAAGACAAAAAGAAAAGCTTAAAGAAGAACGGGAGTTTAGCGAAAAAATACTAAATGTCCAGGGAGCCCTTGTGATTGTGATGGATACTTCAGGTAGGATAGTTTATTTCAACAAAGCCTGTGAAGAAGTGACAGGCTTTGGCTTTGAAGATGTTAAAGATACTCCCATCTGGGAAGTTCTAATAACTGATGAGGAAAAAGAAGATGTCAAGGGAGTCTTTAATGAACTGCTTGCAAGTAACTTCCCAAACTACTACGATAATTATCTTAAAACAAAAAATAATGACAAAAAACTAATCTCCTGGCGAAACACAATTATAACTGGTGAATCTGATGAAATAAAATACGTAGTAGGCACAGGAATAGATGTAACAGAGCAAAGAAAGCTTCAGGATAAGATCAAAAAAGAGCGGGATTATCTATACAAATTATTTAATAACATGAAGGAATATGTATTTGTAATCGGAAGTGACTTCACTATAGAGTTTATGAACAGATCTTCTAGAGAAGAGTTTGGTGATCATCTTGGAGAGTATTGTTATGAATTTCTTGGCTATGAGAAGTTATGTGATGATTGTAAGACAAAAGATATCTTTGATGATAAGATAAACCACCCCGGCCCTCTTAATTATGAAAGAAAAACAAATGGTAAAACTCTAGATATGAACGTTACAAGGCTTGAAAACCTTGATGACTCAATATCAGCCCTTATGGTAGCAAATGATATCACAGAGAGAAAAAAGCTTGAAGATAAACTTAGATACCTAAGCATGCACGACAGTCTAACAGGCCTCTATAATAGAGATTATTTCGAAAAAGAGCTAAAAAGATTAGAAAAGAAAAATTCCTACCCAATAGCAATAATCTCTTGTGACCTTGATGGGTTAAAGATAGTTAATGATACCATGGGCCATGACAAAGGGGATGAACTATTGCAGATAGCAGCTAAAGTTATACAAAATGCCACTAGAGAAAAGGATATAACTGCAAGAATAGGCGGGGATGAATTCGCCATAATCCTTCCTTCTACAGACGAAAAAGAAGGCGAAGAAGTAATAAAGAAAATAAGAGAGCTATCAGAAGATTATTCTAAAAGATACTCTGAACTACCCCTTAGCATCTCCCTTGGCTTAAGCACAGCAGAAGATGGGACAAGCTCTCTTGAAGAGACCTTGAAAAAAGCAGATGAACACATGTATCGCGACAAGCTAGATAAATCAAAAAGTGCCAGGGTCCAGGTAATTGACACCCTAATGAGTGCCCTTGCAGAAAGAGACCACGTAACAGAAGGCCATGTGAAAAGACTAAGCCTACTATGTACCAAAATAGGAGAAAGAATAGGCCTAAGCTCAAGAAGGCTTGGAGATCTATCCCTTCTTGCCCAGGTGCACGATATAGGTAAGGTAGGCACACCGGATAATATACTTTTCAAAAAAGGCCCCCTCTCAGATGAGGAATGGAAGATAATGAAACAACACTCAGAAAAAGGTCACAGGATAGCCCTCTCATCTCCAGACCTATCAGGCATAGCAGACCTAATCCTAAAACACCACGAGAGGTGGGACGGCAGGGGCTATCCCCTTGGAACAAAAGGAAAAGATATCCCTGCAGAGTGTAGAATCTTAGCGATAGTAGATGCCTATGATGCCATGACAAGTGATAGACCCTATAGAAAAGCCCTATCAAAAGAAGAAGCCATTAAGGAACTAAGAAACTGTGCCGGCACCCAGTTTGACCCGGAGCTTGTAGAGATATTCTGTGAGGTTATTGAAAGTGAAGAGTACTTAATTGATGAAGGTATAGGTGATAAAAGCTGCAAAGATGATAACTCAGAAGAGATAGGTTAGATTTCCGGTTAGGGCCTTAGCCGGAAATTTTTTATAAATTTAATAAAAAATGAAACATATAACAAAACACACACGTCAAAAGATATAAAGTTTACAAAAAGAGAATAAAAATACATCTGTCGTAATAAGAATTTTTTAGAAAAAGTTTGTCTAATTAGAAGGACTTGCTAATTTCATGTAGAATACAACCCAAAGTGAAAATCCTTTTATTTTATGTACAAAAGCTACACTTTTAGCATTTCTTAAAAGAATTATTAAAAATTATTCATGAAAAGGAACATTTTCTAAATTTTATCGTCATAAATAAGTGATGACGATAAAACAGAAAAAAACATTTATTAACTTAAGGGAGGGGATTTTATCCTACAACCGAATATGTGCAGACGTAATAAAGGTTACTTATGTGACTTTTCCTCCTTACAGATTGTAAGTCACCACCTAGCCTAGTTCATAAGCTTTTTTAAACAGCCCAAAAAGCTTAATTATAAAACAAACTCTTTTGAGGGGGTGGTAAAAAGAGCAGGGGTCAAAGGCATTTTTTTAACCAGAGTTACTAAGGAAAGAGGTATCTTACACCAATTAGTTTTGGTCGACCAATTGAAGTTTATACCTTGAAAAAGGCTTTTGTTTGTGACAAACAAAAGAAAGATCTAGTAAGAATGTAATTTATTAGGTATTTTGGAAAGACAATTTGAAGGAGGGAAAAGATTACATGAAAAAAACAACGAGAAAATCACTTTCACTTTTAGTCGCACTAGCAATGGTATTTACTCTATTTAGTGGTGTGGCAGTGGCGGCTGAAGAAGGCGACTTTGAACTAGATAAGGAAACATACAGGGTAGTATATAGTGGGACTGACGAAGAAGTTGAGATGACAGTCACGGTCGATGAAGATGATGTAGCAGATAAGGTTTATGCAGGCGTATATGAGGAGGGTGCTGGCAGCTGGGAGGACACAACTGGTTCAGTAGAGGTCGATGATGGAGAAGTAACATTTGATATAGATTTTAACACAGCTGCTTTAGGAGAAGACACCCACAATTTTAAGTTTTATTTAAGTGATGATGATCTTGGTGGAGTAGATGAAGAAGATGCAGAATATGGTTACCAAGACTTCAGGCTGAGAGTTTTTGGTGAAGGTGTCCAGGATTACAGTAGCGGTCAAAGTAAGGTCGATGATTACGATGATGAAGTTGACATCGAGGAAGCCTCAGAATTTGAAGTAGACTTCCGGTATCTCGATAACACCAGGTTTGGAGATCCTGATGCAGTAGATGGAGATAATTCTGCTGATGATGTAACCTTCTATGTAGAAGTTAGCCACGATGCTGCGGAAGTTGAAGGTGCAAGTGGTAGTGATGGTAATGTTTATAAATTTGAAGATAAATATCTTGATGATAGTAACATCTATGAATTTGATGTAGTTTCTTATAAGTCAGGCGAAATTGAGGTAACTCTATGGAAAGATTATGATAGTGATGACCTCTCCGGCGAAATTGATTCCGTAACGATTGACGTTGAATCTCCCGAAGGCGTTGACAATATAGATCTAGCACTTGACCCGGACGATGAAATGAAAGCAGGCAACGAACTTGAACTGACAGCAACTGCCACCATGAACCAATATGATGCAGTGGGCGAAGACATCGTATTTGAATATCGAGAAGAAGACAGTGATGATGATTGGGACGAAATTGCTACAGTAGAAACCGATGAAGATGGTGAAGCGGAGTATGATTATGAAATCACGACAACAGGTGATTATGAATTCCGTGCTGTATGGGACGATGATGACTCTATGAGAAGTAGTGAGGAAACATTAACAGTGACTGCTGGCGATGCCGATGCAATTACAGCCCATGAAGAAGCCCAATTCCACAACGTAGAAGATGATAAATTTCACGTATACTTTGCAATCGAAGACGAGTTTGGCAACAAACTAACTAAAGAAGATGAAATGGGAGTAAGGGTAACAGACCCTGAAGGCGACACTTATGATGCTGATGACGACGAAATTACAGTTACAGAAGATGAAGAAGTAAACGGTACCGAAGAAATGTACAAAGTAACTGTAGATTACTCAGAAATTGACGAAGAAGGCGACTACGAAGTAAGAGCTAATATTGCAGGAACAACACAAAGGGCGTATACTACAGTAACAGCAGCCGAGTTTGGCGACCTAGAAGATATTGAAATTGACCTAAGCCATGAAGCAACTCAAGACCATGATGATCTTGATGAGGAATTTAAAGTAGATGTAACCCTAATTGACGACCAAGGCATGGAAAAACCATACGACCATGACGACGAAGACATTAGATTCAGCTCTAGCAGAAGTTCAATAGCAAGCGTAGGAAGATACGACGGCGAAATGAATATAAACAGCCAAGGCGAAACTACAATCACTATAACTCATAACGAAGAAGACTTAAGAGACAGTGCAGTATTCACAGTAGGCGAAGATCCAGACTATCTAGAAGCAGAATTTGAAGCAGATAGAGGAGAGCTTGAAGGTGAAGTTACTCTAACTATTAGAGACGAAGACGGATACAGAACTGTAAACCTTGATGACGATGGCGAGCACATTGACGAAGATTTCGATGTTTATCTACCAGACGAATTAGAAGTAGTAGAAGACTCCAAAGAAGATATTGAAGACGGCCAGGGAATCTTTGAAATCGAAGCAGAAGATTATGGAACTTATGAAGTAGAAGTAGTAACTGAAGAAGGTTTGACAACAGCATTTGAAGTAGAATTTAGAGAAGAAGCTGAAAGATCAGTTGGAATGACAATCGGTGAAGGTACTTTCACTATCGACGGAGAAGAGTACGAGTTTGAAGATGGTGTAAGTCCATTCATCGAAGACGATAGAACAATGCTTCCATTCCGTGCACTAGCAGAAGCACTAGACGCTGATGTAAGCTATGACCATGACGAAAGAAAGATCACTACAGAACTTGAAGATATCACAGCAGAATTCTGGTTAGGCAGAACAGGATTCACTGTAAACGACGAAGCTATGACTCTAGAAGACGACGATGGCAACGCAGTAGTACCATACCTAGACGAAGACACTGGACGTACCTACATGCCTGTACGTGCATTCAGTGAAGCATTAGGTGCAGACGTAACCTGGGACTCAGCTACTAACGAAATAACTATCGACAGATAAATCAATTACTATAAAGAACCGCCCCTTATGGGGTGGTTCTTTTATTATATATTATTAAATAGTGTTACCAAAGAAAATTAGATTTATGTATCAAGAGGGGGGAATAATAACATGAAACAAAAAGCACACTTAACCTTAATTATTATCCTGGCAGTAACACTTTTTAGCACTACAGTCTATTCCTATGCCCAAGATGACCTAGACAGAGACAAAAGCGGAGTAATCTACTACGACGAAGAACTAGACCCGGCAGAAGATGAAAGAGCCGAGATAGAATTTGTATTAAAAAATGAAGACGGAGATTATATAGGCGAAGAAAACCATGTTTACTTCTATATCGAATCAAGTAGAGACAGTGATGATATTGACCTTTACTACCACGAAGAAAGAAACTACCAAGTCGATTACCAGGGAGATAACATCTGGCGAATAGAGACAGATGACCCTGATGCCGATTTCGTTGATGGTAGATACATCTCCATATGGGTAGAAACAAATGACCCCGGCGAAGTTGAATTTTACATCGGCAAAGAAAAAGACAATGACCAGGTAGTAGACATGTTTATGGGAAGTGATTACGGCGGCAACGTTAGCATAGAAGTGGCCGAATTAGACGCAGAAAGCTATGACCTAGAGATCTCTGATGACCTGGTTGAAGCGGGGGAAATTTACGATCTTACAGCAACGGTAAGAGAATACGAGGACGGCCCCAGGCTAAGGAACATGGAAGTGACTTTTTATCAGCGAGAAGAAGGTGAATCTAGCTGGAACGAACTTGACACAGTAGAAACCGACCGGGACGGGGTGGCAGAACTTTCAGTGGAAACAGAAAAAGCCGGTGCATATGAATACACCGCTGCAGTAGGAGACGCTGAGAGAGGTTACGTAAAAAAATCAATCACAGTAGTAGCCGCATCAGACTTAGACACTATAACAGCTTTGGATGATGAAATAAACATAACAGAAGGTGAACAAAAAATATACTTTAGAATTATGGATGAATATGGTAATATAAATAAAGATTATGAACATGGCCTTGCGAATTTCGAAAACTTCTCTAGACAAACAAGAGAAGAATATGACTACACAGAAAGAATAGAAATTACAGCATATAACCCTGACGGTGAAGAAACAGAATACTCCGGCCGGGATATAGAATACTGTCCTGATAACGAAGCAATGTTTGCAGATATAGATTTTGATGAACTTGGAGAATGGGAAGTAAGAGGAGAAATATCCGGCACTGCAATGAGAGATGAAACCTATGTAAATGTAACCGAATTCGGTGAGATAGAAGACATAGAATTAGAATTAGATAACAAGGTAATGAGAAATTTCACTGCCGGTGATGACAGCTATAACTTTGAATACTATGAAGAAGACAAAGCAAAAGTATACCTAATCGATGAAGATGGAGTAAGAATCGAGTATGATACCACTGACGACGACATCTATTTTGCCTCCTCTAGCACCTCCACAGCATCAATTAACAGCAGTACCGGACAGATAACTCCAAGGTCCACCGGCGAAACCGAAATAAGAGCTCGCCACGCTGAAAAAGACTTAGAAGACTCCAAAACCCTGTATCTATCAGGAGAACCTGATGAGATAGAAATAACCAAGAAGATAGAACCCGGAGAGCTAGATGGCGAAGTTATCCTAACTATGCTTGACTCTAACGGTATCAGAGCAATACCCGGCGAATTCGAAACCTACACAGAAGATGATACCGAATACCCTGAAGAATTTGTCGAAGACGTGGAATATGAAATCCTTGATACCGATGGCCTAGAAATCCTAGACAAACAAGACTTTGAATACGGCAAAGCCTCCTTCCAGGTAGAAGCAGATGACTACGGCGAGTATACTGTTGATCTTTTTACTGACTTTGGCCTTAGTAAAACCTTTGATATAGTATTCGAAGAACTAACACCCCAAAAAGTAATAATGACCATAGATGACAAAAAAGCTATAGTTGATGGAGAGGAAGTAAGTATGGATGTATCCCCTACAATTGTAAATGATAGGACATTCTTACCTTTCAGAATCGTAGGTGAAATACTTGGTGTTGATGTAGAATGGGACGGTGACAAAAGAGCAGTAGAAGCAGAATACGAAGGAACAGAAGTAATGTTATTTATAGACGAAATAACAGCCTATATTGATGATGAACCCTACGAACTAGACGGAGAGCCATATATTGACGAAGACTCTGACAGAACCATGATACCCTTTAGATTCTTCGCAGAAGCCTTTGGTGCAGATGTAGAATGGGACGAAGACGAAGAGGAGATAACTGTAGAGATGTAGATTTAAATAACCTCCTTTTTTGCCAGCTAAGGACTTGCTGGCATGAGGATGAAGAAGAGATAACTATTAGGTATTAAGTAGCAAGAACCACTTCCCCAGGAGTGGTTCTTGCTATAGAAATTAGTAAATACAAGTTTGGCGTTTGCGAAATTATAATAAAATTTAGAGGAGCTAAAGAAGAAGCAAAGGCCAAGAGTAAATGAGAATTAGATAAAGAGTTTATGGAGGGATTATTTATGTATTTACATTTAAAAGGTAAAATTCTCTTAGTCAGTATGGTTTTAGTTCTGACCTTTTTACTACCATCAGCGTTTGCTGAAGATACCAAAGAAAACCTAGAAGTACTTTACAACAACATTACGATTTATGTTGACGGTGAAAAACAAAACACAGAACAAGAACCATTTATTCATGAGGGAAGAACCTTTGTGCCTTTACGTTTCGTTTCAGATGCTTTAGGTGAACACTTAGAATGGGATGGAACTGAACAGAATATCTATATTGGAAAGAGACCGGGTGATGAAAAAGAATATCTGGAGGGAAAAGAGTGGGAGGAATATTATGACCCCAGTGGTAGCCATCTTAGATTTACTGCAGAAAATAACATGACTTCAGAGAATATTGTTTTTTCAACGATTGATATCACCTGCATAGATGAAGAAGAACTTTACTATGGAGCAGATAGTATATTAAGTATATCAGAAAAATATCCGGAATATTTACCGGAGCCACCAAATTACGGTAATTATTTATTGATTAGGGATTTAGAAGGTCGCGATGATGGACATTACTATCTTTTAGGTTTTAATGACGGACCTGATCATGGCTATATAAGTAGTGAAGAGGACCACATTGATAAATACGGAACAAGTTGGAGTAATGGTAGTCAGTATGGTATTGAGAACGCTGAAGATTATGACTTGTTCTACATACCAAAGGGTAGTGATGCTACATTTTACCGAATACCAACAGAATAACCTGGTAGGGATGAAGCCACAGCTAATTGCTGTGGCTTCATTACATTGTGTGCTGACATGGCAGTTAGTAATATATTCGGGAGTTCATTTTTAACCATCAAGGTGATTAATTGACGCTTACCTTCATATTATCTAAAAGATTTTTTTCATCCAAATGCCTAGATCATTCACTCCCCCACTTCTCTCTCATAGAAGCTTAACAAAAACTCCCTCTATTGACTTATCAGACATTCTCACAATGTATTCTTAAATCAATATAAAAAAGCAGGATAAAAATCCTACTTAAAATTAATTTCAAGTTCTTTATCACAGGCTTTAGCGATTTTATTTAAAAATTCTACAGTGGGATTATACATATCATTCTCTAGCCTGGAAATTGCAGATTGCTTGGTTCCTAAGATTTCAGCTAACTCTTTTTGGCTAAGCCCCTTTTCGTTGCGTATCTTTATAATTTGCTCTTTAATTTCATAAAGATATTCTAGTTCATCGTACTCTCTTTTTACTTCAGGATTTTCTAATAACTTTTTCTTTGCTTCTTCATGTTTCATTATCTATCACCACCTTCTAAATATTCTTTCAATCTTTTTAAAGCTATATCAATTTCTTTTTTTGGGGTTTTATCTTGTTTTTTTTGAAACCCATGAAGTAACAGATAGGTACTCTTGTCTAAATCTTTGAAAAGTATCCTGAATATATTATTACCATGAATAATTCTTAATTCCCAGAGTTCAGTATTTTTAATTTTTCTAAGATGCGGCATACCCAGTGAAATCCCAAAAGTTTGAAGCAAATCTATTTCTCTTAAGATTTTAGCCTGTTCTTTTGGATATTGATTACTTATAAAGTCTATTACAGGATTTTCACTAAAACTTTCATAATATATTATTTCATACATAACTACACCTCAACCTACAATTATTTACTTTGACAAAACTATATCACATATATGTTATATGTGCAAATATATTTTAGAATTTGCTGTTAGTAATAAAATTCACCTATTATTTTGACCCCAGTTTTTACTAGGATTATTTTAACTGTTCCATTTATTATATAAAATTTAGGGAAAATCAGCTTAAGCTAGCAATGCACACTTAATTCTTCTATGATAAAATAAGATTGAAATGAAAAATAAGACGAAAGATAATTATAGTATAGACTTCCCCTTTCATAACGTAGTAGATTTTAATTTTTTACAGCTTCATTTAAAACGCAAGAATTGGAGAGAATATTTAAAGAAGGAAAACCCTGCTGTAGCTGCACTTCTTTGCAAAATGGATTATAATAAAGAAGAAAGAAAACAGGTAAAGAAAGAGTTCTTTAGGATGCTCCTAAAACTAGAGCTAGACGAAGCAAAAGCTGAAATATTAACAACTTTTATGGATAATTATTTAAAGCTACCACCCGAAGAAGAAGAGGCGGTTATTGAAGACCTTGAAGAAGAACTCCCTGAAAAGGAGGTGGAGAAGTTGGAAAAATTAATGACTTCGTGGGAAAGAAAAGGTAGGGAAGAAGGCAAAGCAGAAGGCAAAGCAGAAGGCGAAGTAAATGCTCTAAAGACAGTAATCATAAATCTGGCTAATCAAAAATTTGGCTCTATTGAAGGCTCTACAGAGGAAAAAATCAATAATATATCTCAAAAGGAAAAACTGGAGGAAGTAGTAAATAAGATTATAAAGTTAGACTCAGAAAAAGAGCTGATAAAGATTTTAGAAACAGAATAAGCAGGGGTGAAGAAGTTGGAAAAATTAATGACTTCGTGGGAAAGAAAAGGTAGAGAAGAAGGCAGAAAAGAAGGCATAGAGAAAGGCAAAGCAGAAGGCAAAGCAGAAGGAGAATTAAATGCTTTAAAAACAGTAATTATAAACCAGGCTAAACAAAAATTTGGTTCTATTAAAGACTCTACTGAGGAAAAAATCAAAGGCATATCTCAAAAAGAGAAGCTAGAGGAAATAGTAGTCAAACTGATTAACCTTGAAACAGAAAAAGAGTTGTTAAACGTAATAGAAAAATTAAAAAAATAAAAAAGCGTAAAAAAATAAGAAGTTCTGGTCCCGGCATCATATTGGCCGGGGTTTTTATTTGTTTATTTGTCTAGTTAAGTGTAACCGATTCATTAACTAGCTCTGAAAAAAGAAGTAAGTTTTTAGTAGCTTAAAAAATAGCTGCTTTAAATTAAAATAGATAGAACAAATGTACTGTAAATTTATAGTGATTAATAAAAAGAAGCTTTATTAATAGTTGATATATTCAAAGTAAATAGAATAAATAGTGCTTTGATATATTTAGAGTGAAAAAAATTAAATGGAAATAATCTGATTTAATCTAGATAAAAAAATGGCAAGTGGAATTAAATGTAGTTTCTTCGCTCCCTATTTATAGGGGTTTTTTTATTTATAATCCATTTCAGAAAAATAAAGGTTACTCATGTGACTTTCCCTCCTTGCGAATTGTAAGTCACCACCTGGATTAGTTTATAAGCTTTTTTCACATAGACAAAAAAGCTTAATTATAATAAGTCTCTTTAGGGGGTGGTAAAAAGAGCAGGGGTCAAGAACACTTTCCAACCAGAGTTACTAAGGAAAAAGGTATCTTACACCAATTAGTTTTGGTCGACCAATTGAAGTTTATACCTTGAAAAAGGCTTTTGTTTGTTGACAAACAAAAGAAAGTATTAGTAAGAACGTAATTTATTTAAGTAGTTTAGTAAGACAATTTGAAGGAGGGAAAAGATTACATGAAAAAAACAACGAGAAAATCTATTTCACTTTTAATCGCACTAGCTATGGTATTTACCCTATTTAGTGGGGTAGCGATGGGACAGGAAGTTGCTAGCGAAGAATTTGACATTAATGTAGATGACTACTACCATACTGAAGAAGAAATTGATGACTTAAGTGTAAGTAATATTGCATATGAAAACTCAGTTACAGGTGGTTCGTATGATAGCTTTGATAAAGATGATGTGGAAGTAACAATAGAGTCAGACATTGTTGGAGAAGTTTACAGTTTTGATTATGCTTCAATTTCAGGTGGAACTTATGATCCAGACGACTTTTGGTTAAATGATGATCAAGATGCAGAGGAAAATATAGCTGGCGAACATGAGCTTACCGTGACAGTAGAGTTTGATACTCATATAGGTCGCTTTAGTCACTCTGAAACAGAAATAGTAAATGTATTTGGAATAGAAATTGATGATAGTGAATTTACCTATGGCACATGGGATCCTTCAATAGAATTGACAGTTAATAACGACGAATTTGCAAGTGGAGCGAGAGACGAATCGAATTACAACCCTGATTTAACTAACATAGCAGACAGTTTTGGGCTAGACGATGGCTCTGGTGATATCGATTTTGAGGTAATTGATGACAACACTTTAGTAATTTCATTCCAAGGGAGAATAACAGAAGAAACTACTGAATCTTTTAATGCAGAAAGTGCTGCTTTTGTAGGTGCAGATATTTCAAGTAATGATGTAGAACTATCAACAGTAGCACCTGAAGAAGTTGACTTCCAAGTTGATATCAATGAGATGAAACATCAGATACAGTCATGCAAGGAAGCACTTTCGAGGCAGTTGTAGATGTAGCAAATGAAGGCACAAATGAAGCGACACAGGATATAGAATTCTATTGGGACCAGGATGATGATGATGGGGATGCTGATCAAACAGAAGAAGTAACCCTTGAGGGTGGCGAAAAAACTCAAGTAACATTTGAAGTTGATATTGACAGAGATCAGGATATTGGAGATACTTTTGACTACTATGTTACAAGTGAAGATGATAGTGATGGAGGTTCAGTAGAAGTAGTTGACTTTGAAAGTGCTCGCTATAGTGCATCTGCAAGCAGTATAAGAAAGAGACTACGATGATGAAGTAGAACTTGGCGATGATAACGAGTTTGAAATGCGTTTCCGTACAACTGATGGAACAAGAGTTAATTATGACGACCACGGAGCTGTAGTATTTGAGCTTCACTTCGATGGAGATGCATCTGTAGTTGACATTGACGAAGATTATGGTAGAGTTTTAGATGGCGAAGAAGGCGATGAAGAATGGGTTATTGGAGCCTATCCATCTAACGGAGATGTAGAATTTAACGTTGTAACAAATGCCACTGGTGATGTAGAAGTTACAGCATACAGAGGTCCTAGTGATGAAGGTGAAATCGATGAGGTAGAATTTACAGTTACCTCTAGAGATGACGTAGAAAGAATAGAACTAGATCTTGATCCGTCAAGTGCCACAAACATCTGTGACCATCTACACAGATGTGGGTATAAGTAAAGATATTACCTTAAACTTTGAAGATGATGAAGATACAGAGATAGTAGTAAGCATAGGAAGCCAGGTAGCATACGTCGATGGTGATGATATGATGATAGACGCAGCCCCTGTAATAAGAGAAGAAGATAACCGTACCTATCTGCCATTTAGAATAATCGGCGAACTACTTGGTGTTGACGTAGAATGGGACAGTGACAAAAGAGCAGTAGAAGCAGAATACGAAGGAACAGAAGTAATGTTATTTATAGACGAAATAACAGCCTATATTGATGATGAACCCCATGAGTTAGATAGTGAGCCATATATAGATGAAGACTCTGATAGAACCATGATACCCTTTAGATTCTTCGCAGAAGCCTTTGGTGCAGATGTAGAATGGGACGAAGACGAAGAGGAGATAACTGTAGAGATGTAGGAAGCAGTAGACCGGTTCCGCTGTTTCCTAATACTAAAGTAAAACCTCCTGCTTACAGTTTTTTGCAGGAGGTTTTACTTTTGCAGGAAAAAACAAAAACACATAGAATCTACTATAATAGTATCTCATCAATAAGTATCTCATCTAATACTGAAGCCGGATATTGTGATGAATTGAAGAGGACAAAAAGCGAAGGTGGTTATAAATATGTCCAAAATAACCCTTGAACTAAAATACCCTGAACAGTTTGTCTGTGAGGACGAGTTGTTCTTTTTTAGAGAAAATATAAAATCAGTACACCATATCCTTCACGAGCAAAAAGGTCCAGGAAAAGAAGAAACCCGCTGGATCGGTTGGCCATCTGAGTTCTTAAACAGCAAAGGCCACAAGGACTTAAAAGAGATCGCCAAAAGGGTAAAAGAAAATGCCGATGTTTTCTTGGTAATTGGTGTTGGAGGTTCTTATCTTAGCAGTAGAGCAGGGTTTAACTTCCTGTGCAGTTCTTTTCACAATCAACTACCAAGAGAAGAAAGAAATGGTCCTCAGGTGTTTTTTGCCGGGAGCAGTCTTAGCTCTGATTACATAAAAGAACTCTATGAGCTGCTAAAAGACAAAAACCTCTATATAAACGTAGTGTCAAAATCAGGTACAACCCTAGAACCAAATATAGTTTTTGATATATTTAAAGACCATTTAGAGAAAAAATACGGCAAAAAAGAAGCAAAGAACAGAATAATAGTCACCACCTCTAGTCAAAAAGGGCCCCTCTACAAGCTTGCCCTAAAAGAGGGTTATGACACCCTTGTAATCCCCGAAGGAATGCCCGGTAGATACACAGTCCATACCCCGGTAGCGTTATTTCCTTTTGAGATTATGGGGATCGATACAGAAAAAGTCCTAGAAGGGGCCAAAGACGCAGAAACCATCTACAGCGAAAAAGATATAGAAGAAAACCCCTGCTATAGATATGCAGCCCTAAGAAATATCTTCTACAAAAAAGGAAAAACCATCGAGCTGCTAGCAAGCTATGACCCATCTCTAGAGCTGCTCGGTGAATGGTGGAAACAGCTGTATGGTGAAAGCGAAGGCAAACAAAAGAAAGGAATCTTCCCCGTTGGGGCATCATATACAAGAGATCTTCACTCCCTTGGCCAGTACGTCCAGGAGGGAAGAAGGGATTTCTTCTCCACTACAATATGGGTTAATAGGCCTGACAATAGGCTTAACACTCTAAAAGGAGATAAGAATTATTCTGGCTGGGAGATATCAGACCTAAACGAGATAGCCTGTGAAGGAACCATAAAAGCCCACAGCATGGGAGATGTACCAAATATCAAGATAGACGTACCAGAGAAAAGCCCGTATTACTTCGGCATGCTAACCTACTTTTTCATGAAAGCCTGTGCTATGAGCGCTTATCTACTAGGAGTTAACCCCTTTGTCCAACCAGGGGTGGAAAAATACAAGCAAAACATAAGAGAAAGCCTTGGGACCGGTTCTCCTGCTTCCTCTTCTTCTAACTCTAACGACGACCAAAAGGAGTCTATGTTTGATTAATATAACAACATCATATTTGAAGGAGGCAGTATAACATGAGTAAAATAAAATTTGGCACAGATGGCTGGAGAGATAAAATATCAAAAGACTTCACCACCCAAAACGTAAAAAGAGCCACAGAAGGAGTAGCAAGACATCTTATAAAATCAGATATAGATGAGAAAAAAGGCATAGCCATAGGCTATGATACAAGAAAACACTCTGATGAATTCGCCGAAATTGCTGCCAAAACCTTTACCATATATGATATCCCTGTCTACTTAAATGATAGCTATCTACCAACTCCTGCCCTGTCTCACGTGATTAAAGAAAAAGACTTAGCAGGAGCAGTTATGATAACAGCAAGCCATAACCCACCAGAATATAATGGGTTTAAGTTTTTCCCCCATTACGGTGGGCCTGCATACGACTACATTACCCGGGAAATAGAAGAGCTTATCCCAGATAAGCCATCAACATACAAAGAAAAAGCTGACCTTTTAAAAATAACTTCTTTTGAAAATCTCTACAAGGACCATCTAAGAGATAAAAATAATGCATCATCTAAGCACCAAGATCAAGCCCCACCCAAAAAGCTAAAAATAGTAGTAGACTCCATGCACGGGGCTGGGTGTGGTTATCTGGCTTTACTCTTAGAAGAGAGAGGCCACGAGGTACATACCGTAGCAGAAGAACCGTCCCCGGACTTCTGTGGCAAATTGCCAGAACCAATGGATGATAACCTAGAATACCTAAAACAAGCTGTCATAGACCAAAAAGCAGACCTTGGCCTTGCTCTTGACGGGGATGCTGATAGATTCGGAGTGGTATCGTCCACAGGAGACTACATTAGCCCCAATCAGATATTTGGCTCAGTTGCAGATTATACAACTGACAAGTGGATTGATAGAGCTAAGCATGATTATGAACATGGTCAAGAAAATGAAGCCAAAATATCCAACCTATCCTTATCAAGGACAATAGCTACTACCCACGCCATAGACAAGGTAGCAGGGGAGAAAGGCCTATCTATTGTAGAAACACCAGTAGGCTTCAAATACCTTACCCATGCCATGCTAACCCAGAATGCCATCATGGGAGCAGAAGAAAGTGGTGGTCTTGGTGTAGACCCAAAATACCCAGAAAAAGACGGAATAGCAGCAGCCCTATTTATCACTGAAATCCTAGAAGAAAAAGAAACAGACCTAGAGGGTCTTCTAAAAAAAACAGAAGAAAAATACGGTACCTTCATTAGTAAAAGAATAGACCTATCTCTCACAAGAGATCAAAAAGAAAAAATCCTAACCCTCTTAGAAGAACTAAAACCAAACAACCTGGCCTATAGAGGGGTTGAGAAGATAAATAGACAAAAAGGTCTAAAACTATATTTATCTGATGGCTCCTGGTGTCTTATGCGCCCATCGGGTACAGAGGACCTTGTTAGAATCTATGGGGAAAGTGATAGTGAGAAGAACCTGCAGGAGATCCTTGACTCGGCCAGAGAACTGCTTGGTATCTAGCAGGAATAGACTTGGAAGCAGCGGGACGGTTCTCCCGCTTCGCTCGCCTTCCTACTTTCCCGCTCTACTCCCCTTATTTTTTTCTGGTTTATTTTAGCTATTTGTGGTAAGCTTATAGTGCTAAAAAGAAAATATTGACAGGGGATGACGAAAAATGCCTCGTCAGGCCAGGAAAAAAAGTAAATCCAGGATTTATCATGTCATACTTAGAGGCACGAATCGTAAAGAGATATTTCATGACGACGAAGACCGTATTCGCTATCTTGGTACTTTAAAGAAATCAAAAAACAATAACAATAATTCATATAAGGTTCTTGGCTGGTGTCTAATGAGTAATCATCTCCACTTGCTACTACAAGAAGGGGAAATGAATCTTGCGGAGATAATTAAACGAACAGCGGTGAGCTATGTAAGGTATTACAACCATAAGTATTATAATATTGGTCATCTGTTTCAGGATAGATTTAGAAGTGAACCCGTTGAGAATGAAGCCTACTTATTAACAGTAATACGTTATATCCATCAAAATCCAGTAAAAGCGGGCATGGTAAAAAAACCTGTTAACTGGAAGTGGAGTAGTTGTAGAGGATATTATAAAAAAAATATACACCTTCACGAGTTACTAGATGTTGATATTGTCTTGGGGACTTTTTCTAAGAACAGAAAAGAAGCAATAGAATTGTTTAAAGAATTTAATGAAGCTCAAAATACTGATACTTGCTTGGATGATATGAATGGAGTCAGATTAACCGATGAAAAAGCGAGAGAAGAAATTAATAAAGTTATTTCATCTTTAGGATTGGATATTAAAGAAGTTCAAGGCTTAGCAAAAAGAAAACGTGATAAGGTTTTGTTGAAGATAAAAGAACTTGATGGTGTTACTCAGAGGCAAGCAGCTCGTATACTAGAAATATCACCGAGTATGATCTTCAAAGCAAAAAAGGAATGAAATCAAATAAGTAACGGCAAGCAATGAAAAGCAGAAAAAGCAAGGGAAGCAGGAGAACCGTCCCGCTGCTTCAAAAAAATGAAAAGGAAGGTGCTTTAAATGCCAGAAAATAAATCTTTAAATATAACTATAGTTGGGACAGGCTATGTAGGTCTTACAACAGGGGTGTCCCTTGCCTATCTAGGTCACAAAGTAACCTGCGTTGATACTAACCCTGCTGTCATCTCCAAGCTAAAAGAAAAGACCCCTACAATCTACGAGCACGGTCTAGAGGAGTTATTACATGATGCCTATGATAACTTGAAGTTTAGCACTTCACTAAAAGATTATGTTAATTCGTCAGATGTTATCTTCATCTGTGTAGGTACCCCCACAAAAGATAACGGGGATGCAGATACCTCAGGAGTAGAAGCAGTAGCTAGAGAGATAGGAAAGCACCTTGAGGAGAAAGGACAATCTGCAAATAGTCAATCCACAGCTGACACTAGAGGACCTGTTGTGGTAAATAAATCCACAGTACCTGTAGGCACCCAGGAAAGGGTAAAAGCAGTTATAGAAAGATCACTTAAAGAAAGAAACACTGAAGCTACTTTCTATACAGCATCAGTACCAGAGTTTCTCAGGGAAGGAGTAGCAATCCTAGATACCCTCTATCCAGATAGAATTGTAATAGGTACTGACTACAAGGAAGCAGAAGACACCCTGGAGACACTCTATAAGCCTTTAATAGACCAGAACTTCAAAGAACCTGAAGCTGTCAAAAGACCTGAAAACTACCCAAACCCTGCTTTTATTAAGACTGACCCAAGAAGTGCAGAGCTTATTAAATACGCAGCTAATGCCTTCTTACCCATGAAGATAAGCTTCATCAACGAGATAGCTAACCTTGCTGAGAAGCTAGGTGCTGACATAGATCAGGTAGCCAAAGGAATTGGCTCAGACAGCCGTATAAGTGCAAGCTTTCTTGGAGCGGGTGTAGGCTGGGGTGGAAGTTGCTTCGGTAAGGATACTAGAGCTTTACTCTACATGGCAGGTGAATACGGTGAAGAACTAGGCCTTATCAAGCAGGCCCGCAAAACTAATTACGCCCAGCGTATGCTTCTGATAGAGAAGCTAAGAGAAGAGCTTAATATACTTAGGGGTAAGACCATAGCCATACTAGGGCTATCCTTCAAACCGGGAACTGATGACCTCCGTGATAGCCCGGCCCTAGATATAATAGACAAACTCCTTGAGCTTGGAGCCTTTGTCAAAGTTTATGACCCAAAAGCCATGGATAACTTCAAAGAAGAGTATCCTGATATGGAAGTAGATTATGCAAGATGCGAGTACTCTGTCCTTGATGATGCCCATGCTCTTATGCTTATAACCGACTGGCCAGAGTTCAAAGAGCTAGACTTCACTGAAGCAAATGAAAAGATGAAAGAAAAGATAGTCATTGATGGTAGAAACATATATGACAAAGAAGAGCTAGAATCAAAAGGCTTTGTCTATAGAGGGGTTGGAAGGTAGCTTGAATAACTTTATGGATTACTGTATAATACTAATAAGGAAATGCGGTGGCTGTCTGCGGACTACCACCTAAGGGGATTGGATGCGTCCGGTCCTCTTTTAATTTTCCCTATTTTTTTATCTTTTGCCTTGCTAAATTTTGTAAATGATGTAGAAATAATCAAAATGGGTTGGTGAACAGTAATGCCCGGTATTAATTGTTATTTATGTGATAAAAAAATGAAAAAAGAAGCTGTAGATATAAAAACTGGTTGGGGCGAATATGAGCTAAGAATAAAAGGCTTAGAGCCGTATATTTGTCCTAACTGCAATGAAAAAATATATAATAAACAAGAGATGTCGCTTTTACAAAACTTATCAAAATGCTTATCTACAAAGGAAGCAAATACGCGTCCTAAAGTGTTAAACATAGAGGATGTAGTAGACTTGTTAATAGAAAATTGTGAGACCATTTCCCTGATGATAAAAGAAGGAAAGTTAGAACCGGTTAAAAAAGATGGGGAATGGAAATTTGACCGTAAAGATATCGAAGCAATCAACTAACACAGGTGGTTTACTTACAAGTGGGTGAGGCCACCTGTTTTTATTATCCCTTCCGGCAGGATTAGGCGATCTTCTGTTGAACTCTTTATCTGTTGAATTCTTTACTTTGATGGAAATAAAAATATAGGAGTTGGAAATCAAATGGACTTAACCTACAATAGATACTTAGTAACAGGAGGAGCAGGTTTTATAGGTAGTCACCTTGTAGACAAACTCCTTCAGGCAGGTAAAGAAGTAATAACCTTAGATGACTTTAATCACTTTTATCCAGCTAGATTAAAAGAAGACAACATAAAAGCTCATCTATCCTATGATAACTTTAATCTGGTTAGAGGAGATATAAGGGACAAAGAGCTTGTAGATGAGGTGATAGATACCTATGCTCCGGAGGTGATAATCCATCTGGCAGCACGGGCAGGGGTAAGACCTTCACTTAATAAGCCCTATCTCTACCAGTCTACCAATATAGAAGGAACTCTTAACCTCCTAGAAGGGGCAAGAAAATACAAGATAGACAAATTTATCTTTGGCTCATCAAGTTCAGTATACGGTAAGAACAAAAAAGTACCCTTTAGTGAAGACGATGCCCTTTTAAACCCGGCATCACCATACGCTGCAACCAAGATATCAGGAGAAACCCTATGTCAGACATACGCAGACTTATATGAGATACCCACAGTGTCTCTAAGATTCTTTACCGTCTTTGGCCCAAGGCAAAGACCGGACCTTGCTATACGTAAGTTCACCGAGAGGATACTTAATGACGAGAAGATAACTCTCTTTGGTGATGGTTACAGCGCAAGGGATTATACCTACGTGGATGATATAGTAGATGGTATTCTGAAAGCTGTTAATTATGAAATAGTGGAGCAAAAAAGCGAACACCTATTTGAGAACTTCAACCTGGGAAATTCCACCCCGGTTAAGCTGATAGAACTTGTAAGGTCTATAGAGAAAGTATTAGGCAAAGAAGCAAATATAGAATGGGCACCTGACCAACCAGGGGATGTTCCTATTACTTATGCAGATATATCAAGGTCAAAGGAGAAGCTTGGTTATAGTCCTTCTACTTCTTTAGAAGAGGGGCTAAAGGTATTTGCAGAATGGATCACATTATAAGGAGGACGTAGTTATGAATAAGGTGAAAAAAGCAGTGATCCCGGCAGCAGGCCTTGGAACAAGGTTTTTGCCTGCAACCAAAGCTGTACCAAAAGAGATGCTTCCCATACTAGACAAACCAACTATCCAGTACATAGTAGAAGAAGCCATAGAGTCAGGTATAGAAGACATCCTAATAATAACAAGCCGGGGCAAAGAAGCTATAGAGAATCATTTTGATAAGGCTTATGAACTAGAAGATACCCTTTTGAAAAAAGAAAAACACGACCTCTTAGAGAAAGTTCAAAAAACAAGTGACATAAACATACATTATATAAGACAAAAAGAGCCCCTTGGTCTTGGCCATGCTATCCTTTATGCCAAGAAGTTTGTAGGGGATGAACCCTTTGGGGTTATGCTTGGTGATGATATAGTAGTTAATAGAGACGGAGCCCCTTGTCTTAAGCAGATGATAGATATTTATGAAAAAGATAAAGCAAGTGTAATAGGGGTTAAACAAGTACCTGACGAAGAAGTAAGTAGATATGGAATAGTGAAAAAGACCGGTAAAGAAACAGATAAAGCCTCTCAAGTAGATGAACTTGTAGAAAAACCTCCCCTAGAAGAAGCTCCTTCTAACCTGGCTATTATGGGTAGGTATGTTATAAGCCCTAGAGTATTTGAACTGCTAGAGAAGACAAAGCCAGGAAGCGGAGGGGAGATACAGCTTACTGATGCCCTTAATGACCTTGCCAAAAAAGAGTCAGTAGTGGCTTATGAATTTGAAGGCATTAGATATGATGCAGGGGATTTACTTGGGTATCTTAAGACTACTGTGGAGTTTGCTCTTCATAGAGAAGATATCAGTGAGGATTTTAAAAAGTACTTAGAAAACCTTTTGAACAGTTAATATTCAAAACCCGCCAATTTTGATTACAAACGGCTCACATACTTGTGACTTTAGTCATGAGTTAGAGCCTATCATACTGACTCTCCAATATGAAAGAATGCTTCAAGATTAAATGTTAAAGGGTGAGGAGTTCGTGGCTACTAAAACTATCAAGCTAAAAATAATAGATCCAAATATGGGAAAGCTCGAAAACCTGCAAAAAACTAAAGACGAGATCAACAAATTGCTGTCATTCTATATAGACGTTATTGCCGACAACATGGAAATATTAGATTACAAGTTTCCGATGAGAGAGTTGGAGCGGCTTACCATAAGAACAAGGGATAACCCGGAGCCCGAAATTCCGCTAAATGAAAAACACAATGTACCGCCTTCTGTACTAAAGAGAAGCATCATTAACCACGCCATAGGCAAAATGAACAGCTACAGGTCAAACTACAATAACTGGCTCAAAAACAAAAACAAAAATGCTCCCAGGCTTCCAAAGCCAAACATGAGTCCTACTTTTTACAATAATGACTTTAGCCTGGAGTTCGAAGATATTCAGAACCAGTTTATAAAACTTAGAGTGTTTGACGGCAATAAGTGGAGTATGGTTAATTATCCAACTAAGCTAACAGAACAGTTTAACAGGATGCACAAAGACCACTTTAAGCACCAGGAAATCGAAGCTCAAAAGAAAGAGCTTAGAAGTAAACTTAAAGCTAATGGCTACTCTAAACAGGAAATTAAAGAGATTATAAAAGACACGTTTGGGACAAACCCTTACTACAAAATGTGTTCGCCATCTCTGTCTTTCAAAAAAGGCGAGTGGTATTTATGCTTCCCGTTTAAAAAGAAAATCAACATGAAAAAGCTAAAGACTTACCTAAAAGATAAACCAGAGCTTATTACAATGGCGATAGATTTGGGAATAAGTCATTTAGCTGTAATAACTATCAAACAGAGCTATAAGCTACTTAAAACAGAGTTCATATCCGGTAAAAAGGTAAATTGCCTAAGATACCAGGCACTTCAAAAGATCACGAAAAAGCAAAGACTAAGCGGTAAGCCTGTAAAAAGCGAGAAGTCCAATAAAAAGCTTTGGGACTATACTTCAAACTTGAATAAAGACACAGCTCATAAAGTTAGCGCAAGAATCGTTGAGCTGGCAAAAGAGTACGGCGTTGAAGTTGTCATCTTCGAACACTTAAAAAGCTTCAAGCAGAAAAAAGGCGCATCCAAAGCAAAGAAAATGAATCTAAAACGTAACTACTGGCTACACGGAAAAATCATCAAATACACAAGGTACAAAGCTTACCATGAAAAGATCTATGTCACAGAAAGAAGCGCTTTTATGACTTCACAGATTCATTATAAAGATAAACAAGTAGGCGAAAGGTTTTCGCTTACAGGTAATGGCTGTAGCCTGATTATCTTTGAAGATGGAAAGATTTTAAACGCTGATTTTAACGGAAGCATGAATCTTCATCGTAAATTCTATAGGGTTTTTCCAAGAATAAATAAAAAAGATGTCAAAGAGCGCAAGGCCAAACTTAGAAACCAAAACTTCATAGCAATATGAGGTAACGTATATAGCTATATGCTGTATATGTACTATGCGGCTTCTGTGAACCCGCTATAGTTGGCTATATGGGAACTCTTATATCTTTAACTGGCGGCATACCCGGGATATAGGATACCCGTATAGTATTCCCCTTCTGCTAGGTTGCGATTTGTATGCTGGCGCATCCTGAACAGTTTGGGGGCGGCTAGAAGCTCGCGACTTTAGTCGTGAGTAGTTCACTGGAAAGAATACCTAAGAAGAGAAAACCCTGTAGTGGCAGCACTAATGAGTAAAATGGATTACACCGAAGAGGAAAAGAAACAGGTCAAAAAAGAATTCTTGCGAATGATGCTTAAGCTAGAGATTGATGAAGCAAGAATGGAAATTCTAGTCACTTTCATGGATGCATATATTGGTTTAGAACCTGAAGAAGAAGAAAAGATTAAAGAAGAACTATCAGAAGAACTTCCACCAGGGGAGGTGAGCAAGTTGGAAAAATTAGTAACATCTTGGGAGAAACGCGGTAGAGAAGAAGGCAGAGAAGAAGGTAGAGAAGAAGGAAAAAAAGAGATAGCTAAGAGCATGTTAGCTGATGGGGAAGATATAGCGAAAATAATAAAACATACTGGCCTAACTAAAGAAGAAGTTGAGAAGATTAGAAAAGAGGTTAATTAACTTGAAAAAAGAAAAGTTAGTTACATCATGGGAGAAACGTGGTAAAGAAAAAGGTAGAGAAGAAGGAAAAAAAGAGATAGCTAAACAAATGTTGGAAAAAGGTTATAAAATAAATGAGATAATAGAAATAACTGGCCTAACCAAAGAAGAGGTTTCTGAGCAGGAGAGTTAGAAATCTAATCTCCCGGTATAATGACTTATGAGCTCGCCTATAAGTTTTCTTATGGGCGAGTTTTGTTTTAGTTTGGACAGTATATTTTTTAGTATTTTCGAATGTTTCACTAGCAGCTTGAGTAACATTCACTATAATTTTATAAGAGTTATTAATAACCTTACTGACTTAGTTTGCAAAGCTAATATATGTTTTATATTTTTACTAATTGATGGTATAATATTCATAAGAGTACAATTATTTAGGTAAAAAACGGAGGATAAAGTTGACAATTTTGCAAGAAAAAGCTATAAAAAGGGAAAAAAAGAAACATCAATGCTCATCTGCCAATTAGGCAGAAGGAGCGGAGAGATCGTCTATCAATAATTAAGATAGGCGATCTCGGCTATTGTTGAATTTAAGATAGGTATTTTAATTGAGGCGAGTGCTAGAACATATGGCAGGTGGTCCCGTTCAAGTTAGCGTGACTACCTGCTTTTTTAAACTGGACTATGAGGGTGATGGTTAGCTTGGTTAATATGGGAATTAAATAAATAAACTGTTATAATAAAAATATAGGTTAAATCAACTTAGAATTTACCTAGGCTTATGAACTTAGCTTGTAAGTAAAAGAGATGTTAAAGCGGCAAGAATGTTTACCCTGGTTCATGAACTAGCCCATATTTTTGTTGGCAGAAGTGCAGCCTTTGACCTTTGCCAGATGCTCCCGGCGGATGACTTTACGGAACAATTCTGTAATGAAATTGCTGCTGAATTAAATTTGTATTATTACACGGGAAAAGTTGTGTTTCTTTATAAGGAGGCAGAATTATGAGCTTAGAAGAAATTATTGACCTTATTTATATTGACCTTGAGACCCGCTCAAACTTAACAGATTTAAAAGCAATAACTCACATCGGCAAGTTTGTTGCTGAAAAACCTGTAATGAGAGAAGATGAGGTAACTGATGAGATTGAAACCTTTGAAATCGGTAGCTTTAGGTGCTACTTCTTTCCATATTATAATGTTTTAGATGATACCCCTTTAGATATTTTAGATTTAGCGGATGAAATTGACGGAGATTCTTTATGGGCAGTATCATTTTTAGTAGATAAAAATGGTCCTATAAAAGAAGAGTATGCTTTAAAATCAGGGATACTATACATTGACGACTTTAAAATAGAACCTAAATATGAAATGCTTAAAAAAACAGCAATGGAAAACTTGATATCAATATTAGGACATTCGGCTTCAGCAATTACGTATATTGTGGACTATGAAGGTGATGATGAGCTTAGTGGTCCATTTTTAGGAGAATTTGATTTTGTTATGCATGATACTAATGATAAAAGCAGTATATGGATTAGAGAGCAGGTTTAAAGGACGACACAGAGGGACAGCCCCTGTGTGATAGGTATCAAAAACTCATCCAAATACACCCGCCATAAAAACTAGCAAAAATACAGAGTTTCGACAAAATTAGAGGGATTTTTATAATAAAATGGAACTGCTTATCATACCTATCCTTCAAATAAACACTGTAGATTTCTACATTCACTAGGTGTCATGAAGATAGGTGGAGATATTTTTCTAAATGCTACTCAAGATTTTTCTGATCCTGCAGTCAAAAGTTTCATTCGAGATGCTTTTGAGTTTTTAAAAAAATATTTAGTCAGTGAGTTAAACTCTGCTAGATATGTTGATGTGGCAGAAGAATTTTTTGAAGCAGAAGATCAAACTTTTAAAAAATATGGTTTTAATTTAAGGCACCCAGGCAAAGTAGCTTTACGTGATAAATTAGATGATCCTGAATCTAAATTTGTTTTCGATTTTACTAGAGGATTGCTATTTCAAAGTGTAAGGCTTGCCTGTTTATTACATGATGTTGGACATTTTCCATATAGTCATACAGTAGAAAGTGCAGTAAGTAATTATTTGAGAGAATTGTTTGATACAAAAGACGATATTAAAGGACCTGAAAAACAGATATTTGAGAACTGCACTGAAATGATTAATCATTTTGGTGCTGCAAACTTATTAGATGAAGGAAAACTGCACGAATACATTAGTCTTAAAATAATTGATGAAATACTTCCAGAAAGCAAACTGACAGAATTTCAATATTTTAGCAGGTTATTAGCTAAGAAAATCATAAACCAGGGTGATGTAGCAGAAGATGAAGAAAACATAATACATACATTGTATGAAATTGCTTCAGGTGAGGTGGATGCGGACAGGTTAGATTATACCTTGAGAGACCCCTATTCTTCTGGGCTAGAATTAGGAAAATTTGATATAGAAAGACTTTTAAATAACTTCACTATAGCTCGCACCGAAGAAGACATCTATAGGATTTTGCCGAAAGGACAAGCTTTATCCAGTATTGAATCTTTTTTTCATCAGCGATACCTAACACATAAGTATTTGATTTACCATCATGGTAAAGTAAGAATGGATCAAATAGTTGGAAAAATAACAGAGATTTTAATCCAAATATATTTTAATAATCAAAAAGAGGAATACGAGAAGATACGTCTAATATTAATGGAAAATGGTTTTGATAACCTTTGGAGTAAGATTAATGATTATGAGAACACTTCAAACGAAGGATATGAAGATTATTTTTACTGTGATGAGGGTTGGTTTAATAATCTAATAAAAACAATTTTTTCACAAAAAGAAGATTTACATAATAAAGATATAAAAATAATTAACAACTTATTTTTATTGATAGAGACTTTTATATTAAGAAAAACGGAGAATATTTATTCTATCTTTAAAAGGTATGACATGTACTACAAGTTTTTTAAAGATATTTACACAAAAGTTAATAAAGAAGCAAAAGAGGATGCTAATTTTACTGATTTTAAAAATAGATGTTCTGAGATTATCCAAGACGATATAGACTTAATATTGACAGAAATTAATGATAAGCACTCGGATGTAGTTTTTCTTTACAAAAAGATTTTACCAAAATTACTTAAATGGGAGACTAAAGATGAAACAGAGTTAAAGATAGTGATTGATGATAACGATGGTAATACACAGCTCATTCCAGCAAATGAAATTTCGCCTTATATAGATAGTTTGAAAGTTGTTAAAAATGAAGAGCGAATGTTTCACATGTTTTTAATAGGAGATAATCTAAAAGAACAAAGTGAAAAAATCAAAGAAATTTACAATGATATTTGTGAAAGTGTTAAAGACAAATATATCTATAAAAAGAATAAAGAAAAAGGGAGTGAGAGCTAATGACAAAGAATAAAAAAGAGATATTTAAAATTTTAAAAGTGCTAAGTGAAAACGAAGAAGGGTTAACATATAAAGAACTCCTAAAAGAGTTAGGAAAAGAAGGTATGTTCATCTTTGTGAACAACATCGAGGATCTATTGGAAACTAATATTATCACAGGTAGAATTGAGCGACATAAAGATAAATACTTTGCAACGGAAAGAGGAAAACAAGAAGCTGATTTTATGTTAAAAGAGGAAACCGTATAAGGAAACTGTTAAGCTAACCGTTGCTCATCTAATAATACAAAGATACTTTGAGATGAATGCTCAAAGTAGTAGAATTATCAAAAATGGGGAGCCACGAGAGGGCTCCCCTGTATTACCCCATACAATCATCCCTAAAATTCTTAGAGAAAAGAATAGCAATTAGTCTAGTTATATAGCCTATAGCTATTAAATGGGGTAGACTATAAGCAGAAACAGAGGTAGCTATTCTCACTCAGGTGAGTGCGAAAAACTACTATAGCAGGTAGTCTCGTTCAGGTGAGCGCGATTACCTTTTTTTATTTTATGTATTCCCTGATAAGAAATTGACGCTCCACACGCATAAATGCGTGGGATTCTTGGGTAGCTTACCGTCCTCAATCCATTTCTGCTTTGGACAGCTCCCAAGCTAAGGGTATGCCAGTACCCTTCCCATACCAGTGCATATAGCAGTATGGGCTGATAGACTTTTACCATCTATCACAGTCTGTTTATTGACGACTGACTAACGTCTGGCATTGAATATTTTACGCCCGAGAATGGCTACTCTCAACAACCGCATATATTCAGTTGTAGTGTTTTTAAGTCTTGTACTTGACTATTTATATTATATCATATTTTGCTATGCAAGTGCCATTCATCCCACGGCTAAAGCCACTAGTAAGGATGGGCTTTCTGGCACAAATTCTGTAAAAACTGTTATCACTCCTTGCATTGTAGACACAAAAACAGTACAATATAGCTACAAATTGATTTATTGGAGGTATTGTTTTGGATATAGGAGTAAGAGAAGCCAAAAATAAACTAAGCAAATATTTAAAACAAGTCAAACAAGGTGAAACCATAGTCATCACAGAACATGGCATCCCTATTGCCAGGATAGTACCGTATGAGGAGCAAGTCCCAAAAGAAATAGTAGAGTTACAAAAAACTGGCATGGCTACCTGGCAAGGAGATAAACCCAAAGGGATGAAAACTCCCGTTAAATTAAAAAGCAAAAATATTAGTAAAGCATCGGATATAGTATCGGAGGACAGAAGATGATTTTGTACTTAGATACCAGTGCATTAATTAAACTCTATGTTAATGAAAAAGGTACAGATATAATATATGCTGAAGTCGAAAAATCGGATATTGTTGCAACTTCAAAGATTGCTTATGCCGAAACAAGAGCAGCTTTTATGAGACTTAAGCGGGAGAATTATTATGATCAGAAGGATTATTTATCTGTAGTTAATGCTTTTGAAATGGACTTCAAAGATTATTTAGCTGTAGAGGTAAGCGATAAAATTATTAAAGCAACCGGTAAATTAGTTGAAAAATATCCTCTGCGCGGCTTTGATGCTATTCATCTGGCTAGTGCAAATTTTTTGCTTAGACAAACTAACGAAAAAGTTGTTTCTGCGTGTTGGGATAAAAGACTACGGGAGGCTTTTAAAGATAATATGGATGTGATCCCTGATTATATCTAAAAGAGCAGGAAGCAGGAGAACCGGTACCCTGCTTCCTGCTCCTACCAAACCCCTACCCCATACAATCATCCCTAAAATTCTTAGAGAAAAGAATAGCAACTAACTTTGACTGGTTTATCTTTGTCCTTGTGGTCTTAGGTATCTGATGGACCTTTATTTTCTTCTCGCAGTTTAGGGTTATATAGACTTCTTCTTTACCTAAGATATCTTCAGGTTCAATAACTTCTAGGTCATCTATATGATAATAATTTATATAGCCTATAGCACCGTCGTGTTTTCCAAGGGGCTCTCTAAGCCTCAAGGGAATCATAATGGTTTTGTAGGTAATAGGCAGGGGGATATGTATACTTTCAAAGAACTCCCCGTAATATCTTTGTAGAGTCTTTAGGTCTAGGCCATGAAGTCTAAACAAAAGCCCTATTGATGCCTTTACAGAAGTGTTTCTGATCAGTTCTGTACCATCCTCAAAGATTATCCTACTGCAGTTACGTCCATCTTCCCCGTAGATGGGGATAATAGCTGAGATCTTGCCCTTGTTGTCGTGATTAATAATGTCGTTACCTTTTTGATAGAACTTACCCATTTTCATGTTTTATCGCTCACTTTCCATATTTTATTTTGTAAGACATTTCAAATTATAACTGTAAAATATCGACAGAAATATTCAAGACTTCGCCAAAGTCGGCACTATTTTATTACAAATCGCAAGCACTTTACGGGGTACTATCCTGCAAGAACCCAGTATTTTAGGCAAATTAGCAGCGATTTTACCTAAGTAAAAGAGTCTTACTTTGACAAAGTCCCAGTTTTTATTAAATCTTAAATATTTTTATAATAAAAAAAGCAGGCACCTTTTCGCCTGCTTTTGTCCACTTACTTATCATTAAATTTAATATTAGAAAAATGCTTAGCCTCCCTACTCTCCTCATAAATCATTTCTGTAATATTTGTATTAAGCCGAAAAACCTGAGCTGCATGTATACACTCCTTTATCCTATCTACTGAACTACCGTATTCCTGGTATAGCTTTTGCGTGTAAGTATCATTTAGCTTGATGAATGCTTCTTTTTCTTTGAATTTTTCTCGGTCTACTTCGCTTATCCCGTAAAAATTAACATACCCATAAGCCCCGTCCTGCTTTTTGTTTGACTTTCTCATTTTGAGAGGGACTAACATCAAAGAAGTGGTAAGGGGAAGGGGAACGAGCTGTTGTTTTAAAGATTCTCCGTACATCTGGTTCATAGTACTATAATCCTGACCAAAGGCCTTTACTACCCGCCTTATAAGAGAATACATTGCAGATTTGACATATATGGTGCTGTTATCATTGTATAATATCCTGCTGTAGTTTTTATTATCTTCGGTGTAGTATGGTATAAGTGCAGCTATATCGTGCTTAGTCTTCTTTAATACTTCTTTTAGTTCTCTACCTGTTATTCATGTATCAGTCATCTTGTCACCTCCAATCGTCTTAAAATCCTAGCCAAAATTTTCTTATACAAACAAGAAGAACAATTCTTCAAAAGATGTCAAATTCCTCTATTTATTTTGATAAAAAAGAATTTTTTTCAAGCAGGGAATGAGCGCATATTGTAGAATTTGTAAAAGGGCTTGTAGAACAGTAAAACTTGGTGTTAGAATTTGTTTTAAAAGCTAACGTTATTCTAGTAGATTTGTCTATAGAGGGGTTGGTATGTAGATGGATTTAAACTATAATAGTTAATTAGTAACAGGGGATATTGCGCCTATAATACTAAATATAAAAAAGCCGTGATCTGACAAAAGGTAAATAAACATAGATTTTAAGAATCAAATGTAGTTGTGTTGTTATTTAAAAGAGTGTTTTCTTTTATGGAGGAGTACTGAATTGGAAAAGAGTAAAAAAAAGTTTATTACTGGGGTTAAATGGACAACTCTAGAAACAGGAATTTCTGCGGGGATAGAATCATTAAATCATATATTAAAAGCTATTTTTTTATCTCCTTACGAATTTGCCTATATAGCTATTATCAATATAGTAATTAATACCTCCCAACGGTTTGAGGATTTTGGGTTTAGTAAAGCAATCATTCAAAAAGATGAAGTTAACAACGAGGAGATAACCTCTGTTTTTTTACTCAATATAGTGGCAGGCTTGCTACTTTTTGGGATACTAAATCTAATTGCGCCTTTTGTGTCTGGATTCCTTGAACTTCCTGGTTTAGCTGGCTATCTTCACCTTGCGTCAATCTTGTTAATTTTGAAGGCACCTACGCTGGTATTTAGATCAACCCTTGAAAGGGAGATGAAATTTAAACAGTTAGTTAAGGTGCGGCTATTTAATCAAATAGGTTCTTTTATACTATTAGGAGTTCTATTATATTTGGGATATGGAGTTATTTCAGTAATATATGCTAATATTTTAAGGGCATTTGTAAACTCTACTACTTTTATGATATACAATTATAAATTAACAGGTTATAAATTGATAAAGAGTGCTAGTATAGAAAGTTTAAGGCATTACTATGATTTTGGCAAATTTGTATTTGGCAAAACAGCTATTAATTCAGTTACAAAACATTTAGATGAAATTTTAATCGGTTACTTTTTAGCTCCCGAAATTTTAGGCTTTTATTACTTTAGTAAGAACATGGTTGAAAAACTAAAGAAGCTTATTAAAAGGTCGTTTGGCAAAGTTCTATATTCTTATTTTTCAAAGCTTGAAAAAAAAGATGAGTTGTTTCAGATTTATGAAAAGATTACACAACTACTTGCTTTCTTTTCTTTTCCGGTTTTTATAGGGGTAGCATTAACAGCTAACTTGTTTGTTCCTTTAATATTTGGAGAAGACTGGCAGGGCGGAGTGATATTTATACAGGTGTTTTCAGTTGTTTCTGCTCTTACTATTTTGTCAACGGGCACTGCTAGTAATTTGATATATTCCCTTGGGAAATCAAAATTAAATTTTCAAATAGATTCTTTTTCAAATGTGTTATATATAGCAGCTTTATTTATATTTGCCCAATATGGTGTAGCTTTTGTAATTACTATAAGAGCAATAAAAGGAATTGTAACTGCAAACATTAAACAATTATATGCTATGAAATCTATTGAGCGTAGTATAAAAGACATACTTTTGATAGCTAAATGGCCTTTTTTGGCTGTCGCTACAATGGCTGTTGTTGTAGTTGGCTTACAATTGATGCTGATTAACTTAATGTATAACGAGATAGCAATGTTGTTAGTTGTAGTTGGTGCTGGTGCTAGTACTTATATTTTGATTTGCTGGAACATGACTAAGAAAATTTATTGGGATTTAAGAAAGGTATTATAAAATTTATTAGATTTTGAAATATAGTGTCACCTAAACATAAAAACATTATTTGGGCATAGGGAGCAACCTGATAAATAGGAACCGAAGAGATAAAAACATATCACACTTTATCATAGTAGATTCTATGATAATTCCATAACCTTAAGATAGGAGAGAAATAGTTTTGACTATTAAATTTATTAGATATATTAAGCAAATTAGACTCATAAATTTTATAAGAAAAAAAATGAAAAAGATTTTAAAAAGTATTCAATATAAATCTACTAAAAAAGCACATAAAAAATTATTTTTTAAGTATAAAAACTTAGTATTACCTTACCAGCCTCTCGAAATTGAAGGACAAACTTTTAGTGGTAGTAAGCGAGAATGCGAAAATCGCTTGGAGTTAATAATAGATGCACTAAAAGTTCATAATGCTTATAATGTTTTAGATATTGGATGTGCGGAAGGTTGGTTATTAAAGCAGATAGCAAGTAATGGTTATTTTGCTTTAGGGATAGAAATAGACGATAAACGCTTAGTACCTGGTGAGGTCTCAAGGCTTTATGATGGAAATTCCGGGGTTGCTGCAATGAAGTCTTGGATGACGCCACCAGATATTTTGAAACTACCTAACTTTGATGTAATTTTATGTTTATCTGTAGTACATCATATTATTTACAAAGATGGCGTAGAGGCTGCCCAAAAGTTTATAAGTTCTATTTCTATGAAAGCTGGAAAAGCTGTCATATTTGAAATGGGTACTTCTGAGGAAAAGGAAAAAGAATGGTCCTATAAAATGCCTGAAATGCCTGAAGGTCAAGAAGAATATATAAGGAGTTTTTTGCAGCAAGGAGGATTAAAGAACATAAGGGTGCTTGGGAAATCTTCATCAATAAATAAAGACGCTGAAAGATTACTTTTTATAGGAGAGCCTAAATAAACGAGGATAATTGATATGAATAAGAGGGAGAACAGTATATGCTAAAGTTATTAACTAAAAAGTTATTATATTATACTGGTTTTTTTGGAACAATTTACGAGAAGTTATAAGTCATTAAAAAATTATCTAAAGAGCGTTTATCATTTTGTGTATAAAACATTTCAACTTAATAAGTTGTATAATATATTAAATTTTAGTTCAGAGAAACAAATCAAATTATTTCCTGATGAAGCAGAAGGTTTAGTTCATCAAGTAATATATGTCGATGTGGATAAAATTAAATGGGGTGGACGACCTTCTCTTGAAAATTGCAATAGCAAAAAAAGGAAATTTATAATTAACGGAGGATGGGATATAAGTTCAAGATTGTTAATAGATGATTATCTAAATGCAGATGTTAACTGTAAGAGTATAAAGCAATTGTTCATTTATGGGTATTCATATTGGGAGTGCGATGAATATAAAATGATGAAAAAAAATATAGAACAGAATTTAATTTCTTTAGAAAAAACCAAAGGTTGCGAGAACCTTGCGCAATTAGCTAATTATTATAATGAATTGATAAAAACTTATAATAATATAAAAAAATACGGCTATAAGAGTCAAGAGGAATTAGGAAACAAAAAAGAAAACGAAATAACTGTATTTATAGATAGAAACGGAGAACTCCAAAAAAAGCACGGAGAAGGACATCACCGTTTAGCAATAGTTAAGTTACTTAACATTAAAAAAATACCTGTTTATATTAAAGCAATTCATTATAATTGGGCTTTATATTGCTTGTATCACTACGAAAAAGATATAGTGTCTGCAATAAATGAAGGTATTAAAAATGAGATTGAAAGTAAGTATAGTTAGACAAAAAATTTAAAAATATATTTCTTAATTGATTTTGGAGAGTGCTACTATGGAGAATAATTATATTGGTTATAGATATGTTAAAATAAACAGCATATGGTTTTATTATGATCAAAACTTATTAAGATTGGGTTTGATATTATTTTTTAAAGGTAAACCTTTTTTTCAAAAAGGGAATAATTTAAAAAGCTTATTAATTAAAACAATTAGCATAAACAAAATATTATTTAGCTTTTTACTAGTGTGTACAAAATTTAAAAAATTACCGGTTAAAATGTATGAGCATAAGGCTGATTTAGTCATTGAAATTCAAACAGGTCTAAAGTATTTTGATTTAAAAAAGGAAATAGTTCATAAAAGATATCATTCATATTATACAGAAAAAAGTATTAAAAATGAAATTGAAAGAATCACTAGGTACGGAAAAGATTTTGCTCCCCCAATTATTAATTATAATTTAAGTAAGAAGCAATATACGGAAAAATATATTAATGGAGTACCGTTGTCTTATGATTACAAAAATATGAATACATTTAATACAATAATGATAGAACTTTTAGGGAAACTAGTAAAATCTGAAGAATTGATTACTGTAAAGGTTAATGATTTAATAAGTTCTCATGAACAAAACATTAAATGCTTAAAAAAACATATAAGAAACAAATATTCAAAAAAAAGCGAATTTAATGACATACTACATTTTCAAAGCAAAATAGCAAGTAAGTTAAAAATGTTTCACAATGATATAATTTACATGAGTATTTCTCATGGAGATTTGAATGAAAAGCATGTATTGTATTTAGAAAGCCAAAAAGTTGAAAACCTTAAAATTTTAGACTGGGAATCTACAAAATATAGAACTTGCTTGTTTGATTTAACAGACTTATTTCTTAGAAATTATGTTCGTAGTAGGAGTAACTGGAAAAGGTATAATTTTTTTAATTTACTAACTCAGTTAGATAGAGCACGAGAATATTTTATTATTCAATATATTGACAATTGTAAAGAACATATTTTAAACAATAAGAATTTGTATAGGTGGCTATATTTTATAGAACGAATTGATAAAATTGTAGAATTTAGGGAGCTTAATGAACACACAATTAAAGTATTGCTGAATTTTGTGAGGGCATTTGAAGCTTTTGATAAAATAGAAGGGGATATATAAAGGTGGTGAAAACGATTGTGTTATTATGAAAGATATAAAGCCTTGATTCACAAATTAGGAGTAGAATATTTAGATGAACTTAATAAATATGGGTATGTTTTGCCAGGTAATAATGGACCATATATGGATCCAGAAACTCCTGTCAGAAATACAGCGCATTGGTTGATTACTTTTAGTTACTTATATAAGGAAACAGGAGACAAAATCTTTTTAGAAGGTTTAGAGAAATGTGGAGAGTATTTGTTATCAGATGAAGCTAGACCTATGCAAGCTACTTTTTATTGTAGGAAAAACCCTAAAAAAGATTTTAGCAATGGATTAATTGGACAAGCATGGGTTATAGAGGCTTTAGTTGAAGCTTACTCAGTTTTAGATAATGATAAATTTATTAATGCTGCTAACGAAGTATTTTTATTACATCCTTTTGATGATAATCTAGGGTTGTGGGTAGTGGTAAATGTTGATGGTAGTTATAAAGGATTTGACATGACTTTTAACCATCAACTGTGGTTTGCAGCAGCAGGGGCACTTCTACATAACTTACAACAAAATCAAGAATGTAGAAGACAAATTGATATATTTTTAAAAAAAATAAAACATAATTTTCAAGTTTATAATAATGGTTTAATTAAGCATAAAATCCAAAGAAAACATAATAAAAAAGAAAAATTAAGATGGGGTTATGATTTGTGTAAAAACTGGAAAAACAGGCTTGTGAGTGGTAGAAATATGGTTTATAAGGAGAATGGCTATCATCTATTTAATCTATATGCCTTTGCCCTAATCTATTATTATATTGATAGTGACAATCAATTTTGGGAGTCTAAAAAATTTAAAAAAGCGCTAAATTATGCCTTCAGTGATTCACTTTTTACTATTTTAGAAAAGGATAATCATGCTTTAGATATAACTTTTCCAGCAATGGATAAAAAAATAAGTGTTAATAGATATGGATATCCATATAACGCTCCCGGATTTGAACTACCGTATATATATAATATATTTAAGGATAGATTTTTTAAAAACAATAATAACCAATGTTATGAGAAAACAAAGTTCGCTTTGAAAAGACAACTTGCTTTAACATATGAAACAAACTTAAATAGTTTTTCCATTAATACTGAAGACCAAAGGACATTAAATTCTAGGATATATGAAATTACAAGAGCTTTATAGTTTAAAAAGGGTAACATAGGATATAGATAAACTTGTAATTAACAAATTGTGTAATTGGTGATTTTACAAAACATGGAGGTTGAAAAACTTTATGAATCCAACTGTGTCTATTATAATTCCTGTTTATAATGATTCAAAAGCTATTTATAACACATTAACCAAATTAGAAGAACAAAATTATCCTAAGGAAAATTATGAAATTATAGTTGTTGATAACGGTTCAACGGATGACACAGTTAAAGTAGTTGAAAAATTTGAGAATGTATCTTTACTATTTGAACACTTTAATTTATCAAGTCCATATTCTGCTAGGAACAGAGGAATTGAAAAAGCTAGAGGGGATATTATTGTTTTGCTTGACTCGACTTGCTTTCCTTCAAAAAATTGGCTTTTAGCAGGAGTCTCATGTTTATATAATAAAGGCGCAGATATTGTCGGAGGAGAAGTGGCATTTGATTTTGGCAATAATATAACTGCAGGGAAAATATATGATTCTATTACTAATATTAAAATGAGAGAATCAATACTTGAAAAGCAAGTTGCAAAAACAGCTAATTTATTTATAAAAAAAGAGGTATTTGATGAAGTTGGAAAATTTCCTGAAGGAGTACGTTCCGGTGCTGATGTTCGTTGGACAAGAAAGGCAGTTACACAAGGTTGTAAAATGGTATACTGTGAAAAAGCTTATGTTGAAAAAATAGCTAGACCTTTTTTTTTGCTAGTAAAAAAACAATGGAGAGTTGGGTTAGCTCAACCAGAAATATGGAAAGAAGAAGGAAGACAAACGAATATACTTTGGTTGCTGGTAAGAATTTTCATACCTATACGCCCTAAAAATGTTCGGGAAAATATAATGAAAAGTGGTTCCCAATATTATGAAAATTATTATTATAAACTTGTGTTAACGGGACAAGTAATTAGCATTGTAATGAAAACAGCTAATTTGGTAGGGTTTTTAAGGAATAAACTTAAAAAAATAATTTAACAAAAATTTAACAAAAATACAATCCTGGAAAAATTATTTTCAATAAAAAGGATTGGGCAGAGATAAATTCTTGGGATAGGCATGTTAAAAAAGTTATAGGAGCAATAAAACAAAATAATCAATAATAAACACAGTTTTTACGGTGGTGAAAAGAGGGGATGAGTAAGATTTTGGAATATATAAGATTGATGAAATTTTATATCTTGATTAATTTAAAAAATAAATTATTATATGGTTTTCAAGCACCTAGATATAAAGAGAGGATTTGGGTGAATCCAAATGAGGTTGAAAGGAGAATAAGAAAGAATGAAAGAATTAAGCATTTTGGTAGTAAAAAAGTTTTAAGTGGAAAAGTAATAGCAGGAGATTGGGATTATGATACAGTTTTTATTAAAGAAAAATCATTGTATAAAGCATGTAAAAAACATTGGATAGAAGGTGTTCCTTGGGAAAAAACAGGAAGATATGAAGCAATGTTGAAAAATATATATAAAAGAGGAGACGTTGATGGATGTAAAACCATAGAAGATGTTATACATAGATATAAACAGTTAGACAATATTTTTGAAAGCGTACGTAAAATTGGTAGGTTGTTAACTAGAGAAGAACTTGAAGGTAAAAATCGTTGGTTTGCTAAAGGAAGAGGTGAGATTGAAGTATTTATTGACAGAGAAGGCAAGCCAATTCATGGTGAAGGAGGAAATCACAGGCTAGCTATGGCAAAAATTTTAGATCTTGACTTGATTCCAGCGACGATTGGAGTTGTACATCCACAAGGGATAAAGTATTTATATTATTATAGAAAGCCTGAAAATATTAATTCGAAGAACTAGAATTAAATTTTATAATCTAGTTTTTTAATTACGGGGAAATTAACTTCATTTTAAAAAATGGTTATGACAATTGAACGAGATTCTTAAAAGTATAAAGTTAATGTGAGCCTATATTTTGAATGTATTATTCCCGTGCAGGATATCCCTCTCACATGTTAAGGATAATAGGTGGTTTGACTTATCATGATGGTGAACTAAAAACTATGATATAGCTTTTAAAAGATAGTATAAGGGGGAAATATGGAATAAAAATAAAATCATGGTACGGGATATTATAAAATTTGAAATAAAATTAACTTGTGATATTAACTTAGAACTTGTAATTAATTAGCACTTATCGATAATAGTTGTAAAAATTATAATTGCATTCCGAAGGGTGGTAATTCATAAGGTGAATAGATTTGAAATAATAAAAGTTGTTACTGGTGCAGATGGTGGGGGGGTACGTACTTCAGAGATTGAATATACAAAAGAATTACAAAAACGGGACGTTAAAGTATCAGGTATTATTATTGGTAATGGAGATACAAAAGACACTTACAAAAGTCTTTTTGATCGATCGTTTGAGCCAGGGCACCCTTTTCCAGTATTTGGTGGTAGTGTACTAAAAAAACCTCTAAATATTGCGAGCTTGCTTTGGAGGACTTTTCAGGCTGCTGATTACTTGTCAAAGAACTTTCCTGCTTGCGATTTACCATGCGTATTATCGGTAAGAAAACCGTTTTTACTTCATTTAAGTGGACTTCTCTCCAAACGCTTAGACATACCAGTGCTATGGCATATACCAGATACTATGAACTTATATAAAAGGTATTACATTAATTACATTTTAAATAATTATAACATTATCCCAATAGGAAATAGCCTGTACACATTAAATAAACTTGGATTAGAAAGTAGTGATATTGTTTACCCGGGTTTTTCTAAGGATAGGGTTGTTGGACAACCCCAAAAAGATTTTAAGACTGAATTAGGAATATCACAAGGAGATGTCGTTTTTGGCATGGTATCTCGCCTTGTATATGATAAAGCTCCAGACATTGTATTAAATGCCTTTTTGGAATCTAAGGCATTTTCTGAAGGGGCTCATCTTATTATCGCCGGAGGCCCTTTAGAGTCTAAACTTGGTTCTTACTTAAATGATATAGCAGCGAAGTATGGTAATGGACAAATTCATTTATTAGGTATGATAGAAGACGTGAAGTCTCTTTATCATACAATAGATATAGCGATAAATGGACGCAGGAATGCAGAACCTTTCGGAATTTCTATTATAGAAGCGATGGCGGCAGGTAAGCCAGTTATTGCTTACAAAGCAGGGGAACCTTCAGTTACCGTGGTTGATAGTGAAACTGGCTTTCACGTTGAGAAACCAACAAAAAAAGCGTATAGAGATACTTTTGACCGTGCTTGGGAATATAAAGATAAGTGGGTGAAGATGGGAGAAAGGGCTAAGGAAATATCAGAGTACTATACTGTGGAACACCAGGTTTCTCGTTACTTGGAAATTGTTAGACGTATATTAAATGAAAATGATATCAGTTAGTCTACATAATGGTTGATTAATGGATGGTATGGTTAATAAAAGATGGAACTGATTTGCATCAAGCTTTAGAAGGGTAGTTGATGGATTTATGAAAGAAATTTTAGAGGGTTCTTTTAAAAAAGAGAAGCTTATTTCTTTTTTACCCTATATGTTTTGTGCTTATTTTATATTAGCTCCTTTTTATTTTTTTGACAGCGGAATGCCTCAGGTTGCAGATTTCATTCTGGGTGTGCTGATTTTTATAATACTATTACTGATTTATACTGGAGAAGTAGATATTTATCCGCATAGAAAACTTGTATATATTTTTGGTATGTTAGTTTCTTATATTGGAATTATAAATTTGATATTTTATTTTATTACCCAGGATATCTTTATAGTTCAGAGTATTTTATTTTATTTCTTTAACTTTCTAGTTTTTGTCTCGTTTTTGGCACTGTATACAAGCAGTGTTGATAAGAGGAAGTTTTTGTATATAATATTAATTTCTATTATAATTTCGGTAGTGATCCAGGTTTTTTTATCAAGTTTTACGATAGAATTGGAGGATCTTAGGGCTGGTAGCTGGGGTCAAATTAGGCAGACAATTTTTTTTAATAATCCAAATCAACTAGGTTATTTCGTTCTCCTTTCAGCTTGTTTTTTAGGTATCGGTTTGAATTATTATAAAATTTCTATTACAAAGCAACTTATTTTTTATTTAGGTTTATTGTATCTTTTAGCCATTTCACTTTCTAGTGCAGTCATTATAGGTTTTATAATACTACTTTTTTTTGAATTGTTTAAAAAACCAAGACTTGTCTTTTTAATAGGCCTGCTTTCAGTTGTTTTATTTTTAGGATTTTTTATAGTTAATTTTTATTATGATGTCCCGGTGCTGGATAACATCGAAGAAAGAGTAACAACTATCGGAGAATCCCCAGATGATAATTTAGCCGGTAGGGGCTATGATAGAATAGTAAATCATCCGGAATATCTTGTTTTTGGTTCAGGTGAAGGAGCCTTCGAGAGGTTTGAATCAGAATTAGGGAACAAAGAGATGCATTCTGGGATAGGCACTATTTTGTTTTCTTACGGTATAATCGGTTTTTCTTTATTTGTAGCTTTGTTTTATTATATATTTAGAGCGACAGGTATCGATCTTATATTGTACTTGTCTCCTGTGCTATTTTACGGATTAACACATCAAAACTTACGCTGGCCCCAGTTTTGGTTGCTTGTTGTTTTTATATACGCTCTTAATGATTATTATAAGAAAACTGATGACTATATCCTATGTTATGATTGAAACAATTGTTTTTGCCCTACAAAGGAGGAAACTAATAGATTGCCAAGAATTATGATAATATCCGGCAAATCCAGTTCCCTTATTAATTTTAGGGGAGACTTGATAAGAGAATGGATAGAATTAGGCCATGAAGTTATAGCTGCTGGCCCTGAAGAAGGGGTGGAAGAAGAACTTTTATCCCTAGGAGCCACTTTTATAAAGATACCTCTAAATAGGACCGGGATAAACCCTGTAAGTGATATTAAATTTTTGAAAAATTTAATAGAAGTATTTAAAAAGGAAAAACCAGATATAGTTTTTTCATATACTATTAAACCTGTGATATATGGCTCTATTGCAGCAAAATTAGCAGGAGTTAAAAATATCTATTCTTTGGTTACGGGTTTAGGTTATACTTTTTCTAATGGTGGTTTTTTAAAACAAAAGCTACTACAAAAACTTGTTTCCTTACAATATAAGCTTGCTTTTAAGTTTAACCAAAAAGTTTTCTTTCAAAACCCTGATGACATACAGCTGTTTAAAGAAAAAAAAATAATATCTGATAATAATGTTGTCTTGGTTAATGGTTCCGGAGTTAATACCTATGAGTTTGATTACTCTGACCCCAAGACAGATAGGATAAGCTTTTTGTTAATAGCAAGATTAATATGGGGAAAAGGTATAGGAGAATATATAGAAGCAGCAAGGAAGATAAAAGAGAAGTACCCTGATGTTCTATTTATGTTGATTGGCCCCTTAGATAACAATCCGGACTCTGTTAAGAAAAAAGATATAGAAGAGTGGGAATCAGAAGGAATTGTGGAATATCTTGGAGAAAAGGATGACGTAAGGCCTTATCTAAAAAAGTGCAGCGTATTTGTTCTTCCTTCTTATTACAGGGAAGGAGTACCAAGGACTATCCAGGAAGCTATGTCTGTTGGTAGGCCTATTATTACTACAGATGCACCTGGTTGTAGAGAAACTGTAGTAGAAGGAGAGAATGGCTATTTAATTCCTACTAAGGATAGTAACTATCTTGCGAAAACAATTGAAGAGTTTATAAAAAATCCTGATATGATTAAAAAAATGGGGCTAAAAAGCAGAGAAATTGCCGAGAACAAATTTGATGTTAACTTGATAAATGATAAGATTTTAACTGAGATGGGGCTAAGTAGGGCTAAGGGAGGGACTTAAATGAAACGCTTGTTCGACTTTATTATGTCTATAATGTTAATAATATTATTTTCTCCCTTACTTCTGATAATCTCAGCCTTGGTTGGGGCTAAACTTGGTACTCCCGTATTATTTATCCAGAAACGACCAGGTCTAAATGGTAAACCCTTTAATATTTATAAATTTAGGACGATGACTAATGAGACAGATGAAGAAGGAAACTTACTTCCCGATGAGATACGGCTTACTTCTTTTGGGGAGTTTTTACGGGATTATAGCTTAGATGAGCTACCCGAGCTTTTTAATGTTTTAAAAGGGGATATGAGTTTTGTAGGCCCTAGACCCCTAAAGATGGAATACTTAGAAAGGTATAATACTACACAGGCAAGAAGGCATGAAGTAAGGCCTGGTATAACTGGATGGGCCCAGGTAAATGGAAGGAATCTTCTTAGCTGGGAGGAGAAGTTCGAACTTGATGTATGGTACGTAGATAATAGAAGTTTTTGGCTTGATATAAAGATTTTGTGGCTAACCTTTGTAAAAGTTATAAAAAGAGAAGGAATTAGTGCAGAAGGTCATGCTACCATGCCTGAATTTATGGGTGATGGACAGGATCAAAATGTATCTAACTATTAAGAGGAAGTGTGGCTAATGAAAAAAAAGGTCGCTGTCATTGGAGCAGGTGGCTTTGGCAGAGAAGTTATAAAATATATTGAGGATATTAATGAGGTTAATACTACTTCTAAAACTTTTGAAATAGTTGGTTTTGTTGATGATAACTATGAAAAAGACTTTTTTGTTGATGGTTATCCTGTTCTAGGTAAAATAGAAGAGCTAAACGACAAAGATGATATCTATGTAGTATGTGCTATTGGAAACCCAAAGGTTAAAAAAGAACTGATAGAAAGAGCGAAAAATAATAACTGTAGATTTTTTAATGTTATTCATCCAAGTGTTTATATGACAAAAAATGTAGAACTTGGCGAAGGAATAATCATTGGTCCTTATACGGTTATTACCACTAATATAGTAATTGGTAACCATGTATCTATAAATCCAAGGTGTGGGTTTGGTCATGATGCTATAATTAAAGATTATGCTAGTTTGTACTGGGATGTTAATATTTCAGGTAATGTTGTAATAGAAGAGGGATCAGAACTTGGTAGCGGTAGTACTATTATTCAAGGGAAAAAAGTCGGTCCCTGGTCAAGAATTGGAGCAGGGGCAGTTGTTGTAGACGATGTGGCTGAAGGTGCTACTATGGTTGGTGTTCCTGCTAAAGATATTAGTCAGTAATACTTTTTGGTAATGAAGGAGATAAATTAAAATGATATATAAGGATTGGGAATTTTTTTGTAAAAAGCTAAATGAATTTGATATAAATACTTATAAGGTGAAGGATGCTTTTGAAGATAACATAAAGGAGCCCTTTGCCATAATAAGACATGACCTGGAAGGGAAAATAAGTCGGGCCCTTGATATTGCCCGAATAGAAAGTAATAATAATATAACTTCAACATATTACGTTCATGGGGAATTGTTAACCCCTGCTAATGTTGAACTTCTTAGAGAAATAGAAGATCTTGGCCATGAAGTTGGTTATCATTACGATGTATTGGATAAGCATAATGGCGATAGAGAAAAGGCTATAGAAGAATTTAAATATTATATAGATAAATTTGTAGATCTTGGGTTTGATTTAAAATCTATCTGTCCTCATGGTAATCCACTTAAAAAAAGAAATGGATGGAGGGGTAACAAAGATCTTTTTGTCCCCGGTGAGAGCAAAAGATTATTTGGATTATATGATGCAACTGTTGATATCCCTTCTCAAGTTGGAAAAGAAAGATATACTTTCATCAGTGATGCTGCTTATAGTTGGAATAGGGGAAATTTTAGTGATATTAAAGATATAGTAGACTTTATCAAGGATAATAACTCTATTTATATTTATACTCATACCCATAGATGGCAAAAATCAAGATTAAAGTTTTATGTAAGCAAATACTTATTTAGGTCTGCTAGATTTACTGCAACAACGGTATATAATAACAGCGTGGGGAAAGACCTGGTTAACAAGTTTTACTACCTGGCAAAAAGATTATAAAGTAAAAGGCAAATATTATTTAACATCTGGAGGTAAATAGATGCAGATACCTTTAGCAAGTCCAGATATAACAGAAAAAGAAATAGAAATTGTAAATCAAGTTATGAACTCTCGTCACCTGGCTATGGGTCCAAAGTTAGAGGCTTTTGAAGCTAAGACTAGAGAAATCACCGAGAAAAAACATGCCATTGCAGTTAATAGCGGGACAAGCGGCCTTCATCTATTAGTAAGGGCACTTGGCATTGGTGAAGGTGATGAAGTGATAACTACTCCCTTTAGCTTTATAGCTTCAAGTAACTGTATTTTATTTGAAAGGGCGAGGCCTGTCTTTGTAGATATAGATCCTTATACATATAACATGGATATTGATAAGATCGAGGATAAGATAACTGACAAGACCAAAGCCATCTTGCCCGTTCATGTATTTGGCCAGATGATGGATATGAAGAAGTTAAAAGAACTTGCTGATAAATATAACCTTAAAATTATCGAAGACTCCTGTGAGGCATTAGGAGCCTCATTTGAGGAGATAAAAGCAGGGCAGTTATCAGATGCTTCTGTATTTGCCTTCTACCCAAATAAACAGATTACAACAGGTGAGGGCGGGATAATAGTAACTGATAATGATGAGATAGCTAAGTTATGCAGGAGCATGAGAAACCAGGGACGAGGAGAAGGAGAAGAATGGCTTCATCATGTAAGGCTAGGTTATAACTACAGGATGGATGAGCTAAGTGCTGCCCTTGGGGTGGCACAGCTTGAGAGGCTTGATGAGATTCTTGACAAAAGAAAAAAAGTAGCAGAGGAATATACTGAAAAACTGAAAAGAGTAGATGGTGTTAAACCACCTTATGTATCAGACAAAGTGAAGATGAGCTGGTTTGTTTATGTGGTGCAGGTGGAAGAAGGGATTGATCGTGATAGTGTAATGGAATATTTACAAAGCCAGGGTATAGGTTGTAGGCCTTACTTTTCTCCTATCCATCTTCAGCCTTTTTATAGAGAGCAGTTTGGGTTCAAAGAGGGAGATTTTCCAGTATGTGAAGGGGTGGGTAAAAGGACTATAGCTTTGCCATTTTTTAATAATATCTTAGAAGAAGAGATTGATTATGTGGTGCAAAAATTAGATGAGGTTGTTAATAGATGAGTTGCCGGTAAATATCTGTATAAACAAAAATGAGTAAACAGATGTATTTGTAGGAGGATTTGTTGTGTTTAAAGGAGTTATTTTTGATATTTTTTATAAAATATTACTGTCCCTTGGGGTGTTTAAATAAACAGGTATAATAATAAATAAACTTTATATTATGGAATATGGGAGGAGGGTTCGTGTTAAACATGGTAAGCAAATGTCTTAAAGCAATAACTTTAAAGATTTATTTTTTGACAATATTTTTTTTAAGTGTTTTTTTATTTTTACACGGTTCTGCTACTGCCACCACAGCAGATGAAGATGTTGAAATTTACTACGAGACTATAAAAGATGAAATCCGAGAGCAAATTGATGCAGATGAAAAAGAAAACATTACTATAGAAGATATGAAAAACATTAAGGAGTTAGATTTAAGTGTCCTTGGTATATTAGAAGAACCAGAGGATATTAAAGATTTATCCTGTCTTGAGTATGCCAAAAATTTAAAAAAGTTAGAGGCACCTGGGTATTCTATAGAAGATATAACTCCTTTACAAAATTTAGATAATTTAAAAAAATTGAATCTTAAAAACAATAAGTTAAATGATTTAAGTCCTCTAAAAGAACTAGACAATTTAGAAGTTTTGAAATTAAGAGGAAATGAAATAAAAGATTTAAGCCCTCTGGCAGAATTAAATAATCTTAGAAAATTAAATATTAATTCAAACAAAATAGAAGATATTGGGCCTTTAAAAAATTTAAGTAAATTAGAGGAATTAAAACTAAATGACAATAATGTTAAAAATCTAGAGCCTTTGCGGGACTTAGTAAACATTAAGAATTTAAGATTTGGTGGTAATGAGGTATCTGACATAGAACCATTAAAAGAATTAACAAATATAAAAGAGCTAAATTTTGTTTTAAATGAAGTCAATAATTTGGATGCGCTTGAAAACATGGAAAAATTAGAGATACTATTAATTAATTCCAACGAAATTATCGACGTATGCCCATTAGGAGGTGAAATAGAACAAAACTTAGAACCTTTAAGGGGGCTTAAAGAGCTGAGAAGAATTAATATGAGAGCTAATCTTATAAGTAATCTAAGCCCTTTACAAGAATTGAACAATCTTGAGGAACTTAATTTTGATCTAAATCATGTAAGTGATATTTCTCCTTTAAAAAACCTGGAAAGTCTTGAAGTGCTAACATTTGAAGAAAATTATGTAGATAATATAAGCCCTCTAACGAACCTCCAAAATCTGAATAGACTTAATTTTTGCAAAAACAATGTTTCAGATATTAGTCCTGTAGAAGAACTAACAGAATTAGATACATTAGCATTTAGAAACAATAAGGTCACTGATATATCCCCGGTAAAATCTTTAGAAGGGTTAAACAATGCTTTGAATTTTAAAGGCAATAAGGTGAAAGATATAAGTCCTGTAGAAAATCTAGAAAAAGTAAGTTACTTAAAGTTTAATGACAACCTTGTAACAGATATTACCCCTTTAAAAGATTTAGATAATCTTAGAATGCTGAAGTTAAAGAAAAATTACATCGATATAAGCATGGGATCTAATAATAGCTCAATAATTGAAAATTTTGAGAATGACGGTGTTACAGTTAAATATGAACCTCAAAATAACAAAGAAGATCTAGACATAGAAGAAAAAGACATGGACAGAATTAACAGGCGCCTTGAAGATATAGAAGAAATTAAAAATAATCCTGAAAGGATAGAACAGATTAGACAAAAGCCTTTAGAAGATAAAGTTTTTGTAAAAGGAAAGCAGATAGATTTCGATCAACCACCTGTTATTGAAGATGGAAGAACTTTAATTCCTGTTAGGGCTGTTTCAGAAGAACTAGGAGCCAAAGTAGATTACATAGGCGAGGAGAACGCGATCCTAATTGAAAAAAAAGATGTAAAAATTGAAATGACCCTTGGTGAAAAAGAAATTTACGTTAATAACAGTATTAAAGACCTGGATGTACCTGCTAGAGAACAAAATGGAAGAACCCTGGTGCCTTTGAGATTCGTTAGTGATATGCTGAAAAAACCTGTAAAATATCATGAAAATACTAGTGAAATTGATATTGGTTTGGATGTTTAATAAAGCTTAAGTGTTTAAAACTTTTAGCGCCCTTTGACGGGCGTTTTTTTATATCAGTAAACAAGTCCTAGAAAAAATGGGAGGTAAATCCTATATAAATATAGAAAATTATAACATTGGATTATTTAAATATTATGAATATTAAACTATAGTACGTGAGGTGATACGATGTCTAACCTGTTTGATTTTGTTAAGGATATTGATGAAGGATTATACAATCACTGCGTAGATGCAGAGAAGAAAGCTAAGACAAGCCCTACTGATGCAGCTAGTAATTTGAGAAGGGCAATGGAGTATTTTCTGAAATGGTTTTTTGATTATAATAATCTTTCTAGAAAAAAAGATGACGGTTATGAAAAGTCAAACAACGATATGATCAGAGAGGCAAAAAACAGACGCCTTTTGCTTGGCTGGCAGTCAGATTACTTACATAAGGTCAAAAACCTGGGAAATAAATATACCCACACAGATGGACCAGAAGATACTTCAAAGAAATCTCCTTTGGGAAAAGCTCATCCCGATGAAGTTATAGACCATCTACTTTTATTTCACCGTGTACTTAACAGCTATTTTATATTTAAAAAAATAATGAAGAAAAAAATCAGGATTTATGATCCTGATTGTAAGAAAGATAGGGAAGACTTTGCAGACAAGGTGATGATTGAGGATTATATCCCTATCGAAAATTTAGATGTCAAAAAATATGAAGAAGGTTGTGAGAAAAAGTATTATTGCAAGATAGAGGAAGTAGAGCTTGAAACCATCTCTTATTATGTTATTAGGCAGTTTAGAAGACCCCTAGAATATACTCAAAAAGACATTGAGTTTATCACCCGGGATCTAAAAGCTATTAGGCGAAGCTGGGATGAGGAAATGGCTAATGTGGTCAAAAACCATAATATTTCGACAGAAAAGGATAATGTGCTGTTTTTTACCTGTTATGAACTAGGGGACGAGGATGTTAATCTGACAGAGATAAATTTACCATCTCTAACTATAAAAGAACGCCTTGATATGATACTTGATGTTGCTAAGGGATTGCATGAGCTTCATAACGCTGATGAGCCAATATACCACCGTGCCCTAAGCCCATCAAGTATCTATGTAAGAAAGAAAAAAAGCGGTGCTCGTATTGCCAAGATCGGAAACTTCGAATATGCAAAACTGGTTAATGTAAGTGGTGCTACCATGAAAACAAAAGTCATAAATAGAAGCGTCGATATGTTTCAACCAGGAGAGATCAAATCAGGTGGAGATGATATAGATTGGAGTAAGGTAGATATTTATTCTTTTGGGATGCTAATAATTTATTTATTTATTTTTAGCAAGGCAAATGCAGAAACAAATGTTTTTGATGCGTTAAAAAAGTTTGACCTATCCGAGGAGTTTTTGGGTATTGTAGACAGTATGATAAACAAAACTTCTTCGAAACGCCCGGGTATAGAAGACGTGCTAGATGTGATCCAAAAAGAGGTGAAAGAGTATGCAAAAGCTTAGCTATAATAAGTCTCATAACTATACAATAACTAAGACCATTTATGAAACTCAAGATGGTGAGTCAAAGTTTTTTGAAGCATTTGATGAAGAAGAAAAAAGAAAAGTAGGGATAAAATCTTTGGATGTTCCCAAAAAAGACCTTCAAAATGCCAAAACAGAAGCCCAGATGCTAAATTATTTTGCTAATAAGACTACCAGTATCCCTGCTCTCTATAGCACGTATTATGATGAAAAAAATGAACGTTTTTATTTAATAATGCAGCTTATCGAAGAAGGTCGTACTTTAGAGCAGTTACTGAAAGGGAAACTGCCGTTAAGGCAGGGACTTCAGATAATGATAAATTTATGTGATAGTTTGTCTATTTTGCATCAAAAGAAATACCAGCACAGGGATCTAAAACCAGCGAATATAATGGTGCAAAAAAACAATCAAGTCTATTTAATTGACTTCAACTTATCTACAAGAGTACCTTTTGCCGGGGAGGGTACAGACTTTTATAGGGCACCTGAGCAAAGTGAATATGTATTTGGTATAGGTCAGGACAGGGCAGATATATTCTCGGTGGGTGTCCTGTTGTATGAGATAGCTACGGGTGAGGTTCCTGCTCCCGGAAAACATTATCAAGTTGATTTTGATGATCAAAGGGAATGGAAGGTTTTTTATCCTCCAAAGGATATAAATAATAAAATCCCGGGGCAGGTGAGTGAGCTGATAGAAAAGTGTATGAAACTTAATCCAGAAGAGAGGCCAAAGGATGCCAATCAACTTAAAAGAGAGTTGATAAAGGTCATTAAGGGGGTTAAGTAGTTGGAAGACAAGATTAAGTGGGATGACTTTGACGAGAGAATGCTTAAGCGATTTGATTCTAAGGGGAGCTTTTTGGAGCTAGAAAGAAAACTTAATCATCTAGAATCTATTACATCTATTGATATTGATGATAGCTATAGTTCTTCTAGGGGAGAAGGTGAAAGCTCATGAGCGAGATGAAAGCACCTATCTATTTGTATGAAGATGAGGGAACTTATGAGATTGATAGTCCACTGCCCCTTGTTTGTACTAATGCTTTTTTTAATCAATGTGCTGATTTTTCCATTGATTCAGAGGTTTTGATTAATCAACTAGTAGAACAAAAAGTCTTTTTGATAAATTATGCTCCAAAGAGTAAAGAGTTTTTTAATATTTTAACAGAGAAGGTAATACTGGTCTGTGCTTTAGAAGAGGAAGGGAATTTCACCATAACCAGTGTACAGGAGAAAACCGTAGGTAAACAAAATCATTTTATTAAGCATGCCTTAAAAATACGTACTAATCATGGAGCTGTGTTATGGCACGGGCAGAGAAGTAGCTGGGGAACTGTTAGGCCAGAAACTGCCAGAAGAAAATTTCAGCCTTTTGTCTCTGGTTTGGTTGAGAGGATAAATGATCTAAAGACCCCTGGAAAAGAAGAAACAAATGATTTAGAAGAAGAGTACACAGTTAGCAACAAACTAGATGAGTTATTGACAATGGCTGAATATTATGTAACTGCAGAAGATGAGATCCAAAAAGTTGCTGCCCAGTCTGGCCCACAGATTAGCTATTATCAATTCAGTGCTGTGGATGATTATGCCCGGGTAGAAAAATTAGCTTATAAATTTTTAGTTAATGATTTTGACCAGAATTTGTACAAAAAAGGTGCACGGGTGGTTATACATTTGGACGGGGACGAAGAAGTATCTGGTGTGATCATGGATATAGACACAGATCAGGAGCCTTATAGTATAGTTATCCTCTTTGATGAAAAATTCCAGGTCAACAAAATGCTTCCTCAGGGAATTATTTCCTTAGAGTATAATGCTGTACAGCGAATGGTGCGCGAAGAGGTTATAGAAGGGATAAGAAATGGGACAACTCCCTCTACATATATTGACCCTGTAATCGGCAGGGGTGAGTTTCGAGGATTTTCTGACAAGAAACTTGATCATATCATAGATAGACTAAAAAATAGCACCAAACCTCCTAATGAAAGCCAATTAGAGGCTATAAAGAAGGGTGTCGAAACAGAGGATGCTCTTTTGGTGCTTGGGCCTCCTGGGACGGGTAAGACAACAGTTATATTAGAATGGGTGAAGTATTTTGTATTAGAAGAAGAATTGCGTGTTTTGGTCTCTTCTCAAAATAATAAAGCGGTTGATAATGTGTTAGAAAAATTAGTAGATGAAGATAAAATTGATACTATTAGAATAGGCAGTGAAGAAAAGATCCAGTCGAATATAACTCCATTGATGTATGAAAACCGTGCCTATGAACTGCAAAAAAATATAATCAATGCTAATGAAGTATATATGAAAAAAGTTCAAGAGAAAAGAGAAGAGCTTACAAAATTCTTTGATAAGCTAAGTGAATTAGAACCAATTGCTAAAGAAGTACAAACCCTGCATGATGATCTGGTTAAAAGATATGATAGCTTATATAAAGATTATATTGAGCCTTTAAAAGATTATAAAGATCAAGATCAAAAACAAAAGAATAAAATTCAAGACCTAAGAGGTGAGATAGACAAGCTAAAAGAGAAGATAAATAAACATCTTAATAGTCCGGCCTGGAAAAAGGTATTTACCTGGATTATGTATATGATTAATAAACGGTCGTTAAATAGCGCTTCTAAAAAATACAGGGAATTGCACGACGAAAATGAGATGATTATAAAGGAATATCAAAACTTAATTGACTCTATGGAGGAATTTAGAAAGGATAAAATTGAGCCAGTAAAAAACAGGTGGTATCAGGAATCTGATAAATGGGATGATGCAGTTTTGGAGGTAGAAGATTTTGAATATAGAGATTTGGGGGATAATATCCTGGAGTTAAGCCCTAGAAGTATTGATAAGGAGAAAGCCTTGGATGAATTAACAAAACTCAAAAAAAGCTGTGATAAACAATACAGAAAAGTAAGGATTGTAGAAAAGGCTCTTAATCGCTGGCGTGGTTTTTTGGATAATAAGAAAAACTATGCCCTATCAAAAGTTTTATTAGAATCAGTTGATTTGATTGGGGCAACATGTATAGGGATTAACAGTCAACAGCGTTTTCAAAATCTTGATTTTGATGTAGCGATTATTGATGAGGCAGGGCAAATTCAGATACATAATGCCATAGTCCCAATGAGTAGAGCAGAGAAAGTGATAATGCTTGGAGATCACCTTCAAATACCGCCAATTGCTGATGAAGCAGTGATAGAACGGTGCAAAGATGCAGGCATAGATACTGATTTTTTAACAAAGAGTTTGTTTGAATATCTATATGAGGATTTTTCCGCTGATAACAAAATATTACTTGATACTCAGTACAGGATGCCTGATGTTATTGCAGAGCTTTTGTCGGAATGGTTTTATGAGGGTAAGTACCGTTCATTTAAGAATAAGATCGATGTTAAGACACCTTTCCCTAATTTATTTAATAACCCTTTTGTCCTAATTGATACTTCTACTGCAAAGAATAGATATGAAACCAGGGTTCTAGAGCAGGGCTATTATAATGATTATGAAGCCAATTTGGTGGTGGAAGTTTTGAAGCAGATATTGTCTGAAGCAGGAGAAGCTGATGATGAAGATGAGAGTTATAGAAAGCCGTTAAATGATGTAGGTGTGATAACCCCTTACAAAAAACAGGTTCAGCATATTAGGGACATGGTAATAGAAGCTATACCTGGTATATCTAAGAAGGAAGTAGTGGATCTTGTTGCATCACTTGATAGCTTTCAAGGCCAGGAAAGAAGTGTGATTATCTACAGTTGTACAAGAAGCAGTAAAAAACCTCCCCACGTTCCAAGGATAGGATTTTTGAAAGAGCTTCGGCGTCTTAATGTGGCCCTGTCTAGGTGTCAGGAACAGTTGGTGTTTATTGGAGATTTAGAATTTTTGTCTACATGTGAGTACTTTGAGAAGGATGACTTTGAGCAGCCGCTTGTAGATGAATATGGAAGGCCGCTGCCGGGAACTAGTGAAAAAGAATTTTCCCAGTTTATTAATTTGATGCTTAGTTATGCAGAACAGGGAAAAGCCCAGCGAATTAATAGCAAGGATTTGTAATAAAAAGATAAGGAAGAAAAGGAGAGCTAGGTTATGGCAAAAACCCCTTTTACCTTTCCTCACGTGGTGTTAGAGGATTTTTTTGAGGAATATCCGGAATTTTTGAGAGGGGGTAAGGTTGAACTTTGGTCATGTGTGTATTATCCCCTTGCTGACTTAGAGCTTGAGACAATTGAATCGAGTAGTGAAGAGTTTGAGACTATAGAACATTCTGTTCTTGAGTTGATCTACGGTGGAGTAAAAGACATACAAATGATAGCGGATATGATGGGTCTTACCCCCAAATATATAGAAAAATTAGTTAAGATACTAGAGGGATATGGGCATGTTTTGGATTTTGAGCTTACAGCTCTTGGAATGCAGTCGGTTAGGGATGGGGTGAAATATCAAAAGTACAGCACCAGGCAGAAGGTACAGGTTGACCCCCTTTCAGGGTCTTTGATCACCAGGGAAATGCATCAACCACGGGTAGGGCTTTTGAGTGAAGAAGACACAAATAGATATATCCCTCATTTACAGCCCTTAGATCCTCATGTAGAAGAGGATATATTTCAGGATCTAAAAGATAATATCGACATATATAAAAAGCGAAAAAATACTGTGTTTTATTTAAATATAGATAGTATTGAAAGGCTTGTTTCTAAGGAAATAAATTTTGCTTATGGGTTTTTGGTGAAATTTGAAAAAATACCTGATCCTTTTGTGCTTTTGAAATGTAAAAGGACAGAAAAAATGGAAGATGCAAAGGATGCATTTTATTGGAAACCTGTTGCCATATCTAATAATACTAAACAAATCCTAGGGCTTTATAATACTGATATAAACGTTGTTTCTGACAGTAACTTTGATACTTTGAAACAGATTGCAGGCGATATCAAAAACCAGCTTGATTATATTTTGGAAAACCTATATCAAATTCCTGCCAAAATCGAAGGGCTTATAAAATCAGATTGGTGTATTGATTTGGAGTCCCTGGAATATGAGTTAAAAGGCAATATTATTTACTTGTCAATTGACCAGGAAGATATTGTAAAAATAGATAAAAAGTTTTTAAAGTCACTATTTCATTACGATATAGGGTTAAATTCAAGAGTTAATAATTCAAATTTTAGGCCGTATGTTAGGTTTGGGGCTAATCATGTCTATCCGGGTCTTGTGTGTTATGCAAAAACTAATAGTGGTCTTCTAAAAGAGTTAGCTTACGAATTACAAACCAAATTAAACGGGGTAGAAGACATAGAAACTTTTAATGAAGAAAACATTTCTAGTACTGATAAACTAGAAAAAATTCTCGAAAATCTTAAAAAAATGCCTCCAAAAGAGCAAAAGAAACAAGCAAATAGTAAACAATCACAGTTAGAGGAAAATAAAAATGAAAAGGTATTGCACAAAGATACTGATTATGATAATCAATCGGCACTTAACGATGGACTTATGCCTGATAAGGAATTCGAAGAAGAACTTACTAAGGAGATTGCTTCAAGTTACTCAAGTGATAGTAATGTGACAGAAGATGAAGTTGAGATGGTAAATAATGAAGTAAGCGATGAAAAATTGATCTATAATAATAAGGTAAGTAATAATAAAGCAAGTAATAATGAAGAGTATGTATATACTTATGGGAAGGTTTTTGATATTTTTGTTTGGTTAAAAGATAATGTTTTAATGAAAAGCTCACTAATTAAAAGGTTAGGAGAAAATTTTAGCGAAAATTATAATCTTGATTATAGATTTTTTGTTTCTAATCTTACAACTTTTTTGTTGATGTTTATGCTTGTTTTATTAGGTGGGGCAGGCTTTTTACCAACTTTATTAATACCCATTATAAAATTTGTAGAAGTATATGATAAAAAACTAGAAAATAAAACCAAAGATATTTTAAGAGTTGAGAAAAACACCTTTAAAAAAATAATTATAGGTTTGGCAGTTGTTGGTGTGTTTTTGGTCCTTCCAAATATGACGACCATGCCTTATTTGGTTTTTATGATAATTTTATCTTTGGTTGGTGTTTATGCTTATTTTGAAATTAAGTATGACTTAGTTTTTGATGAAAAGTGTTACGATTTATTACCAAAACCTTTTTGGATTGTTTTGGAGATAGCTGCATTGCTTGCTGTTTTTTTGACAGCATTGTTTTTACTTATAGTTATACTGTTTTTGTTTGTTGAGTTAACATTTTTCTTCTTTATAATTATAATAGTAATTTGGGTGATTTCTAGAAAGTCAAAAAATTGAAAAGGGATTTTAGTATAATTGAAGAATTAGATATAAGGATTTTTGTATAGGGATTTTTGAAGAATTTTTATTAATTAAATTTTATAGCTTAGTAGAGGTGAATACGATTTGACTTCAAAGAACAAAAAGAAGAATAATAAAGATAAAAAAATAAAAGAAACAGAAATCAAACCTTCTATAATGAGATATGTTGTTATAGTTTTGGTTGCTATAACATTGATACACGGTCTTTTTTATAGAGGGCTATTCTTTGATGGGGAGATGCTTTTGACCCAGGCGGCAGTGTTTTTTATCTTTTTGCTTTTTGTTATTCATAGGCTGATGTCTGGTGAGACAGGATTTTTGTCAACTCCTTTGGATTATGTTTTGCTTTTGTTTAGTTTGATATATGGGGTTAGTATAATAGTTGCGGTTGTACCAAGAGAAGCTGTGCTGGAATTTATGGCTGTGGCTACTTATTTTGCGGTATTTTTGATGGTGTCAAGGCTGTCTAATATTGGCTTTGACAGGTGGTTTTTGTATGCTTTGATTATTGGTGCTAGTGTAATGACAGTTATCAGTCTTGGTACAGGGTTTGGTTCATTTGATTATCCTGGTGCTGTGAGTGGAAGTAGGATATTTGGAACTTTGCAGTATCCAAATACTACTGCGGCACTTCTTACTGCAGCCTTTTTTGTCACCCTGTCAAGGATGCAGCTTGAGAAGAAGATCTGGCTTCAGGGTCTTATGGGAAGTGCCTCCTTTATAATCCTAATAACTTTTGTCTTTACCATGTCAAGGGCTGCCTGGATGTTATTTCCTATAGTAGTGATAATCTACTGGGCTATGAATATAAGACGCTTTGTCAGCGTTTTTGTCTATACTGCAATACCAGGGATTATGTTTTTGGTTGTGTCGATGCCTGTATGGACAGCGGTGCAGGAGAACCAGAATACCGGTTGGATATATATAATAATTGGACTTGTCGGTGCCTTTGGCCTGACTTATCTTGCTACTTATTTCTTTAACAGGATCAAACAGCTAGAGAAAAGAAGTGTTCAGTACGGTCTTGCCGGGTTTTTGGTTGTGGTGATGCTTGCTAGTACTATCTTTGCGGCGCTAAATTATGATAGGACTCTCGAGATGATGCCGGATGCCATCTCTGGTAGGATTGAGAGAATAGATTTTGAAGAGACAGGCTTTACCACAAGGATAGAGTTAATGCAGGTTGCCTGGGATATAACTACTGATAGACCTATCCTTGGTGCAGGAGGTGGCGGCTGGGAGAGTTTGTACTTTCAGTATATGGACAGGGATTATACTACTACAGAAGTCCACAGTCACCTGTTTCAAGTTGGAGTTGAGACGGGTATACCGGGGATGTTGATCTTTAGTACTATATGGATAGCACTACTCTATCAGATGATAATGGTGCTAAAGCACAAAAAAAGCGAGAGTGAAGAATATATAAAGGCAACAGGGGTGTTTGTTGCTGCTATAGCCCTTGGAGGGCACAGTATAGTAGACTTCAACCTGTCTCTTGGTGCTGTAGCGATATATCTATGGGCTTTGTTTGGTTTATTGAATCATTATTACTTAGATTCTACTGGAAGTGAAACTGTTGAGAGCTTTGACGTTAGCCCTTCGGTTTCCTTTAGGTTAAATAAATTGTTCCCTTATGTTTCTATGGCAGCAGCTTTTGGGCTCGTGATATATTCTCTGGTTGTCTATAACGGATTTAGTGCAGGAAGAACTGCTCATGCATTTCTTCAACAAGGGGATGCTCAAAGGGCTTTAAGCAGTTTGAATAATGCAACTAGTAATGATCATTTGAATGCTGATCATTACATGAATCTTGCTGAGTTATATAAGAATATTTATGAGCAAAATCAAGAAGGAAGATATATCCCTATGGCTATAGATAACGCAGAGAGAGCATTAGAGCTAAAGCCCTACCATCCGACAAACCTAGCAGATCATGGAAGTTTTATGTTAAGTGTAGGTAAAATAGAAGAAGGCCTTGATTCTCTTAAGAAGTCAAATGAATATTATATCCATAATTATAACAGCTTTTTACGTTATTCTAATGGGTTGATATTTGCGGCTGAACATTATATGTTTAATGAAGATCCAAATGAAAGTACTGAAAAAGCCCATTCTAAGCTACAAAAAGCAATCGATCTTAGAGATGAGTTTTTGGATTATCATTCAGAAGATAGAACCTTTGACTTGAATGTATTTAAAGCTTATGTTTTGATGGAAGATTTTGAAGGAGCAGAGAGTTTTATGAATGAAAGTGAACTGCCAGAAGATAATGAAGAGAGGTATGTTTTTGAGGCGATTACTTATAAGGGGTTAGGAGATCTAGAAAGGGCCGAAGAAGTATTTGATAGGGTTGAAGATGAAGATGAAAGAAAGGGCATAATAGAAAGTTATGAAAGTTATATTTCGATGCTTGGACTAGAGGATAATTGATAATTTTTATGATTTTTATTAAAATTTAGAAGGAAAAATTAACTATGTATAGAATATCATAGAACATGAGCTAAAGCAGAGAATGAGGCTGTCGTTGATACGATGGCCTCATTCTCTGCTTTAGGGGATTGTCGAATTATGTAGAATTATGTAGCTTAAGATAGTTCGAAGCAGTCCCCAAAAAATAATAAGAGAGAGGGGTTATGTTATGAAAAAAGTTTTATGTATCATTGCAGCAGTTTTTCTTTTAAGCTCGCTTTTTGTGGCACCAGTTATGGGCGCAGAAGTTGAAAGTGAGGGGGAGACAGAAACATTAGGAACACTTGAATTGACAAATGTAGTTGGCGAAGAAGATGGTAACCAGTACACAGTTGAAGCACCGGCTACTATCAAAGTAACAGAAGATCTTCCTGAAGATTCACTTTTTGCTTATGCTGAGATTTTTGAAGTTGATTCTATCGAGGATGCAAGTGTTGCTGAAGATGAAGAACCTTTGGAATGGGATGATGCAGAATACGAATTACAAGGAGAGTTAACCAGTGAGAAACCTTCTATCCAAGAATATCCAGAGCAGTTTAACCAAGTAAGTGGTTCAATAACCCTTTCTGAGCCAGGGGCTTATATGATATCAACTACACATTGGGTTGAGCCTGGTGCTAACTTCTTAGTAGAAGTGCAGGGGGAAGAACCAGAAGAAGCTGATGAAGAAGTGGACGAAGACGTTGATGAAGATGTAGAAAAAGAAGATACTTTTGAAGGCTATGATGTAGCGCAAATAGAAGTTGATGGCGAGAGTGTTGAAGGAGATGTACCAGCGGTGAATTTAGAAGGTAGAACAATGGTGCCGCTTAGATTTGTAAGTGAAGCTATGGGAGCAGATGTAGATTGGGATGAAGAGACAGAAACAGCTATTGTATCAACTGAAGGAGAAGCTTCTAGTTCTGCTGTTGGAATAGAAGCCGGAGATCATGGAACTTTTGAGGGGCATTCTGTAATTCAGGTAGAAGTTGATGGTGAAATTGTCGAAGGTGATGTTCCAGCAATTAATTTAGCAGAAAGAACCATGGTACCTCTTAGGTTTGTCAGTGAAGCTATGGGAGAAGAGGTTGACTGGGATGATGAAACAAATACTGCGATCGTTACTACATTGGAGGAAGAGGAAGCTGACAGAGAAGAAGAATCTGAGCCTACAGATGAATCTGAAGAAAGCGACGATGTAGTATAAGCATAGATAAAAAGATTTATCAAAAAAAAGGCTCCGGCATTAAAGTAAAAAGTTTATGCCGGAGCCTTTTTTTGATCTAGTTAGTTACTTCTTATCTCGTGAGAGTCAATCCAGTTTTCTAACTTTTTGGCAAGAAAACTAAGATCATAAGAAGTGATTTCGCCTAATTCTTTAAGTTCTTGTTTAATATCTTTAAGGTCTAGAGTGTCGTTATCTGTGATATATATTCTTTCGTGAGTTGTGTTTGTTACTTCTTCTCTGTTTGTCAATAGTTCTTCGTGGATCTTTTCTCCTTCTCTTATTCCCGTAACGGTGATTGGTATGTCTACTTCTGGTTCATAGCCTGAGAGTTTTATTAAGTCTTTGGCAAGGTCTAGGATTTTTATCGGTTCACCCATATCAAGGATAAATATTTCTCCTTTTTTGCCCATACTACCTGCTTCTATAACCAGCTGGCAGGCTTCTGGAATGGTCATGAAATACCTTGTCATATCTGGATGAGTAATCGTTACTGGCCCGCCTTTTTTTATCTGTTCCTGAAAGAGTGGGACTACACTGCTCCTACTTCCAAGAACATTACCAAACCTTACAGCACAAAAAGATGTATCTGAGCGGGTTGCTAGGCTCTGGACTATTATTTCTGCTGCTCTTTTTGTTGCGCCCATGGCGCTTTTTGGGTTTACTGCCTTGTCTGTTGAGATTAGGACAAACCTTTCTGCCTTGTATGTATCTGCTGCTTCTGCTACGTTTTGGGTGCCAAAGATATTGTTTTTCACAGCTTCTTCTGGGTTATTCTCCATCAAAGGTACATGTTTATGTGCTGCCGCGTGAAATACAACCTGAGGTTTTAGATTTTCAAAAATCGAGTTTATTCTTGCTTTGTCCTGAATATCTGCAATCATTGTTAGTAGCTTGTCCTTATGTTGATGTGTTTCTAGCTCTCTTTGAATATCAAAGAGACTATTTTCTGAGTGATCAATTAATATTAATTTCTCTGGGTCAAATTCAATAATCTGTCTTACTAGTTCTGATCCTATGGAGCCTCCTGCTCCGGTGACCATGATGATCTTGCCCTTAATATATCCTGATATTTCATCTATATTCAGATCTACCGGTTCTCTTCTTAGGAGGTCTTCAATGTTTACCTCTCTCATACTGCTGACAGTTACCCTTCCTGATATCAGGTGGTGTACCGGGGGAAGGATTTTGGCTTTAATATTATTGTCACTGCAGGTACGGATTATGTCCCTTACTATGGTTCTTGGGGCGTTTGGCATTGCTATTATTACTTCTTCTACCCCGTGCTTATTGCAGACTTTTTCTAGGTCTGAGATTTTTCCAAGGACTTTTACCCCGTTTATCCAGCAGTTTTGCTTGGCAGGTGCATCATCTAAAAAACCTACTACATTTATAGGGACTTCATCTTGATGACGGCTTAGTTCTTTTAGTGAGATACTTCCTGCATCGCCAGCTCCAAGGATAAGAGCGTTTTTGGCATTTTTTTTATTAGCAGAGATATTTTTGCTTCTGCCCTTATTACTGCTTAGTAAGGCTGGCATATTGTAGAGCTTTAATACTCTAAATCCAAGTCTAAATCCACCAAGCAGAAGAAGGCAGAGAAACCAGGCGATAAAATAAATACTTCTTGGAAGTACTGCTCCGATAATTGCAGAAAGTCCAAAAGTGGAGGCAACACCAATGGTGATTGCCGTAAATAATACTATTAGGTCATGAATGCTAGAGTATGACCATAGACGGTTGTATAGCCTGAAGATAAAACAGGTTATAATAAAAACTGCAGTTAGCCAGATGAAATTCTCTAGGTATAGATCTATCCAACTCCTTGGTACATAGCCTTCAAAGCGTATAAGTAGCGCCAAAATAAAGGCCATGTTAAAGAGGTAGATGTCTACAAGGACCTGTAGCCCTTTTTTTATGTATCCTTTGGTCAAGGTTAATCCTCTCCCTACTTACCCTAAATCATTTGTTATTAATTATACTAAAAAATGGTGTGCATTGAAATATAGTTCTAGAAAATATTATCTAAGTCCTTTAAAATGATTATAAGATTAAAAAATAAGAGCAATACCTGACAAATGAGATACAAGAAAATTGAATATCAATATTAAATTAGATAACAAATTAAAACTGGGGGTTTTAACAAATGACAGTAAAAAAAGCAGTAATCCCCGCAGGTGGCTTTGGGACCAGGCTGCTTCCTGCTACCAAAGTGATACCCAAAGAGATGATGCCAATCCTTGATAAGCCAGTTATTCAGTATCTGGTTGAAGAAGCTATTTTCTCGGGAGTAGAAGATATACTTGTTGTTATCAGTAGGGGTAAAGAATCGATTATAGATCATTTTGACAGGACAGATGTTAATCTGCATTACATTAGACAAAAAGAGGCTATCGGTCTTGGAGATGCAATTTTGCATGCCAAAAGTTTTGTTGGTGATGAGCCTTTTGGAGTGATATTAGGTGATGCAGTGGTAAAGAGTGAAGAAAAGCCTTGTCTTAAGCAGTTGATTGATATATATGAGGAATATGAGGGATGTGAGGAATATAAGGGAGAATTAGGTGGAGTAATTGGTGTTAGAGAGATCTTACTAGAAGAATCTCATAAATATGCAGTTATAAAGAGTGAAGAAATAGAAAAAAGTTGTGCCAAAAAACAAGTTAAACAAGTAAAGATAGAATCAATTATTGAAAAGCCCCCGGCTGATAAAGCTCTGTCAAACCTTGGGACAATGGGAAGGTATGTATTTAGCCCTGATATATTTTCATGTCTTGAAGGTATTGGCACAGGAGTAGATGGGGAGATACAACTTACTGATGCTATAGATGTATTGTCAAAAAACAAAAAAGTCTTTGCACATACGATTGAAGGGACAAGATATGATACGGGAAACCTTATGGGTTATTTGAAGGCGATTGTTGACTTTGCTATGGAAAAGGAGGACTTGAGGGAGGAGTTGATAAAAACTAGCCTAAAAAAGCAAAATATTGAATAATTTTGAAAAAATATATACCTTTTTTAATGAAAACATGCTATAATATCTTTAGAGATTGAAAATATCTTTAGAAACCAAAAACAAAATAACCGAGGCAAGCAGTTTCCATACAAAGTGTGGTATTACTGTGAAAAAGAAGGAGCGCCCAACTCGGGGTTGCTCTTTTTTTATGCAGTATTATAACTCTGAAAGGGGGTGAAGTTATGAATCTACGGCGAAAGTATAGGGCTTTCTAGGCGGTAAAAGCAAGGACAAAATACTTAAAGGAGCTAGATGAAAAATGAAAATGAAAAACAAAAAAATACTATCTATGTTGTTATCAGTAGTAATGGTGTTCACATTGTTTAGCGGGGTTGTGTTAGCAGAAGGTATCCAATATGAATCAACAGAAGAGGTAGACTTTGACATTTCAGTTCCATTCGGCACTGAAGAAGCTGACGCAATAGAAGAGTTGGCAGGTACAGTTGATGTTACAGGAGCAGGGGGAGAAGAAGGAGAAGCGACCATCACCTGGAGCATAACAGACTACAATGCTAATCAGGCGGGGGATTACAATGCAGTAGGCGTACTGGAATTACCTGATGGTTGGAGTGGTTCTCCTCGCGATGTAGAGGCTGTTGTAGCTGTTGAAGAAGAGCCTGTAAGCCCATTTGGCTACAGTATTGCTGCAAGTGGAATCAGAAACTATGACGAAAACGTAAAAGTTGACGAGGTTTCAGAATTTGAGTTAAGATTTCGCGTTACTGATGGCAATAGATTTGAAGGTGATGAGAATGGGCATATTATGTTTTATGTAATCTTAAGTGGAGATGCATCATACATTGATGAAGATGCAGGCGATATAGTAGCGATACTTCACCTAGAAGATCGAAATGACGTAAATAAATATAATAATGACTATCACGGTGAGGGCTTCAATGTTAATGATGCTAAGGCTAACGAGTACTTCGTGGTTGTCGAGAACAATAGAGGGGATGTAGAACTAGAGATAGTAACAACTGTACCAGATGAAGTTGATGTGGGTTTTTACAAAGATCAGGGCGAAAGACGCAGAATCGACAGTGCCACAATTAATGTTGGTTCAAAGGAAGATATAGCCTATATCGAGCTAGAAGTAGACAAAGTAAACAGCGGTGTTGACGATGGCTGGATCAAAGCCGGTAAAGACATCGAGCTTAAAGCAACAGCATATGATGATAGAAGAGTTGTATCTTCAGGCTATAGAGGTACTGGCTGGGAAGTAGAAGGAGAAAACGTAGTTTTCGAAATTAGAGAAAAAAGTAGCAGCAAAGACTGGGACAAAGGCTGGAAAAAAATCGACACAGTAAAAACCAACAGAGACGGCGAAGCTAAGGTAAGATTTGATATTGAGAAAGAAGGAAAATACGAACTTCGCGCAGTGGCTGGTACCTGGAGAAGAGCTAACGACTATCACGATAATAGTGTAGATAGTGATAAAATAAATCAAAAACATCTGTTTTATGATGTGATAACTGTCTCTGTATTCCCTGGTGATGCAGATAGCATTAAGGCTGAGAAAGCAAGTGGATTTCACAATATAGAGGATGATACTTTTAGAGTATACTTCGAGATAGCAGATGAGTATGGCAACACCGACTATGGCAGCCTAATATCTGCCACAAGAGGTCTAAGTGCTGGTTATGACTGGGATGATATATTTGGCTTTAGAGTAGTAGACCCAAAGGGTAATATATACGGCGCAGGTGACATCGGTGATGAGATAGTTGGTAGACAAAATAATTACAGGGACTTTTGGTGCGATGATGAAGAGATGTTCTATGTAGAAGTTGACTACTCAAAGATTGAAGACGAGTTAGGAAGCGATGCAGAAGGTAAATATGAAGTAAGAGGAAATATCGCCGGAACCACTCAGAGAGCATACACCACAATCATGGCAGCAGAATTCGGTGAGCTTGTCGAGATCAGATTAGAGCTAAACCCTGAGGTAGCTCTTAGAAGTGAAAGCGAGTTTGAAAACGCAGCAGAAGTAACTTTGGTTGATGACAAAGGCATGGAAAAAGACTACAAATACGGTGGAGAGATTAGATTTAGCTCTAGCAGAAACTCTGTTGCTACTGTTAATAGAGATGAAGGTCATATTAACCCTAGAAGCCAGGGTGAAACAATCATTACAGCAGTGCACGACGATGGTTTTAGAGACAGCGCTACCTTCTATGTGGGTAGAGAATTAGATCATATCGAAGCAGTAATTGATGTAATAGACGGAGAAAAAAATGCTTTTGTAACCCTAATAATGAGAGATAGAGATGGTTATAGAACCATAGATGAAGGTAGAGAAGATGAAGAATATGATGTGTTTACCCAGGAAGAAGACAAAATTGATATTTTAAACAAGAAAGACTTTAAAGATGGTAAAGCAAGCTTTGAAGTTAAGGTAAGAGATTTTGGAACTTACAGAATAGAAGTAGTAACTGAAGAAGGTAACGCTGTGGAGTTTGAAGTAGTTTTTCAAGAAGAAGTGAAATCAACTACAAAAACCATGGTGATTACCATAGGAAGTAAAACCTATACAATTGATGGAGAAGAATTTGAATTCAGTGATGTAGAACCTTTCATCAGAAATGACAGAACCTATCTTCCCATTAGAGCTATAATGGAGGCCTTTGAAGCTCAAGTAAAATACGATGGAGCAGACAGATCCATTACCATTACTACTGGTGAGGGTGAAGATGAGCATGTTGTTATCTTCAAATTAGACGAAACAACCTACACCGTAAACGGTGAAGAAAAAGAAATGGATGTAACCCCATACCTTGACGAAGAAGCAGAAAGAACTTATCTACCCGTAAGATACTTCAGCCAGGACGTATTTGGCGCAGAGGTAACCTGGGATCCAGTAGAAGAACAAGTCACAATTGTATATTAGTAGGAAGGAGCAGAAAAGAAGAAAGAAAGCAGGGGGACGGTTCTCCTGCTTCCCTTTTTTCTGTTGTATGCCACGGTTGAAATAAGATTTATCTTGAGAAGGGTTTCAAAAGAAATTGTAGAATTACAAAAAAACGGCATGCCAACTGGCAAGGAGATAAACCCAAAGGAATGAAAACTCCACTATATGTTGATGAAAAAGGCAGATTAAAGCTAGAAAGTGGGTTTGTACTATGAAAAATCTAATTCAAAATATCAAAAATTTTCCTAGAAAACGTCCTGTTTTGGCAGGGATTACTGCTTTTATACTAATTATAATCTTGCTTACCCTTATATTTCTAGAAAATATATTGATCTCTATTGGAAGTGTATTGCTTAAACAAGAAGAACCTGTAGATGCCTCGTACATAGTAGTTCTTCAAGGCGGGATACCTGATAGGATAGTACACGGAGCCGATCTATACATGGATGGCTATGCCGATACAATCTTAATGGTAGAGAGTAAAAGCTTTACAAACTATGAATTAATAGAAGAACTAGACCTTGATCTACCATCTAGTGTATATATTAATAAGGAAGCAGCTCTTCAGTTAGGTGTAGAAGAAGATGATGTGAAGATTCTTCCGGGAAAAGTTGATAGTACCGAAGAGGAGGCAAGAGAGATAGCTAAGTATTTGGAAGATGCGACCTTGGATGAGTATACAGATGAATCCCTTGATAATGAATTATCTGAGGATGACTTGACACAGAAAATTTTACTTGTCACTTCAGAGTTTCATTCCAACAGGGCAAGACTTATCTTTGAAGAGGGATTTTCTAATGCTGGCATTTATGACAGGGTTGAGGTAATATCTACTCCAAGTCCTTATGATCCTTTTGAACCTGATAGATGGTGGCAGGATAGAAGACAGGCTAGGAATGTGTTGATGGAGTACTTGAAGTTTATTAATTTTTATACTTTTGGGATATAAAGTAAAGATAGTAGAAAATATAGAAGAAATTAACCATAACTCTAGGAAGCAGGAGAACCGGTACCCTGCTTCTGAGAACCGTGAGAACCGGTCCCCTGCTTCCTATAACTTTGTATGAAAGTTCGTTTGACTTGTTGACGGGGCTTTTTTTAGGATAAATTGTGAATTCAAATTGTGTAATTAAACACTTCCAATTAAGTGCATGATGTGGTATCATTAATATAGACGAACAAACGTGCGAAAACATCTAAGCGATAGTAAAGGACTTACTTTTGTGTTTTAAGAATAAATATTTGGAAGGAGTTGCTAGATAATTGAAGAAATAAAGAAAAGTAAGACAAAAAAGTAATAATAGATATTATGAAAAAAAGAAGGGGGAACTAAGCATGAAAAGCTTAAGCTTAATTAAACCTTATATTGGTATATTACATATTTTGTCACTTTTTTTAGTTTTAATTGTAGGAACTGTTTTCTTGGTTGGATGTGGGGAAGAAGGAGATGGTGAAAAGACAAAAGAAGCCAAAAAGGAAGTTGAAGAGACTGAAGAACAAGATAAAACTGATGAAAAAGATGAAATAGCCCAAAAAGAAATAGAGATATCTATAGAATCTGGCGAGGGAACCTTTTATCCAGATGATGAAATTTTTGAAAAGGATAAAGGGGAAACAATTGCTTTAGAAGCAGAGCCAAAAGAAGGCTGGAGTTTTGATAAGTGGATTATAAATAATGAAGAGTACTTAGATAAAGATATAGAAGTGACCGTCAGTGAGGACTTAGTAGTAGAATTATATTTTGGTGAAGAAGTGGCGGATGATGAAGAACTGGTGGAGGCTCTTGAATACGCTTACGACTTAGAAAGCAAGGTTGCAGAAAAATCGCCTGAGTCTGGAGAAGAAGTGTATGAAATTTTTAGGACCGGTTGGGATGAGGATTATGCAGAGTTTTTGACAGAGGATATATGGAGTGAGGAAATGGGAGGGATAGTACCAAGAGGCAATATTTTTGTTGGCGTACATGATGTAGAAGTTTTGGAAAAAGGTTCTAGCGAAGCAGTTGTGACTTACCGTACTTATTCTGGCCATGGTGCAAAGGAAGCTGATTTAGTCATGGAGACAAGACTAGAAAGACAAGATGATAATTGGGTAATAATTGATAGAGAAGTTGTAGAGGAAAATACGTAATATGATACAGATATTTATGATTTTTATAATAGTTGAAAGGAAAATTATACTAGGGTATAGAATTTATTAATATAAAATGAGGCTGTCGTTAGATGGGAGACTCATTTTTGGATGAATAATCTAAAAATAGAACCAGAGTTGGGTCTCAAGCATTTTAATAAATAATAAATTTATAATAAACTAATCCAAATTTATAAGGAGGGATTTTTTTGTTTTCAAAAGAAAAAGGTAAAGGTTTTCTTATGGGAGTTTTATTTGTTTTAATAAGTATGGTATTTGTTTCAACAGTTTTTGCAGGAAATGCAAAAGAAAGTCTTGAGGTAATTTACAACAACATTAAAATTTATGTAGATGGTGTTGAACAACAGCCAGAAGAAGATCCATTTATTTATGAAGGAACAACTTATGTACCATTACGCTTTGTATCAGAAGCACTTGACGAAAATGTAAGTTGGGATGGTTCAGATCAAAGTATTTATATAGGCGATGTTCCAGGTGGAGAAGTTACACGTATGAAGGATATGACAACTCATACATATGAAGGTGATAGTTGGTGGTACCAGATAGACAACGGTTCTAGAGAAATATTTGAAACTAATATCGGAGAAACTTATCGAAATGGTTACTATTGGTCAACCGAAGGTATCCAAGGTAAAGAAATTGTTAAAGAATATAACCTAGATGGCCAATATGATAACTTTACTGCTGTGATTGCACCACATAAAGATTGGAATAATAGAGAAGCAGATGATAACATTGGTTCATTCAGATTTTACGCTGATGGTGAAGAAATACATGATACAGGTCCTATTGCATCTGATATAACTGAACCTGTAGAAGTAGAACTTGACCTTGAAGGTGTTTTAAGATTTGAAGTAGAGGCTAACAGAACTAGAAATAATGGAGACATTGGACTTTTAGAGCCTGAATTTGTACAAGAATAGAAGAAAGGAAAATGGAAGATTAAATGAATTTATACCCCGGCGTATGTTTTATGTTTATTTTGCGTCGGGGTATTTCTTTTTTTTTAGATGGGTATTTTATATTATCACTGTAAATAAATAAGGAAGTCAATATCATAATCAAATCCAAATTATCAAAGTGTTATCTTCACTTCTCTCGCCAGTCCTAATTCTTTTAGCGGTATTAGAGTTTACTGCTATCTCTTCTTCTATCTCATTGCTTAAGGAGATATCTTTTAGATCAAAGACAAATCTATCAGGGTTGTCCATGGTGAAGTCATCAAAATACTTATATTATCACTGCCAAAAACTCTATACCCGCTTTCGTTCCCAAATGAATTTTCAATAGAGAATATATAATAATCTAAATTCTTGACGATAATTAAGAAATTTGACCCGGTAATTACAGACTATTGTAGCAGACCATCTTACCAGAACTTAGGCACATAGATACTTTCATTTTGACAAGAAGTTTAATAATATTATAAGAAGAGTTATTCTCCATCAATTTTTTAATAAAAAATTGATTTCGAGCCCCCAAAATTTTAAACAAGAAACGCATTGTTAATATAAAGGGTAATTAACCCTTTTCATGTATAGATTTTACAATCTAAAAAACATTAAAGAAGGTGGGAGAGAAGTTGAAAAACAAAAGCATTATATTAATTTCAGTTCTAGTATTATTTGCATTTACCAGTATAGCTTTTACAGAAGGCCTTGCTAATCAGGAAAACATGACAGAAGAGATGCAGGAAAGGAGGGATGAGAGACTAGCACAAATTGAAGAATTTAGACAAAACCAAGAAATTGCACAACAAAGAGATGGCCTTCCTTTAGAAGACAAAATCTTTGTCAGAGGGCAACAGGTAAGCTTTGACGTGCCGCCAATGATAGAAGAAGATAGAACCCTTATACCTCTCAGGGCTGTAAGCGAAGCATTAGACGCAGATGTAGAATGGATCGATGAAGAGAGAAAAGTTGTTATTGAAAGAGACGACAAACTTATTGAGATGATAGCAGGCGAAGAAGAAGTAGAGGTGGATGGAGATATTTATGAGATTGAAGTGCCATCTAAGATTATAGAAGAAAGAACAATGGTCCCCCTTAGATTTGTAAGTGAAATCCTTGGAGACAGTGTAGATTATCATGAAGAAACCGGTGAAATAGATATAGCCTTAAATATGCCAGATAGCCCGGCAGATGTTGTGAATGATTTTTGGGAACTATATAAAGATGGTGAACTAGATGATGCAAAAAAGAAAGTAGTTGATGATAGAGTTAGTGAGATAATCGGCATGGATGTGGATATGGATGGCATGGAAGAAACAGAAGAGGCTATAGACGAAAGGCTTAAAATTGAAGCTGCTGGCTATGAGATTCAAAATGATACCGCTATAGTAGATATCCTACTTACTAAGCCAGACCTAAAAGAAGCCGTAGAAAGATATTATGACGAAGCTACTCTGGAACTGTGGGAAATGTATGAAGAGGGTGCAAATGATGCTGAAATTGAAGAAAGAGCAGATGAGCTATTAACAGAGATCCTCGAGGATGTAGATGTAATCAGTTATGATGAAAAGGTAGAGCTACACAAAGTTGATGAAGAATGGAAGATTTATGAATTGATATTTGAAAATTTCCAGGAAAGATGGAGTGAAGCAGAAGAAGATTTGGAAGAAGTACAGTAAACTCGGTAAATTAATTAAATCATTAATTTTAAAACATAACTTGGAGGTGTAACTTTATGAAGAAGATACTAGCAATAGTATTAGCAATTTCATTATTGAGTTTCGGTTCAGTACTTGCACAAGGACCACCTGAGGATGCTGGTCCACCGGATCATGCAGGACCATCTAGAGAAACAGTGGACGAAGAAAAGGAAAAAGTTACTGACGAGGTTTATGATGAAGAAGAGGAAAAAGTTACTGACGAAGTTTATGAAGAAGAAAAAAGAGTCGGCCCACCAGAGCACGCAGGAGAGCCTGGCCCACCAGAACATGCGGGAGAGCAGGGACCACCTGAGCATTCTAATGCTCCGGATGCAGTAAGAGAAATGGTTCAAGCAAGAGTTAGCGGTGAAAAAGAAAGTGGACCACCTGCATTTGCAGGAATCCCTCGTTTCTTGAGAGACAGTCTTTTAGAAGATGAAAAAGATGAAGAGGAAGAAGAGGAAAAAGTAGCTGATGAAGTTTATGCTGTGGAATTTGAAGAAGAGAATGAGTTAGAAGATGTAGAGATAGCTGTTTTTGATGATGATGAAGAAGAGATAGGAGAAGAATTCACTACAGATGAAGATGGTATCGCAGGAAAAGAACTTGAAAATGGTGAATATTCATTTGAAGCGAATCTGGAGGACTACAAAGTATATGAAGGGGAATTTGAAGTAGATGGTGAAGATAAAATAGTTGAGTTTGAGATGGAAGAGCTTGAATCTGCTTACTTTGAAATAAGTGGTTCTAGTATAGGATATGGAGAGGACAACGAAATAGACGTTACAGCAGATATTGAAAACACTGGTGACTTAGAAGGTGAACAAGAAGTAACGGCAGTATTAGTTTGGGAAGATGAAGAAGTTGAGGGAGAATTAAATGAAAGTAAAACTATTAGCTTAGACGGTCAGGAAAAAGAAGAAGTAGAATTTATCTTCGAAGTTGTTGAAGATGCTGAATCAGCTGAAATTACATTAGAAACTGAAGACGATAGTACTACAAGAGAAGTTAATGTAGATTAAATAGATTCAAGATAAAGCTGACTTACTTATAAAGGGTCCGTCTACAGGTGTATTGCTGTACTTCTAGCTATACCTGCAGGCGGGCTTTTTTTAGATTTGAAAAAGGGAAATATAATCTTACATAGAAATTAACGAATTAGGTATATCTTGATTTATTTTGATAGAGATAAATCTTTATATTTTATTTCATAATTGTTTTATAATTTATTATGAAGAAGGAGTGAAGCTGTGAAATGTAACTAAAGCAAGTCATAAAAGAAAGAAAAAGTATTCGTATATTTAAAGAAGACCCCATAACTAAAGATACTATAACAGAGCTATTAGAAGCAGGTCGCCTTGCACCTTCAGGTGACTGCTCTGGTTCCTTTTTGCTATCCGGCTCAAGACCCAAAGCCAGGGCCTCGTCTAAAGCTAGGTAATATTTATTTAGGCGAGGTTTAAAATTTAACGAAATAAGAAGTGCTTTTAAGAATTAATGGTTAGCTTTTTGATAATGGGATATTCTATTATATTGAGGTAAGTTGCTGCATTAATTATCATGTTTGTATATAGGCAGTAAAGGAGTGTTTTCTTGCAGAATTTTTTAACCAAAGAGTACTTCAATAAAATTTTAAATAATATGGCTGACGGTGTAGTTATTGTGGACAAAGAATCAAAAATAATATTTATCAACAAGGCATATAGTGAGATACTAGGTGTAGAGAAAAGTAAAGTTTTAAATAAAAAACTGACTAATATTGAACCAAACGCAAAAATGCTTGATGTTCTAAAAGATGGTGGGGTTGTTAAAGATAGAGTAACAAGGATTCAAACACTTGGTAAAGAAGTCCTGGTGAATATTTTTCCATTATACAATAATAAAGAGATTGAATATTGTGTTTCTGTTTTTAGAGATATAACAAAATTAGTAGAGCTTACAAATGAACTTGAAAGGGTATCATCACTAAATGAATACTTAAAAAGTCAACTAGAGCCTTCTTCTAAAAAACTGCCTTCTTCTTTTGAGGATTTAATTGGAAATAATCCAGAGTTTTTAAAAGTTCTTCGCCAAGCATCTAAGGCTGCAGAAACGGATATGCCGGTGAATATTAGAGGAGAGAGTGGTACAGGAAAGGGAATATTAGCAAAGGCAATTCATCTTGCAAGTAATAGAAGTAATCATCCTTTTATCCCTATAAATTGTGCTGCCATACCTACAAACCTTCTAGAAAGCGAACTGCTAGGTTATGAAGAAGGAGCTTTTTCTGGAGCAAAAACAGGAGGTAAGAAGGGCAAATTAGAACTTGCCAACAAAGGTAGTATATTCTTAGATGAGATAGGTGACATGGATTTAACTACTCAGGCTAAACTTCTTAAAGTTATCGAAGAACAGGAATTTATCCCTGTGGGTGGTACTAAAGTTAAAAGAATCGATATAAGAATACTCAGTGCAACAAATAGTAACCTTGAAGAGTTGATTAGAGAGGGTAAATTTAGAGAAGACTTGTATTTTCGCTTAAATGTAATTCCACTTCATATACCTTCCCTAAAAGAAAGAAAAAGTGACATCCTTGTTTTATTGAAGCACTTTCTTGATAAATTTGCTCCCGATGGGAAAAATTATGAATTTAGTACTAAAGCACAAGAAGCGCTGCTTAATTACAGTTGGCCTGGAAATGTTAGGGAGTTAGAAAATGTGATAAAATATGCTTTGACTATGTGTGAATCTAAAACAATCAAGCCTTCACACTTACCCCAAAAACTCCACCATTCATCTTCAAGCAAAACCTTTTTGCCAAATCAGCACATCAATTTAAAAGATATGCTTGAAAAATATGAAAAAGAATTAATCACTAAAGCTTTGGAAGAGACAGATAATAAATCTCAAGCAATCAAAATATTAGGTATAAGTAGGAGAGCATTTTATCAAAAATTAAAAAAGTATGATCTTTATATAAAATAATATTGAACGACAAAATCTATATATTTTTTATACAGTTGTATACCTTGTATACAACTTAATTTATTTCTGGCTGTTATTAACTTTTATAATCATTTGAAATTCATTTATATACAAAATATACAAAGGTTAAAAGTGTAATTGTAGAGTAGGAAATGCACCTTTGCCTTTACGACTTTAACTATTCATCCTTACTTAAAAGTGGCATGATTTTTGCAATATTAAGAAAAATAAGATTTGCTATATAAAATCTTAAACTAAGAATAAGGAGGGATAATATTGAGCTCAAGAATATCAGGTTTTCACAAAAAAAGTGTTCAGGATAGGCTCGAAATAATTGCCGAAAAAACAGATCTGACAAAAGATGAAATAAAAATTTTGAAAAAATACGGATCTTTAGATGAAAAAACTGCTGACACTATGATTGAAAATGTCATTTCAACATTTGATATTCCCTTAGGTATTGCTACAAATTTTACAATTAACGATGAAGAGTTTTTTATTCCTATGGCGACAGAAGAATCCTCAGTCGTAGCTGCAGCTAGCAACGCTGCCAAAATAGCAAGGGATTGTGGAGGTTTTTATGTAAATAGTCTTGGTCCAAAAATGATAGCCCAAATCCAGCTGGTAAATGTTAAATCGCCATCTCAGGTAAAATTTAAAATTCTTAATGAAAAAGAATATTTACTTAAAAAAGCAAATGATCAAGACCCAATTCTTAAAAAATTTGGTGGAGGGGCTGAAGACTTAGAAGTAAGAGTCTTAGAAACTCCACTTGGTTACATGGTTGTAACGCATCTAATTGTAGATACCCGTGATGCTATGGGGGCTAATTCTGTAAATACTATGGCAGAAGTCTTAGCTCCAGAAATAGAGAAAATTACAGGCGGACGAGTTTATTTAAGAATATTGTCGAATCTAGCAGACAAACGGCTTGTAAGGGCATATACCAGGATAGCCCCTTCAGCAATTGGAGGAGAAGAAGTAATAGAAGGGATATTAAATGCCTATACTTTTGCTTCCTGTGATCCATACAGAGCTGCTACCCACAATAAAGGAATAATGAATGGAATTAGTGCAGTAGCAATTGCAACAGGAAATGATTTTAGGGCACTTGAAGCAGGAGCTCATGCTTATGCTTCAACATACGGACAATATACTTCTTTGACACGCTGGGAAAAAGATACAGAAGGTTATCTAGTAGGGTTTTTGGAATTACCTATTGCTGTTGGGATAATAGGAGGTGCAACAGCTGTTCATCCGGTTGCAAAAATAGCGCTAAAAATATTAGGAGCAGAAACTGGCCCTAAGCTAGCAGAAGTTATTGGAGCAGTTGGGTTAGCCCAAAATTTAGCAGCTGTTAGAGCTCTTGCTACAGAGGGAATTCAAAAAGGTCATATGTCTCTTCATGCAAAAAATATTGCTGTGATGGCAGGCGCTAGCGAAACAGAGGTAGATGAAGTAGCTGATAAGATGGTTGAAGGTAACCAGGTAAATATGGAAAAAGCAAAACAGATATTAGAAGAAATAAGACGTTAAAAGTGAGGGGATAATTTTGGCTGCTAACATGAATAGTGAACTTAAACTTGTGGAAGTTACCCCAAGAGATGGATTACAAAATGAGAAAGAAATTCTTTCTACACATGATAAACTAAGTTTAGTTGAATCTTTAGTTGAAGCAGGGTTTAAAGAAATTGAAGTAACTTCTTTTGTTAACCCAAAATTTGTACCACAGATGCACGATGCTTGGGAAATAGCATCAAAACTTTATAATAAACATCCTGGTGTTACTTTTTCAGCTCTAGCTCCCAATGAAAAAGGTGCAGCGAAAGCTGTTGAAGCTTGCGTGGACCAAATAGGAGTTTTTATTTCGGCTACAGAAACTCACAACCAAAAAAACGTTAATATGAGTAAGATAGAAAGTTTAAGAAATATAGAAAAAATAAGCAGTTTAGCTGTAAATAACAATATTAAACTTAGAGGTTATATTGTGGTTGCTTTTGATTGTCCTTATGAAGGAAGAGTTTCCTTTAAAGATATATTAGAGATTTACAAAGAATTAGAAGAATGCGGAATAGAAGAAGTTTCCCTTGGTGATACCACAGGTTCGGCTGACCCACTGTATGTGAAAGAAGTTGTAAATACCATTAAAGAAAAAGGGGAGAATAGATCTGATTTGGCGCTTCATTTCCATGATTCTCAGGGTATGGGTCTTGCAAATATTTTTTCGGCTTACCAAGAAGGAGCTAGAATTTTTGATGGTTCTGTAGGTGGAGTTGGTGGCAGTCCTGTAACTCCTGGTGCAGGAGGAAATGTGGCAATGGAAGACATGGTAAACATGTTTGAAAAGATGGAAGTAAAAACAGACATATCTTTGGATATATTAGTTGATCTAGCAAAGGATTTAGAAAATAAACTTGGCCGAGTGTTACCTGGCAAGCTTGCTAAAACTTGGGAAAAAAGCAAAGATTATTATTAGGGGGGAAAAGCCTTGGAAAGCAAAAACAATGATAATTTGGTTGAAGTCTGGCAGGATAATGTTAAGATTATTGATCTGTTAATTTCCATGGTGATAAGTGCAATTTTGACTTTAGGTGGTTATATTCTTGGAGAAATAATTAATACTGAACCACTTGTGGTCGCACTAATAGGGGCTATAGCAGGGTTTATATGTAATATCTTTTTATTTAAGGTTAAAAGAGAGATAGTTTTTGAAGAAGAAGCAGAAGAAGTGGAGGGATCGTAATATGGAGCCTATGCTGATTATTCAGATGGTTTTGGTTGCAATTATTGCTTCTGCGCTTTATCTAGCGATTGGGATAGCTCCCGGTACAGATGAAACAGCTGTTATTGCTCCAGTAGGTCTTGCCCTGGCCCTTGCGGGTATAGAGCCTATGCTTCTTTTGACTTTTTTCATGGCTTCTATAGTAGCAAAAAAGATTACCGACTCTGTACCCGTAGCAGTGGCTGGAATACCCGGTGGAGTAATGTCTGCTCCGATGGTAGAACACGGGGTCACCCTGAAAGAAGCAGGGCGTGCAAATCACAGTATTAGAAAGATGGCTTCTGGTTCTATCATAGGAACATTAGTGTCTGTACCTTTAAGCTTGGTTTTAGCAAGTCTATTAGAACCATTAGCACCTTTCATTGAACAGTACGCTGATATAGTATTTTTTGTTGGAGCTATTTTTCTATCTTTAATGGCTAAAGAAAAGTTGATGTGTCTACTTTCGATAATACCCCTTGCAGTGACTATACAGGCTTTAAGGTCATTTTACGTAGGATTAGGAGCGATTGACGAAGATGTAGTAATTTTTACTTCTTTCTTCTTAGGGATTACCATCGGACCTATGATTGTTAATCTTTTGGAACTTGCCAACTCTAATGATAGAGAAGCAATGAAGGGAACAAGAAAGAAAATTTCACTCATTAAAGACAAACTAGAAGAAAAAATGAAGTTTCCCCTTCCTTATAAAGTATTAAACGCAAAAGAAGGATTGTTTTCAGCTATTTCGGCAGTAGTTGGTACAGTGTTTTTCTTTATGACTCCAGTTGGTATGACTAGTTTCGTTGGAGAGGCGGTAAGCTCTAATGTTAAAGATAAAGTGGAAAGAGCTGGAAGGGCAATTTCGTCAATGGATGCTCTAACTAATGCAACTTATGTTGCAGGACTTTTGGTTCCTTTAATTGCAGTAGGGCTTCCGGTAAGTCCAATGGCTATTGGCCCTGCAAATCCATTGTTTAACGCACCACCTCGCTTTTCGCCAGAAGAAAACATCCATCATCTACTTAGTTTTGGAGAGATTGCATTAGCTACAATATTAGCTGTTGTTATAGCCATGATAATTGTTTATCCTATAACTGTTCGTTATTCTACAAAAATATGTGAGCTTGTTTTTAAAAAGATTCCTCATGAGAGCTTACTTGCACTATTTTTTGGCCTGGTTATAACCCTTGCATATATGGATGCGGGTGTAATTGGTATCTTTGGAACATTGTTATTTGCACTTGTGGCTGGTTATTTTAATAAGAAAGGCGTTAATTTCGGAGTTCAATTCATGATTCTTTACTGTGCACCGTGGTTGATTGGGATATTTTCTATTTAACAAATACGGGTCTAAAAGTTAAGTTGAAAGAGAAGGGGGATTGGATGCGCTTGATCCCCCTTTTTTTATATATCAAAGTCATATTTTTTAATTTCTCCATCACCCCTTGCATTGTAGACATAAAAACATAACTGTAAAAGGAGGAAGCAGGGGATCGGTCCCTGCTTCCTTTTGATTGTTGCCGGAGTTAATGTTAAAATACATTAAGAAGATTCTGCCTTGTTAGGAAGGTGATGCATTTTTGATTATAACTTCTAAAAATATTTTGACTAGAAAGAAGTTAATTTTGGCTGGATTAATTATTTTTTTGCTGGCTATTTTAGTTGTTGGATGTGAAGATGAAGGGACTAAGGCTGATGAGACCGGGCTAGGAGATGAAACATATCAAGCGGTATCAGATGTAGAAAGCTGCGGCTATCTTAAAGCGGAAGTGACCATTGAAGACCAGGAGATAGTAGAGGTTGATCTAACTGAATTTGATAATAAAGGGCGATTAAAAACAGAGGACTATGAATACCCTGAATGGAAAGAAGCAATGGATGTACTTCCTGAACGATTTGTAGAAGCTAACTCGTCGGAGGTAGAGATTGTTTCTTCTGCTACTAGAACTTCTAATAGGGCTATGCAGGCTGTTGACAGGGCCTTACAATTATCTAAAGGAGAAGAAAAACCATTTGATGGCATTTATATGGGAGTTGCCGAAATAAGTGAAGATGGTTGGGGTATTGCCCTGGTGAGACTTGAAGATGAACAGATTACCCAGGTGATTTTAGAAGAGATTGATGAAGAGAAAAACTTTAAGGAAGAGGAAGATTATCCTTATGATGAATGGCAAAAAGCAAGAGAAGAGTTAAGAAGCCGTTTTGTCGAGAATGATTCTTACGAGGTGGATATATACTCGGGAGCTACAAAAAGTTCAGAAAAATGGAAAGCTGCTGTGAAAGATGCTCTAACAAAAGCAGGAAGAGAATAAAAAAAGCTGGTCAAAGGGCCAGCTTTTTAGTTTGTCTGGTTCTTTGCCAAAGAACCAAAGTTTATTGTCATCCTCTTCTTAGGTCTATGTCATCATTTTCTTCGTCAGCTTCTTTTTCATCGGACTTTTCTGGGATTGTTTCTTTTTCTTCTTGCTCTTCCATGCTTTCTTTATCTTCGTTATTTTCTTTGATATCATCTTCTTTTTGCTGGATTTCTTCTTGTTCTTTATCTTGAAGGTCATCATCTTTTCCGTTATTACAACCTGCTACAAAAATAATAGGTATAAGTAGTAAAACCAGGGAAATAGAGATTAACTTAAATTTCATCAATTTTAGTCACTCCTTCTTACTCCCTTTTAAACTAAAGCATATAGGGCTTCTTTGTATACATTTTATATTAAATGGTTCTAATCTTTCAAGAAAATATTGATTTAAGTAAACAACTAACGAATAACTACACCAGAAGCTGTTTAGCGCTTTTTTTACATCAATGTCTTTATATCCTTCAGCATAAAATTGTATATATTTTTCTTTAGCTTTTTTGCTTTCATTCTATGTTAAATGGTTCTATGATTTCAGAGGAAATTTTGTATATTTATATCCCTAATTCATTCCTTATTGTGGTATAATATGTGATATAATATATCTACTTATAAAACAAAATACCGGGGAAAGCTGACTCCACTCTAATTAGTATGAAGTGTAAAATCTTGAGTGTTGTTTGATAGTGTCATGGAGCCACCCTACTCGGGGAGGCTTTTTTTATTTTAATGTTTTATTAAATTTTAATGTTTTATTAAATTTTATTTCTTTAAAAGGGTGGCGAAAAAAATGAAAAGATTGAAAAGAATACTAAGTTTTATCACTGTTTTTGTCATTGCTCTTAATCTATTTAGCTTTGACGGAGCAGCTGTTGCATTAGAATTAACAGAAAATAATCGAGTGTACGAGACAAGTATTAATGAAAGCGTAGAACACATTAGAGCCTATTATGCAGATGATGAATTTGGCTACAGGGGAGAGGGTGTAACGATTGCGATTATAGATACGGGAGTGGATTTTCGCCATCCTCATCTAAGGGATAATTATGTTGGAGGATATAATATAGGTGATAACATGCACCCCAGGAATAACCCTATGGACTTTCACGGGCATGGCACCCATGTGGCTGGGGTTGCTGCTGGGGAGAGTGTTTATAATGGCATAAGATACCAGGGAGTTGCTCCGGATGCAAATATACTTGCTTATAATGTGGCAGGTAGAGACGGTGTAATATATGGGACAAGTCTGGTAAAAGCGATTGAACGGGCCGTCAATGACGGTGCGGATATTATAAACATGTCTGTTGCAACAGATATAGATGAGGCTTTGATAGATTATCCTGTAATGAGAGCTATAGACTTAGCAGTAGAGCATGGAGTAGTGGTGGTAGTACCAGTAGGGAATGAAGGTGATAAAGGACGAGGTTCAATCAGATATCCAGGAAACACAAGCAAAGGCATATCTGTTGGTTCTACTGGAGGAAGACATAGGGAGAGAGATTTTGATTTGATCTCAAGCTTTAGCTCTAGTGGACCATCACCCTTTGACTTGGAGATTAGCCCTCATGTTGTAGCACCCGGAGGTAATATTGTTTCACCAAAACCAGGTGGAGGTTATGCGGCTAACTCCGGGACAAGCCTTTCTGCCCCACATGTGGCCGGGGCAGCGGCTTTACTTATAGAAAAGCACGGGGATAACGTAACCCCTGAAATAATAAAAAGTATTTTGATGAATACTTCAGAGGTACTTGTTGACCGAGAGGGTAATAAATATCCTGTAATGGTCCAGGGTGCAGGAAGGGTAGATTTAGAGAGAGCTATGGAAGCTTCCTTTGTAGTTTTGGATGGAAGTCATAGCTTTGGATTTTTTGAATCGGATATAGGCGGGCAGGGTAAGGCAAGCTTTGAAATAATTGATTTAAGAGATTTAAGTGGTCAAAAATTAGGAGATATGGAATTAGAGGTTGGGGTAGTCGGAAGAATCGCTAAACTAGATCTAAAGTTTGATGAAAAGATCCTAATTCAAGAAGGAAATACGAAAAACTTTGAAGTGAGCTTGGATATTGATGCAGATACTGAATTTATCGGTGAATACTGCGGTTTTTTAACTTTTAGTAAAGCCGGCGAAATTAAAGCTCAGGTTCCTTTGGTTTTGTATGTAGAGAGCCTAGAGCGTATTGTTGATGAAGATAAGGAATATGAAGAACTTAAAGAGGAAGAGAAGATCCAGGACTTAATTGAAATAGAACTAGAGGAACCGATAGAAGCTGAGAGCAAGAGTACAGCAATGGTCATCTCTATAGGAAGTAAAATATATACCATAGATGAAAAAGAATATGAATTCGAAGATGTAATACCTTTTATCAGAAATGACAGGACATATCTTCCCGTTAGAGCTATTATGGAGCTATTCGATGCTGATGTAATCTTCGATAGTGAAGAAAGATCTATTACAGTAGAAAGTGAAGATAATCAGGTGATCTTCAGGCTAGGTGAAAAAACATACACCGTAAACGGGGGTTTACGGGAAATGGACGTAGCCCCATATCTTGATGAAAAATCAGAAAGAACCTATCTACCTGTGAGATATTTCAGCCAGAACCTTCTTGGAGCAGAAGTGAACTGGGACCCTGTAGAAGAAAAGGTTTTGATTTTTTATTAACAAAACCTGAAACAGTTCTTTAGTTTCCGTTTACTTAACGTGATGATCATCAAAGGGTGATGATAACGCTAAGACTTTTTGCAAAAAAGACTTTGGAGATGGAGTAGTATAAAAACCCTAAAACATAGAGCCTTCTGTAACCTCATTTAACAAAACAAATTAACCTGTGGTTAACAGATAGGCTTAAGTATCCGATTAGACAAGAAGTTTAATAATATTATTGAAGAGTTATTCTCCATCAATTTTTTAATAAAAAAATTGATTACGAGCCCCCAAAATTTTAAACAAGAAACGCATTGTTAATATAAAGGGTAATTAACCCTTTTCATGTATAGATTTTACAATCTAAAAAACATTAAAGAAGGTGGGAGAGAAGTTGAAAAACAAAAGCATTATATTAATTTCAGTTCTAGTATTATTTGCATTTACCAGTATAGCTTTTGCAGAAGGCCTTGCTAATCAGGAAAACATGACAGAAGAGATGCAGGAAAGGAGGGATGAGAGACTAGCACAAATTGAAGAATTTAGACAAAACCAAGAAATTGCACAACAAAGAGATGGCCTGCCTTTAGAAGACAAAATCTTTGTCAGAGGGCAACAGGTAAGCTTTGACGTGCCGCCAATGATAGAAGAAGATAGAACCCTTATACCTCTCAGGGCTGTAAGCGAAGCATTAGACGCAGATGTAGAATGGATCGATGAAGAGAGAAAAGTTGTTATTGAAAGAGACGACAAACTTATTGAGATGATAGCAGGCGAAGAAGAAGTAGAGGTGGATGGAGATATTTATGAGATTGAAGTGCCATCTAAGATTGTAGAAGAAAGAACAATGGTCCCCCTTAGGTTTGTAAGTGAAATCCTTGGAGACAGTGTAGATTATCATGAAGAAACCGGTGAAATAGATATAGCCTTAAATATGCCAGATAGCCCGGCAGATGTTGTGAATGATTTTTGGGAACTATATAAAGATGGTGAACTAGATGATGCAAAAAAGAAAGTAGTTGATGATAGAGTTAGTGAGATAATCGGCATGGATGTGGATATGGATGGTATGGAAGAAACAGAAGAAGCTATAGACGAAAGGCTTAAAATCGAAGCTACTGGCTATGAGATTCAAAATGATACCGCTATAGTAGATATCCTACTTACTAAACCAGACCTAAAAGAAGCCGTAGAAAGATATTATGACGAAGCTACTCTGGAACTGTGGGAAATGTATGAAGAGGGTGCAAATGATGCTGAAATTGAAGGAAGAGCAGATGAACTATTAACAGAGATCCTCGAGGATGTAGATTTAATCAGTTATGATGAAAAAATAGAACTGCACAAAGTTGATGGAGAGTGGAAGATTTATGAATTTATATTTGAAAATTTCCAAGAAAGATGGAGTGAAGCAGAAGAAGATTTAGAAGAAGCTCAGTAAACTTGGTAAATTAATTTAATCCTTAATTTTAAAAATAATTTGGAGGTGTAAATTTATGAAGAAGATACTAGCAATAGTATTAGCAATTTCATTACTAAGTTTCGGTTCAGTACTCGCGCAAGGTCCACCAGACCATGCAGGACCATCTAGAGAAGCAGTGGACGAAGAAGAGGAAAAAGTTTCCGATGAGGAATATGATGAAGAAAAAGATGAAGAAGAAGAAAAAGAAGAAAGAGTCGGCCCACCAGAGCGTGCAGGAGAGCCTGGCCCACCTGAGCATTCTAATGCTCCGGATGCAGTAAGAGAAATGGTTCAGGCAAGAGTTAGCGGTGAAAAAGAAAGTGGACCACCTGCATTTGCAGGAATCCCTCGTTTCTTAAGAGACAGTCTTTTAGAAGATGAAGAAGAGGAAAAAGTATCTGATGAAGTTTATGCAGTGGAATTTGCAGAAGAGAATGAATTAGAAGATGTAGAGATAGCTGTTTTAGATGATGATGAAGAAAAGATAGGAGAAGAATTTGCTACAGATGAAGATGGTATCGCAGAAAAAGAACTTGAAAATGGTGAATATTCATTTGAAGCGAACCTGGAGGACTACAAAGTTTATGAAGGGGACTTTGTAGTAGATGGTGAAGATAAGACTGTTGAATTTGAGCTAAAAGAGTCAGCATATTTTGAAATAAGTAGATTGAGTATTACTTATAATGATGATGTAGAAATAATTGCAGAAATTAAAAATACAGGTGAAGTAGAAGGTGAACAGGATATAACTGCAGTATTGGATCTTGGAGATGAAGAAGTTACAAAAAGCGAAACTATTAGCTTAGACGCTGAGGAAACGGACGAAGTTGAATTTAGCTTTGAAGTAGATGAAGATGCTGAAATAATGGTAGAAAGTGAAAATGATAAAAGCAGTATAGATGCAAATGTAGAATAGAGATGATGATGATAAAAGGTGAGCGTCAAATAGCGCCCACCTTGAAATAAAGATTACTTTTGGATTTTACACTCTGAAGGGATAGCATCAGACCATGGTAGTAACTCATCAATAGCTTCTTGGTCTTGAAGATCAATATTAGGAAGGTTTTCAAACAGGAATTTGAGGTATTCAAATGGTTTCAAACCGTTTTCTTTGGCTGTTTCTACAATACTGTAAATTGTAGCACTGGCCTTAGCACCCTTAGGAGTATTGGCAAACAACCAGTTTTTTCGACCCACTACAAAAGGCTTGATGGAACGCTCAGCTCTGTTGTTATCTAACTCTAAGCGACCATCTTCTAAAAACTTCACAAGTTTAGGCCACTGATTTAAACAGTAGTTGATAGCCTTACCAAAGGCACTTTTAGGAAGAACTTTAGGTTTTTGTTCTTTAAGCCATGCGTAGAACTCTTCTAATACCGGCAAACTACGCTCGTGCCGAATTTTGTGACGCTCTTCGGGCGTTTTATCCCGAAGGTCATGTTCTATGGCAAAGAGTTGGTTGCAAAACTCCAGTCCTTTCTTAGCACTTACTTGAGCATTTTGTTGGTCTTTTGGGAGCGCTTTTAATGCTTCATCAAATTTACGCCTAGCGTGAGCTAAACACCCAACAAGGCTGATATCAGATAAATCATTGTACCCTGAGTAGCCATCAACCTGTAAGAATCCTTCAAAATCAGCCAAGAACTTTCGGGGGTGCTTACTTGCCCTGGTGGTTCTGTAGTCATAAAGTATTATTGGTTCATCTTCTCGTCCGGTACGGTAAAGCCAAAGAAATGATTTATTCTTTGCAGACCTACCATCTTCACGAAGTACCTGAAGATTGCTCTCATCAGCATGCAAAATGTCTTTTTCAACTAATAGTTCATGTAATCTATTGTATAAAGGAGTGAGCCAGCGATTTGAGCATTCTATCATCCAGTTAGCCATAGTCTGTCTTGACAGTTTTATACCCAAACGAGATAACTGTTGTTCCTGACGATAAAGGGGCAGAGCATCTACGTATTTTTGGTTCATGATATGAGCTACGGCAGAAGAGGATGCTACACTGCCGGGTAAAACCGGGTTAGGCATGGAAGCTGTAATTATGGAGTTCTCAGTGCCTTCCTTATCACAGCGGCGACAAGCATAAACATAGCGTACATGTTTAACTACGCTTGCCTTAGCAGGAATGATCTTTAGTTCTTTTCTCTCTTCTGTACTCATTTCATGAAGCTCGTCACCACAGCAGGAACACACCTGCTCCTCGGGGGAAAGGCGGTGCTCGATAGTCTCTTCAGGCAAACCGTCAAGCTGGTCTTCACGGTGCCCTTTACTTTTACGGCGCTTGTATGTAATTTCCTCCAGTTCGGGTTCTTTAGAATTAGAATCAGATTCTTTTTCAGCTTCGTTAAAGAACTGCAGCTGATCTGGAGGGGTGGCTTCACTAGAACTTCCAAACTGCTTTTTTTGCTTAAGACGAAACTGTTCCTTTAGCCAGTCGTTTTGTTCTTTTAAATCAGCATTTTGGCGTTCCAGTTGGTCACATCTATTTTTTAATTGGTTAATGGTTTCTGATTTATTTTCCATATTTAATTAATTCTACTTAAATGGTAAAAAGCCCTTTAATATCAGGGCTTTTTGGAGAAAAAAATTTATAATATTGTTCTTGCCTTTACTTCTTTATGGGCATCACCCTGATCAAGGGAGAGGCCATCCAACAGCCAGCGTAGCTGGCGGTAGGTTATTTTCATAGGAACAGGAGAACCTTCATCTGGCCATTTAAACTTGCCTTCTTCTAAACGCTTATAATATAGCCAAAAACCGTTGTTTGACCAGTGGAGTATTTTTAATTTATCTTTTTTCCTGTTGCAAAAGACAAAAAGGCAGGGAGAGAAGGGATCTAAATCAAAGGATTCTTTTACAATTACTGCTAAGCCATCAATTGATTTTCTAAGATCCGTTTTGCCCCTTGCCAGGTAAACTCGTTCTATGGTAGCTTCATTTAACATAGTCCAGACAATGTATTAACTAAGTCTTTTAAAAGACTTTTATCATAGCCAGGTTTTACTTCTATTGAGGCTTTACCTACTTTTACTGTAATATTACTTTCATCTGAATAGTCTACTTCTACTGGTGACCATTTAGTTTCTTTGGAAGGAGCATCTTCTTTGTATTTTCTACACCAGTAGCGTAATCGATTGAGTTTAACACCATTAGCCTTGGCCCAATCTTTTGCTGTTTGGCCGCTGGCCCGAAATGCTGAGACTCTCTCTTTCCACTCAGCTCTTAACTGTTCATTTGTTTTTGCCATAAAAAATCATCCCCTTCGTGGTTATTTGGGGAAGATTATGGCATATTGTATGAAGAAAATCTAGGTGGGTACTGTTTGACGCTTACGAATAGAGATGATGATGATAAAAGAACTCCCCTTAGCAATTTTCTGTGGGGAGTTCTTTTATGGGCTCTAATCTATTGACATCTAATTAAATAAACCCAAAGATATAAGTATTCTATACATAATATCGAATAATTTTCCTTTCATAAAGAGGTCCTCCTGGTTTTAGTTTACATAGTTACTTTTTCGATGGTACTTTTTATGAGTATTATATTTAGCAGCCATATATTTTGTTACTTTATTAATATATTCTTTATTAGGTGACAAAATCCTTTTGTTAGTCGTCCTCGTTTTTTTATTACAGCGAGAGGATATCCACAACTAAAAAGCACAAAGTTATTATCCTCTTCCTTTAGAAAATTATCTAATTCTTATCCCTTTCTATATCCGCCACCACTTAATACATTAGCGTCACTTAGATCAATCCTTCTTGCTTCATCAATTACCAACCGATTTTGACTAAACTCAGGCTCTAATTTCATACTATAGCTTACAGGAAAATGTTTAAATATATTACTATCTTTTAATCCTGAAAAACACAGTAATTGAATGTTGTTTTCGTTTGCTAAATCAAATATAGCGCTTAAATTATCATCGGCAGAAGTTGTTCCAAACGGATTGTCGGCAAGTAATGTAGTGCCTGGGAAAGTTTTATTGGTTAACTGACGCCTGATGAATATAAGCATAGAAACATACATGAAGAAGTAACTGGTATATTTTTGTGCTCCAGAGAAACCGACAACATGGTTCCAAGGAATTTTATCACCCAACTTATAACTATCTTCTGAATCCAAGTCTTTATTCATTACCGGAGTTTTAATCTTAACTTCAAACTTACCAAAAGGACAAACTATATTAAACAGCTCAGCTGGATCCAACATGTTTTCTATCTTTTTATGCACTTCGCTTTTAGTTAATTTGCCACTACTTTCTTCTTCATTTAACAGCTTAATATATTCTTTTATTTTTTCATATATCTTTTTGCCGCCAATCTCCTTATCCCATTCTGGATAGGTTATAAATATAGTCTTTTGTTTTTTTTGCCCAAGCTTACTATAATCCTCAATCTCACCGATTAATTTATTTATAGTACTTAACTCTTCGACTATCTCATCTTTAACCTCATTTATTTCCTGGTCTATCTCATTTTTATCCGCGTAAAAATTCTCTATCTTTCTGTCTATCATCATTAAATATTCTCTTAGCTTATCTTTTTTGTATTCATCGCTTTCCTGTTCTTGATTTAGCAAACCACAGATTTTATCTACAAAATCACTGAAAAGCTGAGCATCGTCTTTTCTAAGCTGTCTAGTTTTGCTTATTTCTTTATCCAAGTTTTGCTTTGCTTCGTTTCGGTTTTCTTTAGCAGAATTCAGTTCATTAATCAATCGTCTGGCTATTTTTGTGCCGCTGTCCAACTCCTCTTTATACTTTTTCCACTCTTCTTCACTTAACATCTGTAAGCCTATCTCATCTTTTTCTATGTCGTCATAATTTTCAATTTTATTTATCTCAGTATCGAGTTTACCACAAAAAACCTGATGCTTTTCGGTTTCAGTCTTATATTCATTTATTTTGCTACGGATTTTAGATTTTTTTTCTTTTATTTCTGCTACTATATTCTCAATATCAGTATCGGTAAATTCCTTTGGCTTTTTACCAAAAGTGTTGAAAATTTGGTTTTCTTTCTCATTTTGAACACCATTTTTTTCGTTTATACTATTCTCAATTTGCTCTTTAGCTTCTTTGAGCTCATTATGCTTATTTATTGCCTCAGCTACTTTTTGACTTTGTTGTTCTACTTCATAATCGCTTACTTTTTTGTAACTATGTTCTTCCCATAATCTTTTAGCCTCTTCTAAAGAATAGTTTAGCTCTTTAACTCTTCCTATCTGTCCATTCAGACTATCTCTACAATAGTTCAAAGACTTTTTTAGTTGTTCAATATCGGCGACCCCTTTATTAAAACTTTCCTCTAGGGAGCGGTATTCCTGTTTTAATTGACTAAACTCTTCTGAACTGACATCATATACTTCATCATTTTTGTTAGTGCTTACTTCGTCTAGCTCTTTTTCCAATTCTTTTTTTTCGTTTTGAATATGAGTTAGCGATGTTTCAAGCTCATACTTTTTATCGTTAACCTCTTCTTTCTTAGTTTCGGTCTCTTCAATTTGCTTTTTAATAGCCTCAATCTCCTTGATTATTTCATCTTTTTCTTTGATGCTTTTTATGTAGATTTTGTGAAGTTTACTGAAATCTTCTAGATCCTTGATAGAAGTCTTGTACTTTTCTTTACTTTCTTTTAATACATCCAGCTCTGATTTGTTTTTATCGATATTATTTTTGGTATTTTCAATACTGTTAAAAACATTAGCAATCTCTTTTTCTGTATTGTTTAGCTCTTCTTTTTTCTCTTTTAGCTCTTTTTCCTTCTTTTTAATTGTCTCAGGCGTGTTTTCGTTTACAAAGCTATCTATAGAAAACTGCAGCCTGTTTAATTCTTTTTCTGTTTCCTCAAACTTCTGGCGTTTTTCTTTGTTTTGGCTGATCTTATTGTTTATATTATTAATGTAATTCAATAGTTTATCCGGATCAGAAAAAAGCTCTATACCGTAATGAGAAACAATGCTTACACCTTCTATATTTACATCACTTTTTTTAAATATAGGCACCGGAGAGTTGATAATCTTTTCTAGCCGAAGATTCTTGATATATTTCATATCTTTTTCATCAACAATTAACCCATAACCGACTAATGGATTCTTTTCTAGTATTCTTTTCTTTGTTTTTTCGTCCTGGTTTATCAACCATTCCGATCCAAACCAAAAACTTATATCTTTTTTTCGTAAAAACTCTGCAATTTCGCTGACACCTTCGTTAGGAATATAGATTCCGCTGCGGTCATATAGCTTTTGTATCTCTTGATCGTTGGCTATTTCAGTGATTATTTTATCTTTATTATGCTTGATTTTTTCATACTGATTTTGCACTTCTCCTAAGATCTCTTGATGATTTTCAAGTATATTGACCTTTTCAAGATCTAGCATAGAAGCAAACTGATCTTCTAAAGCATCTTTTTCTTTATATATTTTAGATAATTCTTTATCTAAATTGTCTATAATTGGCTCAAGTGAACCTTTAATTCTTTCTAGGCTATTTAATTTAGTATTGTAATTCTCCTTTTCTTTTTCCAAATCACTAATACTTTCGGAAATGTTTTCGATTTGATGATTGGTTTTTGCTAAAAGATCGTTTAATTTAACAATCGAACCCTCTGGGCATTTTAGCTGTTCCAATGCATACTCTTTCTTTCTTAACTCCTCTTTTTTTTCATTGTACCGCTCTATATCCTGTTCTTTTTTTGATTTTACCTGGATATAATCATCGCGCTTGTCTCTCAATTCTTTGATCTTTTGCGATAAATGGTTGTAATTATCTTCACACTCTTTCTTTTCTAGCTCTGTAGCTTCATATCTTTTTTGATACGCCTCGATTTTTTCTAAAAGTTTATGATAATACTTTGTGGCTGCAACCTTGAATTTGTTATAAAGCTCTTCTTTAGTTTTATATCTGTTGTTTATCTGGGTTTCAAGTTTGTAAATCTGATTTTCGTATTCTTCTATCTTAGGCATTTGATACAAAACTTTTTGCTTGTTTAACGTTTCTTTTTCTAATCTTAGTGCTTTAGCCGCATCATTAACTTCGGTTTGTTTTTGATAAAGTTTTTCTTTTAGACTCTGTATCTCTAAAGATACTTCATACCAACCGACACTTTGCTCTTCCCATATCATATCGTTTAACTGGTTATTTAGCTTTTCCAACTCGTCTTGAAGCATTTTGATATATTCTTCCATATTTTCTTTTTCTGCGAAAACCTTTAAATAATAGCTATATAAATGAGCTTCCTCTGCCTCTAGTTTATCATTTATATTACATAGATCCTCAAAAAGCGTTACCAAATCTGCAATTTGATCATATAGCTTACGAAAATCTGACAAGCTTTTTTCTATATAGGAAACGTTTCTAACTTTTTCTCTACAGCCTTTGAACATTTCAACCCAGTGATCTTTAATACTATCCTCTCTTCCTCCATGCACACTAATAACAGCCGAAAAGATTATTTCTTTAACCAATTTTCCGTCAGTATCTGCATTAGTGAAATACCCATCCATAGCACCTTCTGCACTGTTTATCTTTTTTATGTTTAGCCATTCTTCCGGAAAGATGTTATAACTTATAAGTTTGTTTTGGTAGCTCTTTTTCTTATCTGAATCTTCGTAATTGTAGTATTCCAGTCTTGGGTACTGTTTCTCTAGATCCTTTAGCTTGTTACGCCATCTACTATATGATTTAGACTTACCATTTTCTACTATCGGAATATTCTCAAGCCCCATAGGATCGTCCATAGAAGAGTATTCGTTAGTATAACAAAAGACAACTGGATATTTTATTCCTCTATTTTCATCTTTTTTACCAGTAAAACAAACCCCTGTTAATAAATACTTTTCGTCATCAGTATCCAAAGCCCACTCTACCAAAACGTGACCTGTAGTAAAATCACTGTGATTTACAATTCTAGTTAAACTATTTTCCCTCTCGGGGTCTCCCCCTTTAGCCGACATTTTCTCTTTTGGCAAAACGGATTGAAGCAGCAGCAATAAAGCTACACCTTTACCGCCTCGGTTTTGCAGGTTATACAATAGATGTTGCTCCTCTGGCTCTATAATTAAATCCGAAATCCAATTTTTTTCTCCTTTAACACCATACGGGATTGCTATAAACCTGTATCTATTAATTTTAGGCACTGTTTATTCCCTCCATATCATCAATATTCCTAATATAACCGATGATCTCTTCTTTTCTACCTGCCATACCAAAATGATTTTTAAGTAAAGACTCGAATTTGTCGGTTAAATAGATGTGTCTGTTATCCTCTAGTTTTAACAATTGCTCTTCTTGAAGCACTCTTGCCAACCTGATTAATATACCGACCCTAGCATCAGTTTGTTGATGTGCCACAGCCCTTTCCTTTATATCTGGAAGTTCCAACCAGTATTTTGCCGCTTCACTAAATCTAATTTCTAAATCGTCAGAGTCTTCTTCTGCACTTGAGGTTTCCTCTATAGCCTTTGCTTTATCGGTTACATACTGCTCCCATTCTTCCACCTTTAAATAAGTAAGATCATAATCCAAAGATTCGGTGAAAAACTGAGCAATCATGCATAGTAGAGCAAACAGATGACAATATAGCTCTTCATTGTTTTTAACTTTAAGTTTAGAACGAAGCCTTTCGTTAGTATATCCCCATAAAATATTGTCATAAGCTGCAGAAAAGTAGATTTTTTTACGGTTCTCACTTTTTACGACTTCAAAACCCCACTGCTCTCCCATTGTATCTACTATTTCTTTAACATACCTATCCATGTATTTTTCATACAAACTATTGTTGCTACTTATCTCACCTTTTTCAATAAGAACCCTAACAACTTCCATAGCGTCTGCTAGATTTTCTCTGTTTAAATGGATATTTTCAGTTTCCAATTCTTTCACCTCTTTTAATAATAAAATTGTGCCACCAGACATCTTCACCAATTGAAACCTTTTCGGATGTAACATAAGGCGGTGTAATTTTTATATACTGAATCTTGTATATATCCCTACCGCTTTCTCGAAGTTTTTTTAGAAACACTTTAAGGATATAAAGCTTGTCAAATTCTTGCCTAACAACTTCCTCTCTTAGCATATTTTCAGTAAATAAAGCATTCTTTTGGTGTGAACGCAGCCAGTGAAGTACCTCGAAAAAACGGTGATCCATTGCTATTTCCTCTACTCTTTGCCACCCTTCTTCCTCTTTTATCCATTCGAAAAGTTGCTGTAAAGTATAGTCTTTTTTGTTAAATAAAGGTAGAAGAATGTATTCTAAGTACTTGTCTATAGTATCTTCCCACTCACTTTCCATTTCCTTTTGTTTTTCTTTAAACCTTTGGGTAAATAAATCACCTTCTTCACCACCTATATCGGTTAAGCCCATATCCGCATCATTCTTTCTTAAGTTTTGCGGGGCAAAGAACTTATCTACAGACAAAAATTTTGGCGGATTAACTGGTAAAAACGGAGCCAAAACCTTACTTAACTGACCTAAAGCGGAATCGTTTTCGATAATTCTATCTATCAGTTCTGTTTCTATGTCTATATTGGTTCCTAAAGAGGTTAGCATTTTTTTGTTTAAAGCCTCGTCCTTTATATTTCCAAGGTTTATTTTACCTGAAAATAATTTATAATGATGGTTTTTTGCTTTCTTAATTTCATCGTACAATTTTAATAAAGTATCAAACTCCTTTTGTCTTTCATCTCGCTTTATATCATAGTCTTTTTTAGCATCCTCTACTAATTTAATAAGTTCATCAAACTGTTCTCGGTCTTTTTTTAACTGGTTGTTTATCCGGTTTTTAAGCTCATTAAAGTCTTCCATTGATTTGGCCAGAGGGTCTTTTTCGATCTCTCTAATCATCCTTTCCAAACTTTCGTATAGTGATCGTATATCCCCATACAGATCTTCCCGGACAGTTCTTAAAGCATCATCAAAAACCCCCTTGTTTATCTGTAAACGGAGCTTGAGCTGACTAATAGATATTTTTAGCTCCTGCATTATTTCTCTGGTCTTAAACATAAGATTTAAACCTTCTTCTGTAAGCTTTAAAGTAAAACTTTCATCTATTCCATAGTCGCTTTTTTCTATTAGATCAAACTTATATATTTCATTTTCCATCGTTGCAGGGTTTAAATATTTAAATTTATGTTTTCGCCCGTTATTGGTTAAGCCCTCATAGATTGTATAAAAGAAGTCTTCTAGTTCTTCTTCTGTTAAACTATCCCCGTAGACTTCATAAACAAATTCCTTTAAAAAGTCTTCGATTGTAGATTTAGGACAACCTTTACCGTAAAACATCTTGTTCAAAACAAGACCAAGAACATTAAAGGCTATAGAAACTAAATCGTATTGGCTATATTTCGTTATCCTTAAAAAACCAAGTATTGGCTCAAAAATAGCTAACTCTTTAATTCTTTTACCCGAATCGAAAAAGACATCATTAAACTCATCTGTCCTCATTAACATTCATCCTTTCTACAACGGAAAAAATCTATTAGAGACACAAAACTTCTTCCGGGATATATTTACCCTCTTCTATAACTTGTCTTATTTTTTTTCTTAAATCTACGTCAAAAAAACCTAGAAAATAAGCTAGCTGTTCTTTACTACAACTTTGATCTTCTTTAAGATAAGGTGGATCAGGCTCTTTTTTTATCATCCGTTCATATAAGGACGTCATAGGTTTAATATCGTATTCGGGATATTCTTTTATTATGTATACTGCAATTGAGATACCTTCGGGATCAAGGTCGCCGATATAATAAATTCTTGTAGTAGCTTTATCTATAAAGGGGATCTCTTTAATAAAATCAAAATTGCCTGTTATCTTTCTGCCGTATCCACACCCTAGACCGTATATAGAAAAATCTTTAATTAAAGTTTTTCTAAAATCAGTGTCTTCATGTAAGCTTCTAAAAACATTTTTATTTTCAACTATTAATACAGAAGAAAGTTTATTCAGCTTGCTTGTTAGCGGAAAAAGATAAACAGGGTCGTTTTCTTCGTAGTAATTAAGTTTTTCTCTTGGATTTTTGATTAATTTGAGTAAATACGGCTTACCCCTATCCTTGTCTTGCAAAAATTTCTCGTCTTTAAAAATTTGATATGAACGCTGGTTTAAAGTAATTCTCTTATTAGAAGCTTGATCGTTTTTAAGAAAATCGTTTAGCAATACTAGATATTCCTTATCTTCCTGAAATTTTTCCGGGTATGTTTCATAGAAAAAAGAAGCGTTGTCTAAGTGCTGAAATAACAAAAGCTCTTTTTTAACTTGCTTTCTTAGTTCCTGATTGATTAGTAGCCAATATTTATTATATAAAGCTGGGTTTTTGCCGTTAGAACCACTTTTTTTAACTGGCTGTAATTTATTCTGTTCAATCAATACCTCTACAGATTCTGCAAATTTGGCATATCCACCCAAAATATTGAAATCTTTTTTTCCTAGTTTTTTAACTAATCCATTTTCTAATTCATATATATCTAATTTTGTTTTTTTAGTACCAGGCTTGATTTTTTTTGAAAAATCGGTGACAAGTTTATCAAGAATTTTGTACATAGATTTTTACTCCTTTTTTAATAATTTCTGTTCCAAGGTTAATGATCAAAGAAGAGGTGACTTTGGTACAAAAATTTTACTGTATCTTATTAATTTTATCATAAACCAATTTTATTAGGCGGTATTACTAATTAAAAATATTTGCCGGAAATGTGGTAGATTTGTCTATAACTACTACTTAGACAAAAAGATAAAACTGTATGAGGACAAGCAACAATCTCTGTCTAAGATAGATTGCAATATACAAGTTTGCCTTGACTAACTCTATTTACAACCTTGATAATGCTTTTCAGAATTTTTTTAAGACGAGTTAAAAGTCAAGGGGTAATATAATGGTTGATTTAAATAATACATTAGCTCAAAATGATTTAATTGCGGTCAAAGAGTTCGGGTGATTCATCCCTTGTGACTGGAGTCGGCCGAGCCAATGAGCATTAGAACACCCACTTCAAACACTCTGAAAGGTATTAAGTGGTGGGGTTCAAATGCATACTTGGAGGCTCTGTGATAAAATATAATAGAAATGGAAAATGTAATGACACACTAATACAAAGAATAAAGTTATCAAAAGAGGAGTGATTAGTAATGGTAGACAAAGATCAAATTATTAAAGAGATTGAAGAGTTACCAGAGGATTTAACAAAAAAAGTGCTTAACTATATTAAATATTTAAAAAAAGTTGATAAGAGCAAAGAAAGTTTAGATTTAGTATTAGTTAGTGAATCATCTCTCAAAAAAGATTGGCTAAAACATGAGGAGGAAGATGTGTGGAGCGACTTATAAGAGGTGATGTTGTAGTTATTCCTTTTCCTTTTTCTGATTTAAAAAACTCTAAACGTCGTCCTGCACTTGTTTTAACAGAACTTCAAGGAGAAGATATCATACTATGTCAAATTACAGTATTAGGGCGAAAAGCCCACGGTTTTCAATCGTGGGATGAAAGCCCATTTTTTTATAAATTATCGTGCAGTGCAAAGAAAAAACATATACAATAGAATTATGAAACAAGAATATAGAACAACTAAAACTACCGTATCATTAATCAACTAAACAAGAGGGTGAACTTATGGAAAAAACAGCGAAGATCAAACTACTACCAACAAAAGAACAAGAAGAACACCTAATTGATATATCAAAAGAATACATAAAAACCGTCAACACCCTGGTATCTAAAATGGTACAAGCTAAAAAATCATTAAAACTATCATCAAAAGATGTACAAGTTTCAATGCCAAGTGCTGTCAAAAATCAAGCAATCCGTGATGCAAAAAGTGTTTATCGTAGATCCAAAAAATTAAAAAGAGTCCCTATTCTAAAAAAGCCTCTCTGTATATGGAACAATCAAAACTACAAAATCAAAGAAAATACCATAGAATTTCCAGTATTTATCAACACTAAATCAAAGCGTATAGCCATAAAAGCCGTATTAACCGAATATCAAAACGAGCTACTTAAAAACAAACTGGGTACAATGCGCATCACAAAGAAATCAAACAAATGGATCGCTCAAATTTGTGTAAAAGTACCAGACCCTAAACCTAAAGAAACAGATATAATAATGGGCGTAGACTTAGGCCTAAAATCTCCAGCAGTCGTAGTAACAAGTACCGGAAAAACAAAATTCACCGGTAACGGCAGACAAAACAAATATATCCGCAGAAAATTCAAAACAAAACGACGTGAACTAGGAAAAGCAAAAAAATTAAATGCCATCAAAAACCTCAACGACAAAGAACAACGCTGGATGAAAGACCAAGACCATAAAATCAGCCGTAAAGTGGTTGACTTTGCAATAGATAATAAAGTTTCCATCATTAGATTAGAAAAACTATCTAATATCAGAACCACGGCAAGAACAAGCCGTAAAAACGAAAAGAACCTTCATGCATGGTCCTTCTATCGTCTAGCATCATACATTGAGTACAAAGCGAAATTAGCAGGCATATTAGTAGAATATGTAAACCCTAAATACACCAGTCAAACATGTCCTGTATGTGAAGTACTAAATCAAGCTAAAGATAGAAAATATCAATGCACCTGCGGTTTTAGTTCGCACAGAGACCGGGTAGCAGGGATGAATATCATTCATGCACCTGTGATAGATGGAGCAGCTTAAGCTGCAGTCTATCAGCCCATACTGCTATATGCACTGGTATGGGAAGGGTACTGGCATACCCTTAGCTTGGGAGCTGTCCAAAGCAGAAATGGATTGAGGACGGTAAGCTACCCAAGAATCCCACGCATTTATGCGTGTTGGAGTGTCAACAGGTAGTAGTAAGAAGTGATACCTCACCCGCTGATAGCTATTATGAGTACTATGTTTATGAGAACATTGAATTAGCTCCACAACTAGATGGTATTAAAGAGGAAGGCGATACTCTAGAAGAAAAAGATAGCGGATCAAATGATGAAGATAAAAATAATTATGAAGGAAAAGGAGAACTACAAGCAGAAGGAGAAGAAAAAGATCAGAGGGATGCTGACATAGAAAAAGAATTAAAAAAGGAAGGGCTAATAGACGAAGACAATGGTGACGAAGATAAGGATGTTGAAGGTAAGGAAATTGAAAGTAAGGAAAAAGAAGAACTAGTTCACGATATATTTAAAGATGTAGATATTATGATGATTATTGATTCTTATGATGCGCTAATCCACGGTGAAGAAAAAAAGATAGAAGTAGCGCCTACAATTAGAGAAGAAGATAGCAGGACTTTTCTTCCATTTAGGATAATAGGTGAAATCCTTGATGTTGAGGTAGATTGGAATGATAGACTTAAAGCTGTGGAAGCGGAGTATGAAGGTATTGAAGTTTTATTTTTTGTCGATGAGGTAACTGCCTATGTAGATGGTAAGCCACAAGGACTTGACGCAAAACCATATATTGATCAAGATTATGATAGGATAATGGTACCTTTAAGATTTTTTGCAGAAGCCTTCGGGGCAGAAGTGGAGTGGTATGAGGATGACAGGATTATAACTTTAATGCTTTAAGTAAAAAAGAGCCATCTGTAAACCTGAATTGGTTACTAGATGGCTCAAATTTGTATGTGGTGTGGTGATATTAATTTTTAAACATTTTCACCGAGAAGTCATATCGTTATTTCTGTGATAATTAAGCAGTCCTTGTACTATTCCTTCAGCAGATTTTTTTCTAAAACCGTCGTCTTTTAGAAGTTCTTCTTCATCAGCGTTTGATAAGAAGGCTATCTCTACAAGAGCTGCTGGCATTGTTGCGTATCTTATTACCCGGAAGTTTCTATCTTTTACACCTCTGTTAATTGTGCCAAGATTATTTAATAGGCTGTCTTGTAGATTTTGTGCTAGTTCGAAGTCCATTGGGTTTCTGTTTGATGAATAAAAAGTTTCTGTTCCCTTGATGCTGCTACTTGGATGAGCGTTAGCATGAACGCTTACGAATACATCCCCGTCATTCTCTGTAGCAAAATCAACTCTGCTATCTAAGGATACTTCCTTATCTGTTTCTCTGGTCATTCTTACATCTGCTCCAAGTTCTTCTAGCATGTCTCTTACCATTAAAGACACATCTAGGACTACTTCTTTTTCGGCTAGACCTCCGCTGCCTCTTGCACCAGTATCACTTCCACCATGACCCGGATCAATGATGATTTTAGTGTCTATTAGAGGTCCATCTTCAAATGTCCTTATCACAAGGTGGGAGTTCTCCCATCTTATTGTATAGTGTTCTTTTTTGTTTAGGTCAAGGGTTATTCTTGAAGAGTTATCTTCGCTTCTTTCACCGGTTCTAATTTTGTTAACGGTATTAGAGTTTACTGCTATTTCTTCTTCAATATTATCTGCAAGGGAAATGTCTTTTAGATCAAATACAAATCTATCAGGGTTGTCCATTGAAAAGTCATTTATCGGTGTTCTTTTGATAGGGCCAAGCCTTATCTCGGTGTTGCGGCTGTTTTCACTGTATTCAATGAAGTTTACTTCATCCAAGTTGTTGTTATAGTTTGTCTCCTTTATATATTCTGCTGCGCTCCAACCTATACTGCCATCATCAAGTTTGAATTTAATCCATTCATCATATTCTGGATGATTGCCTGCTTTTGATTTTGCAAAGATTTCGTAGCTTTCACCTTCGTCTACCTGGGTGATACTAGGGTACTCAAGACCTGGTCCCTTTCTGACATTAAGGCTGTTTGCTCCAATGGTTAACTCTCCAATAGCGCCGCTGTAGTCATCAGGGGAGCCTGCTACATCGTCATCAGGCTCATCATCCGGCTCTGGATCAACGGGCCTAAAAGGTCTACTATCTTCTTCTTCATCTGTTTCATCTGGTTCACCTGATTCATCTTCTTCAGGTGATTTTGGTTCGATTATTTTGACGAAATCAGTACTTATCCAGCCTTCAACAACTTCATCGCCACCGCCGTCCTCGCCAGCATCAATGTCCCCAGTGATATTTATCATTATCCATTCCTTGTAGTCTACATCTTCTTCGATGGTGTGTCGCTCTAATATCTCGAATACATCACCTTCATGGACCTGGTCAAAGTTTTCGTTATCTGTGCCAGGACCGTCTCTTACATTCAAGGTTCCTGCGGTGACAAGGGCTTTTTCCTTGGAGATTTCTTCAGGATCTATATCGCTTTCGTCTGTGTCGTTTGACTCATCCTCATCTGGGTTATCTGTATCGGGCTCTTCTCCAGGATTATCTTCTGTGGTCTCTATGTAGACAGAGCGTTCTTCGCTGTTCCAGTCTACGTCTTCTCCAAGCCCTTCACTAACAAACCTTAGGGGCACCATAGTTCTATCATTATCAGTTATAGTTGGTGCAGTGTCCATTTCCATCTCAGTGCCGTTTAGGGTGTAATTATTGTCTCCTATGTGGAGAACTAATAGGTCATCGTCTCTTTCTATTTCTATTTTTTGCTTTTCCCCGTCCCAGCTGACATCTCCGCCAAGAGCTTCACTTACAAATCGTACTGGAACCTGGGTTCTGTCTTCTTCATCAATATATGGCTGTTGTTCTTCCTCTGGCAGTTGAATGATCTCATCATCCACATAGATGCTTATATTTTCACTGCCAAAAACTTTATTCCCACTTTCATTACCGAAAGAAAACATACTCCCTAGAGAAAAGAAAAGGACAAACAAAAACATCATAAAAGATATCAGATACCTAAAATGTATGTTGCCAATATACATACTTTTGCAATATATATTGTTACTAAATAAATTCTTACTAAAGTCGTAAGACTTTTTTGTTGTGCTGATCAGTAATCACTCCCCGTCGCTTACGCATATTGTCGTCAATTTCCCTTAAAAACTTACTAATTACATTATAATCTAAGATTCTTGCTTGTTCCACAAAAAAAAGAGAAGCTTGTCTAAAATTGTCATAATTCCCTTTACTATTTTGAAGTAATTTGTGCCGATAATGTTCCAAGGAAAATTACGTCATTTTTAAAAGGAAAAGATAGTATGACGTAGAAATAACGCAGGAGATAGATAGCATGTTCCATGATTACTAAGATTACTAAGAAAGAAGGAGTGAAGATTGTATGGAATTAAAACAAATAATAGAAGAAAGAAAAAGCATTCGAATCTTTAAGGAAGATCCCATAACGAAGGAGACCATAAAAGAACTACTAGAAGCAGCTCGCCTTGCACCTTCGGGGACAAACATTCAACCGTGGCGCTTTTTGGCTGTGACAAGCGAAGATATGAGAAAGAAACTTGCAGATTGTACTTTTAATGTTAATTTTATCGCAAAAGCACCGCTAACAATGGTATGCTGTGCAGATATTTCCTCGTTCAAGACACAAGGGAAAAGAGTTAAAGAGCTAAAAGAGGTAGGAGCCTTCTCAGGAACGGACCTTGGCAAGGGTTCTCTTAAAGATTATTCTAAGAAAACAAAAAGAGATGAAAAAGAAGCCCTTAGCTATCTTCATTTAAATGTTGCAATAGCGGTGGAACATATGATTTTGCGGGGTGTTGATCTTGGGCTAGGTAGCTGTTGGGTGATGCTATTTGATCAGGAAAAAGTAAAAGAACTACTTGACCTGCCAGATAATCTACAGGTAACTGCTTTAGTTCCTTTTGGCTATCCGGCACAGGAACCAAAGCAAAGGCCGCGCCTTGATATAGATGATATTTATCTGGGAGAAGTCTAGCTACACATATCACCTCACGCTGCTTGCGCTAGTTAATGGAACAATTAAGCAAAATGTGCTATAATACAGTTCACAAGACTATTATAAAACAAAACTCATTAGAGGGAATGTTTTTAAAAAAATGGGGTGGTATAGGTGGTTTTCCTAAAAAACCTTCAGCTTGAGGACATTATCGATAGCAAGCAGCTCCAATCTATGATGGATGATTTTTATAGTTTTACAGGGCTTCCTGGTTCGATTATCGACATGAATGGGAAAGTCCTGGTTGGCGTAGGCTGGCAGGAAATATGCACAAAATTTCATAGAATCCACCCCGAGACTAGAAAACACTGTATAGAAAGTGATATATACCTTAGCAGGGGAGTTCCAAAAGGAACATATAAGACATACAAGTGCAAAAATAACCTGTGGGATATTGTTACACCAATCGTGGTAAATGACATACAAATGGGAAATATTTTCATGGGACAATTTATGTTTGAAGATGACAATATAGATTATGAATTCTTTCGTTCTCAGGCGAGAAAATACGGTTTCGATGAGGAAGAATATATCGCTTCTCTTAAAAAGATTCCTCGCTTTAAAAAAGAAAACGTTGATAGAGTTATGAATTATTATATTAAGCTTGCTCATATGATTTCAGAGCTTGGCTACAGTAATCTTAGATATTCGCGGATCTTACAAGAACGTGAACAGCTTGTGAAAAGTTTACAAGAAAAAGAAGAAAGGCTAAGAGAAAGTGAAAAGGATCTTTATATAACACTACATTCAATTGGTGATGGTGTAATAACTACCGATACTTCTTGTCGTGTTACTCGCATGAATCCCCAGGCAGAAAAACTAACCGAATACAGCGCCCAAGAAGCCTATGGCAAAAAGGTATCTGAAATATTTCAATTAGTTGATAGCACCACAAACACTCCTATATCTAATCCAATATTTAACGTTCTAAAAACAGGACATAAAAGAGGACTTTCAAATGATACTACCCTCATAACTTGTAATGGAACAAAGCTGCAGATTGCAGATAGTGCTGCACCCATAACCGATCAGGGGGAAAATGTCAGAGGTGCTGTAATGGTTTTTTCAGATGTTACAGAGCAGTATTTGGCCAAAGAAGAACTAATAAGAAACGAAGCTCGCCTGCAGAGCCTGGTTAATTTGTTTCAATATGATGCCGGATCTGTCGAAGAGCTGCGCAGCTATGCTTTTCACGAAGCGATAAAACTAACTGGTAGTAAACTTGGACACTTTTATCAATATGATGAAGACAAAAAGGAATTTAGCTTATTTAGTTATTCAGAAGGGGTCAAAGATGAGTGCACTGTAGAAAAATACGGAGAGGTTAGAAAGCTTGACAATGCGGGGATCTGGGCTGAGGCTGTTCGCCAGAGAAAACCGATTATTATTAATGATTACGAGAAGTACACACCTTTAAAGAAAGGACAACCAAAGGGTCATGCAAAAATACACAGATACCTAGGTGTTCCTATTTTTAAAAGTAATAAGATTGTTGCCGTAATGGGAGTTGCTAATAAAAAAACTGATTATACTCAAACTGATGCCCTTCAGCTTTCACTGTTCATTGATAATATATGGAAAGCTCTAGAGCGAAAGTGGGCAGAAGAAAGAATTCGCTATTTGAGCTTTCATGACAAACTCACAGGGCTCTATAACCGATCTTACATGGAAGAGAAGATGCAGGAGCTTAATTATAATAACAATGATGAAATTCAGTCCATAAGTATAGTTATGGCTGATCTAAATGGGTTAAAACTCGTAAATGACACTTTCGGTCACCTTGTAGGAGATGAGATGCTTAAAAAAATAGCTAATATTTTAATCGAGTCATGCCATGAAGGTAATATTATTGCTCGCTGGGGAGGGGACGAATTTGTTATCCTTCTACCACAAACCCAGGAAGAAGAAGCAAGAGATATTTGTAAAAAGATAAATGATAACTGCAAAGAAGTTTATATTAAAGACATACCGATTTCTGTAACTTTGGGTGCTGCTACCAGGAATAACACAACTAAAAGCCTGTTAGAGGTATTAAAAGAAGCTGAAAATGATATGTACAAGCAAAAGCTAGCTGAGAGCCGAAGTACCAGGAGTGCTATACTAAATACTTTACTTAAAACCTTAGAGGAAAAAAGTTATGAAACTGAAGCACATGCACTTCGCATGCAAAAAGCAGCTTTGAAAATCGGTGAAAAATTAGGACTCTCTGATTCTGAATTGAGGCGATTAAAACTAGCCATAATCCTTCACGATATCGGGAAAATAAATATATCGGAGAGTATATTGACTAAAGAAGGCCCTTTGACGGAAGAAGAATGGGAAACAATGAAAGAACACCCGGAGATAGGCTATAGAATTGCATGCGCCACTCAAGAATTTTCTCATGTAGCTGAAGATATCCTGTCGCACCATGAACGCTTTGATGGAAAAGGTTACCCTCGAGGCCTAAAAGCCAAAGAGATACCACTGCTTGCAAGGATCACAGCAATTGTTGATGCTTATGAAGTAATGACCAATGGAAGACCTTACAAAAAACCTATGTTACATCAGGAAATAATTGCAGAATTCAAAAGGTGTGCTGGCACTCAATTTGATCCAGAACTAGTAGAAGTATTTCTCAATATACTAGACTAAAGTAGTGAACATGGAAGGTATTTCCTCGATTATTGTCGAAATAATACTTGTTACTAAGAATTTATGCCTGGGGGAGTTATTATGACTGGTAAGAGAAAGTTAGCTTTAGCCAGTATATTCATTCTAATTTTTATTGGTTCTCTTGGCTGCTTTTCTACTGTTTTTTTTGACATAACTGATAACCAAACAGAAGTTAAAGAGGATCATGTAGAGCATCGTAAATAATGAGAAAGAACAGGATGAGCCGTCAGTAAAAAGGCCTCTGATATGATGAGGATGATTACCTGGAAAGGAAGGGTTATAAGTGTTGAAAAAAAGGTATGTGATTCGGCAAGAAAAGCCTAGGTATTTTAAACCAAAGAATACGAAATCTACAAGTTATAGTGATAATGTTTTTGTCGAAAGTTTTTATTTGTTATTTTTTGGGCTATTAGCTTTATTAATCGTTAGGGTATTGATACTTAATCATCCGGTTGAGAGTACCTGGGACATTGTAGTTTTGTTTCTTGCTGCAAGTTTGTATATAACCCTGAGGTTTACTTTTCTTGGAAAACTTCATGAAAAAGAACATGAAAAAAAAGACGGGTATAATTTTAAGAAAGCCGCCCTAAAGGGTTTTATAAGTACTATTGGATTTATTTTGTTTATGGTTTTACTTGGAGTTTGGAGCATAAGTACAGTTAATGATGTTATGAAAACGGCTGTTGGCGGGACAGTATTTTTCGCCATCTCTGTACTTATGCCTTTTGTTTCATACAAGATAGCTAATAAGAAAAAATAAAAAATATTAAAGACTTGGCTTTACATTTCAAACAAGCCTTTTTTCGAATCCCCAAAAAGTTCATCTAATACATTAACTTCTGGCGGCCCGTCTAGAAGCTCTTCAAATTTTTCCTTTGCTGATATATAGTGGGAGGTTTTTCTGTGGTATTCGATAGCTTCTTCATTTTTGTATTTTTCAACTATAAAGATTGTGGTAGGGTCATCTTCTGAAACAAAAGGCTCATACATAAGACAATCATCTTCTTTGTCATTGACCTCCCGGGTGAGTTTTAGTACCTCATTTTTTAACTCTTCTTCTTTTCCTGCTTTTGCCTTAAGCTTTGCTACTATAGCTTTCACTATATCCACCTCCAAGATTATTTTAAATTTGTATTCCAGTTTTATTATGATAATACTCTGCCAGTCTTCCACGGATTCTTTTTAAAGTTTTTCCTAATTCTTTTCCTCCTGTGTATCACAAAAAGAAATAATATTTTTAATTTACTCTGTACTCATTATATCGATTCTTGCCAAGCACTTCAAACATTTGTCGAATATTTGTGAATTTAATAAACTTTTTCTGATTATACTAAAACTAGTTTGGCCTAACAAAAGACCAGTATTTTTAATTCTAATCTAAATCTTAGACACTAAGTGGGAGGCTATAATAATGAATAATAAAGGTGTAATAAGCTTGTTAGTTGGCGGGATAATTATCCTTACAGTAGTTGTGCTTTCTAATTATGTTTTTACCTCGTGTGAGCCAGAGTTAGATAGAAGAAATGATGCAGAACCAAGTTTAGATGCAGAATTAGAGTTAAAAGTAGAAACAAAAAATAGAGAAAATATAAATGTTAGAGATAGTGTTTGACTAATTTTAACTGCAGTAGAAATATATATGTAAATATTAAACCTGCAAAGAATCTGGAGAAAAATAATATAAAAGGATTGCCTCCAATACCTGAGAATAAAATGGTTTCTTCTATTAAAGAGTGGGCTATTCCTATGAAAATTCCGGTAATGGTAAGCTCTTTGGTTGTTAGATTACCTTCTTTTCCTACCTGCATAACAATTCCAGCCCCGTACTGCAGTCCAACTGTCCAGGCTATAACTATAGGAAAGGCAGCTTCTTTAGATAGGTTTAATTTATTTGTAAAAGGTTCAAATAACCTTGATATTTTGTTTAATAGGCCGCCTTCTTTTAAAAATTCAGTAACAACAAGCAAAGGTATTACTATTAATGTTATCTGAAGCATAGAAAAGAAGCTTGAGCTTACAGCATCCTGAAGCATTTCTAACCAGTTCATTCCAAAAGTCTCCTCCTATAACCTACAATACAAGGTTCAAAAACAAACCAAAGATAATACTTGCCACTACTCTATAGATAAGTACCCATCTTCCATGAGCCCCGGCTTTAGTAACTATAGCTGTTTCACTGGGTAAACTGTGGCTTATTGTTACCATAACACTAACTATTGTGATCTGTCTTGCAGTTAATTCTAAGTTAAGTATTGCCCCTATAGCCCCGTATACATTAGTTAAGTTACCTATCACAAGCACAAGGGCAGCTTCCCCGGGAAGGCCAAAGAGCCTCATCAAAGGAGAAGCATAATCAGCTAATATGTATAGTACCCCCGAATGTTCCAAAAATGTTACTAGAAAAATAACAGGTACAAGTACTTTTCCTAGTTCTTTTATAACTTCAAAGCTGTTATTTAGACCGCGTTTAAGGGTAGCTACCATTTCATAATCCTCCAGTCAATCTAGTCAAAAACATATTCCCTAGAACATTTAGAAGAGGCAATTTAAAAGAGACAATTTAAAAGAGACAATTTAAAAGAGACAATATAAATATATTTTAACAAATATACAGTTGTTACGTAAGTAAAAAAATAACCTGGGAAGAATTATGCCCAGGTTAAGAGCTTGGTTTATTTGATTTTTTTGATTTCAGGAGCGGTTATTAAAACCCTGCTTAGCTCGTTGATGCTTGCCGTTAGCGATTCGAGCTTACCTTCTATTCGGATTAGAAGGTAGATACTTACCGCTATGGGAAAGCCAAGGTTTGCAATTGCATAGGTTAATTCTTCCACTTTGCTTGCCTCCTTTCTAATTGAAAACAGCAGGGTCTTGGAGAGGTATTACTTCCAGGGCTCCCTGCTGTTTTGGTGGGTTTTTTAGAATTCTGCCAAAGTATTAACCTGGCGGGTTACTATTCTTGCAGCACTCTTACTTTTTAAGTCTCCTCCGGGGGATTTGAATGAGTTTTTCTCGAGGATATTATTCATGACTGCTTCCACTTCTTCTGAGGTCAAATCTTCCTTTGGATCGTATACTGAAAGGGTGAAGTTACCACCTTCTAAGTTCCTAAAGCTCATCTGAAGATATTCTCTTATCACTAGGGTTCACCTCCTTTGTAAGGCTTCTTTTAAGTTTTGTCTACTCTTCAGAGCCTATCAATTCTTTCCTGTCTACTCTGTACAAAGTGGATACCGGGTTTTTTTGAAGACCCATGATCTCTGTTCCAAGCTCGAATGCTTCTTCATCTGTTAGTTCTGCCTTTACTCTTCCGATGGTTCTTGTGCTTAACTTAGGCTGGCCTTCATCGTCTTCGCCTGTCATCAGCCTGAACTGAAGACTAGATATTTCTGTTCCTATCATCACCATGTTTTTTTCACCTCCTGTCTGTGTGGGATGATCTAATTATATATGAGGCTGTGATAAAGCAAAAACACGGTTTAAAATAAAAGTTAGAGGGGTTTTTTTCTGATTGATGAGGATATAAGAAAAGTAACCCAGGAGAGATAGAATTTTAAGCATGAGTGAGTTAGTTATTTTGGTGAAGTGACAGAATTAAAATTAAAAATCATATTTTTTGCTCCCCTAAGGGAAATTGCTGTAGGTAAATATATTATAAAATGATACAATTTAAAGTAGATATGAAAACTTGCTTGTGAAAGTTTAAACTTGTGTGATAAAATAAACAGTAGCAGTGTTTATTAGAATTAAAACAAAGCTTTGTTCATATGAATTTTTGTACTATAGTTAGTGGTATAGGGATAGCAATATAAAGGATGGATGGAGGGATTAATATGTCAAGGGAGTCTATAGGAAAGCATGTTAACGCATTGTCCAAATTTATAACATATTATATTAACCAAAGGGTGAAGAAATTTAACCTTAACATTACCCAGGTCGAAATATTAAAAGAGTTATATGACCTTAAGGAATATCATAATATTGAAGGGATATCTCAGAACGAATTAGGAGACAAACTTCATCTTGACAAAATAACAGTAACCAAACAGTTAAATGTACTAAGTAATGAAGGGTATGTTATCAGAAAGGTTAACGAAGCTGACAATAGGATAAAGGAAGTGTATGTTACTGATAAAGGTAACGAAATAAAAGAAGATATAAAAGAGATATTGAAAAATGTTACAGAAATATTGTCTGGGGATTTTTCAGAAGAGGAAAACAAGATAATAATAGATCTTCTTAAGAGAATGTCAGAGAATATTTATCAAAAAGTGTGATAATACCCCGGATAGAGGCGGTATAGCTATACAAGATGCAATTTTTAATGTTACAAATCTAGGTCCAAGAAAAGCTAACTCATAAGGGATATGTCCCACATTTAACATGCCCCACCCTGTTATCATGGCTATAGCTGTGCCAGTGCCAATGCTGTCCCTAAAGATAGCATCAAAAAGGGGAAAGAAAGTAAATGGTCCTCCCTGAACTAAGCCGCCAACTGCTGGACCAATGAAAAATCCTTTCCAACCTGCTTCTTCGCCAAGCCAGGTGCTAATTGTTTCTGCAGGGATTAAGGTTTCTATAAATCCTGCTATCGTAAAAGCAAGCAGTAGCAAGGGAAGGACGTTTTTGAACATATTTTTGCCTTCGATAAAGCCTTTGATGTGGGAGTTATCTCCGCGTCTGTATGCTATAATTAAAAGGGTTACTCCCATGAGAGTTAATATAATAAATGCATCTAGCAAATCCTGTCACCTCTTTTTTCTAAGTTTATGCTTTGTTCTATTTATAATCTGCTTTACTGGCTTCTTTATTTGTATTCTTTAGTTGAGTATTTTCTACGTCTGATTTTATTTTTTCGGTCATTCCAGAGAAAAAGGTATTTATAATCATGCCAACAAGAATAGGAAAGATAAAAGTTACGGCAAGTCTTAAGATTGTTAATTCAGTTCCTACAAAAGCTATCTCCATCGGGATACGACCTACACTCCAGATGGTCTTGGCTGCTACAAAGCTTATTAAGGTACCTATTTCTGCTCCGGAAAGTAATAGCGTAGCCATCATAGGATAAAAAAAGAACGGTCCTCCTGGTACCAAAGCTCCTGCAAGTGCTCCGAAAAATGGGCCCTTCCATCCGGCTTCTTTCCCAAGCCAGCGAGAAACTTTCTCTTCATTTATTAGTACTGCTATCAGTCCAGCGACCGCAAAAGCTACTACTAAAAGGGGTATTATCCGAATGAGCATACCTGCTCCAACTAAAATTCCATCAAGAAACAGTTCAAATCCTCCCCTAAATAAAGCTGTTGTGGAGAGGATAATAGCAGCTATTGCCATTCCTTTGATTGTTGTATTCATTTGACATCCTCCATAGGTTATTATCAACAAATTATTATATCAAGTAATTTTAAAAGTTGCAATAAACAACTGATTACCTCCGAAGAACTAATTATTAGGTTTTTGTGTTAGTATTATATTTGATAACTTTCTGGCGGCTTCATTATTATTGTATAGTAGTTTGTCCTGAGGTAGGGAATTGATATAGGGGATTATTTCATCTTTTAATAGAAGAGGAGTCTTCATAGTAAATCTGTTTTCGATACCGTTAAAAACACATTTATCGTCTGCAAAGACAACTGCTGTATTAATATTAACATTAGAAATACTAATGTTAATATTTGAGTGGTTATTTAAATTTCCTTTAAATATCCTACTTGCCCTTTCCACCTGATCTTGAGGACTTTTCATGGGTGTTATAAGGGCGTTTTTGCCGGAAAAAGGAGCCTTTAGCCAGCCTTCTCCCTCGCTGTCGTAATAGAATATACCGCTTGTATTTTTTACCTCGATTAGAATTATTCCTTTTGGGCCTATAACCAGATGATCTATTTCTGCTTTTTCTTTTTCGCCGCCTATTTTTTTGCCGCTTAGTATATAATATTCATCGGATAGATTTTGTTTTAGTATACTTGTTACCACTTCTTCTCCGGCGTGGCCTTTTGTAAGGGCTGTAATTTCTTCATCTAGCTTTTCTATTTCCTCTTTTTTGGATTTTATCTTTTCTTTTAGTTCTTTTTTCTCTTCGGTTGTGTTTTCGTAATTATTATCTTTGCCAAAGAGTTTTTCAAAAATATCCTTAACACCTTCTTTTCTAAGGGTCCAAAGCTTTGATTTAGTCTCTTTTATGTCGCCTTTTAGCTGATCTCTAGCCTGTTCTTTTCGTTTGATTTTACCTTCTAGAGATTTTTCGCCTTTTAGAACGATGGCCATTTTGCCCTGCCTCCATCTGAATAAATTAATTGAAAATTGATTATTGATTGCAGTAGAATCATTTTGTATTATCTAATTTATTTCAACAAACAACGCAGCAAACCTTTTAATATTTAAAGGTTTAATAAATAAACTACCCCCTGTGTAAAGCACTTATGCTATGCTTAACAGGGGGTAGAATATATATTATATATGGGGGTATGGGGTGTGCTAGTTGTTAGGTGTTGTCGCCTGTCTTGTTGCCTGTCATTGTCTTCGTGCACTCATCCAACATATCAAGCCAGCAGTCATACAACTTGGTCATGGCCTGCTCTGGGGTTAGGTTATTTTCCTCCTCCTCTTCTTTAATCTTATCTAGGCATTGGTCCAAAAAGACTTTTTGAATTTTCATCCAATGTTTCCATACATTTTTTTGCCATTTGGCAAAAGTCTTTGCCCCAAATTTCATAGCTATGTCATCAGGCTCTAAGTTGCTTATGTTATTTAACCAGAAAGAGAATAATTCCTTTTGCATTTTTTGACAAGACTTCCATCCTTCCTTACATTCTTTGCCACACCATTCAAGGGTTTTGGTGTTATTATATTGTTTCATAAACTCAATCCATTGATCAAAGTATTGGTCAATCAATCTATTGTTATTGTTGTCATGATTATTTTTATACTTTTTTACCTTAACACTATTCAAGGATTTCCCTCCTCTCCTTAAAACCTTAGCATTATATAACAACTAATCTATTATGGTGGTTCTATTATATAACAGATACTCAAGATTTTCAATAATATTTTTAAAAATAATTTAGAGAAATTTTCGAAAACTTATTTAGTTTATCAAGTAATCTTTGCTGGTTATGTTATAATAAATTTATATCAGCTAGATCAAAAGGATACAGAATATATTAACGAGGTGTTTATGAATGAATGTAGAGGATATGAATCTACAAAATATAAGTATAAAGGATAAAATCCTTGGAGGCAGGGCAAAATTTAACGGGATATATTTTTTCGCAAGCGATTGTATAGTAATATACAATGATTTTAGTGATGGATTTAAGCTTACCAAGAAAAGAAGTAACTTGAAGCAAAATAAAGGAATATTGACAAAGATTCCTATAGTAAGGTCTTTTATGAAGCTTAAGATGCTTGTTAAGCTTTTGTCTATGACCCTTGGCAAAATCCCTAAATTGTTTCTTTTGTTGGTACTGATATTATCTGTTTTTTCCGATATACTTTTTTTGATATTTCCTGGATATTTTATTGCGGCTTCATCTTCACCTTCTTTTGTATCTTCCTGGTACTTTATGTACCTGGTTTTGATAGTCCTTGTAGGGCTTTTGGTTACTGGTAAGTTAAAATTATATACGGGGAAGCTGATAGATTTATTTAGGTATCACGGTGCAGAGCATAAGGCTATTAATGCTGCTTTAATGGATGAACCTTTAACTGTAAATAATATTAAAAAGCAAAGCAGGGTAAGTTCTAGATGTGGAACAACTTTGGTGGTGTTTTATCTGCCGTTGGTGTTTTTGCTTAACTATCTTACGGGAACGGTAATGTTTATAAATGTGCTTATCTCTCTTATTTTGGCGATGGAACTTTTTAACCTGGTTAAAATTAGATTTTTTGAAGTGGTGTTTAAGCCTTTATTATGGGTTAGTGCTTTATTTCAGTATCTTATTATGACAAAAGAACCTACTGACAAACAGCTAGAAGCAGCAGCTAGGGCGGTAAGGCTAATAGGCGAGGGGCCAGGTGCGCCTCTTGAAGAGAGAATATTTTATACAAACATTAGATAATAGACTTTATATAATATATTTTGTTTAACTTTATGAAAGGGTGTTAAATTTTTTATGGAAGATGAAAGAAAGATAGAGCTTAGAGTTGAAGAAGATGTCTTTGGCCTAAAGAAGATTCCTGCTGATGCTTATTACGGTATCCAGTCAGAAAGGGCAAGGGAGAACTTTCCTATAACGGGTCATAATATTCACCCAGAACTCATAAAGTCCCTTGGAATGGTGAAATGGGCTTCTGCTAAAGCCAACATGGAGCTAGGTAAGTTATCTAAAGATATTGGCCAGGCCATAAAGCAAGCAAGCCAGGAGATGATATCCGGTAAGTTTGATGACCAGTTCATAATTGACGTGATTCACGGTGGTGCAGGTACACCGATTAATATGAACGCTAATGAAATAATTGCTAATAGGGCCGTAGAGCTTTTGGGAGGCAAAAAAGGCGACTACACTTTTGTTTCGCCAAACACCCATGTGAATATGTCCCAGTCGACTAATGATGTGATTCCAACAGCGTTCAAAATAGCAATAACTAATCTAAGCAAAAAGCTAATAGCAAACCTTGATGACCTCCATGACGCTCTTTTTGAGAAGGAAAAAGAATTTGACGATGTCTTGAAGACAGGAAGAACCCATCTTCAGGATGCCGTGCCTATAAGGCTTGGTCAGGAGTTTGGGGCATATACCAGGTTTGTCTTTAGGGATATCAAAAGGATTAACAAAGCTCTAAAGGAGCTTAAATATATTAATCTTGGTGCTACCGCAGTTGGTACAGGGCTTAATGCAGATCAGGTTTATATTGAACAGGCTAAGGATCAGCTAAATTACATCAGTGGCCTTGAGCTAGAGATAAGTGAGCATTTGGTAGATTCTACCCAGAACATGGACGATTATCTAAACCTTTCCGGAACCCTTAAGACCTGTGCTGTCAATCTATCGAAAATGTGTAATGACTTAAGGCTCATGGCATCAGGGCCTAGATGTGGTTTTGGTGAGATAAGCCTTCCTGTTGTTCAAGCTGGTTCATCTATCATGCCAGGTAAGGTAAACCCTGTAATTACTGAAGTTATTAATCAAATATCTTTTCAGGTGATAGGCAATGACAAGACCATAACAATGGCAGCTGAAGCAGGACAGCTTGATTTGAATGTGATGACATCGGTGCTATTTCATAATCTCTTTGAATCTTTAGAGAGCCTAACGAATGGTGCCTATGTGCTTACAGAAAAATGTATCAAAGGTATTATGGCAAATAAAGAGCACTGCAAAGAGCAGGCGGAAAAAAATATCGGCATTATAACTGCCCTTAATCCTCATATAGGTTATGAAAAAGCTTCTGAAATAGCACTTAAGGCTTTAAAGACAGGCCGCGGGGTAAGAGATGTTGTAGTAGAGGAAGGGGCCTTATCAGAAGAAAAAGTAAACAGGATTCTTCACCCAAAGGAGATGACAGAGCCTGGTATAGCGGGGGACATAGACGATGACGGGACTGCCGGCCTATATTTTGACAAAAAATAATAAGATTTTGGTCTTATCGACATTAATTGACAATTTTTATATTATGATAAAGTGGAAAAACTAACCTGGAGGATTATAAAATGAGTTTTGTAACTGCCATAGGTTTAAGTGATAAAAATGACAGCAAAGAAGCAGCCGCTGATGCTTTAAAACAAATAAAAGATCAGATTGGTGAGATAGAACTTGATCTTGTTTTAATTTTTTTTACCGATACCTATGATCATCAAGCTGTATATGAAGTCTGTAAAGATAAACTATCGAGATTTGTTGGAGCCTGTGTTCCTGGGGTTATCTCTGGTAGCGAGGTATACGAAAAATGCGTAAGTGCCTTTGGACTTAGAGGTGATAACTTAGATGTTAGGACAAGCTTTCTAAAAGGTAGGCAGGAAGATGCCTATAGAAGCGGAGAAATAATTGGTGAATATTATTCAGAATATCTTAGAGATGATATGGATAATGGATCAAAAGATAATGGACCTGAAAAAGATGATAATGGTTTTGTAATTGAAGATGAAGCTGGAACTCTGTTTATTTTCCCCGATGGGTTTAGCTATGATATTTCTTCGATGTTAAGGGGGATCTATAACAAATTAGGTTCTAGGGTTAGATATGCCGGTGGAGGTTCTGGAGATAACCTGAAATTTCATAAGCCCTGTCAGTTTACTGAAAACGGTATATCAGACAAAGCTGTTGCAACAGCTTTTGTGAAAGGGTTTTTACCGGAGCAAACAGTAGGGCATGGATGGAGCCCTAGAAGTGAAGCTTTTGTGATAACAAAAGCAAAAGGAAAAGTGGTATACGAAATAGATGGGATCCCCGCCTTTGAAAGGTATTCAGAGCTATTAGGGGGTATTACGAAAAAGAATTTTTCTTATTACGGAATGAAGCATCCTGTCGGTATTCCTTGCATTGGGGATAGATTTTTGATTAGAGATCCTATTGAGGTAGGAGAGGATGATAGCTTGGTGTTTGTCTCTGAGCTTCCTCAGGATACAGCAGGGGTTATCATGGAAGCCGGTGTGGATGAGCTTGTTGAAAATGCATTTGCGACAGCTAATAATGCCTGTGCCAAAGAAAACAAATTTGTTTTGGTATTTGATTGTGTATCAAGGTATCTACTTATGAAAAAGGATTTTGAGAAGGAGTTAAGTTGTATTGGCAAACATTTTGACAAAAAAACTTTTGGGATATTAACTTTTGGGGAGATATCAAGTTCTTTTGGTTTGCCCTTATTTTTTAATAAATCTATAGTTTTTTTAACGGGGTGATTATGAATGAGCTTAGATCCTGTGGAAGTTTTAGCATTATATGATATTTCTTCTTTAAGTTTTTCCGTTGATGATAAGGAGTTAAAACAGGAGATTATAGAAAAAGGCTCAAGGGTCCTTGGTGCCAAAAAGATCGCAATATTTATTACAGATGATGAAGGAGAATTAAGCCCTTATTGTATTTGGGGATTTGGCTCTAGAAAAGAAGATGAATTAACCTTCATTCAGTTAAAAGAAATGTTTTTGGAGAAGGGGAATAATACTTTTGAATATAATTTTGATACGGGTACGATCTTCTTTGAGCACTGCCATGAAATGAACTCTAATAGGGAAAAACTTTTTAATATTTTTTCGAAGAGATTAGAAGATATTCTTAAAAGAAAACAGTACTGGTCATATTTAATCTACAACAGCAACCACGATGCTTTGACAGGCCTTTATAACCGGGCGTATTTTGAGAAGTGTTTGGAACATCTTAAAGAATCTGAAAAGGATTATCCGGTTACTATTATATCCGTTGATCTTGATGGTCTTAAGGTGATTAATGATTCTATGGGGCATGATGTGGGAGATCAGCTTATTAAGTCAGCAGCAGATATTTTGGAAGAAAAAGCTGGTGATATGAATATCTTGGCAAGGGTTGGAGGGGACGAGTTTAGTATAATTATGCCAAGAACTCCTGAAGAATTGGGAGAGAATATCGTTAATGATATTTGTAAAAAAGTTGATGAACACAATACAGATAACCCGAAATTCCCTTTGAATATTTCCATCGGTGTCTCAACGGCCCATAATAGTGATAAACTTATGGATGCGACAAAAGAAGCAGCTGATAGTATGTATAGAAGCAAACTTCATAAAGAGGCTGGTACAAGATCGCAAATCCTTAATACTTTAATGGCGGCCCTTAGAGAAAGAGATCATATAACAGAAGGACATGCCAACAGGCTCGGTGATTTGTGTGAAAAAGTTGGCAAGGAAATAGGACTTTCACATCGACAGTTAAATGATCTATCCCTTCTCGCCCAGGTTCATGATCTAGGAAAAGTTGGTATACCAGATCATATTCTTTTTAAAGAGGGGCCTTTGGACGATGAAGAATGGAAAATTATTAAAACACATTCAGAAAAAGGTTATCGTATCGCTCTATCTTCATTAGATATGGCCGGGGTAGCAGGTCTTATTCTAAAGCATCATGAGAGATGGGATGGCAAAGGATATCCTCTTGGCCTAAAAGGTGAAGAAATACCAATAGAATGTAGGATAATTGCTGTTGCTGATGCTTATGATGCTATGATAAGCGACAGGCCCTACAGAGATGCTATGGAAAAAGAAAAAGCCATCTCTGAAATAAAAGCTTCCTCGGGAACCCAGTTTGACCCTCTTGTTGTCAATGCATTTGTATTTGTTTTAAAAAAAGAGATTGCATTGTAACATTATAATATATTATTATGGTAGTAGTTAAAAAATATTTTAATTTTTAGACAATTTATTCTGGTGTAACGAGTCATTAGCTAATTGAACTCAGGATGAATTTCTTAATTCTAAAATTAGGTTAATGAATAATATTATATTAATGGGGTATGGGGTAGTAAAATAACCTGGGGGAGATTTGGGGATGAACGTCTTTTTGATGGCTATTGTACTTAGCTTTGCGTTTTATTTATTTTTTGGTGCGTATGTGCTTCATCTTAACCCTAAAGCGAGAGTAAACCAGCTTTTTTTCGCTCTTAGCCTGAGCCTTAGTGTGAGGGCATTTTCTGGCGCTTTTTTTGTCTATGCCCCTGATGTGGAGTCTGCTTTATTGTGGCAGGAGATTTCTGTTGTGAGCTGGTGTGCTACTTTTGCTTTCTTCCTTCATTTTTCCTTAGAGCTTACAAAAAATAAATGGGTTTTAAGTAAATGGTGGATCTATCCTCTTATATACCTTCCGACTGTAATTCTTACATATAGCTACTTCTTTGTTTATGAATGGGGAAGTGAAAATTTGATTAAAACTGCCTATGGATGGAATATTATACATTCCTATGAACATACCTGGTTTTTATTATATGATAGTTATTATATATTATTTACGATGATCTCTTTGTTTGTGATCTGGCGTTGGGGATGTGATTCCGTTGTTGTAAGGGAAAGAAAACAGGCAAAGATTATTATTTTTACGGTTTTTTTAGCTTTGCTTGTACTGACGGGAAATCGCCTATTTAATGGGGAAACCTTTGGGTATAATTTGACTATTATAGGTCTTTTGCTTCCTGTGGGTAGTATATGGTACTCCATAACAAAGCTAAGGCTAATGTCCCTTACCCCCGAAAATTTTACCAGAGAAATCTTAGAGACAATTGGTGAAGGTGTTATCTTAATTGATACAGACAAACAAATTCAAATGGTAAACCGAGAAGCAAAAAATATCTTGGGGTCTAAACAAAGAACGTTGATTGGTGAGAGTATAGATTATATATTTGAGGGCAGTGCTGTAGAGAACAATTCTCCTCTGCCGTATAACCTTGGGTACGGTATAAATAACAAGCTTGTTAGAAATGAAAAAAGATATTTACAGACAAGTATAGGGAAAAAAGTGCCGGTGCTTTTTTCTGCTTATTTGATGAGAGATGAGTGGGGAGATGTTCTTGGGGCTGTATGTAACTTTAGAGATATAGCTGAGCAGGAATACTATCAAAAAAGACTTGAGTATCTGAGCACACATGACCCTCTGACCAGCCTTTATAATAGAGGGTTTTTTGATACTGAGCTTTTGAGATTAGAAAAAAGTAGAGAATACCCCATAACTATAATAGTTTTTGATCTAAATGACCTGAAATGGGTTAATGATAACCTTGGACATGACAAAGGGGACGAAGTTATACTTGCTGTTTCAACCCTCTTTAAAGATTGTTTTAGGGAGTCTGATATTGTAGCTAGGTTAGGAGGTGACGAATTCGGCGCTATCCTTCCCTATACCGATGCCAACAACGCCAAAAAGGTAGTAAATAGAATTTTAAACAAAGTAAAAGAATACAACAAAAAAGAACCGGAGATCCCTATGAGTATAGCTATAGGATTTGCAACTGCTAACGAAAAAGGAGTTTCACTAGAAAATATCTTCAAAAAAGCTGACGATAGGATGTATGAAGATAAATTTGACTATAAGGAAAAGAGAAAAGCTGAAAGTGAAAAATAGTAAATAAATAAGTGAATTGTAAAAAGAAAAATTTTAACGATTCACTTATTATTATGTATTCTATTATATATATTTAGCTTTTTATCTAGCTTTTGGCTTTTTTCAATAATTTCTGGGTCACCTATATCTTTTTTGTCATATAACCTCTCAAGCTCATCCCTTAACTCCTCAATTTCTTTTAATACTTCTTTGACGTTATGCTCCATTTTATTCCACCCTTTCTTAAGATTTTTTAACAATTTTTAAAATATACCCGATGACAATATTTAATACTACAGCCATACTAACTTCTTTTTCGGAATATAGGTCAAAATCACCTTTTTTCTAAACAAAGTTAGTACAATAGTTCTATTTTAAAGATAATTCAAATCAAAATTTAGCATATATACTTTTAAAATGCAAGTTTTATTGTACAGTTGGCAATTATAAATTATAGGAGTGGTTCAACTAATAATAAGGTTAACAATTAAGTCTTATAGTAATGTGACAAAAAAGGGGGTCAAATTTGGCTTTGAAAAGCTATGGATATTATGCACTGGTTGGAGCAGCTTCTGGTATAGTTGGAGGCATTATGGTATCGCTTTTTTTATGGGGTGGTTGGATGCTTCCGGCTCTTGGTTTGCTGCTTACAAGTGTTAGTCTAATAGAGGGGCTTGTAGTGGTTCTTGTAATGACTACTTTGGTTGGTGTGATATATGGTGTTGCTATAAGGGAGAAGGTAGATAGTTTTGCGGCTAGTGTACTTATTGGGGTTGGAATAGGTTTTTTGGTTTGGGGATTAGGTACATTGATACTTATACCTCTAGCTCTAGGTTTTCCGCCTGTTTTTGCTAATCCTCTTGATCATGGGTTGTCTTTACTTGCTTTTTTGGTGTATGGGATCTCTATGACCTTACTTTATCGTGTTTGGCTTGGCAAAAAGAAGGAGAAGTGGCAGTACATAGTGCCGGCTGTGGTCCTTCTAATAGGTATTATTTCTGCCCCTCTTTTGCTTCGGGCTGCTGTTACAACAAGTCCAGGAAATCTGGCGGTACATGATGGGTATGAGGTGGATGTAGTTGCCAAAAACTTCACCTATCCTACAAGTCTTACTTTTTGTGAGGAAGGATATGTCTATGTGGCAGAAGCCGGATATGCATACGGCCCAAAAGAAACTACTCCAAGGCTTCTCAGGGTAGATCCTAAAGGCGGCAATATAAAAGAGATATCCACAGACTTTAACGGTCCAATTAACGGGCTTACATACAAAGATGGGATGATATATGTTTCCCACAGGGGGAAAATATCCAAAATTGATAAAGGAGGAGGAGAGGTAGAAGATCTGATAACTGGACTTCCCTCTCATGGTGATCATCAAAATAATGATCTTTTATTTGACCCTGATGGTAAGCTTTATTTTGGCCAGGGGTCTGCTACTAATGCAGGTATAGTTGGCGATGATAATTATATTTACGGGTGGCTTCAGGATTATCCAGAGTTTCATGATATTCCACCAGAAGATATTAGCCTAAGAGGAGTGAACTACAAAAGCCAGGACCTTGGAGAGATACTATCTGCAGAAGAGGTAGAGACGGGAGCTTTTATGCCTTTTGGCAGCAGAAGTGAAAAAGGTCAGGAGATTAAGGGTGAAACACCCGGTAATGCAGCTATCTACAGGGCTGATCCTGACGAGGATTATGAGTTAGAGCTTTATGCATGGGGGCTAAGAAATCCCTATGGTCTTACTTTTAGTGATAAGGGCGAGCTTTTTACTACGGTACTTGGCTATGATGATAGGGGACCAAGGGCTGTAGAAGATGCTTCGGATTTTATCTATCGGGTAGAGGAGGGCGGCTTTTATGGCTGGCCTGATTATGTAGGGACTGAACCTATAGAATCGGATATTTTTCAAAGTGATAGAGGAGAAGAGCTAGAACCTCTTTTAGAAGATCATCCTGAAGTAGAAGAGCCTTATGCATCCTTCCCGCCTCATTTTTCACCTATGAAGCTTGATATAGCTCCTGGGGAATTTGCCGAAGTAGGCTCACAGGAGAAAAAAGAGGTGCCAAAAGATATCGGACCATCGGATATTTTTGTGGCGGTATTTGGAGACGGGGAGCCTATGACAGGTGAAACAGAAGACCCTGTGCCGGCAATGATTTTAAGGCTTGATCCGGGGACAGAACATTTTTATGTATTTCTTGAAAATAAAGGTGAAAAGCCTAGAGCCGGTCGGTTTGGTCAGGGTCTAAACAGGCCGATAGCTGTTAAATTTGATCCTGAGGGTGAGTCACTTTATGTTCTTGATTTTGGTGTGTTTGAGTTTTCTGATATGGCTCCTAATGCTATCCCAAGGACTGGGGTGCTGTGGAAAGTTACTCCAGAAAATTAAATTTTAAATTAAACTCGAGCTGGATGCCAATTATTAGTAATTTTAAATAAAGGTTCCCATGCTAAGGGTTTTAGTTTAAAATATAGTAGAAGGAAGTTTAGAACCAACTGAGTAGTAGAAGTATTAATCTAATCAAGGGAGGGAGCTTTTTTTGAAAAAAGCAGTTTTAGTACTAATCTCTATATTACTTATTGGGGCAGCGGTAGGAAGTGTTGTTGCGATTGAAGATTCTAAAGAAAAATTAGAAAACGAGCTAGAAAATCTTGATCTTAACCTGGAACAAAAACTTGTGTATTTTGAAGAACTTTATGAAAAAGGACCTGATGGAATCGATCTTGAAGCTGTAATTGATGATTTGATCGATGAGCACTCTGAAGCTTTAGCTGAGGTTGATGAGTTAGAAGGTGTTGAGAGTTACGAGGATTTGCGGGATAGGCTCGATGAACTAAATGTAAGATTGAATATGGATGTTGTTTTAGATAGTATCGATAATTTTGATCTTTCTACTTTGGATCAGTTAAAAACTACTTATGGTCTATCAACAGATTATATTATCTTTATTGTTGATGAGGCAAGGGAATTTTATGAAGGGTTAAGAGATGATGAAGTTGTAGAAGACTTAAAGGAAATATTTGAGATTACTGGTGAAGATGTAAATGAAGTTTTTGATAGTGTTATGGACAGGCTTATAAGAAGACAAAATATCGAAAAAAGAGTTAGTGAGGTAGAAGAGATCCTTCAAAATCCTGATCTTATTGCAGAAAGAAGGGAAATGGAGCTAAATGAAAAAATCTATGTATACGGTGAAAGGTTAAACTTTGAAGATACAACTGATCCTGTGATTACAAATGACCGTACAATATTGTCTGTGAGGGCAATTGCCGAAGCTCTTGGAGCGGATGTTAGCTGGGATCATGATACCAGAACAGTTACAATTGAAAGGCATATGACCACAATTGAACTGCCTATTGGTGAAAAACAGGTTAGTATCATAGAAAATGGGGAAGAAAGAGTTGAAGAGCTAGACGTTGCAGCAGAGATAAAGAATGACCGTACGATGGTACCTCTAAGATTTGTGAGTGAGGTCTTAGGAGAAAGTGTAAAATGGTACGAAGAAACTGGTGAGATAGATATAGGTCTAAAATAACTGATGAATAATAAATGATAAAGTGATTAATAATTTGCTGTTTGATGATTAGGGCGCCTGCTATAGTATTTCAGGCGCTCTAATTTTTTGTAGGTAATATCCCACCGGCTACAAATAATACTGCTCCCACTGTGCTAAAGATAATAGGAAGTGAAAACCAGTTATCCAGGGTGAATTCTGCTGTTTGTAGTAATATATCCTGGTCGATCTTGGTTTCTGCAGCCATATATTCTATCAGTGAATAAAGAAAGACAAATCGACTAAGAAAAAGAAAGAATAAAAAGCTTGACCCTGAAATTAAAAGGGAAGCGCCAAGGCCTTTAATTGCCCCTTTTAAACCTGTGAAGATAAAAAATGATAGGAAGATACCTCCAAAAATTATATATGGAAGTGTTAGATAGTATCTACGTAAGTTTTGAAGGTTTGTGGCGGCAGTTTCTATATCACTTGAAAGCTCAGGGTTTATTTTGACCAGGTGCACTTCTTCAGGGATATCCATTTCATCTATTGTAAGTGCTACTATGTCTTCTACAGATCTATTTAGATATCTCTCTAAATTGTATCTATCGGTATATTCTCTTAAGTAAGAGACAAGATTATTATGTATATTTTCTTTAGGAGTATGTAGGCTTATCATAGGATCAAATTCTTGTTTTTCTTCTTTGGTGAACTCTAAGAATTCATTAATTACTATAATAGATTGTTCCCTGGTCCATGACTTAGGGAAGGCTGCAACAAAAGATCTTTCTACCATCTCTTGAAATCTTTTGTCTTCAAAAATATTTATATTATCTGATATGGGAAGTCTTCCGGGTATGTTTTCTGGGATGTCTTCTAACATGGTATCATAAGGGATATTATCATAGATATAGGGAATAATATCCACTTCTTTTGTTAAATCTTCAAAATATGAAGTACTCAAAAAAGTCGTCTCAAAAGACATTCCAAGTAGATAAAACCAGCCTGTAATAATTGAAAGTATAAATATTGGGATTAGGATTAATGTTTTTAATTGTGTCATCTATATCACCCTGGCTGAAATATTTGTGACATCCTAGATTGCAAATGTTCAGATAAAAACTTTGTTTAAGACTTTGTTCTTATAATACTATGTTTAGATAATTTTAATAAGAACATGAAAAAAATTTAGATAAAAAATAGCTGCTTTATTAAAAAGCAGCTATTATATGAAAAAGAGTCAGCTTTCAAGGGCTTACAGCCCTATTTTTGTTTTAGCCTCATCCGCCTGAAAGGCGCTTTGCAAATAAACTGCAGGAAGTGTTAGTGGTGAAGTTTTCTTTAAGTTCTTTAGAATCACATTTTGGACATTTAATATACTTTTTTTCTGCCATACTTGATTTTTTTGAGAAGTCAGTATTACACTTTTTACATTTGAATTCGTAGACAGGCATATATATTCCTCCCCTACATCGTATTGGATGGAGATTGATACTTAAATCTTTAACCCTCTGATATACCCCTGTGGGGTATCTAGTTTAATTATATATCACTTTTGTTGTGTTGTCAAATTAAATTTTGATTATGTTTAAATTTTGATTATGGTGCAAAAAGTCATATGAACAAAGTTTTGTTTTTAATTGCCATATATCTTGATGAGAAAGCAGGAGAAATAAGGTCTAATGACAGGAGGTCATTAGCTAATTGAACTCAGGAGGAGTTCTTGAATTAGGAAGCCTTATTTCGACTGTTATCGAATCTTAGATATATCAATTAAAAACACTATAATGTGAATAGACTTTTTGCACCATAATCAAACTTATAATTTCCCATCATATTCGAAAACGCTGCTATCTTTTTCTTTTCGTTTGTAGATTAGGACATCTTTTTTTGATATATGCTTATATTTGTTAGAAGTGTGATGAACTAGAATTGTGTCTATATCAAACTCTATCATCCTCACCTCACCATCACAAGGCCCACCATATAACTCTACAAATTCAGTCATAAATAAACTCTCCTTAAAGATATTTAAAAAAATTATTTTGTTTTGACGGCATCTTTAGGTTTAGGGTCTGGTACTGTTATTGATTAATGATACTGTTTTTTAGTTCTTCGATATTCTTGTTTATAATTCTATTGTATACTTTTTTGCAATTTACTGCAGCCATTATTTTAAAAAATGGGCTTACATCCCGCGATTTGAAACCGTGGGCTTTTCACCCTAATACTGCAACTTTGTAAACATATAACTAGAAAAAATTAATAATAATAATATTTCCCAAATATCAGCGTGATAATGAGAAAAACTTTACTTTATTTTTTTTTGTTTAATTTTTTATTGCAATTAAAAAATTTAAAGGATATAATGATGAAAGCACAACTGACTCGCAAGTCAGTAAATATCAAGTTATAATAATCCCCGATTTATAATAGATTTTGTGGGGTTAGCATATACTCATTAATGACTGAGTGGTCATTCGTATAGTTGGTGTTTAAAAAACTTTGATTAGGTGGAGATTTTATTAGGAGGGAGTTTCCATGGAAGGTAAAAAAGAATCTAACTTTAGAAGTTTCTTTATTAAAAAAAAGAAGATAATAGCTTCTGTATTTGTAATTATAATAGCGGTTAGTATGGGTTGGTATATTGTAGAGTATTATCAGAAAGAAGAGGTGGTTGTTGAGGAAGAACTCCCAATTGTAGAAACCGCTTCTCCAAAGGAGCGGGATATGAAAAGACAGGTAACTGTAATTGGGGAAGTTGATCCTACAGAAAAAAGAATCATCATACCAGAAGTATCAGGAAAAGTAGAAACAGTACATGTAGAACAGGGGGATCACGTAGAAGAAGGGGATATGCTAATGGAATTAGAAAAAGACGACTATAATCTAAAACGAGAAGAAGCAGAAGCAAGCCTGCGTGGTGCAACGGCAAAGCTAGAAGATGCCAAACAAGGAGCTAGGACAGGAGAGAAAAAAGAGGCAGAGACCAGTGTCAAAAGAGCCAAAGAAGCAAAAGAACAAATGAATAGAGAACTTGAACGTGTAGAAGAACTGCATGATAGTGGTTTTGCATCTGATCAGGAGCTTGAGCAGGTGGAGCTTCAGTATATTAATGCAAAAGAGCAATTAGAAGCTGCCGAAGGTTACAAAGAATCTGTAAAGAAAGGTGCAAGGGATGAAGAGCTTAACGCACTTCGCTCTCAGGTAGATAGAGCCAGAGTAGGGGTTGATCTAGCCAACAGAATGATTGAGCGAACCAGGATTACTGCTCCTGTATCTGGAGAGATAGCTCTTGTTGATGCAAAGGAAGATGAATTAGTAGGAACTAGTGCACCAGCTATTGTTATGTTAGATACTGATAGTTACCAGGTAATTGGAGGAATGCCAGAAGTTTATGTAGGAAGTGTAGAAAAAGGACAAAATGTTGAAATGAAAATTCCCTCAGTCTCAAAAGAATATACCCAGGGTACTATAACCAATGTAGGTCAAGTTCCACCAGAAGATAGTCAGGCTTATCCTTTAGAGATTGAACTTGACCGGGAAATAGAAGAAAAAGTACGGGCAGGAATGTACAGCCAAATAAATGTTACGATAGATGAAAGAGAAAGCTCACTAACGATACCCAGTCATGCAGTAGTTGAAATGGATGGGGAAACCGGTGTTTATACAGTGTCTCAAGAAAACCAGGATAAAGTGGTTGATTTTGTCAAAGTTAGTGAAGGGATAATTGATGACGGTTACGTAGAGATCAAATCCGGTATTTCTGAAGACGAACAGGTTGTTGTAGAAGGATTTGCCGAAATTTCGCCCGGTGCTTTGGTTGAAGTTGACAAAACAAATGACTATGAGATGGGTGATAGTTCATGAATCTTCCATCTCTAGGTATTAAACAGCCGGTAGCAGTTTTGATGGTTATTCTAGGTGTTTTGTTAATTGGTGTTATAGCTGTATCGGAAACAAATGTAGATTTGTTTCCTGATATTGATCTACCTGCTATTATGATTACAACTCCTTATGAGGGGGCAGGGCCACAGGAAGTAGAAAACATGGTTACTTCTAATCTAGAGGATGCTTTGTCTACTGTGGACGGGATAGATACCGTCATGTCAACATCAAGGCCTGGTGAGAGTGAAATTATATTGAGATTTGATTGGGGCAGTGATATGGACGGTGCTGCCCTTGAGGTTCGTGAGATGGTGGACATGGTTATGGAGGAATTGCCCGATGATATAGGGCGTCCCTCTGTCATGCAGCTTGACCCTGATATGCTGCCTGTTATTACTGCAGGAATTGAAGGAGCTCAAGGCAAAGATGAAATAACAGATACTGCCGAAAATGTTATAGTAAATCGCATTGAAAGACTTGATGGTGTAGCTTTAGCGGAGGTTGCAGGAGGGGTAGAAAGAGAAGTACAGATAAAAGTTGATCCATATAAAATGTCTGCTTATGGGATCTCTATACAGGAACTTGGTGAGCTTTTGTATGCTTCAAATGTGGATATGTCTGGTGGTCAAGTGACAGAAGGCCAGCGTGATTATTTGATAGAAATCGAAGGAGAATTTGAAACAGTTGATGAAGTAGAAAATCTAATTGTAGCTGAATCTGGTGGTGTCCCAGTTAGGTTGGGTGAAATTGCTGAAGTAGAAGATACTATGGAAAGGCAAAGGCCTATAACAAAGATTGACGGGGAATCTTCAGTATCAATCTCAGTAAGAAAAGAAAGTGAAGCTAATACAGTTGAAGTAGCAAACAGCGTGACAGAAGAATTTGATCGTATAGAAGAAGAACTGCCAGGTGATTTGCACTTTGTTGTTACCTCAGATCAAAGTGAATTCATAGAAGCAAGTATTAGTACCCTTGTCAATATGGGTGTTACGGGTGCTATTATTGCTATGATAGTACTGTGGCTATTTTTAGGAAATGTCAAAGCAACAATAATCATTGGGGCGGCAATTCCTATTTCTGTTATTGCAACATTTAATCTGATTTATTTTAGAGAATATACACTGAATTTCATCACTCTTGGCGGCTTAGCTCTTGGAATTGGGATGATGGTGGATAGTGCTATAGTTATATTAGAAAATATTTTTAGAAAAAGAGAGGAAGGACTATCACCTAACCAGGCAGCAGTTGATGGAAGTAATGAGGTTGTAGGTGCTATTGCTGCAGCGACAATAACCAGTGTGATTGCTTTTTTGCCTATTGTCTTTGTAGAAGGTGTGGCAAGTATTATATTTACTCCCCTTGCGTGGACGGTTACTTTTGCTCTATTGGCTTCTCTATTAGTGGCAGCTGGAGTTATTCCTGTGATGACAACAAAGTTTATTCCTGCTGATATGGACTTGAATAAGAGATCTGATAAAATAACGATAGCTTTTAACAATATGTTGGAAAAAATGACAGTTAAATATGAAAAGATTATTGGTTGGAGCCTTGCTAACCGTATGAAAATAGGAGCTCTTTTTGTTGTAGTACTGATAAGCTCTATACTGATGATACCTATGGTAGGTTTTGAGTTTTTGCCGCCTATGGATACGGGTGAAATTACTGTTAATATAAATACACCTGTAGGAAGTCATATTGATGATACTGAAGACACCATTGACCGATATGCAAATAAAATATCAGAAATAGATGAGGTGGAATCTACCTTTTCTAGTATTGGCGGCGGTGGTTTGATGGATGAAGAGGTCTCTAACGTAGGTAGTATCGAGGTTATGCTTGTTGACCAAAATGAAAGAGATAGAGATACTTTTCAGGTTGCTGAGGAAATCAGAAAGATTCTACCACAGGCACCTGGAATTAGCACGGTGGTTATTGATCAGGATATGGTAGCAGGTGCTGCCGGGATGGAGGAAGATATTGATATTGCTGTTAGAGGAGACGATTTAGATGAATTAGAACAACTGACAGAAGAAATATCTGAAATTGTAGAAGGTGTAGAAGGTACAAGTGAAGTAGATACAAGTTTTGATGAATTAGCCCCGCAATTAACTGTTGATTTGAATAGAGATAGGGCACTTACTTATGGTTTGACTCCATATCAACTCGGGGGCTATATGAATACAGCCTTAGATGGTGAGCTGGTGTCGCTATATCGTGAGGATGGAGAAGAGTATGATATGAATATAATGATGGAACATCCAGAAAAGTGGGACCTGTCTACTGTTTCATCATTTTTAGTCCAGACTCCATCAGAAGAAGTGGTTCCTTTAGAAGAGATTTCAGAGCTTAGCTTTGGGGAAGCTCCAAGAGATATTGAGCGTCAAGACCAAATGCGCTCTGGGTCAATAACAGGTCAGATTTCGGACAGAGACCTTGGCTCTGTTATGGATGATATACAAGGAGAGGTAGGAAAGCTCGATTTACCCTCTGGGTATAGTATCGAATATATGGGTATTTACCGGGATACTGTACAGGCGTTTGATGAGCTAAAAGTAGCATTAGCTCTTGCTGTGGTTTTGGTTTATATGGTGATGGCATCCCAGTTTGGATCTTTGTTATATCCTTTTATTATAATGTTTACCTTGCCTTTGACAATGCTTGGAATTGTTGGGTCGCTTTTGATTACAGGACGGACTTTTAGCATTATTGCTTTTATAGGGATAATAATGCTCGCCGGGATAGTAGTAAATAATGGTATAGTAATGGTTGATTACATCAATCTGTTGTACCGGGACAGGGATACCCCGCGCCAAGAGGCTATTATGGAGGCAGGCAAGAAAAGGCTTAGGCCTATTTTGATGACAACTTTAACTACAGTAATTGGTATGCTGCCTTTAGCCCTTGGTATTGGTGAAGGAGCAGAAGCTATTGCTCCTATGGCTACTGTTACTATTGGTGGTCTTTTGGTTTCCACCTTGTTGACTTTGGTGGTAGTGCCAGTTATTTATACTTTGATGGATGACGTAAGTGAAAGAATCAAGAATAAAAGTCAAAAACCCCAGGTGACAGCAGGTGAAGATACTATTAATTATTGATATTACAAATAAATTATTTGATTCTGGTGCAACAAGTCATATGAACTAAGGTTTTGTTTTAATTGTAATACATCTAAAAACAATTAGCTTATGTGAATAGACTTCTTGCACCAGAATCATTATTTATGATTTTATCTGAAAAGAGGTGAAGAAAGATTAAAAAACAGTTGATCCTTGATGCAGCGAGAAAAGTTTTTGGGCAAAAAGGTTTTCATGATGCTAAAGTCGATGAGGTTGCAAAGGAAGCTGATATTGCTAAAGGTTCGGTTTATCTTTATTTTAGTAGTAAAGAAGAACTATTTGAAGAAATGATGAAAGAAGGTATTAGAGAGTATAAAGAGTTAAAAATGGCAATTTTGAACAAAGATATGCCTCTTGTTGACAAGCTAAAACTGCTGCTGCAAAAAGAAACTGAATTCTTATGGGAAAATCAAGATGTAGCTAGATTTCTTTTTACATCAGATATTTTGTCTACAGGGACGCTTTATGAGTGGTTGATAGATATTAGAGGATTATTCATAGAGAAGTTAAAAAGTGAATTTGAAAAAGGCATAAAAAATGGTAAAGTTGCATTTGGTGACTCAAATTTGTATACTAGAATATTTCGCGGTGTAGAACAGCAGGTGATCTGTTATTATATTATAATTGATGGAGAAAAACCAAATGAAGAATTAATTGAAAAATCTATGGCTGTTCTTACAGATGGGATATTTTTAAACAACAATTTGAACGAAAAAGAAGAAAGCTAATTGAGCAGTAAAAAAGAAAGAGTAGCGGTTTATTATGTGAACCGCTACTCTTTTTCTTTTTATTGTGGTGTGCGTGGTGTGCAGTGCAGGAATTTATTAGTTGTTATCTGTTAAATCCATGGCCCATGCCTCTTCTGCCAAAACCAAAACCATTTCTTGTTTCTTCACCATCTTCACTTTCAAAACGCTCTCTTAATTCTAGGTTAACATCACAGTTTCTTGGTCCATCTGCAGGACATTCTCCTCTTTCAAAACTTTTTCTTTCTTCAATTGCTTCTAGTAGTTCATCGCCTTCTTCCTCTGAAATAGCTCCTTCTTCAACAAGTTCTTCGATTTTTTGGATGCGAAGTTCATCTCTTTCTTCAAATCTAGCATTTCCTTCATACCTTTCATCTTCAGCTGGCCCTCTTTGGCCGTTAGCACCAAAACCTTCTGCTGTTTCTGCTCCAAGAAGTTCTCCAGGTGTGATAAGTAGAGCTAAAGCAAGTGCTCCTACTGTTAAAACTACTCCTAAACGTTTAATCATTTTTAAATTCCTCCTTGTTTTGTTTGTTGTTAATTATACTTTAACAGGAGGATATGAAGATCTTGTGAAGATATCTAAAATTTTATTCTGGTGCAAAAAACTTTGTTCATATGAATTCAATGTTCGTTTGATAAGGGAAAGCTAAGATAAAAGGTGCTTCCCTGGTTTTCTTTTGAATAAGCTCCTACAGTTCCTCCCATTGCTTCAGTCCATTCTTTTACTAAAGATAATCCAAGGCCGCTTCCACTGCCACTTTTTGTTTTTTCTTTTGTTCTTGATTCGTCAGCCCTGTAGAATCTTTCGAAGACGTAAGGAAACTTCTCTTCAGGGATGCCTTTGCCGGTATCAGTTACATATATCAGGGCACTTTCGCCTGGGTTTTCTTTACTTGTTTGATTTTTTTGGATGCCTAGCTCTACTTTTCCTCCAGCTTCAGTGTGATTTAAGGCATTTTGGATGAGATTCTTGATTGCTCTATACAAAAGGTCTTCGTCAGCTTCGATTATTATATCTTCCTCTATAGATTTGTAATGAAATTCTATTCCTTTATTTAGAGCCTGGGGTTTTGCTGTGGCATTTATTTTTTCTGCAAGTTCATTTAAGTTTAGTGGACTTTTATTAGGCTTTCTTTCTTTGAAATCAAGCAAAGCTAACTGGTGAAGTTCTTCTGTTAGATTTTCAAGTCTTTGTACTTCGTTTATTGTATGAGTGATATTTTCTTTGTCTGTTGGCAGTACCCCGTCTTGAAAGGCTTCTAAATATCCTTTTAGGGATGCTACAGGATTTCTTAGTTCGTGGGATACATCCTGGGTTAACTTCTTTTTTAGATAGTCGTTTTTTTCTAAGTTTTCTGCCATGGCATTAAAACTTAAAGAGAGTTCTCGTATTTCTCCAGGTCCTTTTATTGGGGCTCTTAGATTAAGTTTGCCTTCTTTTAATCCTTCAGCTGTTTCTTTTAGGTTACTTATCGGTCTAGAGATGGAGACGGATATTACAGAACTTATTAATGCTGCAAGAACAAGGGAGATGCCTCCACCTATGGCTATACTTCTACTTATTTCACTTCTAAAATCTAGCTCAGTAGGGGTAAAAAAATCTGGCCCTCTATCTGTAGGAAGAAGTATAATACTTCCTGTGGTTTCGCTATTTATCTCAAGAGGATAGGTGTTTTCTTCTATTATATTAGAAGGAATTTCCTCAAAGGGCTTTTCGGTGGTATCATCTGTGTGGTCAGGGCGTGGCCCCTGACCTGGCATATCATCTCTATCTCTCATGGGACCTCCCATTCCACCGTTTCCCATACCCATATGCCCATGACCATCTGTCATGGAGTCATGGATTATTTCCCCTTCTTGGTCTTTTATTATTATCCTTTCGTTATGAGTTCTTGCCAATTGATTAATGGCCATCTGTTCACGTGCCTGTCTTGTATCGTCTCCTTCAGCAATAATATCTGATACTGCTTCAATGATATTTTGTCTCTCTCCCATTTGGGTAGTCTCTACAAATTCGGCAAACTCCTGGTCAATGGTGAAGTTAATATATACCCCTGCCAAAAATAACATCCCACCAGAAAGCAGCCAAAGGGCAATAAAAAGGCGAAAAAATAAACTTTTTGGGTTTAGAAGTTTTTTGATATGGGTCATTATTTATACATGCTCCTTTTATCTCATTTTACCTTAAGTGAACTTTGATTTAACTGCCAAAAGTCATATAAAAAATCTCTATACTTATGTGAATAGACTTTTTGCAGTTAAATTAACTTTTAATTTGCGCGGTTTTTAGCAAATTCTTGTGAACGTTGGTATACATTAAAAGCCCTTCGTTGGTATACTGCTAATCGCTATTCTTGAAACTGATACCCTGCCCCAAATACCGTTTTAATAAAAGTTGGTTTTTTTGGGTCGGGTTCGATTTTTTTTCTGAGGTTTTTTATATGGGTATCTACAGTTCTTGGGTCACCTTCCCAGAAGTAGCCAAAGACTATATCGGCAAGGTCTTCTCTAGAGAATACCCTTTTTGGATAGAGAGCTAGCTGTTTTAGAATCTCGTATTCTGTTGGGGTAAGGGATAGTTCTTCAAACTCTAGACTTGATTCATCTTTTTCGTCTGCTTTATCTAGTTTTAGATATACCCTGTGAGACAAGGTGTTAATGGTAAGGTTTTTTGTCTCGATTATATCTTTTTGCACCCTGCCCTGATCTTTTTCTGATCTTCTAAGGATGGTTTTTACCCTGGCTGTTATCTCTCTTGGGCTTGCAGGTTTAACTACATAGTCATCAGCACCTATTCCAAGGCCTTCTAATTTTTCTTCTTCTTCTCCTTTGGCAGTTAGCATTATTATCGGGGTGTTATCAGTTTGTCTTAATTTTTTAGCTATATTTTCCCCTGACATTGAAGGAAGCATTAAATCTAAGACTATAAGATCTGGATTTTTTTCATAAAAAAGTTTTAAGCCTTCTTCTCCGTCGTGAGAGTAAAACACCTCATATCCTTCTTTTTCTAAATATGCTTTTAAGACCTTAACAAGTCCTTTTTCATCTTCTATAATGAGAATGCGGTAGTTATAATTATCTTCAATCATTTATTAATTTAACCTCCCAGTTGTAACAAAAGTAAGCATAACTTCCAATTTTTAAAATCGTTGACTAAAATGTATAAGCTCTATAGAATTAATAATATCATATATTTTACTAGAACTGGAGGGGGAAGTGAAATTGGATGCAGCCTATATACTGGTCACGGCTTTTTTGGTAGGGCTGTCTGGTGCAATGGCCCCTGGCCCCCTCACAGCGGTGACTGCAGAGCACTCTCTTAAAAAAGGGTTTAAAGCAGGCCCTCTGGTAACTTTTGGACACGGAATAATGGAAGCTCTTGTAGTTCTTTTGCTTGCAGCAGGGCTTGGTTCATATATGGCAAGTGACTTGGCAGGTGGCGTTATTGGTCTTGTTGGTGGAACTGTATTGTTTCTCATGGGGTATAAGATGTTTTCTGATGCCAGATCAGGTTCTATTAGTATAGATGATGCAAGCTTAGATGATAATCAGATTGCTAACTACGATAACATATATACCGATACTCAAGACAACCCAGATAATAAGAATAATATAGATGATTTAGGCGATGAACTGGTTAATGGCACAGTTGTAGCTGGAATTATTGCTACTGTTAGTAATCCCTACTGGTTTATCTGGTGGGCTACGGTTGGTGCAGGGTATATAACTATATCTTTGCAGTATGGTACTAGAGGTTTGCTGTTCTTTTTTGTAGGGCATATGATGGCTGATTTTTTATGGCTTAGTTTTATTTCCTTGATTCTTGCTTCAGGTAAAAAGTTTATTACAGATGGTATTTACAGAGGTGTTATGGCCTCTTTGTCCATATTTATTATAGGGATGGGTGGATATTTTGTTTGGAGTGGTATTAATTTTCTTCAAGGAGGATGATATAAGATGGACTGCGATCAAACTCAAAAAAACTTAGACAGGTGTAATTGTACTTATTCTGGGTGTCCTAGAAAAGGTGCTTGCTGTGAGTGTCTTCATTATCATAGGGAAAAGAACCAACTTCCTGCCTGTTTTTTCCCTGCTGAGGTTGAGAAGACTTATGACAGGTCCTTTGAAAGGTTTGCCAAAGTGGTAAGAGGCGAGTAAAGGTATAATTGATAAAGCAAGTTAACGTTGATTCTGGTGCAAAAAGTCTACTCGCATAAGTAAAGTGTTTTTAATTGATACAATTAAAAACAAAACTTTGCTATATGACTTTTTGCACTAGAATAAAAATTTAGTTTAGAAGGAGGAAGTTGCTTTTGAAAAGTGTACTAACAATAGCTGGGTCAGATAGCGGTGGTGGGGCTGGGATTCAAGCAGATCTTAAGACTTTTAGCGGTCTTTCTACTTTTGGCCTTAGTGTAGTAACTGCTGTTACCGCCCAGAATACCCAGGGAGTTAGCGGTGTTTATGATGTTAGTGTAGAAGGTGTTAGAAAACAGCTTGAAGCTGTTTTTAGTGATTTTGATATAAAGGCTTCTAAGACGGGGATGCTTTTTAGCCGGGAGATAATAGAAGTTGTTGTGGAAGAGGTAAAAAAACATAATCAGAAGAATCTTGTAGTAGATCCAGTTTTTGTATCCACAAGCGGTGATCTACTTTTAAAATATGAAGCTGTAGAAGTTTTAAAAGAAAAATTAATGCCTCTTTCACTTTTAATCACGCCAAATATACCTGAAGCAGAAAAGCTTACAGATAAAAAGATAGACAGCTTTGAAGAGATGGAAACAGCTGGTGAAAAGCTTGTAGACCAGGGAGCTAATAATGTATTATTAAAAGGAGGTCATATGGAAAAGGAAAAGGAAAGTGAAAATAAATCCTTTGACCTCCTTGTGACTAAAGATAAAGAAAAAACCTGGTTCTCTGAAGAAAGATTTGACCTTGGGCCTTTGCACGGGACAGGCTGCAGCTTGTCAGCTGCTATATGTGCTCTTTTGGCAAGGGGAGATGACCTAAAGACAGCTATCAAAAAAGCAAAAAAACTTACTAACAAAGCTATAGAAACAGGGTTTAAGCCTGGCGAGGGTTCTAGGGTTCTAAACTTTGGAGCGTATTTAGTACTGTAAAAAAAGGAGCAATACAAATGGGTTATTATGTTGAAAAAGTAGGCCAAAAAATAAAAGGTAATACCTGGTTTATATTGATGATTATATCCACTGCTTATATAGCTACAGTGCTTAATATGCAGGGGATAAAGACCATTATGCCCTTTATTACAGAGGAGTTTGTCCTTACAAGGGCCCAGGCGGGATTATATTCTACTTTCTTTTTTGCTAGTGCTACGGCTATTGCCCTTTTTAGCGGTAAGATTGTCGATATAATAGGGCCTAGGAAGGGCTTGATGCTTGGTGCATTAAGCATGGGAGGGCTTATGGTCTTTCATACTTTCGTGCCGGGATATATTTTTATGCTTATCCTTGCCTTTTTTGCAGGGATAGGATTTAGCCTTGTTACTCCTGCTGCAAATAAAGGTGTTATGGAACTTGTTTCTCCTAAGAAAAGAGCTGTATCTATGGGGATAGTCCATGCAGGTGGTGGTGTTGGCGGCTTCATGGCTGCAATGCTTCTACCTTATATTGGGGCGTTATATGGGTGGAGAGTTTCTTTATTTTTGTCAGGTGGAGCGGCTGTATTTATCGGTGTTTTGATTTTTTATTTTTACAATTCCGATAGGGCAACAAGTGGTAAGGCTTCTAATGTAAGAAAAAACCCTGCTGTTGTTGATAGGGATGCAGGTAAAGATGCAGGCAAAAAAATAAGCTTTAAAGAAGATATAATCTCTCTTATTAAAAATAGATTTCTGATATCTTTTGGTGCTATGGGATTTATTTTTGGTGCTGGGATAAGCTCTATTAGTACCCATTATACTATATTTGCTGGACAGGATATGGGTATATCACAGGGGTTTGTTGGAGCGCCTCTTGCTTTATTTCAGATCGGGGGTATGTTTGGTCAACCTGGCTGGGGATATATAAATGAGAATTTTTTTGGTGGAGATAGAAGAAAAGGTCTTTTTGTACAGGGGCTTTTGATTTCCTTTGTCTTGTTGATGACAAGTATATTGGTATACGTATTTTCCTTTGGACTTGTTGGAGGGTTGGTATTCTCATTTTTTATGGGATTTTTTGTCTTAGGTATTCCTGGAGTTTATTTTACCGCTGTTGGCGAGCTTGTCCCTGAAAATCAAAATGGGACCGCTACAAGCCTTGCATTAATTTTTCTTAGATTTGGGGTTATTATAGTTCCGCCTATATTTGGTTACATTGCTGATGTATTTGGTAGTTATCAGTTTAGCTGGATAGTACTTAGTGGTCTAGTATTCATCCTTACAATGTTATTTTATTTTACAAGTAAGGGTGCCATGGAGCGGATCAGATTAATGGAAGAGGAAAAATCAAAGAAAAATACCATTTGATATAATTGATAAAATAATTTTGAATTTGAATAATCTATCTTAAGGGGTAGTAAAGGGGTAATCACAAAGATGCAAAATAGAAACCAAAATCAAACACAACAACATAGCAATCAAAACAATCATAACAATCAAAACAATCAAAGCAAAATAAGAAGCAGTATAATTAAAAAAATTGTTCTTTTTGTAATAGTGCTTTTTGGTATTTTTGGGATTATTAGTTCTTTTGGCAGTGATGATTATGTGGATGAAAATATTGTGCTGTTGGCCTTAGATGATAGACCTGCTAATACCTTTGTTCCAGAGAAGACTGCCAAGGTAAGTGGTGGGGTAAATATTAATACCATGCCAGAGGAATTAATGGAAGAGATTTCGCCAAAGGATGAGGGGTTTGACAGCGAGTTAATAGAGAAGATAGGGGATTTTTTGAAAAATAAAGGGTATGGAGAGTTAAATGAAGCTGATGAGGCTTTTGGCCATGACGGGGAGGTTGATGCCTTTGTAATATCTGCGGATATGCTCTTTTTTGGCGGGCTTGTCTCTTCTAGAAATGTAGAGCCTAATATTGACAAAGAAGAAAGGATTAAAAAAGGAACCAATATACTAAAAGAACTTAAAGAGATATATCCTGATGCTGAAGTTTATGTCTATTCTTCGATCCAAAGGTTGGCACCTACTTTTGCTGGGGATGTGGATGATGATCTTTATAATGATATTAGGTACTGGGCGATAAATTATGACAGGGTCCATAATGAGGGAAAAGTTGAGTACACTGCAAATCTTGAGAGGTTAGAAAATAGAATCCCGGATGGTATTTTGAAGGGCTATATTAATTCTAGGGAGATGAATCAAAGGATAAATCTCAAGCTCTTAGAGCTATTAGATGATGATTATATAGATTATATGGTAATATCCCAAGACGATGCGGCAGATTATGGTCTTCATAGAGTGGAGCAAAAAGAGATTGAAGAGAAGAAGAGTTCTCTTAATATAGAAGACAAAATTGAAATTTTCCCAGGAACTGATGAAGTGGATGGGATTTTGATCTCTAGATATATTAATAAGGCTTATGATAGAGAGCCTTTGTTTTATCCGATATATCCTGAAGTACCAGAAATTATAAAAGACAATATTGATCCAGAATATTATGATCCAGAAGAGTGGATCCCTCTTCTAGAAGATATCCCCCTTGAAAAAAATATAGAAGCACGTATTAATGCCCTTGGGGGAGAGCTTGTAGATGATAGAGAAAAAGCAGATATCCTTTTATTTGTTAATAATTTAAACTGCGGTTGTGGTGAGATGACAGAGGACCTTGTAAAAAGGCTTAAGAGACAAATAGAACTTGATGAAGATGAAAAAATAGAAGTAAGGGATGAATTAACAGAGAGTATAAAAGAATTTGCTAGAGAGATATCATACAATCTCAATATGGGTAGGTATGCGGCAGTTTCTGATGTTGGAAAGCTAAATGGAGGATGTAAGACCTTTGTTGAAGGTTTACTAGAAGAAGTGGAACTTTTTGACCTTCTGTCATACAGCGGTTGGAATACTGCTGGGAACAGTCTTGGTCAGTCCCTTGCCCAGGCAAATAACAGGCATTTTTATATTTTGGCAGGTAGTGAAGATATTGAATATGAAGATAGATACTATCTTGATAATGACTCTAAGCTCCTTGGGGCTAGAGCTCAGGCAAGTCTGATCTTTCATAGATTTTCTAAAGACTATCTATATGCAGGTGGATTTCGTAAAGAAGTAATAGATTATATGGGTGAATTAGAAGATAATGATGGAGATCAGCATGACCTTGGTGAAGATTACGATAAGATTAAAGATTATTTTGATGATAAATTTAGGGGTGAGTTAGAAGAGTTTTATGAAGATTATTTTGATGGTAGGAGATTAGCTTTAGGGGATAGTGGGGACTGTGATTGTTGTGAAGGCTTTTGCAGTCTTGGTCTTGATGAGGGTGATCAGCCTGGTTATGTACTAAAAAGTTTGTCAAAGTTAGAGATTAACTTGCCCTGGAGAAGGTTGTTTGAGGTAGATATAACCCCAGAATTTGTAATAGAAAGAGAAGGGTAAGGATAGTATCGTAAATAATGGATTTTTGCTGGTTTTATGAAGTTTTTCTGAAGTTGACATTTTAGCTGTGGTATTGCTAAAATAAAATAGTGAAAATGTAACAGTGAAAATACATTTGAAAATATTACAATTGATTCTTACACTAGCGAATCAACAATTTAATATCCAAAAAGGTCCCCTCTCTTGGGGATAATAGGGAAGCCGGGCTTTTAACCGGCGCGGTCCCGCCGCTGTAATCGAGGACGAACCCCCATCATGCCACTGGCATCTACTCCTAATTAAAGTTATGCTAGGGAGAGTTAAGGTAAAGGAGAACAAAGGTGCTTGGGAAGGCGGGGAAGTAGGGAGAATCGAAGCCAGAAGACCTGCCTTTTTGGTGAGGGCGATAGTTACCCTAAGGATGATGGTAAAGTTCTTGGGCTCATTTTCTAATGGGCTCCAAGAACTTTTTTTATTTTCATTAAAACAAATTTAGGAGGTCGATAAAATTGAGTGAAAAGCTTAAAGATGTTCTTGATGATGTTATTGAAGGGATAGAGCCTTTGGATGAAGAGGCTATGAAAAAGGCACAGGAGAGGCTAGATGATCTGACAAAACCCCCTGGAAGCCTTGGAGTACTTGAAGAACTTGCCAAAAAGCTGGCTGGAATATACAAAGAGCCTATTCCTTCCCTTAAAAAGAAGGCAGGAGTTTTGATGGCAGCAGATCATGGTGTGGTTGAAGAGAAGGTGTCTGCTTTTCCTAAAGAAGTTACTGCCCAGATGGTGCAAAACTTTGCTGGTGAAGGTGCAGCAATTAATGTTTTGTCAAATCATGAAGGAGTAGAGCTTACATTAGTTGACGTTGGGGTTTATGAAGATATATCTGATATCGACAAGGTACTGCATAGAAAGGTTGCACCAGGGACTAAGAATATGGCTAAAGAACCAGCTATGACAAAAGATGAGGCTTTAAAGGCTATGCAGGTAGGTTTTGAAATAGCTGAAAAGTTCAGTGATGATGGTGTAGGAATTGTCTCTACAGGCGAGATGGGTATAGGTAATACCACTCCTAGTGCTGCAATAATATATTTATATGGAGATGCTCCCATTCGCCAAGTAGTTGGACGGGGGACAGGTGTTGAAGATGACAGGTTAGAGAATAAGATTAAGGCCATTGAAAAGGCTATAGAAGTTAACAGTCCTGATCCAGATGATCCTTTAGATGTGCTTTCGAAAATAGGTGGCCTTGAGATAGCAGGGTTGTGCGGTGTGTTTTTGGGCTGTGCAAGTAAAAGAATTCCTGTGATGATAGATGGATTTATTTCGGGAGCGGCTGCTGTTATGGCTTCTAAGTTTTGTGAGGGTAGTGTTAATTACATGATAGGGTCGCACTTGTCCAAAGAGCCTGGACATAATGTAATGTTATCCCTTCTTGGGATTAAGCCTATGTTTAGTATGGATATGAGACTTGGTGAGGGAACAGGGGCTGTCCTTGCCATGAACTCTGTTGAGGCAGCTGTGAAGATTATTAATGAGATGGCTACCTTTTCAGATGCTGGTGTCAGTAAAGATGAATAGTAAATTTTGGCAATTAGTATCTAACTAGCAATTGATATCTCAAATGGTTAATATAAGTTTGCTTTGGTTTGTCTCCCATAAAAACTAACTTATGGGAGACAAACCATAAAGCTATACTCGTTATGCTAGAAGGCTGTTACCTTGTGTAATAACCACCGTCTGAAGGTCTGTCTCTGTCATCTTTTTTATCATCCTGTTTATCATGGCCAGAGGTTTTTTCTTTTTCTTCTTCTAGCAGTTTACCTGCCTGTTTTTTAAAATTATCTGCTTTTTCTTTTTCTCTTTGGCCTTCCGGGGTATTTAGTATTAGTCTTCCTTCCCTGATCCATTTTTTTATGTATTTTCCTTCTACCCCTGTTTCAGAAATAATCTGATTGATGGTGTTACTTGGATTTTCTTCAATATATTCTTTAACTTTTTCAAACATGTTTTCAGCACATCTTTCACAAATTTCTTTATTTGCTTCAGCAAAGAAAGCGTTTTTGCATTTTTCACAGAGAAGGTTGTTAAATTCTTCGTTCATAAATAAAAACTCCTTTCAAATAACTATACTAAATAAATAACTACCTCTTTTCAAAAATAATAAAAAGTAATAAAATAAAAAAGCGAAGTATTATTATAAGGTGTAGTTAGAAATTATATAACATAAATGGTTATTTGGGAAGAAATAAACGGTAAATAAAAGAAAAGAGGGATACGATTGCGTCCTGAATTAATTGAGATAGGTGGAATGGCTATTTACTCCTACGGAGTTATGATTGCCATTGCGTTTGTGGTGGGAATTTTTTATGCGCTAAAGCAGGCGCCAAAAGAAGGATTTAAAGAAGATCATATATTAGAAGTTTTGATACTTGTAATAGTCCTTGCAGCACTTGGATCTAGGTTTATTTTTGTAGCGAGAAACTTTGAATTTTACAGGCATGAGTTCATGTGGGGGATGCTTGGCTTTAGAGATGGTGGGCTTGTCTTTCATGGAGGATTTATCTTTGCAGCACTTGGTGTTTTGGCTTACAGTTATTACAGGAAGTATTCTTTTTTTAGGCTGATGGATCTTGGGGTTATTCTTGTTGCTATTGGGTATCCCATAACCAGGATAGGATGTTTTCTAAATGGATGCTGTTATGGTTTGCCAAGTGATTTGCCATGGGCTGTAGTCTATCCGGCGGTAGATGATATCAGCAGACACCCTGCTCAGCTTTATTCGAGCCTTTTGATGGTAGTGGTACTTGTTATCCTTTTATATTTACGTAAGCATAAGTACTTTGATGGATATTTACTTTCCTGGTTTTTGGTGCTTTATGGCATATATAGATTTGTTGTGGAATTTGTCAGGGTGAACCCTGAAATGATGTGGGGATTAACTGCACCCCAGGTAGTGGCTTTAGGCTTTGTTGTGGTTGGTGTTTTGATACTTGCTATTCAGAGAAGAAGATATAGTGTTAAGTAGAATTAAGGAGAATATATGTAATTATGTAAAGTAGATATAGATAATAATGATATAATTATGTAAGTGTAGATTAGGAAGTTTAGTGATCCATTTTTTGGTGTTGATGTTGGTGTTAGTGTGAGTGTTGTTGCAGTGTTAATGTAGATAAAATGTGGTAGATTTATTTTTGGTTTTGAGGTAGACTTATTTTGTAGATAGGATTAAAATTAAAAATGTAAATGGTTTTAAGATTTTTTGTGAAATTATGTAATCTACGTTAACATGAAGGAGGGTTTAGAATATATGCCGAATTATGATTTCAAATGTGAAGAGTGCAGCAGTAAATTTTCTAAGAGGATATCTTATGAAAGAAGAGATGAAGTGTGCTGTAAGGAGTGTGGTTCAGATAAAACAAAACAGATTTTTACCTCTGTAATGGTTAAAGGAGGCAAAAGTTCTGGAGGAAATAGTGGTAGCAGTGGTTGTGGCACCTGTAGTGGGGGAAGCTGCTGCTAAATGAGGAGGGTTAACTGGTGAAGAAGTTATTACTTATGATTTTCGTTGTCGGGTTATTGTCTGTCTTTATAATAATGCCTGGTGTTATGGCAGAGGAAGAAAACAATGATAATGATGAAGAAGAAAAAGAAGAAGTAAAAGAAAATAATGATGAAAATGAAAAAGAGGATGATAACTATGAGGTAAGTATTGAAGATTTATTTGAAGTGGTGGATGAAGAAAAGGATACTTTTGGGGTAGAAAAGGATGAAGAAGAGACAGGCGCGTACTATCGAAGACTAACTCTTGAAGGCGCTAGAGACATCGTACTAAACTCACCTCAGGCATTGCAGGCTGAGCTAGGCCTTGAAATGGCGGATATTGGTGTTGACATGGCAGAAGAACAATATCAAGACATGAAAGAGATGAGAGAAGATATTGATGATCTAATAGATGACTTGGAAGAAGAAAAAAAGCGTCTTGAAGATGAAGAAATGAAGGAAGCAGAAGATAACCTAGTTGAGGCAGTTGAGGAGTTATATGAGGTGTTAGATGAGGAAGCGATGCCTGAAATGGAAGATGTGATTGCGGGAATGATAGATGATGCTGTACAAGAAGCAGTTGATGAAGCAATAGAAGAAGCAATGGAGGAACAATTTGGAGACGTAACACAGGAGGAAAGTAGCGGTGATGGATCGGGGAGTAATGGAGAAGGTGATATAGGAATAGATGATGAGGTATATGAGGAGTTGATTGATAAAACAGCTCCTGTTATGACTGAAATTGCAAACCTATCGGCTATACAAATGCAAATTGCCATGTTTGATCAATTACTTGATGCTACTGATGAGATGGATTACGAAGATATGCTTGACGATATGGTTGCTGAAGCCGAGCAGGGAAAAAGAGAAACAAAGCAAGAAAGAGATATTGCATATATGGAGTGGGAAGAAATTGGGAAGAAGGAATTGAAGTTTGGTGCAGAAAGTATGTATATAGGATTACTTGTTATGGATGAACAGTTAGAAACAGCAAAAATGAATTTAGCTAATGTAGAAAGAACTATAAAACAAGAAGAAGCAAGAAAAAATGCTGGTTTGAGCACGGACCTCTCAGTGGATGCATTGAAACTTCAAAAAAATGAAATAGAAGATAATATAGAAAGCCTACAAAACAGTAGAGATGATTTGAAAAGAGAGTTTTTAAGTTTTATAGGTGTTGATATGGATGAAACAGTTTATTTAGAACCAATTTCTTTTGACTTAGAGGACTTTGAAGAGAGTTTTAATTTTGAACAGAGTCTTGATTATGCTAAGTATGCAGGTAATGAGATTAGGCTTCAAGAGAAAAAAGTTGAATTTGCAGAAGATAACTTGGATTTTGCAGCGAATGAACATGGTGTAGATTCGGATTCCTATAGGATGTACGGAGTTGAGCTAGAACAAGCTGAATTAGACAAGGAAGTTACCAGGGAAGATATTGAAAAATCAATGAATGAAAATTATAATGCATTCAATGAAGCTATGAATGATTATAGACTTGCAGAAGAAGGGTTAGACCTTCAAGTGGAGTCAGTCAAGGCAGATAAAATAATGATAGAGAATGGTATGATTACAGAAAATGATTATCTTGACAGCCTTACAGAATTAAATGAGACAATTAGTTTGATAGAACAGGCAAAATTTCAAGCATATCTTGCCAAAAGAGAGCTTATACATTTAGATGAAGAAGGAATTGTATTAGATGCTGGCGGTGATATGGATATGGAACAGGATATGGAAGACGGAATGGCCCCAGAAGGCCCTGATATGGAAGATTCTGATGAGATGGACGACATGGAAGATGATGGTATGGATTCTGGTATGGATATGGATCCAGGTATGAATCAAGACGGGCCAGAGTCTGGAAGTTTTAACACGGCTCCTGGAATGAATCAGGATCAGGATTTTGATTTTGGGCCTGAGGATCCTGGTACAGGAGATTCTGGTATGGGTCCTGGCATGGAAGATGGAGATATGGATTCTTTTAGCCCATAATTTTGGGCTTTTACTTTGACTGTAGCCGACTGACCAGTCGGCCGGAAAAGATGGAAGGAAAGGAGACATATAGTTAAAATGGGAGAGGATAACTCAATGAGTAATAACAATAAAAAAGAATTAAATGAGAAAGAAGAACTAAATGAGGAAATTAAAGAGAAGAAGACGCAGAAAAAAAGGAATATTATTATTAGCTTGGTTGTTCTTCTTGTATTGTTTTTGGCCGGGGGAGGATATTACTTGTCTGGTGAGGTTAGAGAAACAGTAGCAGATGAAGAAAAAGAAGAAGAACCACCACTTGTTGAAGCAGAGCCTATCCACAGAGATAATCTTCAAAAAACAGCTTCTCTGACTGGAAATGTCGAACCAGATGATACAGTGATGGTTATACCTCAGCTTTCTGGTGAGATTGAATCCATCCATGTAGAAGAGGGCGATAGAGTGGAAGAAGGGGAACTTCTCATGACTATTGATGATCATGATTATAGACTACAGCTAGAAGAAGCTCAGTCAGCAAGAGATGCTGCTCAGGCTCAGCTAGATGAGGCTGAGGCAGGACCAAGGGATGCCGAAGTTACAGAGATGGAGACAACGCTAAATATGGCAAAGGATCAAGAAGAGCAGATGGAAAAAGAATTTGAAAGAATAGAATCACTTCATGAAGAAGGGTTTGTTTCTGACCAGGAATTAGAACAGGCAGAAATGCAGTACAAAAATGCTAAAGAGCAGGCAAAAGCGGCTGAGGCTGCAATGGATGCAGTAGAAGAAGGGGCAAGAGAAGAACAGCTAAGGGCACTTAGGTCTCAGGTGAACCAGGCTGATGTTGGGGTTAGACTTGCCCAGCAGACTCTTGACAGGGCGCAGGTAGAGGCCCCTGGAAGTGGCACGATTGCTTCTCTTGATGTTAGTGAAGGGGATATGGCTGATACAGCCTCCCCATCAATGATTCTTATTGATACAGATGTGGTAATTGTTAATGCTGTAGTTCCAGAAACATATATCAATAATGTGAATGCAGGGCAAGATGTACTGGTAAATGTTCCTTCCGCCAGGGAAGAACCTTATGAAAACACTATTCAGCGTATTGGTGATATGCCGCCTGAAGATGGCAGGGGATATCCTATAGAGGTCGTTATCCCAAATGAAGAAGGTTTACTTCGAGCAGGAATGTTTAGCCGCCTTGAAGTAGTGGTTGATTCTAGCGAAGATGTGATAGTAGTTCCTCGTAATGCAATATTGGAAGAGGACGGCGAATCAGGAGTATATGTTGTAGAAGATGAAGGAGGGCAATACGTTGTGGATTTTCGCATAATAGAAACAGGTATTGCTGAGGATGGTATGATAGAGGTTGTAGATGGGTTAGATGAAGGAGAAAGAGTTATTACTGCCGGTCTAAGTGATGTTGGTCCAGGAGATGAAGTGAGGTTGAATAACTCATGAATTTATCAAAGCTTGGAATTAAAAGACCAGTTACGGTTATGATGGTAGTATTGATAATTCTTTTGCTTGCTACAATCTCTGTTACTATGATTCCCATAGACCTTTATCCTGACATGGAACTTCCCGTGCTCTTGGTAATGGTTGATTACGAAGGTGCCGGACCAGGTGAAGTAGAAAATATGGTGACTTCTCCTTTGGAGGAAGGATTATCGACAGTAGATAACTTGAGTGGGATATCGTCTACATCTAGTTCCGGTCAGAGCACTATAATACTCGAATTTGACTGGGGTACGGATATGGATTTTGCCTCACTTGATGTACGGGAAGTTGTCGATATGACAATAGATCAACTTCCCGATGATGTGGGGAACCCTACAGTAATGCAGATAGACCCTGATATGTTACCGATAATTCAGGCTGGTATAAGCGGTAATATGAGTCATGAAGAATTGACGGATTTGGCTGAAGGTGTTGTGCAGAGTAGGCTTGAAAGATTAGAAGGCGTTGCTTCTGTTGACACGATGGGTGGATTAGAGAGGGAGATTGATCTAAGGGTCGACCCTTACAAGCTTTCTAGTTATGGGCTGACATACAATGATGTATCCGAGGTAATCCAGGCTACAAACATTGATATTACTGGTGGAGATGTAGTAGAAGGGGGATTTGAATACTCTGTTAAGGTAGAGGGTGAATTTGAATCACCAGAAGAAATAGAAGGCTTAATAGTCGGACAGACTGAGAGTGGTCCTGTAAGGTTCTCGCAAATAGGTTATGTCGAGGATGAGTTAAAAGAGATGGAGCCAATAACCAGAATGAATGGAGAACCTACAGTTTCCATTGCTATCCAAACTCAAAGTGGGGCAAATACTGTACAGGTAGCACAGCTTGCTAGAGCCGAGATGGAAGCTATGGAAGAAGATTTGCCCGGGGATATTAGCTTTAATATAGCTATGGACCAGAGTGTTTTTATTGAAGATGCGATAGATAGTATGTACATTACAGCAGTAATAGGTGCTATTTTAGCAGTTGTTATACTGTGGTTATTTTTGGGAAGTATAAGGCCCACCCTTGTCATCGGAATTGCGATACCAATTTCTATAGTGAGTACGTTTAACCTTCTCTATTTTATGGACTATACAATGAATATGATAACCCTTGGTGGACTAACTCTTGGTATAGGGATGGTGGTTGATAACTCTATTGTCTTGTTGGAGAATATATACCGAAAAAGAGAAGAAGGCTTAACACCGGTAGATGGAGCAATAGAGGGAAGTCAAGAAATTTCGGGTGCTATAATTGCATCAACCTTAACAACAGTTGCAGCTTTTTTACCGGCGGCTTATGCTGAAGGTATTGCAGGGATAATTTTTGAACCTCTTGCCTGGACAGTTGTTTTTGCCCTGGTTGCTTCTTTGGTAGTAGCACTTGGGCTTATCCCACTGTTGTCGGTTAAACTTTTGGGTAGAAATATCAGTGAAATTAAATCAAATATGTCTTATCTTCCTCGAAAGATGGACTCTTTTGTATCTAATACAATAGAGCGTTATACAGGAATACTAAAATGGGCTTTGACTTATCGGTTTAGAGTCATAGCGATTTTTCTTGTGATAATGGTTAGCAGTGTGTTTATGGTTCCTTTATTGGGTTTTGAGTTTTTGCCATCGGCTGACGTTGGTGAGCTAAGTGTGGATGTGACTTACCCGGTGGGAACTACTATGGAAGAAACTGATGAAAGGATGAAAGAACTCGAGGATACATTGATAGAAAATATTCCGGAAATAGATGTATTATTTTCAGAGTCCGGTGGCAGTGGTGATATGATTGCGGGTGACGGTGGCGGATCTAGACAGGGTAGTTTGTCAATTCGTCTGGTGTCTGATAGGGAGAGAGATAGGGATGCTTTTGAAATAGCAGATGAAATAAGAGAGTTGTTACCTGAAGAACCTGGAGTTGATAAGTCTGTTTCTATAGATGATATGGCCGATGAAGGCGGAGGAATGGGAGAAGATGTCACTATAGAAATACGAGGAGACGACCTGGAAGTTTTAGAAGAGTTGACTGACGATATTTCTACTAAAGCACAGAGGGTGGAAGGTGTCGCTAATACAACTTCTAACTTTGAAGATGTGACAACAGAGATAGCATTAAAGCTAGATAATGATAAAGCTTTTTCCTATGGTCTTACTACTCACGAAGTTGGGAATACTCTTAGCAGGGTAATCGATGGAGAAACTATTAGCTTTTATAGAGAAGCAGGAGAAGAATATGATATTCGCTTAGAAGCAGACTTTCCTTATGAGTTTGATGTATCAGCCTTGGAAAGAATGCTTATTGACACACCGACAGGTGAGCAGATACCTGTTGAAGAAGTAGCTAATATTGAGATGGTGGAAGCGCCAAGGCAAATAGAAAGAGAGGATCAGGTTAGAAGTGGAATTGTGGGAGTACAGATAGAAGGCAGAGATTTGGGTAGTGTAGTAGATGATATTCAGGAGGAGCTTAGCGATTATGAACTACCTGTTGGTTATACAGTTGAATATGGTGGGGCCTATAGTGATATGATGGATGCATTTACAGGGCTTTTCTTTGCTCTTGGTCTTGCAGTTATACTTGTTTATATGGTGATGGCTTCTCAATTTGAGTCTTTGCTGTATCCTTTTATAATAATGTTTACATTTCCTCAAACTTTGATAGGTGTTATTGCTGCTCTTTTGATAGGTGGTAGGCCACTTAGTATTGTAGCTTTTATAGGTGTCATAATGCTTGCCGGAATTGTTGTTAACAATGGTATTGTTATGGTCGATTATATCAATCAATTATATCACCAGCAGGGAGTAAATAGATATGACGCGATTATTCAAGCTGGGAGAATAAGGTTAAGGCCTATTCTAATGACTACACTTACAACTATCCTTGGGATGTTACCTATGGCAATGCCAATAGGAGAAGGTGCCGAAATGAGAACACCAATGGCCTCTGTAACTATTGGAGGTCTGGCGGTATCGACAGTAATAACACTGGTTCTAATCCCTGTGGTATACTCTCTATTGGATGATCTTTCACTTAGGATTAAAGAAAAGATAGGCGGTGGAGAAAGTGTCGAATAGTGACGCAGTTAAAGAAAAAGAAAAATTAATCTTGGATGCAGGATGCAAAATTTTTAGTGAAAGAAGTTTTCATGAGGTAAGAATGCAGGAAATTGCTGATTTTGCCGGTGTGGGCAAAGGTACTATTTATGAGTATTTTTCGAGTAAAGAAGATCTGTTAAACCGTATATTCAAAATGGGGGTAAAAGAGTATCAAAAGCAAATTAACTTTAAAGAGATTAAAGGGAAAGATATCTGGGAAACCCTAGAAAATCATCTTATGGCACATGTTGAATACCTTTGGGATAACAAAGAAATTGGAAGGCTTATGATTAATTCTAATCATCCATTTCAGAAAAGAATTAAAGATTGGATGGTGGATATAAGAGAAAATTTCATCAGGGATTTGGAACAAGAATTTGAGGAAGCTAAAATTAAGGGCGAGATTAAGGAAGCTAATCCAGTTCTTGCTGCGAAGATTTTTAGAGGAGTTATGATTGAAGTGATTTCACCACAGATAATAATAGAAGGCAAGAGGCCTGAGAAGGACGAAATTAAAGAGACTATTACAATATTAAAAGAAGGGTTGAAAAAATAATAAGAAGGATTAAAAAAATAGAGAGGGGCAAGATGCCCCTCTCTATTTTTTTAATTCGTAACATAGTTACACAAAAATATTTTTGATTTTAAATTACGGCAGCCAATCTTCTACTACATCCTGGTTTTCTTCTGCCCATTCAGCAGCACTACCACTTTCGTCGCCGGTGTCTTCGATCATACCCATGATCTCACCTAGTTGATCGTCAGTAATATGGAAGTTTTCTAATAGCTCATACACTTCTGGAGCATCTTCGTCAAATCCAAGTCTAGTAAGTGCGTTAATGGTTTCTTCTTCACCATATACTAGCTCTGGATCTTCTAAGAATTTAAGATCCCACTCTGCAAATTTCCAGTGAGGTGTCCAGCCAGTTACAACAATTGGCTCTTCATTTCCGATTGCAGTCTCTAGCTCAGCTGTCATACCAGCGTCACTACTCTCAACTAAGTTGAAGTCTTCAAGACTGTCGTAAGTTTCGATAGCTGATTCAGTTGCATCCATAACACCTGCGCCTGGCTCAATACCAATTATGTCATGGTCAAGGTCCTCAGCGATCTCGTCCATTTCTTCAATGCTGTCAATGTCTACATACTCTGGCACAGTTAGTCCAATTCTAGCTCCTTCATATAATGGACCTAAGTCGTCAAACTCACCTTCGTATTCTTCGTGGTAGCTCTGATGAGTTACTGGTAGCCATGCAGCTGGGAATACGTCCATGCCGCCAGCAGCTATGTCAGAGTATGCCATGCCCGCCTCTGCAGAAGTAAGGTTAACATCATAACCTAATTCTGACTCGATAACTTCAGCTAGTAGATGTGAAGTAGCTACTGCACAAGCCCATTCAACGTAAACCAAATCAACCTCTTCTCCTGCTGCTTCTTCAGGTTCACAGCCAGTAGCTGTAAAAACTGAACCTATTAAGAACACAGCAGCAAGTGCTAAGATTAAAACTTTGCTTTTCTTAATTTTGTCATCCCCCCTAAATAATAGTTAAAACTTTATAACATCCTTACCTCTATATTATATAAGCTTGTCAAAGTATTGTAAAGTAAGCCAAATCCCGACAATAACGAATATTTTACTTTAACAACCCAAATCTTTAATTTGCTAACTTTTAATTATTTGTTATATTACCATATAAACTTAAAAAATACAGAATATAACAATAATTTAATATAATAAAACAATTTAAAAAAAAAGGCCAACAACCTTATTTATTTAAGTTGCTAGCCTGTATTTATTCATCTCTTTTAAATAAACTTAAAAATCTATCTTCGTACTGTTCAAAAAGTCCCCATTTATCAAGTTCTTCTTTTAAATGGTTTGCTTCCATTTCACCATCTTTAACGCGTCGAAACATATCTTCAATTTTATTTTTGGCAGCAAGGGGTATTCCCGTGGAGTCTTTAGTTACGATTGGATAACCAGACTCATCTATTTTTATTAAGCCTTTGTCTTTAAGATCCGGGAACTGTGAAAAACGTGCACTTCTTATTACCATGTCCTGGATAAATTTCATCAAAGAAACATCCCAGTAGCCTCCAACACCCTTTATTACTGCAGTTAGTGGTTCGGAATCTCTTTCGATTTCATTTATTATTCTCTCAGAAACTTCTTCTAGGCTGCCATTTACCACATGCATTTCTTCTGCTTTCTTTTCATATCTTATAGAATAAAAGAAAGCCGCAAGATTTGGGTTTTCTTTTGCTATCATTTCTATAGCCTGGCGTGCTTTTTCGTTAAATCCTTCCATCTTAAGCATGTGGACGGGGCTCAGTACCCTTGGAGGTTCCCAGATTAACTCTCCTTTTCTTACTACTGTATCTTTAGAGTTCTGTCCTGTTAGTTCATCGCAGATAGACTCACTTAACACGTAATATCTTACGGTTGATGAACCAAAAGTATCAAGAAGCTGTTTGGGCTGATATAGTATTTCAGTTTCTTTCAAAGCCTCTCTAACCTTTTTATCGTCATCCATGGGGGGTATTCCCTCCTTTCTAATCGAAAACTAAAACTAAAAAAACTAAATCACATTCTTAAATAAAGTTATTAACCAATAAGAGATGTTATGAATATTATATCAGTCTTTTGCTGCACTTTAAATGAAAAATATTTCTACTTGTAATGATAAATTTTATTAAAAGGAATTGTCTTTTGTCAATCATTTTAATATAAGTAGGTGTCATAGAGTAAATATTTGAAAAATTTCAACAATTAATCTTGTTTGTATTCAGATTTTATTATACAATGGGTATAAACCTTTAGCTTTTAACATAATCTTACAAAGAACAAAGGGATGATGTCCTTGGCTTTTTTAAAACAAGAAACACCAAAAGATTACTTTGGAGTTCTTAAAGATGTATCTCCGTTTAGCTTTCTTGACGAAAATACTTTAAATACTGCCCTAGATAAGCTTCATATTAGAAGCTATCATGAAGGTAGTTATGTGTTTAGACAGGGTGATCAGAGTAAGGGATTATTATTTATAGTCCTATCAGGTAAAGTAGAGATACTTGTCAAAGGGGAAAATGGTGAAGAGATAAAGCAGGGGGAAAGGACACCATATAACTTCTTTGGTGAGACAGCTTTTTTCACCGATGGGCGCTATGCAGGTTCATCTAAGGTAATTGAGGAAATGAACTGTTTAGTAATAGATGAAGATACTTTTGAAGAACTTGCAGATGAAAACCCCCAGTTTTCACAATATTTTCAAAAAGAACTTGGAGAAAGAATAAAGAATCTGTACGAAAAGTTTTTGATTGAAGGAAGCGGAGGAAAGGATTTATCTGTAGATGAAGCTTCTCTTCGGACTTCAGTAAAGCAAAATATGATATCACCGGTAATAGTATGTAAAAAAGATGACACTGCAAAACGGGTTGCTGAAATTATGAGAGAACATGACGTTAGCTCTGTAGTAGTTGTAGATGACAATGAGATACCTCAGGGAATAATAACAGAGCAGGACTTAACACATAGAATTGTCGCAAATGACATTTCGCCCCAAAATGTTAAAGCTAAAGATATATCTAGTGAGCATCTTATAACTTTAGATCCAGAAGAATATATGTACAATGCTCTTATATTAATGGTTAAGCATAAAATAAAGCATATAGTAGTAACTGAAAAAGAAAAGCTAGCTGGAATTTTGACAATTAGAGACCTGGTCAAATCAAGAAAGGCTGGGGCGTTAAATATTGCTGCTAGTTTAGAAAATGCTAAGACAATTGATGACCTATTAGTGGCAAGAGATGAGATAGATAGTCTAATAGATGAGCTTATTAAAGAAAGAGCTAGTGCTAAGATGGTTTGTGAAGTTATAACAGAATTTTATGATCAACTTACAAGTAAGGTTATTCAGATATCAGAGAAGGAAATGGAAGCAGAAGGTCATGGCCCGCCGCCTGTTAATTATAGCTTTATAAATATGGGAAGTAGTGGGCGAAAAGAGCAGTTTATGAGGACTGATCAAGATAATGGAATAGTTTTTGAAGATGTATACAAACTGGACGAAAAAGAAGTTCAGGAATACTTCTTAATCCTTGGAGATAAAATTGTTGAAGGGTTAGTAAAATTAGGTTTTAAAAGATGTCCTGGAGATGTAATGGCTAATAATCCAAAATGGTGTCGTTCCTTTAAGAGCTGGAGAAATGTAGTCAAAAAGTGGGCTACTAACCCCGATGGGGAAAATGTTAGACTTATGACCATATTTTTGGATTTCAGGCATATATATGGCAAGAAACGTTACTGTGATCTATTAAAGAACTTTGTTATAAGAACTTTTAGGGAGAGTAGTGTGGCCCTACAGTTTTTAGTAAGAGATGATTTGAGAAGGAAGCCTCCAATTGGGTTTTTCAAGCAGATAAAAGCTCAAAAAGATAAGAAATATGGTGAGTGGGTAAATCTTAAAAAGTCAGCCTGCGTTCATATTGTTGATTGTTTGCGGGTGTTTTCTCTTAGAGAAGGTATAGTTTCTACAAACACTTATGAGAGGCTTGATATGCTTAAAGAAAGAAATGTCCTTTCTAAGGATGATGCTGATTTTATTCATGCTTCTTATGAAGCGCTGATGATGTTTAGAATTAAAGATAGTGTAGATAAAGTAAAACAGGGACTTGAGCCGGATAACATGGTAGCGTTAAATAAGCTTACAAAATGGGAAAAAACCATATTAAGAGAATCCCTTTTAGCTGTTGAGAGACTGCAAAATCTCACAGGATTTGCTTTTTATATCTATGGCTAATATGTATATATGTATGTAACTACATTATATAAGGTTAGTTATGGGAGAGGGTTTGGAGGTGATAATTTGTCTATTTTAGTTAGAGACTTTTTCTTAAGGTTACAAAAAGGTCAGCAAAGGAAAAAAAATGAGGCGAGTATAGGCAGAGTATATCAATCTGAACCGGATAGAACTACCTCTAAAATGCTTGGAGCAAAGTGTAAAGAAATAAAAAATAACGTGGAATATGATCTAAACATAACAGATACAGAGTTTGTGGTATTTGATACTGAAACTACTGGTTTAAAGCCGTATGAAGGTGATGAAATCACCTCAATTGCCGGTGTGGTAGTGAAAAATGGTGAGATTCAAGAGGATAAAGTTTTTAGTAGGCTCGTAAACCCCATGAGGCACATACCCAAAAAAGTGGAAAAATTAACAGGGATAACCAATGAAATGGTGGAAGATAAAGAACCTGTAGGCCCTGTACTGTGTGAGTTTTTAGAATTTATTAAATGTAGGCCTTTGGTAGCTCATTTTGCAAGCTTTGATCTGACTTTTCTGAATTTAAAATTAAATTGGTTCTGCCAGGAGGAAATTCATAACCCGGTATTAGATACTTTTCAATTAGGTCAGGTGCTTTATCCTCACTTGCCAAGTCACAGCCTAGATTATCTTCTCGAGTATCTGAAGATAAAAGTAAAAGGTAGACACAGCGCAGAAGGAGATGCATACATGACAGCTCAAGTCCTGATCAACTATATTAATAAGTTACAAAAGCACAATATAAATACCTTGCAAGAAGTAAGGGATTTGATACAGAATAAAGATTCAGAATATTACAAAGAAAAGTTCTTAAACAAATATGAAAGAATTGAGGAGTTTAAAGAATTTCCCTATTGCTAGTTATAATTTAAAATTACAGAAAATTTTAAATTTCAATAAATTTAAATGTCTTAAAAACAACCCCCTTGGAAGGTTTTAGATAAAGAAGTTTCCAAGGGGTTTTGTGTTGTTTAACGATGCGTATTACTGTCCTGATTTACTACTGAAAGCGGGATTTCATGTAAAAGTCGCAGTATATTGCTGCAAGGGGATTATGTCCAAGGGCTCTGTCTTTTACTGCAAAAGTAGTTACAGGGGCTTTTGAATGTTTGATAAGTAATGAGTCATGTCCTACGCAAAGCCCAAGGATGACATTAAAGTCTGTTTCCTTTTCATTGAAAATCTCGGCCTGAGCAATTGGATTACATATAGGTTCAAAATTACCAGGATTTACTTTTTCCTTGTCTTCTAAGCCTATGTCTTCTTTAGGGACCGCTCCCATTTTGCATATAAGTGAAATTACTTCAAATCCATGATCTTCTAATATTCTTACTGTTTTTTTGGCTTCCTGGTTTAGCCCAACACAGAATGCAAGGCCTAATTTATTGTAACCTGCTTTTTTGGAAAACTGGATAATTTCTTCAAGCCTTGTCCATCTTTTATAACCTTCGCTTTCTGTTCTGGCAGCATTTAATGCTATATTTTCATTTTCTTCGCAGGTGATGTAGTCATTAAGCTTTTCTTTAGTTGATTCTTCTTTTGAAGGGCAGTCTTTAGGTAGTTTGTCAGTATTGCCTTTAAAACATCCGTGGGAACCACATTTACCACATTCCATTAAAAATACACCTCGCTTATTAAAATAATTTTTTAAACTTCTAACAATTAAGATTTCAACAGTAAACTTATTTTTCCTTTGAAAATTTGAAATTTAGGCTTTGTTAAAGTATATTTTTAGTGGTCTTAGCACCTGCCTACTACCAACGTGTCGCAAGAATTTGCTAACAATCTCGCAAATTAAAAGCTCACTTATGGTAGCAGGCAGGTGTTAATAAAAAACATCAATAATGAACTTTAATAAGCCTAAGTTTGCTCTATAATTAAGTATTGATCCTGGTGCAAAAAGTCATATGAGCAAAGTTTTGTTTTTACTTGCAATATATCTTGATGAGGAAGCAGGAGAAATAAGGCCTGATGACGCCGATGTCATTAGCTAACCTGACTCAGGATGAGTTTTTGGATTAGGTAGCCTTATTTCGACTGCTAACGAATTTTAGATGTATCAATTAAAAACACTTTACTTATGTGAATGGAATTTTTGCACCAGAATTAATATTATGGCGCAAAAATTTTTAACTTTGATGGTATAATGTTGAACTTGGCTGGCAAATAAGTTAGAATTTCACCATCGGCGTGAACAGGCACATTTGGACATTCCGGACCTATGTTATTTTTATCAGCAAGATGAATGATAATTTCTTTTGCTTTGTACTCATTTACCTGGGGATGTGTTAAGTGTTTCCCTGAAAAGACTCCTGGCAGGGATTTTAGAACTTGTCTTTTCTTGATATCTCCTACGGTACATAGGTGAAAATAACCATCATCTGGTTTAGCAGAGGGTATTATGTTAATCCCTCCGCCGTAATATCCCGTATTACCTACAGCAGTTAAAAAAACATTTTCTGAAATATGTGTTTGGTTATCTATAATGATATGTAGGGGTATATTTTTGTATTTAATTAATAATTTAAGAATTGAATATAGATAAGCTGTTCTGCCTACCAAAATTTTATTGTTTTTATTTATATCATCTGCCACCTGGGCATCAAAACCGAAGCCTGAGATGTTGGCAAATAAATTGTTATTCACCCTACCCAAATCAACCAATCTGGTTTGATCTTTTTGCATGAGATTTAATAAGTCTTCAATTTTTGATGATATGTTAAGTGATCTACAAAAGTCGTTTCCTGTTCCCTGGGGAATAATACCTATATTTATACGATTTAATTCTTCTATGGATAAACCATTAATCAAACTGTTTAAGGTGCCATCACCACCTACTAATACAATTGTAGAGATATCTTTAGAGATAACTTGTTTAGCAAGATGAGAGGCATGTATAGAAGAGTCGGTAAAATATTTTTCAAAAGAAATATTAAATTTAATTAATTGGCTTTCTATTTTTGGCCATGCTCTTCTAGCTTTGTTGTTTCCCGCATAAGGATTAATTATTATGCCGATTTTGTTTTTTGTTATAATAGTGCTCGCAATATTAGTATTCATAATAGACTTGTATTCTTTTTTCTGAGGCTATATTCCTTCTTACATCTTAACTAACTTAAATATGAAAGGGTTGGGGGAGATTTCCTGTGAGATTTGTAGATAAAAGGGAAAGTTATAGGTGGCTGATATGGTTTGTTATGGCCCTTGCTTTTTTAGTAGGTTTTTTTCACCGTTATTCAGTGGCTGTTGTGTCTGAAGATTTATCTGGAGAACTCAGCCTTACAGGGGCTATGCTTAGTAATCTTGTTTCTATGTACTTCTATGCTTATGCTGCCATGCAGATTCCTGTCGGGATATTTGCCGATTCTATAGGTCCAAGAAAAGTTGCTACATTTGGTATATTGTTTGCCGGTATTGGTTCGGCTTTGTTTGGTATTGTGGATAGTTATTTTCTGGCATCTTTATCAAGGCTTTTGGTTGGCCTTGGAGTTTCGACGGTTCTTGTTAGCCTTTTTAAGATTCAGTCAGTATGGTTTAAACAGGAGGAATTTGCGACTGTTACAGGGCTTACTTCCCTGGTTGGAAATGTAGGAGGTCTTCTTGCTACTACTCCCTTTGCCCTTTTGGTTATTGGAATAGGATGGAGAAGCTCTTTTATTTTGATTGGCATTTTTTCTTTAGTGCTAGCTATTTTCATGTGGAAAATCATTAGAGATAATCCTGCTGATATGGGTTTTAAGCCTGTTGTTTCGGATGAAACTGAATCGGAGAATGAGAATAATGATAATCAACGTAAAATTTCTGTCTTTACAGGAATAAAAAGAGTGTTTTTAAACCCCTATACATGGCCGAATTTTATTATAATATTTGGGATACTTGGTATCATAATGAGCTATTCTGGTAACTGGGGAGTGCCGTATTTAAGTCATAGCTATGGTATGGATAGAGATGTGGCAGCTAACCAGGTGTTATTTTTTACCCTTGGGGTTATAGTTGGGTCTCCGATTATGGGTAGGCTCGCTGATTATCTTGGAAAAAGAAAGCTGTTAATTCAGATAGGTGCTTTAATTTTTACAGTCAGCTGGGGAGTTATATTATTTCTAGCTGGAGGGAAACCTCCTGCCTTATTAATTCCATTTTTAAACTTTTTAATGGGGTTTTGGGGGGTTTTTGCTATGCTTTGTTTTACTAATGTAAAAGAAGTGAATGATGTTAATTTTTCTGGTATATCCACAAGCGTTATAAATGTAGCCCCTTTTCTTGGAACATCTTTGATGAATAACCTAATAGGGTGGCGACTTGATAGTTTATGGACGGGAGAATTGTTAAATGGAGTGCGGGTTTATGAATTATTTGCCTATGTTGATAGTTTTAGAGTTTATTTATTTTTTTCGGTCCTTGCTCTTATAGCTAGTTTCTTTATAAAGGAGAAAAAAAGATAATTTAATGTAATAATTTAAATTTTTTAAAAATTTTAATTATTTATAATTTTAAGGAGGATTTTTTATAAAACCGTCGAATAGTTAGCTATGAGATGGAATTTTTTCATTTTATAGGGATAAGCTCTTGGCAATGTTATGAGTTTATACTAGGCGCTTTGACAAACTTCTTGCAATATTCAGAATATTAAAACGCAATTTTGATTATTCCCCTATTTAATATACTAGACTACAGAGCTGCAGACCAAAGAGTCGATATTTTCAAAAAATTCAAAACCCCTTTTGAGGAGGTGAGGTAAGCTAAACAAATTATGCACTTTGTCTAATTCGCTGTATAGTGGATGAAGTATGAAGGAAAATCACTAACTTATTATTGTGTCAATTGTTTGTAATTTTAACCCGGGAGAAAGGAGCTGAAAGGTTTTGAATGAAGAAAAAAAGAGTCAGCTTTATAAGAAAGAAATTATGCTAACCATTGTATTTGCTTTACTTTTCTTTGTAATGGCTTATACCGTATTTATTTTTGTTCTATTCCCTGATTTGAAAGGTGGCTACATTCTTGGATTTCCCACCCATTATGCTACTACCCTATTCTTTGGTTGGTTTGGGATGATCGCAGTTACTTACATTTATACCGTTGTAGCCAACAAGTTTGATGAAGAGATGGAAGAGTTTGTTGGTGAGGCATCAGATGATTCTTCAGAAGAGGGGGGCAACTAAATGGGTGATGTAGTAGGAGAAGAAATTGTATTACACAATATGTGGCTTGGAGTAGCTTGGCTTGGGTTTTTGTTTATTGTATTTTATGGTGTGGCTATAGCATCTCAGAGAAAAACTGAAACTTCTAGTGACCTTTATGCAGCAGGATTTACAATTGGACCGGTAGTTAATGGTCTTGCTATGGTTGCTACCTGGGCAAGTCTTGCAACTTTTATGGGTGTTAGTGGTTTGATTCTTGGATTACAGGTGCCCTTTGTTTTCCTTTGGACACAGTGGGCTCTTTCAATACCGCTTCTTACATTGTTATATGGAACTTATTTGAGAAGGATTCAAACATTTACACCAGCGTCATTTATTTCGCGCCGCTATGGTTCTGAGGCAACTGTTGTATGTCTTATCTGGATGATTCTATCCATGCTTATGTATGCTCTAGGACAGATGGTTGGACTGGGACAAACTTTTGAGCTAATGTTTGGTATTCCTTATGTAACATCTGTAATTATTGCTGGATTTGTAACTCTTGGTTTTATCGTCCTTGGTGGAATGTACGGGGCGTCCTTTAACCAGGCTTTTCAGTGTGCGGTTATGATTATAGCTATGGTTGTTCCAATGGGTGCAGTTATGCATTTTCTTGGATCTGATGGTTGGTGGTTCCCGAACCTTGGTTATGGGGACTTAGTGCCAGCTATGATGGAGGCATCACCTACATTTTTTGATATTGAGCAGGAGTTTATGGGAGAAGGAAATAGATTTCGATGGTACTTTGCTTTAATCCCTGCATTTTCCTTTGGACCGATTGCCCTGCCCCACCTTGCTATGAGGGTTTTTTACCTCAAGGTCAAGGGCACATGCTAGACAAGCTACAGTTTGGTTTGCATTTTTCCTTGGACTACTATTTACTGGTGCTTATGTGACTGGATTTACTGGAGTTTATTTCGAGGCGACTGAAGGTATCGAGATTGCTAACCCGGACCAAATAATACTTATATTAAATCTATTCTATAATCCAGAATGGGTTGCAGCATTTGTTATGGCTGGTGCTATCGCAGGTGGTCTCTCTACAATTAGTGGTAACCTGATGGCTATATCAGCTATGGTTGGAAGTGACCTTTTAGAGATAGTTGCACCAAACATGGATGACCAAAAGAAAGTTAACCTTGGTTACTTGGCTGTTGCAATAGGTGGAATTATAGTAGTTCTTCTGGCCTTTAGGCCACCGGAGTTCTTGGTTACAAGTATACTTTGGGCATTTGGAATGCTTGCTACGACAATTACACCGGGGATCTTACTTGGTGTATGGTGGAAAAAAGCACATAAACTTGCCCTTGTTATATCATCACTTCTATGTGGAGCAATTTATATAATTATTTCTCCACACGTGTTAGATGCTATAGTTGTAGGCCATGGGCCTACTGCCGAGCTAGGTATGGCAGGTGGGCTTGTAACAGTGCCGATGGCTTTTGCACTGTTCATAATCTTATCCTTAATATTTGATAAGGTTCCAAGTCTTAATCACCTTGCACCTTCAGATGAAGAGAAGAGGCTTGTAGATTATATTCACGGCTGGGGTAATGATTATGATGAAAATCGTTACAACTGGACAGGCTTTCCACTGATTGTTGCTCTTGTTTGTATAGGTATTTCAATTTGGGGTCTTATGCCCTGGTAAGTAGGATATAATCCAATTGATTTGGAATTATGTACCTAAAGGTGTATAATATGGTGAGAAAGTAAAAACTTTCTCACCATATTTAATGAAATGTTCTAGGAGGTATGGACCCCATGTTTTTTTTAACCGCCATGATAAGAGTTTTAAAATTAGACGAAGAAATATTTAGAGAAATTCAAGAAAGGAACCTGGCGTTAAGGTATACAACAATCAACTTTGTTGCTATAGCGCTTATATATAGCTTGACATCAATTTTTCTTAACCCCCAGCTTTTTGAAGAGTTGTCTACAATTGAGCTTTTCCTGGTGCAAGGACTTATTATAGGAGCAGGTATATTTGTGGTTTTCATCATCCATTTTGGTGCAGCCCTGCTGGTGTGGGCTTTTACTAGAGCTCTTGGAGCCCATAAACCATTGTCACTGGTATATACAAACACCGGTGTTGCCCTTATTCCGTTGTGGGTTGCAATGCCCGGTCTTGCTGCAGTACAGGCAGGGATTGCTGGTGCGGCTTTGTTTGTTTTTACAATTTTAGCTTCGGCTTATGTAGCTCTTACATTTTTTGTTGCAACAAAGAGCGCTTCAGGCTTATCATATCTAAAAATGGCTCTTGTAACTCTAGGACTCGCTATATACCTGGTAAGCTTTTTATATCTCTGGATGGTGCAGTGATTTTGGTTATCAAAATATCCAGTAAAACTTTAAAAATTTTTCATTAAAAGAAGGATTTTTGAGAATTTTTTCAGAATAATGTAAAAAGTCAAAAGAAAAAGATAAGAATGAATTATGTCTTTTTTTGGAGCAGTAGTCAAGGGGGGTGTAAAGCAAAACGGTGGAAGTTAGAACTTCGAATTAGCCTTTAGTAGCCTGAGAATGTCAGATAAATTATTACAATAAGCTGTGATGATACTGAGATGATACTGCGATAATAATGTATTATTGGTAGCTAAATTTTGTGATTTGTCAGAATTTATTTAAAAATTTAAATAAAATTAATCTGCCAAAGATTTATTATAACCTAAGGAGGGTGACAACTTATGAGCGGTTACAACATGAAAGATTATGACAAAACTAAAGCGGAGTTTAAACTGGAGGTCCCTGAGTATTTTAACTGGGTGAGAGATTGTTTTGATAAGTGGACCGAGAAAAATCCTGACAAGCTTGCCTTATGGTGGGTAGATGACCTTGGTACTGAGAAGAAGTTTACTTTTAGTGATCTTACTGATGCTTCAAAGCGTTTTGCTAATGTTTTAAGAGATAATGGTATGAAAAAAGGTGACGTTTTAACTGTTTTACTTTCAAGAGACTGGCAGTTCTGGGTAGCTGTTTTGGGATGCTTAAGAGCTGGTGTTGTAGTATCACCGGGTACTGCAATGTTAAGCGATAAGGATATAGAATACAGAATAAGCAGATCCGATGCAGCGGGAGTACTTACTGATCCGGAGAATGCTGGAAAAGTCGAAAACGTTAAGGATAACTGTGAAACTCTTCATACTATGATTATAACAAGTGGTGATCGCGACGGTTGGATAAATTATGACAAAGCTATGGAAAATGCTTCGCCTGAATGTGAAACTGAAAATACCAGGCATGATGAGGATGCTATTATATACTTTACTTCTGGAACAGTCGGATATCCGAAGATGACTCTTCATACTCATTCTTCATATCCGTTGGGTCATACGATTACAGGTAAGTTTTGGCTTGATTTAACTGAAGAAGATGTTCACTTTAATATCGGTGATACTGGCTGGGCTAAGGCTGCCTGGAGTAGTATTTTTGGCCCCTGGAATTGTGGTGCAACTGTTTTTGCTCACAAGCCAGGTGGTGGTAAGTTTGGGCCAGAAAGAAACTTGCAGCTTGTAGAAGAGTATCCTATTACAACCTTGTGTGGCCCTCCTACCATTTACAGAGTTTTTGTTCAGGACGACTTAAGTAAGTACAACTTTAAGCACCTGAGACACTGTGTTGCTGCAGGGGAGCCGCTTAACCCTGAGGTTATTGAAGAATGGAAAAAGCATACAGGAATTTTAATTAGGGACGGTTTTGGACAAACAGAAACATGCCTATTGGTAGGGACTTTCCCATGTATTGAGTTAAAGCAAGGCTCTATGGGTAAGCCGGCTCCAGGGTATACTGTAGATGTAATAGATGAAGATGGTAACCCGGTAGGAGTTAACCAGGAAGGTGATATTGCTGTTAAAGTTAAGCCGGAAAGACCTGTAGGACTGTTTAAGGAGTACTGGAAAGACGAAGAAAAAACAGAAAAAACCTTCCGTGGTGATTGGTATTTAACTGGAGATAGAGCTATGAAAGATGAAGATGGATACTTCTGGTTTGTGGGTAGGGACGATGACGTTATTATCAGTTCTGGTTATAGGATTGGACCATTCGAGGTTGAGAGTGCACTGGTTGAGCACGAGGCTGTTGCAGAATCTGCTGTTATTGCTAGTCCAGATAAGACAAGAGGCGAAATTGTAAAGGCGTTTGTTATTTTGGCTTCTGGTTATGAACCATCGGACGATTTGGCGAAAGAGATCCAGAACTTTGTTAAAGATATTACTGCGCCTTATAAATATCCAAGAGAGATTGAATTCGTAGATGAACTACCAAAGACTGTAAGCGGAAAGATTAGAAGAGTAGAACTTAGAGAGAACGAGAAGAAGAAAAAAGGAATGTAGTAGATCATAATAGAATATAATTAACTGACATATTTTTCTTAACTATAAGAATTTAACCTCCAGAAGGAAGATGCTCCTTGTAAACTTATCCATTGATCGCGGCTAATCAGATGATAAGGGGGGTGTCTTCCTTGTTTATTCTAGTGCAAAAAGTCTATTGCTTTTTGCACTAGACTCAATAATATTTAATCAAAGTTGAGGTGAAAAGTAAATGGCTGAGTTACAAGAGACAGTTATTGTCGAAGGTGCTAGGACTCCTTTTGGTGCCTTTGGTGGTGGGCTTTCTGGACTAGCGGCACCTGAACTTGGTGCGGCGGCCCTTGAAGAAGCTGCTAAAAGGGCTGGAATCGACAAAGAAAAAGTTGAAAATGTAATAATGGGTCAGGTTGTCCAGGCAGGAACGGGACAGATTCCGTCAAGACAGGCTACATTGAAAGCAGGTTTCTCAGAAAAAGTTCCTTCTGATACTCTAAACAAAGTCTGTGCTGCCGGTCTTAGAGCTGTTAACTACGCAGATGTAATGATTAAAGCCGGGGAAGCTGAGATAGTTATGGCAGGTGGCATGGAAAACATGAGTAAGGCACCTTACTTGATGGAGTCAGCCAGATTTGGTCAAAGAATGGGTCATACAAAGTTTATTGACGGAATGATAAACGATGGGTTATGGTGCCCTGTGCACGATGTTCATATGGGAGTACACGGTAGCAAAGTCCCAAGAGATGAATACGGCATAGATAGAGACTCCCAGGACAAATGGGCTCTTAGAAGTCATGAAAAAGCTGTAGAAGCTATGGAAAAAGGATATATATCTGAGGAAATAGTCCCGGTTGAAGTAAAAGGTAAAAAAGGTAAGGTTGAAACAGTAGAAAAAGATGAATGCCCAAGGCCTGATACTAACCTAGAAAAATTAGCTAAGCTGCCTCCTGCTTTTGAAAAAGATGGGACAGTCACCCCGGGGAATGCCCCTCCGATAAGTGACGGAGCATCAGCTCTTGTATTGATGAGCAAAAAGAAAGCAGATGAGCTTGGTTTGAAACCTATAGCTAAAATAGTATCACAGGGTATGGCATCAGAAAAACCACCTTATATATCTACAGTTCCAGCACTTGCGGCAAACAAAGCTTTTGAGAAGACAAACCTTAAGACAGATGACATAGATTTAATTGAAGTTAATGAAGCCTTTGCTTCTGTTGCCCTTACTAGTATCGAGATTGGCAAATGGGATCCTGAAAAAGTAAATGTAAATGGTGGGGCAGTAGCCCTTGGACATCCTATCGGTGCAAGTGGAGGAAGGATCTTATTAACTCTTCTATATGAGATGCAAAGAAGAGATGTAGAATTAGGTCTTGCTACAATTTGCAGTGGTGCTGCTCAGGGTGAAGCAACAATAGTACAGAGAATTTAAACAAAACAAAAAATAACTAATTTGATGTAGGCTTTTTTAGTAAATATGTTTTTTACTTGTCTAAATAAAGGAGGGTATTTTGGTGAGATTTGAATTGACAGAAGAAGAAAAAATGATGCAGAAAATGTTTAAAGAATTCGCTGATCAAGAAATTGCTCCTAAAGCTGCAGAGATAGATGAAAAAGGAGAATTCCCCCGAGAGAATATTGAAAAATTAGCAGAAAACGAAATGATGGGAATTGTTATCCCTGAAGAATGGGGAGGTTCTGGGGCTTCAAGCTTAATATATGTGATGGCTCTTGAGGAGATATCTCGTGCGTGCGGAACTACTGGGGTGATATTGTCAGTACACACTTCTGTTGGAACACTGCCGATTCTATATTATGGAACTGAAGAACAAAAGAACAAATATTTAACTGACTTGGCCCAGGGTAAAAAATTAGGAGCATTTGCGTTAACAGAACCTAATGCAGGTTCTGATGCTGCAGGTATAAAGACAACAGCAGTAAAAGATGGAGACAATTATATTTTAAATGGTACTAAGAACTTTATTACAAATGCAGGCGAAGCAGATGTTTATACTGTCTTGGCCTCTATTGACAGGTCAAAAGGAGTTAAAGGGATTACCGCATTTTTAGTGGACAAGGACACGCCAGGATTTTCAATAGGAGCGGAAGAAAAGAAAATGGGACTTAATGGTTCAAAAACATGTGAGCTTGCTTTTAGTGATGCTAAAGTTCCAGCGGAGAATATGTTAGGCAAAGAGAGTGAAGGATTTAAGATTGCTATGTCCTTGTTAGATGGTGGTAGAATTGGTATCGCTGCCCAGGGGCTTGGAATTGCTAGAGCAGCTTATGAGGCAGCTCTTGAGTATTCAAAGACTAGAGAGCAGTTTGGCAGATCTATTAGCAAATTTCAGGCAATATCATTTAAACTTGCTGATATGGCAACAGAAATAGAGGCAGCGAAATTACTGACCTACCAAGCAGCTAAAGCAAGAGATGAAAAGGACCCTAAAGGTGGCAAACTTGCTTCTATGGCTAAGCAATATGCAACGGATACTGCAATGAAAGTAACTACTGAAGCTATTCAGATTTTAGGTGGGTATGGTTACACAAGAGAGTATCCAGTAGAGCGTCACTTCAGGGATGCCAAAGTAACACAAATATATGAAGGTACAAATCAGATTCAAAGATTAGTGATCTCGAGAGATATATTAGAAAAAGGCTAAAATTTGAATTAGACGAATGGAGGGAGTGTTAATGGATTTTAACCTCACTGATGAACAGAGAATGATGCAAAAGCTTGTTAAGGATTTTGCCGATAAAGAAGTTGCCCCAGGAGCAGCAGAAAGAGATGAGAAAGAAGAATTTGATAGAGGTCTTTTTGATCAGATGGCAGAGATAGGGCTAACAGGAATTCCTTGGCCAGAACAGTATGGGGGTGCTGAAGCAGATTATATAAGCTATGCAATAGCTGTTGAAGAGATATCTAGAGTCTGTGCATCCACAGGAGTTCTATTATCAGCTCATATTTCCCTTGCCGGTTCACCGATATATTATTTTGGTAGTGAAGATCAAAAACAAAAGTATTTAAAGCCCATGGCAGAAGGTGAAAAACTTGGCGCATTTGGATTGACTGAACCAGCGGCTGGTAGTGATGTTGCAAATATGAAAACAACTGCTGTCAAAGATGGGGATGAGTATATACTAAATGGAACTAAGATATTTATAACTAATGGTGAGGTTGCAGATACCTACGTGGTTTTTGCTGCAACTGATAAAGAAAAAGCCCATAAAGGTATAAGTGCTTTTATAGTAGAGAAGGGAACGCCTGGATTTAGTTTTGGTAAAGAAGAAGAAAAGCTAGGGATTAGGTCTTCAAAGACCACCGAACTTGTATTTGAAGATTGTAGAGTTCCTGCCGAGAATCTTCTTGGCAATGAAGGTGATGGTTTCAAAATCGCAATGAAAACATTGGATAATGGAAGAACAGGGATAGCTGCTCAGGCTCTTGGTATCGCTCAGGGAGCTTTTGAAGCAGCAAGAGACTACTCTAAAGAGAGAGAACAGTTTGGCCGCCCCATTTCCAAATTCCAGGCCATTTCATTTATGCTAAGCGATATGGCGACTAATATTGAGGCTGCTAGGCTGCTAACTTATCAGGCTGCTTATAAAGCAACGAACGACGATCCTTTGTTTCCTAAGTATTCGGCTATGGCCAAGCTGTATGCTTCTGAAACAGCTATGGATGTTACGACAAATGCTGTGCAGGTACTTGGAGGATATGGATACACCAGGGAGTACCCTGTTGAGCGTATGATGAGGGATGCTAAGATTACAGAGATTTATGAAGGTACTAGTGAAGTGCATAGACTTGTAATTTCTAGATATATAACTCAAGAATGATAATTAGGATTAGGGGGGAGTTTTGTTATGGCAGATAAGAAAATGTTTGATGATGATAAGTTAAAAAATATCAAAGAAGAGAACAAAAAATGGAAAAAAGAAGTTTATGATGCGAAAGGTAAAGAGAGGGATATCAACTTTCAAACTATCTCAGGAGTTCCTATAGATCCACTTTATACTCCTGAAAACATAGAAGGCATGGATTATGAAGAAGATCTTGGTTGGCCAGGATGCTATCCTTATACTAGAGGTGTTCAGCCTACCATGTACAGGGGTAGGGTATGGACCATGCGTCAGTTTGCAGGATTTGGTACTGCAAAAGAGTCAAACGAGCGTTATAGATATCTACTTTCCCAGGGTCAAACAGGTCTTAGCGTAGCCTTTGATATGCCTACTATTATGGGTCATGACTCGGACTCTTATATGGCTACTGGTGAAGTTGGTAGGGTTGGAGTTGCGATAGATTCCCTAGCGGATATGGAAACCTTGTTTGATCAGATTCCCCTTGATCAGGTAAGTACTTCAATGACAATTAATGCACCTGCTTCAATACTTTATGCTATGTACATTGCCACGGGGGAAAAGCAGGGCGTACCTAAGGATCAGTTAAGAGGTACTATTCAAAATGACATCCTAAAAGAGTATATTGCTCAAAAGTCATGGATTTTCCCACCGGAACACTCCATGCGGATTATTACTGATATCTTTGAATATTCAGCTAAGAATGTTCCTAAATGGAATACCATAAGTATTAGTGGTTATCACATTAGGGAGGCTGGTTCTACTGCTGCTCAGGAGCTTGCCTTTACCCTTGCAGATGGTTTCGCATATGTAGAAGCCGGTAAAGAAAAAGGGTTAGATGTTGATGATTTTGCACCTAGGTTATCTTTTTTCTTTAATGCCCATAACGATGTGTTTGAAGAGATCTGTAAATACAGAGCGGCAAGAAGAATTTGGGCTAAGAGAATGAAAGAAAAATATGGGGCTAAAGATCAAAGATCATTGATGTTAAGATTCCATACTCAGACTGCAGGATGTTCATTAACTGCTCAGCAGCCTGAGAACAATATTGTGAGAACTGCTTATCAGGCAATGGCAGCTGTACTTGGTGGTACTCAATCCCTTCATACTAACTCAATGGATGAAACTCTAGCACTTCCAACAGAAAAGGCTGTTAAAATTGCTCTTAGAACTCAGCAGATTCTAGCACATGAATCAGGAGTGACAAATACTATTGATCCACTTGCAGGTTCGTACTTTATTGAATCTTTAACCAATAAACTTGAACAAGAAGCAGAAGAATACTTCGAGAAGATTGATGCTCTTGGCGGAGTAATTCCAGCAATCGAAAAGAACTTCTTCCAGCAGGAGATTACTGATGCAGCTTATAAGCAGCAGGAAGAGCTAGAAAGTAAAGAACGTATTACTGTTGGAGTTAACGAGTATATAGAAGATGATGAAATGGAGATCGATCTATTTAAAGTTGATCCTGCTGTTGAGGAGAATCAAAAAGCCAGACTTGCTAAGTTAAGAGAAGAAAGAGACAACGAAGAGGTAAGTAACACCCTTAATGCATTAAAAGAAACAGCTAAAGGAAATGATAACTTGATGCCTAAGATACTTGACTGTGTTAAAGCATACTGCACCGAAGGTGAAATAATTTCTGCGTTAAAAGAGGTATTTGGTGAATTTAAAGAAGATCCGATATTCTAAAACATTCTTAAATTATTCTAAAATTAAAGAATTCCGAGGGGAGTGATTTTTAGTGGCTGAAGATAAAATTAGGATTTTGGTTGCAAAACCTGGACTTGATGGTCATGATAGAGGAGCTAAGGTGGTGGCAAGAGCTCTAAGAGATGCGGGCTTTGAGGTTATATATTCCGGACTTCATCAAACACCTGAAGAAATAGTTTCAACTGCACTGCAGGAAGACGTTGATATTGTAGGGCTAAGTATACTGTCCGGAGCGCATATGACCCTTATACCAAAGATAAGGGAGATGTTAAAGGAAAAAGGAGCAGGTGACATAACTATACTTGGTGGAGGAACTATCCCAGATGACGAAAAAGAGGAACTACTAAACATGGGAGCAGCGGATGCAATATTCACACCGGGTACATCGACAGAGGATATTGTTAATTGGATTAATGAAAACGTAAAGCCGTAAAGAACTATAACAAGCTAAAATAATAAAGAAAGCGCCCGGAATACTCCGGCGCTTTCTTTATTGCTATACTTTATTTATTAAATACTTATGCTTTACTAAATAAATGATAGATAAAACTGTTATAAAATTAGAATTTGCCCTTTGTGTCGATAATGTGATCTACTACCTCAGGTTCGGCTAGTGTAGTGGTATCTCCAAGCTTTGACTTATCCGTTTCACCTTCAGCAACTTTTCTCAAAATTCTTCTCATTATCTTACCACTTCTTGTCTTTGGCAGTCCATCAACAAAGTGTATATCTTCAGGTTTAGCGATTGGTCCGATGGAGTCTCTTACATGGTTTATTAGATCTTTCTTAAGATCTCCTGACTTGTCATATCCTTCAGAAAGGATACAATATGCGTAAATTCCTTCACCTTTGACATCGTGCGGAACTCCTACTACTGCTGCCTCAACCACTGCATCGTGCTCGACCAGGGCACTTTCTACTTCTGCAGTACCCATGCGATGGCCTGATACGTTTATAACGTCGTCGATTCTGCCGGTTAAGCGGACATAACCATCTTCGTCTACAAATGCACCATCACCAGTCATATAATATCCAGGAAAAGCTTTAAGATATGTGTTCATAAATCTTTCGTGATCTCCATAAACTCCTCTTAACATTGACGGCCAGGATTTATTAATTACTAGGAATCCGGTTTCGTTAGTGTCGCATTCGTTATTTTCATCTTTTAAAATTAGAGGCTCGACTCCGAAAAACGGAACAGTAGCATAACCTGGTTTAGTTGGTATGGCTCCAGGTATTGGAGAGATTAAGATTCCTCCAGTTTCTGTCTGCCACCATGTATCAACGATTGGGCATTTTTCTTGGCCAATCACATAATGATACCAACTCCACACTTCAGGGTTGATAGGTTCTCCTACAGTTCCAAGTAGCCTTAGGCTGCTTAAATCTCTATTTTCTATCCACTCATCTCCTGCTTTCTTTAAAGCTCTAAGTGCAGTTGGTGCAGTATAGAAAATGTTTACTTTGTATTTTTCAACAACTTGCCAAAATCTATCAGGTTCAGGATAGGTGGGGACACCTTCAAAAACTAAAGTTGTAGCACCGCTTGCAAGGGGTCCGTAGACAATATAACTATGGCCTGTTATCCAGCCAATATCTGCCGTACACCAGTATACATCGTCATCTTTTATATCAAAGATATATTCAGTGGTCATTTGAGTATAAAGTAAATATCCCCCGGTAGTGTGAAGTACTCCTTTTGGTTTGCCGGTACTACCTGAAGTGTAAAGGATAAATAAAGGATCTTCTGCGTCCATTTCTTCTGGTTCACATTTATCGTCTGCTTTTTTCATCTCTTCATGCCACCAGACATCTCGTCCTTCTTTCATATTTATATCGCCGCTTGTACGCTCAAGGACAATGATCTTTTCTACAACATCTAGGTTTTCAGCAGCTTTATCAACATTGTCTTTTAAAGGTACGATTTTTCCGCCTCTTACACTTTCATCTGAAGTAATGATAACTTTTGCTTCGCAGTCCAATACCCTGTCTTTAATAGAATCGGGGCTAAAACCAGCAAAGATAATGCTGTGAATTGCACCGATTCTAGCGCATGCTAACATCGCAACAGGAAGCTCAGGTACCATTGGTAGATAGATTGCCACCCGATCGCCTTTTTTGACACCTTGTGCTTTTAAAACATTAGCAAATTTACATACTTCTTGGTGTAGCTGCTGGTATGTGTAAGTTTTACTTTCGCCTTCATCACCTTCCCATATTATTGCTGCTTTGTTTCTTCTGTGGGTTTTAAGATGTCTGTCCAGGCAGTTATATGATACATTTAGTTTTCCGTTTACAAACCAGTTGATTTCTCCTTTGGATAGATCTTCTTCATTTACTTTGTCCCATTTTTTGAACCAGTCGACTTTTTCTTCTGCCATTCTAGCCCAAAAATCTTCCCTGTTTTTAACGGAGTCTTCGTACATTTTTTTGTATTCGTCGTAAGATTTAAGGTTAGCCTTTTCTACAAATTCCTTAGGTGGATTAATTTTGTCCTTCTCTGAGAACTCTTTAAATTCTGCGCACATAAAAATTTTCCCTCCTTGTACCCTAAATTATGTTTAGGAAAACATTTTTAAACCAGGGAATTAGGTCCGGTTTAAATTTTTGATTACTAGCTAGAAAGTTAACTAGTAAAAAAGAAACTGGGGCAAAGAAGGCAGGGTGAAATACCCCGCTTCTTTACCTTGATAATTTTTTTAAGATTTTAACTGTAATGAATTTTCTGAAATCTTATTATCATATATTCTATATATTTAATAATATTCCTGCTATTTAATTAAATTTATTTTGTAGGATTTGGTGCAAAATTTGGCCCAGAAGCTGATGGTCCAGGTTCATCTGACTCTTTTTTAGTTTCGTTAGTTTCTGGCTCAGGAGTTGTTTCTTCATTTAGATTTTCGTTAGCTGAAGCAGCAAAACCCGCTTTATGTCCTGGAACTGGACTATTCACATATCTGATTAACTGAATAATTCTTTCAGGTGGTTTTGGAGTCATCTTAGATACAACTACAATAATTATAAAGCATATTGGCACACTGTATAGTCCCGAAGAAGTGGCCGGTAACCACTGGTCAAACCATGGATGGCCCATACCGGCAAAAGTTACCACGTTTACTATTAAACCAAAGACCATAGAGGTAATAGCAGCTTCTTTGGTGGTTTTTTCCCACCAGATACCCATAAAGAACACTGGGAATATAACAGCTGCAGCAATTGCAAAGGCCATACCAACCAAGTCAGCAATCATTGCCGGAGGATCAAGAGCAAATAAGGTAACGATAATACCCATTACTACTGTGGCAACACGAGCAACAAGAACCTGTTCCTTTTGGGTAGCGTTTGGTTTGAAAATTCTTGTATAAAGGTCGTTAGATATACCGGCTGAACCTGCCATGAATAGACCTGCAGTAGTAGCAAAAGCTGCTGCAACACCACCGGCTGCTGAAAGGCCAACGATTATTCCTGGAACGATTTCACTATACTGGGCTGCAAGAACAACCGTTGCGTCTGCCCACTCACCAGCTAGAGGAAATTCTCCTGTCATTCCGAAATATTGAAAAATCGCAAAAGTAGAGTAAGCTGGAGTCCCTAGATAAAGCAGTAATATAAAAAGGGATCCCCAAACTGCTGACCAACGGGAAATACTTTCGTCTCTAACCACGTAAAAACGTTGAAGAACGTGAGGAAGACCATTTGTTCCAAAAATTAATGTAATCATAAGAGCGTAAAAGTGATAAGCACTCATATGAGCAAAAGGTGCTACAAAATCTGTACTAACTTCTGACATAACTGCCTGCACCTGTGGGCCATAACCTATCCATGGTATAAAGAATAGTGGCAAACCATATTCATAGCCAAGGATTACTAGAGGTATTAAAAATGCTATGATCAAAATTACGTACTGAACAACCATGTTCCTGGTAGCTCCAAGCATACCACTGATCAAAATGTATGCGATAACTACTATTGTTCCTATTATTACTGCAGTTTCGTAAGGTGCCCCAAGGATGTAACCAAACATTAGACCGATTCCTGAATACTGCGCGATAGCATATGTTATAGCGATAAAAACTGTAGTGACTGCTGCAATGGCTCTTGCAACATCTGAATAATACCGGTCTCCGATAAAGTCTGGTGCGGTATATTTTCCGTATTTTCTAATCTGACTTGCCATAAAGACTAACAGGATAAAATACCCTGTACTCCATCCAATTATATAAGCAAAAGCAAAAAAACCTAAAACACTAAAGGTACCAGCAACTCCAAGGTAACTGGCAGCGCTCATCCAGTTAGCAGCCACTGCCATACCGTTTTCTAATGGGCCGATTGAACGTCCAGCAGCCCAGTAACCTTCTGTAGAACTAACCTTTTGTGTTAGACCTACAGCAAGGAAAATTACAAGCATTGCTATTGTTAATATGGTTGCACCTAACTTAAAACTAATATCTAAACCAGCAACATCCATTAATAAGTTCGCCTCCTTTTAATAAAATCAAACTCTTATAATTAAAAAATAATTTTTTTATCTTAATCATGATCGTGCCCTTTATGCGCTTTCAGACTCACTATCAGCGTATTTTTCAAATAATTTATCCTGCTGTATTGCAAAAATAATAGAGAGTATAAATGGAACGCCAGGACAGATAAAGGCAACTATAAACCAGTGAACAGGAAAGCTTAGAATTGTAGCTTCTGTTAAAGGTCCCATCCCATCAGCCGTTTCCGCAGTTAAAAAAATTACTGCAGGTCCTGCTATGAGGACAAATACATAGATAATTACTAAAGGTAAACTGAGTTTTAAGAAATCTTTCATAAAGGGGGTCTTGGGGCTTAACAAGTTAACTTCATGTTCAAAATACACATCAGTATCGTCATAAGATTCATTCTTTTTTTCTTCATCAGCCATTTTTTAGCCTCCTTGTACAATATAGTTAGTTCCCGACATGCTATTGATAGTCAAAAGAATTCACTGATCTTTGACAACCACATAGGGATTTTGGCCTTAAGTAGCTAATATCTCTAATGAGGCAGGGGCTTCGATCACCTCCATGGGAAGTTAAGCTGTCCTGGTATAGAGAGTGGAGCCCCGCCCTCATAAGATTTCTCGAATGAGCACGTTGTGGATATAGCTTGCTGTATGCCTCGAGTAACGAGCAAGGTTGGGACTTGTGAGGTGCTGGGGACTGGCCCTGTCAATATTTTGTTAAAGAGAGGTATCTTTGTAATGTTTTTTGGCGGTATTGATATTGCAAAACATAAGCATGAAGTTTGCATCATTGATGCTGAAGGTAATTCAGTTCTTAGTATTAATATTCATAATAGAAAAAAGGGTGTAGATAAACTTCTTAGTAACTTTGAACGCTTAGGAATTACAACTGACAACTGCAAATTTTGCCTTGAAGCTACAGGCCACTACTGGCTTTCTCTTTACTATCATTTAACAGAATTGGGTTATGAGGTTCATGTGATTAATCCTATCCAATCTCATGCCATCAGAAACTTCTATATCAGAAAGACCAAAACAGATCTAAAAGATGCTTTTATCTTAGCTGATATGGTCCGTTTCGGGCGACTGCCGCAGTCTGAGCTTGCATCTGAAACTGTTATGAAACTTCAAACTCTATCCAGACACCGCTTTGATCTTGTTAGAAGTGTTGGCGATTTGAAAAACAAGGTACTAGCTATCTTAGACAGAGTTTTCCCAGAATACCCTGAGTGTTTTTCTGGTGTGTTTATCAACAGTTCTAAAAAGCTTTTACAAGAATTTTCTTCCCCTGAAGAACTAGCTGATGTGGATCTTTCAGAGTTAACAGAGTTCTTAAAGAAACATTCAAGGGGAAGGTTTGGCAGTGATAAAGCCCAGCAGGTTAAAGATCTAGCCAAGGGAACCTTTGGGATAAATCTGGCCGCTGATGCTTATGCTTTAGAGCTTAGGCTTCTTATGGAGCAAATTGAGTTTGTTGAAGACCAGATAAACACTATTGAAGAAGCCATAGATCAGGTCATGGAAGAGATGCGTCCTTCTGAAGATACTGAGTATCGCCATGTGTTAGAAACTGTGCCTGGTATTGGACCTACCCTTGCTGCTGCCATAATTGGTGAAGTTGGGGATATCCACAGATTCAAAAATGCCAAAGCCCTTGTAGCTTTTGCTGGTATTGATGCTAGTGTGTACGCTTCTGGAGAGTTTGAAGGTTCTAAAAACAAAATGTCCAAAAGAGGGTCCCCTGTTTTAAGGCATAGCTTGTGGATGGCAGCTGTATCAGCTAGGCGGTTTAATCCTGAACTTAAAGAGTTCTATGAAAAAAAGAAACAAGAAGGTAAGCATTCTAATGTTGCAACTGGTGCTGTGGCTCGAAAATTAGTACATATGATTTTCTCTTTGTGGAAAAACAATCGCCCTTATCAAAGTAACTACAAGTGGTCTCCAGATAATAATTCTTAGCCAAAATCCTTATGTGGTTGTCAAAGAACAACAGTGATCTTTGAAAAATCTTTGAAAAATTTATACTTGACTATTCATAGCACGTCTCTTTAAATAATTTAACAACCGCCGTTTAACACCATTTAACAATCTAACTAACACGGATGATTTTTATATAACTAGAAGGTCAACCCCTCCTTTCAAGAATTTTATTTGTTTATAGTTTTACTTTACTTGAGGTTCTAAGAAAATTTACTCGCTTGCTGGCTATCATTAACTAAAAATTCTGAAAATTGTAAAAACTTAACTTCATCTATTCTATAATTTATGCCTAATTCCTTCTTTGAAAACCTTAAAATTTTATTTGAGTGAATTATGTGAAAACCAATATAAAAGTAAGAATTAAAGAACAGCTAACTCCAGTTATAACTATTGCCTGGTGAATATTAGTTGACAAGATTGCATCCATCACATGTATCAATGATCTAATAAACCATATCATAATAATAACTAAAAATATATTGATAATATATAATACAGGCCCTGTTATAGGGTTTGGTGCTACAGTAATAAATGGTACGATAGGTGCCGCTAACCATAATGGTAAGAAAGCAAAGTTTATAGATCTTACAATTTGAGCAATAGGAATTTTATAATGAAACATTTTGGCTACAACCCACAGTACAAATCCAAGAATTATTTGAGAAAACTTAGCGACAAAATAAAATGCTACTACTAAAGCCGCGAAAGCAAATAAATTTGTACCTAAATCTGGTGACAATAATTCATTTGTAGCAAAATAACTGCTGACACCAAAAATAATGCCTGTTATTGCTGCAATATAGTGTCCTAATTTAAAGTAATATTTTCTTTCTCTTAATTCTGCTTTAACATTTTCTGTGACAAACGCAGCTTCTCTTAATTGATAAGCCGAAGTCATCTGGTGATCTCCTCCTTAGTAATTATAAATCTGTGAGTAATTATAAACTAAACTCATTATCCATTTTTTTATTTATTGAATCAATTCTAGCGTTTATAGCTTCAAAGTTCCAATCAGCTACTTGCCATCCTTCCATTCTTCCTGAAGAACGGATTTCAACTAAACGAAGTATAACCTGTTCTTGATGTGTGACTTTAGGAGATTCTTCTAATAGGTTTTCTAAAATTTCTTCTGCTTTTTGTTTTATTTCTTTGTTACTAGCACCATTATTTTTGATTGATATTAGCTCTTCTTGTCCTTCCGAGATGAATTTATCGAAAACTTCTTCGAAGTTAGGCTTTGTGACTTTTACATCTGCTAGTGCACCCTTTGTACCAAAAAGAGCATACCTTTTTCTGTTTTCGATTTCTTCATAATTGGTAGCTTCAATTTCAAGGTTTTCTAAAAGAATTTTCTCAAAATCCCCAATATTTTCTGTTTGGTTATTAATTCTTATTTTTATTTTACTATTATCTTTCTCATTAATTAATTTAATATCATCTTCAGCCAATAATTTGTTGGCTTCTTCAATTTCTCCTAGTTGATGTAGTTCCCAGTAATTGTTAACTACCTCGTCGGGGGGAGTATTGTAATCATGAGTCCCACCAATCGGAAGCATAAAGCCTGCTAGTAATCCTAAAGCTAATACTGATATGAAAAATTTTTTCATAATCTCACCCTTCCTTGAAATATGCTAAATATTTAGAAAATTCACTCTAATATAAATAATATTCGCTTATACTTAATAAATTCCTTCTTTATTTTTTGTAAAATTTGTATGGTGCCAGATGGGTGACTGATGAGATATTTACGGTAGTAGTTGCTACAATGTTACAATAATCATTTGTAGAAGTATTTTGTTTTCAGGGCACCGTTATAGAATAGAAGATTATTTTTAGAATGATGTATTAGAATAGCTGCTTTATATTTTACAGAATATTCGCAAAAAAGACAAGAGTTTTTTTAGTTTATTTTTTTGGTTTAATAATAGTTTTTATGACATATACTTGAATTTATTTAACTGTCCTTGTATAATATTAACGAGATTAAAATTCTGAATATTTTAAAGTTTCGCTATATTAATACTATTACGCCTGATTAACATTAATAACCTTTAGTATATGCAACCTATAATTTTGGACTGGTTTTATTAGTTTTCATTTAAGCTAAATTTGATTTGTAATTTGATTTAATGTTAAAACTTAAAGATTTATTAAAAAGGGGGATGGTTTTTTTGAAAGTACCAATGACAACAGTAGAGTTTTTGGATAGGGCAGTAGATATTTATGGGGATCATCTGGGTGTAATAGCAGATGATGGAACGGAGTTTACTTATAATGAGTTTAATGAACGTGTTAACAGGCTCTCTAATTTATTCAAGAAGTGGGGCCTCAAATATGGTGATAGGGTAGCGATATTATCATTTAATACTCACTGGCTTTTAGAGACTTTTTATGCCACTAATCAACTAGGAATTATTAATGTACCCCTTAATTACAGGCTTAAGCCTTCTGAGTATGACTATATTTTGAAGGATTGTGGTGCTAGAGTAATAATTTGTGACTCAGAGCTAACTGATAGGATTGAAGAAATTAGAGCTGAGCTTCCTGCAGAGTATTATGTTGCTTATGATGCTAAGGATGCCAAAGGAGACTGGGAAGATTATGAAGAATTATTAGAAAGCTCAAGCCCTGAGCAGCCCGAGCGTCCCGATTATGATGAAGACGATGTCTGCACAATTAATTATACAAGTGGTACAACAGGTGACCCTAAGGGAGTTATGAGGACTTACAGGACAGAGCACTGGCATGCGTTAATTTTGAGTACACATTTTCAGATCAATGATGGCGATGTCTATCTCTGGACCCTTCCGATGTTCCATGTTAATGGCTGGGGACATATTTATTCAATTACAGGTAATGGAGGTGTGCATGTTTGTCTGAAAAAAGTTGATCCAGCTGAAGTATTTAACCGGATTAATAAATATAATGTCTCTTATCTATGTGCAGCGCCTACTGTACTTAATATGCTTATCGCCCATTATAATGATAATCCTAATATAACTACTAAAGGAGATAGCCATGTAAGGCTAACTACAGCAGGAAGTCCACCACCGCAAACTACTATGGAAACTATAGAAAATGAATTTGGTTGGGAGATTAGACAGCTTTACGGGCTGACAGAGGTGGCTCCATTTATTACAACTAGTCATAGCTTTAGATTTACCACTGAAGAAAACAAGTATGAGTTGAAAAAGATGCAGGGTTTTGAAGCTCTTGGAACTGATGTGAGAGTTGTTGACAATGTAGGTAATGATGTTGAACCTAACGGTCAAGAGATAGGAGAGATAGTTATCAGAGGTAATCAGGTTATGAAAGGGTACTGGAACAAACCTGAAGCTACTGAGGAAGCCTTTAACGCCAAAAGGCCAGGTTATTTCCATACAGGAGATTTGGCTACAATTGACGAAAATGGAATGTGTGAGATAAAAGACCGTGATAAAGATATTATCATCTCAGGTGGGGAAAATATCTCCTCTGTTGAGGTAGAGAATTTGCTTTACAAACATCCAGCAGTAGCTCAGTGTGCAGTTATAGGAGTGCCCTCAGAAAAATGGGGAGAAACACCAAAAGCTATTATTGTTCCAAAAGGAGATGAAAAGCCTGCTGAAGAGGAGATAATTAAATATTGCAAGGAAAAAATAGCAGGCTATAAATGTCCAACAAGCGTAGAATATGTTGATGCTTTACCAACAACAGCTACTGGTAAGGTGCAAAAATTTGAACTTAGAAGAAAATACTGGGAAGACAGTGATAAAAGTGTAGGTTAGATTTAGATAAAATCAGTTAATAAAAAAAGGTAAGTTTAAAAAAGTCGCCAGGGAGCAATTCAGTACACAGTCATCTTTGCTCCCTGGCGACTTTTAGCTTTTTTACTTTTAATTATTATTCGTATTCGTTATGTTTTGAAGAATTTGATTTGTTCTAAGAGACCTTCTATAACCTCTTGCTGTTCTTGCATACTTGCGCTTATCTCTTCTAAGCTTGCAGTTTGTTCTTGGGTAGATGCGCTTATTTTTTCGGCGTTTTGTGATGTGCTTTCTACGGTGTTTAGTACTTCGTCAACTGAAGCTTCTACTTCTTCACTTGATGCAGATTGTTCTTCTGCTCCTGCAGCAATATTTTGAATTTCACTATCTATACCCTTTATTTGAGTTGTTATTTCATCTACCCGTTCTTTAACATTGTTAATGGTTTCTAAAGTTTCAGAGATGGGCTTTTCAGTTTCTTCGACTGCTTTAAAAGCATCTGAAGTTTTGTTTTTTACTTCATCTACAACTGACTTAACTTCTTCGGCAGATTTCGATGATTGTTCGGCTAATTTTCTGACCTCGTCAGCTACTACTGCAAAACCTTTTCCATGTTCTCCAGCTCTTGCTGCTTCAATTGTAGCATTAAGGGCAAGAAGGTTAGTCTGCTCGGAGATTTCTGTTATTGTGTTTACAAACTCTGTTATATTAGAAACAGCGTTTTCAGCCTCTTGATAACTTTCCCTGACTTTATCTCTGCCTTTTCCAACTTCATCAAGTTTTTCTAAAGACTTGTCCATCATTTTATTAATATTTTCAGCATTTTCGCTTGTACTTGAACTGTTATCGGCAGCTTTTTCTGCTGAACTTGCCATGTTTTGGGCCGAATTTGAGATATCTTCGATAGCTTTTTTGGTCTCAGAAAGAGAGTTAGAATTTTCGCCTGCTCCTTCGGATACCTGTTCAATACCCTGGCTTACTTCTTCCATTCCTTTATTTGATTCATCTAATGCGATATTTATTTCATTTGCAGAAGCCGTTGCCTTTTCTGCAGATTCTTTTATTTTGCCAATTAGATCTTTAAAGGCATTGGAAATATTATTTAGAGAATTAGCCATCTGTCCTATTTCATCTTTTCTCTTAAGATGCTCTTTTGAGATGTCATCTTGAAGATTGCCTGATGCTATTTTTTCTGCATGCTCTGCAGCTTGAATAATTGGGTTTGAAAATTTACCCCCGATCATATAACCGGTAATAGCAACTATTGCAGCTACTATAAAGCCAACAATTAATAGATAATTCTGTAGTTCTGCTGCTCCGGCAAAAGCTTCATCTTGCTCTACCTCTATAACATAACCGACAGGGGTATCTCCAAGTACTGTAATACCTAACTGTCCAAGGACTGAATTTCCCATATAGTCCTCGTATTCCATCTGTTCACTGAATTGAAAAAGCTCTTCCTCTTCAAGATCTTGTGCCAAAACATCTTTTAGTACTTCTATACCGCTGCTTTCTACATACTCTTGAAGAACTGCATCTTCTTGATATTCGCCTCTTAATGTATTCGTTTGCAATAATCCTTCTTCATTGATAAGGTAAGCGTTTGCAGTATCGCCAATAATGTCTATTCCTTCATGAATTGTCTGATTAATGTGTTCATCACCAAACATCAAATTAATAGTACCTATTATTTCACCATCCAGGCCGTGTACAGGCCCTGATACGACAAGAGCATTTTGGTCGATGATTTCGGAGTAAAAGAACTCGTCCCAATTAACTTCACCTTCAAGAGAGGTCTGGATGTAATCTCTCATGGAAATATCTTCACCTATGGTATCCTCGATGGTACCATAGACAATCTCTCCTTCAGGATCTGTGAAAAATATAAAAGAATAACCAAATTCATCTTCTATAGTATGACTAATGTTATGTAGGACATCTATTCTTTCCTGCCACTCTTCATCATTAGTATCCCAATCTGCATCTCTTAAGGTTTCCAGGCTTGTCCTTACATCTTCAACCTGGGAAAAAGTTATTACATCTCCTTCTCTTTCTTCGAAAAATTCACTTAATTGTTCATTTGAAATCTCTGAATACATCTCCATAGAATTTGATACTTCTTCCCTTAAATTATCTTCTGCGGAAATAAAAGAAATAATACCTACAGCCAAAATAGGTATTAAGCCAACTAAAAGGAATAACATTATTAGTTTTCCTTTTAAACTGTTTAACATTGATTTCATTAGCAGTTTCCCTCCTGAAGTCTAGATTTTAGTAGAAATAATAAAAAAATTTTCGAAACATGTTTTATGCCTTATTTTAAACCATAAAAAAACAACAAGTAATAGTATAAAAGTAATGATTTTCTGATAAATTACTTACTAATCTTCATGGAAGATAATATGAAATGAGAAAATCGACCTAAAATATCGAATTTTTTTAATTTTCCTCGAAAATTGTTATTAATGGTCCCAATTATGATAGGTAATAATGTCAATATATAAAAATATAAATAAAAATGTATAAAGACCTGATATAATAAAAATTAATATAAACATAAATTATATTAATACAGAAAAATAACAAAAGCCCCGAAAGGGCTTTTATGAACAATTATAATATTGACCCTATAAGCTATGCAGGCTTATAAGCCTCTTAAATGATCTGGTCTTAGTCCTGCTTTTTTAGGATTTTTTAGTGCTGATCTAATCATATCTAAAAGTTTGTCCCGGTCTTTATTTAATGTGCCCTTAAGGGGTAAGTAGTTAGAAGCGTGGTTAGATCTAAAAACTGTATTTTCTAGTTCAAAATTTTCTAGGAGGATTTCTAACTCTTGAAGTATTTCTACTGAATCTAATGGTTGAAATTCACCCTTTTCTATTTTTTTGTGTAGTGAGGATCTAGGGTCTACCATCAGGGTTAGTGCTCCAAGATAAGTAGGGTTTATTTTGTTTGTTACTTTGGCTGTTTCTACTGCATGTTCTTTTATTAATTCTTTTCCACCAAGACCTAAGATAATAGTTGCAGAAAGTTTTAGATCATTGTTCATGATTTTTTGTCCTGCCTCTATCATTTCCTCGACTGTTACCCCTTTGTTAACCATTTTTAGTATTTTATCGCTTCCACTTTCGATCCCCAGGTAATAAAGCTCTAAGCCGTTTTCTCCAAGAGTTTTTAACTCTTTATCGGTCTTGTCTAAAACATCCTTTGGTCCAGCATAAATCGAGATTCTTTCAACGTTTGGAAATTTTTCTTTAATATAGTTAAGGGTTTTGACCAGGGTGTCTGTATCTACAGCCAGGGCATTACCATCTGCTAAGAATATTCTTTTTATAATCCTTGGGTCGTTAGCAAGCTCGTCGATATGGCTTTTTATTTCTTTTAGGCTTTTGATGTAAAACTTTTTTTCTTTGTACATTCCACAAAAAGTACACGCGTTATGGGAACATCCATGGGTGATCTGGAGTATTAGGCTTGAAGCTTCACTTGGTGGTCTGTACAAAGGAGTGCTGTAAACCATACTTATACACCTTCCTCACTATTAAAATAGTCTTCTTCTAGTTTTTTATAATACTGACCTCTCTCTTCGTAACTATTTCTAATCCTATTCATTTCCTCAATTTCACCTTCTGTTAGCTCGCGAATAACTTTGGCAGGCGACCCCATCACTAGAGTTTTTGGTGGGATACTTTTACTAGGTGGCACTACACTTCCTGCAGCCACCATGGCTCCTTCGCCAATTTCTGCATTATCTAATACTGTACTGCTTATACCTATTAAGGCGTTTTTTCTGACCTTGCAGGCATGAAGGACCACGTTATGACCAACAGTTACACCATCTTCAATTATGACCGGCAGTTCAGGGCTTTGATGTAAGATAGTATTATCTTGTATGTTTACCCCGTCACCAATTATTGTTGGCGCTACGTCTCCTCTTATTACACAACCATACCATATGCTTGTTTTTTTGCCAACTTTAACATCACCGGTAATTATGGCACTGCTAGCTATAAAAGAACTATCTTTGATTTCAGGGTATTTGTCTTTATAAGGTAATATCATTGTTTTTAACCCCTTTCAAATAAATATTGCTAGATTAACATAAAAGTCTGACCAATTAGCACTTAAGTTATAAACTAAACTCGCTCATATAATTTTGCATCAGAATCACATTTATATTTTAACATTTTTTATAAATTTTTTGTCAATTCTCAGCCAATTTGTTAAACTTAAATTTGGATTTGCCAGTTATTTAAACAATTTAGGAGATGAACTAGATGACAAACAAGAACTTTTTGTTACTTTTGGGTGCTGCACTACTAACATTTATTAATTTTTTTGCGACTCTTGTTACAGCCCCTATTCATGTGATAGAGCTTGGTGGCAATGAATTCTATGCGGGGTTACAAAACACTGTTTTTTTTATTGCTGCTGTTCTTTTGAGGTTTTATTTTGGACCTATGGCAGATAGTAGAGGGAGGAAGGTTCCCCTTTTGATTGGAATATTTGCCTTTGCTACTGCTCCTTTGCTGTTTATGATTAGTAATAGTGTGTTTTCTTTGATAATGGCAAGGGTGTATCAGGCAGTAGGCCTTGCTGCTTATTTTTCGGCAGGAACGTCTCTTACTGCTGATATCTCTCCCCCGGACAAAAGAGGCAGTTATCTAGGTATGTACAGGCTTGTTAATACTCTTGCTCTTCTTCTTGGTCCTGCTATCGCTATGCAATTAAAGGATGCTTATAATTTTGATGCCTGGTTCATAGTTAGTTTTGGCATAGGAGTAGCAGCTTTTATTCTTGGAACTATGATAACACCTCCAGCCTTTGAGGCACAAAAGACTTCTGGTATAAAAGAAGAGGTAGAAAAGAATATAAAAGTGTTAAGAGATAAAAATTTGTGGCCTATCTATATTGCTACCTCTCTTGGAGCCTTTTCTCATGGTGTGATATTTACATTTAGTTCGATTTATGTTTCTCAGGTGATGAATATGGACAATCCTGCAATTTACTTTACTTTCTTTGGGGTGTTTGGCATATTCGCCAATCTTGCGGCCGGCTATTTGTCTGATATTTTTGGTAGGGCGAGAGTGGTATGGCCCTGTCTTATCAGCGCAGGGATAGGGGTCGGTATATATGTGATATTACCATTGTCATCTTTGGTCTTTTATCTTAGCAGCTTTTTTGTTGGTTTTGGCTTTAGCGGTGCTATAACTGCAATTGCTGCCTGGCTTGTAGATAGGAGCCAGGACAAAACAAGAGCTACTGCTCTATCGTTTTTCGAAAGTACTATTGATATGTCTATAGCTATTTCTTCTTTTATTTTTGGTGGAATATTAGGCATTATAGGTTTTCCTTTGTCTTTTATGCTGTTTGGTTTATTAATAGTTCTGGCATCTTTGGTCATGTTTAGGTTTACTTTGATGGGAAGGTTCTAAATGAGATGTCAGAGCACCTGCCTGCTACCAACATGTCGGGGGAACTTATTTGTGCTAAAAATCTCGCAAATTAAAAGCTCATTTATGGTAGCAGGCAGGTGTTTACAATAAATATTAACAATGAACTATAACAGAACATTATTAAAAAATTCTGATAATTGTGATAGAATCTATAAGAGTGATTAATAGTTATATCAAATGAATGGTTAGCAATGTTAATAAAAAAATTAAAATTAAGATTGGGGGAAGCATGGTTTTATGTATTCATTGTTAAAGGATGTTAAGATACTTGATTTATCAAGGCTTTTGCCCGGAGGTTTTGCTACTCAAATGCTTGGTGATATGGGTGCAGATGTTTTGAAGGTAGAGGATCCTTGGCTTGGGGATTATATGAGGTGGCTTGAGCCGCATTTTGAAGGCCTTGAAGAAAGTCCGTTATTTTGGGGGCTTAATAGGAATAAAAGGGCGATAAAATTAAATTTAAAAAGCGAAAAGGGCAAGGAGATACTTTTTAAACTAATTCAGGAATACGATGTGGTGGTAGAAGGATTTAGGCCTGGCATTATGGAGAAGTTAGGTATTGGGTATGAAACACTTAAGGAGAAAAACCCAGGGGTAATACTTTGTTCTATATCTGGATATGGGCAGGATGGACCTTATAGGGATAAGTCAGGACATGATTTGAACTTTACTTCACTGTCTGGAATTGTGGGGTTAACTGGCGAAAAAGACAAAGACCCTGTTATACCTCCAGTACAAATAGGAGATATAGGTGGAGGTTCTTTGATGGCGGTGCCTGGAATTTTGGCTGCTTTGTATAACCGTGAAAAAACAGGCAAAGGTCAGTATATAGATATATCTATGCTTGATGGTGCTGTTTCTTTTGCGACAATGCTCATATCTCAGCTTGGAATAAGTGAAGACCTAAAAAGGGGAGAGGCTACCCTTAGTGGTAAGCTACCATGCTATAATGTCTACCCTACCAAAGATGGTAAACATATGGCTCTAGCGGCCCTTGAGCCAAAATTTTGGGAAGATTTTTGTAAGGTGGTTAAAAGAGAGGATTTGATTTCGAAAAGGCTGTCTGAAGAAGAAGAAGTAAAAGATGAAGTAAAAAACATATTTTTATCTAAGACCCGAGAAGAATGGGAAGAGATCTTTGCTAATGAGGATGTGTGCTGTGATCCTGTCCTTGACCTAGATGAACTAGAAAATAATCCTCAGATAAAACATAGGAAAGTTCTTAAGGACATACCTCATCCAAGGGGTGGTAATGTAAAAGTTGTAGATACTCCTATTAAATTTAGTGAGGAAGAAAAAAGAGAGCACAGACAGCCTCCAGAATACGGTGAACATACTGAAGAGGTTTTACAAGAACTAGGTTTCGGTGAAGATGAGATTACTAATTTGAAAGAGGATAAAATAATCTAGGACCCCAAAAATTTAGTGGCATTTGTTGAAAATAACTTTTGGTAAAAGTCTTTGTCTAGTTCTAGCTCTAATATTTTTTCGATTCCTTTTACCATGTCATGCTTAATTAAAGGGAAATCACTTCCATATACTATTTTGTCTTCAAGATCTAAAATTTTTTCCATGTAATTTCCCAGGGGAAATGCCGGGTTACCCAGGATGAAAGAAGTGTCTAAGTATACATTTTCGTAGTTTTTGGCCAGGTAATATGATTTGTCTAATTCGTATAGGCCAAGATGTGCTATCTGAACTCTTAAATATGGAAACTTTTTTAGGACGTTATAAAGATAATCAATACTTAAATGGCTCTCAGGATAGGGGCAGGTGCCTGCATGAATTATAAGGCACTTATCCCTTTTGTTTAGTGCTTCGTATACAGGAGAGAGGGAAGAGTCATCAGCTCTTATTTTTTGTACTAAAAGATGGAGCTTGATACCGGGGAAGCTCCAGTTATCAAGAACTTCTCCTAGAATTCTGTCTAGGTCCTTGTCGCCTGGATGAATACACCCGAAAGGTAGGAGCATCTTATCTATGCAAAAATCCTTTGCCCATTTGTTAAGAGAATAAGATATGTCTGGTTTGTGTGCATACAGAAGCAAAAAACTTCTTTTGATTCCTGCTAGTTCTAAATATTTATAAAGGCTGTCTGTATCTTTTTTGTAAGGGATTACCCAGCCTGCCCAGTCAAACCAGTTAAAAATTGCGTTAAATAATTTTGGCGGATAAAGGTGGATATGAGTGTCTGTAAAAGGTTTGTCTTCTAAAATATCATTTAGGTTTTCGGTCAAGCTTTCGACCCTTTTTTTATGGATTTGCCAGTAATCGGGCTTATTGTATTTATCTTCTCGAAAAACTTCAGGTTTTTTGATATTCATAACAGATCCCCTTTCCTCCCCTTTGTTTTATAATATTATAATTTGTTTCTTAATTGCAAATAAAATTTGATTTACTTTTTAGCAGGAGTTTATTTTTATTAAGAGTATTTCTAAATATAGATTTATAATAATATGGCGAGTATTTTTTAAAGTGATTTGCCAAATTTTAGCTTATTGTGAATAGAATTTTTGCATTAGAATCAATGTCATGTTTTTATAAAATATTTTATGTTAAAGGAGAGGTTAACAATTATGAGGCGTAGTGATGTAGTAAAAAAAGGTCCTAAAGGTGCACCGGCAAGAGCCCTTTTTTATGGTATGGGTTATGGTAAAGAAGAGATAGAACGTCCTTTGATAGGGATTGTTAATTCTCAAAATGAAATAGTTCCGGGTCATAAACACCTTGATGAGATAGCAGTGGAAGCAAAAAAAGGGGTAACGATGAATGGGGGCACTCCCCTTGAGTTTCCTGCAATTGGAATTTGTGATGGCATAGCCATGGGGCATGAAGGGATGCGCTATCCCCTCGCAAGCAGGGAGCTTATCTGTGATTCTATAGAATCTATGGCTATGGCACACGGCCTTGACGGTTTAGTTCTTATTACCAACTGTGACAAAATCACACCGGCGATGTTGATGGCTGCTGCAAGGCTTAATATTCCTAGCGTTGTGGTAAGTGGTGGTCCGATGAAAGCCGGGAAACTTAAAGGTGAAAAGCTTGATTTTAGCAATTGTATAGAGAGGGTAGGGGCATACAAAAATGGCAAGATAGATGAACAGGAACTTGAAGCTGTGGCAGAAAAGACCTGTCCTGGATGTGGGTCATGTGCTGGGCTTTTTACAGCTAATAGTATGAACTGTTTGACAGAAGCTCTTGGAATGGGTCTATCATATAATGGTACAGCTATGGCACACAGCGGTGAGAGGCTTAGGCTTGCAAGAGAAGCAGGGAAACAAGTGATGAACTGTTTGGAAAGTGATCTTAAGCCTTTGGATGTACTGACCCTATCTGCTTTTAAAAATGCGATAGCTGTTGATATGGCAATGGCTGGTTCTTCTAATACCGTGCTTCATCTTCCTGCTATTGCAAATGAAGCGGGCATATCCTTGGAGTTAGATTTGTTTGATGAAATAAGTGGGGATACACCTTATTTAACGAAGTTAAGTCCTAGTGGTGAACATCATATGGAGGATTTTCATGAGGCAGGAGGCATACCTTCCCTTATGAATGAGCTTATAAAGGGTGATTTGCTTGATGAGAATGCCAAAACAATAACAGGGAAGACAATTGGGGAAAATGTAAAAGATAAAGAAATTGAAGATGAAAATGTTATAAAGCCCATTGATTCTCCCCATAGGCCTACAGGAGGGCTTGCGATTCTTAAAGGGAATTTGGCTCCTGAGGGTGCAGTTGTTAAGGAGTCTGCTGTTGCAGAAGAGATGCTTAGACATAAAGGTCCCGCGAAGGTTTTTGATTCTGAAGAGGAAGCGATTGAGGCAATTTTTGATGGGAAAATAAAAGAAAAAGATGTTGTGGTAATAAGGTATGAGGGACCAAAGGGTGGTCCTGGTATGAAAGAAATGTTAAGCCCAACCTCTGCTATAGCTGGAATGGGCCTTGATAAAGATGTAGCTCTTCTTACAGACGGTAGATTTTCGGGGGCTACCAGGGGAGCGGCTATTGGACATATTTCACCAGAAGCGATGGAAGAAGGGGAGATAGGTCTACTTCGTGATGGGGACATTATTGAGATAGATATACCTGAAAGAAAGTTAAATGTAGAGCTATCAGAAGAAGAGCTAAAAAAGAGAAGAGAAGAATTTGAGAAACCTCCATTAAAAGTTAATAAAGGTTATCTGGCTAGATATGCTAGACTGGTTAAATCGGCAAGTACCGGGGCAGTATTAGAGTAAAAAGCAAAAGCAGTATATAAGTAAAAGGAGATGGTAATATATCTGCTGTAACTAATCTAGTGGATTATCACGTCCATACCAAATTCTCGGATGATTCTAATATGGATATTAGGGAATTGATAGAAGAAGCAAAAAAGAAAAACATTAAGGAAATTTGTATAACAGATCATTTGGAGCCAGATGATTTAGATGGCGGTAGTATAGAGTCTCTCAAAGAATATACTAAAAAGTATTTTGAAGAGATCAAGGAAGTTTCTATGAAAAAAGATTGCCCTAAGATTAAAATAGGAGTAGAGCTTGGTTTGTCTAGAAGCACCTTGAATGCAAGTAAAGAATATATCAAGGCTCACTCCTATGATTTTGTGCTGGCATCTTTGCACGAGGTGAATGGAGTAGAGGTAAATGACTGGGGTTTTCATAAGTCGATATCTGCCGAAAAAGCATACAAACTATATTTAGAAGAAATGTACTACTGCCTAGAGAATTATGATAACTTTGACTGCCTTGGTCATCTTGATCTAATGAGGCGTTATATAAAAAGATTTAAAGGGAAAAATGATATAATTTTTACTTATGAACTTAAACCCATGATCGATGATATATTAAGACTAATAATCGATAAAGGGAAGGGTATCGAGCTAAATACATCAGGCTACAGATACGGCTTATTGACGCCTTTACCATCTTTTGAAGTTTTGGAAAGATATAAAGAGCTAGGCGGAGAGGTTATCACCATAGGTTCTGATGCTCATAGTGAAGAAGAGATAGGAGATAAAATTCAGCATGCTCATGAATTACTTTTGGAAACTGGTTTTGAGTATTTTTATACTTATGAAGATAGAAAAGCTATAGCAAATAAATTGAAATAAAAAATATAAAAGAGGCCTAAAATGGCCTCTTTTTTTGATCTCTCTTTTTTTGACTTAGTTAATGATATGCCCTACAGCATCATTAACAGCTTCTACAATACCTTCGCTTGAGGCTGTTGCTCCAGTTTCCGTATCTACATCAGTGCTTCCTGCCTCAAGAATGTCATCTACAGTTTTCACACCATCTTCCCAATATGAAGGTGTTTCATCCTGGTTTAATACTTCAACGTTCACAATTTCATCTCCAACCATAGTAACTTTAACTTCTATTGTGCTTTTGAAACCTTCTCCAGAGCCGGTGAAGCTTTCTTCGTCAGTAACTTCTTCAGCTTCTTCTTCAGTTTCTTCAATTTCTTGTGGTATCTCAGAAACTTTTGCTTCTATCTTTGCGTTATTCATAGCGTCTCTTACAGCAGCCATCCAAAGATTAGAACTACCTGTAGCACCAGTATAGATATCAACTTCTGACCCATTAGCATTTATAAATCTTTCTGGCATTTCTTCTTTTGCTTCATGGAATTCATCCCAATCATAGTCTTCATCTTTTACTTCTACTTCGCCTTCATTATCTAATCTTGCTTCATTTAACTCAACTTCTACTATATTGCTATCTTCAAAGGTTACAATAGCAATTCCCCAGGTATCTCTCATATTTATTGGGGAAATTCCCATGAAAATTCCATCAAAAGGCCCTTCAGAAAGGGCATTTGCTACCGCTTCTTTCGCCTGGTCTGATGTGCTAGTTGCGCCTGTTATACCATCTACATCACTAGAGCTTGATTCCAAGAATCTATTCTCTAGTTCTGAAACCATTGCCCCGTGGCTATCATATTCTTCGAATAAATCAACATCTATACGCTCGCTCCAGCTTTCGATGCGGCCTTCATCTAAATATTCAAAGTCTACATCTTTTCTTAGGCCGTCATTAGTGTATTCTGTTAAACCAATGTTTACAAATTCGTCACCATCAAGTATTATATCTGCTTTAGTAAATCCTCTGCTTTCCTCTGAGGCTCCTACTGTTCTTTCATATACCCCGGCTTTTGCAAGAGCTCTTGCTACTGCTTGTTTCCACTGTTCTGAGCTTCCCGTGGCACCTGTATAAATGTCTACTTCAGGCCCATTAGCACCTACAAATCTTCCTGGCATTTCTTCTTTTGCTTCATGGAATTCTTCATAACTGTATTCTTCGTCTTTAAGGTCTGAATCTCTTTTTAAACCATACGGGTCATCTTTTGCAACTTCTTCTAGCTCAACGTCTACTATATTTCCATCTTCTACTTCAACAATTGCTATTCCCCAACTTCTTGAGTCGTCATCAGAAATACCCATAAATCTGCCGTCAAATAAGGTCTCGCCCTCTGCTTTTGCTAAAGCCATCTCAACAGCTTCAATAGCTTGATCAGATGTACTTGTGGCCCCAGTAATTCCGTCAATGTCAGCTGCATTTGTTTCGACGAACCTTCTTTCTAATTCTTCAGTCATTGCCGCATGACTTTCGAATTCTTCGAAAAACTCTTCTGAATTATCTACGCGCTCTCCCCAACTTTCAATACGGCCTTCATTCAAATACTCAAAGTCAACATCTTTAACTAATCCTCTATTATCAAATTCTTTTAATGTTACTCCTACTATTTTGCTGTCTTCAATAACTACTTCTGCTTTTGTAAACCCTCTACTCTCCTCTGAATAACCTACAAATGTACCATCCATAGTTTCTGGCGGGTCTGCTACTGGTGTGTCAACATCTCCTTGCTCACAACCCAAAATTGTGAAAGTTACAACTAAAACAAGCCCGATAATAAGTAAAAATTTTTTCACCTGTCTTCCCCCTCATATTTTATTGTTTTTAATCCTAAGATATTATACCACGCAGGAGAGAAAGTTTCAATAATTAACTAAAAATAACTAATAATGAAAGCAACTTGTTTGATAATTATTTCACAAATAAAAAATTAAAAGTATTCATCTAATCACTTCTAAATTAAAACACTCCTAATTGTTAAAACAAATTTTAAATAATAAAAGGAAATTTGAAAATAATAACGAATAATAACTATTAGAGAATTCTAAAGGAGGAATACAATATGAGCGCTGTTGTGGGTAAGAAAGCACCTGAATTTGAAGGGAAAGCTTTAGTGAAAAATGAGATTAAAACTGTTAAAATGTCTGATTATGAAGGAAAATGGTTGGTTCTTTGTTTTTATCCTGGTGATTTTACATTTGTATGACCAACAGAGATAGCAGCAGTTGCTGCTAAGTATGATGAACTGCAAGAATTAGGGGTAGATGTTGTAGCTATTAGTACTGATAGTAACTTCAGCCATAAGATTTGGCAGGAAGTGGAACTATCTAAGATGGTTGAAGGTGGGATTCCTTTTCCTATGATGTCTGATTCCAATGGCAAAATCGGACGTGCGTATGGGGTATATAGTGAAGAAGGTGGAGTGAATATAAGAGGTCGTTTTCTCATAAATCCAGAAGGTAAACTTAGGGCAATGGAGGTTTTGACACCAGAAGTTGGTCGAAACGTTTCAGAACTACTTCGTCAAGTAAAAGCATATCAACATATAGAAAAAACAGGGGAAGTAACTCCTTCAGGTTGGGAACCTGGCAAAAAGACTTTAAAACCCCGTCCAGACTTAGCAGGAAAGGTATGGAAAGAATGGAAGGTAGAAGATAACTATTAATTTAGAAAAAGATTTACAACGTTGAAATATATGTTGTTAAAATGAGTACATAAAAAAAGCCCGGTTAATAAGGGCTTTTTTATGTATATATTTATCTATGTTTATCTTTTTCTAAATCAAACAGAATTTTGTCTAGATACCATTCTTCTGATTGGCCAGGATTTTTTTCTTTTTGCCTTTCGATTAATCTATCTATAACTTTATCTGCTTCATCAGGAGGCATTTTTAGAAGTGCTCTACACTGCTCTCTCAAATTTTTCTTGGTACCTGGTAAAGCACCACCTGGACCTTTAAATATATTAGTTCTTTTATTAATTAAATAAACTACAGCTATAATAACGATTATACCAATTATAATTCCTGTCATGATATCATCTCCCCCCAAAAAAATTCTTATTTTTTTTTAATTTTAACATAAACAAAGGAAGGGGAAAAAAATATTTTGTAGAAATATTGAAAAGACCGTTAACCAAGAAAAAATATGAGGTTAACAAAGGCTGATAGGAAATATTATTTTAATAATTAAAGAGGTGATATAATAATGACGGAAGGACAAGGGATGAAAAATTATACTATCAAAGACTTAGTATTAATGGCGCTTTTTGCTGCTCTTACGGGGGTATTATCTTTCATTTATATTCCTATTCCATTTAGTCCCGTGCCAGTTACCGCCCAAACTGTAAGCCCTATGCTAGCCGGAGTTTTACTTGGACCCAAAAAAGCTGCTATGAGTCAGCTGGTCTATATTTTCCTAGGTGTTGTTGGCCTTCCTATTTTTGCTGGCTTTAGAAGTGGTCCTGCTGTTTTGTTTGGAGAAAGCGGTGGCTATTTGGTAGGATTTGTTGTGGGGAGTTATGTGATTGGTTTGATATATCAATTACTAAACGAAAGGTGTAACAGTATCATATCTTCAACTTTGTCAATAATTACAGGTGGAATCTTTGTAGTATACTTTTTTGGAGTGTTATGGTTGATGTTTGTATTAGAGCTTGGTTTGAATGAAGCTATTATGGCAGGTGTGGTACCGTACTTAATTGGAGATGTATTCAAAGTATTTGGAACAGTTATATTGGTAGAATCACTAAACACGCTTAAAGAAAAAGGTATTATTTTCACTTAATCGTGGAAGGGATTTTAAAAAATTAATAGAAATATACTAAATAGAATACAATAAAAAGAATATTTGTATTCTATTTTTTTAGGATAAAGCAACAAAAAACTTAATATAGTTGTTTTATTCAGGCATAATTAGTTAAAATTTTAACTTTTTAGAAAATTATATTAAATCTAAACTTTTCCTTAACTGATGTACTTAGTATGCTATTGGCCTTTTAAGGTGAATTTTTATTGTGAGTAAAGGCATCATTACAAATTTTAAATATTTGGGAGGGATTTTTTATGGATGTTAAAGAAAAAGCTTTGGAGTTACACAGGAAGAACAAAGGGAAAATCGAAGTGGTAAGCAAGGTGCCGCTCAAGTCAGCTGATGATATGAGCCTTGCTTATACGCCGGGAGTTGCTGAACCATGCAAGAAAATTCACGAGAACAGTGAGGATGTATGGGAATACACTGCAAGAGGAAATCTTGTTGCAGTTGTAACCGATGGGTCTGCTGTGCTAGGGCTAGGCAACATAGGGCCCAAAGCTGCTATGCCAGTTATGGAAGGTAAGGCAGTATTATTTAAAGAATTTGCTGATGTTGATGCTTTCCCTATTTGTGTTGATAGTCAGGATGCGGACGAAATAGTAAAGGCAGTAACTTTAACTGAATCAACCTGGGGCGGAATTAACTTAGAGGACATAACGGCTCCTGTATGTTTTGAAGTTGAGAGAAAGCTAAAAGAGCAGACTGAGCTTGCTATATTCCACGATGATCAGCATGGAACAGCCATAGTTGCAGCAGCAGCAGTGATAAATGCTGTGAAAGTACTTGGCAAAAAAGTTGAAGATTTGAATGTAGTTGTTAATGGAGCAGGAGCAGGTGGAGTAGCTGTTGCAAAGATACTTCTTGATATGAATGTGAAAAACCTGATCCTTTGTGATTCAAAAGGACCTATATACAAAGGCAGAAAAGAAGGAATGAACTGGGCTAAAGAAGAGCTAGCAGAAAAGACTAACAAAGATATGGTTAAAGGCACACTTGCTGATGCAATGAAGGGAGCAGATGCTTTCTTAGGTGTTAGTGTTGCAGGTTCTGTAACTAAGGATATGGTTTCGTCCATGAATGACGATGCTATGATTTTTGCAATGGCAAACCCTGTACCTGAGATTTTCCCTGATGAAGCTAAAGAAGCTGGGGCAAGAATTGTAGGTACCGGTAGAAGTGATTTCCCAAATCAGATAAACAATGTACTTGCATTCCCAGGAATTATGAGGGGTGCTCTTGATGTACAGTCTACTGACATAAATGAAGATATGAAAATCGCTGCAGCATATGCAATAGCTGAACTTGTTGATGAATCAGATCTTAAAGAAGATTATGTTATCCCAAATGCGCTAGATAAGAGGGTAGCTCCTGCAGTTGCCAAGGCAGCAGCCAAGGCTGCTATGGAGAGTGGCATTGCAAGAAAAGAAAAGCCCTTAGATGAAATTGGGAAGGATCTTGAAAAGTAGCTTACTCATTCTCTTCTAAGGATAGGTTTTCCCTGATGATATTATCGGGGGAGCCTATCCTTTTTTTATAAGGCTTGTTATAGATTCGTTGTTGGTGGTCTTAAGCGCAGCTGCCTGCTACCATTAGAATTTTGATTCTGGGTGCAAAAAGTCATATGAACAGAGTTTTGTTTTTAGATGTATCAATTAAAAACACCATACTTATGTGAATATACTTTTTGCACCCAGAATCACTTTTTGAATCTAAATAAAAAACTGAATATAAAACGCTAGAGATAAAACAGCAGATAACATGATTATCACTATTAAGAGATCAAAATCTAAGTTTGCAAAGCTTATTGTTTGGTAAGTATTAGCATCGCCTGGTCTGTAATCTAATTTCATAAGAGAGTTAAAGCCAAAACTATATATTTTTTGTGCTAAAGTTTTGATTGGTCTCAAAATTGCTTCTAAAGCTGTAATTGCCACTGTCCAGGCCGAGTCGCTAAATTTATTAAACTTACCAAAGTAAAATTCGCTTCCAAGCCACTCGGGTAGCTTCTTTTTGAATAGTCCTGTTTTTTTGCCAGTTATATAGATAGCTGTTCCACCAGCAAAAGCTATTAGAATATTAATCAGATCAGGTGCAATAAAAACATTAGTGTCTGCCAGGTACTCAAGGTGATCAGCTTCCATATTAAAATAGCTAAGGGTTGGAACAAGGACCTTTCCGATAAAAGCATGGGGGAAGACTCCTAGTGCTATTATAGAAAGGGCTAAAAAACCCATAGAAAGTTTAGCTGCTAGTGATTCACCTTTTACTTCTTTTAGATCGTCAGGCCTTTTGCCAAAAAAGGTCATGTGCATTAACTTGATAAAAGATGCAACTGTGCCACAACTTGTTACTACAAATATTTTTTCTGCTGTCATTAGAGAGGTGTAATGAGCTCCATAAATAGCTGAATCTTCTATAGCATGGTGCAGCAATGTTTTACTTGCATAACCATTAAGCCCTGGAAAGCCTGCTATTCCAAGGGCAGCTATTAGACAAAACAGAGCTGTAAAAGGTAAATTCCTCCAAAGACCTCCAAGGTTATACATATTTACTTCTTTTGTCTTTAAATACACCATGCCTACTGATAAAAATAATAGCGATTTAAAGAGGGCGTGGTTGATGATATGATATATTGAGCCTGAAAGGCCCATTCCGCCTTCATTTCCAAGATAGGCTGCAGCTCCAATTCCCATTAAGATGTAACCCATCTGACTTATACTATGACATGCCAGCATCCTTTTGGCATTTCCCTGGAGCAAAGCAATACTAACCCCCATAAACATAGTTACTACACCAATCCAGATTAATACATAGCCCATATTGCTAAAATACTGCCAAATTATGTCAGGGGAGAGAACACCCAGTGATTCAATATCAATTCCACCAGGAGGAGCAAAAAGACTTAATGTACGGATTATTCCATAAGCACCTGCTTTGATCATTATACCTGATAGCAAAGCGCTTGCAGGGGCAGGTGCTACAGGGTGGGCTTTTGGAAGCCAGATATGAACTGGCATCATACCGGCTTTTATCCCAAAACCAATACTAAAAAGTATAACGACAAGGTATCTAAGTCCAGGCTCTCCTACCTCAATTAACCCCTGGGATGCTTCTACGAAATCAACTGAACCGGAAAGATAGTATAAAAGACCACAACCGGCAAATACACTTAAGCCTCCAAAAATACCCATATATAAATATATATTACCTGCATCGTAAGCTTCTTCGGACTGACTGTGTACCACAAGGACGTAAGATGCCAGGGTCATAATCTCAAAGAATAATAGCAGCGTTAAGAAATCTCCTGCCAGGGCTACTCCTATGGTCCCACTGAGGGTTAATAATAGATAGCCGTAAAAACGGCTTTTATCTTTGTACTTTTCCATATAGGAAAAAGAATACACCGTTGCACTAAACCAGACAAAAGCTGAAACAAGAGCTATCAAGAACCCAAGCCCATCAACCTGAAAAGTTAGATTGAAAGGAGATACTATATCCATACTAAAGTAATATACTTTTGTCTTAGTAATTGTATTAAACATCAAAATAGTAAATAAAAGCGGTAAAAAAGAAAAGACAAATAACATAGTGTTCATAACTGTTATAGAAATGTTTCTTTTGACAAGTATGATCAAACCACCTATTAATGGTATTATTACTGCCAAAAAGGGCCAGGGCATTTGAATAATTGTATCTGGTTCATACATAATGTTTCCCCCCTTAAGAAGAGATGAAATAAGATGCTACAGTTTGGACTAGTGGCACACTAAAGTCTAAGTATATGCCAAAAAACAGGCAGGCAAGAGCTAGAACTAACGTTGGTCCAAGCATTGCAGCTGGAGCTTCAAGGTTTTTGCTTTTTTCAAATACCCCTTCTTTGAAAAAAGCTTGTGATATAATTGGGAAGAAGTAGCAAGCATTTAGGAAACTGCTAAGCATTAATACCCCAAAGAAAACAGGTGCACCAATATTTAAACTTCCCTCTACGAGATACCACTTCGATATAAAACCATTAAGTGGTAGTATTCCTATCATACCAATACTTGCAAGAGTAAAAGCTGTCATGGTTAATGGGAGTTGTTTTCCTACTCCTTTTAGTTCACTGATTTTTTTCTTGCCTGTCATTTTTATTATTATCCCTGCACAAAAAAACAGGGTGATCTTAAGTAACGCATGGTTAAATATATGAATCACCCCACCTGAGAAGCCGGCAAAATTAACCATCCCAGCACCGAGGGTGATATATCCAAGCTGACTTATTGTTGAGTAGGCAAGGCGTCTTTTTAGAACATCCTGCTTCATCGCAATAATTGATGCAATTATTATCGTAAATGAAGCTATTATCGAAAGAATGATACCTACATTCAAATACTGCAACAGATCGACATTGTAAATTGAATACATGACCCTAAGTATTCCAAAAATACCTGCCTTAACAACTGCTACAGCGTGAAGTAGCGCACTTACCGGAGTCGGTGCTGCCATTGCAAGAGGCAGCCATGAATGTAGTGGTATGATTGCGGCTTTGACACCAAACCCTATAATAAAAATAAAAAAAGTTGCGATTAATTGGAAATCAGAACCACTGCCTGCAGCCAGTATTCCCTGGTGGTGAAAATCAAGGGTACCTGTCATTGAATAGACTAAGAACATCCCCAAGAGCACAAAACCTGCCCCTGCAAAACTATATATTAGATAAATGACACCTGCTCTTTCAGCTTCTTTTGATTTGTCAAAGGTAACAAGGGGATAGGTAGTAAGAGTTAAAAGTTCATAAAATAGATAAAAAGTAAAAAGGTTAGCTGAAAAAGATATCCCCAAAGTTACTGCCAGAGAAAGAAGAAAGAATGTAAAAAAAGTAGATTGTCTTTCTTTCTTGGCAAGATAACCTGTTGCATACAAACTAGTAAAAAACCAAAGCACTGAAGCCAGAGAGGCAAAAAATCCTCCTAAAGGATCAATTTTTAAAGATATAGATAGATCTTTAGTAATCTCGATTAATGTGAACTGAAGAAATTCTTCACTAGTATAAACACTATTAACCAAAATAAGGACCAAAATAGCTGTTATAGCCGTAATTAAACTGGGTAAGATTTTTTTGAAGTTCATTATCTCCCATCCCTTCATTCGCTTTCTGGTTAATTGGTGGTAAACTTTAGTGTAGCTAAAATAGCAATTATAGCAGAGTAAAGTACTATTATTTCTATCAAGGTATCATAAGCTCTGTAATCAACGAGAATATTAGCAACCATATTGTCCCCTCCGACTCCTTCTACAGTTCTTTCTACATAGTGTTGTCTAACATGGTTATTGGTTGGGTTGCCCGGATCTCCATAAGTGGGAAGCTCCGCTATTGCCATTGTAAATATAAAAAGGTTAGTTCCAAGGACCAATATTAATGCAATTATAAAAAGTTTTCTTCTAGTCATCAGTCTCACCCTCCACTTTGGTTGCAACTGCAACCATAAGAACTGTCATTGCTATACCTACAGCGGCTTCTGTGATGGCGATATCAGGAGAATTAAACTGCTGCCACACTAGAGCCATGCCAAGTGAGTATGCGCCAAATAAAATGATGCAGGAAATTAAATTTTTTATAAATATTAGTGAGATACTTGCCACTATTAAGAATGATAAAAGGACAACTACCAAAATATCAGGCATCAACATTATCACTTCCTTCTTTAACCGTATCAACTACACAGCTTCTATCAGACGAATAGCAGTTCATTATGAAGCTGCCGGGTGTTAGGGGTGTATCACGCATATATTCTATTTTGGCAATTAGGTGAGCTATTACAGGGTTTATTGACCAGATAAAACCTATGATAAATATTAATTTTGTGATCTGGGCAAAGTAGCCTATGGTCAAAATCACCGCAAAAAGTACAAGACCAGACCCAAGAGTGTCACACTTTGAAGTTGCATGCATCCTTGTAAAGATATCAGGCAGACGAATAAGCCCCAGTGAACCTACGAATAAAAAGAAAGCCCCGGCCCAAATTAAAAGTGAAACAAAAATTTCAAAAAGCAAGTTCATAATAAATGTCCTCCTTCATATAAAAGCCAAATTCATAAAGACTTATAAAGACCAAATCTCAACTTCCCCGATCGTATACCAAAAATTTAAGAACACTTAAAGTACCTATAAAGGCACATAGCACATAAACTGTTGCTGCATCAATAAAAGTATAATTTTGGGTTAAGAATGCCAGGATCACAAGGATTACAATTACATTATTAGTAAGTACATTTACCCCCAAAATTCTATCGCTTCGTTTGGGTCCGATCAGTATTCTGTAGAGTGCCATAAAAGATGTAATAATAATGACAAGTGTTGCACCTCTAAATGAGAACTCTATTAAACTTAATCCTGAAAAGTCGAACAGTGACTGTATCATTTTGGCTCACCTTCTTCAATATTCTTCATTAAATTTTCCATATACCAATCAGATACACCGTATGCATTTTCTTTTGTAAGAGCATGGATGATTAATTTATCTCCATCTGAATCTACTGTAAGGGTACCTGGTGTTAAGGTTATTGAATTACTGTAAAATACTTTAGATAAATCATTTTGAAGGATAGACTTTACTACAACGATGCCAGGTTCTATAGGCATTTTTGGACTTAGAACTATTTTTGCAACGTTTATATTAGCCTTGACAATGTTTAGTATTAGGCTAAAAATATAAAAAGCAAATAAGAAAATTTGTTTGAAACCAAATTTTGTTTTTTTCTTGGATTTAAATAGATTTTTTCTCCAGATATAGGTTAAACTAGCTGAAAATAAAATACCAAGAAAAACATTATAAAAATCAAAATACGGTGCAAGCATAAACCAAAAGCCTAAAAGAAGTATTGTAATTGTTAAAAAACCAAAAAAGTCTTTGATCTTATAGTTCTCCATCAAAAAATTCTCCCCCTTGCTCAATAAAATAGAAATCCATCAAGATTATTGACTGCATCGGTTATAATTGCCAAAGGATATTTAGGGAATAACCCAATAAATATGCTAAAAATAGCTAAAACAACTGTACTTATTAACATAGGTAGTGGTATTTTATCTATTTTCCAGCCAGAATCTGGAGCATCTTTGGCAGGTGGATCAAAAAAGCCCTGCCATACAATCGGGAAAAAGTAAAGAGCATTTAGAAGTCCACTGATAACAATTAGAATTACAAAAATATAGTTATCTGCTTCAATACTACCTACAGCCAAATACCACTTTGTAATAAAACCAGAAAATAATGGGAGACCGATCATAGATAACGAAGCAATGGTAAAGGCTGTGAAAGTTATTGGCATTTTAAACCCAAGCCCTGATAAATTTCTCACATCTGTCTCTTCAGTCTGGTAATAAATTGAGCCTGCTGTCATAAACAGACATGCTTTAACAACACCGTGATGTAGAATATGAAGAAAAGATGCAGTAAGAGCAGAAACTGTTCCAAGGGATATCCCAAGGAAAATGTAACCTATTTGGGCCACGCTAGAGTAAGCAAGGCGTCTTTTAAGATCATGCTGTACATAAGCAAAAAATGATCCCCCTATCATAGCAATAGAAGCGAGTATTAGTATGGCTATCTTGATGTGGGCGAAGTCAAATAATGGTGCCTGCATCAAAACGTTATATACTTTTATAAGACCAATAATGTATGCCTTAACCACAAGACCTGATAGTGCTGCACTTGACGCTGTAGGTGCTTTTGAGTGAGCATCAGGAAGCCATACATGAAATGGCATCAAAGCCGCCTTAATACCAAAACCTATGAAGTAGAATGTTATTATTGTCCACATCAGAAATGGAAAATCATAGCTAAAAATAGCCAATGAATAATGAACGTGATCTAAGTTTAGATGACCTGTAATGGCATAAGTAAGGCCTATGCCAAAAAGCAAAAATCCAGAACCAATTGCAGTTAATAGAAGATACTTTAAAGTTGCCTCTGTTGAGGCGCGGTCGTTTTTTATGATAACAAGAGCACAGGCGCTAATCCCTACAACTTCAACAAAAACATAAAGGTTAAAAAGATCATTAGTCATTATAATTCCAAACATTGCAGACAACAGCAGAAGGTACAAAGTATAATACCAACCGATAGCTTTTTCACGGACCTCTTTTTTGATAGAAGGCACACTATAGAGTAAGATGGCAAGGGAAATACCACTCATCACAGCCATCATATAAATGGTTAAAGAATCCAAAACAACTTCGATACCAATACTAGAATAATAGTCCAAAACAACGTATTTTACTTTTTCCCCTTCGGAGATCATAAAAGCAAAAATTAATGAAACAATAAAGGAAAAACCGGCAACAAGGGCGGCTATATAACCGGCCAAATGTCCCAAGTATCTACCCAAAAGAGGCATTAAAAGTGCAAATATTAATATAACTAACACAATTACTGGTGGATTATAAAACATAAACTCGATCATCATATCACCACTTCTTTCTGCTTCTTATTTCAAAAATTTCGTGACTATCAATGGTACCGTAATACTTATAAATTTTGGCGACTATTACTAATGCAAAAGCTGTTATACTCAAACTTACAACTATCCCGGTCAGAACCAGCGCTGAAGGGAGGGGATTAATGTACAACTGCTGTGCTGCTGCTTCTTCTGTTAAGTAGGGTGATATTACTGGTGGACTGTGTCCTTTGATGTTTCCAAGGGCTATGAAAAATAAGAACACAGAAGTTTCCATGATGTTTATTCCTATTATTTTTTTTATCAGGTTTGATTCAGCCAGGATGATAAAACAGCCAACGCTAAACAAAATTATTGATGCAAAATACGGGTAATTATAGATTAGATCGTTAATAACCTCCAATGAATCAGACCTCCCTTACGATGGTAAAGTAAATACCAACAATTACTAGAGCTACTTTAAAACCTATCCCTATCTCAAAACCGTCACCAAAAAAGTATAAAGATAAAAGTGTGGCTATTACTATAAGACCGCTTACTGTTCCAAGGTCTGGAAGATTGATATTATCAGGATCCGGGGAAAAAGCAATAAAGTAAAGCAAAAAGCCCATGCCAATAATAATACCTCCGGCAAAGCCGCCTCCGGGGGAATCATGACCATGAAAAGTTAAGTAAAGTCCATATAACTGTATAAATGGTATGATGTAACTTGCTACTGTAGTAAGAATAAAATCTTTCATATCACCAGACTCCTTAAGGGTATATAGTTATACTATTCACAAAAAGGCGAAAAATTCTAAAACGAAGCACAATTTATTCTGACTCAATAAAATTAAAATGCATTTTTAAATTAAAAGTTCTATGATGAACTTGAAAATCCTTCTTACCTTGTAACATTTTAATAAATTAAATAATATTCAAAATATTTTATCAATTTACAAAAAGGAAATTAACTATTATTATGTTAGACATAATACAAATAGATTCGAAAAGCGCAACTTTTCTTATAGAATATGCTTTAAGCTTATGAATTGTAATTTGTATAGCTAGAAAATAAAAATAGTCCAAGAATAAAAAGGGAGAGTAATATTAGTGAAAAAAATACTCAAAATGGGTTTTGTAATTGTTCTTACTAGTATTTTTGCTATGGCATTATTTTTAGGTTGTGGTGAAGAAAAATTTTATGACGGATTTGAAGTGTGGAATATAGAGGATTTGTCGGAAAATGAACAGGGCGAGAGAGTTATTAGTGATAAAGCTTATGAGTTAGATGGTGAAACAGTTGTTTTTGATGGTTGGATGTCGCCTATTTCACCTTTTCGGGAGAATCATTTTTATCTAATTAATACCCCTAGTGAAAGTTGTCCGTTTTGTGAGGGAGAAGAAGTCGACTATATGGATGTGATGATTGTGCTTTTACCTCAGGGGGAGTATCTTCGCTTCACTTTTGAGCCTTTAAGGATAAAAGGAGTGCTTGAAGTAAACGAGGAAACAAAAAGTATAGATGATCACGGCGAAAGTCATTTTTCAATTTCGGTAAGTAGTATGGATCACATTGAAAAGATTGAGCAAGAATAATAATAGCGGGAAATGCTTAGAAGGGTGGGCGAAAGGCGAGGACAGTACCAAATCCTGCGTAGAGACCCTCCCTTCGCCCAAGCTTTTTTAATACGTTATAACTTCGTACTCTTCTATTATATCTTCATTTAACTTGTCTTCATTATCTTCTGGTATAGCTATTGTATCAGTTCTTCCATCACTAATATATCTTCTCTCTGGACTTTCTTCGTAAGTATCTAGCCATCTGTCCATTTCCTGATCAACACCATCATTTGCTTTTACCCTTTCAAGGTCTAATGGGTCAAAATCTTCGTGAAAAGGAGATACTTCCGGGAAGTAAGCTACATTTAATACTGCTTTATGTTCATAAGTTGCCCCGTCATATTCTCCAGAAAAAACATACTCTTTAAGCTCTTCGCTAGGCCACTGTCCATAAGCAAGGGCGAGACTATCAAACTTGTAGCCATCAAAAGCTTCCTTTACTTTCTTTTGCATTTTACCTAGCTCTTCTTGAACTTCTTCAGAAGTATCTAGATGATCAAGGCGTGCATGTGCATAACCGTGATTACCCACGCTAAACCCATGGTCTGTCAAGACTTCTAGCTTTTCTCCCAAATTATCTCTATCACCAAAAGGCTCCGGGTAAGAATTAATATAAAAATTACCTGCTACTGTAAAATCATCGTATTCTTCACTAAGTTCTAAAATAATGCCGGCAGCGCTATCAGGGTCTACAATTTTTTCCCCATTTTCTTCTATTACATCGAACTGGCCAGTATGCCCATCGTCAAAAGTAAGTACAACAGGGGTAGTGCCTGCAGGTATATCAATCTCACCGTTAACAACGTCCATTAGATCAACTAACCTATAATCTTTTTCGTAAAGTCTTTCCATATCATCTCTAAAGTCTTCTCTTGTAGTTTTCCAATCCCCTAGTTCATCTCCAACATCGTGATACATAAGGATCATTATTTCTCCAAGCTCATTTGGCTGTACTTTTTCATAGTCTATTTCTTCAATTTCCTCTTCTTTTTCTTTTTCATGTTCTTTATCTTGTTCTTTTTCATCAGTTTCTTTTTCTTCTTGTTCTTTAGATTCTTTTTGTTCTTTTTCATCTGTTTTTTCGTCTTCTACTGCAGGTTCATCACCACAACCTGACAGAATTAACGGTGTTACAAACAAAGTTAGAACTAGAGTGATAAGTAGCATAGATGATAAATTTTTCCTCACAATTTTCCCTCCGATTCTTGGTTTTTAGATAGTGCTATTACCTAATTTAGATTCGTTATTTAGATTCGTTTTTTTATGATAAATTCCTTCTACTGTAAAAAGTCTATTCACAAAAAGTTTTATTATTTGACTGCATACAAAAAGCGAGCATTTGATTTGTGCGCTTTTTAGTACAGATGGATTCTACGATTGACAGTAGTAAACCAAAGATATATACTTAAATTAAAATATAATATGAAAGAGGGAGGCCAGCCATCATGGAAAAGGGAATTTCTGTAGGGGATTTTAGGCCCCACGAAAAGGGATTGAGAAAAATTTTGGGAGACTTAGAAGCAGAGATATTAGAAAAAGTATGGGAAAAAGAACCGGTGACTGTTAGGACAATTTATGAAGATATATCTGTTAACAAAAAGATTGCCTATACTACTGTGATGACAGTTATGACAAGACTTGCCAAAAAAGGCTTGTTAAAGCAGCAAAAAGAGGGTAATGCTTATATTTATACATCTATATGGAAGAAAGATGAACTTCTTAGTTATGTAGTTGGTAAAGTTATGGATGGATTGTTTGAGGATTTTGAAGATGTAGCCGTTAGTAAGTTTATTGAAAAATATAAAGATGAAGACGAACATAAACTAAAAAAACTAGAAGAAAAACTTTTAGATAGAGAGAAACAAGATTAAAAAAGGATGGATAACGTGGAAGAGATTATTTTAATTTACCAAAACCATTCACTTATGCCTTATGTAATATTGAGTTCAGCCATTTTGTTTTTGATGGTTGCTTTATGGTCAAAAGCTTTCAAACCTTCTTCTTTAGTTTTAAGAAGGTTATATCTATTGGTAATTATTTTACCAATAATATCGTATCCTGTTTTTTATTTTAGTTTCTTTCGTACTTGTGGTTATGTAAATCCAGATAACTCAGTTGGATTTCCTTTTATTTTTCCTTTTCACTTTGTATGTAAGCTGGGTGGGTTTATCTCTACCTGGATTGTACCCTTGTCGCTTATTATATTTATTATGACTTTATTCTTGAGTTTCAAAGCCTATAAAAAAAGAATTAATTTTATAAAAAAAGCTAGAAAAGTTTCATTAAGTTTAAATAATGATGATAAAATCCATAGTATTTTAGATGATTTAGCCTTTGAGATGAACCTGAAAAACAGGCCTGATGTTTATATAATTTTCACAGAAGAAACTATATCTTTTACTAGTGGAGTTTTTAAACCAGAAATTTATATTTCAGAAAGTTTATTAGGACTTTTGGATGAAAAGGAGCTAAAAGGGGTAATTGCTCACGAACTTTCTCATATTAAGTTAAAAGATACTACATGGGACGTAGTAATGACAGTAGTTAGTTATATGCTGTTTTTCAGTCCTTTTTCTCTTTTGGCAAAAAAAATGTACATGAAAGAACGTGAAGAAGCCTGTGATGTACTGGCTTCATTATATACAAAAGAACCTTTGTCTTTGGGGCGTGGGCTTTTGAAAGTGAAAAAATCACAAAGTCAAAATCCAAACCCTGTAGTTGCAGGTTTTAGTTGGACAAAAGGTGGCACTGCAAGAAGAGTAGAAAACCTGCTATGGTTTGATGATAACGGTTTTGAATCCTTAAAATTAGATAAAATTAAAGAGGTTGCTTTTGTTATGAGTGCTTTGATGTTTCTTTTTTATCTGTGTTAGTGGATTTATGTTGGAGCTTAACCTTAGAGTTAAGATGATATGGAGGTAAGAAGATGAAAGAAGGTTTTAAAGAAACTAAAACGAACCTTTTTTTGCTAGGCTTAATTGTTTTGATATTATTTCTTGTGTTTGGGGCGAGGGCATGGTTTGGCATGGTTTTTTTTGAGGACTCTGAAGGAGATAAGCCCTTGTTATCTTCTCGTAGCTATGATGGAGAAAGAATATACATGAAAGAAGTTGAAACTGATACTACTGAAAAGTATATTAGTTTGCCAGTCAAAAAAGTTGATCATAATGGCCTTGTGTCTTTTGAGGTGCCTGAAGTGTCCTCTGAGGATGTTAGGTTAATGTCTTATGTTGCTCCATCAGGTAGAATATTTGTTAGTGAGAGTAAGTGTAAGTTATGCGAGTCTACTGAATATTATATAGAAAATGATACCCTTGTGTGTGATGGTTGTTACAGCGTGTATGACTTGGAACATAGAAACAAATTGGATGCATCGGTGGCTGAAGAAGAGGGTTATTTGCCTAACAAACTAGATTTTATCTTTGAGGATGGGCAGATAAAAATTGAGTTGGAACAATTAGAATAGTTTGCCAGCAAAAGTTTTAGACCTTATCTCTACTGCTTTTTTATCAAGATGTATTGCAATTAAAAACAAAACATTGTTCATATGACTTTTTGCTCCAAATTTACCTTTAGAACACAAACACCAGATAAAGATAAGGGGTAATGCATAAAATGAGCCTTGTTCAAATAGCGCTTAATAATTTGAAAAGAAGAAAGCTTAAAATATTTTTTATAGTTTTTAGTCTTGTAATAGCTGTGGCGACTGTTACAAGTCTTTATGTGATTAATACTTCTATGCAAAGGCAAGTAGGGGAACAGATGGATGAGTTTGGGGCAAACCTTGTCGTTGCGCCAAAATCTGAGGGCCTTAGTTTGACTTATGGTGGGGTGCCCCTTCCGGGGGTTACTTATCATGTAGAAGAAATCAACGAAGATGCAGTAGAAAGGATAGAAAGCATCCATCACGCGGATAGTTTAAATATTATCTCGCCAAAAGTAATCGGATCTACTACAATTAGTGGGGAAGATGGCCTTATTGTAGGACTTGACTTTGCCAAAGAGCTTAGGCTTAAGCCCTGGTGGGACTTTGAAGATAGCAGTAAACCAAAGATAGATTTCGTATATGATGGAATGGAGGAAGATCAAACAATAATAGGTAAAAGGGTTGCTGAATCATTTGGAAAAGGAATTGGTGATGAAATAGAGGTAGATGGTGAAAGCTTTGAGATAGCTGGTGTTTTGGAGGGAATGGGTGCAGAAGAAGATGGTATAGTCTTTATCTCCCTTGATAGGGCACAGTCTATTTTGGATAGAGAGGGCGAGTATTCACTTATAGAAGTAAGTGCCTACTGTACAGAATGTCCAATTACAACTATAGAAGAGGAGATCTCGGAAGAGCTCCCGGAAGCTGAGGTTATGGCTTTAAGGGAAGAAGCTGTTGCTAGGGATGAAACTATACAGGGCTTTTCAAACTTTTCTTTAGCGGTTTCAACAGTTGTGGTGTTAATTGGGATTTTGATAGTTGTTACGACTATGATGTCATCAGTTAACGAAAGAGTGCGGGAGATAGGAGTATTTAGGGCTATTGGCTATAGAAAGAGCCATGTTATGAAGATATTCTTATTAGAGGCTGTGATTCTTAGTGGGGCAGGTGGAATTATTGGTTATCTTGCAGGATATGTTACTGCCCTGATGATTGGGCCGTCTTTGGGAGAACTTAATATACAGCTTGGATTTGAACCGTTATTGCTGCTGTTTTCAATTATATTATCTGTAACAATGGGCGTTATTGGAACTCTATATCCTGCTTACAAGGCTTCAAACCTTAATCCTACTGAGGCACTTAGATTGTTGTAAAACTTGATTCTGGTGCAAAAAGTCTATTCACAAATATATAGTGTTTTTAATTGATACATCTAAAATTCGACAGCAGTTGAAATAAGGCTTCCTAATTCAAGAACTCATCCTGAGTCAGGTTAGCTAATGACATCCTGTCATTAGACCTTATTTCTCCTGTTTTCTCATTAAGATGTATTGCAATTATAAACAAAAATTGGTTCATATGACTTTTTGCACCGGAATCAAAATTTAGATTTTAATTATCGTAATTGGAGGAAATTAATATGGAAATTGTTAAGATAGAAAATCTGTCAAAAATCTATAATACTGGCGAAGAAAATGACGATAATAAAGAGGTTAGAGCCCTTGATGGTATAAATATGTCCATTGAAAAAGGTGAATTCGTTGCAGTGGTTGGTCCTTCTGGTTCTGGAAAGACGACACTCTTGTCGATCCTAGGGGGCTTGAATAATCCTACTAAGGGCGAGTTAATAATCGATGATATGGATGTTTATTCTCTTTCATCAGAAGATCTTGCAGATTTTAGAAGAAAGTATGTAGGCTTTGTTTTCCAGGATTATCAGCTTGTGCCGTATTTGACAGCTGTAGAGAATGTTCTTTTGCCCCTTGCTGTGGTAAACATGCCAAAAAAAGAAAAGATAGACAAAGCCTTAAAAGTCCTTGAAGATATGGGACTTGATGATAAGGCTAATAGACTTCCAAGTCAATTATCCGGTGGAGAAAAAGAAAGAGTAGCAATTGCACGTGCCCTTGTTAATAAACCTTTATTTATATTAGCTGATGAACCAACAGGGAGTCTTGATTCTGCTACAGGAAAAGAAATAATGGAGATATTTAACCGTTTGAATGATGAAGGCTTAACTATAATAATGGTTACTCATGACACTTCTAATTGTGATTATGCCAAGAGGGTAATATCACTAATGGATGGCAAGGTGGAGAAAGAAGAAAGCAAAGAAAAAAGCCCTGTCTAAGAAAACACCGTCTAAATTGTTTTGACAGCTTGTGTATGCTATAATAAAAACGTCCTTTTGCCTTAAAGGTAAGAGGACGTTTTTCATACGTATATATACATATGATACATTGATACTGATGCTTAACTGCATGAAATAAAAGATAGGTTAGCCAAAATAATGATTAGTTTTCTAGAATCTACAAATGTTAGGAGGATTTTAAATGGCAAAAAAAGATGAAGACTTTGTAAAAGAGATAACTCCACAGGAAGAAGATTACTCCCAGTGGTATTTGGATGTTATAAGAAAAACAGATATGGTAGATTATGCACCGGTTAGAGGTTGTATGATAATCAAACCCTACGGGTTCGGTGTTTGGGAAAATATGAAAGCTGCTTTAGATAAAAGAATCAAGGATACAGGTCATGAGAACGCATACTTTCCTTTATTTATACCGGAAAGCCTTTTGCAAAAAGAAGCAGATCACGTAGAAGGGTTTGCCCCTGAGGTTGCCTGGATTACTAAAGGTGGAGATGAAGAGTTAGCCGAGAGGCTTGCAGTTCGTCCAACATCTGAAGCTATTATTGGTGAGATGTATTCTAAGTGGATTCAGTCCTGGAGGGACTTACCTGTACTTATTAATCAGTGGGCAAATGTTGTTAGATGGGAAAAATCTACTAAACCTTTTCTTAGGACTGCAGAGTTTTTGTGGCAGGAAGGTCACACAGCACATAGAACAAAAGAAGAGGCCCAGGAAGAAACGCTGAAAATGTTAGAGGTGTATAAGGAGTTTGCCAGAAATGAGCTCGCTATGCCTGTGATATCTGGTCAGAAGTCCGAAAAAGAAAAATTTGCAGGTGCTGAGAAAACATATACCATTGAAGCTTTGATGCTTGATGGAAGGGCTCTTCAGGCTGGTACCAGCCATAACTTTGGCCAGCACTTTTCAAAAGTTTTTGACATAACTTTTCTTGATCAAGATGATGAGAGAAAATATGTTAATCAGACTTCATGGGGAGTGTCAACCCGCCTTCTAGGTGGTCTAATTATGGTTCACGGTGACAACAGAGGGCTGAAACTGCCTCCAAGGGTAGCTCCTGTTCAGCTTGTAATGATACCTATTATGCCAAAAGGCAAAAAGAGAACGTTAAAGTAGAAATTGGGAGGCTTTATGATGAGCTAAAAGACAACTTTAGAATCAAACTTGATGATAGAGAAGAGTACACCCCTGGCTGGAAATTTAACCAGTGGGAGATGAAAGGTGTACCGTTAAGGCTTGAAATGGGTCCAAAAGATCTTGAGAAAGACCAGGTTGTTCTTGTGAGAAGAGATAACGGGGAGAAAAACTTTGTGCCAAGAGAAGGCCTTGTAGAAAGGATTAAAGAAGAGCTTGATAAAATCCAAGAAGACATGTATCAAAATGCTTTAGAATATATGAATGAGAATACTAGACAGGCATCTAACATAGATGAATTATTAGAGATTATGGAGAACCATAAAGGTCTTGTAAGGGCATCCTGGTGTGGGGACGGTTCTTGTGAAGATGAGATAAAAGACAAAACAAAGGCTACAATCCGCTGTATTCCATTTGATAGCGAAGAAAAGGGAAGCTGTCTATGCTGTGGGGAGAAGCCGGCTAGGGAGGTTATTTTTGCGCAAGCCTATTAATTTTTATGTCATGCCAACGCCTCACTAGAATTTGCTAAAAGCGTGCAAATTAAAAGTTCGCTTATGGCATGACATAAAAATTTGCGTGAGAACATAGTAAGCTCACTTTAGTGACAGGGGGTTAACGTTATGGGGGAAGGTAGTATGGAAGATAAGATGAAAGAAGAAAAAAAGAGACTTAGGAAAGAGATGATTGACAAAAGGAAAGAAATACCAATAGAAGAAGTGGATAGAAAGAGTGAATCTATAAAAGAAAAATTTATTTCTTTTTCGAGTTATCAAAAGGCAAATAGTATTATGGCTTATCTGCCATTTCAGAATGAAGTAGATACAATGCCGATAATAAAAGATGCTATAAAAAAAGGCAAAAAAGTCACCGTGCCAAAGACTTATCCTAAGACAAAAACTATGGTTCCTGCTTTGATAGTGGACTTAGAAAATGATTTTGCATACGGTAATTATGGGGTCTTAGAGCCTAAAGAAGACAGACTTTTTCCTTTAGAGCCTACAGAGATTGATCTTGTGGTTGTGCCTGGAGTAGCTTTTGATGAGGACGGATATAGACTTGGTTATGGCGGAGGTTATTATGACCGGTTTATATCAAAGCTGAGAGAGGATACGATTCTTGCTGCTGTCTCTTTTGAAGAACAGATCGTGACAAAAGTTCCCCTTGACAAATGGGATAAAAGGTTACATTTGATATTTACAGAAGATAGAGTGATTGATGTAAGGTAAAATATTAAGAAAATAAAAGAAGATTCTGGTGCAAAAAGTCTATTCACATAAGTAAAGTGTTTTTAATTGATGCATCTAAAACTCGTCAGCGGTAGAAATAAGGTTTCCAAATCAATGAACTCATCCTGAGTTCGATTAGCTAATGACATCCTGTCATTAGACCTTATTTCTCCCACTTCCTCGTCAAGATGTATTATAATTAAAAACAAAACTTTGCTCATATGACTTTTTGCACCAGAATCAAAAGAATAATTTTATAATAAATTGTGGTAAGCAATAGTAATAGATTATGGGGGAGAAATTATGACTGAAGTAATAGGAATACTAGGGGTTTTTCTATCAATAGTACTGATTATGTACCTTACTAGAAAGCAGGTACCAATGGGAATAAGCATGGTTATTGCCAGTTTGATGGTAGGGATCTCTACTGGAATGTCTTTTGGCAAGATTGGTGAAGTCTTTTTTCAGAGCTTGACATCTCCTGAAACTATAAACTTGGTTTTAGTAGTTTTTTTTATTGGTGTGTTGGGGGAGCTTTTAAAGAGGACGGGTAGTCTTGATGAAATGCTTAGCAGTCTAAATATATTGATAAAAGATAACAGGCTTTTGGCTTCTATACTCCCATCTCTTATAGGAATGCTTCCTGTTCCGGGTGGAGCTATTTTATCTGCTCCTATGGTTGAAGAAGTAGGAAATAAGCTTAACTTATCCCCTTCTAGGATGAGTGGAGTTAATATGTTTTTCAGGCATATTTGGTTTTTGATTTTCCCACTTTTTCCAGCAGTTATATTGGCTTTAGAAATGTCAGGGGTATCTTTAGGTATTTTTCTACTGCTAAACTTGCCTGCTACTATTATTACTTTGGTGACAAGTTTTTTCTGGTTGTTTAGAGGGGTATCAGTTTACAAAGATGAATCAGATGTGGCTAATAACAATTCTACTAAAAATAAAAATACTGGATCAATTGATTTTAAAAATATAGTTAGTTTTGTACAGAGTATATCCCCTCTGTTTACTGCTGTTTTTTTAGCAATTGTATTTGATGTATATATCCCTGCAGCAATCTTTGTGGGGGTAGTAATTGCTTTCCTTAATTATATTACTATTTCCTCACAGGGCTTGAGTGAAGAGATTAAAACCAGGTTTTCATATTTAAAATATGCTGTGAAATGGAATATGATATTTGCCGTAGTAGGGATAATGCTTTATCAGGGTTTTATTGAAAGTTCTGGTATCGTAGATGTGATGTCAACGTATCTTATAGAGATGGGTATTCCCCTTGGGGTATTAGTCTTTATAGTGCCCTTTTTGGCTGGCTTTTTTACGGGCCATAATCTCGCGGCTTTTGGAATATCCTATCCTATCTTTGGTTCGATGCTGCCTGATGGTGGAGCGTTTTATGGTTTATTTGGCATGTTGTACGTTACTAGCCTTGCGGGATACTTTATTTCGCCAATTCACCTTTGCCTGGTCCTGACTAGAGAACACTTCGAGGCAAACTTTAAGAAGATAATATACGAACTCTCAGTACCTACAATCATAATGCTGCTAGTTACTGTGATAAATGCTATTATATGGAGTCTTTATTAATTTTACAAATTCTAGTGAGAGTTGGTACCCCTATGAAAGATTATTAGTTTGCATACTATAAGGGAGCTTACCTTGAACTTACGCGAGATGATAACATTTATTTGTCTATCATACCATAAACGAACTTTTAATTTGTACGATTTTTACAAATTCTAGTGAGAGTTGGTATGATAGACAAATAAAAATTGAATATTACACTTGACATATCAAACTCAGAGGTGTATTATTCTTAATAAACTTAAATATAGAATCGATGAAAAAAGCTTTGAAGGAGAGAGTACATTCTTCTCTATGGTCAAAGCGAGGCAGGGATGGTGAGAGCCTGCTACCACGGAAGAATGGAAGCGCACTCTGGAGCTTTAAGGCCGAAACCGGTGTGGTTAGTTAATTTTTTAATTGACCTCAACTGAGAGTAGGTCTTAACGGTTAGGACGCCGTTAACGTCTGTAGTGCTTTTGTTAAGGGGGGCCGAATTATATCCGGTCAACCAGGGTGGCACCGCGGAAGATGATAATATTCCGTCCCTGTATGTTTTTATATGGGGGCGGATTTTTAATTTTATTAGAAGATTTTAGGTTTAGATTCTTGTCAGAAAGACTTTAAACTATAGTTATTAGACTTTGGTTACAGGAGGGATATACAAAATGAAAGTTGGAGTGTTAGGTGCAACAGGTTACGGTGGGATAGAGCTTTGTAGGATTTTGTCAGCACATGATAAAGTAGATTTATGTTATATTGCTTCAGAAAGCAATAAAGGAAATAAATTATCAGATGTAATGCCACATTTTAATGAACCAGAAAAAGACCTTATCCTTAAAGGAGTTCACCCGGAAAAAGAAGATGCTAAAGAACTTGATCTTGTATTTGCAGCACTTCCTCATAAAGTCTCGATGGATGTAGTGCCTGAGTGGCTGAAAGAAGATGTGAAAGTAATTGACCTATCCGGTGACTATCGATTAAAAGATATCCAGGTGTATCAGAAATGGTACGGGATTACACATAAATATGAAGAAATTCTTAAGGATGCTGTGTATGGCCTTTGTGAGATAAATAAGGAGAGTATCAAAAAGGCGAGTCTGGTTGCAAACCCGGGTTGTTTCCCTACAGGGGTAATTTTGCCGCTGTATCCTTTGTTAGAAAAAGGACTTATAGATAAGGAAAATATAATTGCAGATTGTAAAACGGGAGTATCTGGTGGGGGCAAAGAGCCAAAACAAATTTTTCACTACCCGGAGCGAAATAATAATTTCCAGGCTTATAATGTTGCTTCTCACAGGCACGGCCCAGAGATGGAACAGGCTCTATCTGAAGCGGCAGGTGAAAATTTATCTTTATTATTTAGCCCTCATCTTGTACCTATGGACAGGGGGATATTCTCTACAATATACGTTAGTTTGAAGGATAAGCTTTCGAAGGAAGATGTCAGTAACTGCCTTGAAGAATTTTATAAGGATAGCCCTTTTGCTATGCTATTAGAAGGTTATCCCCAGGTTAAGTGGATTTATGGTACCAATTCATTTGGGATTTCCTTTGTAATGGATGAAAATACAAATACTCTTATAATGATGTCGGTGATAGATAATTTAATAAAAGGGGCAAGCGGGCAGGCCGTTCAGAATATGAATATAATGTATGGATTTGAAGAAGATGAAGGCCTTATGAAAACTGCCCTTTGGCCCTGATTTTTACGGAGGTGTGAGAAAGATGGGAATAACTAGTCCAAAAGGATATTTAGCTGAAGGAATACACTGTGGAGTTAGAAAAAGTAAATCAAAGTTAGATCTTGCTATGGTCAAATCAGAACATCCCACTACAGCAGCAGGAACTTATACAAAAAATAAATTTGTGGCACCTCCTGTAGTGGTAACAAAAGATCATATAGATAACGCAAATCCCAGAGCCATTGTGGTAAACAGCGGCCTAGCAAATGCATGTACCGGAGAGCAGGGTATGAAAGATGCAGAGGAGATGGCAGAGTGCACAGCCAAAGCTTTGGGAATAAAAAAAGAAGAGGTGATAGTCGGCTCAACTGGCTTAATTGGTGAGTATCTTCCCATGGAAAAGCTAAAAGAAGGGATTGAAAACGTCGCACCTATACTATCAAAAGATGGAAACAAAAATGCAGCGCTAGCTATAATGACAACCGATACAAAACCAAAGGAAGCTTCAGTTACTACAGAAATAGACGGTAAAGAAATTACAATTGGCGGAATGGCTAAGGGAAGTGGAATGATATATCCTAATATGGCTACAATGTTTGGTTTTGTTACAACAGATGTTGCTATTTCAAAGCCACTTTTAAACAAAGCACTATTTTATAGTGTTGATCGGTCATATAACCTGATGACTGTGGATGGTGATACCAGCACTAATGACATGGTAATAGCTCTTGCAAATGGAGCGGGTGAGAATAAGACTATAGATCAAGAAGATGAGAACTACTTCAAATTCAGAGATGCTCTTACAGAGCTGAATAAAAAACTTTCAATGATGATAGTCTCTGATGGCGAAGGTACAACTAAAGTTATAAAACTGTACGTAAAACAGGCAAAGACCTTTGAAGATGCCAAAAGATCGCCATGACAGTCTTAAATTCAAACCTTGTTAAAACTGCCTTTTTTGGCGAAGATGCTAACTGGGGTAGGATTATAATGGCTGTTGGCAACTCAGGAGTTGAGATAGTGCCAGAAAAGGTCTCGGTTTATCTTGGGGATATTCAGGTTGTAAAAAACGGACAGGGCTTATCTTTTGATGAAGAAAGAGCAAGTGAAATACTAAAACCTTTTGAAGTATCAGTGACAGTAGAACTTGGCCTTGGAGATGAAGAAGCTGTGGCCTATGGATCTGATCTAAGCTATGAGTATGTCAAGATCAATGGAATGTATAGAAGTTAAAATTAAAAACTTAATGGGGGGATAAAAGTGAGAGAAGATAAAAGTGTTAAAAGTGTAATAGAAAAAGCTGATGTTTTAATAGAGGCTTTACCCTACATCAAGACTTTTAGCAATAAGACTTTTGTAATTAAATTTGGTGGCAGTATTTTGGATGATGAAGAACTTAAAAGGTCTATACTCCTGGATATTATCCTTCTAAAATATATAGGAGTATCGCCTGTTGTGATTCATGGTGGTGGAAGAGAAATAACCAAGCTGATGGAAAAGGTTAATAAAGAGCCTGAATTTGTAAATGGACTCAGGGTCACTGATGAAGAAACTATGGAGCTTACTGAGATGGCACTTGGCAAAATAAATCAAGATATTGTAGGAATGTTTAATAATTTGGGAGGTAAAGCTGCTGGTTTTACCGGTAAGGATGGAGACCTATTGGTGGCAGAAAAACGTCCCCCGACAAGGCCTGCTGTTGAAAGTGAAGGTAATAAAGAGATAGACCTTGGAGCAGTTGGTGATATCAAAAAGGTAAATCCTGAGATCATAAAACATATGGCAGATCAGGATTTTATACCTGTAATCTCCCCTGTAGCTGTAGATATGGACGGCAAATCACTTAATATAAATGCAGATCATACTGCCGGGGAGCTTGCAGGAGCTCTTGGAGCGGAGAAGTTAATTCTTTTGACGGATGTGCCCGGTATTAAGTATTCTGAAGAAGATGATGATGAAGTTATATCTACTCTTAGTATATCTATGGCTAGAGAGATGATAACTGAAGGTAAGATTAAAGAAGGAATGATTCCGAAAGTTGAGGCGTGTATTAAGGCATTAGAGCACAGGGTGAAAAGAACACACATTGTTGATGGAAATTTGAAACATTCCCTGCTGCTTGAGATATTTACAGACAGAGGTATAGGAACTATGGTTAGTGCTTAGGAGGGATAGATTATGTTTAAGGATTATGACAAAATCAAAGAGCTTGAAAGTAGCTATATAATAAATACTTACGGAAGAAACCCTGAGAAAACCCCTTTGTTTGTAGAAGGTAAGGGTTGTATTTTGCATGACGAGGAAGGAAATGAGTACTTGGATCTGTTGTCTGGACTTGGTGTTAACAACCTAGGACACTCTCATCCAGGAGTGGTTGAAGCTGCAACCAAACAGATGAATAAACTTCTTCATACCAGTAACCTGTACTATACAGTGCCCCAGGTGGAACTTTCTAAACTACTTATAGAAAATTCATTTGCAGACAAAGTATTTTTTGCAAATAGTGGCGCGGAATCAAATGAGGCTGCTATCAAACTTGCAAGAAAATATTCTGAGTTAAAATATGGTGAAAATAGAAAGAAAATAATTACTGTGAAAAAATCCTTTCACGGAAGAACTCTGGCAACTTTGACAGCTACAGGACAGGAAAAAGTCAGAAAAGGCTTTGGCCCGCTGCCAGAAGGATTTAGCTATGTGCCTCTAAATGATATAGATGCGCTTAAAAAGGAAGTAGATGACAAAACCTGTGCTGTTATGATTGAACCTATCCTTGGTGAGGGAGGGGTACACCCCTGCGAAAAAGATTATCTAGAGCAGGCAAAAGAGCTCTGTAAGGAAAAGGATATACTTCTCATCTATGATGAAATACAGACGGGGATGGGCAGGACTGCAAAACTTTTTGCCCATGAACATTATGGGGTAACACCCGATGTTATGACCCTTGCAAAGGCTCTTGGTGGAGGGCTCCCCATAGGTGCTATGCTTTGTACTGACGAAGTGGCGAAGTCATTTTCGCCGGGAGATCATGCAAGCACCTTTGGCGGCAACCCGGTGGCAGCAGAGGCTGGAGTGGCAGTGGTTAATACTCTATTAGAGGACGGTTTTTTAGAAAACGTTCAGGAAAAAAGCAGTTACTTTGTAAAAGAACTTGAAGAGCTAGCTCTCAATTATTCTTCTGTTCAAGGTGTAAGACATAAAGGGATGATGATTGCCCTGCAGGTGGATGGTTGTGCCGGGGAGATTCTTGGCGAATGCCTATCAAAGAGGTTGCTTATAAATGCGATAGGTGATAGTACTATAAGGCTTTTGCCACCTCTAGTAATTGAGAAGAACCAGATAGATATTGCACTTGGAATACTTGAAAATGTGATCGCTGATATAGAATCTTGATATTATTGGTATCACTGCCTAAAGGAGGAGATGGGCTTGCCCTTAAATGATATAGATAAAATACTGCTTGTCGGTTCCGGTCCTATTGTTATTGGTCAGGCGGCGGAATTTGACTATGCAGGGACCCAGGCACTAAAAGCTATAAAAGAAGAAGGGATTGAAGTAGTACTTGTAAATAGTAATCCTGCTACTATAATGACGGATTTGGAGCTGTGTGACAAAGTATATTTTGAACCTCTAACTCCAGACTTTGTTGAATGGGTGATAGAAAAAGAGCGTCCCGATGGGTTTGTTCCAGGACTTGGAGGCCAGACGGCTTTAAACCTTGCTTTTCAACTTTCCAAAAATGGTGTTCTTGAAAAGTATGGAGTTAAGCTCTTAGGCACCTCTCTAATTTCCATCGAAAAAGCCGAAGATAGAGAAGAGTTTAAATCAGCAATGAATGAGCTAAATGAACCTGTACCCGACAGTACTGTGGTTAAGACTGCAGGGGAAGCAGTCGACTTTGCAGATAAAATAGGTTATCCCGTTATAGTGCGTCCTGCTTATACCCTTGGTGGAAGCGGTGGTGGAAATGCCAGGAATGAAGAAGAACTGATTGATATTGTTAAGCGGGGCCTTAATTTGAGCATAATTGGCGAAGTACTTATAGAAAAAAGCGTTAAAGGGTGGAAAGAGATAGAGTTTGAAGTGATGCGGGATAGAAAAGGAAATGCCATAGCTATCTGTGACATGGAAAATTTTGATCCTATAGGGATTCATACGGGGGATAGTATAGTAGTTGCACCTAATCAAACTTTAACCGATAAAGAATATAAAATTTTGAAGGATAGTGCCCTTAGAATTATCTCCGGGTTAGAGATTGAAGGCGGCTGTAATGTTCAATTTGCCCTAGATAAAGAAGGGTCAGGTTCATATTATGTTATCGAGGTTAATCCAAGGGTTAGCAGGTCAAGTGCCCTTGCATCTAAGGCGACAGGTTATCCAATAGCCAAAGTTTCTACTAAGATTGCTCTGGGGTACGGATTAGATGAGCTAGATGAGGATCCTGATGATGAATCATCTTATTTTTCGGAGCCTTCTTTAGATTATGTCGTTGTAAAAATACCCAGGTGGCCTTTTGATAAGTTTGAAGATGCGGGAAGGATACTTGGTACTCAGATGAAGGCTACAGGAGAGGTCATGTCTTTGGATAGAACCCTTGAAGGAGCCTTCCTAAAAGCCCTTCGCTCTCTTGAAATAGATAATATAGGATTTTATTTGCCAGAAATTGAGCATTTTATAGACTTGCAGGCTATAGAACTTGTTAAACTAGGTGATGACAGAAGATTATTTGGCCTGGCAAAAGCCCTTGAATTAGGTGTCGCGCCTGAGAAATTAGAAGAGCTTACTGAAATAAATATGTTTTTCCTGGAAACCATAAATAATGTGGTGAAAACACAAAAGAAACTTAGGGAAACAACCCTGGAGAATGTTTCAGAGGAACTGCTTTCTAAAGCTAAAAAGTACGGAATGTCAGATGATGAGATTGCTATTGTTGTAAACTCCACTTCTGATGAAGTTAGAAATAAAAGAAAAGAATTTGACATTTATCCTTCATATAGAAAAGTAACTATTTATGGAGGAGATTACGGCAAGGATTCGCCTTATTTTTACAGCACTTATGAAGGCGAAAATCAGGTTGAAAGTGATGATGACGAAAAAGTCATCGTTTTTGGCTCTGGTCCCATAAGAATTGGTCAGGGGATTGAGTTTGATTATGCAAGTGTTCACTGTGTATGGTCTCTACAAAAAGCAGGCAAAAAGGTGATAATTGTTAATAATAACCCTGAGACCGTTAGTACGGACTTTGACTGTGGAGATAAGCTTTACTTTGAGCCCTTAGGTCCTGAAGATGCTTTTGATATTATTGACAAGGAAAATCCTGAGGGTTGTGTGGTTCAGTTTGGTGGTCAGACTGCCATAAATCTTACAAGACCGCTGCACAAAAAAGGTATTAATATTCTTGGAACATCACCAGAAAGCATTGATAAGGCTGAAGATAGGGAGAAGTGTTACAGCCTTCTACGCTCACTGAATATACCTCAGGCAGAGGGAACAACCGTCACAAGTAAAGAAAATGCTCTAGGAGCATCAAAGAAGATAGGTTTTCCCCTTCTTGTAAGGCCTTCTTATGTTATCGGCGGCAGAGCCATGGAGATTGTTAGAGATGAGCAGGAATTGTTTGATTACCTGTCGCTTTCTACTAAAGTTTCCGATGATTATCCTCTGTTAATGGATAGTTATCTTCCTGGAAAGGAAGTAGAAATAGATGCTATAAGTGACGGGGAAGATGTGTTAATTCCTGGGATTATGGAGCATGTTGAGGAGGCCGGGGTACACTCGGGTGATAGTATGGCAGTTTATCCCCCCGAGAGCCTGTCTGATAAGGCAAAACACGAAATTGAAGATTACACCAGGAAAATTGCCCGTGCCTTGAATATAAAAGGAATCTTTAACATTCAATATATATACTATAATGATAGGGTTTATGTGTTAGAGATTAATCCAAGAGCAAGCAGGACCGTACCCGTTATAGCAAAGGTAACCGGGATACCTGCTGTTGATCTTGCAGCTAGATGTATGCTAGGAGAAAAGATTAGTGAGCTTGGATACGGCACAGGTGTCTATCCAGAGATGAATTTTACGGCTGTCAAGGCGCCGGTATTTTCTTTTGAGAAGCTTCACAAAGTAGATACTTCCCTTGGGCCGGAGATGAAGTCCACAGGGGAGGTTCTTGGAATAGGCGAAGATTTTGCTCTTGCTTTATACAAGACCCTTCTTGCTTCTGGTAATGAATTTTTCGAAAAAGGAAATGTATTGTTCTCCGTTGCAGATGAACATAAAGAGGAGGTTATTCCTCTTGCTGAAGAATTCTCAAAACTTGGATTCAAGCTGTATGCTACACAAGGAACCTATGATGCTATTAAGGATAAAGGTATCAACAATGTAGAAGTTGTTACTAAAGTTGGCGAAGGTCTCCCGAATGTAATGAACTTACTAAAAGATGGGGAAATAGACCTTGTGATAAACACTCCTACAGGTAGCAAAAGCCCTGATTCTGCAGGATTTAAACTTAGAAGACTAAGCTCTGAGCTGAAGATAACTACTCTTACTTCACCTGATACTGCAGCTGCTTATTTAAAAGCATTGAAATATTTGGTCGAGTCTGGTGGAAAGATAAATGTTAAGAGTTTAGGGGAGTATTTAGAGGATTGATTTTACTGCAAAAAGTCTATTCACATAAACAAGTGTTTTTAATTGATACATCTAAGCTTCGAGTGCAGTCGAAATAAGGTTTCCTAATTAAATAACTCATCCTGAGTTTAATTAGCTAATGACATCCTGTCATTAGGCCTTATTTCTCCTGCTTTCTCAGCAAGATGTATTGTAAATAAAAACAAAACTTTGTTCATATGACTTTTTGCAGTTAAATCGAAACCCGAGTTCCTACACAGGAGGTGCTAAGTCCGTGGCTATTGATAGGACGATAGAGTCTTTAAAGGGTAGGGATTTTTTGACCCTTAAGGATTTTGGTAAAGAAGAGTTAGAGTCCATATTGGATTTGTCTAGTAAGATAAAGAAAGAACAAAAACAAGGCACCAAAACGCCTTACCTTGCAGGGAAAACTCTTGGGATGTTGTTTGAAAAGCCATCTACTAGAACAAGGGTTTCCTTTGAGGTGGCTATCCACCAGCTTGGTGGAATGGGGTTATTTTTGAGCTCGAATGATCTACAGCTAAAAAGAGGAGAACCAATAAAAGATACCGCAAGGGTTTTATCTGGATATCTTGATGGGATTATGGTTAGAACTTTTTCTCATGATACTATAACAGAGCTTTCTGATTATTCTAGTGTACCAGTGATAAATGGTTTGACTGATCTTTATCATCCCTGTCAAGTGATGGCAGATCTTTTGACCATCAAAGAAGAGTTTGATTCATTCTCTGGTTTGTCTTTGACATATTTAGGTGATGGCAAAAATAATATGGCCCATTCTCTTCTATACGGATGCAGCAAAATGGGGATAAACATAACCATTGGTGCACCCAAAAAGTATTTTCCTAGAGAAGATATTGTTAATGAGGCAAAAGAGATTGCTAGTAAACAGGGAAGTAAGATAAAAATTACTGATGATCCAGCAGAAGCAGTAGCAGAAAGTCAGGTTTTATATACTGATGTATGGGTAAGTATGGGAGATGAAGCTGAAAAAGAAGAAAGGCTAAAAGATCTTACTCCATTTCAGCTTAATGATGACTTACTAGCTAAGGCACATCAAGATGCAATAGTTTTACACTGTCTTCCGGCACACCGGGATGAGGAAATAACAGATAGCGTTATGGAAGGTAAAAAATCAAGGGTGTTTGTAGAAGCTGAAAATAGGCTGCATGCGCAAAAAGGGATACTGGTGTCATTAATGATGGATGGGGGTAGAGGCTAGGGAAAATAGCTACCCGCATAAGCTAATTTTTTGATATTGGGATTTTTTAAAACATAAAAGTGTTTATATTATAAAATGCTCTAGCTTTTTTCCCTGCCTCTACCTTTTGCGCTATCTTTATCGGGCAAATAAGAAATCTTATTATCATGTAAATTATTACCAAATAAGGAGTTTTAATTATCTTTAGACTACTAAAATCACTACTTATGTTTTTTGGGATTTTCAAATGGATAAGAAATAGAACAAAAAACAAATAGAGCAATGGATTTTAGATTTATGGGAGGGAGCTAAAAATGGTTAAAAAAGTAGTAATGGCATATTCAGGCGGCCTAGATACGTCTGTTGCTGTACAATGGTTAAAAAACTTATATGATTGTGAAGTAATTGCTATGGTAGGAGATGTGGGGCAAAAAGAAGATTTGGAACCTGTTAGAGAAAAAGCCCTTAAAACAGGGGCCGAAAAAGCATACGTAGAGGACTTGACAGAGGAGTTTGTGACTGACTATGTCTATCCTACCCTGAAGGCAAGCGCTCTGTATGAAGGAAAGTATCTTCTTGGAACTGCAATTGCAAGACCTGTCCTTGCAAAGAGGTTATGTGAAATTGCAGAAAAAGAAGGAGCGGATGCCATAGCTCACGGCTGTACAGGGAAAGGAAATGATCAGGTTAGATTTGAACTGACAGTCAAATCTTTAATGCCTCATTTGAAAATCATCGCTCCATGGAGGGAGTGGGATCTTAAAAGCAGGGAAGACTGTATTAAATATGCTGAAGATAATAATATCCCTGTTCCTGTAAGTAAGGACAAACCTTTTAGTATAGATAGGAATCTGTGGCACTCAAGCTATGAAGGCGGTGTCCTTGAAGATCCATACTTTGAGCCTGAAGATGACATGTTCTTAATGACTGATTCACCTGAAAAGGCTCCAGACGAACCTTGCTATCTAGAACTAGAATTTGAGCAGGGTATCCCTATTAAAGTAGACGGGGAAAAATTCGAACCGGTACCAATGCTTGAAAAGCTTAATGACATAGCTGGAAAACACGGAATTGGCCGGATTGATATTGTTGAGAACAGGCTTCTTGGGATGAAATCTAGAGGAGTATATGAGACACCTGGTGGTACGTTGTTGTTTACAGCTAAGAATGAGCTAGAATATCTTGTCTTAGACAAAGATACTATGCATTTCAAAGAGACTGTAAGTCAGAAGTATGCTGAACTGGTTTATAATGGTCTATGGTTCACGAAGCTTAAAGATTCCCTTGATGCTTTTGTTGATGAAACCCAAAAGAATGTTACAGGTAAGGTTAAACTGAAATTGTACAAGGGTTCTGTCCAAATTGCTGGAAGAACTTCTCCGTATAGTTTATACAACGAAGAGCTGGCAACTTTTGAGGAAGATGAAGTGTATGATCAAAAAGATGCGGAAGGGTTTATTAATTTGTTTGGCCTTTCGGCTATGAATCAGGGTATAATTGAAAGAAAGAAGAAAAACTAAGGACCTGATCGATAAGAAGTGAATAGAGGTGAACTTTTATGAAGCTCTGGGGAGGCAGGTTTACCGGGGAAACTGATAAGCTTGTGGAAAAATTCAATGCTTCAATAGATTTTGACAAAAAACTAGCCCTTTATGACATTATAGGCAGTAGAGCCCATGTAAAGATGCTTGCTGAAAGAGAAATAATAACCTCAGATGATAGAGATAAAATCTTAAAAGGGCTTTTACAGGTAGAAAGTGAAATTAAAGAAGGTAAGTTCTCTTACAAAGTCGAGCATGAAGATATTCATATGAATATAGAAGCAAGGCTTATAGAGATTATAGGTGATGTGGCAAAGAAGATCCATACTGCAAGGAGCAGAAACGACCAGGTTGCCCTTGATCTACATCTTTATGCAAGAGATAGGCTTGTGGGGATGATAGAACTTTTGATAGAACTAGAAAAAGCAGTTCTAGATCTTGCAGATGAACATAAACTTACTGTAATGCCTGGTTATACCCACCTGCAGAGGGCTCAGCCTATAAGTCTTGGTCATCATTTGATGTCATATTACGGGATGTTGAGTAGAGACGTTGAGAGACTTTTTGATCTGTATAAAAGGGTTGATATAATGCCCCTTGGTGCCTGTGCCCTTGCAGGTACGAGTTATCCTATTGATAGAGAGTCGGTTAGGGATGAGCTTCAATTTGAGAGGCTGTATGAAAACAGCATGGATGCAGTAAGTGATAGGGATTTTGTGTTAGAGTTTTTGTTTTGTATGAGTACTATTATGACTCATCTAAGTAGATTCAGTGAGGATATCATCTTATGGTCTTCTTCGGAGTATGGATTCATAGAGCTTGATGATAGTTTTTGTACCGGGTCAAGTATTATGCCCCAGAAGAAAAACCCCGATGTAGCCGAGCTAATTAGGGGTAAGGTAGGAAGGGTCCTTGGTTCTCTTAATGGTCTCTTTGTCACTTTGAAAGCACTTCCCTTAGCATATAATAAAGATATGCAGGAGGACAAAGAAGGTTTTTTTGATGCTGTGGAGACCCTAATGGTTTCTATAACTTTGTTTACCGGGATGTTACCTGGAATCAAAGTTAATGAAGAAAAGATGAAAGAAGCTGTATACAGTGACTTCTCAAATGCTACTGACCTTGCTGATTATATGGTGAAAAAGGGGATATCCTTTAGAGATGCCCATGCTCTTGTGGGCAAAGCTGTTTTATATTGTCAGGAGAATAACAAACTTCTATCTGAGTTAACCCTTGAAGAGTTAAAAGATATTTCCCCTGTGTTAGATGAAAAGGCCTTCTACTATCTTGACCCGAAAGATTCTGTGCAGCAGAAAAAAAGCAGGGGTGGCCCCGCTGAGACAGAGGTTATGAGACAGATAGAAGTTGCTAGAAAGGAAGTTTTAAGTCAGGAAGCTACTTGTGAGAAACTTGTGAAGTTAATATAAAAGCAAATCAAAAGTTGATTCTACTGCAAAAAGTCTATTCACATAATTATAGTGTTTTTAATTGATACATCTAAGATTCGTCAGCAGTCGAAATAAGGCTACCTAATTAATGAACTCATCGTGAGTTCAATTAGCTAATGACGTCCTGTCATTAGGCCTTATTTCTCCTGTTTTCTCATCAAGATGTATTGCAATTAAAAACAAAACTTTGCTCATATGACTTTTTGCAGTTGAATCAAAGCTTGATACAGGTAATTTTGTTGGAAGCAAGGAAACAATAAAAGGTGCAGCTGAGGGGTGTTAATTGTGGCCGAGTTTGAAGTGACGGTGCTAGGGAAGTATTCTCCTTTCCCTCCAAAAGACGGGGCATGTTCTGGGTATTTGGTGAAGGGCGGTAGTGATTATCTGCTCTTAGATCTTGGCAGTGGAGTTTTAAGCAGGCTTCAAAGACATATTGACATTACGAATTTAAAGGGTGTTTTGCTCTCCCATCATCATCCTGATCATAAAGCTGATATTCACTCTCTAAGACATGCTTGGAGCGCAAATATGAGAATGGGTAATATAAATTCACCTTTAAGAATATATACGCCTAATGAACCGCAGTATGAGGTAAGACAATTAGAAAACTACCAGAATATTTTTTCTGTGATCAAACTTCAAGCAGGCCTTGATTATCCCTTTGATCCTTTTTTGATAGAATGGTTAGAAACTAATCATCCAATGAAATGTGCAGCTTTTGCTATTAAATATAACGGCAAAAAAATAGTGTACACCGGAGATAGCTCACTTTCCCTTAGAAGTGAGCTGTTTAAGCTTTGTGAAAATGCTGACCTGTTATTGTGTGAGAGTTCTTTAATGGAAGAAGACAAAGGGACAGTGCCAGGACACATGTCAACAAAAGATGCTGCTAATTTGGCCAAAAAAGCCGCTGTCAAGAAGCTTATTTTAACTCACTTCTGGCCATTTTATGAAGAAAAAAACCTTCTCTACGAAGCAAGAGAGGTGTTTGAGGATACTAATTTGGCTATAGAAGGTAAGACCTACATAGTTTGATTAATTTAAGTTTTATTATTGATTTTGGTGCAAAAAGTCTATTAATAAAACTTTGTTCATATGACTTTTTGCAGCCTGAATTACTATTTTATTAATACGAGAGGTGAAATTTCATGAAAAGCAGGTTAGCGTTGGTCCTATTACTTATTGGTGCTGTTATAGTGCTTAATTTGATGTCAAGCAGTGCCTGGGTCATTTCACAAGAACCTTCTGAGAGTTTACTTATTTTCCATTCTTTACTATTATCTCTTTGGGGAGTTGTTTTGGGTGCTATCTTAGAGTGGCGAACTATTTTGAATGTAATCAGGGCAGATGTAAAATTAAATTACATAAAATTCATACCTGTAGTGGTTTTTCTGGTGATATCTTTTATTCCCCATGTAACCTGGCAAGGTTGGTTTGGGGTGAAAGATCCAATGGATAATATCTTTCTCGGGTGGGTCTTTACACCACTGCAACAGTTAGAGCTAAATATTGTACTAAGTGTTATTGCCGGTGTTTTAGTAATGAGGTGTTTTGAAGAAAAGCTAGTACAAGGCCAAGATTATACAGAAGAAGAATATATTGACGATGAAGCTATCTGATTAAGTGATATTATAGTAAAATATTCTGATGAATAAGACAAAGAAAAATATTGAATTTGTTCATAATAACTTGCTAAATACGCAGGAAAAGAATATAATATTATTAAGACGTAAAGAAATAACTGTACAAATTGTACAAAGTAGGTGGTTAATAATGGATGAAAAAGAAAATGACAAAGAGAAATTAGAAAGGGCTAGAAATGACGTAGGGTCCGCTCTGGCAAAAACCATGGATCTTTATGGGATAACTCCAAGTATAGGGCACTTATTTTCTATATTATATTTTAGCGATGAACCAATGACATTAGACGAACTTCAGGAGTCTATGGGAATGAGTAAGACCAGTATGAGTACAGGTGTTAGAAATTTAGAGAAAAATAAAATGGTCAAAAAAGTATGGAGAAAAGGTGTTAGAAAGGATCTTTATCTGGGTGAAAAGAACTTTTTCACTCACTTTATAAATTTTTTCGTTCCCATGTGGAGAAGAGAGATTGAGGCTAATATGGATGCAATAAGACGCGCTGAACCTGAACTCCAGGAATTGTTAGAAAGTGAAGACAGCGAAATAAGAGAAAAAGCGAAATCAGATTTAGAGAAATTAGAAGAAGGTAAGACCTATTATAACTGGCTAGGTAAACTTGCTGATAGCGTAGAATCTGGTGAGATATTCAAATTAATCCCACCTGAAAAATAGCCCCTACCCCCTCTCTCTTTTTCTTCTCCTTTACTTTTTTTTGTCTTTTATTATTGCAAAAAAGAAAAATTGATTTTGGTGCAAAAAGTCAATAAACAAAGTTTTGTTTATAATTGTAATGAGAAAGCAGGATAATTAAGCTCTAATGATAGGATGTCGTTAGAGCTTAATTATGTGAATAGAATTTTGTACTGAAATTTATTAAGTTGATTTGCATAATTACTCAACTTAGGGTATAATATTGTCAGTTTGTACAATAAAAACTGTACAGATTGAACCATCTTTACAATCTTTATGTTATGGCACCTTTATGTATTGAAGTCAGATGTAAGTTGTCTTCTTTTTGTGGTTACTTAATTCCTACTTTTAAGTTTCTTAGTTTTAAAATTATGTTTATAGAAGGGGGATGATGAAAATAGCTAAACTAATCCCGGAATTTGATCTTTGTACTGGTTGTAATATTTGTATGCTTACATGTTGTGAAGAGAACTTTGGAGGGTATAACCCAAGGTATGCCATGTTAAAAGTAGAAGATCTAAAAGATGGTATCTTTGTGGAACCCGTAGCTTGTAATCAATGTGACAATGCAGCTTGCGAAAGGGTTTGTCCTGTATCAGCAATATCAAAGAAAAATATCATTAAAAAAGATAATGAGGGTAATGAAATAAGTTTAGAAGTAGTATCTATAAATAATGAAAAATGTACAGGCTGTGGTAGATGTGAAGAATACTGCCCTAAAGGTGTAATAGTTATAAAAGACAAAAAAGCGTATAAATGCGAGCTTTGCGATGGAGAGCCTGCTTGTATAAAAAACTGCCCGAAAGGGGCTATTAAGCTTTACCGGGAAGGAGTTGAAAAAAATGATTGAGCCTTTGACTAGAAAAGTACTGAAAATTGATTTAGAAAAAGAAACCTATGAAGTAGAGATACTTTCCCGGGAAGTTATGGAAAAGTATGTTGGTGGCAAGGGTCTTGGAGCATGGCTTTTGTACAGAGAAAGTTGTAATAACGGGAAGATGATTCATCCCCTTGGATATAATAATCCTCTTATATTTGCCACGGGGCCTTTGACAGGTACAAGGGCTCCTGCTATGAGAGGGGTTATAATTTCGACTTCACCCCTTACTGGAGGTTTTGTAGATTCATATTTTGGGGGGCACTTTGCCCAGGAGGTTAAATACGCTGGGTTTGATGCAGTAATGGTTACAGGAAACGCACAAAAACCTATTTATTTAAAAATTGAAGATGGCCACGTAGAATTTAGGGACGGGGAAAATTTAAAAGGTCTGGATACATTTGAAACAAAAGAAAAAATCAGAGAAGAGTTAAATGATAACTCCTACAAAACAGCTTGTATTGGACCTGCCGGTGAGAATCAAGTGCCCTTCTCCCTTGTATCATGCGAATATAATAGACAGGCTGGCAGGGGCGGTATAGGAGCTGTTATGGGTGCCAAAAATCTCAAAGCTGTGGCAGTAAAAGGAACAAACATGGTAAGCGTAAAGGATAAAGAAAAATTCAAGAAGGCTATAGATAAAGCAATTGGTGGGCTAGAATCATCAGAAGAAATTGAAGAACTTTCAAACTTTGGTACTGCCCCTACTATGTGGTTTTCTCATCAAGAAGGGCTTTTGCCGGTGAATAATTACCAAAAAGGCACTTCTGAACCCAAAGGTATATCACATATAGATCAAAGGGACAAACTTTGGCTAAGGCATGAAGGATGTGCCTCGTGCCCTATAGCCTGTAGTAAGCAGGGCGTTATTAGAGAAGGAAAAAGAAAAGGAACAAAGTCAGATATCGTAGAGTATGAAACCTCAGCACTTATGGGAGCTAATCTTGGACTAACAGATGTCAAGGAGTTAACCTATCTTGTTTATCTATGTGATGCCCTTGGTCTAGATGGAATGAGTATGGGCGGAGTGCTTGGTTTTGCAATGGAATGTTACGAAAAAGGAATTATGAAAGCAGAGGATTTTGATGGGATAGAGTTGTCTTTTGGCTCTGCAGAAAACCTAGAAAAGGCTATAATAGATACGGCGGGTGTCGAAGGTAAACTTGGTAAGCTGCTATCAACCGGTGTGTCCAGGGCTTCTAAGAAGTTAAACACTAAGTCAAAAGAATTTGCCTGTCATGTTAAAGGTATGGAGTTTCCTGCCTTTGAACCAAGAAGTTCTCCTGGAATGGGGCTTGCTTATCTAACCGCTGATAGGGGAGCATGTCATCAAAGGGCTTTTCCAATAAATTATGAAGTTGGTGGAGAACTCTTTGATGGAGAAGAGATAGAAAGAACCGGCACAAACAAGAAGGCTGAAATAGTAATTGACGATCAAGATTATCTAGCCGCGCTAGATACTATGGTCAAATGTGACTTTGGAAGTTTTGGGATAAGTGAGGATGCTTACCTTGAGCTTTATGAGGCTGCAACTGGTGATGAAATGAGCAGCGAAAGGCTTAAGGAAATAGGAGAAAGAATATGGAATACCACCAGAATGTTTAATGTTATGCAGGGTATAGATTACAAAAAGGAAAAACTTCCAAAACGTTTTTATGAACAAATACCTGATGGTCCTGTTAAGGGAAACAAATTTACTGAAGAAGACGAAGAGAAGATGCTTCAGGAGTATTACAGATTAAGAGGGTGGAACGAACAAGGACATCCAACGGAAGAAAAGTTAAAAGAGTTAAAAATTAATATTTAAATAAAAATTTTTAATAGTAATTTTAATGTTATAATAATAAGGAGGTATTTTAAATGTTTAGATTTGAGCAAATTAAGGGCAATGAGTTTGAACTTCCAACGAAAGTGGTGCACGGGATAGGGGTTACAAAAGAACTTGGCAAAAGGATAAAAGAGCTAGGGGTGGAAAAGCCATTAATTGTAACAGATGAAGGAGTAAAAAACGCCGGATTACTTGAGAAAATCGAAGAACCTTTGAAAGAAGCAGGTATTTCCTATGCAGTTTTTGATGGAGTAGTAGCTGATCCGTGTATTAACACTGTGGCAAAGGGTACAAGCTGTTACAAAGAAGAAGGGTGTGATAGCTTAATTGGTCTTGGTGGTGGTAGTTCCATGGACACTGCAAAGGCCATAGGAGTAGAAGTTGTTCATGATGAGCCGGTCTTAGAATATGAGGCAGCAGAAGGTAAAAAGCCCCTTCAGTACAGAGTCCCACCTTTTGTTACAATACCTACTACTGCAGGTACAGGTAGTGAAGTGACAATGTGGGCTGTTATCAAAGATCCTGCTAGGGAATTTAAGTTTAATACCGGTGGCCCTTTGATAGCTGCTTATACTGCTATTGTAGATCCCGAGCTTCATGTGTCTATGCCACCTCATGTAACTGCAGGTACTGGTATGGATGCGCTATGTCATGCTATTGAATGCTATACCTGTCACTATGCACAGCCTCATACTGATGCAGTAGCACTTCTGGCTATAGAGTACGCAGGTAAGTACCTTAGAAGGGCTGTAGGTAATGGGCAGGACATTGAAGCAAGGTATGGTATGGCTATCTCTGCTAATCTTGCAGGTATATCTTATGGTAGTGAAAGTGCTGGTGCAGTTCACGCTATGACACAGACCCTTGGAGGTATTGTCTCTGTTCCTCACGGTTCAGCAGTTGCTGCGACCCTTGCACCTTCGATGGAATACAATTGGATTGGCGATCCATACAAATTTGCCAGGATTGCCCAGGCTCTCGGCGTAGATACCTTTAATATGAGCCTTGAAGATGCGGCTAGAGCTTCTGTAGATGCAGTTTATGAACTTACAGAAGATATAGATGCTCCAACTTTGACTGATCTTGGAGTAGATGAAGGAATGCTCTCAAGACTTGCGAAAGAGGCATACCATGATCCTCAGACTATAGGGAATCCAAGGGATATAGACATCAAAGGTTATGAAGAAATCTATCGTAAATGCTTCTAAAAATGGGGACATTGATGATTTAATGAGTTAAATTGATGTTATTTGTTTTATATTAACTGTTAAAAAGTTTTTTAAAGCTTGATTTTTACTTTAAAAAACTTTAGTATAAAGATTGTAAAGTATATACTGTATAAAAAATTATTATAGGGGGTTATTTTTAAGTTATGTTATCTTTAAGAAAGGGCAAAATTATTTTATCTTTAGCTTTAGCTTTGATTTTGGTAAGTAGTGTTTTTGCAGGAGGATGCGGAGAAGAAGAAGTAGCATTAGATGAAATCAGTCTAGCAAAAGTTGAATGGACATGCTCTACTCAAAAAAGTTATGTAAATAAAGAAATCTTAGAATCCCTTGGTTTTGATGTTGAACTAGAAAACTATACGTTGCCTGTTGTCTTACAGGGTATGAGTGACGGAGACATTGATGTATTTACAGATGCTTGGTTTCAAACCTGGGGTACTCCTCTTGAGAATGCTTTAGAAGCAGGAGATGTAATTCATCTTGAAACTCATCTAGAAGAGACAGCATATGCACCAGCAGTACCGACTTATGTTTATGAAGAAGGCATCACTTCTTTGGAAGATTTGGCTGATTACTCTGAGGAATTTGATTATACGTATTATGGTTTAGAAGAAGGTAATGATGGAAATCAAATTATGATAGATGCTTTTGAAGATGACACTTATGGACTCGGTGAATGGGAGCTTATCCCTAGTAACGAAGCTGCTATGATGGCTGAAGTAGAACAAGCCATAGATAATGAAGAATGGGTAGTATTTAGCGGTTGGGAACCTCATTATATGAATGTCCTATTTGATATGGAATATCTCGATGATCCTGAAGGTATCTGGGGTGAAGGTGAAAAAGTAGGTACAATATCAAGACCTGGTTTTGAAGAAGAGAACCCAAACCTTGCTAAGTATTTTATTCAATTTGACGTTGATGAAGATATTGTAAATGATTGGGTATACGAGCATGGTTATTATGAAAGACCAGCTGAAGAAGTTGCCCAAGAGTGGGTAGAAGAAAACCTTGACTTAGTTCTCGAATGGGTTGATGGAATGGAAACACCTGATGGTGAAGATGCACAGGAAGTTTTAAAAGAGGTATATGAAGGTTAATTAAAGCAAGTGATGAACGTAATGGTTAATGGTAGAAGAATGGACACGGAGAACCTATTTTTTCCGTGTCCTTCTTTTATTAACTTAGCTTGATATTATTATCACTTTATAATAAAGTATATATAGAAAATTGATCCAGGCTGCAAAAAGTCTATTCACATAATTATAGTGTTTTTAATTGATACATCTAAGATTCGGCAGCAGTCGAAATAAGGCTTCCAAATCTAAGAACTCATCCTGAGTTCGATTAGCTAATGACCTCCTGTTATTAGGCCTTATTTCTCCTGCTTTCTTATCAAGATGTATTGCAATTAAAAACAAAACTTTGTTCATATGAATTTTGCAGTTGAATCAAAATTAATAATTGGGGGTAGATGAAATGTCAAATGAAGATCAAAGATTAAAAGAGCTAATAAAAGAGAATTCTAAAGATGGCAAAATATCATGTTCTAGCTGTTATGAGATAAGTGAAAAGCACTCTTACAGCCTAAAAAAAGTAGGAGAAATGGCAGATGAGATGGATATAAAGATAGTTAGCTGTCAATTAGGATGTTTTTAGAATGGGGATTATATTGAGATAGAATTGTTATTTGTTATCAGATAAGTGAGGTGTACGGGTTGCTATGCTAGAAGTTTTGACGGTTGATGAAGCTATAAACGAAATTATCTATACTCTTAAAAGTGTAGGTTATTATAATGACAAACAATTAAATGAAGTAATTTCAACAGAAGAGTCTTTAAACAGGATAGTGTATAAAGATATACACTCTTCTTTAGATCTGCCTCCTTTTTCTAGGTCAACAGTTGATGGATATGCTGTGAGGGCAGATGAAACTTATGGAGTCAGTGAATCTTTTCCTGGAGTTTTTACTCTTGCAGGCAAGGTACTAATGGGAGAGGCTTCTGAAGTACAAGTGAAAAAAGAAGAAGTTGTTGAGATAGCTACTGGTGGGATGCTTCCACAGGGAACCGATTCAGTTGTGATGATAGAGGAAACAGAAGCCCTTGGAGAAGATTCTATTCTGATAAACAAACCTATTTCACCAGGTGAAAATGTGATAAAAGTTGGAGAAGACGTAAAAAAAGGCCAGAAAGTTTTGGAAGGTGGTCATAAGATTAGAACACAGGATCTAGGGGCTTTGGCAGCTCTTGGGATTACTGAAGTAGAAGTATATAAAAAACCTAAAGTAGGAATTATCTCAACAGGAGATGAAATTATAGGACCCTCTGAAGAACTTACCCCGGGCAAAATAAGGGATATTAACTCCTGGGCTCTTAGCGCAGAGGTTCTTGAAGCAGGGGCTAAGCCTATTAATTATGGTATATGCCCTGATAATAAGGATAAAGTAGAAGAATATATAAGTAAGGCTTTAGAAGAAAACGACCTTGTTATTGTATCAGGTGGTAGTTCTGTAGGGGAGAAGGATGTAACTTCGGATGTAATTAATTTGATCGGTGATCCAGGGGTGATATTTCACGGTATTTCAATAAAACCTGGCAAACCAACTATCTTTGGGATGGTTGATGATAAGCCCATATTTGGCCTCTCCGGCAACCCTGTGAGTGCTATGGTTACCTTTAGGTTATTTGTCAAAAAAGCTATTGATATTATCAGCGGCAAAAAAGATTCACCTCCTGTGCCTACAATTAGAGGGAAACTTACCCGCAACCTTTCCTCAAGAGGAGGAAGAGAAGATTATGTCCGGGTCAAATTACAAGAAAATGAAAATGGGAATTATAATGTCATACCGGTACTTGGAGAGTCAGGACTAATATTTACCCTTGTAGAGGCGGAAGGGTTACTTAAAATTCCAAGAAATACAGAAGGGCTTAGGTCAGGAGAAGAAGTGGAAGTATATTTACTATAATTATATATTTTTTCCGTAGAGACTTTGAGGAGGTTGAACGATGAAAGATGATAGAAAGGTTTATCTAGAAAATGTTTCATTAGAAGAAGCAAGAAAAAAGCTTTTTGATGCACTAGATGATTTAGGCGAAATGGGTGATGTACGTTCTGAGAAAGTGTTTGTTGATAATGCCCGCGGTAGGTATACAAGTGAGCCCGTTTTTGCCAGAGTATCGTCGCCTCATTATCATGCCAGTGCAATGGATGGAGTGGCTGTTAATTCTAAAAACACTAGAGAAGCAAGCTCTAGAAACCCAGTGACATTGTCTCTTGCCAAAGGCGAGGCTTTTGTAGTTGATACAGGTGATCCTATCCCTAAAGGTACAGATTCTGTGATCATGATTGAAGAGGTTGAATGGTTAAATGATGATGAGATAGAGATCGTAAAATCAGTTTCGCCGTGGGAGAATGTCAGGACTATAGGAGAAGATCTAGTAGCTACCGAAATGATTGTTCCCTCAAATCATAAACTTCGCCCTGTTGATATAGGTGCGCTTTTGGCAGGGGGGATCACAGAGATTAAGGTAAAAATTCCTCCAAAAGTTGGGGTTTTGCCAACAGGAGATGAATTAATCGAGCCTGGGGAAAATATGAAGCCAGGAGACATAATAGAATATAACTCCAGGATGATAGCAGGAAATGTTTTGGAGTGGGACGGAGAACCTTATAGACAGGAGAAAGTTGAAGATGATTATGAAAAGCTAAAAACTGAAATTAATAATCTTTCAAATGCTTTTGATCTAGTGATAATTAACGCAGGCTCATCGGCAGGTAGAGAGGATTATACATATAAAGTGGTGGACGAACTAGGAGAAGTGTTGGTCCACGGGGTTGCTATAAAACCAGGAAAACCAGTTGTAATTGGTATGGTAAATAATACTCCTGTAATTGGAATACCAGGTTATCCTGTGTCAGCTCTTATTGCCCTTGAGTGTTTTGTTAAGCCTTTACTTGATTACTGGTTAATGGGACAGAAGAAGATAAGTGAAGAAAATTTGGAAAGAGAAAAAGTTAAAGCAAAAATATCCAAAAAATTAGTCTCATCTTTAAATGCGTCCGAATATGTGAGAGTTAAACTTGGGCTGTTAGATGGTGATTATATTGCCTCTCCTCTAAAAAGAGGTGCTGGTATAGTTATGTCTATGGTTGAGGCTGATGGGATAGTCGTAGTTCCTCAAATGAAAGAAGGATTAGACAAAGATGAAGAAGTTACGGTACAGCTTTTAAAACCCAGACAGCTGGTGGACAATACCCTTGTAAGTATAGGTAGCCATGATATAACTCTAGACCTGCTGGGTGAAATCCTACACAAAAACCATTATCCATATAATCTTGCTTCAACTAATGTAGGTAGTATGGGTGGTATCATGGCAATTGCTAGGGGAGAAGCCCATTTAGCAGGTGTTCATCTACTTGACCCAAAGACAGGGGAATATAACACTTCTTTTATCAAAAAATATATCAAAGATGAAGAGTTGATTGTGATAAACTTAATATACAGAGATCAAGGGTTTATTGTTAAGAAAAATAACCCTAAAGGTATTAAAAACATAAAAGATCTTTTAAGAGAAGATGTCCGACTTGTCAATAGACAAAGGGGTGCAGGTACCAGGGTGTTACTAGATTATCATCTAGAAAATGAAAAGATTTCATCTAATGACATTAAGGGGTATGAAAAGGAAGAGGTAAACCATCTATCTGTTGCAGCAGCGGTCAGCGGAGGTGCGGCTGATGTCGGACTAGGTATTAGGGCAGCAGCTGAAGCCTTAGACCTTGACTTTGTTTTTTTGGCTAAGGAAAGATTTGATCTAATTATACCAAAAAAATATTATGAAATGTCCGGGATCAAAAACCTTTTAAAAAGTTTAAAAAGTGATGAGTTTAAAGAATCTGTCGGCGAACTCTCTGGTTATGACTTATCAAAAACAGGTGAGGTAATGGCAGAAATTTAGGTGCAAAATTATTATATAAAAATATTTTAATCAAGATATTATGTAGGGTGGTGGAGATAGATCATGACATTTAGAGCGGGGATATTGACGCTAAGTGATAAAGGTTCAAAGGGTGAAAGAGAAGATAAAAGTGGGAAACTAATAGAAAAAAAACTTAATGAATTGGATATAGAAGTGGAAGAGTATAGGGTTCTTCCCGATGAAGAACAGGAAATAATAAAGGTTATGTGTTATTTATCAGATGAAAAGAAAGTAGATATAATACTAACTACAGGAGGTACTGGTCTAAGTCCAAGAGACTTTACCCCGGAAGCAACTCTAAAAATAATTGAAAAAGAGGTACCAGGAATAGCGGAAGCTATGCGCTATGAAAGTATCAAAAAAACCCCTCATGGTATGTTAAGCAGAGGGGTATCGGGGGTTAGAGGAAAAACCCTTATTATCAATATGCCAGGAAGCCCAAAAGCTGTAGAAGAATGCATGGATGTAATAATTCCAGCAATCCCTCATGCTCTTGAGACATTATCAGGCCAAGCTTCAGAATGTGCAAGAGAGTAATCCGTTTAGTTTTTTTGTATTTGGCGTATTATCCTAACGTACCATAAGCGAGCATTTAATTTGCATTTGTTTTGCAAATTTTTAGCGAGTCGTTGGTACGTTAGGATAATACCTTTACCCAGTTTCTGAAGGTTCTTCTGATGTAGCCGTTTCTTTTACTGCTTTGGTTTCTTCTTGTTCCCTTAATGAACGTCTTAAAACCTTTCCAACAAGGGTTTTTGGAAGCTCATCGGTTAGTTCGAAAATCTTTGGTACTTTATAAGATGCCAGATGTTCCTTGCAGTATTTTTCAAGTTCACTTTCGGTCAAATTTTCACCTTCATTAGGTACTACATATGCCTTTACTGTTTCGCCGCGATAATCGTCACTAACTCCTATAACGCAAGCTTCAGAGATTTTTGGGTGTTTGTAGAGTACTTCTTCTATGTCCCTGGGATAGATGTTAAATCCTCCTGCTAGGATAACATCTTTTTTCCTGTCTACAATATAGAAGAAGCCGTTTTCGTCCATTATTGCTATATCACCTGTATAGAACCAACCGTCACGAAGGACAGCTTCAGTTTCCTCAGGCATGTTCCAGTATCCTTTCATAACCTGGGGACCTTTTATCGCTAACTCTCCCCTTTCGCCGATAGGGACTTCCTCTTCTTCTGTTTCTAGATTAATTACCTTGCAGTCTGTATCTGGTACAGGGATACCTATACTTCCTTCTTCTCTATGGCCGTATATTAGATTGCAGGTGGCAGCGGGGGAAGTCTCAGAAAGACCATAGGCTTCTACTAATTTTCCGCCTGTGATTTCTTCAAATTGTTTTTGAACTTTTACTGGCAATGGTGCGGCCCCGCTTAAACAGACTCTTATGGACGAAATATCATATTTCTCAATGTCGGGATGATTTAAAAGAGCTATATACATTGTTGGAACTCCTGGGAACAGCGTAGGTTTATATTTTTTAATCAACTTCAATACAGTATTTACTTCAAACTTAGGCACTAGTATTAAAGTTCCGGCAGCGGCAATCGAGTAGTTCATACATGCCGTCATTCCATAAACATGGAAGAATGGGAGAGCACCCATCGTTACTTCTTCGCCTTCTTTTAGATCAGGGATCCAGTGTTTCATCTGATAGATATTGGATACAAGGTTTTTGTGTGTTAGCATAGCTCCTTTTGAAGTACCTGTAGTTCCGCCTGTATACTGGATCAAGGCTAGGTCTTCGTTTGGGTCAATGTCAGGAGCTTGTGGTTCTCTGCCTTTATTTTTTTCTACTAAAGAGTTAAACCAGATTATATCTTCTTGAGCTGGTATTTTTACGCTGTTTCCTTCTTTTTTTTCTTTTAATGGGTATATTAAGTTTAATGGGAAAGCAAGATAATCTTTTAAACTTGTCAGGATAACATTTTCTAAATGTGTATCTTTTCTTACGCTTTGAATAGTGGGATAAAACATATCTAATGAAATGATGGCTTTTGAACCGCTGTCTACCATTTGGTGTTTTAGTTCATTTTCTTTGTAAAGAGGATTTGTTTGTACAACTATTGCTCCTATCTTAAGAGCAGCATAGTAAGCAATTACAAGCTGAGGTGTATTTGGAAGCATTATAGAAACACGATCACCTTTTTGTACTCCAAGGTCTTGAAGACTTTTTGCTAATGCATTCACCTGTTTATATAGTTCTTTATAATTTAATTTAGCATTATAAAAAATGGTAGCAGTTTTATCCGGATATTTTTTTGTAGTTTGTTCTAGAATTTCGTATAGAGGGATGTCTGGATAGTCTAATGATTTAGGGATGTCATCAGGGTAACTTTTAAACCATTGTTTTAGATCTGTTGACTGCAAAATAAAAACCTCCTTAATATTAGCTACTTTTTTGGTGGTATATATATAGTATTAAAAATTTTCTGAAAAAACAATACTAATTTGTAACTTATTATTAAAAAATTTGCACTGTTGTATTACTAGACTTTTTGCCGTTGAATTAACACTGGATAAAAATGTTCAGATAATGTATAAATATGTTTCAACTAGTCCATAATACCAAAACAGATAGATGCAAAATCAAGTAAAATTTATAATTAGTAAGAGATAGTGGGAGATAATTTTAAATATTGAAAGGAGAGAGGGTTGTATTTTTTAGCTTAATTATTGATTTTGCTTCATAATTTGTATATTATTATAAATGTAATTAGCACTCGATAACTGCGAGTGCTAACAATGTGTATAAATAAAAATAGATAGATTAAAGGAGGGTAACAAAAGATGAGTATCAAGCCACTTGGAGATCGAGTTTTAGTTAAGCTTGTAGAGCAGCAGGAAGAAAAGACTAAAAGCGGCATAGTATTGCCGGAACAGGCTAAAGAAAAACCTCAAGAAGGTGAAGTAGTAGCAGTAGGCTCTGGAAAGATATTAGATGATGGTAATAGAGTAGAGCCTGAAGTAAAAGTTGGAGATAAAATCATCTACTCAAAGTTTGCTGGTAATGAAATTGAGAGAGATGATGAAAAGTACTTAATTCTGCGTCAGGATGATATCCTGGCCGTAATCGAATAAATAAATAAAGAACAAAGGAGGTAATGCAAAATGGCTAAAGAGATTAAATTTAGAGAAGAAGCCAGACGTGAACTAGAAGCTGGTGTTGATAAACTTGCAGATACTTTGAAGGTAACCCTTGGTCCTAAAGGGAGAAACGTTGTTTTAGAGAAGAAGTTTGGTTCTCCTGAGATAACTAATGACGGTGTAACTATCGCAAGAGAAATTGAGTTAAAAGACCATTTTGAAAATATGGGAGCTCAGCTAGTAAAAGAGGTTGCTACAAAGACTAACGATGTTGCAGGTGACGGTACTACAACTGCTACAATTCTTGGGCAGGCTATGATCAAACAGGGAATTAAAAACGTTACTGCAGGGGCTAACCCAATGATCATAAGAAAAGGTATTCAAAAAGCTGTGGATGCTGCGGTAGATGAGCTTTCAAAGAACTCAAAGTCGGTTGAAGATAGAGAGTCAATCTCTCAGGTTGCTTCTATCTCAGCAAATGACGAAGAAGTAGGAAACCTTATTGCAGAAGCTATGGAGAAAGTAGGAAAAGACGGAGTAATCACTGTAGAAGAATCTAAGAGCTTTAAGACTGACTTGAGAGTAGTTGAAGGTATGCAGTTTGATAGAGGATATGTCTCTCCATATATGGTTACTGATAATGAAAAGATGGAAGCGATCTTAGACGAGCCATATATACTAATAACTGATAAAAAGATTGCTAATGTACAGGAAGTACTACCACTATTAGAAAAAGTAGTACAGCAAGGAAAACAGGTATTATTAATCGCAGAAGATGTTGAAGGAGAAGCCCTTGCTACATTAGTTGTTAACAAAATTAGAGGAACATTTACCTGTGTAGGAGTTAAGGCGCCTGGATTTGGAGATAGAAGAAAAGCTATGCTAGAAGATATAGCTGTTCTAACAGGTGGTCAGGTTATAAGCGAGGATGTTGGTTTAGAGCTTAAGAATGCTGACATTAGCATGCTAGGTAAAGCAAAGCAGGTTAGAGTAACTAAAGATGAAACTATCATAGTAGATGGTCAGGGTAACGAAGAAGATATCGAAAAGAGAATCTCTCAAATTAGAACTCAGGCAGAAGAGACAACTTCTGACTTTGATAAAGAAAAGCTTCAAGAAAGACTTGCTAAGCTAGCTGGTGGAGTTGCTGTTGTAGAAGTTGGTGCTGCAACAGAAACAGAGATGAAAGAAAAGAAATTAAGAATAGAAGACGCACTGAATTCCACACGAGCTGCGGTAGAAGAAGGAATCGTTGCCGGTGGAGGTACAGCGTTGATTGATATCCTTGGAGCCCTTGACAATGTCGATGCTGAAGGTGATGAAGCTACCGGAGTAGATATAGTAAGAAAAGCCCTAGAAGAGCCGCTTAAGCAGATAGCTCATAATGCAGGGGCAGAAGGTACAATTGTTGTAGAAAAAGTTAAAACAGAGGCGACTAACCACGGATATAACGCTTTGAAGAATGAGTATGGTAATATGTTAGATGCAGGAATTGTAGATCCAAAGAAAGTTACCAGAAATGCTATACAAAATGCAGCCAGTATAGCTGCCATGTTCTTAACTACAGAAGGAGTAGTTGCAGATCTTCCTGAAGAAGATGGAGGAGACGACATGGCAGGTGGCATGGGCGGCATGGGAGGCATGGGCGGCATGCCCCCAATGTAATAGAGTGATATAAGACTACCCTCGTCTTAAGACGGGGGTAGTTTTGTTTTTAATTTAATTGACAGCAGTGACCTGTGGGAATTATAATAAGTTTGTATAAAAAAAATAGTTTATTTGAGACTAATGTTCGTGTTTAATAAAAGTCATCTTACAAAAGGGGAGTATAATGTAATGATTACGAATTATTTTAGAAAAAGAAAAAAGACAGTTGTCCTTGTGATTGCTATATTTGCTGGCCTAGCTTTAATAGGCTCTACTCTATTAGGTACGGGAGTGGGTGGCTTAGGTGGTGGTGGCATGAAAGAAGGTGCCCCGCAGCAGGGTGACATTGACGAATATATTGATACATTTAAAGCAGAAGTAGATCAAAATCCGGACGAAATAGCAAATTGGTTAGAGCTAGGAGGGCTTCAGTTATTTGCAGGAATGGAGTATCTTCAGGAAGGTAGTGAAGATATGGCTGATGAATATTTAGAAGATGCTCAAGAATCTTTTGATAGAGCCCTTGATATAGATGAAGAAAATGTAGAAGCATTATCTAACAAAGGACTTGTCTCAATATATATGGATGACCTAGAAGCCGGAAAAGAATATATTGAGAAAGGCTATGAACTAGACCCGAACAATTCAAATGTTCTCGAAGTCTATGGTATATATCATCTTCAAACAGGAGATATTGAAAAAGCCCTGACTAAGTGGGAAGAGATTTTGGAACTTGATGATATATCAGAGGAAGAGAGAGCACATTATGAAAGTATGATTGAACAGTATGAAGAGATCCTTGGAAGTATTGAAATAGAAGAAGAAAAAGAAATAATAGAAGATGAAGAAGATATCAAAGAGATAGAAGAAGAGTTGAAGTAAGAATGTAAAACTATTAAGGATGGGATGTGGTTTAAGTTGTCTAGAGAGGAACTTGCTGTTGTTCTTGATTATGGAGCCCAATACACTCAATTAATTGCAAGAAGAATTAGAGAGAAAAATGTATATTGTGAAATATTACCACATACTACAGACGCAGAAAAATTAAAAGCACTTTCTCCAGGAGCAATAATTTTGTCTGGAGGTCCTCAAAGCGTTTATGCTGAGGGGGCGCCCGGTATTGACCCTAAAATATTTGAGCTTGGAGTACCTGTCCTTGGTATATGCTATGGTATGCAGTTAATGGTAAAAGAGCTAGGTGGTGAGGTAAGAAAGGGCGATAGCGGCGAATACGGCAAAAGTGTTATAAATATAGAACAAGATAAACATTCTGATGAGCTTGTGCCTATCTTTGAAGGCCTTCCACAAAAACAAAATGTATGGATGAGCCATAGGGATATTGTTGAATCAGTTCCTTCAGGGTTTAGAGTTGCAGCTTTGACAGAAAGCTCATACAAAGCGGCCATTTATCACCCGGAAAAAAACTTCTATGGTATTCAGTTTCACCTTGAAGTAAAGCATACAGAATATGGCGAAGATGTTCTTGATAGATTTTTATTTAATGTTGCAAACTTTTCTGGAAGTTGGACAATGGATTCCTATGTGGAAAGTATGGTTTCAAAGATATATAAAGAAGCAGGCGACAAAAAAGCAGTATGTGGAATTTCAGGTGGTGTAGATTCTTCAGTTGCAGCTCTTCTTGTGCATCAAGCTTTGGGCGATAATCTTACCTGTATATTCGTTAATCATGGACTGCTTCGTAAAAATGAACCTGAAGAAGTACTTCAGACATTAAGAGACGAATACAATATGAAGGTTATCTATGTTGATGCTGTAGACAGGTTTTTGAATAAATTAAAAGGTGTAGTAGATCCTGAAAAGAAAAGAAAGATTATTGGAGAAGAATTTATCCGTGTATTTGAAGAAGAGGCGAACAAAATAGGTGACATTGACTTTCTTGTTCAGGGGACAATATATACTGATGTGATAGAAAGTGGTACTGATTCGGCTAGTGTTATAAAATCTCACCATAATGTTGGTGGGCTTCCTGAAAAGATGGAGCTATCACTCTTGGAGCCTTTGACTTCTCTATTCAAAGATGAGGTTAGAAAAGTGGCAAAAGAACTAAAAATGCCAGATGAGCTTGCCTGGAGACATCCTTTCCCTGGGCCTGGTCTTGCGATAAGAGTTCTTGGAGAAGTAAATGAAGAAAAATTGGAGATACTACGGGAAGCAGATTATATACTGATAGATGAAGTGAGAAAAGCAGACCTCTACAATGATATTTGGCAGCTTTTTGCGGTTTTGCCAGGCGTTAAGAGTGTCGGTGTAAAAGGTGATGAGCGCTCTTATGAACACACAGTTGCAATTAGAGCGGTTAACAGTCAGGATGGAATGACTGCAGATTGGTATAGATTTCCTTATGAAGTTTTAGAAAAAATATCCCATCGAATAGTAAATGAAGTCCAAGGAATAAATAGAGTTGTGTATGATATTACTTCAAAACCACCCGGAACTATTGAATGGGAGTAAAGTAGAACAAATTTATAACTATGTCAAAGAGCCTGCAGGTTAAACTGCAGGTTTGTTGCTTAAAACTAAAAAAGGGGGAATCATCAGGATGGAAAAGTTCTTTCAGTTTTCAAAGCATGACACAAATTACAAAAAAGAAGTAATAGCAGGAATCACTACTTTTATGACAATGGCCTACATAATTTTCGTCAACCCAGATATTTTGGCTGGAGCTGGAATGGACGAAGGTGCTGTAATGACAGCTACTATAATTGCTGCGTCATTGTCTACTATTTTGATGGGTCTATTAACTAATTATCCTTTTGCCCTTGCTAGTGGAATGGGGTTAAATGCTTTTTTCGCATTTAACGTTGCACCAAGAGTAGGATGGGAAGGAGCTCTAGCAGCAGTATTTATTTCAGGTGTGGCTTTTGGTCTTTTAGCTATTTTAGGTTTAATAGAAAAAATAGATGCTGCTGTGCCAACAACTTTGAAAAGGGCAGTTGCCGCAGGGATAGGTTTGTTTATTGCTTTTATAGGGCTTCAAAATGCAGAGCTCATTGTTGCATATGAAGGTACTCTTGTTACTATGGGCGATGTAACAGCTCCTGGACCTCTGGTAGCCATATTTGGGCTTTTGTTGACTGCTATTTTGATGGCACTCAAGGTAAGAGGAGCTATACTACTTGGAATTATCGGTGCTACCATATTTAGCTTTTTCGTTGGAGTGGCAGATGTGCCAACTAGTGTCGGCCATATTGTAGGCGCTCCTAATAGTCTGGAGCCAATTGCTTTTCAGCTAGATTTTGCTGCAGTTTTAGAAGTTGGAATAATAGTTTTATTTGCTTTGGTTTTTGTTGACCTTTTTGATACCATGGGAACACTTCTTGGAACAGGTGCGAGAGCAGGATTTTTGAACGAAAAAGGCGAGCTTCCAAAAGTAAAAAATGCCATGTTAGCTGATGCAGTTGGGACCATGGGTGGTGCTTTGATGGGTACTAGTACTGTTACCACTTATGTTGAAAGTACAGCAGGTGTATCTGAAGGTGGAAGAACAGGTTTTACTTCAATTGTTGTCGGGGTATTGTTTTTGCTAACACTATTTTTGGCTCCTTTTGCTGGTCTTGTTACAGGGTATGCTACTGCACCAGCTCTAATAATTGTAGGCGTTTTAATGATGGGTGCGGTAAAGGATATAGATTTTGAGGATTTTACAGAAGCGTTTCCTGCTTTTGTTACTATAGCGTTAATGCCTTTTACTTTTAGTATAGCTCACGGTATAGCAGGTGGATTTATCGCTTATCCCCTGGTAAAGCTATTTGCAGGTAAAGGTAAAGAAGTTCACTGGTTTATATATATACTTGCAGTGGTTTCTGTGATCCATTTTATAGTTGATTAAGTGTTTTTTATTGATACATCTAAGATTCGCCGATAGTCGAAATAAGGCTACCTAATCTAAGAAGTCATCTACGAGCTCGATTAGCTAATGACTTCGGCGTCATGAGACCTTATTTTTCCTGCTTTCTTATCAAGATGTATTGCAATCAAAAACAAAACTTTGTTCATATGACTTTTGTACCAGAATCAACAGTTTTTTTATATGATTTTTTACACCGGAATAATTAATTTTGTTTTTCCAGTTTAGGGAGGAGAAAGAGATGGTTTTTGATCCAGAAAAGATATATAGTGTTACTCTTGGGATAATTGGCGGAGGACAGCTTGGCAAAATGCTTGCACAGAAAGCAAAAACCATGGGGCTGAGGGTCGTTGTTCTTGACCCTACCCCTTTATCTCCTGCAGGGGAAGTTTGTGACAAGCAGATTGTCAGTGATTTTTTTGACCTGGATGGTTTTTTGGAGATAGCAGGTGAATCAGATGTCTTGACCTATGAATTTGAGCATATAAGTGCAAGTTACCTAAAAGAGCTTGAAGACAGAGGGCATATTGTTAGACCTTCTTCTAATACTCTTGAAATTATCCAGGATAAAAGAAGACAAAAGGAATTTTTGGAAAGCCATGATATACCGGTGACTCCTTTTATGGGTGTTGATGATTTAGATGGTTTAAAAGAAGCAGTCAAAAGCCTTGGTATCCCCGCTATGTTAAAAACCAGTAAAGGCGGGTATGATGGAAAAGGTAATTATCTAATAGAAGAAGATATCGAAGAAAGTTTAAAGAGAGCTTATGAAGAGCTTGGCGGGGACAAAAACTCCCTGTATTTAGAAAATCATATAGATTTTCAAATGGAAGTATCGGTTATGGCTGCAAGAAATAACAAAGGAGAGATTGTTATCTATCCTGTCGCCCATAACATCCATCATGAAAGTATTCTTCACACCACAACAGTTCCTTCAAGCCTTCCAAGGAGTGTTGTAGAAAAAGTAAAAGAATTATCAGCGGAAATAATGGCCCTCTATGGGGATGTGGGTATCTTTGGGATAGAATATTTCGTTGACCAGAAGGATGAGGTTTTTGTTAATGAAATAGCGCCTAGACCCCATAATTCAGGTCATTATACCATAGAAGCCTGTGATGTATCTCAGTTTGAAACTCATCTTAGGGCTATATTAGATCTTCCTCTTGTTAATCCTACGTTGTTAAGACCTGCTGTAATGGTGAATCTTCTTGGAGAGAAAAAAGGTAAGCCAGTGGCTAAAGGCCTTGGCAGGGCACTTGAGATAGAGGGTTTAAGTTTGCATTTGTACAGAAAGAATGAAACTAGGCCAGGAAGGAAAATGGGACACTTTACAGTAACTGCTAATACGGTGGCAGACGCGAAAGAAAAGGCGGATAAGGCGTTTGAGGTATTGAGGATAATAGGAGAGTGAGGGGTTTGCATCATACCAACGCCAAACAAGAATTTGGGAAAACCGTCCAAATTAAAAGTTTAGCTTATGGTAATGATGCAAACCTTGGCCAAGAGATGTATCAAAACTCGCTTTCGCTCAGACATTGACATGACATTTCTAAAACCTCTTGCGCACCTTAGATTTAGTACAAATAAATATTCACTAATGGGTATGTACCAAACAAGCAGGTAACGGCAGTGGTAGACAATAAAAAACAAAACTTTGTTCATAAGACTTTTTGCAGTAGAATCGTCAAGTTTAGCTTAAGGTTTGGCTCATGGTGGTGATGAAGACCTTGGTATAGTAGAGATTAAAGGAGGTTTGGATAGATGGATTTTAAAGTTGGGATTATTATGGGTAGTGATTCTGATCTTCCTGTTATGCAGGAAGCTTGTAAGGTATTAGACGAGCTAGGAGTGGACTATGAGGAAGAGATTGTCTCAGCTCATAGGACACCTGATAGGATGTATGAGTATGCCAAAAATGCGCACAAAAATGGAATAAGTGTTATAATAGCAGGAGCAGGGGGGGCCGCTCATCTTCCTGGGATGGTTGCTTCACTTACTCATCTTCCTGTAATAGGTGTACCTGTTAAGTCTAGGAGTTTAAGCGGTGTGGATTCGCTTCATTCAATAGTGCAGATGCCACCTGGGGTGCCGGTTGCTACTGTAGCTATTAACGGAGCCAGAAACGCAGGGATATTAGCAGTATCAATGATAGGAATTCACTCTGATGAAGTTAGAGATAATTTGATTAAGTTCAAAAAAGATATGTCAGATAATATTAAAGAAAAATCAGAAAGACTTAAAGAATTTGGGTATGAAAAATATTTAGAAAAAGGATTTGATATAAAATGATTGAACGTTATACACGTCCTGAGATGAAAAAGATCTGGAGTCTTGAAAACAAGTTTAAAAAATGGTTAGAGGTTGAGATCTACGCCTTAGAGGCTCTGTCTAATTTGGATGTTGTGCCAGAAGATGATGTCAAAAAAATTAGGGAAAATGCAAGCTTTGAAGTTTCTAGAATATTAGAGATTGAAGAAGAGACAAGGCATGATGTGATAGCTTTTGTAAGCTGTGTTGCAGAGAGTCTTGGTCCTGAGAAAAGATATCTTCATTATGGGCTTACATCTTCTGATGTGGTAGATACTGCAATGTCTGCTCTTATCAAAGAAGCTTGTGAAGTTTTGTTAAATGATCTTGATGAACTTACAGAAGCACTTAAAGAAAAAGCAAGAGAACATAAAGATACAGTCATGATAGGTAGAACCCATGGGGTCCATGCAGAGCCTACAACCCTTGGAGTTAAAATTGCTTTATTTTATTCAGAAATGCTAAGAAATAAAGAAAGATTAGAAAGAGCTAAGGATTCTATTGCCGCAGGTAAAATCTCAGGTGCGGTTGGCACCTATGCAAATGTACCACCTTATGTTGAAGAATATGTATGTGAAAAGATGGGCCTTAGTCCGGCACCTGTTTCTACCCAGATTATTCAAAGAGATAGACACGCTGAGCTTATGACCACCCTTGCGATAATCGGTGGCACGTTAGATAAGTTGGCAACAGAAATTAGAGGCCTACAAAAATCAGAAACCAGAGAAGTAGAAGAGCCATTTTACAAAGGTCAAAAAGGTTCATCTGCCATGCCTCACAAAAAAAATCCGGTTGTAAGTGAAAGGATATCCGGCCTTGTACGAATCCTTCGAGGAAATGCTCAAGCTGCTCTAGAAAACCAGCCCCTCTGGCATGAAAGAGATATTTCCCATTCTTCGACAGAAAGGGTAATAATTCCTGATAGCACCATAATCCTTAATTATATCCTAAAACAGGCTACCAGAATCATAAAAGATTTAAAGGTTAATGAAAGTAGAATGGAGAAGAACCTACAGGGGACCTATGGTCTTGTTTTTAGCCAGCAGGTCTTATTAAAGCTTATTGATAAAGGCGTAGTTCGGGATGATGCTTACGTCATGGTACAAAGAAATGCTATGAAATCCTGGGAAGAGGAAAGAAGTTTCTTATCTATCCTAAAAGAAGACAAAGAGATATTGGATTATCTTTCTGAAGAGGAGTTAAATGACTGTTTTGATCCCAAGTATCATTTGAAGAATATTAATGCAATCTTCGAGCGACTTGGTATCTAAAAATATTTAGAAGGAGTGGTTGGACTTGGATAAAGGCTATTTACTCCACGAAGGTAAGGCAAAAAGAGTGTATACCTTAGAGGATACCGAAGGTGAGGATGGTTTTGACCCTAAGGAACACCTTCTTGTTGAATTCAAAGATAGTATATCTGCCTTTGATGGTGTTAAAGTAGATGAAATGCCTGAAAAAGGTGTGTTGAATAATAAGATTTCCTCAATAATTTATACCTTTCTGGAAGAACAAGATGTATCTACACATTTTGTTAAGAAGCTTAATTCTAAAGAGATGCTGGTAAAAAGAGTTGACATTATACCTTTAGAAGTAGTTATCAGGAATATAGTTAGCGGTTCTCTGATCAAAAGGCTTGGGTTTAAAGAAGGGACGATTTTAAAATATCCGGTAGTTGAACTTTATTATAAAAATGATTCATTAAGTGATCCTATGATTAATGAATATCATATAAAGAATTTAGAGATAGCAACTGAAGAAGAGGTGGAAGCAGTCACCAAAAAAGCACTTGAGATAAATGAACTTCTTGTGCCGTATTTTAATGAAAGGGATTTACTCCTTGTTGATTATAAGCTAGAATTTGGCAGGGATTCTGATGAAAATATTATTCTTGCTGACGAAATTTCACCTGATTCATGCAGGTTGTGGGATAGAGAAACTTATAAAATATTAGATAAGGATAGATTTAGGAAGGATATGGGGGAAGTACTAGAAGGCTACAGTGAAATCTTGCAGAGAATATCCGGAGGTGAACAGTAGATGTTCAAAGCAGTAATAAAGGTAATGTTGAAAAAAGGAGTTCTTGACCCCCAGGGTGAAGCAGTACAGAGCTCGTTATCGGCCATGGGCTATGATGAAGTTAAAGATGTTCGCATAGGGAAATATATGACCTTAGAGCTTGATAATGAATCAAAAAATGAAGCAGAAAAAAACGTAGAAGAGATGTGCAAGAGATTACTTGCAAATCCGGTAATAGAAGACTATGAATACGAAATTGTGGAGGTATCAACATGAAATTTGGTGTGGTGATGTTTCCCGGTTCTAACTGCGATTTAGATTCATACCATCTTGTCAAGGATGTCCTAGAAGAAGAGGCTTTGTATCTCTGGCATGAAGACTCTCTGCCGGGTGATATAGATTGTGTGATTTTGCCAGGGGGCTTTACCTATGGTGATTATCTTAGACCCGGTGCTATGGCCAGGTTTTCAACCATAATGAAAGACATTGTCGACTTTGCCTCGAAAGGTGGACTTGTTATAGGGATATGTAATGGGTTTCAGATACTTGTAGAGGCTGGCCTTTTGCCGGGTGCTCTGATGAGAAATAAGAATCTGAAATTTATTTGTGATGATGTCTATATAAAAGTAGAAAATAATAATACCCCTTTTACAGCAAAGTGCAGTGAAGGTGAAATTCTTAAAATACCAATTGCCCATAATGAAGGTAATTATTATGCATCTGATGATGTTATCAAAGATTTGGAAGATAATAATCAAATTATATTTAAATATTCGGATATAGATGGCAATATCACAGAAGATAATAACCCAAATGGCTCAAGGTATAATATTGCAGGGATTTGTAATAAAGAGAAAAATGTCCTTGGTATGATGCCTCATCCGGAAAGGGTGGGAGAAGAGATTTTGGGCTCGGACGATGGACTTAAAATATTTAATTCAATCCTTGGCTACTGGAGGGAAGAGGATGGAGCAAACAAAGTATAAAGAGGTGGGTCTAACCAAAGAAGAGTACGATAAAATAACAGAACTTATGAATAGAGAACCAAATGACCTTGAACTGGCAATGTTTGGGGTTATGTGGAGTGAACACTGCAGTTACAAAAATTCTAAAGCTCTGTTAAAAGAATTCCCTACTGAAGGGAAACAGGTGATTCAAGGCCCGGGAGAGAATGCAGGTGTGCTTGATATTGGTGATGGTCTTGGACTTGCCTTTAAGATAGAAAGTCATAATCACCCGTCTGCAATTGAGCCTTATCAAGGAGCGGCTACAGGTGTTGGGGGGATACTCCGGGACATATTTGCCATGGGAGCAAGGCCAATAGCTCTCCTTAATTCGTTAAGATTTGGTCATTTGGATAATAACAGAGTTAAATTTTTATTTGATGGGGTTGTATCCGGGATAGGTGGATATGGCAACTGTGTTGGAATTCCTACTGTTGGAGGAGAAGTGTATTTTGACTCTTCTTATGAAGACAACCCTCTCGTTAATGCAATGTGTGTAGGCCTTGTAGAAAAAGATAAGATCAGAAAAGGTTTTGCCAAAGGCGTTGGAAACTCTCTCATATTAGTAGGTTCAAAAACAGGCAGAGATGGTATTGGAGGGGCAAGTTTTGCCTCGGAAGAACTGACTGAAGAATCTGAAGAAGATCGCCCTGCTGTTCAAGTGGGAGATCCTTTTATGGGGAAACTTCTTTTGGAAGCTTGTCAAGAATTAGCCAAGATTCCTGCTGTGGTTGGTATCCAGGATCTTGGAGCAGCAGGACTTACATCTTCTGCACCAGAGATGGCAAGCCGCGCGGGAACAGGTGTTGTAATTGACTCGGACAAGATTCCCCGCCGGGAAGAGAAGATGACTCCTTATGAGGTTATGCTTAGTGAATCCCAGGAGAGAATGCTTGTAATCGTACAAAAAGGTAAAGAAGATGACATTAAAGATGTTGTAGAAAAATGGGAGTTAACAGCTACAAAGATAGGTGAGGTTACTGAGGACAGAAATGTAACTGTTAGGGATAAAGATAAAGTAGCTGCAAAAATTCCTGTTAATGCCCTTGTAGATGATGTTATTGAATACAAGAGGGATATAGTAAAACCTCAATATATAAAAGAACTTAATCAAGAAAAAGATAAAGATGAATACACGGATCAAATAAAAAAAGAGATTTTGGATAATCATGAGATGGATGAAGTTTTTACAAATCTTTTAGCTTCTCCAAATATAGCTAGCAAAAAATGGGTATATAGCCAATATGATTATATGGTTAGGACTTCTACAGTTATAAACCCTGGTGGGGATGGGTCTATGATAAGAATAAGAGAAAATGGCAAAGGGGTAGCCTTATCTACAGACGGCAACCCGAGGTATGTTTATCTAGACCCTTATATCGGAGGACAGATTGCTGTGGCAGAGGCTGCTAGGAATGTAGCCTGTGCAGGAGCAACTCCTCTTGGAATAACAAACTGTCTAAACTTTGGTTCTCCAGAAAAGGCCGAAGGGTATTATCAGCTTGCTATGGCAATAAAAGGTATGAGTGAAGCCTGTAAGGTTTTTGATACGCCTGTTACAGGTGGGAATGTAAGTCTATATAACGAGAGTCAAAATGGACAAATTAAGCCAAACCCTGTTGTTGGTATGGTAGGACTTATCCAGGATGTAAACAATAGATTGACTACAGATTTCAAGGAAAAGGGAGATTTGATAGTTTTACTTGGTGATACCAAAGAAGAATTTGGCGGTTCGGAAATTGTATATCATCTTCTTGGCAAAACTAGCGGCAGACCACCTGAGATTGACCTACAAAAAGAAAATAGGCTGCAAGAGCTAATAATAAATGCCAATGACGAAAAGCTCTTAAGCTCTGCTCATGATCTGTCTGAGGGAGGGCTAGCAGCTGCGCTAAGTGAGAGTATGATAAAGGGTGACAGGGGAGTGGTAGTTGACCTGACAAAAGTCAGTGAAGATTTATTCACGGCTCTATTCTCAGAGAGTCAGTCAAGGGTAGTTGTTTCTTTACCCCAAAAAAATAAAGAAAAATTACTATCTAAAGCAAGAGAATCAGGTATATCTGCAGAAGTTATAGGGGAAGTAAAAGAAAAAGAGCAGGGGTTAGTGGTTAATGACAAGGAATTGGTTATTCCTTTTGAAACTTTGAATAAAAAATGGAGGGATAGTATCCCATGTGCCATGAGTTAAATAATATAACTGAGAATTTTGACAAACCTAAGGATGAATGTGGAGTTTTTGGGGCTTTTGCGCCAATAGATGAGATTGGCAAGTTGACTTATTATGGCCTGTATGCCCTGCAGCATAGAGGTCAGGAGAGTGCGGGGATAGTAACAGGTGATGGTGAAAACTTTAGGATTCAAAAGGGACTTGGACTTTGTAATGAAGTCTTTGATGATAAAGGATTATCAGAGCTGACAGGAAAAGTCTCTATAGGGCATGTAAGATATTCTACTTCAGGTGATAGTTCAATTAATAATACACAGCCTCTATATATTAGCGGTCGCCTTGGGAAACTTGCCTTTTCTCACAATGGGAATTTAGTTAATTCTAAGAAGCTAAAGTATGAATTAGAAGAAGAAGGAACTATATTTCAAACTACTACTGATAGCGAAATCTTAGCACACCTAATTGCAAAATCAAAAAAAGACAATATTGTAGATGCCTTAAAAGAAACAATACCAGAAATTAAAGGTTCCTATAGTTTTTTGGTTGTTACACCTTCAAAACTTATTGGAATTAGGGATCCAAATGGAATTAGACCTCTTTCTCTTGGTAAAATTGGTGAAGGTTATGTTCTTGCTTCCGAGACCTGTGCTTTTGATACCATTGGAGCAAGATTTGTAAGAGATATAGACCCTGGTGAGATGGTTGTTATTGACGAACAGGGTATAAGGTCAATAGATGTTATGGAGGAGCAAAAAAGTAGTCTCTGTATTTTTGAATACATCTATCTATCAAGACCTGATAGTAACCTTTATGGAAGAAATGTTCATCTTGTTAGAAAAGAGCTTGGCAGACAGCTTGCCAGGGAGTACCCGGTGAAAGCTGACGTTGTTACCGGTGTACCTGACTCTAGTTTGTCTGCAGCTTCTGGTGTATCTGAAGAACTTGGGATTTCATATGAGATGGGGCTAATAAAAAATCGTTACGTTGGGCGTACTTTTATCCAACCTACCCAAAAATTAAGAGAGCTCGGTGTCAAACTTAAACTTAACCCGGTTAACCAAACAGTTGATAGACAGAGGCTTATCCTTGTTGATGATTCAATTGTTAGAGGAACTACTTCGATGAAAATTGTTCAAATGCTAAAAGATGCCGGTGCAAAAGAAGTTCATGTGCTGATAAGCTCCCCACCAATAACCCATCCATGTTATCTAGGGATTGATACTTCGAGCAAAGGTGAACTAATTGGTGCCGAGAAAGATACGGAAGGAATAAGAGAAGCTATTGGTGCTGATAGCCTTGGTTTCTTAAGTAAAGAGGGAATGATAAAGGCTGTAGAGAGTATAGGTGGTACCAAAGGTGGCTTTTGTACTGCCTGTTTTGATGGTGATTACCCCACTAAGCTTGTTGATATTGAGTGGGCAGGGTGCTAAGTGTGACTTTTTTGCACCAAGATTAAAAGAAGGAGGAGGGAGGCGTAATTGACAGAGGATAGTTACAAAAAAGCAGGAGTTGATATTGAAGCGGGGCAGGATGCTGTTGATAGAATTAAGAAGATCACTGATTCTAACGCAGATGATAGAGTGATTTCTGGTATAGGTGGGTTTGGGGGCCTTTACTCCCTTGGTGGTGCCTATAAAGATCCAGTACTTGTTGCAGCAACTGACGGGGTTGGTACAAAGCTAAGACTGGCCTTTAAAACGGGGATCTATGATACCATTGGAAAAGACCTTGTAGCAATGTGTGTAAATGATGTCTTGTGTCAGGGGGCAAAGCCTCTATTTTTCCTTGATTATTTAGCTACGGGAAAGCTTGATCCGGGTCAGGTAGAAGAGATAATTAAAGGAATAGATAGCGCCTGTAGAGAAGCAGGATGTGCTCTTTTAGGTGGTGAAACTGCTGAGATGCCGGGTTTTTATCCCCCTGGTGAGTTTGATGTGGCAGGATTTACTGTTGGAGGCGTAGAAAGGGATAAGATAGTTGATGGTAAAGGTATAAAAGATGGAGATGTTTTGATAGGCCTTCCATCAACAGGTATTCATAGTAACGGTTACTCTCTTGTCAGAAAGGTCTTGCTTGAAGAAGAGGGTGGAGGTGGCAAGTATAGCCTACAGGATACACCTCCAGAACTTGATCGTCCTCTTGGCGAAGAGCTATTAGAACCTACACGTATATATGTTAAGGAGGTAGGTTCTTTACTTAATGAAGATATAGAGATCAAAGGTATGGCTCATATTACCGGGGGAGGATTGGTTGAAAATATCTCCAGGATATTACCGGAGGGACTAGCTGCATTTTTGGATGAGTCATCCTGGGAAGAGCCTTCGATTTTTAATTTGATCCAAAAAGAAGGTAATATCTCAAAGCAGGAAATGAGACGAACATTTAATTTAGGGATTGGTTTTGTATTAATACTGGGTGCAGGTGAAGCCAAAAAAGCTATGGATCTATTTGCTTCATCAAATGAAGAGGCTAATATCATAGGAAAGGTTATGCCAAAAGAGAATATAGAAGAAGATGTAAGTGAAAATAATATGGAAGATTCGGTGATTTTCTATGACTGATAAAACTAACAAAACTGATAAAAGTCAGGGGAAAAAAATAGCAGTCCTTGCTTCTGGAAGTGGAACGAATTTTCAAGCTATTATTGATTCTGTCGATACTGGTTATATACCTGCAAGTATAGAGCTGTTGATTACTGACAACGCTCAGGCAGTAGCTCTTAAAAGGGCTAAAAAAGCGAATATAGATACTAGAATTTTTTATCCTTCAAGATATCAAAATAGAGAAGCTATGGAGAGGGAAATGATCAAAGAGCTAAAAGATCGAGAAGTTGATTACATAATACTTGCGGGATATATGCGTCTTTTGACGTCAATTTTTGTAAAGGAGTACAAAAACAAAATTGTAAATGTTCATCCCTCTCTTTTGCCGGCATTTCCAGGTGATAATTCTGTTAAAGAAGCTCTTGATTATGGTGTTAAATTTACGGGGTGTACAGTTCATTTTGTTGATGAAGGTGTAGATACAGGTCCTATATTGATACAGCGACCGGTAAAAGTGTTTGAAAACGATACTGCAGATAGTCTAAAAGGAAGAATTCAAAAACGTGAATGGCAGCTACTGCCAAGGGCTGTAAGGGCTTTGGTAACTGGTAACTTAAAAAGAATAGACGAAAGGAAGTGGATTATAATCAATGAGTGATGTAAAAGAAGTTAAAAGAGCGCTGATAAGTGTATCAGATAAGTCGGGTTTGGTGGAATTTGCTTCAAAGCTTGCAGATCAAGGTGTAGAGATAATCTCTACGGGTGGAACAGCAAGAAAACTAAAAGAAAACGATATTCCTCATAAAGAAGTTAGTGAGATTACTTCATTTCCGGAAATTTTGGGTGGAAGGGTAAAAACACTGCATCCTTATATTCATGTGGGTATTCTAGCTAAAGAAGATGAAGAACATAAAAAACAGCTTGAAGAGCATGGTATTTCATATATCGATCTTGTAGCAATAAACCTATATCCTTTTGAAGAAACTGTTAGTAAGCCTGATGTCACGATGGATGATGCTCTAGAAAATATCGATATTGGCGGCCCTACTATGATAAGGGCATCAGCTAAGAACTGGCCCCGTGTGAGTATAGTTGTTGACCCAGGTAATTATTCTGATATCTTAAAAGAACTTGATAACCACGGTGGGATAAGAGAATCTGTTAGAAAAGAGCTTGCTTTAAAGGCTTTTCAACACACTAATTATTATGACAGTGTGATAGTTGACTATTTGAGTAAAAACATTGATGATAAAGAAACTGATACTGGTGAAGATGATGCAGAAGTATTTAAGGAAAAAGATAGTATTGAGTTTTTCAATAAGACCAGTTTAAGATATGGTGAGAACCCTCATCAAAATGCAGCATTCTATCACACAGAAGATGTAGATCTAAGGATGCATCAGGGCAAAGAGTTATCCTTTAATAATCTTAATGATACAGAAGCTGCCCTAAACCTTGTCAAAGAGTTTACCGACCCTTGTGTTGTAGCAGTTAAGCATACTAACCCTTGTGGTGTTGGTGTAAGTGACGATCTTCTTACAGCATACAGAAAAGCTTATGACAGTGATCCTGTAAGTATATTTGGTGGAATAGTAGCTCTAAATAGACCGTGCAGTGAGGAAGTTGCTGAGGCTATAACAGAAATTTTTGTTGAGGTTGTTATAGCGCCTCAGTACTCAAGAGAGGCTTTAGAGGTATTTAAGAAAAAGCCAGATATTAGAGTCCTTGAGACAGATTATGGTAGAGAAGGGACTAAACTAGACATAAAACCACTCACATGGGGATATATATGTCAAGAAAAAGATAACAAAACAGCAAGTGTAAAAACCTGGGAGCAAAAGACCGGTGGAAATCTGTCAGAGGATAAGATGAAAGATCTGGAAATTGCTTACAAAGTTGTTAAGCATGTTAAGTCAAACGCTATAGTTCTTGTTAAAGACGGCCAGACAGTTGGCGTTGGTGCAGGACAGATGAAAAGAGTCGGCTCTGCTGACATAGCTATAAAAGAGGCTGGTGAGAAAGCAAAGGGAAGTGTTATGGCGTCTGATGCATTTTTCCCATTTAATGATACAGTGCAGCAGGGAGTAGATGCTGGTGTATCAGCTATAGTACAGCCAGGTGGTTCTAAGCGTGACGAAGACTCTATTAAGCTTGCCGAAGAAAATAATATAGCTATGTTCTTCACAGGAACAAGACATTTTAAACACTAATTTTGCCTGCAAAAAAATGATTCTGGTGCAAAAAGTCTATTCACATAAGTAAAGTGTTTTTAATTGATACATCTAAAAACAAAACTTTGTTCATATGACTTTTTGCACCAGAATCAAGAATATATTTAAAAAATAGAGTTAATAGGGGGGATTTTTGGTGAGAGTTTTGGTGGTTGGCTCAGGGGGTAGGGAACACGCCCTTTGCAAAAAGATAAATGAAAGTTCCAAAGTAAAAGAGCTGTTCGTGGCACCCGGGAACTATGGGATTAAAAAGGAAGCTAGCTGTGTTGATATTTCAGTTGAAGATATATCTTCTCTTGTTTCTTTTGCCAAGGAAAAGGAGATCGATTTAACTATAGTAGGACCTGAAGCCCCCCTTGCTTTAGGAATAGTAGATGAATTTGAAAAGGAAGGGCTAAAAATATTTGGCCCTTCAAAAGAAGCTGCCAAATTAGAGTCTAGTAAAGTCTTTGCCAAGCAGGTAATGGAGGAAAATGATATACCAACGGCAAGAGCAAGTGAGTTTACAGATAGTGATGAAGCAAAAAAATTCGCCGCTTCTCTTGTCCCGCCAGTTGCCATAAAGGCTGATGGTCTTTGTGCCGGGAAAGGGGTAGTAATTGCACAAAGTAGAGAAGAGATTTTGCAGACAGTGGTAGGTTTTATGGAAGAAAAAGAGTTTGGAGATGCTAGCGCCAAAATTTTGATTGAAGAGTACTTAGAAGGTCAGGAAGTATCGGTTCTTGCTTTTTGTGATGGGGAAAATATTATTCCCATGGTATCTAGTCAGGACCATAAACCTGCTTATGATGGTGATAGAGGGCCAAATACCGGTGGCATGGGAGCATATTCGCCAGCGCCCATCTTTAGTGATGAAGACATGGACTTTACCACAAAAAATGTTCTAAAGCCTACAGTCAAAGCAATGGGTGAAAAAGGGGTTCCCTTTAAAGGCATTCTTTATGCCGGACTGATCATGACAGAACAAGGGCCAAAGGTATTGGAGTTTAATGTCAGATTTGGTGATCCTGAAGCTCAGGCTGTGATTCCAAGGTTAAAAACTGACCTGGTGGATGTTATGATCGCAGCATGTAATGGTAAATTAGATAGTATTACCCTTGATTGGGATGATAGACCTGCTGTGTGTGTGGTAGCAGCATCTGGGGGTTATCCTGGATCTTATACTAAAGGATATGAGATAAAGGGAATTGATGATTTTGATGATTCAAGTGATGTGATGCTTTTTGGAGCAGGCGTCAAAGATAAAGAAGGTGTTCCTGTCACTGCAGGTGGCAGGGTTCTTGGTGTGACTGCTATGGCTGACACTTTGGCAGATGCCCAGCAAAAGGCGTATAGAAGACTTGGTCAGATAGATTTTAAGGATATGCATTATAGAAGGGATATTGGCGATAAGGGAGTTAATCTATAATACCAACGACTCGCTAGGATTTGCTAAAGACCTCACAAATCAAAAGCTCGCAATAGTAATCCATGAAATATATTGGATTACTTTTCTTTTGTTTATTTTATTTTAATGGTAAAATATTAAGGTATGAAAAAACATGTAAAGTAAGGGTGATGAATGTGGTGGATGATTCATTGTTGAATGAAGCTCAAAGAGAAGCTGTATGTCACGGGGAAGGTCCTCTTCTAATATTGGCAGGGGCAGGTAGTGGGAAAACTAGGGTATTAACCCATAGGATAGCCTATCTTATTGAAGATGCGGGTGTTCATCCAGAGAGTATCCTTGCGCTTACTTTTACCAACAAAGCTGCAAACGAAATGAAAGAGCGTGTAGGAAACCTTGTGAAAACAGCTCCACCAAGCTGGGTGTCAACTTTTCACTCTGCTTGTGTTAGGATACTAAGAAAAGATATACACCATTTAGGGTATGATAACAATTTTTTGATATATGATACTAAGGATAAAAATGCTCTTGTTAAAGAGTGTATTAATGAAATAAATTTAGATAGTACAAAGTACAAGCCTGCCGTGGTTTCTAACCATATTAGCAGAGTGAAAAATGAACCTTTGGATTCTGGCGAAACAAATTATGGAGATAACCCAAGCTATTTTTATGAGAATGTAGAGAGGATTAAAGAAATATACCAGGAGAAGTTAAAGAAAAATAATGCTCTTGATTTTGATGATTTATTATTATTTACACTCAAATTATTTGAGGATAATCAGGATGTATTGGAGTATTATCAAAATAAATTTGGCCATATTTTGGTGGACGAATTTCAGGATACAAATCAGATTCAATATGAATTGATAAAAAAACTTGCTTCCCCGGAAAATAATCTATTCGTAGTTGGAGATGATGATCAGTCGATTTATTTATTCAGGGGAGCTGATGTAAGAAATATATTATATTTTGAAAGGGACTATGGTTCGTGTAAGGTGATTAAGCTAGAAAAAAATTACCGTTCAACTACAAATATACTTGATGCGGCCAACAAAGTTGCCTGCAATAATCCAAATAGAAAACCCAAAAAACTGTATACAGATAATGGTGAAGGCGAAAAGATAAAATATTTTTGTGGTGAGAATGAATATGAAGAAGCTAGATTTATTGCCCGGGAAATCAGTGAAAGCCTAAATAACTACTCGAAAATTGCCATATTATACCGTACAAATGCCCAGTCAAGAGCAATAGAAGAGGCTTTGTTAAAGGAAAATATTAGGCATAAAGTTGTAGGGACAAGTTTTTATGATCGTAAGGAAGTAAGAGATATCCTGGCTTATCTGATGGTAATAGAAAATCCAGGTGCAGATCTGCAGTTAGAGAGGGTTATTAATGAACCAAAACGTGGGATTGGTAAGAGTACTATAGAAAAGGTGAAAAATCATGCAGAAGAAAATGGGATTTCCTTTTTTGATGCATTGTTAGAGTGTGATCAGATAGGTCTTGGGAATAAAGCAGTAAAATCAATCAAAGAATTTACTGAAATGATTAGTAATTTTAGAAAAATGAGGGAATACTTAACGATAAAAGAACTGCTGCAGGAGGTAGCTGAGACAAGCGGCTATATCCAGGCCTTACAAAAGCAAGACACCAGGGAAGCAGAGGACAGGATAGAGAACATCAAAGAACTCTATTCAACGGCTGCGGATTTTGACGTGGAATATGGTGGGACTTTGCATGAGTTTTTGACTAACTTATCTCTTGTAACTGATTTGGACAAATTAGATGAAGAAGAAGATCAGGATAATAACGATGGAGTTGTTCTGATGACTCTACACAGTGCCAAAGGTCTAGAATTTCCTGTAGTGTTTTTGACTGGTATGGAAGAGGAGATCTTTCCTCACTTTAGAGCTTTAGAAAATGAAACAGAGATGGAAGAGGAAAGGCGAATTTGCTATGTAGGGATAACCAGGGCAGAAAATCTATTATATCTAACAAGAGCAAATAGAAGGACTCTATATGGAAGAAATAGGCCTTTCTTGCCTTCAAGATTTTTGAATGAAATAGACGAAAATTTGATAGAAGATCTATCCAATGAGTCGGAATCTATTGCAAATGAAAATTCATTTATTAAAGGGTTTTCTTATGGGTCTAACTCCTTTAATTCTTTTAATGATAGTTCTTTTAAGAATAATAAATCTAAATCCTATAATAACAGCAAAACTGACAGCTCTTCAAATCTAAAAAGTCCAAAGCCTCCTTCTTTTAACACTTCTAATACACCGCAAACGCCTAAACAACAAAGTGGCGAAAGTTATAAAGAAGGTGAGATTTTAAAACACAAAAAATGGGGCGAAGGAGAAGTTCTTAAAGCACAGGAAATTGGTGGAGATTGGGTGCTTACTGTCAAATTCGAAAACGAAGGGATCAAAAAGCTAGCTGCTGGTCTTGCCCCGATTGAAAAGATCAAATAGCCGGGGGTGTAACCTTGGATGAAAAACAAGCTAAAAAGAAAATTCAAGAACTAAAAAAGACAATTGAATATCACAATCATAAATACTACGTACTAGATTCCCCGGAAATTGATGATAAAGAATATGACAGGCTGATGAAGGAGCTTATAGAACTTGAAGAAAACTATCCTTCATTAAAAACACCAGACTCTCCTAGTCAAAGGGTTGGAGGAGAACCATTAGACGAATTCTCCCGGGTGCGTCATACTGTTCCTATGCTTAGTCTAGCTAATGCTGAGAATGAACAGGAGCTTAGAGAGTTTGATAACAGATTGAGACGTCTAATAGGTGATGATAGGTCATTTTCTTATGTTTGTGAGCTAAAAATTGATGGACTTGCTGTATCTTTGGTATATGAGAATGGTGTTTTTGTTAGAGGGGCTACCAGGGGAGATGGCTTAGTTGGAGAGGATATCACTAATAACTTAAAAACAGTTAGATCTATTCCTCTAAGTTTAAACAGCAGTTATAACCTGGAAGTTAGAGGCGAAGTGTTTATGCCAAAGGGTGCTTTTTATAAACTTAATGAAGAGAAAGAAAAAAAAGGCGAAGAACCTTTTGCCAACCCTAGAAATGCTGCTGCTGGCTCACTGCGACAGCTTGATCCCAAGATAGCTGCCAAAAGGGAGTTAGATATCTTTTTATATTCTGTACCTTATATCGATATTGAAGAAAATATTGAAAAAAAAGAGTTTCAGAGTCACTATGAAACTCTAGAGTTTATCAAAAGTATTGGTTTTAAGGTTAATCCATATATTGAAAAGTTTTCAACTATAGAAGGGGTCGTTGATTATTGTACTGGTTTTTTGGAGAGAAAACCTGAATTACAATATGATATTGATGGAATTGTGATAAAGGTAGATGAGATTTCAATACAGAATGAACTTGGTACAACTGCAAAAAGTCCCAGGTGGGCTATAGCATACAAATTTCCTGCTGAAAAGAAAGTTACCCAAGTTCAAAATATTATAATAAATGTAGGTAGAACTGGAGCCCTTACCCCTGTGGCTTTTTTGGAGCCAGTAAATGTTGCAGGCTCGGTAGTTAAGAGAGCAAGTTTACATAATGAAGACATATTGAATGAAAAGGGTATAAAAATTGGGGATTTTGTAGAAATACAAAAGGCAGGGGATATTATACCGGAAATAGTAAGGGTTATAGAAGAAAAAAGAACTGGAGAAGAAAAAGATTTTGTCTACCCTAAAGAATGTCCAGTCTGTAAAACTGAAGCTGTGAGATTAGAAGATGAAGCAATACTTCGCTGTATCAACCCTTCATGCCCTGCCCAAACAGTAGAAAAGATAATTCATTTTGTTTCTAGAGATGCAATGGATGTTGAAGGGTTAGGTGACAAATTAGTAGAAAAACTATATAACGAAGGATTAATTAAAGACGTTGCAGATCTCTATTATCTTTCAAAAGATGATATAGCTGGTCTGTCAGGATTTGGCGAAAAATCTGCTGAGAACTTAATAAATGCAATTGAAGAAAGTAAAAGCCGCCCCCTTACTAATCTAATTTTCGCTCTGGGGATAAGATTTGTAGGTAAGAAAGCAGCAGGCCTTTTGGCAAAGAAGTATCGCACTATTGATAAGCTTCTAGACGCTAAAGAAGAAGATATCGCAGAAATCCCCGGTATGGGAGAAAAAATAGCAGACAGCATAGTTAAGTTTTTAAGTGATGAGAACTCATTAAGTTTAATCAATAAGTTAAAAGAAGCAGGAGTTAATATGGAAGAAACGCAAGAAGATGAAGGTGAGGATAGAAGTTTTGAAGGTAGTATTTTTAATGGCAAAAGCGTTGTATTGACAGGAAAAGTAGAAGGATACTCAAGGGAAGAGGTTAAAAAAATCCTTGACAGGCTTGGTGCTGATGTTAAAAATAGTGTTAGCAGGAATACAGACATTGTAATAGCAGGTGAAGATGCAGGTTCAAAGGTTGATAAAGCAAGAGAGCTTGGGGTAGAGATTATGAGTGGGGAGGAATTCTTAGATAAGGTAGGCTATTTGTAGTTCTCACTTAGCGGATTTTTAGAAAGCGAAAAATCCTAAATCGTTCGAACTACACATAGCCTACCTTTGGGGATTTGTGGCAGCGGACTTAAGAAGTGATGATTCTATGAAAGTTTTGATTCTGGTGCAAAAAGTCATATGATCAAAGTTTTGTTTTTAATTGCAATACATCTTGATGAGGGAGCTGGTAGAAATAAGGTCTAATGACCCCGATGTCATTAGCTAACCTGACTCAGGATGAGTTATTCGATTAGGTAGCCTTATTTCGACTGCTGACGAATCTTAGATGTATCAATTAAAAACACTTTACTTATGTGAATAGACTTTTTGCACCAGAATCAAGTTTTACAATTATGAACAGAAATCGATAAAAGGAGGGAGTAAGTGATATGAAGGTTGATAAGGATATTGTCAGGCATGTAGCGGATCTAGGGAGGCTTTATGTCAAGGATGAAGATGTGGACGCTTTTGCAGAGCAGCTAGGAGAGGTACTAAAGTGGGCAGACAAATTACAGGAGTTAGACCTTGATGGGGTAGAGCCAACTGCTCATGCTCTAGATATGAAAAATGTCTTTAGAAATGACGAAAGAAGAGAATCTCTATCTACAGAAAAGGCTCTTGAAAATGCACCTGATAAAGAAGATGGATACTTTAAAGTTCCAAGAATTATAGAAGAATAAAGCTAATTCGATTGGAGGAGATATGCCTATGAAATTACATAAACTAAGTCTCTATGAAGCTAAAGAGGGACTTGATAAAAAAGAGTTTAGTGCAAAAGAATTGGTCACCTCAACCTTTTCAAGAATTAATGAAGTAGATGAAAAAATTAATGCGTTTATATCCGTAGATGAAGAGACAGCAATAAGTAAAGCTGAAGAAATAGATGACAACAGGGCTAAGGGAGAAAAACTCCCGCCTTACGCTGGGGTACCTGTCGCAATTAAAGACAATATGTGTACTGATGGTATTAAGACTACGTGTGCATCAAAAATACTTGAAAATTTTGTGCCTCCTTTTGATGCGACCGTTGTCAAAATGCTTCGAGATACAGGGTTTATTATGGTAGGAAAAACTAATTTAGACGAATTTGCCATGGGTTCATCTACCGAAAACTCTGCGTTTTTTACCACCAAAAATCCCTGGGATTTGAATAAAGTTCCTGGTGGTTCAAGTGGGGGGTCTGCTGCATCTGTTGCTTCAGCGGAAGTACCCCTTGCTCTTGGATCAGACACGGGTGGTTCTATCAGACAACCTGCAGCCTTTTGTGGTGTAGTGGGTTTTAAGCCTACATACGGAAGAGTATCTAGATACGGACTTGTGGCTTTTGCGTCATCTTTTGATCAGATAGGTCCTTTTGCTAGAAATGTTAAAGATGTTGCTCTTAGTATGAACGTTATATCTGGCCATGATGAGATGGATTCCACTTCTGCTGACATAGATGCACCTGATTTTACTAAATCATTAGACAAAGGTGTCAATGGAATGAAAATTGGTATACCGGAGGAATATTTCCAACTAGGGGTAAAAAGTGAAATAAAAAATGTAGTCAAAAATGCTATAAATACTATTGATGATCAAGGAGCTATGGTGGAAGATATATCACTTCCAACCACAGAGTATGCACTTACTTCCTATTATCTTATAAGTCCTGCAGAAGCATCAAGTAACCTTGCCAGATTTGATGGTGTAAGGTATGGAACAAGATTATCTGATGAGAATCTAAAGAGTCTTTACTATGAAACTAGAAGTCAGGGTTTTGGAGAAGAGGTTAAAAGAAGAATTATGCTTGGAAATTATGCTTTGAGCTCTGGGTATTATGATGATTATTACCTTAAAGGTTTAAAAGTTAGAACTCTGATTAAAAGAGAGTTCGAAGACATATTTGGAAAATATGATGTTCTGATGGCGCCAACTACTCCAACTCTGCCATTTAATATAGGTGAGCAGATTGATGATCCAGCTACCATGTATTTAAACGACATCTGTACCGTACCGGTTAACCTTGCCGGACTCCCTGCAATTTCAGTTCCTTGCGGCTTTGTTGAAGGAAACCCTGTAGGTATTCAGATTATAGGTAAGCCTTTTGATGAAGCTAAAGTACTGCAGGTGGCATCAGAATTAGAAAAAACACTGAATTTGGGGCAAAAGATACCAGGAGAGAGCTAAAATAGCAGGTAAGTTATAAGTTTGTTGTAAGTTTAAGCAATATAAAGGGGGAAAACATATGCAGTCATATGAAACGGTGATTGGCCTTGAAGTTCATGCCGAACTTTTAACAGATACAAAGATATTTTGTGGGTGTTCTACAGAGTTTGGTAAGAAACCAAATGAGAATGTATGTCCCATCTGCCTAGGGATGCCTGGAACTTTGCCGGTTCTTAATAAAAATGTTTTGGATCTTGCAGTAACTGCTGGGTTGGCTTTGAACTGTGAAATTGCCGAATTTAGCAAGTTTGATAGGAAAAACTATTTTTATCCTGATCTGCCCAAGGCTTATCAGATATCACAATTTGACCTGCCAATTGCAAGAAACGGCTATATAGAAGTAGAAGTGGAAGGCGAGAAAAAGAAAGTTCGTATAAATAGAATTCACATGGAAGAGGATGCAGGTAAACTTGTGCATGCTGCCGGAGGGGACTCGATGGTTGACTTTAATAGAACCGGAGTTGCCCTTATTGAGATAGTTACTGAACCGGATATCAGAAGTCCCAAGGAAGCCAAAGCTTACCTTGAGGCGTTAAAAAACATTTTGCAGTATACAGAAGTGTCTGACTGTAAAATGGAAGAGGGCAGCCTTCGCTGTGATGCCAATGTTTCTATAATGCCAAAAGGAAGCGATGAGTTTGGGACTAAGACAGAAGTTAAGAATATGAACTCTTTTAAAGCTGTAGAAAAAGCCCTTGAATATGAAGTAGAGCGTCAAATGGAAGCGTTAGAATACGGAGAAGAAATAGTTCAGGAAACAAGGCGCTGGGATGAGAGTAAGCAGGTGACAATCTCTATGCGTTCGAAGGAAGAAGCTCATGATTACAGATACTTCCCGGAACCTGATCTACCACCTATTGTGATGAAAGAATCTGAACTTGAGAGGATTAGAGCCAATATTCCAGAACTACCCAAGGAAAAGAAAGAGCGCTTTGTATCAGAGTATAATTTGAGCGACTATGATGCAGGAGTTTTGACTTCGGATAAAAAGATTGCTGATTATTTTGATGAATGCGCTAAGAAATCCGAAAATCCCAAAAAACCAGCTAATTGGATAATGGGTGATCTGTTAAGGGTTTTAAATGAAGAAAATAGAGAAATTGATGAAATAAAAATTACATCTGATATGCTAGTAGAACTTTGTAAACTTGAAGAGGATGGAACAATAAGCAGCAAAATTGCAAAAGAAGTCTTTGAAGAAATGTACAAAAATGGAGACAAACCAGAAGAAGTAGTAGAAAAGAAAGGTCTAAAACAGATTAGTGATCAGGGTGAGATAGAGCAATTTGTTGAAGAAGTAATCGAAGAAAACCCAGAAACTATAGAGGATATTAGAAATGGTAAGGATAAAGCAATGGGCTTTTTGGTTGGTCAGGTAATGAAAAAGTCTAAAGGTAAGGCCAATCCTCAAATGGTTAATGATCTTTTAAAAGAAAAAATTTAAGTTTGATTCTGGTGCAAAAGTCTATTCATAAAATTTTGCTCATATGACTTTTTGCACCAGAATCATTAAATAAATTTTGTTTAACAATGTATAATAAAATCCTGCTAGATCTTTAACGAGGTTTAGCAGGATTTTATTAAGTTTGTGTCTGTTAATGCTGTTTGTAGAAGCTGCTTCCGTTAGGGGTGAAAAACAATGTACTTAGTAGGTGCCAAAAAAGCACTGCCGATTGTACTAGGATATATTCCCATTGGATTTGCTTATGGGGTCTTAGCTAGAGAGGTTGGTCTAAATTTAATAGAGACAGTTATGATGAGTGTGTTGGTTTATGCAGGTTCTGCTCAGTTTATAGGAGTAGAACTTTTTGGTAGGGGCGCTGATCCTTTTAGTATTATTACTACTACTTTTCTTGTTAATTTGCGTCATCTACTGATGAGTGCATCCCTTTCTGTTAACTTTAAAAAATTCCCCGGGAAAATTTTGCCTATTGCAGCCTTTGGAATCACTGATGAAACTTATGCAGTTAATTCTGTAGAGTTTAAAAATTATGATCGAGATGAGAAGTTTGTTTTGGGGCTTCAATTTACTTCCCATGGCGCCTGGATATTGGGAAGTGCAGCAGGAGCTTATTTTCATCAGCTTGTTCCTGATACAGAAGCTCTTGGCTTTGATTTTGTTTTGTATGCCATGTTTATATTTTTGTTAACAATTCAGCTTAATAATTTTAGATTAATTCAGATTGCATTAATTTCTGCTTTTTTTGCCTTGGTTTTTAATGTTTTCTTTCCGGATAACAACTGGTATATAATGGCTTCGACAATTATTGCTGCAACGATTGGGCTTATAATGGAAAATAACCATAAAAACCAAACAGACGGTCAGAATAGTAAAACTAATAAGGATAACTAAAGATAAATAAAAAGATGAATAATTTAAAGGGTTGATCTAGGAGGAAATAATATGGACCATAAAGTATTGTTAATACTCATCGGAATGGCGGTTGTCACTTATATCCCCAGGTTTTTACCCCTAGCACTTTTTAGTCGCTTAGAAATTCCTGATATTGTCATTAGGTGGTTAAACTACGTACCTGTTGCAATATTAGCAGCTCTTCTAGCTCCAGGGGTAATGATGGAAGAGTCAGAACTGTTTATTTCTTTTGATAATCCTTTCCTACTAGCAGCAGTACCTACTTTTTTGACTGCTATTAAGACTAAAAATATGATGCTTACTGTATTTACCGGAATGATATTTGTTATTGGGATAAGAAATATATTCTAGAATTTGTGAAACAGTACAAATCAAATATAATTTCATTAACGAAGGAGCGAGTGACGAAATGGGTAAGAAAAAAACCATCCCGGTGAAAGTTGGAGACAGAATAACCGTTGATATAGATGATATGAATCACCAGGGAGAAGGTATAGGAAGGTATGAGGGCTTTGCTATTTTTGTGCCTGAAGCCTTGCCCGAAGAAGAGGTTGAATGTGAAGTGATAAGTACTAAGAAAAATTATGCCAGGGCTTTGATTACAGAGATAAAGACTAGCTCGAAAGATAGAGTGAGCCCGCCCTGCCCTTATTATAAAGATTGTGGAGGTTGTCAGCTTCAGCATCTTAGTTATGAGGGGCAGTTAAAATTTAAAGAAAAGCAGGTAAAAGAGAATATAGAGAAAATTGGTGGAATAGATAGCGAAGAGTATGAATTTTTGCCGATAATGGGTATGAAACATCCCTGGAACTATAGAAATAAAATTCAGCTGCCGGTGCGAAAAATAGACAATGAGACAGAATTAGGTTTTTTTAAGAAAAGGTCTCATAATCTAATACCAGTGGACTACTGCATGATCCAGGATGAAAGAGGCAACTTAGTTTTGAAAAAAGTTAGAGAAATCCTGAAAAAATACGACATTCCTCCTTATGATGAAACTAAACATGAGGGGTTATTACGTCATGTGATAATTCGAGTTGGTGCAAATAGCGGAGAGATTTTGATTGTTTTTGTAACAAGGGAAAACAAATTTCCCAACAAGAAGAAGATAATTAAAGAGTTAGAAGATAATGTTACAGACCTAGTAGGGATAGTACATAACATTAATCAAAAGCGTACAAATGTGATCCTAGGTGATGCAGAAAAGACAATCTGGGGTAGATCATATCTAAAAGATAAGCTGGGAAATTTAGAATTTAAAATTTCACCGGCTGCCTTTTATCAGGTTAACTCTTTTCAAGCAGAAAAGCTATATAACAAGAGTATAGAGCTAGCTTGTTTACATAATGAAACAAATGAAACAAATATAAAAAATAAACTGGTTATAGATGCTTATTGTGGGATTGGTACGATAGCTCTAAATTTTGCTAGATATGCTGATGAAGTTATAGGGATGGAAGTTGTTAAGGAAGCTGTTAATGATGCCAGGGATAATGCCGGGATAAATAATTTAGAAAACAAAGCTGTATTTTGGCATGGAAAAGTAGAAGAGATTATTTATGAATTAAGAGAACATAAAGAGCAAGAACCTGAAATTGTAGTAGTTGACCCGCCTAGAAAAGGGTGTGACAAAGATTTTTTGCAGGCATTATTGGATCTAAAGTCTCAAAAAATAATATATGTCTCATGTAATCCTTCAACTCTTGCAAGGGATTTGAACCTACTTGTGAACTCAGACAAAACTAAGTATCATGTCAAAGCTGTGCAGCCAGTGGATATGTTTCCGCAGAGCGTGCATGTGGAGACGATAGTGTTGATAGAACAGAAATAAATTATATCAGTAGGAATACGTTGATGCTATTATAAAAGTTTGATAAAGTATGAACGACTCAAACATCATCAGAAAAAAGTTTTGAGAGTAAGGATGGATATTATGAAAAAAACAAAACAAAAATTTAAAGGTAACAATAAAAAAAATAATAGCAAAAAAGCAAGCGGCAAAAGAGGCTCTTCTAAAAAAGAAATTGTGGAAGCAAAATGTATCGACATAGATGCAGAGGGCAAAGGGATAGTTAATTATAATGGTCAAGAAATACGAATCTCAAACCTAATAAAAGATGAAACTGCAAAAATAGAAATTATAAAAAAGGGAAGGCATATAACAGGAAATCTTTTGAAGGTATTGAAACCATCTCCCAAAAGGGTTAAAGCGAGGTGCCCCCATTACGATAAATGTGGGGGATGTCAACTGCAGCACATGTCATATAAGGATCAGTTCCAACATAAGCAGCTAATGGTAGAAAAATTAATGAAGCCCTTTGCTAAAGTAAACTCCATTATTACAATGGATAACCCCTATGATTACCGCAACAAGGCCCATGCTACATATTCATATAAAAACGGAAAAATAGTTTCAGGCTTCTATGAAGAAAAAAGCCATAAGGTGATTCCAGTGGATCGGTGTCTAATTCAGAGTACTAAGGCCGATGATATACACAAAACCATAAGAAAACTTATGAAGTCCTTTAAAATGAACCCCTATGATGAAGATACCGGCAGAGGCCTAATTAGGCATGTCCTAGTAAAGGTAGGGTTTGCCACAAAGGAAATAATGGTAATCCTAGTCACCCCTAGTACCATGTTTGCATCGAAGAATAACTTTATAAAGGCTTTGCGAAAAGAGCACCCTGAAATCAAAACTATTATCATGAATATTAACAATAAAAGAACTAGTATGGTGTTGGGTGACAGAGAAAAAGTCTTGTACGGAAAAGGAACCATTCAGGATACACTATGCGGTTACACCTTTAACATATCATCAAAATCATTCTATCAAGTTAACCCTAAACAAACAGAAAAACTGTACGGTAAAGCCATAGAGATGGCCAATTTCAAAGGCAATGAAGTGGTCATGGATGCCTATTCAGGCATAGGAACAATAGGGATAATCCTAAGCAAAAATGTCAAATCGGTGATAGGAGTGGAATTGAACAAAGATGCAGTACGGGACTCCATCAAAAATGCTAAACAAAACCAAGTAAATAATGCTCGCTTCTATCAAGGAGATGCTGGAGAGTTTATGCTCAAGATGAAGGAAAGCGGTGAAAAACTAGATGTAGTTATAATGGATCCTCCAAGGAGCGGAAGCGATGAAAAATTCTTGTCCTCACTAGTTAAGATATCGCCGAAAAAAGTGGTTTACATCTCCTGTAATCCAATAACTCAGGCAAGAGATATGAAGTTTTTAGCTAAACATGGATACAAAGCAGAGGAAATCCAACCGGTAGATATGTTTCCTCAAACTGCTCATGTGGAGTGTGTAGTATTGATGTCAAGGGTGGATAAATAGAAGGGCTGTTTTGTTGGAGGTTTGGGACAGCCCCTTTTTCGTTTAAGTCTACTAAGAAAGCTCCTAAAAGAATAGGTGATTAATACATTTGGATTTCATATATAATTATGCTATAATTATGTCATAATAAAGACAAAGGAGCTGATGTTATGCCTGAAATTAGACCTATGAAAGATTTAAGAAATACAACAGAAATCTCTGAACTTTGTCACGCAACGGATGAGCCTATTTACATTACAAAAAATGGGTATGGGGATTTAGTTGTTATGAGCATTGAAGCTTATGAAAAGAAAATGGCTAAGTTAGGTTTGTATGAAAAATTAGCTAAAGCAGAGGAACAGGCAAAAAACGGGGAAGAACTACTAGAAGCTGATGATGTATTTAGAGGACTTAGGAACAAACATGTCAAAAAATAAATTCAATTTAAAAGTGACTCCTGCGGCTTATGCTGACCTAGACAACATTTACAAATACATTGTAAATGACCTTTATAATAGACCTGCTGCAGAAAACCTGATAGATAAAATAGAAGAAGCTTTTTTACGATTAAGGGAATTCCCGTTTTTCTGCAATCTTGTAGAAGACGAAATCCTCAAAAACAAAGGTTATCGCAAACTTATTATTGAAAATTACGTTGGTTTCTATATTATAAATGAAGAAAAAAACGAAGTTATTATTATGCGAGTATTATATAGCAAGCAAAAATATGAAGATATTATTTGATACCCTTGTTACTAAAGAAATTTCTTGTAAGTTTCAATAAAATTATTAACTATCCTCGCTGTAATTCCCCAGATATTATAATCATCATGATTATAAAAATAGACCGGATATTTTCCCTTTTTAAAAGGGTATTTCTTTCCCCCGGGAACCTTATGAAAAGGAAAATCGTCGCCTGTTTTTGGCTCTAGATAAACATAATGAAGTTCGGGAGAATTTTTTTCGAAAAATTCTAGGGGGATTGTAAATAACTCGTCTACTTCATCTTTATTAAAATCAAGGTTGTCTGGATTTATATTTTCTAAAGCTCCAATGAAAGGTTTAACAAAGGCATCGTATGGGGTTAGTATGTAGTCAAGCTCACCAAAAAGATTTATATTTTCTTTTTTGACATTTAGCTCTTCTCTGGTTTCTCTAATACATGCGTCTTCAAAAGTTTCATTTTGTTCTAAAGCACCGCCAGGAAAAGAAATTTCCCCAGGGCGGTTTTTTAATTTTTGGGCTCTAATTTGAAATAATAAATGAAGATGGTTATTTACCTTTACTATTGGAACTAAAACTGAAAATTTGCTGTGTGTCCCAAGTAATTTGGGGGCTTTGTCATTGAATATTTTTTTAATTGTTTCTAGCCTTATGATTTTATTATTCACAGATATTCACCTCTTACCTGTTATCGTTATCGATTTTTACTCGTCAAAATCAATTATTTAATATTTTGCTATTAATGATAAATTATAACATATAAGATTAAATTGATTTAGATAATTTAAAAGGATAATTAAGGCTTTTTTAGAATAAATATAGTGTGGCTTATAATTGTTTACAATTAATGCCCAATCAGGAGGGGTCTGATATGATGGAAAAAGGCAAAATATACACGATTTATGGGAATTCTCCAAAGGAAATGGTTAAAAAAATACTTGATCAATATCCACCCAAAATGGAGGATCTGACTAAAGACGCCCGGATAGCGTTGAAGCCTAATTTGGTAAAGCCTAAATACTCTGATTCTGGGGCTACTACTTCGCCTGAGATGGTTGCCGGTGTATTAGAATTCCTCAAAGATAAAGGGTTTAATAATATTGTTATTATGGAAAGCTCATGGGTAGAGACCAGTACCGAAAAGGCTTTTGATGTTTGTGGTTATACACAGCTATCAAGAGAGTATGGAATTCCATTATTAAATCTGCAGGAGCATGAATACGAGACTGTAAAAAGCGGGTCTTATGAAATAAATGTATTTAAAAGGCCTATGAATGTAGATTATTTTATTAATTTGCCCGTTTTAAAAGCACACTGCCAAACTAATCTAACCTGTGCTTTGAAAAACCTTAAAGGTTGTGTTCCTAATGATGAGAAAAGAAGGTTTCACTCTCTTGGGTTAGATGAGCCAATAGCAAGGTTAAATACTATTATTGAGTCTGATCTAGTAATAGTTGATGGTATTATCGGCGACCTTACTTATGAAGGTGGGGGTAATCCTGTTGAGATGGGCAGGATTATGTTATGCGAAGATCCGGTATTACTTGATTCGTATGCGGCCAAATTATTGGGTTATGAAATCGAAGACGTAGGGCATCTTAAGATAGCAGAAGGGCTTGGAGTTGGTGAGTTTTTTGCTAGTGATGAACAGCTTGTAGAGCTAGACAGGGATAAAAAGCCAAAGATAAGTGTTGAAAATAGTAACCTGGCTGAAAAGTATGCAGACTATGTACAAGAGGATGGTGCCTGTTCGCCGTGCTATGGCAGCTTAATTCATGCCTTGGCAAGACTAGACGATAAAAACCAACTATATACCATAAAAGATAAAAAAATATGTATAGGCACTGGCTATAAAGAAAAAAGCCTGGATGGCCTTGGTATTGGGCTGTGTACCAAAGACTTTAAAAAATCAGTAAAAGGCTGCCCACCTGATGCAAGAGAGATATTAAAACATCTTGAAAATGAATAGAAAAAGAAACGGAGGGAGGATCATTAAATGATTCTTCCTCTATTTTTTTATATAACTAAATTATACTTGAAATACTATAGTATTAGCCTAATTATGCTTATTATAATAGGAGTATAATTTAGCCTGCATACTATAAGTGAGATTTTGATTTGCAAGATTGATTCTGGTGTAAAAAGTCATATGAACAGAGTTTTGTTTTTAATTGAATTAAAAACACTATATTTATGTGAATAGACTTTTTGCACCAGAATCAAAGTTTTAATTAAAAATTATAAAACTAAACGGAGGAGATGCAATTTAATGATTAAAGTTATCAAAGGTGGCGAAGTTTATGCTCCTGGGTACTTGGGCCAAAAGGATATTTTGATACTTGGCGAAAAAATTGGTGCAATTGAAGATAGAATTGACTTGGATACTAATCTAAAAAGCATTATTGGAAAGGAAGTAATACAGGCAAAAAATAAGCTAGTTGTCCCGGGGTTAATCGACGCTCATGTACATATTACAGGTGGAGGTGGAGAAGGCGGATTCAAAACAAGGACCCCCGAGGTACAGTTATCAGATTTGATCACAGCAGGTATAACTACTGTTGTAGGTTGTCTAGGAACCGATGGAATCACAAGGGATATGAAGGGCTTGTATGCAAAAGCAAAAGCCCTAGAAGAAGAAGGAATTTCTAGTTTTATTTATACTGGCTCCTATCAACTTCCTTTATCTACGATAACAGGAAAAATTGAGGAAGATTTAATTTTTATAGATAAAGTAATTGGAGTAGGTGAGATTGCCCTCTCAGACCACAGATCATCCCATCCAAGTTCAGAAGAACTTATAAAAATAGCTTCAGCCACACGACTTGGTGGGATATTATCGGGTAAAAAGGCAGTTGTGCATTTTCATCTTGGTAGTGGTAAAGATCATTTATTACATATTGAAAACTTAACTAAAGAATCTGAGTTACCTTTAGAACAGTTTTTGCCCACTCATGTAAATAGAACGGGAGAATTATTTGAAAAAGCTGCTGACTATGCGCGTAGAGGTGGTTTTATAGACATGACAACTACAACTACTGAACAGTTTTTAAAAGAAGGTGAAATTAAAGCAAGTAAAGGTTTAAAACTATTATTAGAAGAAAAAGTATTGTTGGATAATATAACTTTTACATCAGATGGGCAGGGAAGTCTACCTGATTATGATGAAAATGGGGTGCTGTGTGGCCTCTATAGTGGTAAACTGACCTCACTTTATAAATCTGTAAGGGAAGCAGTTTTTGAAGAAGGTCTTGACATACAAGATGTCTTAAATGTGGTGACAAAAAATCCGGCCAGGATATTAGGGTTATTTGGAAAAGGTATTTTAAGAAAAAACATGGATGCAGACATATTAATAGTAAACAAAGATGATTTAAGAATAGAAACTGTGATTTCTGGTGGTAGGCTTATGTTTAATAATGGGAGCTTACTTGTAAAAGGGACTTTTGAAAAAGATTGATAAAAGAAGATTTAATAATAAAGAATTGAAGTATTTTATGCAGGATAAAAAAAGATAACAGAGAAATAAAAATTATGATTTTTGAGGGAAAGGAGCCTTAATCTTATGAATTTTAACAATAGCTATGAATCATTAGAAGAGCTAAAAGAAGAAGCTTTGAAATGTAATGTTTGTCATCTTAGAGAAGGATGCAAAGGAGTCGTTTTTGGTGAGGGTGATCCGAAAGCAGATGTAATGTTTGTAGGAGAAGGTCCTGGTGCTAGAGAGGACGAGCTTCAAAGGCCATTTGTAGGACGAGCAGGGCAGCTTCTTACTGATATGATTTCTTCTATAGATTTTAAAAGGGAAGATGTATATATTACAAATGCCGTAAAGTGCAGACCACCTAATAACAGAACCCCTACTTTGAAAGAAATGGAGACGTGTCTTCCAATACTTAGACAGCAATTTAGATTAATTAAGCCCAAAATATTGGTTTTATTAGGTTCTGCTGCATTAAAAGGTTTGCTTGACCCAAAGGCCAAAATAACTAAGGTTAGAGGAATATGGCATGAGAAAAAAGATATTCCTATAATGCCAACATACCATCCGGCATTTTTGCTTAGAAATCCACCTAAGAAGAAGGAGTCATGGGAAGACTTACAGGAGATAAAAAGATTATATGATAAATTAAGCTCCGGGGAAGAATTTTAGTTTATTCTCCGCCGGAGCGTTTAATCTTCATAACACGAAATTAATTAGGGACATATAATGATTCCTCGGTACCATAAGCAATCAGCACATGTTGGGGAGTTACCCCAGCAGTCAAGGAAATTATCATCTGTCATTGAGCATCCTTCTAGATACTTACAATCTGTACAAGATGGAAACTGCTGGTCTTTTACTAATGAACGAAACTTTACGTAACTATCATTTTGCCAGATGTCTTTTAGTTTTTCTTTATTAACATCACCGAAATAATGCTTGTTATTAATCTTTTTTCGCCCATAAATATATTCTGTGTGATCATGCAAAAAACCGTAACAAGGACTAACTTTTCCATGTCTATTTATAACAGCAGAATTTGATTCAACGAAATTACAGTATCTCGTAGTTCGTAACTTCATTTCAGGTAGCTTGGATTTAAAGTATATAAGACCTCCACCACTTCCAATATCAAGCTCATCTTCTCCTGTATCATACAAAACTTCATTTATCATATCTTCAGTGTAAGGCAGAAGATTGGTGACAATTATTGAGTCTATCATGTATTTGCCTGCCATTTTAACAAGGGTGGGAAGCATCTCATAGTTTTTTTTCATTGCGACAAACTCTATCCATAACTCGGGTTTTTTTGCTCTAGCTTCTTTTTTTAATTCATTGATATAATTGATATTTTTTATCAACTGGTTAAAGTCAGAATCAAGCCTTATTTCTTCAAAGGTTTCTTTTTCTGGAGCGTCTACAGATATAATTATCCTATCTACACCAAGATCAATTATTTTTTTAGAGTTTTCTGCAGTAAGAAAATGTCCATTTGTAATAAATTCAGCTTTCAATTCGTGTTTTTTGATTGTTTCTAAAACCTCAAAAAACGAAGGATGAGTTGAAGGTTCACCAAATCCGCCTAAGTGTACTGTGTTTAGTTCTGGGAGTTCATCAATTTGATCTAATATAGTTTTTAAAGTTTTTTCTGACATATGATCTATTTCTTCATCCCATGAGTTTCTGATGCATGTTGTACAATTAAAGTTACACCTTGTGGTTAACTCGATGTAAAGCTTTTTTAGGTCTGTTTTTTTTGGGATGACTTTTACTCCATCTGAAACATTTATTTTTACATGATCTTTGTCCATAAAAATTAACCTCCTCCCACAGGAGGGAAAAGTCCTATTCTGTCCCCGTCTTGTATGGGTGCGTCTAAGTTTTTCTGTACACCATTCACTATAATCAAATGAAGCTCTTCTACAGGAAGTTCTAAAGAGTTTGCAACCTCACGGACATTTTTTTCGCCTTTAAGCTCGTATTGATAGATCCCTTTTTTGGCCGATTCCGGGAGATAATCCCTAAGGGTTGCATGACATCTTATTTCAACAGTCATATTTTATTTACCCCCTATAACTACTATAAACTACTTATTATTAACAATTAATAACCAAATGATCAAATGTTAATAAAGTTGAATAAATAGAGCCGGGAAAAGTATAATTATTTACCCGGCCCTTTTTTGAAGCAAATAGTTAAAACTAACTTACTGAATATTACTGGCTAAACTTTTAACCTAATCAATTAATCTATCCTAATTTACTTTGAACTCTTTTATTCTAAATCCTGATAAACAGAGTCAAGCTCCTCATCTGTAAAGTCAAAAGTAACATCGTGTGGTGGCAGCTTTTCTTTCTGGAAGAATTCAGGCATTCTATCATCTTCCCTGGTAAAGCCTAGTTTTTTGTTGTAGTTACGCTCTACCTTAAGGATTTGTTTACCAAGCTCTGTTACATCGTCAGGTGTAAGGCTGATACCGTACTGCGCATTAAGCATATCCACTATAGTAGGCACAGCTTCTTCGTTGTCAAGTACTGCAAAAGCTACAAAGAGGCAAAGCCCTGTAGAATCAATTGCAGCTGTAGCTACCTGAAGGTTTTTGGATAGTTCTGTTTGGCCTTCTTTTTTCAGTGGGTCTACTTCTCCACCGACTTTTAGGATATTAGCAGTTACAGAGTAGCCTGCTGTGTGGTCAGCGCCCTGGGTACTTGTAGCGTAAGTTACACCCACACCTTTGACAGCTCTTGGGTCATAAGCGGGTATACCCTGTCCTTTTACTTCAGGTACACGGGTAACCCCGTAAGTTTGGCCGGTTACTTTTGAACCTGAACCAAGGAGTCTTCCAAGAGGTGTGGCTTTTCTGATCTCTTCGTCAAAAAGTCTTTTTACCCCGTCTTTGTCGCCAAATTCTATTATTCCAGCTTCCATGGCAACACCCATGGTTACACCTGTTTCTATGGTGTCAAGGCCGATATCATCACAGCATCTGTCATAGTATGCTATAGCGTCCATATCGTTAATCAAGCAGTTAGCCCCAAAAGCCCAGACTGTTTCGTATTCGAATCCTGCAGTGAAGTAGTTACCATCTTCATCGTTGTAGATCTGGCTGCATCCCATTATACATCCAGGATGGCAGGAGTGACTTGCTTTGCCACCACGTTTTTTGATTATATCTACCATGGTTTCACCGCTTGTGTCATCTGCTTTGTCATATCTTCCTGATTCGAAGTTCTTAGTGGGTAGGCCACCAGCTTCATTTAGGATGTTGATTAGTACAGCGGTACCGTAGTTTCTTAGGGCTTCTCCTGATACCGGGTGGTCAAGGATAATCTTGGAGAACTTTTTACTTGCTTTTTTGAAGGCATCTTCGTCATGCATTACTACGCCAGGTGCATCGGTATCGTCTATGACTATAGCTTTTAGCCCTTTTGAGCCCATAACAGCCCCAAGGCCACCTCTGCCTGCTGCTCTTGCCGGGTTTTTGTCTATATCTGAGACTGCGATACTTGCTGCTGTCATCTTGTGTTCTCCGGCAGGGCCAATGGTCATAACCGAGACGTTTTTGCCGTATTTTTCTCTTAGCTTGTCCCCTGCTTCGTAGTTACCGAGGCCTTTTAGGCCGTCAACTTTTTCTAATTTTACTCCGTCTTTATTTACTACAAGGACGTTTTTGCCGTCATCTTTAGCACCTTCTACTATGAGTGCTTTTATATTTAATTTGCCAAAATACTGTGCAGCTGTTCCGCCTGCGTTACTCTCTTTGATTCCTCCTGTTAGAGGGCTGATGCTTCCTACTGATAGACGTCCGGAGCTTGGTGCCCTTGTTCCTGACAATAGACCAGGCGCAAATACTAGTTTGTTGTTTTCACCAAGTGGGTGAGCTCCCGGGTCTACTTCGTCACTTATTACCTGAGAGGTCAAAGCTCTTCCACCTAGTGGGGCGTAGCTCTCAGGGACTTCTTCTGTCTTTACTTCCTCAGTATTGAGGTTTACACGATAAATTTTCAAAATAATCACCTTCCTTTAGAATTAGCGCTCCATACCTAATATATTCTCTCTTTCTTTTTAATATCCTTCTTTTTAAATCGGTTTAGATTGAATATAGAGCATTGTAATTATTTGAAATATTCTAAAATAAGTTAAAAAAAGCCATCCCAGGCGTGTATTATAACAACCCGGGATAGCTTTTTTTATGTATTACTATAATAAGACCACAAATAAAATAATGGGAGAACCATTATGGAAGAAAGCTTTAATTAAAAGTGTTTCTTTAATTTCTGGTAACTTATTCTCCCACCTCCAAATACTTTTCTGTTAGTTTCAGCTACTCTGTTTAGTAATTTTTCTAACTTTCTCATTATAACCCCTCCTCTTGATGTTTGTTTTCCCTTGAGATGCTTGTTATTATAACAGGTCTAAAATTGTTATGCAATAGCAATACATATAATTTTATAAAAGTTCACATATTTTTCGAAATTATTATATAACAACACTAAAAAAACAAAAAAAGATAGGGCCAAATCCTAAAATACACAATAAAGAGATTTTAGAATTCGACCCTATGTAATATAGTAACTACTTCCTGCTTATTTTACTATTAATTACTTGCTTTTTAGTCTTTAGCTTGCAAAAACATGGTTTCCTATACGTGTGATTATTGGTCTAGTAAAAACCCACGGCGATTCTGCAGTTACAGGGTTATAAAATACTGTAGCTCCGTAAGTAGGATCCCAGCCTTTTAGAGCGTCCTCTACTGCGCTGTAAGCAGTGCTATCAGGTTGCATCCAGAACCTGCCGTCGTGTACTGGTGAGAAAGCCCAGGGTTCAAATATAACTCCTTCAATAGTGCCTGGATAATCCGGGTCGTGAACTCTGTTAATTACTACAGCTGCAACTGCAACCTGTCCGGTATAGCTTTCTCCTTTGGCTTCACTATAAACAGCTCGCGCCATCAGATCTCTCTCGTAATCTGATACATATAATCTTCTCCAACCACTATCACTGTCTGTACTGCTTGTACTGCCAGAACTTGTATTTCCTGAAGTAGGAATGCTGATCGTTTGTCCGGCATAAAGCAAATTCCCCCAAATATTGTTTGCTTGTCTCAGGGCATTTACGCTTGTCCCATAATGGTTAGCAATCTTCCAAAGACTATCTCCCCATCTTACAGTATATGTTTGAGAGTTAGAGCTACTTGCATAAGTAGTTTCTTGCAGACCTGCTGCTGGTACTACTGACAATATACCTAAGACCAACAAACTACAAAATACCTTTTTTAACATGTAATTCCCCCTTTGTTTTAGTTTACATAACTAAAGGAGATTATAGCAGCGCTGTTAAGTAAAAGGCAACTTGCTATTTTTAAGGTAAGCACTAAGGAAACTTTCTTGACTTGTACGCTCTTTTTTTATCTATGTTTTGTTTACATAATGATGATGATGGTTTAGAATGGATATCATAATGATAATTTAACATTTATTGCTTTTCTTACCGTAATCGGAAGAATAATCACCTTATATCATTTTAGTTAAGTTCAAATACTCCTCTTGCCCTTATAGCTGGTCCAAGGGTGACCCGTATATTTGCATTTTTATACTTGTTATATTAAAATGTTTTTTGTCAATCCAAATGATTAAAGTAAGTACAAGGAGGAATAATATGACAACCATTTATCCTTTTTCAGGCCTAAGGTACAATACTGAAAAGATAAGCTCACCAGCGGATGTGATTGCACCTCCGTATGATGTAATCGGGCCTGAAGAGCAGGAGCAGCTCTACAAAATAAGTCCGTACAATATTATACGGTTAGAGTACGGTAAAGAATCCAAGGAGGATACTCCAGATGATAATCGTTATACTAGAGCGGCTAATGATTTAGCCCAGTGGATGCAGGAAAATGTCCTGATTCAAGAAGATAAGCCAGTCTTTTATCTGTACGAGCAGCAATATACCTGGGAAGGTAATAGTTATCAAAGAGATAGCCTTATTGCCAATTTAAAGACAGAGCCTTATGAAAATAAATCAGTTATACCTCATGAGGAGACTTTATCTAAGCCGAAAGAGGACCGATTACAGCTTCTACGTCATTGTAAGACTAACTTTAGTCCTATTTTTGGTCTTTATCCAGATAAAGAAAAAGCTGTAGAAAATAAATGTGCATCTATAAAAGAAAAAGAACCTATTATGGATTTTAATGATTATAACGGGCAGAGGCATCGACTTTGGGTTATAGAAGACGCTTCTATTCAAAAAGAAATTCAAGAGGAATTTGAAGACTTTACTATATTTATTGCTGATGGTCATCATCGTTATGAGACTCAACTCGATTTTGCCAAAGAAATGGAAGCTAAAGGAAAAGAAGGATATGATCGAGTATTAGCAGTTTTAGTAAATCTTTATAGCCCAGGACTTTTAATACTTCCAACTCACAGGGTTATTAAAGGTATGGAAAATTTAGACTTGAACAAATTGGTTTCTAGCTTAGAAGATGAATTCGAATTGGAGGAATGGTCTTCGCCAACTGAAATTGATATAGACAATTTTACTGAAAAGCTTAATGAGAGAGGCGATGATCGTTTTGCTTTTGGGATGGTTACTAAGGATAAGGTTTATATGCTAGAATCAAAAGAAAAATATTCAGATGAAAAACTCGATGTTAGCTGGCTACAAGAAAAAGTGTTACAAGAAAGGTTAAACTTTACACCAGAAGATATAAAATCAGGAGACAGTCTATCCTATACTAGAGTTGATCAGGAAGCAGTAGATCTGGTGGTTAATGGGGAGGCACAGGTGTCATTTATACTTAACCCGCCAGGACTAGACCAAACTGTTAACTTAGCACAGACTAATGAGCGCCTGCCGCAAAAGTCTACTTACTTCTTCCCGAAACTAATTAGTGGACTTGTTCTAAACAAGCTTGATTAAACAAGAAAAAATTAAGTAGCCCAGATGTCGATTTTGGACTACTTAATTTTGACTAATAATTAAGAAACGGGTTATAAATTTTGACAAACAATCATAGGAAATATAAGTATAAATTTAACTAATTCCTATGATTGTTTTATTTTTTTTAAACTTTTTCTCTTTCTTTTAATAGGAAGGAGATGGAATATATTCCAGCCAAGCCGACGATACCATATATAATTCTACTTACGGTAGCTAGCTGGCCGCCAAAAATACTGGCTATTAGGTCGAAACCAAAAAAGCCAATAAGTCCCCAGTTTATTGCGCCAATAATTACAAGAACGAGGGCTACTCTATCCACAAAAATCACTCCTTTTTTTATCGTTTGATACATAGTTTTCCCAGCGGATTAAGATTTAATTCGTTGCTAAATTATTACTACTTTAACGAAGTGAGTTTGCTTTACCATTAAAAGGTTGATATACTACCTAATAAATAACTCCATAAAGGAGTGTTTCCTTAAATGTTTCAGGGTAGACTAGTAAAAGAAGCATCAATAAATGGTGATGCAAAAAAAGTGTCAATATATTTTCCAAAAAAATCATACGGTTGGATATCACTTTTAATTGCTGCTCTGATTTTTGCTGTTTTGGCATACTTTGCACTGCAGGCTTATAGAATGACAGGTGATATTGGCGCGGTATTCACCCTTATCGTTTCGGTTGGGTTAGTAATAGATTTTTTAGTTTTGACAGTTTGGTTTTTTACTATGAGATATGAACTTTCTCCAAAGTCTCTTGTTGTTAAATTTGGGCCTTTGAAATATGCCATAGATTTAGAAACAGTTGTAAATGTTAGAACTAAAAATCTAAATCATACTTTCTGGCCTAGTTTAAAGCTTCCCGGTTTTTCAATTTTTTATTCTTCTTATAAGGATGAAGGAAAAGTTTTTATGTGTGCAACAAGATCAAAAAAAGATATTATTCTAATAGAAACTGAATTAAAAAAATTTGGGATAACACCGGATAAAGAAGAGGTGTTTTTGGCGGAGTTAAACACCTATCTTCAAGAAATAAAACCTTATAAAGAGATAAAAAGAATAAATTAAGGGGTGGTGTTATGTCAAAAAAGCCTGGCTATGTCAAATTATTTGAAGAGGGGAAACTAAACAAAAAAGTAAAAAGAGCCTATAAATTATTAAATGAATGTACTCTTTGTCCAAGAAATTGTATGGTTAATAGAATAAAAGGTGAAAAAGGCTTTTGTAATACGACCGCTAAATTAAAAATTTCGTCATGCTTCCCACACTTTGGTGAAGAAAGACCCCTCGTTGGCAAAAACGGTTCCGGGACAATTTTTATTTCATATTGCAATTTGAAGTGTGTATTTTGTCAAAACTATGATATCAGTCATTACGGTGGCGGAGAGGAAATAACAGTAAACGAACTATCAAATATAATGCTTAATATTCAAAATAGAGGGTGTCACAATATAAATATAGTATCACCTACCCATGTTGTGCCTCAAGTGATTGCTGCCCTAAACTTAGCTGCCCGAAAGGGGCTTGATATTCCCTTGGTATATAATACCGGTGGTTATGATTCTAATAATGTGATAGAACTGTTAGACGGGGTAGTTGATATTTATCTTCCTGATATTAAGTTTGGTGATGATGATACTGCTGAAAAATACACAGGTGCTAAAAATTATTATCAAACCGTAAAAAAGAATTTAAAAATGATGTATCAGCAGGTAGGACCATTGGCCGTAGATAATGAGGGCATTGCATATAAAGGGGTTCTTGTAAGACACCTAGTAATGCCGGGCGATCTTTCAAACAGCAATAAAATTTTTAATGAAATTAGTAAAATATCAAAAGATATTCCTATAAATATAATGGGTCAATATTTCCCTGCCTATAGAGCATCAGAGTACATAGAATTAGACAGACGGCCTGGGATGATGGAAATAATGAAAGTTAAAAAATGGGCAAGTGAAATAGGACTTTTAGTGCTTGATTAAAAATTTCGGGACCAAAGTTTTATCTTTATTTTTCAAGAAGGAATACGTTATTAGATCCTAGAATATAAAATAGCGCCTTTTTTCAAATGATAGTTAAAATTAGGCATAAAAAGTGTTATGCAGCGAAAAGCTTTTAAAAAGTTTAAATTATTATGTAAAGTGGAGTGAAGCGTATGGCTATTTCTTATCAGTTTTTAAATAAAATATATCTTCGCCCCCCTAAAGCTTGTGACGTTAAGCACTATGTAAGCTGGTGGAATGAGTCCTTTTCTAATTATCTTGATTTAGGTAGTGTTACAGGCACCCCATCCAAAAGTGCTGTTTCGGAATTTACCAGGCAGGTACAAGATGGATATGTGCCCGGTTGGTTTACAATTATGTTGTGGGATGAATACATTGGAGATATAAGAGTTGGATATATTAGATATAGAAATATTGATTGGAAGAAAAAAAGAGTGGAAATAGCTATACGTTTGGGCAGAAAGTATTGGGGCAAAGGTATAGGAAAGTCAGCGATAGGAGAGTTGTTAGCTCATTTGTTTTATGAAAAAGGGCTAGAGGAAGCTTGGTTAAGTGTGGCATCATTTAATCAACGTGCAATAAGGCTGTACGAAAAATGTGGATTTACTGAGCTAAACAGGAAGATGGACCCTACTAAACCGGAGTTAACATGGATAATTATGGGCATTCATAGAAGTAAATTTGCAAAGCTTGTTATTTAGAGGTGAAAAATTTGAGTTCAGAAGAATGGACATATTTGATGAATGTTTCTGATGATATAGAAGCTGATATTGTAATATCACTGTTAAAAAGTCATGAAATACCTGCAAGAAAACATTATCCTGGTGGAGGGGTGTCTTCGAAGGTTATACTTGGAACGGTCAAAAATGTAGATATTTATGTTGATAAGACAAAATATGAATCGGCAAAAAACCTGGTACAAAATTCTGTGGAATAATAAGGTATCATTGATGCAACAATAAATATAGTAGAAATCAAAGCATAAAACAAGGAGTGAATGGAGTATGAAAGTTGAAGTAGATCAAGAGCTTTGTATTAGTTGTGGCCTTTGTGTTGATGAATATCCTGAGGTTTTTGAATGGAATGACGAGGGCATAGCCCAGGCCAGCACAGAAGAAGTCCCAGAAGGAAAAGAAGATGATGCCAAGGATGCCATTGAAGACTGTCCTACAGAGGCGATTAAAGAGGTTTAAATTTGAACCGCCGTTTTTATGCGGCGGTTCAAATATTTCCTCTGATTTATTTTCAAAATCATTTTCAAATGTACTTGAATATTTTATTTATGTATAATAAATTAGTAATGAAATTATAGGTAGTAGAAAAAAGTTAGGTGAAAAGTATATGATAGATAAAAATAAAAAAGCTCAAAAAGTATCTTATGTAGGCCTAGCTGGTAATTTATTTTTGACGATTTTAAAAGGTGTTTTTGGTTTTATATTTGGAAGTGCTGCACTTGTTGCTGATGCATTTCACTCACTAAGTGATCTATTATCAAATGGTGTTGTTATACTTGGGATAAGGTTTGCCAGTCGTCCGCCTGATAGCAGTCATCACTACGGACATGGGAAAATTGAATCGGTTGCAGCAAAAATAGTTGCTTTAATACTAATAGTTACTGGAGTCAGTTTGATTTATTCTTTTGTCTACAGCTTTGCCAGGGAGGTAACTACTCCCCAGGTTGGAGCGATCTGGATTGCTGTGATTTCTATTTTGGTTAAGGAAATTATGTATCAGTATGTTAGTTACATGGGCAAAAAGCTAAATAGCAGTGCGTTGATAGCCGATGCCTGGCATAACCGCTCTGATGCCCTTTCTTCTGTTGCGGCTTTGATAGGTGTTCTTGGAGCAAGAATAGGCTACCCGGTGCTTGATCCGATAGCCGGAGGAGTTGTAGCTTTACTTATCTTGAGGATGGGTCTAAAAATATATTTTAGGTCCATTAAAGAATTAATTGATACAGCACCAGAAACTGAGAAGATAGAACAAATTAGATATAGGGTATTAACCATTCCCGGTGCTAGAAATGCCAGAGAAGTAAAGGCTAGGATGCATGGAATGGGAGTTTATGTTGACCTGAAGATTTGCGTGGATAAGGATTATACGGTGGAGAAAGGCCATTCTATTGCTGCAGATGTCAGGTCTTTGTTAGAAAGCGATCTAAAAGATGTGGAACGGGTTTTTGTTCATGTTGACCCATGTGCTTATAACGAATGTATTAAATGTATTGATCTTAAAGAACTTAACGAGGAAAAAGAAAATGGAGCTGAGAAATAAATGCTAAAGCTTCTGTCAATGGATTTTTACGTGGATTTATTTTATAATAAATTTAATCTATTTGGCAGGAAAGAGGGAAGCCTTGATGGAATATAAGTTAAAGAAAATTTATAATGAACTAACAAAGCTTTACCCGGAAGCTAGATGTGGATTGGAGTATAGGACAGCGTTCGAGTTATTGGTAGCTACTATTCTTTCATCCCAATGTACAGACAAAAAAGTGAATAGAATAACTAACGAGCTGTTTAAAGTGGCAAATACACCCGAGCAAATTTTAGAACTAGGAAGAGAAGGATTAATTAAGTATATAAAAAGTGCAGGATTATATCATAATAAAAGTAAAAATATACTGAAAAGTTGTGAAATTTTATTAAATGAATACGGAGGTGAGGTGCCAAAAACCAGAAAAAATTTAGAAAAGCTCCCTGGAGTAGGACGAAAAACAGCTAACGTGGTTTTGGCAAATGCTTTTAATATTCCAGCTTTTGCTGTTGATACTCATGTGTTTAGGGTGGCAAATAGACTTGGCATATCTAAAGGAAATACAGCCTTAGAAGTAGAAAAAGAACTAACAGAGAAAATACCTGAGGAATATTGGGGGATCTTTCATCACTTGTTAATATATCATGGTAGAAATATTTGTAAAGCAAGAAAACCTGAATGTAAAACTTGTTCATTATATATTAATTGTGATAATCCCGTGGACTAATCCATATTAACTATCATTAATATCAGTGAGGAGGGGGATAACATGTCAAATAAAGAAGAAAAATATACAAAGATTATCGAGGAATATTATGAGGAAGTAGTTCCTGACGAGTTATTATGTTCTCCGGACAAAGTAAAACGCCAAAGAGAGCAGGTAAAAGACGTGCTTGATTTGACTCAGGTTTTTAAAGCATTGTCCGATGAAAACAGGCTAAAAATAATATACTCACTGCACAATGAAGGGGAGTTATGTGTCTGTGATATTGCAGGGATAGTTAATTCTTCTGTACAAAGGGCTTCATATCATTTGAGACTTCTTAGAGATATGGGTCTTTGCAATTATAGAAAAGAAGGAAAAATTGCGTACTACAGGCTAGAAGATAATGAAATGTCGAATATAATTCTGACTTTTATGAATAAAAACATTAATAAATCTTAAACCGGTGAATGTGAATAGATGAAAGATATACCGGGAGTTGAATTCTAAATGGAATTATTAGATTTGATAAAAAACGAAGCTAATGACTTAGGTTTTTTGGATATTGGAATAATAGATGCTAAATTTTCCGTTAATAGTGCAAAACGTCTCCTTAAAAGAAAAAAACTAGGTGAAAACACACCGTTTGTACCGCGGGATATCACCGTTAGAGTTAGCCCAAAAAAGTATGCTTTTTGGGCTAACTCTGTTATTGTTGTTACTTTCCCGTATAATTTTAGAGGCGGGCTTACTAAAAAACCTGTGGACGAACATCTGAGGGGAAGAATTTCTAAGTCGGCATGGGGTAAGGATTATCACCTCGTTTTGAAAGACAAATTAAACGCCCTAGGGGAACAGCTACGAAGAGAAAATGTGATCTGTAAATATCAAGCTTTTGTAGATACAAGCCCTCTTGCGGATAGAGAACTTGCTTTTAGAGCGGGGATTGGAACTTTTGGCAAAAATAATAATTTAATCTCCAACCAGGGTGGATCTTTTATATTTATAGGAGGGCTTTTAACTGACAAAGAACTACCACGTGGATTAATTGATAACGAAGCAGAAAAAGCATCTAAAAGATGTCTAGAATGTGAAAAATGTATTAAAAGCTGTCCAGGGAATGCTCTTTTGTACGGTAACAGGCTAAAGGTTGAGCGGTGTGTTTCTTACTTGACTGTTAAAAAAGGGTATATTGAAGAAGAATATAGACCAATGATGGCTGATAACATATATGGATGTGATAGATGTGTTGAGGTTTGTCCTGTTAACTATTCACATGAAGATAAATGTGTAGATAGAAATACTGATAAGGATATAGATGAATTATTGCCAAAAGATCTAACAAAAGATGACATTTTTCCGAGGCTTGATTTTTTGCTTGGATTATCAAATAAAAAATTCAAAATGTATTATGGTAATACAGCAATTTCGTGGCGGGGGAAAGCTGTAATTCAAAGGAATGCAGCCATAGCTGCTGGCAATTTGAAGGATCCACGGGGGTTAGATCTTCTATTAAAAAGTATAAAAGAAAAGGGTGAAATTGTAACTTGTCACTCCTTATGGTCTATTGGTATGATATATGATAATCTAACTAATAAACAAAAGGTAATAGTAGAAAACATATTGAAAGACTTTAGAGGAAAGAGAAAAGATATATGGTCAGAAGAACTAGAAGATGAATATCAAAAACTAATAGAAAAAATATTTGGATGAAGGTGATAGGATGTTGACAGAAAAAAATTCAATAGATCAGCATGTAGTGCTTGTAGAACCAGAGATCCCTCAAAATACAGGGAATATTGCTAGAACATGTGCTGTGACAGGAAGTACACTACACCTTGTTGAACCTCTTGGCTTTTCTGTAGATGAAAAGCATCTAAAAAGAGCTGGACTTGATTATTGGGATCAATTAAGTTATAGATTACATAAAGATTTTACTTCGGTAGAAAGGGAGCTAAAAGGATATCCTTTTTTTTTAATTACTACAAAAGGGGAAAAAAATTACGCTGAGTTAAACTATAAAAATTCACATGTACTGATATTTGGGAAAGAAACTGCTGGACTGCCTTCCTGGATTATGGAAAAATATAAAAAGTCACAGGTTAGGATACCGATGAAAGAAGGGTTAAGATCACTTAACTTGAGTACTGCTGTATCAGTGGTTACTTATGAAGCTTTAAGACAAAATAATTTCGAAGGATTAATTTGAAGAAGAATATTATTGAATTATAGCGGAAAACTATTGCAAAATAAAGTGTTGAAAATAAAGGAGGACACCAGGTGAAGCAGAAAGAACCTTTGAAAGAGCCCAAATTAGAACCAATAAAAGCTACGTCAAAATGGCAGGGAGGATCTAAAAGCTCCATATATGTTAGGGATTTTTCTCCCTTTTGTATGGATGAACCAAAAGAAATGGGAGGGGATGATACAGCGCCAAATCCGATGGAGTATGTAATAGGTTCTTTGTGTGGCTGCAGTACAGTTATGATATCTACGATTGCAGAGGAATTAAATTTTCAGGTTGATTCCATCGAAATTGAGTCACAGGGTGTGATTGACGAAAGAGGTGCTATGGGAGTAGATGGGGTAAACCAGCATTTTCAAAAGGTAGAAGAGTATATTTACTTAGACACAATGGAATCAAAAAGCAGGCTAGAAGAGCTGCAGGGTGAAGTTGAAAAACGTTGTCCGGGGCTTAATTTGCTAAAAGATGCTGGTATTGAAGTTAAAGTTTACTGGGAAAAAATGAATAGATGATTTAGTATAAAAGTAGTACTATAAAGGTTGTATATTTAGGGCTTCGGTATGTTTTTTACCGGGGCCCTTTATTAAATTTGTATTATAATATAAAATGTACAATTGAGAATGTATTTAAGGGGGCAGAATACTAATATGTATAATGCTGTTATGTTTGACTTGGATGGTACTTTGCTGCCTATAGATACTGAAAATTTTATTGAAAAATATATCCAACTTATAACCAATAAAGCAAAAACAATTATGGACAGCAATGAATTTATGGATAGATTTTTAATGAGTACAAATAAAATGATTGAAGAAAATAATCCTCTTAGAACTAACCAGGAAGTTTTTATGAAAGAATTTTTAAAAGGACTCAGTGTTACGGAAAGAAGAATATTTGATTTATTTGATGAATTTTATAAAAATGAGTTTAATCAGTTAGAAAGTATGGTCAAAGAAAAAAATGACCTTCCCCGCAAAATAATTAATAAATTAAACTCCTGGGGAACCAAGGTAGTAATAGCAACTAATCCTGTATTCCCAAGGAAGGCAATTGAAACCAGGATGAAATGGGCAGGTATATTAGATCTAGAATTTGAGTTGATAACTTCATACGAAATAATGCATTTTGCAAAGCCTAACCCAGAGTATTATTTAGAAATTTGTGAGTATATAAATGAATCCCCCGAGAACTGCTTGATGGTCGGCAATGATTATAGATATGATTTAGCTGCCCAAAAAACAGGGATGAAAGTATTTATGGTAACTGATTATCTTGAAGGGCATGATAGTAATACAAATAGTGGTACAAAATACAAGCTTTTACCGGACAAGCAGGGTTCACTAAAAGAATTGTTTAATTTTTTTGACAAAGAGTACGTTATGTTATAGTATATACTGAAGGCGGAATAGTATTAATTACTAATTAAAGGCAAAGGAGTTTTTGAATATGGCTGAAAAGAAAAGAATGACTAAACAAAGGAAAGTGATACTGGAAGTTTTAAAAAATACTAAATGTCATCCTACTGCGGACTGGATATATGACCAAGTTAGGCAAAAACTGCCAAATATAAGTCTTGGTACTGTTTACAGAAATCTAAAAGTATTAAAGGAAATGGGAGAAATAATGGAGTTAGATTATGGTAGCACTTATAGTAGATTTGATGGTAACCCTGAAAACCACTATCACTTTGTTTGTAATAGCTGTGATGAAGTGATTGATTTAGACTTGCCAGTAGAAGACAATTTGAATGAAAGGGCCCAAGAAAAAAATAATATTAAAGTTGTTAATCACAGACTAGAGTTTTATGGGTTCTGCGAAAAATGCAGCTAATCTTTGTGGTAGTACCAAATCTTAAATATCACTTCTCCCTTTATAGCAATTCTATTAGGTAGAGTTTTTGCGCTTATATATTTTAGTTCAGGCTTTATCGTTTTTAGCTGTTTTATTTTAGGTTTGTTTTCTGGAATTTTTAACAGGGTATTTAGTGAGATGCTTTTATGCTGTTCAGGTATTGTTCTTAAAGTTTTATCCCATTTTAGCTTGATGGGTTTGGTAGAGTTTTTTTGGTTATATTTTTCTGTTGTTACGTCTATATTTCCAGTAATATTGATTTTAACTGGAGAAATTGTTTGAAAAGCAATGTTTTTAATTGTTGCCCTGGCGTTTAAATTATTGCCTGCTTGAATTCCTTCCATTTTGATAATTTCAGCCCAGGGCCTAACTAATTCTATTTCTTCTAACTTACCTTTGTGTTTGTCATTTTTAACCGAAGATTTGAGTTTACAATTGTTGCTAATATTAATTTTCAATTTTTCCCCTCCTTATTTTTTTGTAGAACTTGTAAAAATGCCTCGTATTAGAGTATGATAATTTTTTCCTTGATGAATCTTGTCAAATAAAAGAAGGAAAATTTTCATTCCCATAGAAAATATGGTATTAAGGCATAGTATGTTGTGCTTATATATGGCATAGGAGGTTTATTTTTGGATAATAATATTTCAATTAACCCCGGAGACAAGATTTATTTAGAGCCTGCGACTAATGTTTATAGCGGCAAATATATCAGTGAAGTAATAGAAATCAATAATAACCATATCGTAATCTCTGTGCCATTTGACAAGGGAAAACTTATTCCCCTGGCTGTAGGTACCAAACTAAAAGTAAGCAATAGTTCGTTTTCATTTGATTCAGAGGTTCTTTCGAGAAAATTAGGAAATGACAAAAACCTTGAAATAGCTAGACCCGGATCAATTTTCAGGGGGCAGAGGGATAATATGACTGATAATAAAAGCGCTAGAGTGATTGCAGTGACAAGTGGTAAGGGTGGAGTAGGAAAAAGCAGTTTGTCTATAAATATAGCTATTAGCATGGCAAGACTTGGGCAAAGAGCTTGCGTGGTTGATGCAGATTTAGGGATGGCTAATGTAGATGTATTGTTGAATTTAAGTCCAAAATATAACTTGACTCATTTAATAATGGGATACAAAGACATTTTTGATATAGTTTTGGAAGGGCCGGAAGGTATTTTGATTATACCAGGAGGATCTGGTTGGCAAGAGATTGCAAACCTTAGAGATTCTCAGTTTAGTAAACTGTTACAAGCTTTTAACAAATTAGATGACTATGCTGACGTAATTCTTCTCGATACAGGTGCTGGTGTTAATAAGAATGTAATTAATTTTTTACTAGCTTCTGATGAGGTGTTGCTTGTTACCACACCTGAACCACACGCAATAACTGATGCTTATGCCATGATAAAGATTATAATGCGAGAGAGTCCAGAGCTTCCTATTAGATTAATTGTTAACAAAGTGGATGACAAAAGAGAAGGCGATTATGTGGGAGAAAAAATTGTAATGGCCTCTAAGCAATTCCTTGGTGCATCAGTAAAGTATTTAGGTCATGTAATGGATAATACCACCTTTTCTCAATCTATTAAAAAGCAAAAACCCATAATGATAGAATGGCCAAGATCAAAAACTGCACAAGAAATAGAAATGATAAGTAATGAAATATTGGGAAGAGAGAATCCAGACAATCAGGGCCTGAAAGGATTTATTAAGAAGTTGTCAGGATTTTTGGCTAAAAAATAATTATTTCTCCATAATATATTTCAACAAGAATCATAATGTAATAAAAAGTATAATATAAAACAAAGAGATATGAAAAGTAATATAAGTATATTAATTATGGAGGAAGGACTTATGCTGAGATTTTCTGAAAAGAAGATTTCTTATATTGTAAGTATTATATTGGCTTTTGCTATAGCTGTATTTTTACCCCGATTGCCTGATATAGGGCTGGCGGGGGTTGATTCACTTTTTACCCTTGTTTGGCTATTGTTTGCTATAGTAGTTTTAGCTTCTCATTTGAGGGTTGCTTTTTATCAAAAAGAAAAGCTTGGTGTTGAGGATGAGCAAGAGGAGGAAATTAAAATAGAAACAAGCAAAAGTCGGGAATACAAAAGGAGCTAAGGTTAATTTGAAAACAATTTAGGAGGCAATTTTATGAACAAGCATCAAAAAATATTAAGCTATATTGAGAGACTTCCGGTAGGAAGTCAAATATCTGTTAGAAGTATTTCTAAAAACTTGAATGTTAGTGATGGAACTGCATATAGAGCTATCAAGGATGCGGAAGCCAAGGGATTTGTAAGTACTGTGCCTAGAATTGGGACAATTAGGATAGAAAGTCCTAAAAGAACATATGAGCAAAAAGTTACTTTTGCGGAACTAGCTAGTGCAGTGGATGGTACTGTTTTGGGTGGGAAAGAAGGACTTCACAAGACTCTAAAAAGGTTTTTGATTGGAGCTATGGAACTTGAAGAGATGGCAGAGTATATCTCTGAAGGAAGTTTATTGATTGTTGGTAATAGATACAATGCTCACAAGCTAGCACTTGAAAAAGGGGCTGCTGTACTTATATCAGGAGGATTTGATACCAATGAAGAAAATAAAAAATTGGCAGACGAACTTGAGCTTCCTCTTATTAAAAGCCCATATGACACCTATACTACAGCCACTTTGATAAATCGTACTTTGTATGATCATGACGTTAGAAAAGATATTTTGCTTGTTCAGGATGTAATGAACAAAACCCCCTATTACCTAAATGTAAAAGATAGTATAGAGGATTGGAAGCAAATGTTTGAGGATACCAATTATACAAGGTTTCCTGTAGTTGATGATGATATGAAGGTAAGAGGGGTTATAACTTCTGTTGATATAACTAACAAAAGAAATATGGAATCTAAAGTAGACAAAATCATGACGAAGAATCCTTTGACTACCTCTCCTAGGACCCTTGTAGCTTCTATAGCTCATTTGATGGTATGGGAAGGAGTAGAACTTGTACCTGTAGTTGATGAAGGTGATTTGGTAGGAGTTATTACCCGTACCGATGTTATGAAAGCTTTGCAATTTGGCCCCAAAGGGACGAAAGTACAATCAAGCTACTGGGATATAGTGCTTGATAACTTTACCTATGAAAAACATAAAGATGGTATAACATTTAAAGGTGAAGTGACTTCTGTAATGTTAGATCAAATGGGAGGTTTAAACAGTGGTGTTTTTAACACTATAATTCTTGCTGCTGCTCATGCAGCCCTTCGCAATGACAATGATTACGAGGTTGTCCCAGAGAACTTTACCCTTTATTATCTGCAGCCTGTTCAGCTAAATGAAGAAATTGAAGTAAGGGCAAGGATTATTGAGAAAACAAGAAACGCTGGTAAAGTTGGTGTAGAGATAGTCCATAATGATTATTACGTAGCAAGTGCTTTATTTGCAGCTAAAATATTAAAAAGCAGCAAATAGAATTAAAATAAATTTTAGTCTTCGTCATCTTCTTCTAAAAGTACTGGCTCAATATGAAATGATGTTTTTTCTGCTATGATTAGGCTTTTAACATAAAGTCTGTATTCTTTTTCTTCTAATTTTACAATACGCTGATCCAAAATTTGAAAAATAAGCTCTGGTTCAAGACTTTGCACCTCTTGACCAAGGAGCTTTTTTGTTATTTCTTCGCAGTATTCTTGAATATATAAACTTGTGAACTCATCATCTTGATAATCAATAATTATATCAACGTCTTTAACTAGTTGAACTGCGGGAGCACCCTGCTGTTCTTCTTTTTTTTGGATATCTTCTTCTAACTGTTTGGCCCTTTCTTCTGCTTTTTGCAAGTCATGTTCTAAAGTTTGTACCTCAATATATAAATTATCTAATTCATGGCCAAGATAAATGGTTGTAATAGATGATCCTATCAAAATTCCAATTAGGAGTAAGCTGATATTTTTTTTGTTCACGTACCGCTACCTCCTGAGAGCCAATTTATAGTTACAACACCTAAATGTGCTCCCATAAAAGAACTTAATATAAAAATAAATTGTTTAACTACCGAATTTAATTGACCCTCAATAAAACCAAGTTCAAGCTCTTTCATAGCAGTAAATGTTCCACCTAATGCTGCAAACATTCCCCAGAGTTTTAAATTTTCTGCTGTATCTATCATAGTACGCATGGGAGCAATTCCACCAAATACTGAGCCTATCCCACCAAATATGGAACCGCCTAAAACAACTCCAAAGGCAATAAAAAAATTTAAAAATAAAGTGCTTAAAAATGTATTAGGCATAATACAACCTCCCTGGTTTTCATGCGGACTTTTTGCACCAGAATCACTCTTTAGTTTAATTTATTTTTCTAGATTATTAAATATGAGAAAAAGGTTCAACTAGCTAAAGTTCGATTCTATAGAATGATTTTGGAAGGATATTTTTCTTTGGTAGGAGAACTAATAATATAAAACATATACAAAGCTTTTAATTTGCGAGATTTGTAGCAAATTCTTGCGACACGCCTCCAGCGGGCAGGTGCTGGCTTATTTTATTATTATAACTTGATAGTTTTAGCGAGGGATTTAATATGAGTAATGACTTTGTTCACCTGCACGTGCATACACAATACAGCCTTTTGGACGGTGCTAGCCGTGTTAAAGAACTTATTGAAATGGTAAAAGAAAAAAACATGAATGCTGTTGCAATAACAGATCACGGAGTTATGTATGGTGTGGTGGATTTTTATAAAGAGGCTAGAGCAAAAGGGATAAAACCGATTCTTGGTTCGGAGGTATATGTATCTCCAAGAACAAGATTTGACAAAGACCCCAAGATTGATTCTAACCAGTACCACTTGGTTCTTTTGGCAGAAAATGAAACAGGATATAAAAACCTTATGAAACTTGTGACCAAAAGTTACCTTGAAGGTTTTTATTATAAGCCGAGGGTAGATACCGAGCTTTTAGAGCGGCATTCAGAAGGGTTGATTGCCCTTAGTGCGTGTCTTGGTGGAGAGATCCCAACTAGTATACTTAAGAGTGACTATGAGAAGGCAAAAGAAAAAGCTATGCAATATAAAAGTATTTTTGGAGAAAATAATTTCTTCTTGGAACTGCAGGATCATGGCCTGCCAGAAGAAAAGCAGGTAAATGCTGAGCTTGTACGCTTGTCAAGGGAGTTAGATATTGGCCTTGTCGCAACAAATGACATTCACTATCTTGAAAAAAAAGATGCCTCCACTCATGATGTGCTTTTATGCATACAGACGGGTAAAGAAATTAATGATAGCGAACGTATGAAGTTTCCCTGTGATGAATTTTATTTAAAATCTCCTGATGAAATGAAAGAACTTTTTTCAGAATGTCCAGGTGCTATAGCAAATACAGCCAAAATAGCAGAGAGATGTGATGTGGAGCTAGATTTAGGCAGTTTGCACCTGCCTTATTTTGAAGTTCCAGAAGGTTACGATGAAAAAACCTACTTAAGAAAACTCTGTTACGAGGGCCTTGAAGAAAGGTATAGTGAAATAACTTCTGAAATAAAAGAACGGCTAGATTATGAATTAGATGTTATTGAACAAATGGGCTATTCTTCATATTTTTTGATAGTATGGGACTTTGTTAGATTTGCCCATGAAAATGGCATACTTGTTGGTCCTGGTCGGGGTTCTGCTGCAGGCAGCTTGGTGGCTTACTGTCTATCCATAACGAACATTGACCCCTTAAAATATGGCTTGTTATTTGAGAGGTTTTTGAATCCGGCAAGGGTAAACATGCCAGATATAGATATTGACTTTTGCTATGAAAAAAGGGAAAAAGTAATAGATTATGTTGTAGAGAAGTATGGTGGTGAGCATGTAGCTCAGATTATGACTTTTGGTACCATGCAGGCAAGAGCTGCTGTTAGAGATGTCGGTAGAGTTCTTGGTTATAGCTACGGGGAAGTAGACAAAATTGCCAAGATGATTCCCCATGTGCTTGGTGTGACCATAGATGATGCTCTTAAAGAAAATAATGAGCTGTTAGAACTTTATAAAGCTGATAACGATATAAAAGAGTTGATAGATATCTCGAGGTCAATTGAAGGCCTTTATAGACATGCTTCTACTCATGCAGCGGGCATAGTTATATCCAAAGAACCTCTTACTGAATATGTTCCTCTGCAGAAAAATAGCGACCAGGTTGTTACCCAGTTTCCTATGGGAACCCTCGAAGAACTTGGTCTATTAAAGATGGATTTTTTGGGACTTAAAACTTTGACAATGCTAAACAATGCTGTACAGATAATCTATAATAGCCGGGGAGAAAAGATAGACCTAGACAAAATATCTTTTGAAGATGAGAAAACATTTAAACTTATACAGGATGCCAAGACTCTGGGGATCTTCCAGCTTGAATCTAGCGGCATGAGAAATGTCCTAAAAGATATGAAGCCGGGGCGTTTTGAAGATATAATTGCTGTGTCAGCTTTATTTAGGCCGGGTCCTATGGAACAGATACCAACTTTCATAAAAAGTAAACATGGAGAGCAGAAAATTGAGTACCCGCATCCAAAATTAGAACCCATATTAAAAGAAACTTACGGAATAATGGTATATCAGGAACAAATTATGCAGGTAGCTAACATTATAGCTGGCTTTAGCCTTGGAGAAGCTGACCTGTTAAGAAGAGCTATCGGAAAAAAGAAAAAAAATATCCTAGATGAGCAAAGGGTAAAATTTGTTGAGGGCTGTGTAAATAACGGTTATGACAGAGAGTTAGGGGAAAAAATATATGAATTGATAGTTAAATTTGCTGATTATGGCTTTAACAAATCCCACTCTGCTGCTTATGCTTATCTTGCTTATCAATCTGCCTATCTAAAAGCTAACTATCCAACGGAGTTTATGGCTGCACTTTTAACCAACTCTATGGATGATAGTGATAAGATATCTCTTTACATTGAAGATTTGAAGCAGCTTGACCTAGAGATCTTGCCGCCGGATATCAATGAATCTTTGGTTAATTTTACTGTGGTAGAGCCTGGCAAGATAAGATTTGGACTTGCTGCTGTCAAAAATGTAGGCAAAGCAGCAGTAGAAGAGATAATAAGTACTAGAGAAGAAGATGAAAAGTTTACTTCTTTTTTAGATTTTGTGAATCGGGTTGATCTCAGGGCGTGTAACAGAAAAACTTTAGAAAGTCTTATAAAAGTGGGTGCTTTTGATGATTTTGGCACCAACAGAAAGAAACTTTTATCTGTACTTGATGAAGTAATACACCAGGCCCAGGTTCTAAACAGAGAAAGAGAAAAGGGTCAAATGTCTATGTGGGATCTAGTTGATGAAGAAGCTCCGGGCATAGAAGTGAAATTTCCTGATTTTGAAGAATTTGGCTTAAAGGAAAGGTTGTCAATGGAAAAGGAACTTTTAGGCTTTTATGTAAGTGGACATCCTTTAGAAGAATATAGGGATAAGACCCAAGAGCTATCTATCCCTTATATATCAACTATTAATCAATACGGCGATGGTTCAAATGTAAACATTTGTGGGATAAAAAATAATATAAACGTTATTACAACCAAAAAAGGCGATCTAATGGCTTTTCTTACCCTTGAAGATATGACGGGTTCTGTAGAAGTTGTGGTTTTTCCGCCTGAATACGAAGGAATTAAAGACTATATTGATAGCGAAGACCCACTTTTTGTAGAAGGTAGGCTAGACAAAAAAGAAGACGATGAAATAAAGATAATCTGTAAAGATATACGTTTACTCAAAGAAGTTAATAAGGGCGAATTAAAAAATAAAAATAATGGTTATAACAATGTTAATAATAACGGCTATAGCTCAGATCAAATAGAAAATAATAAAAGTATTTATATCAAAATCGAAGATAGCCAGCACCATTTACTAGAAAAATTAAAAGAACTACTAAAAAAAGAAAAGAGGGAACTGCCGGTTTTTATTTATTTTCCAAAGGAAAAGAGGGTGAAAAAAGTTCCTCAAGAATACTGGGCGAGCTTAGATAGAAAATTTATAGGTGAAGTAAAAAATATGTTAGGAAGTGATGCTATTAGGATAAAGTACCACTAAAGATCTGGTTTAAAAAGTCTACTCGCAAAGTAAGTGATTTTATTGATACATCTATAACTCATCAGCAGTCGAAATAAGGCTTCCTAATCAATTAGCTCTTCCTGAGCTAGATTAGCTGATGACCTCATGTCATCAGGCCTTATTTCAACTGCTTCTTCGATAAGATGTATTAACAATAAAATCAAAAATTTACTCGTAAGACTTTTTAAACCAGATTATTGGTTAGGGATCAAAAGTTCCCTTATGGTATGGTGGTTGATAAGCTGACAGGGAGACGATAATGTTATAGAAGAGAGGGGCGGCTAGTATGAATGATATTAAGAAGACAAAAATTGTTGCTACAATAGGGCCTTCGTCAGAAGACAAGGCTGTTTTTGCCAAAATGGTGGAAAATGGAGCGGATGTTGTCAGAATTAATTTTTCTCATGGAGAGAAAGAAAAGCACAGGGAAAATATTAGAATGGTTAAAGAAGTTTTTGATGATTTGGGAAGGCCAGGTGCTGTAGTAGTGGACACTAAAGGTCCTGAAATTAGGCTTAAAGATTTTGAAGGCGGAGAAACATGGTTAGAAGAAGGTCAGGAATTTGTGTTAACCAAAAGTGATATACTAGGGGATTCCTATAGGGCGGCAATAAATCTTCCTGAGATTATTGATGAGATAAAACCTGGCATAACAATCCTATTAGATGATGGAATGATAGAGCTTTTGGTTAATGAAATTAAGGATAACGGTGTACATTGTCTTGTAAAAAACAGTGGAGTGATCAAAGATAAAAAAAGTGTCAGTATTCCCGGTGCACATTTGTCCATTCCTGTGGTAACTGAAAAAGATAAAGAAGATTTGGATATAGCCATAAGCGAATCTGCAGATTTTATTGCGGCATCTTTTATTAGAAATGCTGAAGATATTTTGGAAGTAAGAAAGGTTTTAGAAAATAAGGGAAGCAATATACCGATTATTTCAAAGATAGAGACGAAGGAAAGTGTAGAACATCTTGATGAAATTTTGGAAGTCTCAGATGGTGTTATGGTTGCTAGAGGTGATTTGGGTGTTGAGATTCAAGCAGAGGATGTCCCCTTGATTCAAAAAAGAATAATAAGAAAGGCTAATCACCTTGGTAAACCAGTTATTACAGCTACACAGATGTTAGAATCTATGACTAACAACCCAAGACCTACAAGGGCTGAGGCAAGTGATGTGGCAAATGCTATTTTTGATGGAACTGATGCTGTGATGCTAAGCGGAGAAACCGCCATTGGAAAATATCCAATTGAAACCGTAAGGACTATGTATAGTATTGTTAAAAGGACAGAAGATGAGCTATTTGATAATAGCAGTTATTATAGCAAAAACAGAGAGAAACAATTTGAAAGTAGTGCAGGAAATACAAATACAAGTGTGACAGATGCTATAGCATTTTCTACCTGCCAGATGGCTTTAAGTCTTGGAACAAGAGCAATCTTGACTAGTACTCAATCGGGCTATACGGCAAGAATGGTGGCAAAATATAAACCCTCTATCCCAGTTTTGGCTGTTACTCCCTGCAAAAAAATAGTGAGGAGGCTAAATCTGTCATGGGGGGTATATCCATTATTGTGTGAAGAAACTAATGAAACAGATGAGATGTTTAGTGAGGCCATAAGTACTTCTTTGAAAGCTGGATATCTAAAAAATGGTGACTTAGTAATATTAACTGCCGGGGTGCCCGTGGGAATATCAGGGACCACAAATTTAATAAGAGTACATACTGTAGGCCAGATCAAAACATCAGGAACGGGGATAGGCAAAAAGCCTTCTACAGGAAGGATTAATATTATAGATAGTGAAGAGAAAATAAACAGAATATCAGGTGGAGATATAATAGTTGTAGACAGAACAACAAGAAATATAGTGCCCAAACTGTCTAATGTGGAAGGGATCATAGCAGTGGAAGATGGTCTGACATGTAAGACAGCCATCATAGGCATTGAACTTAATATTCCTGTAGTTGTTGGTGTAAAAAAAGCTTTTGAAGCATTAGAAGAAGGAGAAGTAGTTACAATAGATCCTTTTAGAGGGTTAGTATATGAAGGAGAAGCTGTAATTTTGTAAAACAAAACTTTGTTCATATGACTTTTTGCACCGGAATCATCGGAATGTATGAGGTGGTTAAATATTATGATGGAAAAAGAAATATCTTTAAGGGTAAAATATCAGGAGACTGATAAAATGGGAGTAGTCTATTATGCCAATTATTTTATATGGTTTGAAGTAGGTAGGAATGAATATTTTAGGGAACTGGGTTTTCCGTATGTCGAACTTGAAAAAGAAGGTCTTTTCTTGCCGGTGGTGAAATCAAGTTGTGAGTACAAATCACCAGCTTATTATGATGACCTGATAAGCTTAAAAACAAGTGTCAAAAATTTTACACCTGCAAGGCTAACTTTTTGTTATAATATATATAGAAAGCCAGATAATATGCTGCTTGCATTTGGTGAAACTATACATGCTTTTGTAAACAACAACGCTAAACCAGTGAATTTAAAGAAGAATTCTAGTGAATTATATGATAAGCTTAATGAAAAACTCAGGAAATGAAAAAGGTGAATCCTATTAAAGGAGGCTTTCTGACTTGTTATTTAAGCTTTTTTTGCTGTTTACCCTGGGCCCCTTATTAGAAATATGGCTGTTGATTGAACTGGGAGGACTAATTGGTACTTTGCCAACGATAATCATTATAGCTGCAACGGGTTCAATAGGTGTTTTCTTGGCCAAAAGTCAAGGAGTACAGGTTTTGAGAAGATTTAGAGAGAGACTTAATTTTGGTGAACTTCCTACAAAGGAACTCTTCAATGCTGCTTCAGTTTTAGTTGGAGGTGCGCTTTTATTAACTCCAGGTCTTGTCACTGATTTGGCTGGTTTTAGTTTTCTTATTCCTTTAACAAGAGGTATTATCAAGGATATAGTCTATAAAAAAATAAATAAAATGATTAAAGAAGGTAGAATAAGTGTTTATCATGGAGATATTGGCAAACGTTTTTAATCAGATGAGATTTTCTTGCCCTTTAAGGTGATATTTGTATCCAAATAGAAATATTAATAATTAAGCCTTTCTTTAGGTTTTTCTAAAATTATAATACCTTAAAGGGTAAGGGGGAAAATTGTTGGAATTTGAAGTTTATGATGTTGTCCTGGTTCCTTTTGTGGTAGGACTTATTCAGGTGGCCAAAATGCTTGGTTTCCCAAAAAAAGCGTCACCAATTTTGGCTATTGTTATTGGTAATATTCTGAGCTTAATTTATTTAGCACCCGATGAACCAGCAAAGGCTGTGTTAATTGGGACAGCTATTGGTTTAGCAGCTGTTGGGACTTACTCAGGTACAAAAAACACTTTGGAAATGTGATTAAAAGCGGATTGATTCAAATTTTTTTAAGGTTTCCGGGAGACTATGTCAGTGTTAGTTTTGGAGACCTTAAAATATTTTTTTTATTAAGCAGAACTAGTTATCAGTTTGAATTGAAAAAAATTGAGAAAAAAAGGATTTGTTAAGCTTATCTAGAAGTAGTTAACGGCAAATGGTTTAATGTATATACGTTACATAATACTTGTTAGGATGGAGGGTTAGTTATGAAAGTAGAAAAAAAAGAAGACGGTAGTGTACTAATTATTCCTGAAGGTAAGATTGATATTACAAATTCTTCAGACCTTAAAGAAACCCTACTTTCTGTTTATAATGAAGGCTACGATACTATAATTATAGACTTCGAGAAAGTTTATGGGATTGATAGTTCTGGACTTGGCAAATTACTTTTAATCCAGAAAAAGCTCAGCGAAAGAAATGGAAAGTTAAAGATAATAAATGTTACAAGTGACTATGTAAATAAAATGTTTTCCATGATACATTTGAATAAAGTAATTGAAATAGAAGATGGCGATGCTAAAAAATAACAATTTTTCCTGTGGAGGTTGTAGTTAAGTGCGGCTATTGTTATTTGAAAAAAATTTGGATGTGTATTCAAGGCTATATGAGTACTTAAAAGCAGGCTTAGGAAAAGAAGAACTTATTATTGATAGAGTATTTAATTATGGAGATACTAAAATAAAATTAAAACATAATTATTATGATATGGTATTTGTTTGTGAAAAAACTCTCGATATGTTGGATGAAAATTTTGCCTTAAAAGTTTGTAATATTGGAGACAACATTAATTTACCAGTAATTATAATTTACGAGGAAGTTAACTTTGAAGATAAGTTGTCTTTAATTAAAAGAAAACCCAGCCTTTGTTGTTACATGGCCAAAGATGAGTTAAGTCCAAACATTATAAGATGTTGTATGGAGTATATGTTTGAGACCAAGAATGAGAGAAAAAGAAGAATTGAAGCTGAAGAAAAATTAAGCAGGCTGGATCAAAAAATCAATAGAACGCTAAAAGAAAATAATGTACTGTCCAAACAAATGTCAAACGTTAACCATCCAGAGATTAATGGTTTGACATTTTCTTCATGGTACAAGCCTGCTGAAAACTTAAAAGGTAATTACTGTGATATACAAAAAATAGGAGGTAGAATATTTTACTTTTTTGCCGATGTTAGCACACAGGATTACGAAAGCCTAATTTTAAATATTTTCATAAAAAACTCAATAAACAACTTTTTCTTAGAAAATTTTGGATCGCTAAATATCAACCCCAAAGATATTTTATATTATCTTACTGAAAAATTTCTTGAAGCAAACTTTCCTTCAGACTATTTAATCTGCATTTATATTGGGGTATTGGATCTTGAAACTAATGTGTTTGAATATAGTAATGCCGGGTTTTATCTACCACCTTTGTTATCTAGGTGGGATGGTGAAATACAAGAATTAGAATGTCAGGGGCTTCCTGTATCTTCATCAATTGATAAAAAATTGTTTGAGTTTGACAACAAAACATGTAAAATTAACAAAGGAGATACCCTTTTGTTTTATACTAAAGGTCTTCTAAATACTAGAGTAAGGAATAGAATCTATGGTCTAAAACGTTTAGAAAAGATCTATTACAAACATCATAGATATGATCCAAATGTAATAACAGAGTTAATTAAGCGTGATCACAAAAAGTTTCTAGGGATTTCCCCTAAAGAGGATGACATTATAGTTTTGGCCCTTCAAATGGATCCGAATGAATTGATCGAAAAAAATTTCACCATTAATAGTACTTTTGATGAAATCCATATTGCTAAGAAGAACATTTATCACTATTTAATAGATAATTATAAAGATGAATTAGATGTGGACAAAGTTATGCTTGGAGTAAACGAGATGCTTAACAACAGCCTCGAGCACGGTAACAAACACGATGATTCAAAGAAAATTCATATCATGTTCAAAAAAACCTCTGACTATATTAAAGTTTGCATACAGGATGAAGGAGAGGGTTTTGACTGGAATAGTAGAATAGAAAAAAATTTAAATACGAATGATTTTTCCGATGAAGGTAGAGGCCTTATCATAGCTAAATGCTGTTTTGATTATGTGTTTTATAACTCCAGGGGAAATCGGGTTAATATGATTAAAAGTATCTGAGATTATTTTTGTGTAGAAAGAGGGGAAACCGCTTTGTATAGAGCTGGAAATGCATTGGTAATATCAAATAAAAAAGAGGATATAATACATATTATGGAGCAAGTATTATCTTCTTTGGGAGTTAATCTTAAACAGGTAGAAAATGACCCCGAAATGTTAGATACAATAAATTTTGACTTGTCTCTACGCCTTGTTATCATTGATTTTGATAATACAGAACACTCATTAAAACTTTGTGAAAAAATAAGAAACAAAAAGGAAAAGTTTGAACTTCCTATTATATTGGTAAGTAATAATATTACAAGAGAGCAAAGGATTGAGGCGCTTAGTAAAGGCGTGGATGATATATATTATCTGCCCCTAGATGATAAAGAACTCTGGTATAGATTAAATAACCTTCTAGAGCTTAGAACTTCTAACCTTGAATTAGAAACAGTTAACAATAGCCTCACTCAGATACTATCATACTCAGAAGAGATGTTTGATAAGTATGATCTGATGTGGTTCGAATTAGAAACGGTGGAAAAAGAATTAATTGATAAGGTATTTTTTTCAGAGTATAGTATCTCTGCACCTGAAGTGGTCTATATATTTTTAAGGGAAAATGATTATGTAAGATGTCGAAAATATCTGTTCCAAATGAGCAGATATATTTTAGTAGATAATTATATTTTGGCCTCAAATGAAGGGCCGGTTATGTGTAATGTGCTTAGGAGGGGTACTGGCACTACTTCATGTTTGATGGAACTTGACAGAGAAGAAAACAGTAGTTACTTTTCTTTAAAATGTGAGACATGTAATATTTATAGGTATATATTGGATTTGAATGATGTAGTTAATTATATAACCTCATCTTATGAAGATGTGTCTGTAGTGGCAGTAAACTTTATGGCTGAAATAGGTTTTTTACAAAAAGAAATTTTGAGAGGGTTAGTTAACCAGATAACTGTATACAAAAGAATGAATGAACAGACAAAAGAGCTTAGAAGTGCTTTTACATATACAGCAGGTGCTCTTTCAAGAGCTGCAGAGGCTGTAGATTTTGAAACAGGAAATCATATTAAAAGAATTAGTAAATATAGTCTTTTACTTGCAAGACAATTTGGTTTTTCTGGTAAAGGGCTAGACGAACTATCGTACTCTTCCAAAATGCATGACGTAGGCAAGATTAAAATAGGACCTGATATACTCCTAAAAGAAGGGCCTTTGACCAAAGAGGAATTTATGGAAATGCAAAACCATACTATATATGGTGTTTTGATTCTGGGAGATTCTCCATATTTTGCAATGGCAAGAGAAATTGCAATGTATCATCATGAACGCTATGATGGAACAGGCTATCCTTATGGTTTGCAAGGAGAAGAGATACCTTTTACTGCTAGGTTAGTAGCAATATGTGATGTGTATGATGCATTGAGAAGCAAAAGACCGTATAAACCTTCTTTTAGCCACGAAAAAGCTTATAAAATAATTACCGAAGGTGATGGTAGGGTCGAACCAGAACATTTTTGTCCCCGGGTTTTAGAAAGTTTTAAAGCCCTCGAAAAAGAATTTGAGAGAATTTATGAACAGGAAGCAGATTGATTAGTTTAGAATAGAACTTAAGTGAAAGGGGGATTATTGATATGGCAAAAAAGTGTTTGCATGCTTATTTGGAAGGTATTGTTCAGGGAGTAGGTATGAGAAACTACGTAAAAAAACAGGCAGATGATCTAGGAATTGTTGGTTTTGTAAGAAATTTGCCCGATGGTCGAGTAGAGTTGGCTGGTGAAGGTACGGAAGAAAAATTAAAGGATTTGTATTCAAGAATAGAAAATAGCAGAACCGGCAGAGTTGACAAAATTGATGCTGAGTGGCTTGAAGCGGAGGGTAAATATGATAGCTTTGAAATAAGATTTTAATGATTAAAAGAGAGGACTAGATATGAAATACAAAGATAATAATTACAAAGACGATAGTTTCGAGAATGAATTTGAAGAACTTGATGAATTAGAGGAATTTACAGAAGAAGACTTTGACGAAGATTCAAGCTATCTAGAAGATCAATATAGACGAAGAAAGATATTTTTTAGAATAACAGGATCAGTACTATTGGTCGTATTTGTTATTTTTGTATTATCTAATTTTCTCAGGATATTTACCTTGCCGCCTTTGGATTTTATACATAAATCAGGAGAATTATTAGAGGACCCCAAGATATCCGGACTTCAAAAATCAGTTGTTCAAATACAAGTAGACGGTGGAGGGGGCCCTGGAGTTAGAAAAGAAACCTTTAGAGGGTCTGGGTTTAATATAAAAGAGGATGGATTTATAGTCACTAACCGACATGTTGTGGAAAATGGTAGTATGATGACAGTGACTTTTGAAGAAGATGGAGTTTATCGTGTTGAAGAGGTAATAATCCCATCTACTAATCTTGATCTGGCTTTTTTGAGATTACAGGATGCAAATGATCTTCCCAGTGTCAAAATGTCAGAAGATCCGAACATGTCGATTGACGATGAAGTGATAATTATAGGCAACCCTTTAGGATTTACAAGAATCGCCAAAGAAGGGAAACTTGTAAATGTAGTTAAAACAGGAAATGCTGAGCCACTTTTAGAAGTATATGCTCCTATATATCCTGGGAGCAGTGGAAGTCCAATTTTTGATGATGAAGGAAAAGTTGTAGGAATTATATATGCTGCAAGAAAAATAAATGAAGACGAAGTGAGAGGGATTGCCTTTAATACAAAAGAAATAATAGATGTTCTAAAAGAAAAAAATATTTTGTATGACGAATAAATTCTTAGTAACTTTTTTGCTTTGATTTTTTGTTATCCCACTTGTATAGACACTGCTTGCAAAAGTTATGCCTCTTTAAAAATTCCCTGAAAAGTACTATTACTCCGGTTATTATTATAAACAAATAACATAATTCAAAAGAGACTGAATAGTATACAGCCAAGAAATATGAGAGTACAGGCATTAAAAATAAGATAAAAACTATCAATATAATAATGACGCTTATTATATTGTTTTTATTAACTTTATTTTGTTCAATATTTTCACTATTACAGCGAGGACAGGTTAAATTTACCATTCTTTTAACTCCTTTTTTATCTATTAGCAATTCAACTATATAATAATTTTAATATGAAAACAAGCTTATTGGCCCGGGACTATTGTATTAATTTAAATAGGATTTTTAACTTAGATTAAACTAGTCTATTATACCCCTTTTAATGAAAGAAGAAGGTATATTTTGATATTTTTAGAAAAGTTATTAAGTAAGATTTAACAAAAGTTTTAACAAGGCTAATAAAATATTGTAGATAAGCGAATGTCAGGGGGTAAGTAAAATGAAAAAGATAAAAGTGACTGAATTAGAACCAGGATATAAGCTCGGCAAAGATGTGGTTTCTCCTGATGGTTTGGTACTATACCCAAAAGATAATATTGTAACGGAAAAGATTATTGAGTATCTAGACAAATGGCATGTAGAAAGTGTTTATGTAAAAGATGAAGAGGCAGAGGTCGTTCAAACTAGAAGAGATACAGAAAAATTGGTCAAGGAAAAATATAATAAATCTGTTGAAAAAGTCTCCAAGATGATTGAAGGGTTAGAGAGCGGAGAAACAATATACGAACAAGAAGTAAAAGAAACAGCCAAAGAGCTGATGGATTTTACAGAGGATTATTATTACTTTTTCAAGCTCTTAACTCAGCTAGAAGATGACGATAATCGGTTGTTTCAGCATAGTATTAATGTAGGTATCTATTCTTCTCTACTTGCAAGATGGCTAGACTTTGATGACTCTGTTGTTCAAGAAATAGGTTTAACAGGGCTTTTGCATGATATGGGCAGAACAATGACTAAAAGTAATGATCAGGCTACTAGCCAAAGCAAAGAAAATGAAGAACTAGATAAAGAACATCCAAGAAAAGGTTTCGAAATTATAAAAAGCCAGACTAAGTTTAACGATAATGTAGCCAAAGGAGTATTACAGCACCATGAACGGATGAATGGGGAAGGATATCCTGATGGAGTAAAAGGTTCTTCAATACACTTTTTTGCTAGAATTATTGCAGTAGCTGATGTATTTGATCAGATGACTTCAGTAAAGTTTGAAAGAGAAAAAAAGGGTGTATTCAAAGCTATAGAGCATCTTAATAAAGAAAGCTTTAATAGGCTAGATCCACTTGTTTCTAGAACTTTCATGAATAGGCTGATGGACTTTTTTATAGGGTCAAAAGTTTTATTAAATGATGAAAGTATAGCAGAGGTAATAATGGTTAATAGAGATGAGCCAGGTAGACCATTGATTAAGGTGAGAGATGAATTTGTAGACCTGAAAAAAAATAGAGAAATTACTATAGAAAAAGTGCTCGATGTGTAAAAGGAAGAAGTGTAATACGATGTATGATATATAAAAAAAGGCCTAACCCCCAAATTTTGGGTGTCTAGGCCTTTTTTTCTTCTAATCTCTAATCTTCAAGAGGTGTGTAATCTACATCTCTGGTGTAATTATTATTTGAGTCCCATAATAAAAATTCATCAACACCATGTTCATTCAATGCTCTAATCTGTGCTTCAACTTCTTCTTTGCCATAAGAGATGTAATTGCCTGACCCAAGCCATGTGGCTGTAAAGTCCTGAATCCAAGGTCTTGACACTGGTGGATCTTCTAATTGCCCCAAAATTTTGTTTTCCCTTATAATATATTCTTCAGTAAGTCTGTAAGGTTCTGTATCAGGTGTAGATATTCCAAAATAACCAGGTCCCCAGTGACTTGGGTAAATCATAGAGGAGATAACATCTACATTTCTGCTAATATCCAAGAAATTTTGACCTATACCATGAGCATCCATATCAACAGCTGTATATCCAAAAATATCTACAGAAACATCAACATCGTATTCGCTCAACTCGTCATAGGCATAGGCTACAAAATCTGTTATAGCCTGGGTTCTTGCAAGTCCATAGCTGTACTCTGGAGGCTCTGGCTCATCATTTTCTTCTTCATTATCTGAGTCATTATTATCATTATTTTCTTCATTTGAATTTTCTTTTTCATCGCTGTCGTCTTCGACATCCTCTTCAATTTGCTGCTCTGCTTGTTCCATTTTTTCTTCAGTTTCCTGTATTTCTTCTTCCCATTCATCCAAAATCTTTGGCATTAGCTCCTCTTCGGTATAATTACCAAAACTATAGTCTAGTTCATCTTCTCTATTTTCAAATCCTTCCGGAAATCTCACATAATCAAATTGAATATCTTGAAAGCCCATTTCTGCAGCTTTTTTTGCGATTTCCAAATTGTATTCCCAAACTTCTTCCTTAAATGCGTTAGCATAAGATTCGCCCCTTCTATTAGTCCACAAACTACCATCAGGGTTACGCAGTGCAAGATCAGGGTTATCAGCAGTAAAAACATTATCTTTAAAAACAACTATTCTTGCGATGGGATAAATGTCATGTTCCTCTAAAGTCTTTAATACTTCTTCTGGGTCTCCAATATAATTTCTACTGTAATCATCATAAGGGGTATCTTCAAGCTTAAAAGTTATGTTCCCCGTATCATCTTTTATGTCGATTACCATTGAGTTTAGATCGGAATTATCAACAAGCTCTACAAGATCGTCAAATCTCTGTCCACCGGCAGAGTGACCAGTAAGATAAATTCCCCGAACAGCATCAGGATAACTAAACTCAAGACCATGAGCAGGCTTTTCTTCTTTTTCTTCCTCTTCTTTTTCTTCTAATTTTTTATCTTTGTCTTCTTTTTTGTCTTCTTCTTTGGTATCCTTTTCCTTATCTTCGTTTTTGTCTCCATTTTCGCTTGTTACTTCTTCATCTGGTGGAGCATCTGCATGAGAGAAGTATGATTGAAAGGCAGTGCCGATTGTAAAGAAAAGAGCGGCCACTATTACTGTAATAATAATTTTTTGACTTTTATCCAATTTGCTAACACCTCTTTTTATAGACTATTTTGAGTAACTAGATTCTACAAAAAAAGACAGTTTCCTCTATGATTTTTTCATTTAGCATTAATTAACTTAAAAAATTAACAGGAGAGTATATTATGAATACATTATATAAACAGGAATATGTATTTCCTTCCTGAATAAACTTAAATATTTTAATTAAATACCGGAAAGGAGGAAAAGCAATTATTAAAATAGATATATTATTAATAACATTTTTGATGCTTATCTTTCTAAGCATGGCTTTGTATTGTAATGTCAAATTTAAAAAAATATATAACATTCTTGTAGGTGTTTTTCTTGTTATTGGTTTTTTAGTGAATGTAGGCTTTAATGGAAATCAGGGGTTTAATTCAGCGTTTCTAGGGGTATTAATTGGTGCAATTTTGATGGTAGTACCTTATTTTTTAGGTTGGGTCAGTCTTAATGATATTAAGTTGATTGCTACCCTGGGTTCTTTTGTTGGTCCGGATACTATTTTGACTTCAGCCATTTTAGGAACAGGTATATTACTTTTATTTATATCAATATATATTTTATTTCGCCGAAAAGTGAAAGTTAAATTATCATTGAACTTAAAATTGATCGATCTAGAAAATGAAGAAAAAGTTCGTTTTCAAATACCACTAGGTTTTTTTCTAGCTATTTCAGCAATGGTATACTGGCTTTTATATATTTTATTTTGATTTTTAAATAAAAATTAACAAAAATTTAAAATTTAAAATACTTTTTGAGTGATGACATTATAGTTAATATCTATTATAATTAGTGGATAGAGTAAAGAAGCATAACATGATACAATAGGGATAGGAGTAGATATATGATGAAAAAGAGATTACTAGCTATAAGCTTGATGTTAATTCTTTCTGCAAGTCTTTTAAATTTTACTGCCTGCAACACTAATGAAGAGACTACAAATAACGAAAAGCAAAATGTTGATAGAAATGGTGAAAGTAAAAGTAATAATGATCGCAATAACGGTAGGAATAATGAAAGTGGAGAAGTATTAGACAACGGCGGAATGATATTAACCTTTGATGACGGATATAAGACAGATTATGAAGTGGTGTATCCTATTTTAGAAGAAAAGGGTATACAAGCTGTGACCTATATATCTCCTATTTTTGCCGAAAAAAAATTAGGTGAATATATGAATTGGGAGCAGATAAAAGCATTAGATGAAGCCGGATGGGACGTGGAAGATCACACATATTCCCACCCAAATATGACAGAACTGACCGAACAAGATATACACCAGGAGATGGAGAAAGTAAATGAAACTTTTGAAAAGAAAGGATTAGATATACCAGAACATCATGCTCTACCCCACGGTGCTTACAATGACACAGTAAAAGATTTACTTTTTTCATATAGAACAACTGTAAGAAAAGCAGAGAACACATTAAATCCTTTCCCTCTTGAGGACAAATTTTTAGATGCGGTTGATATGGGGATACATTCGACAGATGGACTTAAAAGATTAATAGATAAGGCAATAGAGAAGCGTAAAATAGTTATATTTTTTACCCATGATGTTCAAGACGACCCTTTTGATTACGGTATAACTACGGATAAGTTTAAATCTGTTGTAGAGTATGCAGTAGATCAAGATATAGAGATATTAACCCTAACAGAACTTATGGAAAAACAGGAAATATCCCAAAAAGATGCTAGCTAAGCTAGCATCTTTTTTTGTTTAATGGGAACAACTAATACTGAGGAAAAAGTCATATGAGCAAAGTTTTGTTTTTAATTATAATACATCTTGATGCGGAAGCCTTATTTCGACTGCTGACGAGTTTTAGATGTATTAATTAAAAACACTCTACTTATGTGAATAGACTTTTTGCACCAGATTCAAAGTTTTATTATTTAAATTTCTTCAAATGGGGGAATAACATGAAAGTAGGAACATATCCAAAGGTGACAAGCGAAATAGGATATCTTGAAAAGGTCATACTACATAAACCAGGTAAAGAATTACTGCATATATATCCTACATATTTAGAACAAATGCTTTTTAATGAAATACCATGGCTTCATGGTGCGAGAAAAGAGCATGAACAATTTATTGAAAGGTTGAGGGGAGAAGGCGTTGAAGTACTTCTTTTAGATCAGTTGATGGAGGAGATATTAAGAGATGAAGAAATAAGGGTAAGCTTCATAAAAGAAAATCTAAAAGAATCTAGAATTACTGAACCCTTTACAATGGAAGCTATTTATAACTATTTACTTCAGTTAACGCCATCTGAGACAGTTGATGCCTTGATAAGAGGGCTTAACAAAAACTTTGTGCAAAACTTAAAAAAAACTAAATCATTGAGTGACTATACACAGCATTCATTTCCTTTTTATATTCCCCCTCTTCCCAGTATGTATTTTACTAGAGACCAAGGGGTTATGCTTGATAACAATATTTTGTTAACATCAATGGTATACCCAGTAAGAAAACGGGAAAGTTTATTTATAAAATATTTGACTTACTATCATCCCTTATTTTCAAACGCTGATAAAGGCATGGAATTTTCGCTGCCAAAAGGTTTAGAAGGCGGAGATGTACTAGTACTTTCTTCGGATACGGTGATGGTTGGTTTAAGTCAAAGAACTACTGAAGAAGCAATAGAAAAAGCAGCCAGACACCTTTTGATTGATAAAGGGATTTGTAAGCAAGTTCTTGTTGTTCAGATTCCTTTCAAGAAACAGTATCTTCATTTAGATATGGTGTTAAATCAGGTAGACCGGGACAAATTTTTGCTTTTTCCAGGGATTGAGAATAAAGTCCATTGTTATAGATTAACGTCTGGCTATCAAGATGGAGAAGGATATATTAGGTGCGAAAAAGAAAACTCTCTTAGAAAATTATTAGAAAATGCATTTGGCTTTTCTATACAAATAATTTACTCGGGAGGAAGTGATGATTTAACATCATCCAGGGAACAGCAGAGCGGTTCTAATAATATTCTTGTTGTTTCCCCGGGTAAAGTAGTGGCCTATAACAGGAATGAAATCACTAACGAAATATTATCTCGTAACGGAGTAAAGGTCTTAGACTTTGAAGGATCTGAGTTGATACGAGGTATGGGTGGCCCAAGATGTATGAGCATGCCAATACAAAGGCGTGAGCCTTAAATTAAGACAAGTAAAAATATGATTGTACTGCAAAAAGTTTATTCACATTATACAAAACAAAGCTTATCAAGGCTTTGTTTTTTTCTTGACAAAATCACCCTCACTCCTATATGATTAAAGGAATATTAAATGGGTGTGAACCGGAGGTGTGACTAAATGAGAGAAGAGAAAGAATTGAAGCTAGATACTATCCTTGCTAGATGTGGAGTTAACTTTGACTCTAAGACAGGTGCTATTAGCGTTCCCGTATATCAATCAGCTACCTTTAGCCATCCGTCAAAAGGAGAAAGCACAGGTTATGATTATTCTAGAAGCCTAAACCCTACAAGAGAAGCTTTAGAAAAGACAGCTGCAGAAATTGAAAATGCAAGCAGAGCATTTGCCTATTCTTCTGGAATGGCGGCAATAACAAGTATATTACCTCTTTTTAGGAGTAATGATCACATAATAGTATCTGATGACTTATACGGTGGAACATACAGGTTATTTGATCAGGTTTTTAGTCAGTTTGATTTGAGAGTATCATATGTTCCGACAGATAATTTAGAAGAAGTGGAGAAAAACATTAACAAAAATACCAGAGCAATATTTGTAGAAACCCCTACAAACCCATTGATGAAAATAACAGATTTAAAGGCGGTTAATGAACTTGCCAAAAGTTATGATCTTATGACAATTGTAGATAATACTTTTTTAACCCCTTATTTTCAAAAGCCAATACAGCTTGGAGCAGATATTGTTATTCACAGTGCAACGAAATATTTGGGCGGACATAATGACCTTGTTGCCGGGATAGTAGCTGTGAAGGATGAAAAGTTAGGTGAAAAGATAGAGTTCTTACAAAACTCTATTGGAGCAGTGCTTGGACCTCAGGATAGCTGGCTTTTGCTAAGGGGGCTAAAGACCCTTGGTATTAGACTTGACAGACAGGAACAAAATGCCAAAGAAATTGCCGGGTGGCTTGATAAGCACCCTTTAATAGAAAAAGTGTTTTACCCTGGATTACCCGAGCACCCGGGATATGAAATTATGAATAAACAGGCACAGGGATATGGTGCTATGATATCTTTTACAGTAAAAGATAGATCTCTAGTGCCAAAAGTTTTAAATAAATTAAATTTAATCTCATTTGCCGAAAGCCTTGGCGGTGTTGAATCACTGATAACTTTTCCTTCTGAGCAGACGCACGGAGATATTCCTAAAGAAACCAGGGAAAAAATCGGTATAACAGATGAGCTTCTTCGTCTGTCTGTTGGCATTGAAGGTGTGTCAGATTTAATTTATGATTTAGAAAAAGCTTTAGAAGGAGGCAAAAATCAATGAACATTGGAACCAAACTACTTCATATTGGTAACGAAGTTGATAAGATGACTGGGGCTGTCGTACCTCCTGTCCATTATGCTTCTACCTATAAGCAAACAAAAGCTACAGATATTGGTCCGTATGAGTATTCTAGAGGACAGAACCCTACTAGAGAGATTCTTGAAGAAAGCATAGCGAGTTTGGAGAATGGCTCGCATGGATTTGCATTTTCATCTGGGATGGCTGCAATTTCATCGGTATTCATGCTGTTTGCCCCCGGTGATCATATAGTTGCATGTGCTGATATCTATGGAGGAGCCTATAGGGCTTTAACCGGATTATTTAATAGATTTGATATAGAAGTAACCTTTGTGGATACTACAGATCTATCAAATATCGAAAAAGCTATTCAAAATAACACAAAAGCTGTTTATTTAGAAACTCCTAGTAATCCCTTGTTAAAGATTACAGATTTGAAGGGGGCTGCCCAAATAGCTAGAGATAATAACCTTTTATCAATAATAGATAATACCTTTATGTCACCCCTTCTTCAAAGGCCTGTTGACCTTGGGATAGATATTGTTGTGCACAGTGCTACTAAATTCTTGGCAGGGCACAGTGATGTTTTGGCTGGGCTTGCAGTTGTGAATGATGAAAAGCTAGCTAAGAGGTTGAAATTTGTACAAACATCTTTTGGTGCTGTTCTTGGACCCCAGGACTGCTGGTTGACATTAAGAGGTATTAAAACCCTAAAAGCTAGAATGAAAGAGCAGGAAGAATCTGCGATAAAAATTGCCGAGTGGCTTAGCGAAGATAGTAGGGTTGCAGAAGTTTTCTATCCAGGACTGCCCTCTCATCCTGGTAGGGAGATACATTTGGAGCAGGCAGATGGTTTTGGCGCGGTGCTTGGCTTTAAAGTTAAAAACAAAAATAAGGCTTTGAAAGTGATGGAAAATGTAAAAATCCCAGTTTTGGCTGTTAGCCTTGGAGCAGTTGAAAGCATTATATCTTATCCTACTACTATGTCCCACGGTTCTGTGCCAGACGATGTGAGAAAAGGGTTAGGAATTGAGGATAATTTGATCAGGCTGTCAGTTGGCTTAGAAGATGTAAATGATTTAATAGAAGACCTTGATGAAAATTTGGAATAATAATTTTTATTAATTTATGCTTTTTTGTAGGAATTTTCATGATTTTCGTAGAATTATACTACGTCAAATAAATAGAAAGTAGATATAATTTTGAAAGGAACTAGTAAAATGAGTTTTTTGATAATTGGTGAAAAGAATGATTTTTATGAACAGGTAGTAAATTATATTACAAAAAATTATATTGATGAAAAAATCTGCCAGTGTAGCTTTAACGAGATTAGTCAATTATTATGGAATGAGTTTCAGACTACTAATGTTTTTTTTGTAACTCTAAGACTAGATGATAAAATATTGGATAAGGTTTCCTACTTGAAGAGATTAGATAGCGAGCTAAGTATATTTGTTATTTATAATTCATATGAAGTTAAAGGACAAAGTGATCAAAACTATTATCTGTTAAGTAAAATTGATGCTTTATTAAAAGCCCCTGAAGAATCAGAACTTGTCCATCAAATGGAGCTAATCTTAAAGGAGAAAAAGTTTAGGAAAAATAACAAAACTGAACATTCATTTAAATCATCGTTATTAAAAGGCGAATTAAATATCAAAGAAGATTTTTTTGCAAAAAAAGAATTTGGGGATAAAGTTTTAGAGCAAACAAAAGAATTGCCAATCAAAGTAACTTTGCCGGATACATTTAAAAACCTCTTAGAAAAGTTTTATAAATTACTAACAGAGGCTGTAAGAAAAAGAATTTATCAGGAAAAAAGCAATGGAGATTTTGAAATATCAAAAGAAATAAATAAGATGGCTAGAGAACTATATCACTTGATGGCGCTGCCCAAAGATATTTTAGATATTTATACAGAAGCTTTAAGGAAGCTTAATAAAAGTATGCTTGAGCACAATATAAAAATTTATATTGATGAGGGAAGGATCTTAGTTATTGAAATTTTAGGTTATTTAATGCTTTATTACAGAATGTTATACGTTATATGAATCAAAATTTATTTATTTAATTTTAAGAGAGGTGCTATTTTTGTATCTACTTAGGCTTTATGTGACCGGTAAGACTCCTCGCTCTCAGAGGGCAATTGCAAACTTAAGAAAAATATGTGAAGAAGAACTTGATACAAAGTACGAAATGGAAGTTGTCGATGTTTTAGAACGTCCTCAACTTGCTGAAGATGAAAAAATAATGGCAACTCCAACTCTTGTTAAGCAGCTTCCACCGCCTTTAAGAAGAGTTATTGGAGATCTGTCAGATAGAGAAAAAGTTTTACTTGGGCTTGACTTAAAACCTTATAGTGCTGGGAGTGAAAACTAAACAAATGAAAAATTCTAACAAAAATAGCTTGCCTAAAGTCGAAACAGGTGTTCCTGGATTTGATTTAATATGTTTAGGCGGAATTCCAAGAGGAAGGACTACACTTGTTAGTGGGACTGCGGGTAGTGCTAAAACTGTTTTTGGAGCTCAGTTTTTGGTAGGTGGGATTGAAATTGGAGAAGCGGGAGTATTTGTCACATTTGAAGAAACCCCGGAAGATATTAAAGCTAATCTAAAAAGTTTTAACTGGGATGTAGAAAAGTGGGAAGAAGACAACAAGTGGGTATTTGTAGATGGTTCGCCTTCGCCAGAAGAGGAATTAAATTTTACCGGAGAGTTTGACCTAGAAGCTTTACTTGCTAGAATAAAGCACGCGGTCAAAAAAGTAGATGCAAAAAGAGTGACTTTAGATTCTCTTGGTTCTATATTTTACCATTTTGAAGATGCTTCTTTGGTTAGACATGAAATATATAAAATAGCTTATACACTTAAAAAAATGGGCGTGACTGCAGTTTTAACAGCAGAGCGAAGCGCAGAATATGGTGATATCTCACGTTTTGGAATAGAAGAATTTGTAACGGATAATGTCATTGTGCTTAGAAATGCAATGGATAAAGAGAAAAGAAGAAGAACGGTTGAAATATTAAAATTTCGAGGAACAATGCACCAAAAGGGTGAGTTTCCTTTTACTATAGACCCCTCAAGTGGTATCGTTGCTATTCCTCTTTCTGCTATGAAAATGGAACAGCGCTCAACAAATATAAGGATAACTTCAGGTAATAAAGGTTTAGATAAGATGTGTGATGGTGGATTTTTCAGAGACTGTGTTGCATTAATCTCAGGCGCTACTGGTACAGGTAAAACATTGATAACCACTGAATTTATTTCTGGTGGTACAGAAACAGGGGATAAGTGTATGTTATTTGCATTTGAGGAAAGCAGGGATCAACTTTTAAGAAATGCAAGTGGCTGGGGTGTTGACTTTGAAAGTATGGAGAAAGAAGGAAAATTAAAAATTATTTGTGAATATCCAGAAACAAGTACTTTAGAAGAACACTTAACTTTGATACAAGACTACATAAAAGAATTTCAGCCAACAAGGGTAGCGGTTGATAGTTTGTCAGCGTTAGAAAGGGTTTCTACTACCAAAGGTTTTAGAGAATTTGTAGTTTCTCTTTCCTCATTTTTAAAGGAAATGCAAATAACAGGTTTATTTACCTCTACTACCCCAAGCTTGCTAGGTGGTCCAACTATAACCGAAGCTCATATATCGACTATAACAGATTTAATTATTTTATTAAGATATGTTGAAGCTTTTGGTGAGATGAAAAGAGCTATAACTTTACTAAAGATGAGAGGTTCTACCCACGATAAGAGGATAAGAGAATATAACATAGATGGTAGAGGAATGACGATAGGGAGGCCTTTTGAGAATATGTCAGGTATTCTTTCAGGGGTATTTCAGCCTACGGTTCCAGAGGAGATTGAAAGATTAGACGACTTATTTGATGAATAGGAGAACTTGTCATGGTTAGATTAATATTTTCTTCTTTAATTGAAAAACTAAAAAGCGGTTCGTATGATTTAGCTCATGATGTACCTGCATTGGTATGTCGATTTACAGCTGATGACAAATTAACTGTTGTATATGTAAACGGATACTTTTGTTATTTTTTTAATACTATTCCTTCACATCTCCTGGGAAGAAGTTTTTTGAATTTAATGCCAAAGCATTATAGAAAAGAATTTAAAGACTTTGTTAGTGAATTAAATGAAAATAATTCTATTAGGACTTTGGAAAATAGCATATTTTCTGGAGATGATACCTTACGGTGGGTTAAATGGAGCTTAAGGGGGTTCTTTAATTATAAGGGTAAAGCAAAGGAATATTTAGCAATCGGCTATGATATTACTGAGAAGGTGGAAGCCTTTCAGGCTTTGAAAGAAAATGAAACTTTTAACCGTTCCATTGTGGATGCTATTCCAGATACCCTTTTAAGAATTAATGAGGAAGGTAGACTAATCGGAATATGGGAAAAAGATAAAGAATACTTTTTTAATAATGGTCAGGATTTGCTTGGCAAAAAAATTGACGAGATTTTACCTGATGATTTTACAGAAAAAATGTATGAATACATAGAAAAAACTCTATCCGAAAACAGTTTAAATACCTTTGAGTTTGGTGTTATGAATGATGGTAACGAGATTTTTAGTAATAATTTTTATGAAGTTAGACTTGCCCCTAATGAAGGTAGCGAGGTGACATGTTTTATAAGGGATATAACTGATAAGAAATGGGCAGACAAAAAGATCAAAGAATACACAAAAAGAATTGAGACCAAAAATGAAGAGCTAAGCTCTTTATATGAGCGTATCAACAATCAGGTCAAAAAAGCTAGAATACTTCACTTAAATACACTACCTCAGAATTTTCCGGCTCTAAAGAATATTTCTATAGAAGGCTACTATCAAGCTGCAGAAGATATAGGAGGAGACTTTTATAATGTAATTAATGTTGGGGATAAACTATTCTTTTATCTAACAGATGTGACGGGTCATGGTTTAGATAGTACTATAATGGCAAACTTTATAAAAAATACTTTGGATGGATATATATCTACGGTGATGGAATTTTTTGATTCCGATTATGAAAAAAATATAACCCCAAAAAAACTAATGAAACACCTTCAAAAAAGATATTATAATGAAAATTTCCCCCAGGAGTTCTTTATCTGTATATTTATAGGTGTTATTGATCTTAACGCATTAGAGCTTAAATATTCAACTGTGGGATTTCAAACTCCTGTTTTGTTTGCTTCTACTAACAATAACTTACAACACCTTCCAACCGGTGGACTACCAATATCTAAATTAATTTCCTCGGAGTTTAATGATTTTAGTGAATATACCCAAAAGCTTTCTCCTGGTTCGACTCTTTTGATTACAACTGATGGTCTTACAGAAGAAGAAAAAAATGGCGAGTATTTTGAAGAAAAATCTATAAAAATTTTTGAAAAAAATTATTACTTACCGCCAGACCTTATAAAGCATAATATAAATGAAGGGTTTAAAGAATTTACCGGGTATTATCAGGGAGAAGATGATATCACATATCTGATTGTTCAGAGTATACCAGAAGACACAGAAACTACCTGCTTTGAAATTAATAGTGATTTTGTCCTGGTACCAGAATTGTTAGAAAAAATAAAAAACTTCTATGTAAAGGATTGGCCTTATAATCCAGATATTGATACCTATATAATGAGTATTAATGAAATGATTTTAAATGCTATGGAGCATGGTAATAACCTGGACTTTGATAAAAAAGTAAAGGTTTGGCTTACTAAATCTAATCTTTATTTAAAAACCAGCATTCAAGATGAAGGAAGTGGATTTCACTGGAAAAGCAGGGTTGGTAAAGAGTTAAAACTGGAGGAGATAGATGGGAGAGGCCTGGGTATAAATATAGCCAGACAAGGTTGTGACTATTTGTATTATAATGATAAAGGTAATACTGTGAAATTGGTTAAGACTTTATGATATAATGTCATAAAACAATATTTATTAATGATCGGGGGACTCTACTTTTGGACGAAAAACACTGCAATTTTTGTGGAGTGGCAGATCAAAGACTCTCGACTCAAATGATACGAACAAAATTTTCATTTGGTAAAACCTTTCCTGTTGAATATGAGAATGTTGTTTTATGTGATGAATGTACTAAAAAGTACGAAAAAAAGAATAACCTAGCTAAAGTTGGCGCGGTAATTGCCCTGATTGTAATATTTTCTTTTATGGGCTTAAAATTTTTCTTTCTGTATAGCTCTATAACATTTTAGATTTTAAAGAATTTAAGATAAAATAGAACCTCCAAGAAAGCCCTTTGGGAGGTGGAAAAAGATGGTGGAAATATATGAAATGGGGCCTATAAGGCCTCCTAATGAGGCAGAGAGCTTACTGATTAGAGTTACTAGGAATTGTCCCTGGAATAAATGTTTGTTTTGCCCTGTTTATAAAAATCGGAAATTCTCTAAAAGATCTGTGGAAGAGGTACTATCAGACATAAATAACATAAAAGAAGGAGAAAAGAAGGTCAGAGAGATGGCAGTCAAACTAACAGGCAAAGAGGAAGTGACAAAAGAAGTAGTAAAAGAAGTGTATAGCCATGAGAGAAGATTTTTACAAATAGCATTATGGTTACAGGGTGGAGGCAAGAATGTATTTTTGCAGGATGCTGATAATCTTGCTGTAAAAACAGAAGATTTAGCCCAGATACTACGAAACATAAAAGAAACTTTTCCCCAGGTGGAAAGGATAACGACTTATGCTAGAGCCAAAACTGCTTCAAAGAAATCACTTGAAGAATTAAAAGAATTAAAAAAAGCGGGTTTGACAAGAGTTCATTTGGGACTTGAGACAGGTCACGGCCCACTTCTCGAATATATAAAAAAAGGTGTTACTCCTGATGAGCATATTGAAGGTGGGCTAAAATTAAAAGAAGCTGGCTTGTCTTTAAGTGAATATGTAATCCTAGGTCTTGGAGGTCAGGATTTGACAACAGAGCATGCTTTGGATACTGCAAGGGTATTATCCAAAATTAATCCTCACTATATTAGAGTTAGAACCCTTGGAGTAAGAGAGGGGATACCTCTTGTAGAAAAAGTAAGAGACGGAGGTTTAAAGCTTGCCAGTGATATAGAAATTCTTAAAGAAAAGAAACTACTGATTGAAAATTTGGATGTAGACAGTTATTTTAGAAGTGATCATATTTTGAATTTGCTTGAAGAAGTAAATGGCAAACTGCCTGAAGATAAAGAGAAAATGATTAGTATTATAGATGAATTTTTAGAACTAACTGAGGAAGAACAGCAGAACTTTTGTGTTGGAAGAAGATTAGGACTTTATCGTTATGCTGGAGATATGGGAAATAAGGAATTGTTTAACAGAGTAGATATATTAAAGGAGGATCTTGAAAACCGGGGGAAATCACCGGAAAGGTTAATATGTGAACTTGGTGGAAAATTCATTTAAATTTATTCAAAAATATTTCAAAGTGAGGTTTTATGATATGGGGCAAATGGCAAAAGATACTAGCATGTCTGTGGTAGCACATGTTTTGGGACTTTTGACTGGATTTTTGGGGCCGCTTGTTATGTATCTGGTGTACAAAGAAAATGATTTTAATAGGGATCAAATCATTGAAGCACTGAACTTTCAGTTAACAATAATTATTGGTTATTTAATTTCTGGTGTTTTAATGTTAGTATTAATCGGATTTTTACTTGCTTTTGCTGTAGGAATATTTTCCTTTATCTTTTGTATTATTGCTGCAGTTGAATCTAGTAAAGGTAATGCATACAGATACCCTTTTGCTATCAGGTTTATAAAATAAAGCGTTGAATGCGGGGTGGTTTATAATTGGGTAGGCTTTATGGAAAAGTAGGAGGAAAATCAAAAGGATATTATATTGAAAGCGAGATTTCATCCGATGAACTTGAAATAAAAGGAAACCTTGGAGGAAAGCTTCAAGGACATGATATAGATCTTAACTTATCGTCAGAGCTAACTGAAATATCTGGTCGTTTAGGGCGAGATAATTTGGAGAAAAACCTAAAGTTATCCCTTCATAAAGAGGGCCCTAAGAATAATATTTATTACGACATAATTGGCAAGTTAAATGAAAAAGCTTCTTACTGCGATGTTTCTTTAGAAGGTTCAATAACTGAAGGGTTTTCTGGCCGAATTGGTGAAGAGGTCGGCTATAATGTAGAGCTAAAAGTTTTTAAAAATGACGGTAAAATAACCGGAAGACTGGGAGGGAAAATAGTGGGGGCCAATGTAGACATCAATTATGAATATTTCCCCCCTGTTCTTGGGATAATTATAATTTCATTGACTTACAGCCTTTACTTAGAAAATCATGGAAAATCGAAGCATTAGTGAGGTGTTCTTTGTTGTGGGGAGCTATTTGTGGGGACATTATAGGTTCGACATATGAGGGAAATCCTGTCAAATCAGAAGAGATCGATCTTTTCCCTATGGGGAGTGTTTATACAGACGATAGTGTTTTGACAGTGGCTGTAGCTGATGCGATTCTTAATGATATTAACTATGCCAAAAAACTTAAAGAATACGGTAGAAAATACCCTAATGCCGGTTATGGTGGAAACTTTATGCGTTGGATATTTAGTGATAGTTACGAGCCCTATGGCAGTTTTGGCAATGGATCGGCAATGAGAGTTAGCCCTGTAGGTTTTGCTTATGATAATTTAGAAAAAGTAAATGAAGAGGCTAAAAAGAGTTCGGCAGCTACTCACGACCACCCTGAGGGCATAAAAGGGGCACAGGCAACAGCCGCAGCTGTTTATTTAGCAAGAAATAATCATGATAAGAGCGAGATAAAAGAATATATAACAAACAATTTTAGCTACGATTTAGAAAGATGTGTTGAAGAGATCAGACCTGGGTATTCATTTGACGTTACCTGTCAGGGTTCTGTGCCAGAGTCAATAATATGTTTTTTGGAATCTAAAGATCTAGAAGATGCCATTAGAAAAGGAATATCTTTAGGTGGAGATAGTGATACAATTGCTTGTATAGCAGGAAGTATAGCATACGCATATTACAATGAGGTACCAGAGTCCATTTTAACAAAAGTTAAAGAAAAATTAGATAGTCACCTGCTAAAAGTTATTGAAGAATTTAATACCAAAATTATAAAATCTTAGCAAAATTATTTAGTTAGTTAGATTAAGGAGATGATATAGTTGAAATTAGGATTTGTTATTTTTGAAGGGATGACATCTTTAGATTTTGTAGGAGCTTATGATCCAATTGTAAGGCTAAAAGGAATGGGATTTGTTGAAGATTTTGATTTTGATATAATATCACATTCAAAAGATGAAATTCGGGATATTAATGGTTTATGTTTTAAGCCTGATAAGATGGGAACTGACCTAGGACAGTATGATATGCTAATTATACCTGGAGGATTAAAGGCCAAAGAGTTTACTGGTGACAAGGACTTTGTCGAGTGGATAAAAACTGCAAAAGACTGCAAACAGCTCGTGTCTGTTTGCACAGGGTCTTTGATTTTAGGAGCGGCAGGATTTTTACATGATAAAAGAGCTACCACACATCCAGATTATTTTGACCTTCTTAAAGACTACTGCAAAGAATCTTTGAATGAGAGGATCGTGGATGAAGGTGAAATAATAACAGCAAGGGGTGTAACTTCTTCTATAGATGTTGGTTTATATATTTGTGAAAAAATTGCAGGGCACGAAGTAAAAGAAAAAATCAGAAAAAGAATGGATTATCAAACTTAAACACCTGCCTGCTACCAACGTGTCGGGGGAATTTATTTGCTAAAAATCTCGCAAATTAAAAGCTTATGGTAGCAGGGCATGTGTTTTTATTGATACTAGGTTTAGTCGGCGGGAGAGTCAAGCTGTCTTTAGCCGTGAACAAAATAAAAGATAAAGGTGGAGACGATTATTAATGCAAGTGTAAGCAGAATTGTCTGTATAGGTCGAACTTCGAGTTCGGCTTTTTTGTTTTTTAATGAATTATTGCTTATACTTTCAGCTTTCATTTTGTTCATGAAGTATATAGCCACCACTATTCCAATACCACTTAGTAGATGGCTGATAGTTATAGGGCCTATTATTTCGGGGTTGATACGACTGAACTCTACAACTGCCCTATTAACAGAATACCCCAGGACAAAGATCAAGAATAATTGACCTTCATATAAAATAGTTTTTCTTTTGATCCATAAGAAAGCAAAAAGAGAATAATTTAAAACTGCTTCATATATTTGAGCCGGATGGTACTGCGTTCCTTCGATTTCAACTCCAAAGGGAAGTGCCCCTTCTATTGGAGCACCAAAAACATCACAGCCTATCCTTCCAATAGCAAGTCCAAGAGCTAACACAGGTGCTATTGTGTCCAATATTTTCATTAACGGAAGACTGTTTTTTCTGCTAAATATATAAGCCGTCAAAAACCCTCCGATTATCCCCCCATGTACTGAAAGCCCACCTTGATGGATAAACAATATTTCTATGGGATTTTGTATGAAGTGTAGAGGATTATAAAAGATCACATAAGCTAACCTTGCGCCAATAAAAATACCGACTAAAGCATATAATGACGCATCAATTAATATCTCAGTTTCTAAATTTCTTCTTTTAGCTTCAAAAAGGAACACAAACATACTTGTTAGTATTGCTATTGCAGCCATTACCCCAAAAAAATGCACATCAAAAGGTCCGACGCTAAAAAGATGCCTCACAGCAAATCACCTACAATCCTATAGTAGTATATGAAATATTATAAACCTATTATAACATATAGTAGGTGATAGGCAATAGCAAAATTAAATTTTGATTTAGTCTTTTTATTAATACATCTATTAATCATGTCTGATAACTGCAACAAAGTGAGGTAGTACTGTGAGTTTAACAGTGTCTCCAATATTAACTTCTTCTTCAGGGTGTATATGTGTTAATAATTCCTGCTTGGAACCATCATCTAATTTTACTTCTACCACTGCATCAATGGATTCACCGGTAAAGATTGTTTCTTTTATACAGCCTGTCATACTGCCTTTTTTATCCATCTCTAGGCTGTCTGGCCTAATAGATATATAAACTTCTTCTCCGGATTTAAAACCGTGAGTATGGTTACAGGGTATAACTCCTATATTCGTAATTACAGACTTTTCGTCTTTATTCATCTTACCTTCCAAAATGTTAGACTGACCTACAAAATTAGCTACAAACTTATTTTCAGGATACTGATAGATTTCTTTTGGTGTGCCGTACTGCTGAATAACACCTTCATTCATGACTACAATTTTATCAGATATAGCCAGTGCATCTTTTTGGTCATGGGATACAAAGACCGCAGTTGCTCCAGCTTCCTTAATAATTCTTTTGACCTGAAGGCGCATCTGTACTCTCATATCAGCATCTAAGTTACTAAAAGGTTCATCTAACAAAATGACAACAGGTTTTCTAACTAGAGCTCTAGCCAGGGCCACTCTTTGCTGCTGACCTCCTGACAATTCATTTGGATACCTATCTTCATACCCATTTAGGCCAACAGATTCTATAACTTGCTTAACTCTGGAATTATAGTCTTTTCCTTTATAGCCAAAGCCAATATTTTTAAAAACATTTAAATGAGGGAAAAGAGCATAGTCCTGAAATACCATCCCTACTCCCCGATTTTCAGGCGGGATATGGGTGCTGTGATCACATACTGTTTTTCCTGCAAGTGCAATACTTCCTTCTTCGGGTTGTTCAAAACCTGCAATAAGCCTGAGGGTAGTAGATTTACCACAACCACTAGGTCCAAGTAAGGTTACTATTGAACCTTCATTGACATTTAGATTAAGATTTTTTACCGCCGGTTCTTCTGTACCAATATATGTTTTAGTAACATTCTTTAACTCTATATCATACATGATCATACCACTCCTTATAGAAAATTTAGCATTGATTCTACTGCAAAAAATTATATGAACAAAGTTTTGTTTGTAATTGTATCAGTATTTACTTAACATATACCTTAAAGGAATAATCGACACCAAAATGATCAAAAGTGCGCCTGGTGCTGCAAAGTGGTAGATGCCGTCATGTGCTTCAAAATATACTCGTATAGCAAGAGTGTCAAAGCCAGGTGGTCTTAGCATTAGCGAAGCTGGAAGCTCTTTGATTGAGCTTACAAAAACAAGTGCCCCACCGGCCAAAATCCCTGGGAGCATATTTGGCAGGATGACTTTAAACATCACCTTCCACGGTGGACAACCTAAGCTTCTTGCAGCCTCATCAATTTTGGGTGAGATAAGACTTAAGGATGCTTCGCCTGCCTGCATCGCTTGAGGTAGAAAACGAATAACCAGAGCTATTGCTATAACTATGAATGTGCCATACAACCAGGGGATATGGTTGTTAAAGATAAAAACCACACCAAGAGCCACTATTACTCCGGGAAGTGCGTAACCTGCATAACTAAATCTATCAATAACGCTTGAGATTACTGAAGGGTATCTGGCTTTTAGATAAATCACCGGTACAGAAAGAAACATGCAGATTAAAGAAGTTATAACTGAAACCTGCAGACTATTCAAAACAGCATTAAAGAACCGGTTGTTTAGAGCTCCCATTTGTATTCCAATATTTGACCAGTAAGCTAATACACTGATAGGAATTAAAACAGAAAAAATAAACACAAGGCTTACGTAGAATAAAGCGATAGGTTTGTATTTTCCTAATTGTAAAATAGCAGGCTCTCTAAAGCTGTTTGAAGTCTGATAATATTTGTTAGTTTTTCTAGTACTGGACTCAAGCCACATTATAATAACTGTCAATAAAATAAGAACCAGGCTTAAAACTGCTGCAGAAGCTGTATCAAAACCTGTTCTTTGAAAATAAATAGCAGCAGTAAAAGTAACATACCTAAGCATTGCAATAGCGCCAAAGTCAGACAGAACATAAAGGGAGACAAGAATAGCTCCTGCCCCTATTGCCGGGCGAAGCATAGGTAGGGTCACATTCCAAAAAACCTGTTTTGTATTTAACCCCTGGATTCTAGCTGCTTCTTCAAAGTTATTATTCATCTTTCGAAGAGAGGCACTTGTAATAAGATAAACGTAAGGGTAAGTAAACATAGTTAAAACAAAAAAGACTCCCCAAAATGAGTAAATATCAACAGGATACTCCCCAAATAAGCTAGTTAAAAAGGAAGACTCTATCCACAAATCTCTAAGCCACCCGCTTCTACCAAATACAATAATGAAAGTAACAGCACCAACATAAGGAGGTATGACCAAAGGTAATGCCAGGAGCCATCGCCATAACTTTTTGCCCGGCAAATCGGTTCTTACAACGATAAAGGCAAGAGAGACTCCAATTACTACTGCACATAGTGATACGGCAGCAGTGAGAGAGATAGTGTTCCATAATAGCACTGGAATTCTTTCGTCCAAAAGCCTCATCCATCGTTCTGCACCTGCAAAGACAGATTGCCACAACACGTATATAGTTGGGATTATCATGATTGAAGCAATAATTAAACCAATCAAAAGAAGTAAAAAGCCAGGTGGATTTCCTTTCCAAATCTGCAACCACTTTCTATTTAGAAATTGGAGAAAGGTTGGAGAGTTTTTTTCTCCAACCTCAGTAATATTTTGATTTTCGTTAATCTTTTCTGCAAGTTTTTTCATAACTGTTTCCTCCTAGTTATTGCCAACCATCTACATATTAACTTATTTCACACTATACTACCTGTAAAATTATCATTGCTATCCTTTGGCCTTTTGGTTCCTTATCTTAAATCAAGATCTAGCCCTGAATCTTCAATCAAATCGGTGGTATCATCATAATAGTTGCCAAGCTCTTTGATTGGCATATCTTGTACTTTCAGATCGTCAAAATCGACTATATAAGGCTCGATCTCTGAAGGGTATTCTGCTCCATATTCTGAATTTATTAGAAGCTCTAATGATTCTCCAACGAAGGCAACCTGGTTTTCTGGTTCTAATAACCACTCCAAAAATAACTTGGCGTTTTCTTCATTCGGGGCATTATTAATAAGCCCTGCCCCTGCTGCGTTAGCTATAGTTCCCATTTCATCTTCTCCCTGATCTGGGTAGATGAAACCTACATTGTTATTATCCGGCTCTACTAACTGCTGGTGGAAATAATAGTTATTAACGAGACCAAAGGCATGTTCTCCAGCTCCTACCGCTCTTCTAATATCACTATGCCCCTGGTTAATACTGGCGGCATTTTCCCTAATTGCCTGAATCCACTCAGAAGTTTTCTCATCACCCCACTCATAACGAAGTGCTGATACATTACCTATCATACCGCCATTACCGCCTCTAGTGATTGCATAACCACCTTCAATATCTGTCCATTTTGGATCTTTCAAGTCTTCAATACTATCAGGCATTTCCTCTTCACTTATCATATCTTTGTTGTAGATAAACCCTCTTGATCTAGATGAGATTGCAAAGAATGAATTATCTTCGGATCGGAAGTTTTCAGGGATACTTTCTATTCCATCAAAGTCTGCACCCTGTAGTAAACCCTCTTGATCCAAATATCCCAAAGCTCCCAAATCATTTGATATAAAAACATCAGCCTGAACATTATTTGCTTCTTCCTTTACCTGCAAAGGGTCTGCTCCGTGTAGCGCTCTTACTTCAATACCGGTATCTTCAGTGAATTTGTCTAGTAAGTTTTCTACAAACCTTTCATTTCTAGCAGAATATACTACTAACTCATCAGAACTTCCACCTGCTTCATCTCCGCAACCTGTAAGTAATAAGCCGAGTGATAGTCCCCCCACTAGCATAATAATTATTAGTTTTTTTGAATTCATATCTCTTCCCCCCTGAATTTTTAAGAAGCATTATTTTAACAGAAACAGCGAGAATGATTCTCAATGAATGTGAAAAATTTTTGTTTGATTTATTAACACATAATATTGCTTAATAACTCATAGAATGAGAATCATTCTCAAACTGTTGCTATGGATTGATTATATTCTCTTTAATATTAATTGTAAAGAGGACAAATATCCTGAAATGATAAAATATCTGTCCCATACTTACTAATAATTTTAAAATCAACGGTTTCAATCTGCAACTGATTTTTTGTGTCTTATATTTAAATCTACATTAATAGTGTTTTAAGTAATTTAAAGAAAATTATTTTTATAGTGTTTAACTTTGCTTTATAAGTTAAAATATAGTAAAAGGGAGGTGTGGATTAAAAAATGAGAAAGATTGAATATAGTCCAATAGGGATTATTAGATCGCCTCACAAAAAACCGGAAGGGACTCCAATACAGCCTACAGCTGCAATGGGTTACAAAGGCGAAGTTGAGGTGTTTTCAGATTATGTGGATGGACTTAAGGACTTAGATGGTTTTTCTCATATTTATCTTATATATCATTTTCATTTGATCAAAAGATCAAGATTAAGATGTGTTCCTTTCTTAGATGACAAAGAACGCGGAATATTTTCTGTTAGAGGACCTGCCAGGCCCAATCCTATAGGTTTTTCTGTTGTAAAATTAATGGGCATAGAAGATAATATTCTCCATGTTGGAGATATTGATGTAGTTGATGGAACTCCTTTATTAGATATTAAACCTTATGTAAATGAATATGATGCAAGAAAAGACACAAGGATTGGCTGGCTAGAAAAAAATATTGATAGACTTCAGGGATCTGAGGATGATGGAAGGTTTTTAGATTAATATAGCGTTGTTTTTTTAGATTGAAAAAGTATCTTTTATTTTATCTTCATCATAACCTATTAGCGCTTTTTCACCGTCTGTTATTATAGGTCGTTTAATTGCTTTTGGGTTATTTGTTAATGTTTTTGCCAGATCATCTTCATTAAGAGAATTAACATCTATATCTAATTCTTTATAGGCCTTACTTTTTTTATTTACTAACTTATCAGTTTCTTCACCTGCTAGTTTTGCCAGGTTTTTTAACTCGTCTTCTTCTGGTGGATTTTTAACAAGATCAATATAATCGAAGTCAACTTCCTTTTCTGAAAGCCACGCTTTCGCTTTTTGACAGGTTCTTCATTTAGTGTAGCAGTAAAATTTTAGCACTTGTAGACCCTCCTTAAATTTTGTTCTTGTGTTATAATATTATTGCATAGTATTTCCGCTATTGCAAATAATTATTTTCGCCATTATTATGACCATGTCAAAAAGAAAGGGGCGCTAGTTTTGCCTACTTACAAGGTGTCAGAGCTTACCCCGGGAATGAAATTGGGGCAGGACATAGTATCTTCTCAAGGTGTTACCTTGATTCCTATAGATACCATATTAAATGAAAAGATAATTTCATATATAAGAAGTTGGAGATTTGAAAAAGTTGTGATAAAAAAAGAAGAAAAAGAGGTTCAACAGGAAAGACAACAGGAGTATGAAGAGTTCAAAGAAAGTTATAACAAATCCTTAGATTCGGTAAAAAGCCTGTTTGATGGTGTAAAAAAAGGAGATAATATTCCAGCAAAAGAAGTTGAAACTTTAGGGGATGAACTTTTAGGTTATAGTGAAAGTTTTTTCAATTTAAAGTTAATAAATCAATTGAAGCGAAAAGATAGTTATACTTATCAGCATGGAATGAACGTTGGGATATATTCAGCCATGCTTGGCAGATGGCTTGGAGTTTCTGACGAAAATCAGCAAATTCTTATGATAGCAGGGCTTTTACACGATATTGGGAAATACCATGTTCCTGATAATATTTTAAAGAAGCCAGGTCCTTTGAATAAAGAAGAGTTTGCGGAGATAAAAAAACATACGGTCTATGGATACGAAATTTTAAATGAGGCAGAAGAATTGAAAGAAAAGTATGGTTCTAGTATAACTGTGAGCGCTCTGCAGCATCACGAGAAAAGGGATGGAAGCGGTTATCCCAAAGGAATTAAAGGAAGTGAAATAAATCCAATTGCCAAAATTGTTGCTGTTGCTGATATTTTTGATGCTATGACAAGCAATAGGGTTTACAAATCTAAAGATTCCCCATTTAAGGCTGTAGAACAGCTTCATGATGACAGCTTTCATAAACTAGACCCAAAAGCTGCCAGAACCTTTTTGGAAAAAATATCTGATATGTTTGTTGGAGCAAGTGTAGTATTAGATAATGATGAAATTGGAGAGATTGTAATGTTAAACATGCATTCTCTTACAAGACCGTTAATAAGAGTGGGAGAAACATTTAAAGATTTGAGCCAGGATTATTCAGTTAATATAGTTGATATGATATTTACGTAGATATGATTGGGGAGGATTATTAATAATGCAGCAAAATGATACGGCAAGGATGGGTACAGAAAATATTATGAAGCTTATGCTTCAGTTTTCCCTTCCTTCTACTGTAGGTATGGTGGTAATGGCCACATATAATATCATGGATACTTTTTTCATCGGGATGTTAGGAAGCGAAGCCATAGCTGCCTTAACTGTTGCCCATCCTATTCAGATGCTTCTTGGTTCTGTTGCTATAGGAACTGGAGTGGGGGCAGCTTCTTTGATTTCTAGGTCCCTTGGAAGCGGAGATAATGAAGAAGCAGAAAAAGCTCTTGGTCAGGTGATTGGTTTATCTATAATCTATAGTATTATTGTTTTTGTTGGAGGGTTATTTGTTTTAGAACCCATTTTGGTTATGGCAGGAGCAACACCTGAAATTTTGCCTCTTGCGTGGGAATATATAATAGTTATTACAAGTGGATCAATAATGTTTTTCCTTCTTATGGGACTTAATAATGTGCTTAGGGCAGAGGGGAGCCCTATTCTTTCTATGAAAGTGATGATTGTTTCTGCAGTTGTTAATATTATCTTAGACCCAATTTTTATTTTTTTATTTGGCCTTGGAGTTCAGGGTGCTGCAGTTGCTACAGTCCTTGCCAAAGTTGCAGGTATAATTATTATATTCTGGAGGTTTCTAGGCCCAAATAGTGTTTTAAAACTTAGATTAAAAAATATTAAACCTACTGTTAAAACAGTTCTAGAAATTTATAGGATAGGTGTCCCGGCAATGGTACTTCCTTTTTCAATAAATATATCGCACATGGTGGCAAATAGTATTCTTGCAGGCTATGGTCATGTGCCTGTAGCAGTAATGGGGTTATTTTTCAGGCTTCAGATGTTAGCGATAATGCCTGCTATTGGGTTCAAGCAAGGGCTTCTTCCTCTTATCGGTTATAATTATGGGGCAGGGTATAACGATAGAATTAGAGAAGTACTTGTCAAAGGGGTGGGTATTAGCACTTTATTCATAACTGTTTTTGGTGCTGCCTATTTTATCAGTCCTGGATTTTTCTTGGGCCTTTTCACCACGGATCCAGAGCTTCTTGAACTTGGAACGGGTGCTCTAAGGATAATGGTTATTATGTTTCCCTTGCTTGGGCTTCATAATATGGCTTCTGTGTATTTTCAAGCCGTGGGAAAAGGACTTCCTTCGCTGTTTCTGTCTTTACTAAGAGAAGCCATGCTCTTTATTCCTATAGTTTTGTTGTTATCAAACATATATGGTTTGGAAGGAGTTTGGTTTTCGCGTCCTTTAAGTGATTTTCTTGCTTTTATAGTAACAGGTATATTGGTTTTATGGGAATTCAAACTACAAAAACAATTTTCAATTAAAAGGAATCAGGCATAATTGTCTAAGTAATTTGGGCAGGAAGGAGTAATATCATGCAGTTCTTCGAACTAGCAAATGCTCTTACAGGCACTGCAGTTAACTTTGGTGCTGTAATTTTGGGTTCTTTGCTGGAGTAATATTAAAAAAAGGAATACCAGAAAACATAAAAACAACAGTTATGCAGGGGATTGCCCTCGTGGTTATTTATCTTGGAATGTCTATGGCATTTGAAGGAGCTGAGATCCTGATAACTATCTTTAGTATGGTCCTTGGTGGGATATTAGGAGAGGCTTTTGGAATTGAAAAACGGCTTAACTCTCTAGGGGATAGACTAAAAGCTAAGGTCGGAAGTGAAGAAGGTCAATTTACGGAAGGTTTTGTATTTGCTAGTCTGATATACTGCGTAGGTGCACTTGCAGTGGTTGGTTCCCTTGAAAGTGGAATTAATAATAATCATGAAATATTATATACCAAATCTCTTTTAGATGGGACTTCTGCTATCGCATTTACTTCTAGTTTAGGGATAGGTGTTATGTTTTCAGCTATCCCGGTTTTTTTGTATCAGGGTAGTATTGCTCTTTTGGCAGGAAGCATCTCTGGATTTTTGGCAGATGAAGTGATAGCAGAGATGACATCAGTAGGTGGGCTTTTGATTATGGCTATAGGTCTTAATATACTAAATATTATAGAGATAAAGATTGCAAATTTATTGCCAGCTATATTAATAGCAGGTGTAATTGCTAATATATTCCTGTAAAATAGCTAGCAAATGTTTGCCTCTCATGCCAACGCTCATAAAAAATTAGCAAAATACATGCTAATTTAAAAACTCCTTATGGCATGAAAGGTAAACATAGTACATAAGGTAAAGCTTGCTCTAAGTTGTTAGAAAATTTAACATATTGACGTTAACGTTAACTAGAGTTAAAATAAAAGGAAGGAGTTGTTTGAATTATGAATGTCTTTACAATATCGGACTTAGCAGATGAATTTGATATTAGTACACGTACTATTCGCTATTATGAGGAAGTTGGGTTGATACAGCCATTAGAAAGACAAGTAGGTAAGCAGCGTCTTTATGATCGAAAGGCCAGGGCAAGGTTAAAACTTATCCTTCGCGGTAAAAAATTTGGCTTTTCACTAAATGAGATTAAAGAAATGATTGAACTCTACGAAGTAGACCCAACAGAAAAAGAACAGCTAAAAAAAACCATTGAATACGGAGATCAAAAACTTGAAGAAATAGAAGAAAAAATTGAAGAATTGACACTTTTAAAAGAAGAAATTCTAAATCTACGTTCTAAGTTTGTTGAGAAACTAAAGGAACTAGATAGATGACTGGAGATTATGAATAGAATTTTATTAAATCAAATGGAGGTATATTTAAATGTTTGATCATCTTTTGAGTGAAAAACAGCTAAAATTTCGGGAAGAGGTAAGAGACTTTGTTTCCCAGGTGCCAAGGCAAATGATCCTTGATATGGATGCAGATGAAATTAAATTTCCAAAAGAATTTTTACAGGAAGCTGGTAGAAGAAATCTTATGGGTTGTAGATATCCTGAGAAGTGGGGCGGAAGAGACATGGACTGGGTGACAACGACTATGGTAATGGAAGAGATAGGAACCCTTGGTTATATATTTGCCTGTACCTTTGGAGTAGGAGCTGAGCTTGTATGTGATGCAATTATTCAGCATGGCACGGACTACCAAAAAGAAAAGTACGTAAAACCCTTGCTTGCTGGAGAAAAATTCGCTGCTGAGTGTCTGACGGAGCCAAGAGGAGGTTCTGATTTTTTTGGGACGTCGACTATTGCCGAGGATAAAGGCGATCATTTTGTGCTTAATGGCCAAAAAAGATTTATCGTTGGGGCAGAGGGAGCGGATTTTTTCCTGGCTTATGCAAGGACAAATAGTGATCCAAATGTAGATCCAAGAAAAGCTCTTACATGCTTTATCGTTGACAGGACAGATGATGTTAGAGTTGATTATATATATGGCCTGATGGGTTGTAGAGGTGGAGGCACAGGAAGGTTAGTTTTTGATAATGTAAAAGTTCCTAAAGAAAATATAGTTGGTGAGCTACACGGAGCTTATCCTGTCTTTAACACCATGATGATTCCCGAGAGACTAGGGACTTCTGCTATGACAATAGGACCTGCTCGTTCAGCCCTTGATGTCGCTACGAAATATACCAGCCGTCGTAAGCAGTTTGGTCAGCCTATTAATCGTTTTCAGGGAGTTAGTTTTCAAGTGGCTGACGCAGTGAAATTAGTAGATGCCTGCAGATCACAAGTTTATACTACTGGTTCGGCTGTTGATAACGGTGTTGAAGAGAAAAAGATTAGAAGATTTATCTGCCAGACCAAAAAATTTGTTACTGAGTCCTGTCAGGAGGCAGTTAGGAAATGTATGCAGGTGATGGGAGGGATAGGATATACTGATATCTATCCTATTGAACGTCACTCAAGAGACCTTGGTCTTGCTTCAATCTGGGTAGGTACAAATGAAGTCATGTCGGTAGTAACAGCCCATGAATGGTATAGAGAGTATGAGAAAAACAGACAGATAACAAAAGAACGTGATTATGAACAAGATGCAAGAGAGGCAGAAGCAAAAGAAGAAAAGATATATGAATAAATAGACAAATTAAACTTATTATGCGGCAATTAACGGCCTTGTAATGGTTAGATATTATAAGGCCGTTAATATTTCTCGAAATTTTAAAAATTGTAGAACAAAAGTTATAGCCCTGGAGGTAATTTGACTAATCAGATAGAAAGATATAGAAATATAGTTGAATATGAATATTATTGTTGAATGGGATGTGAACATTATGATTAATAAAAATGATGATCAAAAAATCTATCCTAATATTGATAATGAACATTATTATATTCATAGACCAACTAATGTCACTGTATTCATAGTAGCTTTATCTTTTTTATTTACAGTAGCTATGTTGATCTTTGGTCCTTCCTACGTACTCGAAGATTATGATTTGTACTTGCTTCTTCACAATATAACTGAACTGTTTTCTATAATTGTATCAGTAATGGTCTTTAGCATTGGATGGCATGCTTATACTAGAGAAAGGGACGTAAATATAATTATTATAGCCTGTGTTTTTTTAATGGTAGGATTGTTTGACTTAGGCCATACCTTGTCTTTTCCCGGTATGCCAGACTTCATAACGCCTAATAATACCCATAAGATGCTATTATTTTGGCTTGCGGCTCGGTTCGCTGCAGCTGTTGGACTATTAACTGCTGTGATCTTGCCTTGGAAGCCCTTAAAGAAAAGTTTGTCAAAATATATATTTTTAATTATTACCTTAATAGTTACTTTGTTGATGTATGGATTAATATTATACTATCCTGGTATTTTCCCGCCTACCTATATAGAAAATATAGGTCTAACATCTTTCAAAATTGGTATAGAATATATAATCATTGGAATCCATGTAGCAACTTTATTGGCTTTAGTTTTGATGCGTAATATGCCACAGCCTTATGATAAAGTAAACTTACTTGCAGCTGTGTCAGTTATGGCTCTAAGCAGCTTTTTATTTACTTTATATAAAGATGTAAGTGAAATCTATAATATTGTAGGTCATATATTTAAGATTATAGCCTATGTATTTATTTATAAGGCTATTTTTATTAGTAGTGTAAAATATCCATATAAAAAGCTTAGGGAAAGTGCTTATTATGACTTTTTGACTGGACTACCTAATAAGATAAAGTTTTATGATGATTTGCGTGATATGATTAAACAGGCCTCTGAACATGGTAATGAAGGTTCGTTATTTTTCGTAGACTTAGACAGGTTCAAGAATATAAATGACACATTAGGTCACAAAGTTGGCGATATACTGCTTAAAAATGTTTCTCTTAGATTAGAAACTGTTATGAAAAACTATTCAGAGAACCAAAATATCTATAGGTTTGGCGGGGACATTTTTGTAATTATTATTAAAGGCCAAGAAAATGCCAAGCCAATTGCACATTCTATATTAAATGTCTTTCAGGAACACTTTGAAGTTAATAACTATCAACTAAATTTGTCAGCTAGTGTAGGGATAGGTTTTTATCCACAGCATGCAGATGATTTAGATAAGCTGATCAGTAACGCTGACCTGGCACTTCACGAGGCAAAATCAAAAGGGAAAAATAGAATTCAAATATTTTCTCCTGAAATGAGAGAGAAAGTTGAAAAAAGACTAACAATTGAAAGGGAGCTTGTCAGAGCTCTAGATAATAATGATTTTGCATTATATTATCAGCCACAGATAGATACGAGAACAATGGAAATAATTGGTGTAGAAACGTTAGTACGCTGGTATCACTCTGAATGGGGTATTGTTTCTCCAGGAGACTTTATACCTGTAGCTGAAGATTCAGGGTTTATAATCCCTCTTGGCAGATGGGTTTTGGAGAATGCCTGTTTGCAGAACAAAGAATGGCAGGAAAATGGCTTTGCCTGTCTTAATATTGCAGTAAATGTATCTGCTAAGCAATTCTATCACGGGGATTTTGTCCAAATGGTCAAGGATGTACTTAACCAAACTGGCTTAGAAGCTAGATACTTGGAGTTAGAAATAACTGAAAGTGTAGCTATGTATAATTTGGAAACTGCATTAGAAAAACTGAACGAGTTGAAAAAATTAGGGATTAATGTATCGATAGATGACTTTGGAATTGAATACTCCTCCCTTAACAGTTTCAAAAATTTTCCCATCAGCAAATTAAAGATTGACCAGAGCTTTATCCATCAAATGATAGATAGTCAAAAAGACTCTGCTATTACAAAAGCTATAATATCTATGGCAAAAAGTTTGAATGTTGATGTAATAGCAGAAGGAGTAGAAGAAGAAAAGCATATTGAGTTATTAACCCAATATGGTTGTTACCTAGCCCAAGGGTATTTGTTCAGTAAGCCTCTACCTCGAAATGATTTTGAACCTATTTTTAGAATGGGGAAAGTTGAGAATATTGTTTGAAATATACACTGATAAGATTAAATTTATAGATTTATCAGGTTACTTTGTTCAGGATTAATTGTTAGGATTAATATTTGACAAATAAGTGGAAATCTTATATTATAAATATACCCCCTGGGGGTACAAGGCAAGGGGGAATCAAACTTGGAGGTATTAATTATGAAAAGTCCTGAATTTTATATTAAAGCAAATAGAACTTTTACTAGCATAAGAAAGACAGCATGGATAGTAACCGTTGCAGTTGCAATAGGGGGGCAATTTTTCCCACCGATTGGTCTTATTGTTCCATTTATAATGATAGCTTTGATGGCAATGAGTTTTTTCAAAGGAAGGTACTGGTGTGGTAATTTTTGTCCTCATGGTAGTTTTTATGACTTTATAATATTACCATTCACCAGGAACAAAAATATACCGGGAATTTTACGGTCAAAAGTTGTGTTGGTATTATTCTTTTTATTCTTCATGTATAACTTTACAGGTAATTTTATTAATGCATTTAAGAATATTGGAGAGATTTCACTTATATATAGTGCAGGCTCAATATTTTCAAACACTTATTTGATGGTGTTAATATTCGGAGGAATATTAGGTATTCTTTTTAGTTCAAGGGCTTGGTGCCACTTTTGCCCAATGGGTACAATTCAGATAATCTTTTACAAATTAGGCAAAGCCATTGGTGCCACTAAAAAGACAGACGAAAAAGTTACCGCCGAGCATTCTGAGCTATGTCACTCCTGCGGTATGTGTTCAAGGGTATGTCCTATGCAGTTAGCCCCTTACAAATCTTTTAAAGGTGATAATAACCAGTATCATGAAGAAAAATGTATCAGGTGCTATACCTGTGTAGAAAACTGTCCAGCAGGAATATTAGAAATTACTAATGAAGAAAAAGCAAAGGACAGTAAAGAAAATGCTGACCTGACTGGGTTTGAAGAGAGCACTTATTACAAAGGTGAGATAACAAAAATAAGAGACTTAACAGAAGATATTAAAGAATACAATATCAAATTGAATAAACCAGAAAAAATGAACCTTGTTCCAGGACAGTTTGTAATAATTAAAATAGATGCCAACGAAGAACTATATAGGGCTTACAGCGTTTCCTCAATTAACGAAAAAGGAGACGAAATAAGTTTAACTATCAAGAAGTTAGAAGATGGTTATGGAACAAATATTATTTTTAACAAATTTAGAGAAGGCGATGAAGTAGAGCTCAAAGGCCCTATGGGTAAAGAACTAATGATAGACCAAAAAGCAGCTAAGTTATTATTTGTAGCTAATGGTATAGGGATTACCCCTTTTGCTGCTGCTTCTAAGACTTTGTTAGAATATAAAGATAAGTATAATTTTGATGGAGAGATCACTCTTTTATATGGGGCGAGATATGAGAAAGATCTAATCTACGATGATCTTTTTACTGAACTTGACTCTAAACATTATAACTTTAATTACCATAGAACACTCTCAAGAGAAGACAAAGAAAATATTCCTAATGGCTATGTGACAGAAATTCTAAAAGAGATTGATATAGCTCCAAACACAGTAGTTTATATATGTGGGACAAAAGCTATGGCTGACGATGTGACAAAAATACTTGAAGAAAAAGGTCTATCAAAAGAAGCTATACATTACGAAAATTTTGTAGCTTAATGAATAACCTGCATTCAAAAGTTTAGTATTGTTAGTATGCAGGCAAATATAAAGGAGTGGTATCATGCAAGAAAAACACAAAAAAATGTTATTAATACTAGGGATAATCGCCTTTTTTGCAAACGGTGATAACTATGCTGCAGCACCGCTACTTCCGGACATAGCTAGAGATCTTGATATTAGTATTTCCCAGGCTGCGTTTTCGGTAACTGCTTACATGGCTTCATTTGGGCTTTTTACGATAATATTTGGGCCGTTAGGTGATAGATTTGGGAAGTCCAAAATTATAAATATTGCTGCCTTTGGTACTGCGATTTTTAGTACCTTGGCTGCTTTTTCTTTTAACCTTCCATCTTTAATAATTCTAAGAGGAATTAACGGAGCTTTTGCAGCGGGTATTTTTCCCGTTACTATGGCACTTATAGGCGAGACTTTCTCTGATGAACACAGGCAAAACGCAATAGGAAAAGTAATGGGAATGATGTTTATGGGAGCGGCTTCAGCTACTGCCCTTGGTGGAGCTTTGGCTTATTTAGGCAACTGGAGACTGGTATATGGCTTTTATGGAATTGCCGAGCTTGTAACAGCCCTTATTATGATAAAAGTTCTAGTAAAAAGTAAGGGTGTAGTAGATGAATTAAAATATCGAGAGGTCTATGGAAAAGCATTTGGTAACAAGTTATTATTAAAAACTGTTGGAACTATATTCATTATAGGATTTGCTATATTTGGAAGCTTCACATATGCAGGTAGTTATGTTGAAGAACAGACTGGTTTAAATCTTTTGATGGTGGGCGTAATTCTGTCATCATTTGGAGCAGCTACAGTTTTGGGTGGTAGAAAAGCCAGCTGGTTTAGAGAAAAAGCTAAAGATAAATACTTTATTTTTGCAGGTATCTTGGGCAGTATATCTTTATTATTACTTTCAATATCAAGCTCTGTCTTTACTTTAATAATCTTCTTGTTTGGCTTTGGCTTATCTTTTGTATTACTTCAATCATCAATGATTATGCGTGCTCAACAGGTGATGCCTCAGCTAAAAGGAACGGCCATGTCCTTAGCATCTTTTAATATGTTTGTAGGAGGAGCTGTAGGAACATTTACAAATGGGATAATATTAGATGCAACAAGGATGAGTAATATATTTTTATTAGCTGGGGTTATAATGTTTTTCGTAGCTTTTTTAACTACAAGAGTAGTGCTTAAGCCTTTATAAGTCGTGGTTTTGACCAACTTAGGGGTAAGGGACCCTAACCCAAAAACTTTAATTACTTTGGGAACGGTCCCTTATTTTTTTAGAGAGTCTAACTTAACTTACTAGCTCCACTCTTCTTCTGATACAATTTCTGTTAGTTCTTTTCTTTGGGGCATTTTTGATTCTTTGGCAGGATAGCCAAGAGGTGTTACTGAGACGATTTCCAAATCTTCAGGAACTTTACACGCGTTTCTAATTTTATCTTCATCTTCTATCCATGCTATCCAGCAGGTGCCAAGGCCTTCAGCGTGGGCTGCTAACATTAACTGCTGCATGGAGATACCGCAGTCTAGTAAGTAATATTCTTTTCCGTTCATATTGCCGGACTCTTCTGGATTAGCACACTGTACTATAACGACTGGAGCGTCAGCCAATGATTTCGCTGCTGGGTTTTTTTCTGGGATTGCAGCTTGTAATTCTTTCTTTTTGTTATCGTCTTTTACTACAATATAGCGCCAGCACTGTTTGTTTGCCCATGAAGGTGCAATTCTTGCTGCTTCCAATATTTTATTAAGTTTATCCTCAGGGACTTGATCTTCTGTGTACTTTCTTACACTTCGCCTATTTTGAAGCGCAGAATAGATATCCATGATTCATTCCCCCTTGTTAGTAATTAATTCTATCTAACCCTGACATTAATTATATCATACAAATTATACCTACCATACAGTTCGATAGGCCTAAAGTTAAACTAGTTTTTAACTGTTAGAATTAGTTTATCGGCACTCTTTTTTCCTAATAATTTTAATTTCGGTACCTTTACCTTTTTTGGAATTGATATAAAAATCATCAGTCATCATTCCTATCATAGAAAGCCCAAAGTCTCCACTACTGTGTCCAACTAGATTGCCATAATACTCTTCTATTTCGCAACGACGGGGCATAGACAATGCTTCTTTAACATGTTCTAAGGTTTTATCATCCATACCTTCTCCATTATCCTTAATATATATCTCAAAGTGATCATCTTTTTCTTCTATTTTCGCCTCTAAAATTTTGGCTCCAGCTTTCATCGAGTTACGAATAAGCTCATCTAATATGCCTTTTATTTTTCTCCATTCAGGCCCCATATTAATCGCCCCTCTCTAAATTTTTAATTAGACCTGCCATAATTGTAGCAACAATACCTCCTGCAAAGCCATTATTATATAAGTTGAGACCACCGTGTAGGTAACCTACGTTCATAACCATCGAAATATGCAATCCTCCTGTTATTATCCCTAGCAAAGGACCGTATGTCCCTGATATAGGTGAGAGAGTGGTGCCAAATAATACTCCTAGTACAGGTCCAGGTTCTGTTGGATGCCATTTGAATAATAACAGAGATATATATGCCCCAAGCATAATGGGTAAGATGTTTTTGCTGTGCTTCCCAAAAGCTCCAAATCCTATCATAGTGAATATACCCGCAAGACTTGGGCCATTAATTTCTGCGCCAATAAGGAGTAAATATATTATTCCCCAAATTCCTACAGCACCCATATTAATAAAAGTAGCTCCAAAACCTCTTTGCTCTACAAAGTCAGATACAAGAGCTCCCGACATCTTATGGATTTTAAAAAAAGAGCTAAAACTTCCCCTGCTATATATTAATCCAACTAAAGTCATGGAAGCTATGTATACTAGGAAGAAAGGTAATACTGTAGAAGTATATCCTTCGCCCCATATTAATACCAATTCTTTGTCATACCCAAATCCTCTAAAAATACCTGTAAAAAGTGTTCCTATAAAGCCGGCAGTAAATCCAATGTTATATAGATTAAGTCCTTGATGAGCACTTAATAGATGGCCTGCCAGGGGTGGAACCAAAAATCCTGCTATAATGCCGGTCAATATCCCACCTATTATCCCTAACTCTAAAGCAACTGCAGTACTTGTTACGATAGGGGCAAGGGCGGTCCCAAATAATGCGTTTAAAAGATAATGCGTAAAAGTATCTTTCATATATTTTGAATACAAGAAAACCCCAAGAATAATTGGCCAAATATTAATAATAGTTTTGCCCAAAAAAGAGAATCCGGCCATTGTAAAAACTGCTGCTATCACCGGACCTCTAATATTTACCTGGCAAAGCTTTGTAATTACTATCCCGCTTAAGCCAACAAGTCCTGCATTAACAAGAGAAATACCAACACTACCAACGACAAAAAAGTCAGTTATCAAAACTGAAGGTGCTATTGAAATATTATACAGATCCTGTATAAAACTTTTTTCAAAGCCATACCAAAAACCGGCTCCGATGAGGATAAACATATAAAAAGCTATTACTACTGAGACTTTAGAAAGATTTATTCTAAGCAAATTGGTCAATTATTATCACCCCGTTATATAATTTAATTAAATGTGTAAGCCATTATAATTTTAAATATTTAGAATAATTAATTCTAAAACAAACAAAAAAAACCTGCCAATTATGTCGTATAACAGAGGAATTGTAATATAAAAACAGAAGTTATGAGTTATAGTGTTTTATATTGCACTAGAATCACGTTTGTATTTTTATCAAATAGGGGGGAAAGGTCATGGATGAAATAGTTAAAGAATTAAAAGAAAGTATTTCAAGGTTGGCTGAGAGAGATGACGCCAATTTTATTGATGGGCAGACAAATATTTATGATGTACCTATAGTCGGAGTGACCAAAACTGATGACCCACTTTTTAAAAAGTTTAAAGAAGATGAGAGTATTATTGGTGATATATTCTGTATGCCCGAAGAATGGTTGTCTGGAGCAAAGTCAGTAATATCATACTTCTTACCCTTTAGTGAAAAAGTAAAAAGTTCAAATTATTCTGATGGTCCTTGTTCAACGGAGTGGCTTCATGCTAGATTTCAAGGTGAAGAATTCAATAATAATGTCAGGCGATTGATAATTGAGGAAATTCAGATTAGAGGCGGAGAAGCTGTGGGGCCATTACTTGAGGAAAAATTTTTCAAGGATTTTGAGGTGTATACTAGCAACTGGTCAGAGAGACATGTAGCTTATATTGCAGGACTTGGTACTTTTAGTCATTCTAGAAGCTTGATCACAGCAAAAGGAACAGCAGGGCGTTTTGGAAGTATAATCACAGATCTGGAATTAATACCTACCAAAAGAGAATATGATGATCCATATTCCTATTGTCCATATACCACAGAAGGAAAGTGTGGAAAATGTATAGATCGCTGCCCGGCCGGTGCTATATCTAAGGAAACTAAAGATAAATCGATCTGTGCTAAGCATCTATTAGAAACAGATTTGACTAAAAAAGAAAGAGAAGAATTTGGCTATCCCTACAGCCCTTGTGGCAAATGTCAGACTAAAGTACCTTGTGAATCCGGGATTCCAAAGTAAAATAATTCAAAAATAAAAATTAATTAATGTTATTAACTGCAGAAAAGATGATATAATTAATATAAACAAACCAAATCGAGGTACATTAAAGTAATATTAAATGCAATATGAAATATAGTTAAGCTTTATCACAGTTATGAGAGGAGCTGAAGTTACTTTGAGGATGTTAGCATTACCCTTTTTTCTAGCTTTTGCACTAGGGATACTTGTGCTAAATGTTATCACAAGTATCTGGGCATACAGAGACGCATTAAGCAAAGGAAACAGCAAAGAGTATTCAATGCTTGTGTTAATAGCTACTTTGTTTTTCCCGGTGATTGGGCTTATCGTATATTTAATTATCAGGCATGATTATGAGCCTGGCAGGTAACAAGGTGATAAATAGTGAATAATTTGGAAAAAATATAATTAGAATGATCAAAATGATGACGTTCAAATAGTGATTTGCAAAAATATATCAGAATGGGGATAGAAAAGATGAAAACCGTTATATTGTATGCAACTAAATATGGTTGTACTGAGAAAGCAGCTGCTAAATTGACAGAAAAGATTTCAGAGCAAATTAGTAGTGATGTAACAAAAGTAAACCTAAAAACACAAGAAACGCCTGATCTTATTGAATTTGATTGTATTATCTTAGGTGGTTCTATCTATGCTGGAAGGATTCAAAAAGAGATTAAAGAATTAATTCAGCAAAGTGGCTACTTAATCAAAGAAAAGCCCTTGGGATTATTCGTGTGTTGTGGTTTTCAAGATAAGGCAATGGAACAGATGAAAGAAGCATTTGGTGAGCTTTATGATAGTGCTAGAGTCAAAGAATATTTTGGGGCTATGTTTAATACAGAAAAAATGAATTTTGCAGAAAAACTTATTGTAAAAGTTGTTTCTAGGTCCGATAAAGCTAAACCACCTGGTATAATTGAAGAAAACATAGATGAATTTGTAGGAAAATTAACTGCTGAAATGGCAATAAGAAGTTAGTTTTTATCGGCAAATCAATCGTTTGAACTTTTAGGGGACAGCCCTCAACTTTTAACTTTTTTTAGGGTTGTCCCTGTCTTTTTTGGTTTGGAAAGTTTAATATATTTCGTAATCGGAACTTCCAGGTATTTTGTTTTTCTTGGCTTTATACATGGCAGAGTCTGCCTTTTGTAATAGCTCTTCTGGATGGACAGCATCATTTGGGAAAACACTTATACCTATACTTGCTTCTATATTAATTTCAATATCATTTATAATTGCAGGATAACTAAAGAGATCTTTGATTTTATTTGCTATTGTTTCGACGTCCCTATTAGATGATAATCCATTGATAAGGACTAAAAACTCGTCTCCACCTGCTCTTGTAACCATATCATTTTTTCTTAATGAGCTCTTTAACCTCTTTGCTACTTCTTTCAAAACAATATCTCCTGCTTCATGTCCGTGGGTGTCATTGATATATTTAAAACTATTAAGATCTATAAAAGTTACAGCAACTAATTCATTATTGGTATTATTATTTATTAATTTGCTTAAATAATTCATGAAATGTTTTCTGCTTACAAGACCTGTCAGAGGATCAGAAGAAGCAACTTTTTCTGTATGATTTATAAGGTAATTAAGTGAAAAAGTAAAAGCCACAAAAACTATGGAAATAATCGTGATCTTTGCTATAAACAAGTTTCGTTCTCTTAGTAATTCTTTTTCGGTTATACTATCATCATAGGTTATTCCTACTACGTAAGAACTCCACCAATCAAGTTGTGCTTTTTGCTCATCATTATATTCATCATCAAAATAGTTTAAATAAGGTATAAATTCAAGGGATTTTTCCGTTTGAGTAGTATGATTGTAATTGCTACTGACGACCTGGATAGAGTTTGATGAAATTGCTTTTGACACAAGATCTCTTTCCCTAGTTGATATACTATCTGTATCTAAATAAAGACCACCCTCTTGACTAACAAGTCCTATCTCACTACCATCTTCATTAAACTTATAAAATAAAATATCTTCGATTAGATCATATTCTTCTTTGATTATTTCAGCATTAGAAAAGATATTAAGCTCTTTTAAAGCCGGAAAGTACTTTGATATATCAATGCTTAATTCAAAAAGATATTTGTTATCAGGAGTTGGGATGTAGCTGTATTTTTTGATTTTGCCAGTGGTAGGAGATATATCTAGTCTGTCAGAGATAAAGTTATTCCCTTCTAACCTTTCTTGTAACAGTGCTGCAAAGCTTGGAAAATCAGAAAAATCCAACCCCAAATCTTCTGCAAAAGTTGTCTTAATTATCTTTAGCTCTTTATCTAAAATATAGATATCATATTTTTCAAATTGATCTTTTAAATCCTCTAAATTCCAGGTAAGAATATCTGAGTTATGGTTGTATTTTTCAAGCATTAGTATTGAATTTTGCTCCATCTCATTGTTTAAATATTTTTCTAGAATATCAAAACTGTTATCTGCATACCTTAAAGATTCAAGTATATTTATTTTTACCAGGTTTTTTTGGAAAGTGTTTTTTTCAATGATTATACTTCTTGTGTTTATATAACTTAAATAAAATAGATATGTTATGAACACAAAAGTTAAAACTACAAAAATATTTTTATACTTTACTAAAAAGTTTTTCACTTAACATTCCTGCTTTCATATGGTGGTTTGATTTTAACGCCCGCTTTCAATCTCAACAAATGTTGAAAAGAATACAGCTCCCCTCCCTCGAGGAGATAGCTTGTCATAAGTTAGCTCATTTAAGTTTTTGCCGCCAGGACAGTAGGAGGGTCCCCAGATACTCTCGCCAATTAGCACCCCAGGCATTGACACATCAGAAACTTTAGCTTCAATATCTATATCTCCATATTCATTCTTCAATGTTATCATCTCGCCTGAAATAATCCCTAGTTTTTTTGCATCATTTGGGTGTATCTTCACTGTTGGGTTTTTAGCTTTGTTTCTAAGACTATCTACTTCATTGAAAGTTGAGTTAAGAAAATAATGATTAGGTGGGCTTACCAGACGAAAACTGTTAGTGCTGCTAACATTAATCGTTTCAATGTCCACATCAGTGTCATATTTAAAAGCAGGGAGAGGGTCTAACCCGTCATTTTCTCTTCTGTTAGAATAAAATTCAATTTTTCCTGAAGGAGTTGAAAAAATCCCCCCTATATCTTTTAGGTAATTGCCGGTTATATTTAATTTGAAAAAGCCATTTTCTTTTAGCTTATCAAATGTTAAACCCTCAAGATAAGGACTTTCAGAATCTATAATCTCTTTTATAACGTCCTCTTCAGTTTGATAAAAGCACTCTTCTCCAAATCCCATCTTTTGTGCAAGTTCTTTGAATATATCGAAATTTGATTTAGATTCATAAAGAGGAGGTATTTTTGCCTCTCCAAGTTGAAGATATGTGTGCCAGTATGATTTGTATATATCTGTATGCTCAAAGAATGTAGTGGTAGGAAGTACAACGTCAGCGTAAGCTGCAGTATCGGTCATAAACTGCTCTATTACCACAGTGAAAAGATCTTCTCTTTTTAACCCCTCACGGATAAGCCTTCCGGCTGGAGCTGATGCCATGGGATTTGCACTGTATACTACTAGACTTTTTATAGGTGGGTCATCAACTTTTAGAAGGGCATGGCCAAGCTGATTCATGTTGATTTTTCTTGTTTCTTTTGGTAGTAGGTCTTCTCTATACAAAGATCTGCTATTTAATTTGAAATACCCGCCGTTACTTCTAATTGCACCTCCACCTTTGTATTTCCAGGAGCCTGTTAGAGCAGGAAGGCAGGTGATGTTTCTGACAGTCAAATCTCCGTTAAGATAATGCTGTGGTCCGTTGCCAATCATGATAAAAGAATGGGGGTTATTTGCGTATTCATGGGCAAGCCATCTGATAGTCTTTATATCTATACCGGTTATTTTAGAAACATATTCTGCAGGATAATCTTTAACCCTTTCACTTAACTTGTCAAAACCATAGGTCCATCTATCTACAAAATCTTTATCATATAGCTCTTCATTTATAATAATATTTATCAAACCAAGGGCAAGAGCCCCGTCAGTAGCAGGATTTATTTTAATAAAATGATCAGATTTTTTGGCGGTAAGATTTTCGTAGACATCAATGCAGATAACACTGCCGCCTTTTTGAGAGACACTTTTGGCATAAGCCATCTGATGGATACCTGTTGTTGCAGAATTAGCCCCCCATAGAATCATCAGGTCCACTTCTTTGGTATTCTCTGGATCAGTTGCACACAGATCTCCCATGACGTCTTTGAAAGCTTCTTTTCCTGCTTCAGAACAGATAGTTCTTTCTAGTTTACTTGCGCCTAACTTATGAAAAAATCTACGGTCCATGCCTTCGGAGTTTAACATTCCCATAGTACCTTTGTAGCTATAGGGTAGTATGGCTTCACTTCCCCATTTTTCTATGATTTCTTTAAAATTATTTACGATAATATCAAGGGCTTCATCCCACTCTATCTCTTCGAAATTTTCTTTATTTCCCTTTGTACCAATCCTCTTAAGTGGTTTTTTTAGTCTTTTTTTGCTGTAGGTTCTATCAAGATAGCGATAGGCCTTGTTACAGAGAAACCCTTTGGTAATGGGGTGCTCTTTGTTTCCCGATATTTTGGTTAATTTATTATTCTCTTTGGTTACATTTATGCTGCATACATCCGGGCAGTCTCTTGGGCATACTGCTGGATTTTTGACCTCCATATCACACATATTTATAACCTCCAAAATTAATTATAGAGAACTTAAATATCTGAATTATATCTATATTTCTGCAACCGGATGCACATTTCCTATCTGAATTAAATTTCTGTTTCAGTAACTTCTCTCCAGTTGTCAAATTTTTCTTTCACAATATCATAGGTATCATAACATCTATCTGGAAGCCAGCCTCCAAGCATTCTTTTAGCTTGTGAAAAACCTTTTTCGAACGCTTCTTCTAAAAGATCAATTTTGTTATTATCATCGCCTGCTAAGTTTTTGGCAAAGTTTATAATCCTCTCTGCTATTTCTTTTGAAGAAGGGAAAGTATTTGTATCCTCGATATTTTTTTCTAAGTGTAACTCACTAGTTTCGATTTCGATATTCAAAGTGCTGCTCTGTATATAAATATATTCAGTGCTTTTGTCTTGAAACATTTTGATCTTGTTTTGGGTGAAGCTTAAATTAGCATAAGTGTTAGAAGTCTTTAAAAGTGTCTTTTCTCCTTTGTTATTAGGAAAAACTTGTTTTGAAGCTAATGAAGTTTTTTGATATTTTAACTTTGTACTTTGAAACTTGATCATATCTACCATACTTGAACTCGAGCCTGATTCTTTGTTAAGGTTTAGCTTCGAATTAATCAACTATTTTCACCTCACTTTCATCTGGTTGTTAATATTTATATCGGCTGAAACTAATTTCTCCTTTACCTTTTTTTTGGCCTTTCTAGTCTAGCTTCTATAAATATTATAAGATATTACAATTTGTTTTTATAAAAAGATAAAAATTAAAAGGAAGTAAGTGGTTTTTGTCGAAAAATATGTAAAGACGTTTTCAATTTGTGATATCGGGCGTTGATTTTTTTGTAACATATTAAAAATTTAATTATAATAAATTATTTTTTAATGGGGGTATTAATTTTATGAGTTTTAATATTAGAGGAAAGCTTCTATTTGGTTTCGGATTAGTTCTATTGCTACTTTTTATAATAAGCATAGTAAGTTATTATATGCTTTCAAGTGTTACTGAAGCTAATGAAGAAGCAGCAGAAAGTATGGAAACAATTGTTCAATCAGTAGAAACCGAGGTAGCCCATCTTTCTTGGACTAATGAGCTGGCTGATACGTTTATTCTAGAAGAACAATTTGAAGGTGAGCTAGATTATACCGAGTGTACTTTTGGAGTTTGGTTTTATGAGACAATTGATTCTGATGAGTTCGAGCAAACACCTCAAGATTTTCAAGAGGCTTTTTTAGCTTTGGAGGAACCTCATGTTAATTTGCACACCTCTGCCGAAGATATAGTGCAAATATACAATGAATATGGACCTGATTCTGAGGTAGGACAGGAGAATGCGAGGGAAATATATACTAATGAGACACAGCCAGCTCTTGAAGAGATAAGACAAAATTTAAATCAGCTAGAGGAAATTCTTTATGCCCAGAGGGATGAGCTTAATCAGTCGGCGAGTCGCCAGGAAAGCTTTGCCCAAACTGTAATTATTATTGGTTCTATAGCCTCTTTGATCATTGGTATAGGAGCTGCTGTTATGATAAGTAGAAATATTTCAAATCCAATAAATGCTTTGAAAAACTCTATTGATAAGATGGCTAACTCCGATTTTTCTGCAGAGGCGATTCAAGAAACAAAGAAATTTTATCAAAGAAAAGATGAAATTGGCTTAATCTCTAAAGCACTTGATAATATGGTCTACAATATATCAAATTTAATTAAAGGAATTAATAGTCAGGCAGAGCAAGTTGCAGCTTCTTCTGAAGAACTTACAGCAAATAGCCAGGAAACATCTAAGGCTGCAAATGAAGTATCAAAGGCAATAGAAGACATTTCTGAAGGAGCATCAAATCAAGCTTATGAAACAGAGGAAACCTCCCAAAAAACCGAAGAACTTGGTTCATTTATCGAAGAGAGCCAAAACTATTTAACAAATTTGAACAAAGCAATTGAAGAAGTTGATAAATTAAAAGCAGAGAGCACAGAAGTGCTACAAAACCTCTATGAAAAAACTAAAGAAAGTAATGAAGCTACAAGTGAAATACAAGAAGTTATAAACGATACCAATGAAAGCACCAAAAAAATAGAAGAGGCTAGTGGGCAGGTTGCTGATATAGCCGAACAAACCAACTTGCTTGCACTTAATGCTTCAATTGAAGCTGCCAGAGCAGGAGAATATGGTGAAGGCTTTGCAGTTGTAGCTGATGAAATTAGAAAATTAGCAGAACAGTCAAATGAGTATTCGGATAATATCTTCAAGATAGTTAAAGATCTCTCGGACAAAACAACTAAAGCCGTATCTACTATGGATACAATGAGTGAAACATTTGAGTCACAAAATGCAAGCGTAAAGGATACTGGAGAAAAGTTTGAAAGTATTTCAAAATCTATAGAACAAACCAATGAGTTAATCAATCAATTGAATGAAGTTAGCAACAAAATGTTAGATAATAAAAACGTAATTGTAGAAAAAATACAAAATTTAACTGCAATTGCAGAAGAAAACTCATCTAATACTGAAGAGTCATCTGCTTCTATGGAAGAGCAAAATGCTTCTATGGAGGAAATATCAAAAGCAAGTGAAAATTTGGCAGAACTAGCTCAAAATATGCAGGAAGAAATTTCAAAGTTCAAATTATAAATAATAACTAAAGGGCTAATTTATTACTAAAATTGATCCTATAGACCGAGTTGGTCTAGTGATATTAAACCTTGATAATTTAGTTTCAATATAAAAAGACTTCATAGAATTTGCTGAAGTCTTTTTATGTTGTTACAAATGAAGAGATAAAAAGGAGAATGAATGTTATTACTAGAAATACATCTTATAGAAATAAATAAAATTTGTATTTCTAGTTTTTTATTTGTTGTTGATTTTTTGTAAAGAAGTTTTTAAGGATTGGTGATTAAAATGTCTGGTGAACAAATTAACAATAACTTAAAGAAATTTAAAGCTTATATAGATGAAGCTCCGATTGGTGTATTTGTTGTGGATAGAGAAGGTAATTATATTGAAGTTAACAAAGAAGCTTGCAACATGACAGGCTACTCTAGAGAAGAACTTTTGAACCTGACAATAAAGGATGTAACTGCTCCTGAGACTTTTGCTGAGGGGATGGAGCATTTTAACGAGTTGGTAGAGACGGGTCGTTCGGAGAGAACTTTTATGGCAAAGCGAAAAGATGGGAGCCTTTTTTGGGAGTATATGTTAGCTGTTAAGATAGATGATAGCCAGTATATAGGTTTTGCAAGGGATATAACAAAGCAAATACAATTTGAAAGGGAAATAAATTATCAAAAAACATTATTTAATGGTGCAATAGAAGCTTTTAAACATTCGTTTTTGTTAATAGATATAAAAGATTATTCTATACTTCTTGCAAACAAAGCTTCAGGGATAAAAAATAAAGAGAGTATAACATGTCATGAATTAACTCACGATAGTGAAGTGCCCTGTAGTGGAGATGAGCACCCCTGTCCAGTAGAGATTATCAAAAAAACAAAAGAACCTACAAGAGTAGAACATATCCACTATGATAGCAAAGGAAGAGAACGCTTAGTTGAAGTACTTGCATATCCAGTGTTTAATGATGATGGTGAGTTAATACAAGTGATAGAAACGGTGTTTGATGTTACCGAGCGCAAAAAGGCAGAAAAGTCACTTACAATGTTTAGAAATGCTTTAGATAGCTCAGGGGATAGTATTTTCTTAATAAGTCACCCTTCCTTAAAAATTCTCGATGTAAATGAAACAGCCAGTTACGAACTTGGCTACGGTAAAGAAGAGCTACTTAATTTAACCCCATTTGATATAAAACCATATATGTCGGAGAGCGAATTGAAGAAAGAATTCGATGAAGTTATAAATAACATTAAAAATAGCAATGCAGCGGGTAAACTCAAGCACGGTCGAAGCTTTGAAACTTATCATCAAAGAAAAGATGGCAGTGAGTTCCCTGTAGAAGTATCCATACATCTATCTGAGACAAAAACACAGGAGAGTGAATATTTGTTTGTAGCTTCTGTTAGAAATATAACAAATAGAAAAGAAGCTGACAAAAAACTATCAGAATACATCGTAGAAACTGAACTAAAGAATATGGAGATTGAAGAACTCTATAATATGCTTGATGAAGAAGTTAATAAAGCTAAACATATTCACAAAAGGATGCTTTTGGGTGATTATTCTGAAGTAGACTCACCTAAAGAAGTGACCCTAGAAAGCCATTTTTACCCAGCTCAAAGTCTAGGTGGCGATTTTTATAATTTTATCAAAACAGATAACAACAAATTTATTATTTATCTATCAGATGTTTCTGGTCACGGCCTAGATGGAACTATAATAAGTGTTTTTGTAAAAGAAACAATTGAGAGTTATGTCACGTTAAAACCTGATGATATATGCCCTGATAAAATTATGCATCATATTAATAGGCAATACCGCAAACATAATTATCCTGATGACTATTTTGTCTGTGTTTTTTTGGCGGTATTAGATTTAGAAAAATATGAGTTAAGCTATAGTTCAGGTGGGATGCAATTCTCACCAATGGCAAAACTAGGAGATGGCAAAAAAATCACCTTGAAAAGCCAGGGGCTTCCAATATCTTCAGCAATTCCAAAAGAGTTGATAAGCTTTAGTAACGAGGTTATTACTTTAACACCTGGCTCCACAATACTATTTAACACTGATGGAATTTCAGAACAGGTAAATTCTGATGGTGAAGCTTACGAAAAAAAATTAAATGATGTTTTTTATAATTACTGTGATTATCCACCCGAGCTATTAAAAAACGCCATTAATAAAGATTTTATGGAGTTTAATGATGGTTCCCTTCAGGGTGAAGATGATATAACTTACGTTATTATGCAAATAGAACCAAAAGATAGAAAGTATTATTATTGGGAGATAAATAGCAGCCCTCAAGGGATAGCCGAATATAACTCTGTGATCTTTCCCCGAATTCAGGCTTATGCCAAAAACTCTGCCTGCTTTCAAGGGTTACTAGAACTAGTCATAAATGCTATCGAGCATGGGAACAAGTTTCATCCTGACAAAAAAGTTCATATAGAAGTGATAATCGCAGATAAATATATTTACGCTAGTGTTGCTGATGAAGGTGATGGCTTTGATTGGACAGAGAAAATCTACTGCAAAAAAGAATTAAACTGTGAAGGAGAAAGAGGTCGAGGGATAAAAATGACTCGGATAATGTGTGAAGGCTTGTTTTATAACACCAAAGGTAATAAAGCATATTTGATTTTGGAAAGATACAGATAATGTTTTTTAAGTTATAGCTACATATCTCACCCTGTTTCGCCCTTCATCTTTGGCCATGTATAATGCTTTGTCTGCTGTGTTGATCAAATCTTCTGGTGAAAGGTTCTCGTCTGGGATCATAGTCGACACGCCAAAACTTGCAGTGACATATTTATATACTGGAGAGCTGATGTGTTCAATTTTTAGCTTCTCAATATCTTTCCTCAGATGTTCTGCCACCTGCAAAGCTTCATCTTCAGCCATATTCGGCAAAACAACTACAAATTCTTCGCCTCCATAGCGTGCTACTAAATCACTTGCTCTGTTTAGCGAATCTTTTAGAACTTTTGCTACCATTTTAAGGCATGTATCCCCTGCACTGTGTCCATAATAGTCATTGTAATATTTAAAACAGTCAAGATCTACGAAAATAAGTGAAATAGGGTTTTTGTCTCGAAGAACTCTTCGCCATTCTAAATTCAAAACTTCGTCAAAATGCCTGCGGTTCGAAATACCTGTTAAAGGATCTATAGTAGAAAGCTGCTTTAGGGTTTTGTTGGCCTCTTCTAGCTCTTCGGTTCTTTCCTTTACTTGTTTTTCTAGATTTTCATTTAGTTCTTTTCTGTAATTTGATATTTCTTCTTCTTTGATCAAAGCATTGGAAAACCTTTTGCCAAGAACTAAAGAGTGGGAAAATACAAAAATAAGTTGTCCATAAGAAGATAAATTTCCCCTGGTAATTATAGATCTTGCAATACTATTACTTTGATCACTAAACCAGGTGCTCAAAAAAATTGCATCATGAAAAGTAGTTATAAATAAAGCAAGTGCACCAATAACAATGTAATTAGCTCCCTCTTTTTGTTTGGAGATTATTTTTGCAAGGGCATAAGTTAAGTAAATAATCATTACAACGGTGAAAACTTGATATATCATATTGTAGTTAGTAAAAACTCTTGCAGAAGTAAAAAGTACTAAAAGACCAAAAAGCACCCCCATAACCTGACATATTCTTAAGAAAAAAGTTGAAATATTCTCAGGAAAAGCGGACTTAAAAAACATAAAAATCAAAGGCACACCAAGATAGTAGCTAAGGGTTTGAAGCTTATGGGCTAGCTCCCAGTCCAAATCAGGAAACAGCTCAATGAGAAATATCTCTCCCACCAAAACTGTCCTCAAAGCAACTAAAATACAGAAAAGACCAAAATATAACGATGCTAATTCTTTTCTTCTAAAGCTAAACAAAAAGATCTGATAAAGTCCCATGCTTAATAAGCTTCCAAAGATAAAGATTTCTGCAGCTATATTATAATTTCTAAGAGAAATGATATCTTCAGTACTGCCAAGAGTTATACTTTCTAAGACACCTCCACTACGGTGACTAAAATTAGATACCTGAATTATTATCTCGTTGTTTTCTCTTTGCTCAAAAAAAGCTACCTGGGGAAGATATTGCGGTCTACTGTCTTGTATGTTACTACCCACAGTACCAGCAGATGCAATTAACTCATCATTTACCCAAATGTTATAAGAAGTTAAAACTCTGGGAATCTTTAGGCCTAAGAGGGGGTTGCTTTCGCCTGCAGTTCCTGTATTATCTGTAATTAGATTAAGTCTATATGTGGCATAGCCTGTGCCTTCTAGCTCATGGTCATCTATCAAAATACCATTCCAGGCTCTTGGAAAGTTGATATACTTTTGATGAGAATTCTCCGAACTCTTTTCTTGAGTTGTTTGTAAGCTAGCAAAATCTTTTGGCTCTAATAGCTCATTCCAATAAAATTCCCACTCACCGTCTATAGAGATTAAACTATCACCTGGTTGCCAGCTGCTCAAATCTAAGACAGCAGCTGTGGCTGCTGTCGGGTCATTACCATTACTGCTTGATGCCAAAGTATAGTTAGAATTATTAATAATTAGATAGCTTGTGAAAACAAATATAAGAATTACTATTATAAATAAGTAAAATAACTTGGGATAATTCATAACTTTTTTCACATAGCTATCTCCTCTCTGGACTAAAATATTAAAATATTTGGTAAAATATATTTTCTTTAATTATATTATACAAAGAAAAACCCCTCATTGCGAGGGGTTTTTGTAGACTTTTTCTTACGTGCTCCAAAGATCATGCAGGTTACAGTATGCTCTTGCCTTAATATCGCTACCTGAAACATTGAATACAGCTACCGGTTTGTCTCCAGGCTTCAAGTTTTGTCTATATACTTTGTCATCTACTAAGACTTCTATCCAGGTAATATAATGATCGTCATCCATTGGATGCTCGGCACTTCCTACCGTAACAGTAACCTTATCTCCCTCAACTTCTTTAACAGGAACATGCTTTTCTAGTGAAGCATCTTTAGTGTTTTCTTCTAAAAGTTCCATATTCTCGCCACAGCAGACCAACTGACCTTTACCTCCCTGTAATACCTCAACGATATTCCCGCAGATGTTACACCTATAAACTTCATTAAGCTTTGCCAATTAAAATTCCTCCTTTAAATTTCAAAAATCAAACTTATTAATAATTATTCTAAATAATAATTCTAAATAAATCAAGAAAAACCTTTTTATAATGTAAAAAATATCAACAGATTTCTAATTTTCCTTGGGATAAAGAATTAATTTTGTATAAATGTAGGTATAATTGAAAAGGAAAATTATATTTTATCAACGAATGAAGTGAAAATACATTCTTAAAAATAAAAATTATGAAGGTTCTTTTTTAATTAGTGTAACCTTTTTACTTTTTAATTCCTCTATAGTGTAGAAAAAGGACAATAAAAAATAAAAGGAGGAATAAAATGGATGACATCGCATTTATTGTTGAAAAATGCAAAGATGGAGACATGGATGCTTTTGAAAGATTGTTTATGCAGTTTAGCGATAAAGCCTATAGGACAGCTTTTTTGATAATACGAAATGAAAAAATTGCAGAAGATGCAGTGCAGGAGGCGTTTATTAAATGTTTTAACAGAATTCATCAATTAAAAGATCCTGATGCCTTTCAGACCTGGTTATATAGAACTCTAGTTAGGACCTGCTGGGATTTGGTAAAAAAAGAAAAGAAATATGTGCCTTTGGATGAAGGAAACATTCAGGTTTCAAAAAAAGTTAGTGATGTAGATGTATTTCTCACTAGGGATATAATCCGCAAGTCCATGGGGAAACTAAAACCTTCTCATAGAACAGCTTTAGTCCTTTATTATTTTAATGGACTAACAACAAAAGAAATGTCACAGGTTCTTGGTTGTAGTACGGCAGGAGCTAAGACGAGACTACACCGAGCTCGTAAGAAACTTGCTTATCTACTTAAAAATGAAGGGGTGAACCCCTATAGTGAAGAACTGGGCGAAAATTATTTTGAGGAGGGGAATATTAATGTTAGATAATAATAATTTTGACCCAAGACTTGAAGAGGAACTGAAAAGCACAATGGATGAAGAAGTCGATGATAAATATATATCTGATATTTCATGGGAAAAGGTGAAAAACAATATAGAAAAAAAGCCCAAAAAGAATCCTAAAACTATTCTTAAAAAGGCTTCTGCGGCAGCATGTCTGACAATTCTTATGACAGGGTCTATTTTTGCAATGTCTAGTGAAGCTAGGACATGGGCTAGTAACAACTTACCTTTTGGGAGTGTAGTTGTCTATCAAATAGAAGAAACAGACGATGGGTACGAAGCCCAAAAAACCGAACAAGAATTTAATAAAGTAGAAATTAATGAAGAAAAAGTTGAATCAGCAAAAGTGCCAGAATATGATACCTTCGAAGAGGCTAGGGAAAATACTTCCCTTGATATAAAATCTCCACAAAAACTGCCAGAAGACTATTCTCTAGAGTATATTGCAGGAGGAGATCATAATTCATCTGTTGAAAGAGAAAATGTACGGATGCGCTATGAAAATACCGAAAGTGATGATGCCGAGAGACTGACCCTTATTATTTCGAATTATCCAAGAAGAGCGGATGTGGACGAAGATAAAGTGATTGATGAAGTTTATATCAATGACAAAAAGGTGAGAATAATTGAATATCCAATCTTGGATACAGGCAAAGTGGGAAAAGATGAACCAAAAGTAGAAATCGGCTATCAGTTGGTTTGGCAGGAAGATGGTCAAGAATTTGAGTTTAGGGAGTATAAGAGTGGATTATCAAAAGAAGAACTAAAAAATATAGTAAGATCAGTAGAGTAAATATTAAGACCAGTAGAGTAAAAATGACAAAAAATTATCGGTGTTTTTCACACCGATTTTTTTATTACTATAAATTTTTGATCCCGAGTTACTTTAGATTAACACTGGGCGGATGGTTCGCCTAAGTAGCAGATATCGCACTTTGGAGTGTTGATTGAATCAGCAGCTTTCATTGCCTGAATAACAGAAGTACTTGGTGGGGTTGTAGGTTCATGACTTGGCAGCTCGGAAACAACTCTCGCACTGCTGTTGTACATTTTTTGATAATTAATTCTTCCTTTCCCAAACTCCCTTTCATTCGCCTTTGCCAACCTATCTAAAAACCTTTTCATTTTAAGCACCTCCATTTAATTTATACAATCTCAATAACCATTGATGATTATATTTTGATTGTAAGCTGTATTATAACAAGGCGAAGGCTATTATGCAATAGGTTTTATTAAAATTTTTAAAAAAAATGAAGATTTATCTAGTTGATTATAGACAGTCAAATTTTTGTCAACTTCATTATTTCTGCAAGGTGAGATATGTTTTAACTAGAAATATTTAAGGCGGATAATTTCAATATCTTAGTTTCCATGTCAGGGTTTGGCTTAATAAAGGTCAGCTCGAAGTTGGTGACGACATCATGTATGTGATGATAGGGGGAGATATTAGGCCGCACGTCATTGATGCCTTGGAACTTTTAGTGGGAAAACTAAAAAATGAATGTGTTAGCGAAACTGAACAAAAATAAACATAAACGGGATTCACCAAATACTCTAATGTTAGGAGAAAAATTATGAAATTAATTGATATAAATAATATGCTATCTAAATTTATTGAGCAAACTAATCTTAATAAAGTAGAGGAAAAAGACATAGGAAAGATTTATGAAAAAAGCTGTTAATCGGTGTTGCAGATGCTAATGATTTATTATTCGATAAACTTAAAGATTCTCAGGTAATTGGCCCTAATCATAAGTCTCCTAAAGAATGGCTTACAAATGCAAAGTCTGTAATAACATATTTTTTACCTTTTTCCTCACAAATACGTAAAGCCAATCACAAATCAGGACTTCCTGCAGCCGAATGGTTATATGGACGTTTTGAAGGTGAAGACTGTAATATAGGTTTACTAAAATATCTCACTAAAGAATTAAATAATTCTGGAGAAAAAGCTGTAGCCCCTATATTAGATACTACTTTTAGAGATGAGGGTGTCAAAAGCAACTGGTCTGAAAGACATGCTGCATTTATAGCAGGACTAGGAACATTTGGTTTAAGCAAATCTCTTATTACTCAAAAAGGGTCTGCAGGCCGTTTTGGTAGTGTTATAACAACTTTGGAAATAACTCCTACTACAAGAGAATACGAAAAAGTATATGAATATTGTACAATGTGTGGTGTATGTATTTCTCGTTGCCCTGAAAAAGCAATAACAGAAGAAGGTAAGGATAGTAATGTTTGTAAAAAATACTTTGATGAAAAAATATATCCTGAATATTTCCCACGTTACGGCTGCGGAAAATGTCAGACGGCTGTACCCTGTGAAAAGACAAACCCTAACAAGAAAAAATACTAAGGGAAAGTTATAAATCAAAAAATTAGTCCAACAAAATAATGTCTTTAAAACTTATTGTTAAATATTGGTCATCTTTAAGTTTCTATCCCTGAGCTAACAGGGTATATTTTTTGATGATTTTAAGCGAGGTGGTAAGAGTGTTAGGAAGAAAATTAGCTTATTTAGTAATAGTAATAAGCTTAATGGTTTTAACAGTTTTTGTGACAGGCTGTGCTCCAGAGGAAAAAGGTGAAGAGTACGGAAAGAATGATAAAGAAGAGATAAAAGAAGAAACAAAAGAAGAGTTTAAAGATGAATTATCTAGAAAAGAGTCTAGAATAGAAAATCTAGAACAAGAGTTAGAGTCGAAAGAGCGTCAACTTAATATAGCTAGATTTTATTCAGGTGTTTTGCTTGAAATGGCTCAAACTGAAGGTGTAAGAGCTCATGAGGTGTTATCGGAGGGAAAAATTTACGAACTACAGCATGAAAGTAATTTGTGGGATGTTGAACTTCAGGTTAATGTTCCAGAAAATGACAAAAGCAAAGAGAAAGAATTTTCAAGCGATGGAGAGATAACAATCGACAGTTCTGAATTTGTTTTACATTTTTCAGGGGATATAGCACCAGCATCTAACGCTGATTTAAGTGCTGCAGGAATTGGATCACATGAAAATTGGTTATATAGTTTAAACGATATTGAAATTTTGGATGAAGAAAAAGTCCATGATGAAAAGGCTGCAGAAGGAGCAACTGGATTTTCGATAGGTTATGAATTTGAAAATATTTCAGATGGTAGTAGTATCGAGGTAGAGATAACATCAGAAGTGAAGGATTATTTTGGATTGGATACAAGCAATTTAATCATTAATGTTGAAAAATAGTATAGATTGTTGGGATGATGTATTTTATCCGATTTTTACAGTATTAGGGCGAAAAGGCCACGGTTTTCAATCGTGGGATGAAAGCCCATTTTTTTATAAATTATCGTGCAGTGCAAAGAAAAAACATATACAATAGAATTATGAAACAAGAATATAGAACAACTAAAACTACCGTATCATTAATCAACTAAACAAGAGGGTGAACTTATGGAAAAAACAGCGCAGATCAAACTACTACCAACAAAAGAACAAGAAAAACACCTACTAGATATATCAAAAGAATACATAAAAACCGTCAATACCCTGGTATCTAAAATAGTACAAGCTAAAAAAAGCATTAAATCTATCATCAAAAGATGTCCAAGTACCGATGCCAAGTGCTGTCAAAAATCAAGCAATCCGTGATGCAAAAAGTGTTTATCGTAGATCCAAAAAATTAAAAAGAGTCCCTATTCTAAAAAAGCCTGTCTGTATATGGAACAATCAAAACTACAAAATCAAAGAAAACACCACCTGATTTCCAGTATTTATCAATGCTAAAACAAAGCGTATAGCCATAAAAGCCGTATTAACCGAATATCAAAACGAGCTACTTAAAAACAAACTGGGCACACTGCGCATCACAAAGAAATCAAACAAATGGATAGCCCAAATATGTGTAACACTACCAGACCCTAAACCTAAAGAAACAGATATAATAATGGGCGTAGACTTAGGCCTAAAATCTCCAGCAGTCGCAGTAACAAGTACCGGCAAAACAAAATTCACCGGTAACGGCAGACAAAACAAATATATTCGTAGAAAATTCAAAACAAAACGACGTGAACTAGGAAAAGCAAAAAAATTAAATGCCATCAAAAACCTCAACGACAAAGAACAACGCTGGATGAAAGACCAAGACCATAAAATCAGCCGTAAAGTGGTTGACTTTGCAATACATAATAAAGTTTCCATCATTAGATTAGAAAAACTATCTAATATCAGAACCACGGCAAGGACAAGCCGTAAAAACGAAAAGAACCTTCATGCATGGTCTTTCTATCGTCTAGCATCATACATTGAGTACAAAGCGAAATTAGCAGGCATATTAGTAGAATATGTAAACCCTAAATACACCAGTCAAACATGTCCTGTATGTGAAGTACTAAACCAAGCAAAAGATAGAAAATATCGATGCACCTGCGGTTTTAGTTCGCACAGAGACCGGGTAGCAGGGATGAATATCATTCATGCACCTGTGATAGATGGAGCAGCTTAAACTGCAGTCTATCAGCCCATACTGCTATATGCACTGGTATGGGAAGGGTACTGGCATACCCTTGGCTTGGGAGCTGTCCAAAGCAGAAATGGATTGAGGACGGTAAGCTACCCAAGAATCCCACGCATTTATGCGTGTTGGAGTGTCAACCTGTATTAACAGAATATATTTTAGAGAGTTAGAAGTTTTGGAGATGATAAATAACTGGTGTATAGAAATGATCTTTTTGAATACTTTGGGGTGAGGTGGTTAAAGTGTCAGTAAGAAAATTAGCTTATATATCAATAGTAATAAGTTTAATAGTTTTTACAATCTTTATAGCAGGCTGTGCTCAAGAGGAAAAAGCAGAAGATGAACAAGCTAAACAGGATGAAGATGAACCAAATGAATACAAAGTAGAAGTAAAAGCTGGTCCAGAAGATGCAGGAGAAATTAAAGGTGAAGGAACTTATGAAGAGGGAGAAGAGGTAACTGTAGAAGCTGAACCAAAGGAAGGTTATGAATTTTTAAAATGGGAAGAAGACGGGGAAGAAGTTAGTGAGGATCAAGAATATCATTTTACAATGGAAAAAGATATAAAGTTACAGGCAGTATTTGAGACAGAATATGATTCGGATAAGTTTGAACAAATAACAACAGAAACAGATGATGGTACTATTAAAGAAACTATCATGGGAGCAAATTTATTAGATGAATTAGACCCTGTTAAATCAAATGCATTAACTGACGAGCCATTTTATGTAGGGGAAAATTATATTGCTCAATCTGATGAAGAAGAAGGTGACTTGGTCATCTACCAAAAAGATAGTTTAGAACATTTTGATACTGTAGAAGGAATAGTTACAAAAGAAGGAAATAATGAGAAATGTCTAATTATTGAAGATCAGTTGATTTATATCCCAAATACCGGTCAAAAAGCGCATTTTTATAGTCTCGAAGAGGGTCAAGCTTTAAAAGAAAATAAATTAAATATACAAGATTTAGAATGGGACATACCAGAGGATTTAGAGAAAGACGAGAGTGGAAAATTCTTTATAAACATACATGACAATCTACACTTTCAAACTAGTGTTATAGAAAATTACCTATTTCTTTACGCAGATCATTCTTGGATAGTAAGGCATGAAGAGCCACCCAGGGCTGAAAAACCTTTTTTAAAAGTATTCGAAATATCTGAAGATGGATTTAAAGAAAAAGATATTAATTTTGAAGAGGAGTTTGAAGTGGCTCCGTTAATTACAGATATAGCAAAATATGATGATAATACCGCTATTATAGCTAGTGGTGATAAAGGATTTAGCCTAATAGATTTAAACAATTTCTCTTTAGAACATTTAGAAGCAGGTGGCACTAAACGCGAGGGTGAAGTCCCTAACGAAGGTGATTCAAACTTTGTGTCCCATAAAATTATGGGGCGCAATGAATATGGCATTTTACTTACTAAAAGTGAAGTGCCAATACATGCCTGTTCCGCTAGAAGTATAGAAATATGGGCTCCGGATAGCAATAAATCTCTTGATTTAACAGCGAGCACTGTACAGCACCTTCCCGGTGGCTTTGAAGAGGAAAAGGATGATGTAATGCTGGTAGGTGCCATCCCAGATGAGAAAGGGATTAAAAACAATTTATGGCCTACTAATATGACTGAATCTGAGCAAATTGAGGAAGGCGAAAGAAGATCTTCATTACAGATATCTGCTTTTGTAAGTTTAGATAATGATGAAGTGATGAAAGATGTTGGTGAAAATAATTCTAAATTGAGTGAGTATCTACACAAAGAATTGGATTTTGCCCAAATTTTAGATAATGGAGAGATTGACCAACTTCCGGTTATTACAAAAGATACAGATAAAGGTCACTTACACTATACATTTGACGATTCTCGCCCCTATATTGAAGCACCAATTTTTGCGTTGGCTAATCTAGAAGAGAATAGCTTAGATATAGAATTGGTTTATCTTAAAGATAATACTAAGCTTATCCAAGTTGACCCTGAAGATCATGATATTTACTTAAAGAGAGACGAATCTGTTTATCAGATAGAGTATGATTCTTTGTTTAGTCATTAGAAATAAGTGTTAAAGCAACTTTTTTTAATTTTATTCGTCTTGATAGATGACAAATCTTATAGGAGGGGAATTTTTATGGGTAAAATTATTCTAAGTAAAAACAAGCTGTGTATAAAAGTATTAGTATTAGTACTAGTTTTGCTTTCGCAAGGGGCATTTGCCTATGGGGAATCACTTGAAGCGGAGGGTGAGAAAGATTTAGAACCAGGTGCAGTTTTAGAAATGAAAACTGAAGAATTTGAAAAAGGGAAAGAGATAAAATTTGATATTAAAAATGTAGGGGAAACGGAATTGACATTTGCCAGGATGTTTGAAGTAGAATATTATAACGAAGAAAGTGAAAATTGGGAAGCTATAGAATTAGATATTGTTTGGCCTCAAGATATGATTATGCTGCTCCCGGGAGAAAGCCATACTCAAACACTTAATCAGGACAACTTTGCCCAAGAGGCTAAAAAAGGTTTGTACAGAATCAACAAAGATATTCAATGCTTTGATACGGGAAAAGAATTTGAGCTGCAGGAAGAATTTGAAATTATCCCCAAAACATCAAAAGATGAAACCATCGAAGGGACCCAGGACGATATTACTTATATATACAAAAATGGAGAACTAAAACTAGATTGGGGAGAAAAAAACACAGGGGGATATGAGATATCAATTGAAGATTTTTCTATAGATGATGACAAGCTTATAGTAGACTATGCTCTCACATCTCCGGGGGATGCTCCCGTAATACAAGTTATAACACACCCTACTGATACTAAAACTATACCATCAGAGATGAGAGAATTTGATGAAATAGAACTAAATCTTCTAGAGCATAACAAATTAGATGAAGAAGAAAAGTTGGATGAAGAAGAAAAAGAAGAAAAAGAAATAAAAGAAGAAAAGAATAAATTATTTAGCCTGATATTAAAGTTATTTCGTTTACTTTCTTTTGATCTAAAATAGATACCGGAGGATAATATGGAATTTTTAAAGGATTTGATGCTTTTATGAAGATACTAGTGGATGCAGATAGCTGCCCTGTAAAAGATATTTTGTTTCAAGTGGCTAAGGAATACTCTGTCGAACTGGTAGTTGTAAAAAACTTATCCCACGATATTAATAGCGACTATGCAGAAATCATTACAGTAGATAAAGGTAGAGATTCTGTGGATTTTGTAATAGTTAACAAAACTAAAAAGGGTGATATAGTTGTAACCGGTGATTATGGATTGGCTTCACTTGCTCTATCAAAAGATGCTATAGTTATTCATCCAAATGGTTGGAAGTACACAAACGAGAATATAGAAAGCTTATTGATGAATAGATATATTAACCAACAAGTACGCCGAAAAAATGGCAGACATACCAAAACACCAAAGAGGAAAAAAGAAGATACTATCAAATTTGAAAAATTGTTAAGAGAGATAATATCTAAATTGCAAAGTCAAGGAAATCAAGAATAGATATGGTTTAGCAATAAGTTAACAATAAGCTCTATGAGTTAAGCGGCTAAAGTTCCAAATTTTTAAGGAGCTACAAGGCCGCTTGATTTTTTAGTAGTAGTCTTCTAAAAATTGTCTCCTTCTTGTTTAGATATTTCAGATGGGTATTTTTAATAATAATTGCCCGGATTCCCAAAAAGGATATGATATAATAGGTTTCTATGTTTAAATAAGATGATATAATAAAGGTGAATAGTATAAAGAAAAGGGGGAGAACCTAATGAAATGGAAAGAAGTTCGAGATAGCTACCCTGAGAAGTGGCTAGTTATTGAGTCTATATCAGCAAGAACAAAAGATAATAAAAGAATTGTAGAAGAATTGACAGTGATTAACTCATTCGATGACAGTAATGAAGCATTAAAAGAATATATTCAATTGCATAAAAAATATCCAGATAAAGAGATGTATGTTGTTCATACTTCTCGTATTGAATTGGATATAGAAGAGTTAACTTGGACAGGAGTTAGGACAGCGAGATGAATATGAAATTGAAGTATGGACTATCGTTTGTTAAAGTTGATTTAAAACAAGGAGACAATAATAAATTATTGTCTAATGTTTTAGTAGATACTGGAGCGGCGTCTACTTTATTATCAGCAGATGTAGCTATGAATCTAGGTTTAGGACCAAATCCCGAAGACAAAATATACACTATTAGTGGCGTTGGAGGCAATGAGTTTGTATATGAAAAGAAGATAGAAGAAATAAAGTTATGCAATCTTATACTTACAGAATTTTTAGTTCAAATTGGTGCCATGGATTATGGTCTTGAAATAGATGGTATATTGGGAATGGACTATCTAATACAAAGTAAATCAGTGATTGATACATATAATTTATATATTTCAAGTAGCAATTGAAAGAGATAACTTTGATAACTTTACATAACAAGTTTGAGATAATATCCAGGCTGGATAAATAAAGAATAAATATTTTTTAGTTATAAGTTAATAATGAAGCTTTATAATTTAAGCGGCCAAAGCTCTAACTTTTTAAGGAGCTACAAGGTCGCTTAATTTTTTAAAAAATTAAGTATATCTTGTGCTATAATATTAAAGGTTAAGTCAACAAAAAAGGAGATATGATAAGTGAGCATAGTATTAAATGTGAATGGTGTTACAAAAGAATATGGATATGATGGCAATTGAACATCTTGGAGTTATATTTACACAAGTTCTACAGCAATACAGGGGAGAGCAGCTTGGTTTAGATGAAGGGGAGGTTTCATATTTAACAGGGAGTGTAGAGCTTACTACTACTGATTTAGAAGCTGATAATGATGAAACAGTTGATGGTGGATTTCTAATGGGAGAAAACTTAGTTCCTTTATTTTTTGGTATTTTGTTATTTGTTCTAATTATGATGACATGTTCTATGCTGCTTCAAAGTGCCCTGCAGGAAAAACAAAATAAAATGTCAGAGATAATTCTTTCTTCAGCAAAGCCTTATCAATTCATGTGTGGTAAGATTATCGGTGATTTTCTTCTGGGGATATTCCAGATGGGTGTTTGGATTTTGTTAGCGCTTCCTATAGTGATTTATTTTACTGATTGGCCGGTCCTTGAGATGATCTTGGGAGTTAATATTCCCTTGATACTTTTCTTTGGCTTATCTGGTTATCTGTTTTATGCTGCAATTTTTGTTGGGCTTGGTGCCACGATGGAAGATATGGGGAGTGCAAATAACTTTCAAGGGGTAGCTATGGCACTTCCTGCACTTTCCTTAATAATTATGGGGCCTGTAATGAGTGACCCTACTGGAACAGTTGCCACCGGTGCATCTTTATTTCCTTTCACCTCACCGATTATCACGATTATGAGGATGGGAATAACTGAAATACCCTTATGGGAACTTCTATTAAGCGGTATATTGTTGATAATTTCGATAGTTTTGGTCATGTCTATAGCAGCAAAATTATTTAGGGTTGGCATGCTAATGTATGGCAAAAATGCAACTATCCCTGAGATAATTAAATGGATTAGGTATAATTAATTAAGAGAAACTTTGATGGTGGGGTGGATATTATTAGAAGATATTTTGTATTAAGCACTATTATTACACTAATCTTTACATTAATCATACCAAGTAACCCAGAGCAATCAACAGCTATATTGCGATATCAATATGGCTTTCCTATTAACTATATAACATTTTTTCAGACTGAATCTTCAAGTATATGGTTTGGGGGTAACTTTTTTAACGGTAATGCAGGATTGTCTATAAATCCAGCGATTCTACTAATTAATATACTAATCATATATTTTATTATTAAATTTGTGGTAAAAATCTTTACAAAATTGCAGTTCTCATAGTAGGAGAACTGCAATTATTTTATGTGAAAAACATGGTGAGCGACTAGAAAAGCGTAGCATGAGGGCGCAAATATATGAAATTATAAGAATATTGATTATATTTTCTTCTCAGGGAAATAAATGATTTATAATTGCTAAATTTCGTTGCTCGCAGCAAAATTATGTGGTATGATTATAAATGTAAGCAAAGGAAATATATTCATTAAAAAGTAAAATACTGTAAGAATTAACAGCGGAGTTGAAGAGTTTATGCCAAAAATGCTAGAGATTAAAAAAATCCAATTAGTGTATTTATTTTTGTAATGATGGGACACATTTTTTGGAGGAGGTGGTATTATAGTGGACAATATTCCTGCTATAGTAGGAGGATTTTTGGCTGTCTATCTATATATTCAGTGGAAAAAGAAGAGAACAGAGAGAACTGATGAAAATAAAAATAGCTAAAAGTGGATACTTAAATTGCCTATAGAAGTATAATTGGAGGAATAAAAATGCAGAAAAAAATAATAGGAAATAAAACTATAATGCAAAAGACAAAATATAAACCAGCCTTTATTCTTTCCGTCATTATTGTCATTTTGATGGCTCTTGCTTCTATGGGAGGTATCTTCATAAATGACCTTTACCAAGATAACTTCTTGGTTATTTCAGGATGGTTTGGAAATGATTTAGTAACGCTACTTTTAGCAGTGCCTTTATTAACTTTATCATTAGTTCTTTCAGAGAAGGGCTCAGAACGAGCACAGTTGGTATGGTTAGGGATGTTATTTTATACCCTTTATAACTATGCTTTTTATCTTTTTGGTGCAGCTTATAACAGTATGTTTTTGATTTATGTTGCACTATTTACTCTTTCGATTTTTGCTCTAATCCTTGGTGTATCATCTATTAATGTTAAGGTTATTGCACAACGGTTTTCCCCTAATACTCCAGTGAAAAAAATAAGTGGATTTATGGCGATTGTTGCTTTTTTGCTAGCTGTTTTTCATGTCGTTTTATCACTTAGATACGTTTTTACCGGGCAGGTTCCAGAGTTCATCATTAATCTAGAACAGACTACTAATTTAATATCTGCATTGGATTTGTCACTAACAGTTTCATTTGGTTTCTTAGGAGCTGTGTTGCTTTGGAAAGGTCAACCATGGGGATATGTTATAGCAGTGATATGGAATGTTAAGAGTGCTGTTTATTTGGCTGCACTGTCCGCAGCTACTGTGAGTGGCTTTTGGGCCGGTGCATCAGATAGTATTGCTGAACTAGCATTATGGGGACCTATCGCTATAGGTTGCTTAATATCTTTAGTAATCTTATTAAAAAATATTAAATCCTAAAGACAATTCTTCCACATATGGGTCCTACAGGACCCTATTTGTTTAACTCAAAGTAGTTTTTAATCGGGAATTTTCCTGGCACTGAACTGGTGGAGATAGCTTTTTAAGGATAAATTCAATAGGAGAGATGATTAGCGTTATGCGCATTAACCTTAACTTGAAAAGCACCTTAATTCTTATCTGTGTTGTTTATACACTGCTTACCATTACTAGCTCTGGCTATGCACTTTTGGTTGGAATTACCACGGCGACGCATTTTCACTTATTGGCCCGCTTTGCAGTAACAGCTATCGGAATTGGCAGTATTCTCATGTTTAATTTATTTCCCCGCTGGCCTCTGTGGGTAATGTTTGCATTGCATTATACTGCAACCATGGGTATCATTTTTTTGCTGATGTGGGTTAGTAGTTTTTTTATAGAACTGCACCCTGATGCTTATCGCGACATTTTTTTTAACTTTACTCCAATTTATTTGTTGATTGCAGCTATCTTCGTAATTAGAAACAAATTTAGAAAGTAAGGTTTGATTATAATACAGGAATTATACTATTTTGCCAGGAGTACATTACAAGGAGAGATTTAAGATGAGATTCAAAGAGGATTTTAACAAGAAGAAAGGTTTATCAGTAGTTCTGGTGTTTTTATTTTCTTTGATGTTGTCAGTGATATTTGTAGGAGAGGGATTAGCTGAAGCCAAAGATGAAGTAAAAGCACCTGAAAAAAAGATATTAGAATTGGAGTTAGAAGGTATCTCCTACGAGATAGAGCACTCCCGTTATATCAGTGATATGGGCTATATTATTTATATTGATCAGGAAAGATATGAACTAATAGAACATAACAGCACAGAAAGAATTCAGAGTAAAGATAGACCTGAACATTTGCCTGAGGTTTATATGGAAATATGGAGAGAAGAAACAGAGCCAAAAGTCTTCTCAAATAAATTAGAGAATAAGTTAAAGGATACCCATGGTGATACAGTAAAAGTTGAGGTTGTCAACAGCCCTGTAGATGGTATACGACTAAGTGGGGGGAGTTTTGATACTTTTTGGGAGTATTATTATCTAGTGGATGGTCCTCAAAATGATAGTTTTGTTATTAAACAGAGAATTCCGGGAGGAGAATCTGGTTATTTTGAAGGCATGTGCCCCGTTGGAATTTAATGCTAGAAGAATTAGAAGTTTTAAGTGATCGACCTAATGATGAAAAGAGTGCCGATTTTTGTACATATAAAAGAACAGATTAAAAACGCAATAGCCGGAGGAGTCCTTGAAGAAGGTGAAAAACTTCCTTCTGTCAGGGAGTTATCTAAAGACCTGACTGTTAACCCTAATACTGTTTCAAAAGCTTATCAAGAGCTGTTGGGATTATTGACAAAGGAAGACTTATAAAGCTAAAAAACATTGATGAAATTAAAACCAATGAAAAGATAATTAGAGTGGTGTTTCAGGGGAAAGTAGAACCGGAATTTTTCGAGTACCCTGGTATAGAAAAAGTAGAAACCAAAGGCAGCTCTTATATAATTACTGTTTCAGAAAACTTTGATGAGATATATCAGCGGTGTAAGGAGAGACCTACTTTCACCATAGAAATAATCGACCAAAGCCTTGAGGAGATATTAATTGATAGAGGTACCAAAGGAGGGAAGCAGAGTAGATGAAGAAAAACCTTTTTCTAAAAGAACTAAAGGAAAATAGATGGATTTTGATTATTTGACTATTATTTACCATAGCAAGCGGTGTGATAATAGTGTATTCATATAATTTTGTTGAACTTTTAAATATTGAGGGGATTTCAGAGCAGCTTGAAGGGGACTTTGGGATTCTTGGGGGCATAATCGAAGAATTTACGCTACTTTTTGGAGATCATACCACTTATATCTGGAGCCAGTGGCATGGGAATAACCTTGTGCAGATAGGTGCAATATTATCTATAATACTTGGGATGGGTGTAATAGCAAAAGAAACTTCCAAAGGGACAATAAGCTTTCTAGTCAGCAAACCAGTAAGTAGATTTGAGATTTTTACAACAAAAGTGGCAACAGGGGTTAGATACTTTATGGAATTATAATAACAACTACATTAATAATTGTTTATTTGGCTATGTTAACTGGTTTAGAAGTGGATGAAACAAGGCTAATTATAGGAATTGTCCCTTCGCTTATTGGGTTCTTGCCTGTTTATTTTACGGCTATCTATTTTTCAAATAAGTTTGATGAGTCAATAAAGGCTGGACTCTTTAGTGCTTTGATATGGGGAGGGATTTCACTTTTTGGTTTCTTTGAAAGGACAGAATTTTTATCTCCTTTTTATCATATACGGGCTTCTAATTATTTTGCCGGTGAAGGTTTTCCATTTTTAAGTTTGTTTTTGTTGGCAGTGGTCTCACTATTAATTTTTTATGTTGGATATAAAAGTTTTGAAAGGAGAGAGTTCTAATGGAAATGTTATTAACAACCACAGATGTGAAAACAGATTATGAGGTTCTTGGAATTGTTAGAGGAAGTAGAGTGAAAGCTGTCCATTTGGGCAAAGATATCAGAGCTTTTTTGAAAGGGATTGTTGGAGGAGATGTATCGGATTATTCAAAGCTAATGGAAGATACACGTGAGAATGCCGTCAATGACATGGTAAAAGAAGCTGAAAAGTTGGGGGCTAATGCTATTATTGGAATAAGATTTAGTTCTTCTCAGATAGCTTCTGGTTCTTCTGAAATAATGGTTTATGGTACTGCTATAAAAATATAACATGCAAAGCGACCACCTAATTAATGATAGTCGCTTTTAAAAGAGCTAGGATTTGCATTTATTTAAGTTTAAAAAATATATTTATTCCTATATCTTCAGCAATTTTATTAAGTGTTTTATCGGCACAAACGAAATAACAATTATTTTCACTAATTTGTTTAAAAGCTGCAAGTTGTAAAGCATCTAAGGTTCTAATTCCCATTTTCATACCATAAGATTCGATGATTTCCATTGATGAATCCTTCAGATGGTGAGATACAAAAGAACCTACTAAAGTAAATCTTTTTTCACAGTCTTGCAAAAAAATATTTTTGGCTGTACCTAAAGCCTTTTGATTTATTTCATGGGTTCTATACTTTTTGTATAATGTTGAAATAAACTCTAGTTTTGTAAGTTGTGATATAAAAATCTTATTTTTTAAGTTTTCATATATTTTTTCGACTTGTGGTGTTCCTACTTCTTTGTGGTATATTTTAATTATAGCAGAAGTATCAAAAAAATAAGAATTCATATTCTTTCCTTTCTTTCAGATGATATATCATCCGCCCATGAGCTTTCTGACGAAGATAGCATTTTCTGAACTTCTTTATGGGAAACTTTTGCATTATAACCTTTAATATCTTTCTTTTGCTTTAATGAGTTAATATATTCTAATACATCTTGTAACAAATGAGGTTCTAACTCATCTATATTAGATTTAATTTTTTCTTTTAAATCCATTTGCTTTTCCTCCTTCTATCTAAGGATCATAAAAACAATATTCCCAAAGCCTTCTTGTTTATATTCTACCATAAGTTAATTTTGATTTACAAAAATTTTAAGGGCATACGCGCAGTGTTTTAAATTTATTCAAAGCTCATGGAAGATACACGTGAAAATGCTATAAATGATATGGTAAAAGAAGCTGAAAAGTTGGGAGCTAATGCTATTATCGGAATCAGATTTAGTTCTTCTCAGATAGCTTCTGGTTCTTCAGAAATAATGGTTTATGGTACTGCTATAAAAATATAACATTACCAATTAGAGATGAAGAAATTCTTAGAATTACTATTTTGCGAGGAGTGTTGGTGTGAAAAGAGTCTATCTACTTTCCGGTGTTGTTTCTCCATTTCTTTATGCTTTTACTGTAATCCTGGGAGGAGTGTTGTCAGATGGTTATAACCATGCAAACCAGGCTATCAGTGAATTAACAGCTGCAGGTGCTCCTTTTAGGCTTACACTAAATATTTTATTTAGTATTTCTCTTCTTTTAGCTGCTTATTTCGCGATAACTTCGCTCCAATATATTAAACAATTTAAAAATAGATTGCTAAATATAAGCATGTGGATTCTTTTGACTATAAGTGTTTTAAGCTTGTTATGGGCCTTTTTCCCTATGGATCTCCGCGGAGCCGATACTACCATCCAGGGAGCAATTCATTTGATATTGGCCGGAATTGTTTCTCCGCTAACCATAATTTGTCCGATGCTAGTTGGACTAGGTTTTCGTAAGATTAACAGATTCAAAGGTTATAGTATTTATTGCTTGGCTACTGCGGCTATTATACTTGTAACAGGGGGTATAGCTGCCCTCAGTGCCCAAAACGAATCGGCTTATATGGGGGTTTTTGCACGACTAACCATAGGCTCTTACCAACAATGGTTAGCGATTACAGCAATGTTTTTTTATCTGTTTTTACCCGAAAGAAAGAGGGGATGGGTGAAGTGAAAAAGAATAATTTCAGGAAAGTGTACGCAAGTTTTGCTATTTTGGTGGGTATCTCTATGATAGGACTATGGACGATGTTGCTTTTTACGAGCCAGGTGCCTGAACTAGTAACAAGTCCTTTTAGTATTGCTTTTCACCTGGCTGCGGAATTTGTTACTGCATTTTTTTTGATTGTTGGTGGAGTAATGCTCTACCTGGAGCATCTTTTAGGTGTAAAAATCTACTTAGCCTCTATTGGTATGCTACTATATACTGTTATCAACAGTTCTGGCTATTATGCCCAAAATGGCGAATGGAGCTTTGTGGCTATGTTTGCAGTACTGTTCGTCCTGGCTGTAACTAGCCTTATCGGGTTGGTGAGGGAAGGTAAGGACATATAATATTTAATGCAAATAGGAATTTTATCCAAATTCCTATTTGCCGATAGGACAGGCAAATTCACACCTGCGGCAATACTTAACTAGCTGAAGCTCTTCTCCTGTTGGTTCATAAATATCTTTTTCGTTTTTTTATTTGACGTTTTAATGTTTTCTTCCATCTCAATATTGCATGTAAAGCGCTCGTAACTGCCTTCGTAAAAAGCCTTTTGAGGGCAGCTTTTTATACATAACCCTTCACAGCTTGTACAGGGATTATAAGTTATAGGGCCTGTACTAACTAAATCTTCACTAACTATCATAGCTCGGAATCTTACCCTGGGGCCATATTCAGGTGTAACCAAAAGATTACTTCGTCCTATGCATCCTAGTCCTGCCTTAACAGCGGCATCCTTAAAAAAAATACCCCCTTGTTCGACACTATATGGAAGTTTGTAAGTGTTCACTTTTGGGAAATTAGTATTAACCCATTCAGCTAATCTTTTGTTTATTTTCATTAACTTCTGATTACCCGGTGGAGAGTGATCTCCATACCACCAGTCAAGTTCGGGTTTGGTTTCTGGATGGGATATTCCAAATACAATTACGCTTTTGCCATCTTCAGGCCATTTAACTTCTAGTGGTTCTAAGTTTTGTTCTCTTTTGCCTATTTCTAATCTAGATATTTTACTAGCTTGCTTATGTGAAGGAGAGTCTTTTAATTCACCTACACTAGTAATACCTACAATGTCAGCACCAAATTCTTTTGCTTTATTTAATATTAAAGATGATAATTTTAGTTGGTTGATATTATTCAATTTAATTACTCCTTTTTGGTAATGTATTTTGTAGAATCTGTTTCTTAATATTAACATCAAAAATATAATGTAGCAATGTTCTTAAAACACCTTAACTATCAATTGGCAGGGTATTGATATTATGGTATTATGTTACTGTGAGTGTTCCATCTGGGCTTGATAGATGTGAGAGTTAGAGGTAAAAGGAAGGGATGATCGTGAGTGTAATTATTAATATATTTCAAGTGATATTTCCTTTGCTAGTAGTATTTTTATACTTTGTACCATCTTTTATGGCAAAGACGGAAAATCACGCAGATGCTAATTTAATTATCTTGGTAAATGTATTAGGATCTATTGGCTATATATTGTATAACTATACTGAACTTATATTAATACCAGAAGCTATGCCTTCTATTCTTTGGATTATAACGTTTGTTTGGGCTAGCTTATTTAGAAAAAAAGAAGAATTAAAAACCAAACAAATAGTAAGAAGAATTTCAATAGTGGTATTGGTTTTGGGGCTGCTTTCTTATCACTTTTATAGCTCTAATCCACAACAACAGGCAAGAAGTACAGTTGAAAACTATTTATCCGTTCTCAAAAATGAACAAGGTCTCTTAAGAACTTTGGATTATATAGCCCCATCTGAACCAAGTATTACATTTGATCACAAGGAATTAGAAGAGGAATTACTTATTGAAGTAGAAAATTATGAATTCATTAAAAAACTTGACACTGAAACCAAAAAAGAAACATTTGATTCTCTTATAGGAGAAACTAAAAATTATACTTCATCTAATTATAGATTATCAGGATTATATGAAACTACAGATTATAAAAAATTTCAAGAAGCAGTAATTAGCGATTATGGTCAAAAAAACATTTTAGAAAAAGATGATGACAATCTTAAAGTGAAAGTTACTGAACAAATGGCAGAAGATAGGATGACGGATTATTTAGAATACCAGTTTTTATACCGGATAGAAGGTAAACAAAATGCCGAAGAAATAAATGGTGAATATGTTTTTAGGGTAAATAATTTTCATCAAGATGATAGATTTAGAGTCGTGGAAATGAAAGAATTTTAATCTCCTGTTTCAAAAGATGGAGAAGATTTATAAAAAGAAAGGAAGGATTTTTATTTTTTCTACAAGAGAGGCTATTAAATTTGGCTGGGGGAAATTTGTCGAGAAGGTTGGTTTTTGGGTTGTTTTGATGCTATTGTACTTTGTAATAATATTTGGGGTAGATTTTTGGAGCCTTCTGGTTAGGGATCTTCCTGTATCATTTTTGTTTGATTTAATAAGCATGGCCTTATCTTTGATTTTTTCCCTTGGGATGATTAAGATTACATTGAAAGCTTACGAAAATGAAGCTTATAGTTATTCAGACTTCTTAAATGTATTCAAGTATTTAATTAGGTATATTATCTCATTTATAATTTATCTTGCAGTAGTGTTGATTGTTACTTTAATAGTTGTGATGCCCTTTATTTTATTTGCAACAAGTCTTGCTTTTGATACATTGTACAGAATCACAGATGGCACACAACCTCTGATTGTTGGTTTTTTAGTTATCATGGGATTACCTGGAATGATTCCAGGGATTCTACTAGCTATAAAGCTTTTCTTTTTCGATTATTTTATCGTAGATAAAGACATGGGAATAATAGAGTCGCTAAAAGCAAGCTTTAGACTGACCAAAGGTCGATTATTAAAATTAATAGTTTTCTTTCTTGCAGTTGTATTAATTAATTTTGGCGGAATTTTACTGCTGGGAATAGGGCTTTTGGTTACTATGCCTATATCGTTTCTAGCTACGGCACATGTTTACAAAAAATTAGTAGAAAGAGAGTCTACGGAATTTGCTTAAATTTTCCTTACAGATCTAGTAATGAGCTGTTGGTATACATTTGCAAAATGTATTTAATTCACCTGCAATAGTGTGATACTCACACACACCACACACTCACACTATAGCAGGTGAACATAGGATGTATCTTCTAAGCCAAGTTTAGTTTCTCTAGAGTTTCTTTTAGTGGGCGTCCTGACAGGTCCCATCCTCTTAGCTTATAATATTCATCTAACAAATTATTGAAGTCTTCAGATTTTAACTTCTCACCCTTATTTAAGCCATTCTTAATAGGTTCTTCTAAGAGCCTTTTGGGTGGTAAGTCATCTTCTCGTTTAACATCTCCAACCTTTATATTAATAAGTTTTTCTAAATTATAGATACGCTCTCCTATTTGTTCCATCTCTTTTTCAGTAATATCCATTCCAGTCGCAGTCTTATAAAGACTGACAAAATGACGTGGTTTTAGCGGCTTTAGGGCTATGCCCTCAAGTTTACAAAGCCCAAGGGAATCAACCACACAGTGCCAGTTTTCATGCCAGGTTATAAGCTCTGCTTTTGTATTGTATTCTTTCCAGTACTCATCACCAATTTCAATATTTAGTTCTTCTTTTATGTCATCTTTATAAACATCGGGTGCAACTTCGTATAAAGGAAGTCCTTTTAGATGGTCACCGCCCCTGGGTGATGCTGCAAAACTTAGCGCCATGCCTTTTGTCCCTCGGACATCAACTGCAGGGTAATCTAATCCTTTTGAGTGAACCAAATAGTCTTTTCCGCCGATTTTTTCACTAGCTCTTACTCCTCCTTCAGCCAGGATATCTCCTAGACCTTCGCGGTTTGCTATCATTTTAATAAGTTTTACTATTGCCCGGTGATTACCCCATTCAAGGACTTCACCTTCAGGGTTTGTAAGATTGTCAGCCAAAAGCCCCTTTTCTCTACATTCCATAGCCCAGGCAACCATATTACCCGAGGAGATCGTATCTAATCCAAGTTTGTTACAGAGAGTATTGGCGTTTAACACTGAAGGTAAATTATCGTTACCGCATTTTGGACCTAATGCTGATATACTCTCATATTCTGGCCCTTCACCGAATGTTCCTGAATATTCTCCGTCTTCAACTTTGTAAAAGCGACTGCAGCTTACTGGACAGTTAAAACAACCTTTATGCCTGATAGTATAGTTGTCTAGGATTACATCTCCACTTAGATTATCGGCTCCCTCAAAAGATGAGTACTGAAAGTTCCTTGTGGGTAAAAAACCTAAATGTTGGGCAAGCCCTGTAATGGCAGTTGTACCATATTTAGAAGCATTGGGATACAAGGGGTCATTAAATATGTCATTTTCACTCTTTCGAACTGCACCAAGAAAGGAGCTTGGCTCTTTTACAGTAGTACCTGCCGAACCCTTAACAACTACAGCTTTTAGATTCTTTGACCCCATCACAGCTCCCATACCAGTCCTTCCTGCAGCCCTACATTTATTATTAATAACTGCTGCGAAGCGGACAAGGTTTTCGCCTGCAGGGCCTATACAAGCAACCTGTGCTGTCTCTTGTCCTAATTCTGCTTTTATCTTATCTTCTGTTTTCCATGTATCAAGTCCCTTCAAATGAGAAGCTGACTTTATTTTTACTTCACCTTCATTTATCCATAGATACACTGGCTCTTCTGAACTACCAGTGATAACTATGTGATCAAACCCTGAATATTTTAGCTCAGGCCCAAAATGTCCTCCAGAATTGGCATCGCCAAACAAGTTAGTTAAAGGGGAGAGGGACGTTACAGTATATCTTCCAGAACAAGGCGCAAGTGTTCCTGTTAAAGGCCCTGTTCCAAATATTAAAGGATTTTCTGGATCAAAGGGGCGAGTGTCTTCATTTATCGAGTCATACAAAATCTTAGCATTTACCCCTGATTGACCAAGATAATTAGCAGCCAACTCTTCAGGAAGATCTTTCTTAGTAATTTCTTTGCTTGTTAGATCCACCCATAGAATTTGTCCTGCCCAGGCATCATTAGGCATGATTCATTCCCCCTTCATTTTCTATACTTTCATTTTGGTTATCATCCGTATCGCCCATGGTTAGGGCATCAAATGCACAGGCAAAGACACAGCTAGGAATGCCTTGACCAGCTGCTTCTTTTGGTTCTTTGCCGCAAAAAGCTTCGTAACACTGTTGATTTAGGACTGGGAGATGTTTGCCTACTTCATCAAGGATATGAATTTTAATCCCTGCATTTTTTGGATTAATCATACCATTCTCTTGCCAGGAACATGCCATCTCACAGCGACGACATCCCCGGCAATTATCACTGTTAATCTTAATTGGAATGTTCATTTTTCTATCCCTCCTGTTTTCTTATAAAGATGTATTGAAATTAGAAAAAAACTTTGCTCATTGCTTATTGCTCATATGATTTTTTGCAGTAGAATCTTAAATTAAAATAATGTAATAAAAAAAGCCTCCAACTAAAATACAGTTGGAGACTTTACCATCATCTCTCATCACTAACACGCCCACAGCAGGCAGGTCTCCTGGCTCCCGGATCCTCTTATCCTGTACCTTCCCCGGTGCCTTATTTTTATTGACACGGGTGGTGTATTACAGGAGTCATCCCCGGTTACAGTGGCGGGACCGCTCAGGACTTGCACCTGATTCCCTATTCTCCCCCAAAAGGGGCACCTACTGTTGACTATTAACTTTTAGACGATTTTAGATCAAATATCAAAGAAATATTGTATTAATAGACTTAACTAAGTTGATTTTCTATAATTATATTATATTTCTTTTTAAAAAAATGCAAGGGTAAATTCAAGTAGATTACAATTATAAGAAGGTTAAAAAACCAGAAGAATATCCAGAAGATTATTTAGAAAAAATTGAAGAAAAAGAGTTGATTAATGAATATATTGATAAGCTGCGTTTAAAAGATAGATCGGTTATTTACTATAAAATTATCGAGGAGCTTACCTTTGAAGAGATTGGTGCAAAGTTAGATGAAAAAGAAACAACTCTTCGCTCACGATACAAGAGGGCTTTAGATAAGTTAAGAAGTATGTTTGGAGAAAATAGACATTTTTAAACTATATCAGATTGCTATATATACTAAAATTAAATTGAGGGGATGCCCTCAATTTTTTATAAAAAATTTTAAATTTGGTGCAACATTTTTATCCTTAAAAAGTTATATTGGTAGAAGGCATTTTTGAGGAAAAGTCTAATAGAGAAAAATATCCTGAGGCAGGGTGATATTTAATGAATGAACACTTCGAAAAAGAAAAATGGGACAAATTACTTATGGACATAGAAGAGCACCGAGGAAAAAAGAGATTAAAAAAAGTCGGCAAAAGTATTTCTTTTGTAATTTTAGGCCTAATATTTATTAATTTTTCTGTTGGTGCTTTCTTTACTTCTCCTTCAGAGGCACTAAGGTCGGTTGTTTTAGATATTAGCCGTGAAGAGGATGGGCACTACGTACAATACAACTGGCTACCTGAGGAAAAATTAGATGAGATTGAGTTAGAATTAAAAGATGAAGGTGTATATTTACCAGAATATCTGCCGCCTGGGTATGAGTTGGATGAATTTGATATTTCCCCTGAAGTTTATAACGCCCATATAACATTTAAGAACGATGAAGATTTATTATTGAGGTTGACTCAAAGAGAATTATCTGAAAATGAAGAAAGAGCTAGTGCTTACCCAAATGCAGAAGAGATTGATGAAGATGTAGAAATAGATGGATATGAAGGTATGATTGTCTATCATAAAAATGATTATATAACCGTCTTGTTTATTGATCATAAATTAATAGAACACTCTATCACTGGTAAATTAGCAAAAGAAGAAATAATTAATATTGCTGAATCTATTCATTAACAGGAGTTAATGGATAAATTAAAGTTCAAAAACAGATGGGGAAACCCATTTTTGGGTAGGAGGGACTTATGTTTATGAGTATAATTCAAAAATTTAAAAGTCAGGGATTTTTAAAAAAATTTAGTGTGATTATCCTTATTCTTTTTATTGTGATTACAATTGTAGGTGCCTTTTTTAATTTAATTATCAGGTTTTAATTTTGACATAAGTGTCACAGTAGATTATAGATGCGAAATTGTAAAATGAGTATTCAATAGGTTATAATAGTAGCAAAGGGGGAATCAAATTGAGAGCACATGAAGACTTAGTGAAAGAACTTGCTAGTCTTTCTCCAGAAGAGTTAAAAAATGTTTTAGAAAGGCTTGAAAAGCGTTTGGAGAAAGATAATCAATTAAAAATGGCGGAAGAAATCATAAAAAAATATAAGCCGGCCTTAGAGGAATTAGCAAAATGAAATGGGTTGAATCAGAAACGGTTTTAGAGATTCACAAAAGTGTTATTGAATCTACTGGTTGGTAGTTATGGACTGAGAGATAAAAATGCCTTAGAAAGTGCTCTTTCCTCACCGTTAGCTACTTTCGATGATCAGGAATTATATCCTGAAATCTTTGAGAAAGTAGCTGTTTTATTGTTTGGGATTGCTAATAATCACCCTTTTTTAGATGGAAATAAGAGAACTGCTTTTGTTGTAGCATTAACAATTTTTACAGCAAATGGATATGAGATTGAATTTACTCAGGAGGAAGTTGTTTCATTTATGTTAAGTGTAGCTAGAGGCAGTTTAAGTTATAAACAAATATGTAAATGGTTTACGGATCATGCTATATCAAATAATGAATAACAATTCAACTAGTATATATTCCGATAGAAGTGCCACTGTTGATATTTTTATTATTATTAAAAGGAGGTATTTAGATGTTAGGTAGGTTTGGAATGATTGAGCTAATTATTGTTTCCATAATTTTAATTGTTATTGCAGCTGTTGTTGTCATAGGAGGTTATTTTTTAGTAAAGAGTGCTGTAAAAAAGGGAAAGGCCGAAGCCAAGGAGGAAGACATTGATATTAAAAATAGAAATGAATGAAGCCCCATCTCCTAACAGAAATGAAATTAGCAATTTTGCTCATAAAGATATGTTTAAAATAGAAAAAGTCGACTAATTAACTAGGAAATTAAATACAATGACTTTGAGGAGAGGAGAGAGAATAGTGTTTTTTGGTAATTCGATGGAGAGGATCAAAAATAATCCAAAAATCTTAGTAATACCTTTACCATATAATTTGATTCTTTATTTTTATTTTCTAATAGGGGGATTCAACCTTGTAGGGGGTTTTAATTTAAACTTTACCTTACCTGGTATTCCTCCAAATATAACTGAAGTGGTAGAGGTAGAACTGCCCAGGCTTCAGGAATTAATTTTGGGAAATCTTAATCTTTCTAACGATTTAGCTTTTGAAGAACTATTTCAGACGCTTACTTTAACAAATGTGATGTATTTAGTTGTGCCACTTTTGATTTTGGGGATAATTATTAGTTTTGTTCAGGCGGGTTTTTTGGGCTTGATAAAAGATGACTTTTTGGGAAACAAAGCAAGTTTTCAAGGGTTTATTAATAATGCTCGCTATTTTCTTGTGAGATTATTTTTAACTAAGATATTCTATTTTGTCATTGCACTTCTAGCTATTTTACTTGTAATTTCCATGTTTTTGCCTGGAAGTAGTGCCGGTGCGCCTCCTCATTTTGCAGCAGCTGGAGGTATTTTACTAGTACTGGCAATTTTATTTATAGTTTTTTTAGTTATATTTGTTTTATTAGTTTTTCACGAATTTTCAATAGTTGAAGATGACACCGGGGTAATTGATGGTATCAGGAGATCTTATATAACTGTTAAAACAAACTTTTTAAAAGTAGCTAGAGTTTTACTAGAAGTAGCTTTTATGATAGCTGTAGTAGGAGCAGTTACTCAGGGAATTGCAAGGCTGTCATTGTTTTTGTCTATTTTTATCTATATTCCTGCTGGAACTCTTGGGATATATGTGATCTATAGTCTTTATAAAGATTTAATAAGTACTATCAAAACCAAGATTGCTCTTGGGGAAGAAGACTTTTAAGTAAGGGGAATTGTAGATGGCTTGAAAGTATAAATAATAAACAGTAAATCTCATCCGATTTGGTATCAGAAGAAGAAATGATTAATAGAGAAAAACGACAATGTATTATTGCTAAGCTTGAAGGTTAAGTGATTTGGTTCAGTGGAATAGTAAAAAGTTTTGTTTCCTTTGATTAAAGCCTTGAAAAGATTTGGGGTGATTTATTATTTTAGGTATTCTTTCATTTGTTTTGGCGTTATCAGCAATTTTAATTATTTATTATAGATCATCTATAGAAAGAAAATATAAAATATTATTGCTTCTAATAATAATAGCTCTAATTGGACTAAATAATTATAACGCTACTGTCACTGAGTCAGTGAGAGATCATTATGATACAGTCGAAAAAGGTGGCATGCGAAAAATAAATAACAGTTCTGATAGCATTGTTAATCACCTTGAAGACTTTATGTCTGACGATAATGATTTAGAAGAAAGGATAAAGGCCTGGAATTCTAGTCTACATAATAGCAGGAATATATCAGATGGTACTCAGTTAATTAGCAGTAAACCTGATCTTAATGTAAACCAAAATGATTTTGTAATTATATTAGATACTTCAGGACGAAAATTACTTCACTTAAATGAAGAATTCCTACTAAAAGAAGAATTCTCAATTTCTTCTGATAAGAAGGAGAAATTACAAGCTATAAAATCAATATTTTACACTATAGATGATGCAGATATCGAAACCCAAAATGATATAGATGAAAATTTAATTAAAAACCTTTTGGAAGATTACAGAATAATTGCTTTAACATCCCATGCAGAAGAAGTTGAAGAAAGATTAAACTGAAAAACTATGTCCTATCTATATTGATGATTTAGAGGGACGTTTAAATCTACCGATTAGTTTACTTTGCTTAACTATTGGGATATATGGTGTCAAAACTGGAATAAAAAACCATCTATCAAAAAGTAAAAATTCTAATTAGAGGATGTAGATACACAACCGGATAAAAGTAAAGACATACAAAATACATTATACAGGTGATAATCATGATGAAGTTATTAATCTGATGTTATATTATCCGTATAAAGATGGTATAGGTAAAAGAGGAGGAGGCAGAGGTGGGGGGAAACCTTTCTTAGAGGAAGGGGAACCTGTGGAATTAGATTTTACAGGTGAGACTTTACCTGATGGTTTAGGTGATGAGAAAACAGAAGTAATTGTTGAGTGGGAAAAAATCAGTGAGCAATTAGAAGAGATTATTATATTAATGAAAGAATGATTAAATATGAAAGATTCAAGCACTTATACTACTTATGAATTGATAGATATTCATTGTAATGAATATTAATACATATAGTCTGATTACTGCGGCACAGTTGATTATTAATGAATATCATAGTACCATTGGGGAGGTAGCTGGATAAGTGGAATTCAATTATAAAAAGTGTATATCCATTCTATTCTTATTATTTACATTTATAATAACTAGTGGTTTTATAGATGCAAACTACCATGTACAAATAAATTCTGACGATAGCAACAAAATTACATTAACTGTAAAAATAGATAAAAGCAAAATAGATAAAGACAAAGAAGAGGTCAGAGAATATATTAAAAATAATTTTTATAGAAACCTAGAAAATGCACAAGATGAAGGTTATATATACAATTTAACTGAAGATGACCAGTATTATATATTCTTATTAGAAAGTATTAATAATAAATCCTTTAATGATGTTCACTTTGGACATTTGTTTGGTGTACAGGAATCGGGTTCAATACTTTCAGGTGCAAGAAGTCATAGAACATTCCATCATAATGATATAAATATGCAATACAACTTTGGAATATCTGATAACATGTTGGACGGATACTTGGATTTACAGGACCTAGAAAAATATAGTAATAATATTGATTTAAAAGTAATAGTTGATACACCTGGAGTGTTAAGAAGTCATAATGCAGATAAAATATCTGATGGTAATTTAGTTTGGTATATTGATCCTTATGAAAGAAGAAATGAAATTAATTTTCATTATACAGCAAATATAAGGTTTGGGGTATTTAGTGTTTATATTGTTGTTATAGTACTTCTTGTTTTGTTGTTTAAGAAAATAAGAAAAGTGTATAAAAATAAAATTGTAAACCCTTAGTTGTTGTTATCTTGGTATTCTAATATATCTCCTGGTTGACAATTTAATTCTCTACATATTGCTTCTAAAGTAGAAAAACGAATGGCTTTAGCTTTATTATTTTTTAATATAGATAAATTTGCCTTAGTAATACCAATTCTTTCAGCAAGTTCAGTAAGAGAGATTTTTCTTTTTGCCATCATAACATCTAAGTTAACTACTATTTTCATTACTTTCCACCTAAACTTTAAATCGTTAGTTCATTTTCTTTTTTAATTTTGAAGCCTAAGTTAAAAATTTCTGCTAAAGTCAAAGCCAATAGTCCTAGTAGTAAAAAGATCAGGGTCGAAAGTTTTATAGTAAAATACGGTATAAAAGCCAGCAACATGGTGCCCGTAAAATCTTGTATATTAAACAGAAAGTCTAATGCTGAAAATGCTAATATTGCATATCCAATTATTCTAAATCTTAAAACGTTTTTAGGACAAAATGGATTGTTATTAGTAATAGTAGATAATATGCTCCTCAGATAAAAAGTCGTGGTTCCTAACAAAATACTACTAAATAATCCTTGAATAGCGTTCAGTAAGCTTCCAAAAATTTTAATGCTACCTTTGAGTTATCTTACATTCGTTTGCTAAACTGTAATTGAAGAAGTCGACGAAGTATATTCTTATCTGAGAAATAATGGAGTAAAATGGCAGGATGAGAAACCGAATCCAGGCAATTAGCCGTATGCAAACTTCACAGTCAGCTGCTGCAGTTGTTGGAATTAAAATAGGAGAAATAGAGAAAGCAAATAAATAATTTTATTTTTCACTACTTTTATATTACTGGTGAAATTGTGAGGAGAGCTGATATGCTAGGTTTGTGGACTTATTTTAAAAAAGTAAATACAGGATATTTGTTTTTTCCCTTTGGTATCTTAGGTAGCGGTTTTATAGTAGATGAGAGCAAAAAATATACACTTCAAGAGTTTAAAAAAATATATATGGGTGTTTTATCAGTACTTTTAATCCTACAACTTGGTACAAGGGAGCCATATGTATTTGGACTGAATATTACATCTGCTTTTTTTGTTGGGATTACTCTAGGGATAATAGTTAATAGACTACTAGTTTTAAAAAGCCCAAAAAGCACAGAAAAACTAACACTTGAAAAGCGGAAGCAGATATTAATTGATCAAGATAAAAAAGATACTTTTCTTGTAGTTATGTTATCTTCATTAGGCCTACTGTTTTTTTCAACTTATCTTTTGATAGAGTCTGGTGTAGGTGGTACATTTTCCTTTGTCATTTCAATTCTATCTATGGTTTATTATCTGGCTCTATTTATTGATTCTTTAATTTTATTAAAAGCTAGTTTAAATTATTTAGGTTAAGAAAGCCATAAATTAACACCTTTATCCTAGCAACAAGGTTGGGTGGGTTAATCCAGACGAAACTACAGGCTGAGGGGGGATGCCCCTCCATTTTTTTATAAAAAATTTTAGTTTTGATGCAACATTTTTATGTTTAAAAAGTTATATTGGTAGAAGGGTTTTTAAAAAGTTTTAGTGAGTATTTTGGTGGAAAAATATCAGCTAAATTTCAGCAGAAAGAGGGTAAATAATTATGGTTAGTAACACTAACAGAATAGATAAAGTTACAATTTTTATTCTAATATTTTTTCTGATATTAAACGTTAATTTTTCCAAAACTGCAGCCAGAAGCCCCCATTCTCAAGAGGAATCCAAGGACCAATATAAATTTTTGTCAGAAGAACCGTATATGACAATAACTGTTAGAGGATATGGCGACAGGGACGGCAGGTTTTATATTTTGATTACCAGGCATTACTTTAATCCTTCGAATGAGGAGATGGAAATAAATGATAGATTAGAAGATTTTGAAATGGAAGATGTAAATAATGTATCTGAGGGATTAGATATAGAAAAGGTAGATAATGAGGGTAGTGAAGGCTTGAAGATAACAGGAGAAAGCAGTGAGATAGATGAGTCAGTAACCTTAAAAAAAGAATACAGGAATTTTCTCAATAGACGGGGAGGAAGATACGGGGAAAACTTTATCTTCATGGCAGATGTCTTTGATAGAATTAATGATTATAATTCCCTGCCTTTAAAAAGAATCGGTATTTTTATTAGCTTCAGCCAGACAGCTGTCAATATGGGGGAAACAGAGATAATTCTGTATAGACATAAAGAGTCTAAAGAAAACAAACGCAGGAAACTAAAAGATGTAACTACTCTTCATCCTGATGAAAGTGAAGGAAGACTACCATCAATTAGCTGGACTGCTAGGGTTGATGATGAAGATTTTGATGAGGAATTTATGGATGAAATAACAAGGGTTGGTCTTAACTTATCTTATGATATACCTGATGGGGTGAAATTTGAAAAAATTGATCAATTTCATAATCAGCACTATTTAAACAAAATTTTCGGTATTGTAATCGTCGCACTTATAATTTCAAACTTATATTTGTGGAAAAAATTTAGAGGGAAAATGGAATAGTAGAAGCTTAGTATTTGGTTCAATTTTTTTGAAAAGGAAGGTAAATATTGTTGGTGAGTTTGAGTGGATTTATAATGGGAATTGTACTTTTTTTTATTGGGTTCGTATATTTATTACTGGTAGAACCAAAGGTTTATTATTAAAATTAATAATGAGGAGTGACGAGGAGGGATGTTAATTAGAAAAAATATATTATCACTTGTTATGGTGTCAATGTTACTTTTGACCGGGATATTAATTTTCGTAGGATGTAGTGCAGAGGTTGATGACAAGAAAGAAGAGGTAGAGTTAGCCGGGGCTGATATAGTAGTTCCAGGTGACTATGAAAGCATCCAAGATGCTATTGACTCAGCTGACAATAACGATGTAATAGAAGTAGAACCTGGGACATATGAAGAGAATATAGACTTTGGAGGAAAAGACATTAAACTTAGAAGTACTAACCCTTATGATGATGAAATTGTAAAAGATACAATTATTGATGGTAGCGGAAATGGAGCGGTAGTGGCTTTTCAAAATCAAGAGCAAGAAGCTGTTATTAAGGGTTTCACCATTAAAGAAGGAAGTGGTGAGACAATAGAACCTGTAGGTAGTGAGATAATTGCCGGAGGAGGTATATTTGTATATGATGGTGCATCTCCTACTATAAGTAATAATATCATTAGTGAAAACAGTAGCCAATTTGGTGCGGGTATATATGTAGGCGATTCACAGGTAGATATTAAGGACAATATGATTAGTAATAATCAGGCCGATGATGTAGGTGGAGCTATTTCTGCTGGTGTGGGATCTGAAGTATTTGTAGATAACAATATTATTGAAGAAAATAGTGCAGAAGAATGGGCTGGTGGTATTAGTGTAAGTGATTCTAATGCCGTTATTAAGAATAACAATATCAACGAGAATAGTATAAATGCAACAAGGCTCGGTGGTGGAGGAGTCACTGTGACAAACTCTGATATAGAATTAGAAAATAATGATATATACAAAAATAGCTCTGATTATAAAGGTGGAGGAGTTCTGGTTGCATCTTCTGATGCTTTGATAAATGAGAATACAATCGATGAGAATACTGCTGAACATGATGGGGGAGCGCTAGCAGTTAGCGGTTCTAACGTGACTCTAAAAAATAATAATCTTAATGAAAATAGTTCCAAACGAAGAGGCGGAGGAATTTATGTATATGGTCAATCAAATATTAGCTTAGAAGATAATGTAATAAATAATAATAAAGCTGGAGCAGGGTTTGATGGAGGAGGAATATATGTCCAAGATTCTGAAGTAATTCTCGAAACAAATACCATCGATGACAATGAACCCGATAATGTATATGAGGAATAAAACCATTGTCACGAAAAATCAAGGGGCAGCTATTTTGAGGGAGTACCCCTTGATTTTTTTAATGAAAATTTATATTTGGTGCAACATTTTAATGTTTAAAAAGTTATATTGGTAGAAGGGTAAACATAGTTGATTGTAAACGAAAGTTCTACTTATTTTTATAACTTAATACCTGTAGCTATGTTCTTATTCATTAAGTCCAGCTTTAGATGTTTTAGACAAATTATATAATAAATTATATTTAGAAAAAGAATAAGTCATAGCCTTTGTTAAGATAAACTTAAGAAAGTGGTGTGAAATATTGAAATCTGATAGCTATTTTAAATCAGTTGTTTTAATAGTTCTATTAATTGGATTAATTTTTTTGGTTGGGTGTAATAATGATGAGCAAGCTGCAAAAGAATCCGATTTTAGAAGTGGAGTAAAAACAGATAACTTTTATCTATTTGTCGAAGGGCCAGAACAAATTAAAACTGGAAAAGAATTTAGCTTAAAAGGCACTCTAGAGTATATAGGAGAAGATGAAATAAAATTAAAGCATGATAAACCAATAATTCGTTTTGCAATATTGGATGAGGATAGTCAGATTATTGAAGGTAAGAAGGCATTTACAACTGAACTTCCATTATCCCAAATAAAATTACTGAACCCTGGAGATAAATTAGAAGTAAAGGAAACCATGAAGTTAAACAAATCAGGGGATTTTGAGGTAAGAGCTAAGACTACAACTTTACAAGAAAAAAGTGATGAAATAGAGAGATTAGAAAGTAGTGTAGGAGTTCGATCTATAAAAATAACTGCTAATGGATGTACAGAGGATAATAACACAAAAATTCAAGAATTGCCGTTGAAATATGATGATAATCTAGAAAAAGCTATTGATGAACAATCACTTACGTACAAACATGTAGAAAATGTTTTTGAAGAAAAAGGGTTAAACCTAGATGAAAAAGAAAGCCTGGAATGCCCGCTAGACATAGATTTACCTATATCACCAAAATCTTATAAAGCAGGAGAACAAAATGACCCTTTTTTTATCTATCAATTTGACAGCGTTTATGAGCGTAAAGAATACTTTCCTATGGACTATCGAGTTGTTATGTCTGATATGGACTATTTTTCTGAGATACGTGATGATAACACAATGCTTGGAAGTTCGAATAATATAGTTTTAGCATATTATGTGGTTGATCCAAATGAACACCCTGAAAAGACAAGAGAAGCTACTGATATATTTATGGATACTTTATTTTACGAATTGCACGATATAAATGAAGTCGTTTATCGAGGTCAGGGTGATTACTGGGATGTAGAGTTTGAGTTCGAATTTTACGACTATGAGTGGATGGATGATGATGGTGAAGAACATTTAGAATTCTTTGGTTACTATGATGTGGAAGTTGAATATTTGGGTGATAATCCCTCAGAGATAACTGAGCTTGATTATTCTTATTATCTAAGAGAATTATTTGATACCGAAGGCTCAATTTCGACAGGAGGCTCAAGCAGGGAAAGTGAAGAAGGTGTCTTAGATGAAGATAAAACTTACTCAAGTAGAGCGCGGATAAGAGAACCAATAGGAAAAGAAGAGGTAGAATTTTCAATCGAATGGTCTGGTGGAGAAGAAGAATTTGTAGTTAGTAAGCAAAGTAAAAACAATGAGTGATTAAATTGGAGGTGATATAATTAAAGGCTTTAGAACTATGATAGTTGGCGGCCCTGCTCCTGGCCCTTTTGGTAAAGATGAAAGCAGGAATATGAAAATATTTAAAACTAATCAAAAAGATAGAAAGCAAAGAAGAAAGAAAAACAATAAAGATCCTAAAAAACTTTTATATGTGTTATTATTTTTTGCCCTGGTTATTATAATAGGTTACTTTAATAGTAATTTTTAAAAACAGCATTATTATGTTGTGACTTAGATTGGAGACCTTTATATATGACTTATGAAAATAGTCCCATTAAAATAATAAAAATGACCAGTATAATTGTAATTATACTTATATCTATATATTGGTATTCTAATTTTTCCGATGATGAAGATATAGATGTTGAATACTATACAAACCCAAAAGTTTTATACGGAAGAGATTTCAGTGATGATATTGAAATAGAAGGTAATAGGCTTATCCAAGAAAATGAAAAGCTAAAAATTAAAAATCAGGAGATTAAAACAGAAATTAAGCTTCCAGCAAACAAGGATATTCAAAGCATTGAATTATCACATGATAAACAACACCTGGCTTTTGATGTAGCTAACAAGGAAAATGTAAGAATGTTCGTAGTTAATCTTGAAACTGGAAATTATGAATATTTAGCTAATGTGGTAGAACGCAAAGATTTTAATTATAAACCTTACAAAAAACCTCATGGATTGGCCTGGTCGCCAAAAGAAAATATTCTTGTTTTTGTTGAGGGACATCAAGATACTAATGGTGATTCTGATTATGAAAGTTCGTCAAGAATCAATGCATATCATCCTGAACTAGATTTACAAGATGTCGCTGGAGGAGTTTTCCTTGAGGAAGAGATTTACGGGGTAAGGTGGGATACGGATGGCGATGCTATATATTATGTTGCAACTAGAAAAGATCAAGACAAGTATGATCTATACCAAACATCTATAGATCTGTATCAAATAGATACAGATCTAGTCAATGAAAAAGATTTTAGAATAGGTGAAGAATATGGAATAATTGAAAAATTAGACTACAAAGAAGTAGAGTCGTGGTTAGAAAAGCATAATTGATTTAGACGTAATTCTCCGATTATTGTGTCACAGTCGATTATTTATGTATCTTAGAACGATTGCTACCTTAGTGTCAGTTTTAGATTTAGAGAGGAGAGGGTCGGTTTTGGGCATTGCATTGATATTTATTTTACTTTCTGTTTTTTTGTGGTTAATTTATCATGTTGTTAAACATGCAACTATTGATGCTCTACATTTATTTAAAGATCAAATTGTAAAGGAGTTAGAGGAAGGTGAGAGGTTTGGCGAAACAAAATACTCTATTGTTGATGTTGTTGATGCCATAAGGGATAAAACTTATGAAAATAAAAATAAAGAATAATTCACTATTGTTATTTGAGAAAAGAAGGAAGGATGAGAGTTTATTAAAAAGGGTTATTTTATTTCTTTTATAGTTATTATTTTTATAGTGGGTATTTTTTTTGGTTTTAGTTATCGGGATTACCAAGGTTACTTTGAACAACAGGATATGGCCTATTCTATAGTTGAAAATCAATTTAGAGAAAAAAGTAATAAGCTACAAAATTTAATAACATACATTGAGATTATTGAGCAAAAAGACGGCGACTTATATAGTGACACTGATAAAACATTTATAAATACCACAATAAAGAGTCAATTAACAAAATATGATTTTACCTATAATTCTTCTTTGCCTCGTGAGCTTGTACCTGAAATAGGAGATTATTATGAATTTTTTCAGATGTGGGATGAAACCTTTTTAGATGTAAAAGCCAAATTAGAGATAATGGAAAAGGAAGAACTTAAAAATTTAAAAGCAGAGGTAGAGTATTTTAACAAAGAATTAGAGGAATATAGTCATATGCTTGCAAAGGACAAACAGCCTGATTTAAGATTAGAACAATTTACAGAGATGAAAAGTAATTTGAATAAAATAGCTACTTTACTGAATTAAATAGTCTCTATTTATTCTATTAAGATATTGTCTAACATATTCCGATTTATATGCATTAATTATTTTGAAGAAATGTGAGGTGTTAAAAAATTTCAGTAAAGAAGTTAGCTTATTTAGTAATGGTAGCAAGTTTGGTAGTTTTAACAGTCTTTATAGCAGGTTGTACTTCAGAATACGAAGTTGAAATACAAGTTGATCCTGAAGATGCTGGAGAGATTACAGGTGCGGGAATTTATAAAGAAGGTAAAGAGGTAAAGGTAGATGCTGAGTCAGAAGAAGGTTACAAATTTGAAGGTTGGTATAGGGATGAAGAAAGAGTAAGTCAAGATAAAGAATTTGAATTTGAAATTGAAGAAAACAAAGAATTAGTTGCTGAATTTGAAGAGTCAATAATTTCAGATGAAAATTTAGAAGCAGCTATTAAGGAAGAATTAGAAACAGATCAAGTAGCTAAAGAAAACATTGAAGAGTTAACAACTTTGGATGCAAGTATTGAAGATATAACTAACACCGATGGAATTGAATACGCAATCAATTTAGAAGAAATTAACCTTGGTTTAACCGAAGTAGCAGATGAAGGAGTAAAACATCTAGCAGAAGCTGATAATTTGGAAGTGCTTGATCTTAACAATACGGAAGTAACAGATGAAGGAGTAGTCCATCTGGCAGAAGCTGATAATTTGAAAGTGCTTAATCTTAGAGGAACCGAAGTAACAGACGAAGGAGTAGAACACCTAGCAGAAGTTGATAATTTGGAAGAGCTTTGGCTTAACGGAACTGAAGTAACAGATGAAGGAGTAAAAAATTTAGCAGAAGCTGATAATTTAAAGATGCTTGATTTTGGTAGAAAAGTGACAGATGAGGGCATAAAACACTTAGTAGAAGTTGACAATTTAGAGAGACTTATTATTCAAGGTGAAGAAGGATTAGAATATTTAGCGAAAGCTAATAATTTAGAGCATCTTGAACTTCATGGGTATAGAACAATAGATCATGAAGTAAAACACTTGGCAAAAGCTAATAACTTAGAACATCTTGAATTTCACGGATATAATATAACAGATTACGAAGCAAAACATCTGGCAGAAGCTGATAATTTACAAAACCTTGGTCTTATGGGAACCTCAGTCACAAATGAAGGAATAAAGTATCTAATAGAAGCTGACAATTTAAAGCAGCTTGCTCTTGGGCATAACCAAATAACAAATGAAGGAATAGAACACTTAAAAGAAACTGACAATTTAGAAAAACTTGACCTTGGAGGAAAGATAATAGAAGATGAAATAATATCTAAACTAGAAGATGCAGGTATTGATGTAAGGAGATAGTAGTGGAGATGGAACTAACTGCTATGCAGTTGATATTTATTGTTTCTTATTCAAATGGAGGTGGTAAAAATTAAAAAATACCATCCATTTTTTGTGATTTTTTTACTAATATGTTTTTCTTTTTCTCTGCTTGGATGCAGTATTAATGTTAATAAGGATACTAACTCTAACTTTTCGGAGGAAGTTCAAACATCAAATTTTGCTTTGTCAATAGAAGGCCCTAAGAAGGTTGAGGCTGGGGAAGAATTCGAATTAAAAGGTACAATTAAATATATAGGAGAAGAAGAGCTTAAATTACTACATGGAGAGTCGATAATTAGATTTCGGATAATTGATGAAAAGGATAACTATTTTGACACTTATGAACCTCCTCTTGTTCAGACTCAAACAAATCTTAAACCTGGTGAAAAAATTGAAATAGTAAGGAATTTAAATGAAATAGTAAAAGATTCAAGGAAAATTATAGAAAATCCAGGACAATATGAAATTTATGCTAAGACAACAACTCTTATAGACGGTGAAAAAGAGTTTTCAGATAAATATAGTGACGAAGAAGCAATTATAAAAGATGAAATAGTTACTGAATCAGTAAAGATCGAGATTAAAGAAGAATCTAGTGAAAATTAATAATTAATAAACATAAATCCGAATTAGTATTTAAGCTTGGAGGTTATCTAATTATGGTTAAAAATATATGGAGTAAAATTAATATCTTTTTTGAAAACCCCAAAAAAGTTAAAATTATAGTTACTATATTAATAATAACAAATATACTCACAGTAGTTTATGGAGTATCTAACCATAAAGATAATTCGCCTTATGCAAATTATCTATCCTCAAAAAGTGAGCGTCAAATAGCGCCCACCTTGAAATAAAGATTACTTTTGGATTTTACACTCTGAAGGGATAGCATCAGACCATGGTAGTAACTCATCAATAGCTTCTTGGTCTTGAAGATCAATATTAGGAAGGTTTTCAAACAGGAATTTGAGGTATTCAAATGGTTTCAAACCGTTTTCTTTGGCTGTTTCTACAATACTGTAAATTGTAGCACTGGCCTTAGCACCCTTAGGAGTATTGGCAAACAACCAGTTTTTTCGACCCACTACAAAAGGCTTGATGGAACGCTCAGCTCTGTTGTTATCTAACTCTAAGCGACCATCTTCTAAAAACTTCACAAGTTTAGGCCACTGATTTAAACAGTAGTTGATAGCCTTACCAAAGGCACTTTTAGGAAGAACTTTAGGTTTTTGTTCTTTAAGCCATGCGTAGAACTCTTCTAATACCGGCAAACTACGCTCGTGCCGAATTTTGTGACGCTCTTCGGGCGTTTTATCCCGAAGGTCATGTTCTATGGCAAAGAGTTGGTTGCAAAACTCCAGTCCTTTCTTAGCACTTACTTGAGCATTTTGTTGGTCTTTTGGGAGCGCTTTTAATGCTTCATCAAATTTACGCCTAGCGTGAGCTAAACACCCAACAAGGCTGATATCAGATAAATCATTGTACCCTGAGTAGCCATCAACCTGTAAGAATCCTTCAAAATCAGCCAAGAACTTTCGGGGGTGCTTACTTGCCCTGGTGGTTCTGTAGTCATAAAGTATTATTGGTTCATCTTCTCGTCCGGTACGGTAAAGCCAAAGAAATGATTTATTCTTTGCAGACCTACCATCTTCACGAAGTACCTGAAGATTGCTCTCATCAGCATGCAAAATGTCTTTTTCAACTAATAGTTCATGTAATCTATTGTATAAAGGAGTGAGCCAGCGATTTGAGCATTCTATCATCCAGTTAGCCATAGTCTGTCTTGACAGTTTTATACCCAAACGAGATAACTGTTGTTCCTGACGATAAAGGGGCAGAGCATCTACGTATTTTTGGTTCATGATATGAGCTACGGCAGAAGAGGATGCTACACTGCCGGGTAAAACCGGGTTAGGCATGGAAGCTGTAATTATGGAGTTCTCAGTGCCTTCCTTATCACAGCGGCGACAAGCATAAACATAGCGTACATGTTTAACTACGCTTGCCTTAGCAGGAATGATCTTTAGTTCTTTTCTCTCTTCTGTACTCATTTCATGAAGCTCGTCACCACAGCAGGAACACACCTGCTCCTCGGGGGAAAGGCGGTGCTCGATAGTCTCTTCAGGCAAACCGTCAAGCTGGTCTTCACGGTGCCCTTTACTTTTACGGCGCTTGTATGTAATTTCCTCCAGTTCGGGTTCTTTAGAATTAGAATCAGATTCTTTTTCAGCTTCGTTAAAGAACTGCAGCTGATCTGGAGGGGTGGCTTCACTAGAACTTCCAAACTGCTTTTTTTGCTTAAGACGAAACTGTTCCTTTAGCCAGTCGTTTTGTTCTTTTAAATCAGCATTTTGGCGTTCCAGTTGGTCACATCTATTTTTTAATTGGTTAATGGTTTCTGATTTATTTTCCATATTTAATTAATTCTACTTAAATGGTAAAAAGCCCTTTAATATCAGGGCTTTTTGGAGAAAAAAATTTATAATATTGTTCTTGCCTTTACTTCTTTATGGGCATCACCCTGATCAAGGGAGAGGCCATCCAACAGCCAGCGTAGCTGGCGGTAGGTTATTTTCATAGGAACAGGAGAACCTTCATCTGGCCATTTAAACTTGCCTTCTTCTAAACGCTTATAATATAGCCAAAAACCGTTGTTTGACCAGTGGAGTATTTTTAATTTATCTTTTTTCCTGTTGCAAAAGACAAAAAGGCAGGGAGAGAAGGGATCTAAATCAAAGGATTCTTTTACAATTACTGCTAAGCCATCAATTGATTTTCTAAGATCCGTTTTGCCCCTTGCCAGGTAAACTCGTTCTATGGTAGCTTCATTTAACATAGTCCAGACAATGTATTAACTAAGTCTTTTAAAAGACTTTTATCATAGCCAGGTTTTACTTCTATTGAGGCTTTACCTACTTTTACTGTAATATTACTTTCATCTGAATAGTCTACTTCTACTGGTGACCATTTAGTTTCTTTGGAAGGAGCATCTTCTTTGTATTTTCTACACCAGTAGCGTAATCGATTGAGTTTAACACCATTAGCCTTGGCCCAATCTTTTGCTGTTTGGCCGCTGGCCCGAAATGCTGAGACTCTCTCTTTCCACTCAGCTCTTAACTGTTCATTTGTTTTTGCCATAAAAAATCATCCCCTTCGTGGTTATTTGGGGAAGATTATGGCATATTGTATGAAGAAAATCTAGGTGGGTACTGTTTGACGCTTACCTCAAAAATACAAAATGACATTGCTAGCATTACAAACAAGTTGGCTATAAATAAATATATTCTAGACAAAATAAGCTCACAACAAAGAATACAATTTAATTATTTAGAAGAATTAGAAAGAAACTTTAGTTCTATTTACGGATTCAGACGACCTTTTGATTTAGCCCGAACTTATTTAAATCGTGGTGAACCTCCTAATTCTTTAGCAACTAATTCTTATCCTATAATTAAGGCTCGTAATTTTAGTGTCAGTGTTAAGAATATGCTTGATGATTTTAATAATGAAGACAAAACCGATATTAAACTAGAACAAGAAGAAATAGAAAAAATTGAGTATATGAAAAGAATAAACCAATTATGGCTTGAGGTAATAGCAGAAAACATTTATGGTGTTAATGTACCTGAACCAAAAGATGAATATTATAAGACCGTTGATGAAGGACGTTACAAAGGTACAATTATGATTTCTGAAGATGAAGGCAAACCTATTGACGATGAATATAGGAATCACTATATAGATGAAAACAATGTCAGTGTAATGGTTACAACAGAAGATTGGATAAATATGATTGAGGAGATGCAAACAAATTCGTATAAATATCACGGTGAATATCAGTCGTTATTTAAATAAACTAAATGATATATAATGTATTTATAATATTTGCTTTTATAGTATTAACCAAATTGATGATAGAGCTAGCTAATTTTATAGGACAAAATTTTGAAATTGGAAAAGAGAATCAAACTTTCAGGGAGAACCAAAAGTGCTTTAAGGGAATCTGCAAGGAGGAAGCGTAATGAAGCTATGTCCAGACTGTAAAAGTGATAATATAGAAAATGCTTCTTCATTAGGGCTAAGAGTTTTTGCTTGTCTTGTACTTATATTTATAATTCCTTTTGGATTTTTATTTGCCTGGTTACCTTTTGTATTGTCTTATAAGTATCGATGTAATCTTTGTGGGAAATTAGCCGAAAATGAAGAATTTCTAAATATAGACTGGCGGGAAAAAGATGAAATTTTAAAAGAATATACACAAATGGAAAAAGAACTATCAGATTACTTGGGTAATTGGGTTAAGGACGACAATAATGATTTTTATAAAATAGTTAAAGGTAGAGGCCAATTTTTAGCTTTAAAGCTGATAAATAAAAATTTATTGCCATATTTAATAACTGGTCTAGAAAATAATAAAACTTTAAAAGTAAAAGAAATGTCCGGCTTTAAAATAATTGAAAGAAAATCTAATGTACACGGTTTGTATAAACCTCCTGAATCAGAGAATCTACCTGCCGATAGTCCTCAACTAACATCGCTTGGAGAGGAAGTGCTCACACAAGAAGAATTTCTTTATATAACAAAACAGCAAATCGAAGATGTTAAAAAGTGGCTAGAAAGTGAAAAAGTAGATGATATTAAAATTATAATTAATCCACAATAGTATGAAGACGTAGTTTTTTTAACTTTAAAATATGGTTTTATGAGGAGAGATAAGCATGGGAGTAATTATTGCTAAACAGAAGTATCCCTTTTGGAAGCCGTTTTTTGCTTTATTTATTTTTGGGTTTATCGGGGCAATCTCACTTTTGTTCAATATCATTCCCCAAGTTGATCAAATTAGCGAGCTTCAACCTGAACTAGCAGCAATACCTGTTCAGCTAATTATTGCCTTACAGCTTTTGCAGGTCATTTTTCTGGTGATAATTGCCACTGCTGTGGGATGTTTGCTTGCCCCTAGAGTTGGACTTGTCTCTTTTATATACGAAAAAGCTGCCTATGAAAAGCCAGTGCTCTCTCGCCTAAAACCACAATTGCTACTGGCACTTAGCCTCGGATTGGTCTTTTCAGTAGTTGCTATCGTTTTAGACATGGCTTTTTTAAATTTCATGGGGGAAGAATTTTTGGCTTTAGAACTCCAGGGAGCAAATATATTTGCACAATTGGGCCTTGGTATTTTGTATGGAGGTATTACCGAAGAACTTTTGCTTCGTTGGGGGTTCATGACGTTCTTGGTTTGGCTTGGATGGCTATTGATACGACGAAAGGGGAGTTACCCTCCAGTAAGTCTGGTTTGGACGGCAATTATCCTTTCCGCTATTGTATTTGGCATCGGGCATCTTCCTGCAATGGCATCATTGGTCCCTCTTAATGCGATTATTATTATTCGTACTGTTCTTTTAAATGCCATTGGTGGGGTTGTTTTTGGCTGGCTATTTTGGCGATACAGCCTGGAGACTGCTATGATTGCTCATGCTTTTACTCATGTGGGTTTTTTCATCGCAGGTCTTCTGGCGATGGTATAGGGACAGGAGAGTATCCCTGCCATTTATGGCGAGCTAACTCAGCAGATTCAAGATTCATTTGTAGGTTTACCTGAAATTTTTGTGCAAACTCTGCTATTTGCCTATCTATTTTTTGTTTGGGAAAGAAGGATTATGCCCAAATTTTCCGGTTAACCATCAGCCCATTAATCTGAATAATAGATTTAATTCTTAGATCCGTTAAAGGAGTGAATCTACTAAAACAATGAGCGAATTAAAAATAGAGAAAAAACTACTAACTATTTCACTATGGGTTACAGCGGCATTTGCATTATTGTCCTTTGTTTTGGGAGTGTTGTTTCACTCCCAGGTTATTGTATTTGATGGGCTTTATTCTTTGATTGGAGTAGGTATGTCTTATTTTTCTTTGTACGCTGTTAGTTTTATAGGGAAAGAAGACTGGCGAAGCTTTCCTTTTGGGAAAGATATAATCGAGCCCCTGGTAGTAACGATAAACTATTTTGTAATTTTGCTCCTTGTTGCAGGTTCTATAATAAGTGCAGTTTTTACAGTATTAGGGCGAAAAGCCCACGGTTTTCAATCGTGGGATGAAAGCCCATTTTTTTATAAATTATCGTGCAGTGCAAAGAAAAAACATATACAATAGAATTATGAAACAAGAATATAGAACAACTAAAACTACCGTATCATTAATCAACTAAACAAGAGGGTGAACTTATGGAACAAACAGCCAAAATAAAACTACTGCCGACAAAAGAGCAAGAAAAACACCTGATCAATATATCAAAAGAATACATAAAAACCGTCAATACCCTAGTATCTAAAATGGTACAAGCAGAAAAAGCATTAAAACTATCATCAAAAGATGTCCAAGTATCAATGCCAAGTGCCGTCAAAAATCAAGCAATCCGTGATGCCAAAAGTGTCTACCGTAGATCCAAAAAATTAAAAAGAGTCCCTATTCTAAAAAAGCCTGTCTGTATATGGAACAATCAAAACTACAAAATCAAAGAAAATACCATAGAATTTCCAGTATGTATCAATACTAAATCAAAGCGTATAGCCATAAAAGCCGTATTAACCGAATATCAAAACGAGCTACTTAAAAACAAACTGGGCACACTGCGCATCACAAAGAAATCAAACAAGTGGATTGCCCAAATATGTGTAACAGTACCAGACCCTAAGCCTAAAGAAACAGATATCATTATGGGCGTAGACTTAGGCTTAAAAACTCCAGCAGTCGCAGTAACAAGTACCGGAAAAACAAAATTCACTGGTAACGGCAGACAAAATAAATATATCCGCAGAAAATTCAAAACAAAACGACGTGAACTAGGAAAAGCAAAAAAATTAAATGCCATCAAAAACCTCAATGACAAAGAACAACGCTGGATGAAAGACCAAGATCATAAAATTAGCCGTAAAGTGGTTGATTTTGCAATACATAATAAAGTTTCCATCATTAAATTAGAAAAACTATCTAATATCAGAACCACGGCAAGAACAAGCCGTAAAAACGAAAAGAACCTTCATACATGGTCATTCTATCGTCTGGCATCATACATTGAGTACAAAGCGAAATTAGCAGGCATAGCAGTAGAATATGTAAACCCTAAATACACCAGTCAAACATGTCCTATATGTGAAGTACTAAATCAAGCTAAAGATAGAAAATATCAATGCACCTGCGGTTTTAGTTCGCACAGAGACCGGGTAGCAGGAATGAATATCATTCATGCACCTGTGATAGATGGAGCAGCTTAAGCTGCAGTCTATCAGCCCATACTGCTATATGCACTGGTATGGGAAGGGTACTGGCATACCCTTAGCTTGGGAGCTGTCCAAAGCAGAAATGGACTGAGGACGGTAAGCTACCCAAGAATCCTACGCATTTATGCGTGTTGGAGTGTCAATGGTGATAGGAAATGGGCGGTGTAAAAAAATGAGGGGGATGCATACCTTCGAAAAGTAATATAGCACTATGGCGTATATAAGCAATATAGATAGCATGTTAGTTTTAATTGCTTTATAGGTAGGCACACTCTACTTAAACGCGAATAATCGTTGCTCACTGGATTATTTCATGGTATAATTATACAGGAAAGAATAGTAAATGGCACTAATTAGTCCTTAGATCATAATAGACAATTATTTTATAGTTTCTATGTACATGCCCTGCTTCAGCGCTTCAGCAATGAAGTAGAGGATTATTTTTGGAGATATTAATTATTATGCTCACTCTCATAAAAGCAATAATATTAATTATTGGTCTAATAATTTTATTTTTTTTGGTTATCCCTGTTAATTACAGATTCGTTGGGGGATATAAGGATTATTTATGGTTTAGTTTTAAGGTGAACAGTCTTATCGTACTTGGAATTAAAGGAAATTGGACCAACGAAATGGATAAGCCCTTCCAAACCCACATTATATTATTTGGCCTTTCAATTCCATTTACTCGTCAGCGCAAAGAAGAGAAAAAAGAGAAAAAAGAAGAAAAGAAGAAAAAAGAAAAAACAGGGAAAAAGGAAAAGGAACAAGGAAAGTACAATTTAAGCAAAATTTTTTCTTCATTGGACTCAGAATTGATAGGAAATGCAATAAAATTGCTTAAGGAAATTATATATATCTTAAAGCCAGATAAATGTATGCTAGAAGGAAAACTTGGTTTTTCTGAGCCTCATCTAAACGGCTATCTTACTGCTATAATTTATATGATACAAGAAAATATTCGAGGGATAGAGGTAAATATAGAGCCCTATTGGAAAGAGGAACATTACGATTTGCACTTAACTATTAAAGGCAAGATTGTTTTAAGTGTACTTCTTTTTAAGCTTGCCAGGTTTTTATTAACAAAAAGATCACGCCAATTTATAAAAGATTTAAAGAAAGCTAAAAGGCTCGATTCTAAAGCTGTTTAAAACTTAATCGGTAGCTTTTTCTTAAAAATAAATGACAGGAGGAAGAGAACATGAGCAGTGGTAACCAATTGTTTAATAACTTGTTAGAGAAGTTAGAAAAGTTTGTCCGTACAGAAACCGTAGTTGGAGAACCGATTGTAGTAGGAAATGTGACCATGGTACCTATAGTATCAGTCTCCCTTGGCCTTGGTGGAGGAGAAGGGACAGGCAAAGATGATAAAGGAAACGATGGAACAGGGACAGGAGGCGGCGCAGGCTGTAAGATAACGCCAAATGCTATTTTAGTGATAAAAGATGGAGAATTCAGTGTATTTCCTTTAACCAGTAAGGGTTCGGCGGAAAGGCTTGTAGATATGGTACCAGAAATAATTCAAAAAGTTGAATCTTACAAAACTAAGCAAAGAAATCAGTCTCAAGAATCTGACGAGTAGAAAACATTTGAAATAAATTATCGGGTTTTCCAAATATCCGGTTCAAAAAGGATGGCAGTGATCCCTGCTTGGTTGAGCCGAGCAGGGTTTTTTAATTTTGAAAAAAGAAGTAGATAAATTTAAAAAAGAGTTGGAGTCGAAAAAATAAAATGAATACAGGGTTTTATATTTGAGACTTAGGATGAACAGTCTATATTAAGGGGGCCTTATCTTGAATAACACTAAACTCTATAATGTTATATTTCCTATTTGGTTAATTATTTTTGTACCACCAATTCTTTTTATTTCGATACTAGGTAATTTTTTAATTGACAGTGTAATTTTAATATTAGGTTTCAAAATATTTAATGGATATGATGCAACTAATCTATCTACTAAACAGTTTTATAAAATGACAATATTAAAGGTTTGGATATTAGGCTTTTTGGCAGATTCTTTAGGAGTAATACCATTGATGGTTTCAACTTGGGCAGTATTACCTGTTTTTGAACTCCCGAATGAAGTGATACATGCTATTTCATACAACCCTTTCTCAAATATATGGGGGTTTGTAATTGTGCTGTTAAGTATTTTCATAGCTGGTATTTTGATTTATGTTTTTAATTACAAAATCTCCTTTAAATACATTCAAGATAAAACGTTAAAATTTAAATTAGCTGTAATTTTAGCTATTGTAACAGCACCCTGGACTTTATTAGTACCAACAGAGTTGTTTGTGTAAACTATTTGGATGCATTAAAGAAAATTTACTTTAAGCAAAAGGTGGGCAAGCAATGACAATTTTATATACAAAAAATTTATCAAAGAAATTTGGCAATTTTAGAGCTTTAAATAAAGTTAACCTTGAAGTAGGGGAAGGAGAAATCTATGGATTCATTGGTCCTAATGGTGCAGGTAAAACTACTACCCTAAGAATATTATTGGGTATTCTTAAAGCAACTGAGGGCGAAGCAAAGATATTTGGCAAAGACGCTTGGAAGGAGGCTGTTGAGATTCATCAGAAACTTGCATATGTCCCAGGTGATGTAAACTTATGGCCAAATATCACTGGTGGAGAAGTAATTGATCTGTTTTTAAAGTTAAGGGGTTCTTATAATAGAAGTCTTAAAGAAGAGCTCATTGAAAGATTTGACCTAGATCCTGCCAAGAAATGCAGAACTTATTCAAAAGGTAACAGGCAAAAAATTGCTTTGATTGCTGCCTTTGCAGCAGAACCAGATATATATATACTAGATGAGCCAACGTCAGGTCTTGATCCTTTGATGGAAAGAGTCTTTCAAGAATGTATAAGGGAAGCAAAAAATAAAGGGAAAAGTATTCTACTATCTAGTCACATATTATCTGAGGTGGAAAGATTATGTGATAAGGTTAGTATCATTCGACAGGGTGAAATCATTGAATCAGGTACTTTAGAAGAATTGCGTCATTTAACCAGGACAAACGTTGTTGTCGAAACTCAAAAACCAGTTGCTTCTTTAAATGAAGTGACTGGTGTTCATGATATACAAGAAAAAGAAAACAAACTTTCTTTTCAGGTTGATACAGAAGAGCTAGGAAACGTCATTAAATATTTAACTCAATTTGAAATTTTGAAATTAGAAAGTGCACCACCCAAATTAGAAGATTTATTTATGAGACATTATGAAGGGGATGGAGGTGCAACATAATGTCTAACAAAATATACAGTAATACAGGAAAGCTTACCCGCTTTATATTGCGACAAGATAGAGTTCGCATCTCAACCTGGATAATTGCTATAACTTTAATTACGATGATTGTTGCTCCAGCTTTTACAGAACTGTATCCAACAGCAATGGAAAGGCAAGCAATTGCCGAAACCATGAAAAACCCCGCTATGACTGCAATGGTTGGTCCAGGATATGGGTTAGACAACTATACTATTGGGGCAATGATGGGTCATCAAATGCTTCTTTTCACAGCAATTGCTGTTGCAATTATGAGTATATTATTTGTTGCACGTCATACTCGTGTAGATGAAGAAGAAGGTAGGATAGAGATGGTTCGATCACTTCCCGTTGGTCGATTGTCTAATATTATTGGGACTACCTTGGTTTCTTTTGGAACGAATATTATATTAGCACTTATTGTTGGTTTTGGGTTATTTGCTTTAAGTATTGAAAGTATGGATCTAATGGGTTCAATATTGTATGGAGCTGTGTTGGGTGTAACCGGTATTTTCTTTACAGCTTTAACTTCATTATTTGCGCAAATTTCATCAAATAGCCGGGGAACAATTGGTCTTTCGTTAGCTTTTTTGGGGCTTGCATATTTTATTCGTGCTATTGGAGATGTAAGCAGTGAAGCTCTTTCTATGTTGTCGCCCCTTGGATGGGTGTTACGCACAGAAGTTTATGTTAATAATTATTGGTGGCCGGTTATTTTAACTTTAGCTGCATCTCTTGTAATATTGGGTATTGCTTTTTATTTAAACTCTATTCGTGATCTAGGAGCTGGATTTATTCCGTCGAAACCAGGTAGAAAAACCGCTACTGCATTTTTGCAAGGTCCCCTTGGGCTTGGGTTGAGGCTTCAGCGTACTGCTATAATAGCCTGGGCAGTAGGTATGTTGCTTTTAGGTGCTTCTTATGGATCAGTATTTGGTGATTTGGAGACTTTTTTTGTAGATAACGAGATAATACAACAGATGTTACCACCATCTGAAGGGTATTCTCTAACTGAACAATTTTTGACTATGTTAATGTCTGTAATTGCTATATTTGCTACCGTACCACCTTTAATTATGATTTTAAAACTAAGAGGGGAAGAAAAGCAAGAACGTACGGAAAATCTATTAACCAGGGCAGTACCACGCACTAAGTTAATGGGTAGTTTTTTTGCAATTTCCATTGTAACTGGTTTTATAATGCTTTTTCTTACTGTAGTTGGCCTTTGGTCCGCTGGGAGCGCAGTAATGGAGGATCCAATTTCTTTTAGTACAACATTTGGTGCTGCAATGGTTTATTTGCCCTCAATGTGGATGATGATTGGTATTGCAGTGCTACTAATTGGTATTTTGCCTCAAGGAACAAGTTTTATCTGGCTATATCTTGGTTATTCTTTTTTGGTAGTATATTTGGGTGGGCTACTAGATTTCCCTGAATGGCTGGCTAACTTGTCACCTTATGGTATTGTGCCCCAATTGCCAATTGAAGAGATGAATTATCTAAGTCTTTTAATAGTAACGGCTATTTCAATAGTTTTAACTATCGTTGGTTTTATGGGATATAACAAAAGAGATATAAAAGGATAAGGAATTTTATAAGAGAAGAATTAGAAAATAAAGCTATTAAGAAGACTTTAACCATTCCAAAATGGCTTAACGATGCTGCAGAAACTGAAGGTATAAATTTTTCACACTTACTTCAATTTGCTATAAAAGAGCGTTTAGGTATTAAGAAACAAAAACACTTACAAAAGTAAATTTACACAATAGTGGGTCCTCTAGTTTAAGTGGGCTGCCTTATTTTTATTGACATGGATGGTGTATTACAGGAGTCATCCATCATACCGGGTTAAACAAATTGTTGGAATTTTGTCTTTAGTTTTAATCTTACTTTAATTTTGTGAAAACTTGAACAAAGGGTGCATATTGTGTATAATTAAACCTAGGAAGAAGATTGAATAATATTTTTAACTACAGAGGTGGTTATAATGTCAAGTGCATTTCTTGAAAATTTAAATGATAACTTTATAAATACTGAAAAAGGAATTATTGAGTTTTTTGGGCCTTTAACAAGAGAAGAATTATCAAAACTTAATATGGAAGAAGGTTTAAATAATTTTAGAGAAGCTGATAAACAGCATGAAGCTTTGATGACTATAAGTGAATTTGATGAAGGTAAAGTTTTTGCTGCCTGTCATGATAAGACCATAGTAGGTTATGTTACTTTTCACCCTCCAGAGTTTAGAAGATGGGCCGATTCAGGAATTCCAGAATTATTAGAACTGGGCGGGATTGAAGTTTCTACTAATTACAGAGGGCTTGTTATTGGTAAAAATTTGTTAAAGTGGACCTTTGGAACGTATGACTTCGAAAGTAGAATTGTTATTAGCATCGAAACTTGTTATAACTGGAAGACAATAAAGCATAATTCAATATGGGAGCACAGAAGTATGTTGAAACATATAATGGGTCTAGTCGGACTAAATCCTAGAGATACTGACGATCCAGAAGTCATAGAACACATGGCAAATATGTTACTAGTCAGGGTCGGTGATAGAGTTAGTCCAGAAACCGCATCACGTTTTGAGAAGCTATTATTAAAAAATCAAATTATCTTTTAAAATCTTAATATAATAGATAAGTTAATAAATTGATCAAAGGACAGGGAGCCAAGCACTTTCCCTGTCTTTTTTGTCTTTGGTATATTTATAATTAGTTTACAGAAAGTTTTATATAACTATTCAAGAAAATGTTGACGAATTAGTAAAGGTGCATTAAGGTGCATACAAGCAAAACAGATAGCATATAAGTCTTATTTGCTTCACAGGCAGGCACACTCTGCATAATCGCAAATAATCGTTGCTCAATCAATTATTCCATGGTATAATTATACAGGAAAGAATAGTAAAAGACCGCCCATGGGAAGTAAAAAATACGAGGGGTGACAAAAATGAAAAATAGTAAAATTTAGGGGTTCTTAGCTCGATTCATCGGTGTTTATGTGTTTTTTTATGCATTTATTAGCGTTATTTTTATAAATTTGCAAAATGCACTACCTGCAACTGGACGTGTTTCTCTGGACTTTTTTCAACCATACAGTGTGGGTTTAAGAGGGATTCTGGCTCAAATAATTATTGGGATGATAGTGGCCCTCGTACTGTATCCTTTCTATGAAATTATTGTAAAAGGTAACTATGGTTGGTTGTACCTATTTGCAGCCTTGTGGGGTATAGCTATCCTGGGTTCCCTGGAGCCTAGGCCTGGTTCCATTGAGGGTATGTTATATACGGAGATAACTTTTGGGGAACATGCTCTGGTGCTAGCAGCGGGAGCTGTCCAAATGTTGATCTTTGCCCTTTTGTTTCTTCGGTGGGAGAGATCGAGCGTGGGTTTTATGGAAAAAAGCGAAATCGGGATTATTAAAACTTTTGATAAAAGTACCTCAAAAACAATAAGGGGGTACGTAGGCCGTTTTACTATATTTCACGTAATCATCTATATGCTTGTAGGAGGCATTTTCTATGAAATTTCCGGATATCAGTAAGCTTTAGAAACAATGGAGTACTTCGAAATCTGGAGAGACCTGGAGAATATTTACATGCCTTTTGTTATATTGGGTGGCCAAATTCTCCGAGGTGGTATACTGGCACTGCTGCTTTATCCTTTCTACCGTTATTTTATACAGAATAAACGCGGTTGGTTGATGCTTTTTGGCTTGTTGTTAGGGCTCAAAGTTTTGTTTATTTCTATCTCGATTCCTGCTACCTACGGTGAGCTAACTCAGCAGCTTCAGGATTCATTTGTAGGTCTACCCGAAATATTTGTGCAAACTCTGCTATTTGCCTATGTATTTTTTGTATGGGAAAGAAGGAGAATCAACAAAGGAAATAACAAAAAAGAAAAGAATAAAAAGATAATGCCCAAATTTTCCGGTTAATAATAAGCCCATTAGTCTAATTGTAATTTTAATCGAAAAAACAATAGAATTAATTCCTAAATAATCTTTTGGTAAGCTACTACATCCAAATAGCGTCCTGCTTTTTTGCCAATTTCTTTGTAGTGAGCCCTTTTTATGTATTCATTTCGTTCAAACATATCAACGCTTTTTTGATTATTCCCACAAATTGTTGCTATTAAGGCATGAAAAGATTTAGTCTTGGCATAATCTTCTATGTACTTAATACCCTTGCTTCCTAAGCCTTGACCAATTAGCTCTGGCTTTAAATAGATACTTACTTCACCTGTTTTGTCATAAGCTTCTCTATTTTTGTATTGTGCTATCATAACAAAACCGCATATTTTATTTGCTTTTGTAATAACAAATGTTTTATATTTAGGATCAGTGAAAAAGACCAGTTCTCTCATATCGTCAATTGATAAAGAGTTTATATGAAGGGTAGCGGTTGTATTTAAAACATAATAATTATAGATTTCTAAAACTTCTTTTAAATGCCTTTCCTTTATTTCTTCAAATTTAACTTCTTCGCTGATATTTTTAGGCAAAGCTGTTCCACCCCATATTTAAGTAATATTTTACATTATATCAATTTATAATCGATTTTTCGAACTATAATTAAAATTTAATAACAAGCTTTTGATATTGTCATAGAGGCAGGAGACAAAGGATAACCTGTAGTATATGTTGATTGAACTAGCAAATTTTACAGGAGAAAAATTAAGAATTGCTGAATTGCTACTTAGGCATTGATTCAAGTTTATTAATTAAGTTAGTAGGTGGGTGATGATAAGATGACTTTAGACTTTTGGGAACTATTATTTGTATCCTTAGTAATTGTAGTTCTTATTTATTATTTTGTGTTTCAAAAGAACAAATGGGTAGAACTTTATGGAGGGACAAACAAAAATCTAGGTGAAGTCCAGGCAAGATACTCCTATCTTAAAGATAATGGAATTAGATGCAGACTAAAATCTAACACCCCACCCCCAAATAGATATGCTACTTCTAATACAACCAGCGTGACTCTGTTGGTATACAAAGAAGATGAAGATAAAGCGTTAAAGTTAATGAGTGAATTTAATCGAAAATAAGAATTAGCCCACAATTAGGTCACATAACATTTTTCCAGGGAGCATACTATCTTCCATATTAATCCTATGGTATAATATTACAAAAGTAGTTTTGAAAAGGAAGATTTTAATTATAGGATTAAAGGGTGTGATAAAATGACTAAAAATAACAAAGAAAATAAAAATAATGAGGAAAATAATGAAGAAAATAATGAGGAAAAAAGATATGAAGTATCTGATTTTGAATTAGGAGAAATGAAAGGTAACTTCTTTGGCAAAATCTTCTTCCCTGACAAAAAAGCTTTATTTATCTATATCGGCTTGATTATACTAGTAATAATAGTTATTCCAATGCTGTTTAGTTAATCTTAATTTATTCCTAAAAATTGGAGGTGTTAGTTCTGAGATATGTTAAATCTATTTATTTTGATCAAAATGAGTTAGATGAAATGGAAAAACTCTTGTCTATGAAAAATAAATTACCGGATTATGGTGAGAATGAAGTAATTAAAAAACATTCAGTTATCTTTCCTGATGACTCTATAGCAGAGATCAAAATATATAATGGGGACCCACCTTATATGAAAAATTCATTGCAAGGCCCTAAAGGTGTCGAAGTTTTAAGTGAAGTTAAAAAAATATCTGATTTTAACCAGGTAACAGGAGAACATATGTTTAGAACTGACGATAATATTTATATAGTAACTATCAGAAAAAATACCATAATAAACAAAATATCGGCTTTATTAAAAGAGAAAATACTAGGTGATACAATTAATGCTCATCACAAAAGCTGGGGAGATAAAGGCGTATTTAGTAAAGACAAATAGGACTAATCATTATATGGTGGTGAATAATATTGACTAATAAACTAAGCAATGTAAAAGTAAAATTAATTGTAATAGCTGTGGTTATTATCATTGTGTTTGCTGTGGGAATATATAGTACAGTCACAGATAGTGGACATTCTAATGGTGAATCTGCTGAGATGGGACTAAACCCTTTGGGAGTAATTATCTTTGCTTTAGGTTTGTTGGGGGTATTTAGGCCCAAAACCGTATGGTATTTAGAAATTGGATGGAAAGTAAAAGATACTGAACCTTCAGAGTTAGCTTTAATAGCGAATAGAGTTATAGGTGGGATCTTATTAATAATAGGCTTGGGACTGATGTTTTCTTAAAATACAGTATTAGGGTATTCATCCCACGGTTTTAAACCGTGGGATGAATACCTGCTTATATGCCGGGTTTTTTAATCAAACCTACTTGGAACTAACACATCCTCTACAATGTGAATTACTCCGTTAGAAGTTTTTATGTCCGCTTTATTAATATTTATTTCATATTGGGCATAAGTCAGCTTAAAATCCGAACCATCTTCAGTACTAATAGTAATATTATCTCCTGCAAGGGTTTCAAATTCCAAATCTTCTTCAATATCCTCTAAAAGCAATTTTTCAGGGACGATATGATTTGAGATAGCTTCAGGTAGATTTTCTTGTGCTAAAAGTTCTTCTTTTGATGAAAATTCCAGCAGTTCTTTTAATTCTTCAAAAGCTTCATTTGTAGGTACGAATACAGTTGATCTATCTTTTTCTATTTTCTCTGATAGTTCAAACTTTTGGACTGCTTCTGCGAAAACACTAAAACCTGGATCTTCCATTATCACATCTAAAGTAGAAGGCTCAAAATCATTGGTATCTTCAATCTCTTCCCCTTTGAAATCTAAAAGCCCCTCATCCAAATCATATATCCACTTAGCTTCTTGTACTTCTTTTGCACCTGCACTATATGAAGTAAAAGATAATTGTTCTTTTTTATCATCCCAGCTTAAATTTCTAAAGTTAGTCAACTCACTGTGACCTATTGATTCATTATCGATTTCCTCAATGTTTTTGCCTTTTGAATAACTATCGATAAACAATTCTCCCTCTTCTGAAGCTGAAGTCAAGGTATAAGCAAAATGATTATTATCATAGTGCCAGGTGATGGCATCACTTACACCTGCTTCTCCCATAGCTACATTAGTAATAATAATTTCGTCACGTGTCATGTCTATTACCCCTGTTGCAGAACTAGTCGTAGCCATTGTATAAGGGCCCGCAAGTGCAAAAGCTATTTTCTTTTCGTTTTCTGAGTAAGTGGCATCAATTACTTTATCGTAACCTTCAGGTTTTGCTTCTGTTTCTTCAGGGTAATTAAGTTTTTCAACTTCTTCTTCCCATTTATCTTCTAGTTTAGTAATTATTCTTTCTAACTGATTTTCAGTTAGATCTTTTGCTGAAAGGCTCGTATCATAAATATCTTCATTAATTTCTTTCTCCCCATCAAGATCTTGCTTGATTTCCTCAAAAACTGTACCTTCACATCCTATTGTTAATCCAATAATAGCAATTATGATAAATAAATATATAATTCGCTTACCCAAATTTATCCCCTCCTGCTTTGTGTTTTTCTTTATATCAGGACGATTTAAGCTAATAAAAGTTATGATGCTGCTGTAAAAAAGTTTATAAAGTGCAACATTAAAGTTACTATCTTCTAAAAATTCTACATAATGGCTTTCAAAAACATTGTTAAATAAGGAAAAACTATTAAATAGCAAACACTTCAAAATAGATGGGAGATTTTACATATGAAAACGGAATTTTATGATCTTTTAACTACAATCGCATATAAAACTGCGCCTACAATTTTACTTAATAAACCCTCTTCGCTTATTTCTTTTACCAAAGGGAATAGAGACCTTTATTTGCTCTGGGATATGTATAAAGAAGATATCAAAAACGAGCTAAGTTTAGAATATTATGAGCTTAGAAGAACTTCGCAAAGTGTGCTTGTTTTATTTTTCAAAATAGATGAATTATCACGTCATCTCTCTGACCCTAAAAGGATTGCTTTTTTGGAGAACTATGGGTATCATGCTAATTCATCGCTAGAAGAATCTTTGTCATTATTGAGAACTAACGTAGATAAAGGTTTTTATCATGAAATAGGAATCTTTTTGGGATATCCTATTAAAGATGTTATTGGTTTTATTGAGAATAAAGGGAAAGATTATATATTCAAAAGGTACTGGAAGGTATATCACAGGCCTGATAGGGCTAAGAAACTCTTTGATTCTTATGACAAAGCAAAGGAACAAATGATTAACTCAATAACTATTAACTATAGCTATGTTTAAAATTTGAATATAAATTTAAAAAGGGGCTAGTTGTAGCATAAAGAGAAAGTGAGGAGACATTATACGATCTCCCCACTTTTTTCTTTCATTTTATTTTACAAATACATATTACTGAGGCAACCAACCTTCAACTATATCTTCGTTTTCATCCATCCATTCTAATACTATTTCAATAGCTTCATCTTCATTATCTACACCATCTGTAATCTGCATAAGCTCTCCTAAGGTCTCATCATCTACATAAAAATTACTCAGTAGTTCTGCGACTTCTGGGTGTTCTTCTTCAAATCCAGTTCTAGTTATAGCATGGATCATTTCTGCTTCACCAAAAGTACCTTCTGGGTCTTCTAAGAATTTTAGGTCCCACTCAGCAAACTTCCAGTGGGGAGTCCAACCAGTAACTACAATAGGTTCTTCGTTATCATATCTGCTCTGAAGCTCTGCTACCATACCTGATTCACTGCTATCTAGCAAAGTAAATTCAGACAAGCTATCATACTCTTCAAGAGCACTTTCGGTTGCCTGCATTAATCCAGCACCCGGTTCTATACCTGTTATTTCGCCTTCAAGCTCTTCTTTGTACTCTTCAAGTTCATCTATGCTGTCTATATCCATATACTCTGGTACAACTAGACCAATTTTGGCATTTTCATAAACAATATTATGATCAACTAACCCTTCCTCGTTATCTTCATAATAATCCATGTGAGTTATTGGAAGCCAGGCTGCCATATAAAAATCCTGGTTACCTGCAGCTACATCAGTGAAAATTCCACCAAGGTCAGCTAAAGTTAGATTGACATCATAACCCATTTCCTCTTCAAGTATTGCCGTTACAACATAAGTCTTGGCTGCTGTACATGACCAATCGGCATAGGGTAACTGTATTTCTTCCTGTCCTTCTGCCTCATCACAACCAGTAAAACTAACTAGAGTAATTCCTACTAAAAAAGTAAAAATAAGTAGTATGCTTAGCTTTCTTTGCAAGGCTAACTCCCCTCCTGATTTATTTTTGTCAAGCTAATGACAGGCTTGATAGGTTAAAATTATATATGAAAAAATAGTATATAGCAAAAAGCCTTTGTCTGCCTATATGTGCTTGTATGGCTAATTAGCACAGATGTACCAAATTGTAAATGCTATATAGAATATAATTCATATATTCTAGCAAATTGAGCGATTTAGTTGGCTATTCATTTTGAGTAGGATTTTTTGGCAAAATATAGAACTATGTCTAGAAATAGTAGAAGATAAATAATAGAGAAAACTTTGGGAGGGTGTTTTTTTGAGAGAGGAAACAAAATACAATAAGCTTATTCGAGATAAAATCCCTGAAATTATAGAGAAGCAGGGAAAGATAGCTGAAACTACTGTTATAGAAAGTGAGAAAGAATATAGAACTCGTTTGATGGCCAAATTGAAAGAAGAAGTAATGGAATATTATAACTCAGGAGATCCTGATGAAATAGCTGATATATTAGAAGTTCTCTACACTCTTATCGATAAAGTGCATAATATGAGTGTATTAGAAATAGAGAAAACAAGACTTAAAAAACAAAAAGAACGGGGCGGATTTGAGAAGAGGTTAGTTCTAAAGAGGGTGTGGGAGTGAGGGGTCAGAGTCGAATTAAGTCGAAAAATAGATAGAAATATTTTTTAGTGATTTAGAAGGATTTACAAGCTTTAAGAAGAAATCATTATATTAAATTGTTCTTGGAGAAAGAAGCTTAGTTCTATTGTTATTCTCCAATAATTATTAGAGGGAGGATAATAATTTTGAGAATCAGTCGAAATCTTGTAGATAAGTTAGACTTTGAAGGGAAAAAAGAAAAATTAAAAATAGGATGGTGTTTCAACTGTAATTTGACGGTTGTTACTATAAAAGACAGAATAGAAACTTGTACTAATTGTAATACAGTAGTAAAAAAACTAACAAGTGACTTACGTCCTGTTTTCGCTAGAGAGAGAAAGTTAATGGAGTTTTTTGGTATAGACTGTATAGATAAGACAGTGTGGAAATCAATAAAAGCTAAGCAATATTTTGTTGATGGAAATAGCCTAGAAATTCCTAATATGTCTGTTATAAGAGAAAAGATAGATGATATTAGAAACTATATTACCAAGTATTCAGAAGAAGATTTTGAAAATATGGATTCAAAAATAATGTCTGATTATAAAAGAACATTAAAGTACTGTGATGATTATTTGAAGAGTATCGAGGAGATAGCATTTGAATTTATAGAAGAGAAATTAGCTAAGCATCATAACAAAACTGCTGTTGTTTCCTTTAGTGGTGGCAAAGACTCTACTGTAGTATCAGATTTGGTAATAAGAAAAATGGGAAGCAGTAAAATTCCCCATATCTTTTCTGATACCACCCTTGAGGAAGAATATACATATGATTATATACAGAGTTTTCGCCAAGAAAATCCTCTTATTCCTTTCTTTATAGCTAAAACTAACCATGATTTTTATGAATTAGTAGATGAAATAGGGCCGCCTAGTAGGGTTATGAGGTGGTGTTGTTCTGTTTTCAAGACCACTCCAATTGACGACATATACAAAAAAATGGAAGACTCATTGGGTAAAATTTTAGCCTTTTACGGAGTCAGAAAAGCTGAATCCCAGCAACGAAGTAAGTATGATGCAGATACAGATGGAGCGAAAATGGTAAATCAAACTACAGTATCACCTATAATGGATTGGCTTGAATTTGACATTTGGCTTTATATACTAATGAATGAATTAAATTTTAATAAAGCTTATAAATTAGGTTTTACCAGAGTGGGTTGTTGGCTTTGTCCTATGAATTCTTTCTGGTCTGATATATTAGTTGAATTATTTTATCCTGAAAGGTTTAATAAATGGAATGAAAAACTCATTGATTTTGCTAAAAAAATTGGTAAAAGCGATCCCGAAGTTTATGTTTTTGATAAAAAGTGGACTAATAGATTTGGGGGAGCCGGGTTAGACAATCGTTTTACAGGACTTGAAATTGAGGCATGCGGCGAAGTTAAAGGTATGAAGCGAGTTAATTTGAACTCTGAAATTAATGATCAGTTTTTTGAGTTTTTAAAACCATTTGGAAATTTAGAAATAAAGAATGAAGCATTAGGGGAATATTATTTAATTCCCAAAATTAATGGCGGCAATATTGAATTGAAAATATATATTCAAGTGTTTAAAGGGTCAAAAGATATAAGAGTTTCAGTAATGAATGCTTTGGTGGCAGAAAAAGAAAAGTACCAAAGATATATAAAATATCAAATAACAAAATTTCAAAATTGCATTTATTGCACTACATGCTCATCAGCTTGTCCTAAAGGTGCTATTAAGGTGGATCCTTTACAAGGTAAATATTATATTGACGAGACAATGTGTAATAATTGCTTGAAATGTGTGACTTATTTTGACTCAAATGGATGCTTGATAGCAAAAAGTATAGGATCTTATGGGGAGGGGTAATTTTGGCTTTTGCTAAACATCAAAGTTTTTATATTAGAGAAGGTTGGCTAACTAAAGGTATTAAGGCTATTGATAAAGATGAACGCTTTTTTCATAGAGAAGATGCCTTTGTCAAACTAGGGCTGGGGAAAAACATGGTACAAGCTTTGAGATGGTGGATGCAAGCTACAGGGCTTGCCGGTGAAAAAAAGAAAAAAGGAAGCAAAAATGTAAATTATCTCACTGAAGACTTTGGAGAAAAGATAAAAGAAAATGATAAATATATAGAAAATAAAAATACTTTGTGGCTAATTCATTATCATCTTGCCAGTAATGAAAATGAAGCCTCAACATGGTATTGGTTTTTTAATATTTTTAAAGAAAAAACATTTAAGAAAGAAGATATAATAGAAAAGTTGTCAATGTGGGCAGAAAATACTTTTGATAAAAAAGTTGCAGAGACGTCCCTGAACAGAGATGTAGATTGTTTTATAAGAACTTATTTACCCTCAAACAAACAACTATCACCAGAAGATACAATGGAATGTCCTTTGACAAGCCTAAATTTATTAAAAGAAGATCTAAATGATAGAAAGGTCTATCATTTTAATAGTGTAGATAAAAGCCAAATCAATCCTTTGGTTGTAGCTTATTGTATCTGTGACTGGGCTATTAATATAAAAAATAGTGGGGAAGTTACTTTAGATGAATTATTAAGAAGTCCTAAGACAGTGGGTTTGATATTTAACTTGGATTTTACTAGTCTAACGGATATATTATTTCAATTAGATAATGAATATCCTGAGCTTGGCTTTAAAGTTGATAGGACAGCTGGATTAGATATTGTGAAAGTTCCTATTGAAGATGGTATAAAAAATAAAATTTTAAACCTGATATATCAAAGGGAGAGTAAAACTACTCTTACAGGAGGGACAAGAGTGTGACAACCCTAAGTCAACTGGTACAAACCGCTGAACATTTCCAAAGAGCAACTAATATATATTTAGATTTTAATGACGCAAGTAAACTTAATAATTACATACCTTCCCAAAAAGCTTTATCAATTTTAGAGGATGTATTAAATGGGACTATTAACAATCAAAGGGCTCATGTTATTTATGGGCCTTATGGTGTTGGGAAGTCAATTTTAGGAGTTATATTAATTAATATACTGACCAAAAATGCAAACAACTGTAAAGAACTTAAAAGATTAGAAGAAAGAATTAAAAAAGATTTTCCAGCTTCTAATTATCCTAAGATAATAGAGTATCTAAATAATAATACTAGCTATTTACCTGTGATCTTACATGGGAATACTGATGATTTGCAAAAAGAAATGCTTTATTCATTAAAACTTTCATTATCTAAAAACGGTTTAGAGGACATAAAAATACCTTCTGCTTACGAAAAGGTAAAAGAAGTTATTGAATTATGGAAAGAACAATATGAGAATGTTTATTTTGATTTTATAAATTTGTTACAAGATAAAGGTAATATGACTATTGAAGAGTTTTATAAAAAGATAGACTCTTTTGATGAAGATAGCTTTAACTGGTTTATAAAGGTATATCCTGAATTAGCCGCAGGAGCGGAATTTGAATACTTTAATAATGGAAGTGTAGTAAAGACTTTTAAAGAAGTTAATAAAGAGATTAAACAAAAAGGATACGATGGAATAATAATCATCCATGACGAATTTGGTAGATTTTTAGAGAATAATCTAATCAAACCGAGTGGAGAAGATATGGCTTTACTACAGGATATAGCTGAAGAATGTTGTAATTCGAGTGAAACAGAAATGCATCAGGTGTTATTAACACATAAAACCTTTGGTCAATATGCTTATGGTTTGGAAGAAGAACTTGAAAAGGAATGGAGAAGGATTGAGGGCAGGTTTAATCTCCATCACTTTACCAGTGATAATGATATTTTTATTAGATTGCTAGATGAAGCTATTGAAAGACCGGATGAAAAACTTTGGTCTGACTTTGTAGAAGACAATAAAGAGTTTTTTAATAGTTTATATAATAGATCGAGAACGTTAGAGGTATTTAGGAACTATAGTGCTGATATAATAGAAAATAAAGTTGTCAAAGGCTGTTTTCCCTTACATCCATTAACAGTGTACTGTTTACCAAAACTGTCTGCAAAAATATCACAAAATGAAAGAACCTTATTTACTTTTTTGTCCAGTGATGATGCAAATAGTCTGAAGTCGTTTGTAAAAAACAAAAGTATAGAAAACAACAAAATTCCTTTAGTCCCTATTTATCAGCTATATGATTATTTTGAAGAGTCAATAAAAGCAGATAAAGGGGTCGGTGGTTCCTATAAATTGTGGCTAAAAACTGAAAATGCCCTTGGCAAAGTAGAAACAGAAAATGATCTTGCTAGAAAAATTTTAAAAACAATAGCAGTGGTTAATATTTTAAATGACCCAAAACTAACTGCTTCTACTTCATTGTTAACAACTGCTTTAAGTGATGGTAATTTACATGATGAAAATAAACAAATAACTTCTCAATTACAAGAATTAAGAAAAAAGAAACTTATATTTTTTAGAAGTGTGGAAAATAAGTGGGAGATAATTGAAGGTAGCGATATAGATTTTGAAAAAGAAATTAATGAGATCATCGAAAGTAAAAACATAGAAGAGATAACTTTGACGGAGATCCTTCAAGAATATTATCCCCCTCCTTCAGTGATTCCAAAAAAGTATAATGAAGATAAGGGAATGATAAGGTTTTTTGAAGGTGTGTATTTGCCTGTCAAGGAACTGTTAGAAAGTGAACAATTAATAAACAGAAAACTAGAAAAGGAATTTAAAGATGGAATGGTAATCTATGTGTTGCCTAAAAATTCATTCGAGTTAGAAAAGGCAAAAGATTATATTGAAAAAAATAATAACAACAGAGTTGTTTTTGCCTTACCTAACCACCCTCTAGATATTTTTGAAACTCTAAAAGAATTGTATGCTTTGAAATTTATGAAATCTGATACTAGCTTTTTAGAAGAGGACCCTAAAGCAGAATTAGAACTTAATTTACTTATGGAAGATACAGTTGATAGAATTAAGTCGGTGATTGGTCCTGTTATTGATCCAGATCTGGGTAACGTAAAGTGGTTTAATGCCGGAATAGATTTAGAAGCAAGATCCAATTCAGAACTATCTAGAGAAGTTTCTGATGTATGTGAAAATATATTTGATCAAACTCCTAAACTACTTCACGAAAATTTAAACAAAAATAACCCATCTAATATGCAGCTTAAAGCTTTAGAAAAAGTAATAGATGGATTGTTAGAAAAGCCAGCAGAACCAAAATTAGGTTTAAAAGGATACGGTCCTGACGTAGCAATATATAGAATGATGTTAGAAGAACCAGGGATAGTTGTAGATAAAGATGAAAAAGAGGTAGCAGAAAAGAATGAGGACATGGTTAAACCTTTTGAAGAAATTGTTGACGGTAGTTTACGTGCTATTTTATCAGGCTTTAGAGAGGAACTAGTAAAGTCTAGAGGCGAAGTAACTAATTTTAAAGATATTTTGGTTACATTCAGAAAAGAACCTTATGGATTAAGAAGAGGAGTTTTACCGATATTTTTAGCTTTATCTCTTAGAGAATTTATGCCTTTTGTAAATATAAAGTATAAGGAGGATGATATCTGGCCCATAAAAGGAGTAGATATAGTACACATGTGCTTTGCTTCAGAAAAATATTCAATAAAAGTAGAAGCAATTACGAAAGAGAAAAGTAATTTTTTAGAAGCGTTAAATTATACTTTAGAAGGCTATATTTATTCAGAAGATTATGGTTATCCACCTTCGATACAAGAAACAGGATATGCTTTAGTTAGATGGTTTCAAAGCTTGCCTAAATTTACTAGAGAAACTAAACAACTTAGCGATAAAGGGAAAAAATTAAGAAAAATTGTGCGCAAAGTAGGGACGAGTCCTTCGGAAGTATTGTTTGAAGAGTTTCTGCCATTTGTAAAAGAAAGTCAAAAAAATGAGGATAGTGATAAAACTTTAGGTAAAAATGAGTTTGTAGATTTAATCAATAGACTTATAGAAGAATTAAATGGAATTTATTATGAATTATTATTAAGAATTGAAAATGAAATCTATAAAACTTTTTCAAGCAGTAAAACAAGCTCTAATAACAGAAATGTATTAGAAACCGTTGTTAATTGGTGGCAGGGAATAGAAACTGAAAATCCAGATGTAGAAGAGTATTTGTTTCCTGATGTTTACCAACAGTCTTTAGTTGAAGCTATCAAAAAGTACAACAAAAAAGAGATAGAAAATTCAACAGAAGTTATTATGGAACTAGCAAAAAAAATAACCGGGCTAAATCCAGTGGATTGGAATGATAATACAGAAAAAGAGTTTTATGAAATGTTGAGCAGAGCTAAAGAAGGCATTGAAAAAGAAGTATCCTTAGAAAAAGAAGATTCAAACGAACTAGCGGAGATATCGATATATCTACCTGATAGTGGTGAAAGGAAGTTAACGTTCAAGAAAACTGAGCTTTCAAGTAATGCTAATATGCTACTTGAAAATATTAAAAACACCATTGAATTTGGAGGCAATTCGTTAAGTGCAGCAGAGAAAAGGTCGTTGGTGATAGAGATAGTTAACAATTTGTTGTAGTTTAATTTATCTAGGGTTTACTCGATTTGAGAGTAAGCCTATTTTATTTGTTTTTGTTTAGGAAAAAATCAAAGCTTTTAACAATTTTGAAGGAAATTAGAGTTATGTGGAGAAATTTATCAAATATAAAAATTTGCACATTTTTAAATAGTTGAGGTGTTTTAAATTCTAAAATTTGAACAATTAATTAGTCGAGTAGAGGAAGATTTACTTAAAACAATATTAGGCTCAGATATAATTAAATGGGCCTCATTTCTAAATGATTCCTATTCAAAAAATAAATATCTTAAAAAGGTTGTCCTTGATTTATATGGTGAAAAAGGACTACTATTAGACAAAAAAATTAGAGCTGAATTATTTGATTTATTGAAAGAATATGAAGCAGAAGTTTTAGCTACACTGCTAGATATAAAATATAATAGTACAACAGATTTATATAAAAACCTTAAGAATAGTAGTTTTAGCAGAGGGTCTAAAAGAGAAAAAAAATTGTTTAATTTTTTTGGGCTTAATCCTCCAGAAGATGAAGAATTTGATGTTCCAATCCAGGAAAAATCTGAAGGTCAATACATGTTATTTGAACATCAACGGCTAGCTGTAAGAAATGTGATTAGTCAATTAAACGTAGAACCTAGTAGAGTTTTGCTTCATATGCCGACAGGTTCAGGTAAAACTCGAACTACTATGAATGTTATATGTGAACACTTAAGATCTTTTGAACCAACGGTCATTGTTTGGCTTGCTACAAGTGAAGAACTTTGTGAGCAAGCTATAGAGGAGTTTAAAAGGTCTTGGTCATACCTAGGTAATAGGTGCGTAAATGTTTATAGATACTGGGGAAAACACGAGGTTAACATTAAAGAAATTAATGATGGCTTTATAGTTGCGGGATTTAATAAAATATATAATCTTATCAACAAATCAGAAGGTGTAAGCTCTATTGGTAAACTAGCTAGCAAGACAACATTTATAGTAATGGATGAAGCTCATCAAGCAATAGCACCTTCATATAAAATGGTTTTAGATCTTTTATATGTAGGAGGAGGAAACAAAAAATTATTAGGATTAAGCGCAACCCCTGGAAGAACATGGAATGACATTGATGAAGATGAAAAATTAGCCAACTTTTTTGCAAAAAAGAAAGTCAGGCTAGAAGTAAAAGGATATGATAACCCAATAGAATATTTAACTGATAATGGGTATTTAGCAGAAGTGAACTTTAGACAACTATTTCATGATAGTGAAGTGTTAACTGGAAAAGATTTGGAAGATCTATCTACATCAATAGATATACCTAAAAAAACATTAGAAAAACTAGGACAAGATAAACAGAGAAATTTAAAAATATTAAATGAAGCAGAAAAATTATTAAAAAAGCATCAGAGGATATTAATATTTGCCCCTTCGGTTTATAATGCAGAATTATTATCTGTGTTGCTACGGTTGAGAGGTTTTCATGCGAACTTTATAACTGGTAAGACTATGGAAACTGATAGGAAAAGGATTATTGAAGATTTTAAAAATGATGATATGACGTCAAAAGTTTTATGTAATTTTGGTGTTTTAACTACTGGATTTGATGCCCCAAAAACTAGTGGTGCTATAATTGCGAGACCTACCTTATCACTTGTCCTATATAGCCAAATGGTAGGACGAGCTATTAGAGGTCAAAGAGCAGGAGGTAATCAAGAAGCTGAGATTGTTACTTTAATTGACAATGAATTGCCTGGGTTTGGAGGCGTTTCAGAATACTTTCAAAATTGGGAGGATGTATGGTAATGCAAAATGAAACTTATGTACCTGCACATTTAGCCATTGAAGCTATGAGAGATAATGGTTACAAGAATTCTGCTTATGCTATTGCAGAACTAATGGATAATTCTGTTCAAGCAGAAGCAGATAAAATTGAATTATTATGTAGCGAGGAAGAAATACTATTACCTAATCGAAAATCAAAAAGAATATCACAAATAGCTGTGCTTGATAATGGAAAAGGGATGAATAATGAGGTTCTTAAAATGGCTTTGCAATTTGGAAATGGAACTCGTCTTACGCGTGACAAACGAGATGGAATTGGAAGATTTGGCATGGGATTACCAGCTTCATCAATTTCACAGTGTAAGTGTGTTGAAATTTGGTCTTGGCAAAATGGCATTGAGAATGCGTTATATTCCTACTTGGATGTTGATAAAATTAAGAATGAGCAAGTCCAAGAAGTGCCACAACCTGTTAATAAGAGTATACCAGAGGAATGGCTAGAAAGAGGAGCGAACTTTGGGGAAACAGGTACCTTAGTTGTGTGGTCAAATTTAGATAGATTAATGTGGAGTAAAGCAAAGACACTAATTGAAAACTCTGAACACTTGATTGGACGTATGTATAGAAAATTTATAAATAAAGGTTGTTTAGATATTCGCCTAGCTAGCTTTGATTCAGACAATTATAATAAATGTAGTTTTGAGCAAAAAGCAAAGCCTAATGATCCAATGTATCTTATGAAGCATTCAAGTTGTCCCGAGCCTTTTAATGACAAACCTATGTTTGAAGAGTGGCCTGCTAGAAAAGAAACAATCCAATTTCAGGGAATAGAGCATGAAATAACTATAAGATTTTCTGTTGCAAAGCCTGAAGCTAGAGCAAACAGGCAAGCTGGAGCAACTCCTCACGGTAAACATGCTGCAAAAAATGTAGGGATATCAATTGTGAGAGCTGGTAGAGAATTAGAACTTAATCAAAGTATTGTAAGTGCATCCGAGCCAAGAGAAAGGTGGTGGGGGATTGAGGTAGAGTTTCCTCCCGCTTTAGATGAATTAATGGGTGTAACAAATAACAAACAATATGCTAGAAATTTTTCCGATGTAATCGATATGGTTGCAAATGACTCAGAAAATATCTTTAGAAGTGATAAAACTTATAATCAAACCAAAGAAGAGATGGAAGAAGAGGGAGATCCTAGGGCTCCATTAATTGAAATAGCGAATATTATTAAAAATAACCATTCATCAATGATGGATATTATTCGTAAACAAAAAGAAGGGACTCAAAGTGATAAGAAAAGATATGAAATAAAACCGGAACAAACTGCATCGCAGATTACCCGTGAGAGAATGGAACAAGGATATAAGGGTGCTAGTGATGAAGGTGAAATTAAACCACCAAAAGATAGAGAAAAAGATATTAAAGAAGCCTTTGTTTCTACAGGATATGATGAAAAAACTGCCTCAGAACTTGCTGCTACAACAGTTTCAAATAATCTCAAATATTTTTTTACTGAAGATGATTTAGAAAGTGATGCTTTTTTTACTGTTAGGCCTCGAGGAGGAGCAATACACGTGAAATTGAATATGAAACATGATGCCTATAAACACTTAGTTGAGGTATTATTAAGTGATATTAATGAGAACGACCAAGATGAGCTTCAAACTCGATTGCATAATGCTTCTGAAGGACTGAAATTATTGTTAATGGCTTGGGCTAGATATGAAGATGAGTTGCCTGATGGACCTGATAAAGAAAAAGCTCAAGAAATACGTAATGACTGGGGAAGAATTGCTAAAAGATTTCTAAAAAAATCATAAATTATAACTGAGAAGAGGATCTAATATGGTGTACTTTCAAAGAGTTGGAGATAAATTACTACAAGAATTTAACGTTGTGCAGCAAAACTTAGTGATTGCTGCACCTTTTATTAAAAGAGGAGTTATTGAAAAATTATTAGAGGATGTTTCAGAAGATATTACAGTAACTTGCATTACACGCTGGAGACCGGATGAAATAATTAGTGGAGTAAGTGACATGGAAGTTTGGGATGTAATTACAAGAAGAAATAATTCGTTGTTATTATTAAATAGTTTTTTACATGCAAAATATTATAGAGTTGATTCTAAATGTTTTATAGGTTCGGCAAATTTGACGGCTTCTGCATTGGAATGGTCAGACCGTTCTAATCTTGAATTGATGATAGATATACCAGTAGACAATAAAATTTATGAATTTGAAAATTTGTTAATTGATTCGTCAATAAAAGTAAACCAGAATATTTACGAACAAATGAAAAATATAGTGGATGAATTTGATTGTACGAATATAAGCTTTAGAGATTTAGGATCTAGTAAATGTGGGAATCTTAACATTACCCCAAATAAAGAGTATGATATGTGGTCTCCGGAACTTCGTGAGCCTAAATATTTATACGATATCTATATTGAGAATTTTGAAGATTTAACTGAAGTTGAAGTTAATGCAGGGAAAAATGATTTGAAGAATTTTGTTGTCCCCAAAGGCTTGGACAAATATGGTTTTGAAAAGTATATTGCAAGTCAAATAATGCAAAAACCTATTGTTGGAGAAATTGATAATTTTTTAATGAAACCTAGAAAATTTGGGGAGATGAAACATTTTATAAAAGACCACTATCGTGAGTTAGAGTTAAATTGTACTTTTATATGGCAAAACCTCATGAGATGGTTGCTTTATTTCTTACCTAATAGATATGGTTACTTTGTTCCTAATTATACGGAAGTTTTTTATTTAAAAGATAATCAATAAGCCAACTTTTGGATAAATGTAAATAAGTAAACAATTTAAAAAAAGTTAAATAATTAATAGGTTATTATTATCGAGAGGTGAACTTAATTGTCAAAAATTGACTTGCTCAACCCTTCTAGATTTATGAGAGAAAATTATATAAATCAAATACGAGAAACAATAGAAGCTTACTCAGATTCAATGATAGTTTTGGGAGAAGCTTTACAAAATGCAGTCGATGCTGTTTGTGATAATCCTAATATTAAGAAGGGGAAAGTAGATATACTATTAGATTTTGATGATAATTTAGTTAAGGTTAGAGATAATGGGCTTGGATTTCCCAATGAGCTTTCTTTGTTATTTTTAGGCGGAACAGACAAAACTACAAAAAACAGAAAAGGTAAAATAGGAGTAGGGATTAAAGTGACTCTATTTTCTAGTGAATTTTTTTGTATTAGAAGTAATCTAGGTGATGATAATTGGAAAATTGAAATAAATAATGCAAACAACTTTGAGGATATGAGCGAATTAAACATTCCTGAGGAATTGCCTAAAGATTTAGAACCATTAGAAGAAAAAGGAACAGAGCTGGCTTATAAGCTAGAGAAAAAAACTTTTGATAATTTTATTAACGAATTATATACGTCTTGCTTAGAAGATAGCAAATTTGATAAAGCTGTAAGTGAGTATAACACTAGTTATCCTTCCATTTTTGCTGCGTTATTAGCTGCTTATTTACAGAGATTTACTTATATAGGAGATGTTCTAAACACTTTGAATATGCAAGATAACTATCCGGAAGAAGGAATTGACATTAACTTAACAATAAGCTGTAGGGATTCAAAGAATCGGTTGCCAGCGCGTTTATCTGAATGGTTTGGAGATAAAGAAGAACAAACTTTTAAAATTGAACCGAAATATTTTACTGTAGAAGATAGCTTAAATTGGGTGCCTAAAGGGAAGAAGGCTCCTAGTATATTTGATGACAAACTAGGGAGAGGAGGCAAAGGTGTACAGCGTACTGATGGTTTTAACCATTTGAAATTAGACAAGATTGAAGATTATAGGGAGCTATTACGTAATAGTAGAGGGAAATTACCTGAACAATTAAAAGAGTATGAAGAAAAATTATTTCCTAGTATAAATGGTATAATGATAACTATAGGCAGAATTCCAGAGTTTGAAATTTACTTACCAGGTTCAAGTCGTCGCGTTATATCTTGTAATGGAGTAGTAACAAATCATGATTTAGATATTACTAGTGGGAGTAACCAACATTATGTAAGATGCCTTGACTTGGTAATAGATGTAAAAGCGAATTTAAATTATGGAAAAACTCAATTAACAAATATGCATTTAGTAAAGCTTATAAGAGATTATATTAATGATGCTTATACTAGAGTGCTTCAAAAAGCAGCAGGAATCTGGGTAGGAAAGTTTCCGGCGATGATTGATGATGAAGATGATGAAGTCACCTACGTTGGGAGAAAGAATTTAGAAGATATAGTTGGTGACTTAAGTATAGATTTGATTTCCCAAAAAGAGCCCCATGATGAAAATGATGTTATTGGATTATTCTTTGAACTAGCAGGGAAATGTCTATTTCCGGGTTATAAGATTTTTGGTCTTTCTCAAATTGATACATTTGATGGAAGGGCGGCTATAATAAGAGAAGCCGATGAAGATAATGAAGAAAAATATTTTAATCCAACTGATGACGCAAAATTGAGAAAAATAGAATTCAAAAAAGAAGCAACAGAAGTCATACGTGATTTTGATAGAGAACAAAAAGATGCAAAAGAACTGGATTTGTTAATCGCTTGGGAAGAAGGTAATTATTCAGGAAGTGAAAATTATAGTATTTATGATATTGACCAAAGTAATGCGTACAGAGTCTCTCCCAAAAAAGTATTTCCAAATGTTACAAAATTCATATATGATGCCAGAGAAGGCTCTGAAGTACAGGTCGTTTTGCTAAAAGATCTTTTAAATGTTTATACTGTGGAATAAAGCTTATGTAAATGATGTATTATTCCACACTTAAAGCTATAAATTAGCATTTTATAGCTTTAATATAATTAATTACGCATATTAAAGGAGACCTCTAATGCCCAAAACCCAAATCCTCTACTTCGCCTTTGGCTCGAACATGAAAACATCTAGATTACAGGCGAGGACCCCATCAGCTAATCCAGTTGGTATTGCTAAATTAAAAGATTATAAACTTGAGATTAGTAAATACAGTAGATCTGACGGTTCTGGAAAAGGAAATATAATTGAATCAAAGAGTGATGAAGTATGGGGTGTTTTATTTAAACTTAATGAGTCAGAACTTAGTAATCTTGACAGAGCTGAAGCAGGTTACGATAGGGTGTTAAAGACTGTTATAGACAGCGAAGGAAAAGAACACGAAGCACTGTTATATCAATCAGATAAGTATACTGATGAACCTGCCTTTGAGTGGTACAAAAAGTATATAGTAGATGGTGCAAAAGAACATAACCTCCCGGAAGGCTATATAAAATATTTAGAGAAACTTCCTTCTAAAGGTGACAATGCTTAAAAACGTTATCTCGTTAAAAAATATATAAAATCCTAAGTCGGTATAACAGCCGACTTTTTTTATTTGCTTGTTTCACTCCGAATGAATTTGTTGATTTTATTTCAAAACATTGTCGAATTCTGTTGTATAAAAAAGAAAATCCATATGGTACAATAAATATAACCCACAAGAAAATATTAACAATAAGCTATTCAATATAATTAACTTTATAGTGGAGGGGTCTTATGTTTTCAGGTCATCATTTAGATCAATATGGTATTATCATCGATGCTTTTGAAGAGAATATTTGCCTGCTAAATGAGGATGGATATATCGAACAGGTTAATAATTCTTGGCTAGATTTTGCAAGGGCAAATAACGCTAACATAGATAGAGTTAAACAGGGTGTTAACTACATTGAGATTTGTAACAGCGCCGCTTATGATGATAAACAATATGCTTTTAAATTTAATGAAGGGCTTTTACAAGTTATAGAAGGTCGCATGGATAATTTTGAGATGGAATATCCATGTCATTCTCCAACTAAAGAACGGTGGTTTAATGCTAGAGTAACCCCTTATTACAAAGTTAATAACAAATCTAAAAATAAAGTGATCGTTACTCACCAAGAGATAACAGAGAAAAAGCTATTAGAAAGAGAACAAACAAAAAACTTATCTTTGTTAAGGGAAAGAATAAAAGAGCTTAACTGTATTAATGAACTTAGCTCATTAATAGTACAAGATTACTCACTCGATGAAATTTTACAAAAAACCGCTAATCTGCTTCCTATGTACTGGCAGTGTCCAGAAAAAGCCTGCTCTAAGATCGAATATAATGGAAAGGTATTTACTTCTGAGATTACTTTTGAAAGTGAACTAAAACTTACTAAAAGAGCTGAAGTTAATGCTGATATCAATAATAAGACAAGTTGTGAGATAGAGATATTGTATTCTGAAGATTTTGAATTTGATGGGAAGACTTCTTTTTTAGAAGAAGAGAAAAAACTACTAAGTTCGGTAGCTAACCAATTAGCAAATGTGATTACGAGGAAAGAAAATGAAGAAGAATTAGCTGATACTAAAGAAAATTTGTATATCACACTTAGCTCTATAGGTGATGGAGTGATATCGACAGACTCTAACGGTGCTATATCCTTTATGAACCCTCAGGCAGAGCGACTCACTGGGTGGCCGCTTGATAAAGCTGTAGGAAAGCCCCTTAAAGAAGTATTTAATATTGTAAATTCAAAGACAGATGAACCTGTCAACAACCCAGTAAATACTGTACTTAAAACAGGAAAAAGAAAAGACCTAGCTAATCACACTGCTTTGATTTCTTCTAGTGGAGATAGATATCAAATAGCTGATAGCGCTTCACCTATAATTGATAAAAAAGGGAAAATAAAAGGAGTAGTTTTAGTTTTTGCAGATGTAACAGAAAAGTACGAAAAACAAGAACTGCTAAGAAAAAGAGAAGAAAAATACCGAGCTTTGGTAAACCAGTCTTCAGAAATGTTATTTTTACATGATTTGCAGGGAAATATTTTAGAAGTAAATAACAAGACGGTTAAAGTAACCGGTTATACAGAAGAGGAACTTTTAAAAATGCGCGTGTTTGATTTACACCCTCATGGTGAAGAAAACACCCCAGAAATTATAATAAATAGGTGGTCAGAAATGAAAGCTGAAGACAAGCCTCTAACCCTTGAAACGAAACATAAGCACAAAGATGGTTCGCTTTGCCCGGTAGAGGTTACTACTAATAAAGTCATCATTGGTGAAGATTATTATATGCTTGCCTTAGTCAGGGATATCACAGAAAGAAAAGAACGTGAAGAGAAGTTAAGACATATGAGTTTGCATGATAGCTTGACCGGTCTCTACAATAGAGCTTATATGGAAGAAGAAATAAGGCGTTATGAGAAAGAAAGAGATCTTCCAGTGAGTATCGTTATGATAGACATAAATGGTCTTAGATTAATAAATGAAAATTATAGTTATGAAACAGGGGATGAGCTGTTGATTGAGGTTGGTAAAACCTTAAAAAGGGTGTGTGGAGAAAAGTATGTTATTGGGCGCTGGGGTAGTGATGAATTTGTAGTTTTGATGCCGGGTGCTGATTATAATAAAGCAGAAAAAATTATATCTACAGTAGAAAAAGAATGTAAGAACATAAATATTAATACTAAACTGCCGGTTAAGATTGCTTTTGGAATAGCTACAAAGATAGATTCTGAAGAAAATTTAAAAGATATATTAAGACAAACAGAAGATGATTTGTATAAAAACAAGCTTATGGAAACAGAAAGTGCAAGAAGCGATGTTATTTGGGCTCTATCAGGAATATTAAAAGAAAAAAGTGATGAAACTGAAGAACATGCCTTGAGGATGAAAAATATTGGTTTGGACTTTGGCAAGGTACTTGGTTTGTCGGATACGGAAATGAATAAATTATCACTATTGGCCGCTATGCATGACATAGGTAAGGTTGCTATCTCAGAAGACATCCTAAAAAAACCTGGAAAATTAACAGAAGAGGAATGGCAAATAATAAAAGAGCATCCACTAAGGGGATATAGAATTGCACAATCATCTAATAGCCTTATACACATAGCTGAGGAAATTTTGTCCCATCATGAACGCTTTGATGGTAAGGGATACCCCAGAGGATTGAAAGAAAAAGAAATACCATACCTTGCACGTGTGATAGCAATTATAGATACTTATGATGTTATAACTAACGGAAGAGCTTACAAATCTCCTGAATCAAAAAAAGAAGCGTTAGAGGAAATAAAACGCTGTTCTGGTGGTCAGTTTGACCCTGATTTGGTCGAGGAATTTATTAAATTAATGAAAATATAGCTTAGCCCTAGACCTTGACTTTTTTATTTTATTCTGGTTTTATAGATATACAATGAATTATAATTTAATATCGGTAGTAGAATCAACTTAGATAAAGGGTGACTATGAATGGATAATGAACTAATAAGAATAGGGGATCTTGCCAAAATGGCTGGTGTTTCCACCAGGACAATAAAGTATTATGAAGAAATAGGGCTTATCTCACCTGCTGATAGAAGCTCAGGTGGATTTAGATATTACACTAGTGATGATTTGATTAAGATAAAGGTTATTAGGAATTTACAGGAGATGGATTATCCTCTATCACAGATAAAAGAGTTTTTTTCTATACGAAATAGCAGTGATTCTGGGAATGAAGCTGCTTCTAAAGTCCTTGAAAACCTAGAAGAACAAGTTGAAGAGATTGATCAAAAAATTCAGGAGTACAAACAGCTAAAAAAAGAGATTATGGAAACTAAAGAGCTTGTAGAGAATTGCCTTGGCTGTACTAATAAGCCAACTAGAGAAACTTGTTCTGGGTGTAGTGTTTTACTTAAAAAGGATAGGATTCCTTTACCTCTTAAAGCAATTTTATAATTTTTTGCCCAAACTTGACATAAACGTACACGTTGGATTATGATATGCAATAAATAATATTTTCTTTCCAAGGGGAGGAGAATAGGGGGAGGCTTTGTATTTATGAGTGCTAAAATTTTGGCTGTCAGTGGGAGTCCGATTAAAGACAGTAACATTGACAAAACTATCAAGAAAGTCTTAGAAGGTTCAGGAGAAGAGGGTGAATTTGTAAAACTAAGCCAGCATGATGTAAAACCCTGCCGGGCCTGTCTTGGTTGTGTGGATGATAATAAATGTGTACTTAGAGATGACTATAGCAAAGAACTAGAAGAGAAATTTAGGGAGGCAGATGCTTTAATAATTGGGGCTTATCCAACATTTGCCTCGGTTGATGCAGGTACCAAAACATTTTTGGAGCGGACATATTCTTTACGACATAATGAAATTTTGACTGCTGGAAAAAAAGCAGCCATTGTAGCAGGCGGGTTTAAAGGTAATCAACCGGTAGAAGATTGGTTAAAGTTATTTTGTAAAGCTCAGCAAATGGATGTGGTAGGGAGTATGCACACCTGTGGTAATGCAACCTGTCTAGTATGTGGTTCTGGTGAAACATGCAAAGTATCTAATGTACCTGCGGTATACGGTTGTGATAAAATTGATGAAAGCATGTTTAGAAACTTTGAGAATATCCCTGAACTTCAAGAAGAGGCATATAATTTGGGTGTTAAGCTGGCAGAAGAACTAAAAAACTGATGAAAATAGATTGAAAAAAATAGATTTAAAACCATTAAGGTCGCAGTATTTTTTTAACTGCGACTTTTCCTATTATACAGGGGTGTTAATTATTCATGTCCTTACCAAACTTCTCCTAAATGTGTACTCTCTTTTCTTCAAAAAGTTGAGATCTCTTATTATTAGCTCAATTGCACTATCTTCTAGGACTTCATTTTGATCTTTTTTTGCAAAAATAATCTGTTTGTAATTAGGGCATATAACTGAAGCTATATTAAGCGATTCATATGCTTCATTTATCTTTGCTTCATTTGTTGTTTCCATCTCTTCAGATGATTTCAAGTTTGTAAGGGCATGTAAAGATAATGCTAGGCTTAGTATGATATCATAATAACCTTTATAGTCTTCTGACATTAACTCACTGAAGGCTTTTTCTGAGCTTTGAGGACCTTCTTCCAAACCTTTGTATTCATTTAATAAGCTATGGTAGCATGAGATTTTTACGTTTTTTATGACAAATGAATTTTTCTTTATTAGCCATTCTGTGTGTTCTATAACTTTTTCATATTTTTCAAGGAGATAATTTGTAAAAGCCAGTTCTAATAGAGTCAAATTACAGGCTGAGTTTAATTTTTTGGCTCGTTTTAGATAAAGAATAGCTTGTTCTGGTTTGTCATGTAACCTGTAAATAATGCCCAGATCTCTATATGCTTCACTCTCTAACTTCTGTAATTCTTTTTTTAACTTTTCTCTAATTCTTTTTTCGTCGGTGTTTGTATTTTCATTAACCAAATCCACTTTTTGATTTTTATCTTTTTTTGGGTTCCTATCTTTGGCCATTTCTTCTAACTTTTTTTCGTCGATTAATTTTCCATATAATAATTCACTGTTATTAATCATTCTAATACTGTTGTAATAACAATCGATGGCACTGTCAAAATCCGGGTTTAGATGATATACTTTTGCTAACTGTAGATAAGTGTATCCATCTTCTTTAAGTGTTAAAGATTCTAGAAAAGCCGAGATAGCCTCTTTAATTTTATCTACCTGCAGATACATTTCTCCAAGTTCTAAATAATCCCTGGCTGTATAAGCTCCTTTTCTGTTAATAAGTTCTATTGCTTTGAACGGGATATGAGAAGGGTGTTTACTGTGAACGAAGCCACCCCTATAGCTATAAGTAGTAACAGATGTGTTGTCGACAGATATTGTAGAAGAATCGACAAATAGTGGTTCCTCTTTTACAAGGCCCACACAAGAAAGGCACTTTTTAAAATTTGGCTCGCTGTTTATTTGAAGCTCTATACAGCAGCTATGGCAAATCTTTTTATTTTTTATATGACATGATAATAACTTTGAGTCTTCTTTGCCGCAAACATAACAAGTCATGTAAAAGTTCTGTCCTTTCTTTAATAAATTTACGAAAGATATGCTAATAGTTAATTATTAAGTTAATTATACATTAGTTGGCAATAAGCTTAAAAGTGTTAAATGCTTAAATATAAATCAACTACATTAAAAAGAGGAGACAACTGCTGCAGGTATGATAAAATATATATCGAAATTTAATTATAGCTTTATTATAAGGTGGGGAATCATGTTAATCAAAACTCATAAGATCACCAAAGATTATGGTGGTAACAGGATACTAGAAGATATCTCAGCACAGGTTAATCCAGGTGAGAAAATCGGACTTGTCGGGAAAAATGGTATTGGCAAAACAACCTTAATAAAACTTATGACAGAAGAACTATCACCCGATGAAGGATATATAGAAACACGTAATAATATTAATATTGGATATCTACCTCAACAACCTGAATTTAGCAGTGATGATACTTTGTATGATAAGCTAAAGCAGGTCTTTGAAAATATCCATGTATTAGAAAAAGAATTAATCCGCCTAGAAAATAAGATGGCAGAGGAAACAAACAGTGAAAAATTAGATAATATTATGAATAAGTACAGTAAAATAAGAGATGAGTTTGAAAGTAAAGGTGGATATCAAGTAGATCGTAATATTAGAAGTGTATTAAAGGGTCTTGGCTTTGGTGATGAAGAATTCAGTAAACCCTTAAATAACTTCAGCGGTGGAGAGAAGACAAGGGCACTTCTTGCCAAGAAACTACTACAAAGGCCTAATATCTTGATACTTGATGAGCCTACTAATTACCTTGACTTGGATGGACTGTCATGGCTTGAAGATTATCTGACTAATTATCAGGAAAACTTTATAATTATCACTCACGATCGCTATTTTTTAGAAAATACAGTTAATGTAATCTGGGAATTGTCTGAACAAGGATTGACGGTTTATAAAGGTAATTATAGTTCTTATATAGAACAAAAAAAGCTATTAGAAGAAAGGCAAGAAAAAGAATATGAAAAACAGCAAAAATATATTAAAAAAACAGAAGAGTTTATCAGGAGAAATATCGAAGGCCAAAAGACCAAACAAGCCCAAAGTAGAAGAAAACAGCTAGAAAAAATGACTCTAACAGCAAAACCCCAAAAAGACTCCTCTATGAATCTTAGCATTGATACAGATCAAAGAAGCGGTGATGAGACACTTATATTAGAAAAGGTGAGTAAGAGTATCAAAGAGCAAAGGTTATTTCCACCTTTGTCTTGTAAAATCTTTAGAGGAGAAAAAATAGGTATAATTGGTCCAAACGGTGCTGGCAAAACTTCACTTCTAAAGATAATAGCTGATTATGACAAAAGTACTACAGGAGAAGTTAAATATGGCAGTGGTGTTTTGCTTGGATATTTGGACCAGGAACAAGAACTTTTAACTCCTGAATACACCTTAATTGAAGAGCTAAGAACTGAAGAACCTTTTGGGAGAGAAGAGTACGTTAGGAGTATCCTTGGTAGGTTTTATTTTTCTGCAGAGCAAATGACAGAATATGTTTCAAACCTTAGTGGAGGCGAGCAGGTACGCTTGAAGCTTGCCAAATTATTTATGAGAAAGCCAAACCTACTTCTCTTGGATGAGCCTACTAATCATCTCGATATTATGGGCCGTGAAGCGCTAGAAGATGCTTTATTAAACTTTGAAGGTACTCTAATTATTGTATCTCATGACCGTTATTTCTTAGACAAAGTGGCAAATAAAATCATCTATCTTTCAAGGGAGGAAGTAGATGTCTTTGGGGGTAATTATTCAGAATATATGGAGAAAGCCCAAAAGTTAAAAGATATAAAAAAAGAAAGAGAAAAAGAAGAACAAAAGAAAGAAGCAGGCAAAAAAACAGCCAGAAAAGCTAATAGCACCTCCACTAAGACAAAAAGTAATAAAGAAAAAGAACTGCAGGTAGATGAATTAATGGAGCAGATTGATAAGCTAGAAGCAAAGAAGCAGGATTTAGAAGCATCCTTAAGTGACCCTGAACTATACAAAGACGGGGAAAAGGCAAAAGCTACTAATGAAGCTTATCAAGAGACTTTAAATCTTTTGGAAGAGAAATATCAAAAATTGGAATCGTTGGCTTAAATAATGTTGAAAAATTTTTCATGAATAAGGAGATCTTTATATGCCAGAGGAATATTTCTTTTTATATTTAATATATGGTAGTGTATTTATTACTATGGGATTGTTTGCCATACAAAGAAAAGATGTAAAAGTGAGCAATTTTCAGTTAGTGAAAGCCATGAAATATTTAGGGATATTTGGCATTGCCCACGGGCTTTCTGAATGGGTTACTATGGTTGTAATTGCTGACTTATACCCTGATTCCTACACAACAATTTTTATTATTAAACAAGTACTAAAAGCTGTTTCTTTTGCATTTTTAATGTATTTTGGTTTTATCTTGTTACCTTTGAAGGAAAAGTTAAAAAAATGGACTAACAAAATACCTTTTATTCTACTAGCAAGCTGGTTTGGTGGATTTATTTTTTTAATGAGCTACTACAGTTTTGATTACCATATTATTCACCCCGAATACAATACAATTTTCCTGCGGTATATTTTAAGTTTTCTGGGGGGTATTAGCTCCGCTCTAGCTTTATATTTGAACGGAAATTTGATGGAGAAGAGAAAGCTTGGTAAGATAGCAAGTAAATATAAAAAGTTAGCTGTTATTATATTAATCTATGGAATTATAGATGGTCTCTTTGTTAGCCCTGATAACTTTTTCCCCGCAAATGTTATTAACAACGACTTGTTTGAAAATATTTTTAGATTTCCTATCCAGGTAGGCAAAATTGCCACAGGTATAGGGATTAATATTTTGTTAGTTAAGGTGATAGAAACCTTTAGCTGGGAGCAGAAAGAAAAACTCAACTTGTTACAAAAGCAAAGAACTATCAGCGAAGAAAGAAGAAAGTTGGGAATGGAGATTCATGACAGTATTATTCAAGTCCTTTATTCAGCAGGGTTAAAAGTTGAGTATATCATGAAAAATAAAACCGGGGAGAAAGCAGATGAACTATTAAAGGAAGTTAAGGCTGACTTGAACAGCGCTGTTGATAAAACAAGGGAGTTTCTAGAATCCACAGCTACCCAAACCGTTGAGTTTGAAGATTTGCAGAGTAATCTACAGAAGTTAGTGGATGAGTTTAATAATAGTCATGATATGGATATAAGTTTGAAAAGCGAAATGCCCTCTTACACTCTAGGGCAATTATCACCGGAAAAATCAACACAAGTCTACTATATTGTGCAGGAAGCTATTAGTAATGTGTTGAAACATTCTAAGGCTACTAAAGCTGAAGTTTTCATGTACAGTAATTATGACTATCTATTAGTTAGAGTAACTGATAATGGTATCGGGATATCTAAGGATGATTTGCATAAAAATAAACAGCTTGGCATAAGATCCATGAGGGAAAGGGCAGAAAGAGCTGAAGGTTCTTTTAAAATAAAAAGATTGCAAAATGGAACAATGGTAGAAACAGTAATACCCTGGGAGGGAACAGAGGATGAAGAACTCAACAAAAGTATTGTTAGTTGAAGACCACGGCATAGTTAGAAACGGTTTGAAGTTAATACTAGACCTAGATGATTCTATTGAAGTCTGTGGGGAAGTGGGGACATTAAACGAAGCTATGGGCTCTATTGAAGAAAATGCCCCCGATGTAATACTACTTGACTTTAAACTACCGGATGCAGATGGAATAATAGGCTGCGGTAATATTAAGAAAATGTTTCCTGAGATTAAAGTCATAATATTAACAGCATATGCTGACAGGCATATTGTTACAGAGACCATTAAAGCTGGTGCAGAGGGCTATTTACTTAAGAATATCGATAGTGACGAGTTAATAAAAACAATAAAGCAGGTACAAGAAGGAAAAGTTGTACTAGATCCCTCAGTTACGAAAAATGTCATAAACGATTTGAAAACAAAAGATGTCAAGAATCGAATAAGCAGTAAGTTAAGTCCGAAAGAAGTTGAAATATTACAAATGATTAGTGTAGGTAAAGCCAATAAAGAAATAGGAGAGGCACTAGACATCTCGGACAAAACGGTTCGAAACTATGTGAGCAGCATTTTAAGAAAACTTAATGTTTCTAACAGGACAGAAGCTGCTAGCTACTGGGTTCGTAGTAGAAGTTTAGATTCTGACTAGGACAAATGTACCTACACACTAAGGACATTTGTCCTTTTTGTTAGGACAAAGAACATAGTGTTAAACCCCCTTAATTACATGATATGATAATGTTGTCACAAACAACTAATTATTTAGAAATTATAATTAGATAATTTTGTTTAAGTTATTGTTAAAAGAATCATAAGGGAGGGGGGGATAAACAAAAATTAAGAATGAGCATTGTTAGAATTACGATATTACAACAAATAGCTACAAGGGGGGACAAATTTTGTTTAAAAAAGGAATACTTATTTTGCTAGCTGTATTAGTCGCAGCTACTTTTATTGTTGGTTGTGAACCTGATGACATTGATATTGATGAAGAAAAGGAAGAAGAAAAAGAAGAGCTGCCAGAAGAAGCGGTAGAAGAGGATATGTTAGATTGGCAAGCAATTGAGAACAAGAGCTTTGAAGATGGAACTTATAGAGGTATCTTTGAAGACGGCGGAGAGATGCAGGTAAACGTACAGTTTACTTTGGAGGACAATGTAGTAACAGATGCAAGCTACAGGCATCTAGCCTATGGCGGCGAAGAATATGATGTTGAAGATGATGGAGTAACAGGCGATGTAGCAGAGCAGTATGAGCAGCTTTTAGAGCATTTGGAAGGTGAAGATATTAGAGAGGGTATTTCTGACTTATATGATGCGGACGGTATAGTAGAAGATTACGATTCTGTAACCGGAGCTACTCTAAGGGCTAACAAAACATTGTCAGCAATGGTTGATGGTCTAAACAGAGGAGCTTATAGCTTTGAAGATGAAGCACCAGAAGGATACTCTCCTATTAAAGGAGAAAGTTTTGAAGACGGGACTTATAGAGGTATATTCTCTGATGGTGGAGATATGCAGGTAAACGTACAGTTTACTTTAGAAGATAATGTGGTAACTGATGCAAGTTACAGGCATCTGTATTATGGTGGGGAAGAATATGACGTGGATGATGATGGAGTAACAGGCGATGTGGCAGAGCAGTATGAGCAGCTTTTAGACTATCTAGAAGGTGAAGATATAAGGGATGCAGTAGCTGATCTATATGATGCAGATGGTATAGTAGAGGATTATGATTCAGTAACAGGAGCTACATTAAGAGCTAACAAAACTTTATCAGCAGTTGTTGACGGTCTTAACCGTGGACTATACAGAGATGATGAGATATCTGAAGGATATTCGCCTGCTGGATTAAGCTTTGAAGATGGAACTTACAGAGGAGTATTTGCAGATGGAGGCGAGATGCAGGTAAACGTGCAGTTTACTCTTGAAGATAATGTAGTAACCGATGCAAGTTATAGGCACTTAGCCTATGGTGGCGAAGAATATGATGTGGAAGACGATGGAGCAGTAGGCGATGTAGCAGAGCAGTATGAGCAGTTATTAGAGTATCTAGAAGGTGAAGATATTAGAGATAGCATCGCTGACTTATATGATGCAGACGGAATAGTAGAAGACTATGATACAGTTACAGGAGCAACTCTAAGAGCTAACAAAACAATATCAGCTTTTGTTGATGGCTTGAATAGAGGAGCTTATAGGTTCGAAAATGGAGTGCCAGAAGGATACTCACCTCTGAACCTAAGCTTTGAAGATGGAACTTATAGAGGTATCTTTGAAGACGGCGGCGAGATGCAGGTAAATGTGCAGTTTACTTTAGAGGATAATGTAGTAACCGATGCAGGCTACAGGCATCTAGCCTATGGCGGCGAAGAGTATGATGAGGAAGACGATGGAGCATTAGGAGATGTAGCGGCGCAGTATGAGCAGCTTCTAGAATATTTAGAAGGTGAAGATATAAGAACAAATTTAGCAGATCTATATGACGCGGATGGAATAGTAGAAGACTATGATACAGTTACCGGCGCTACCCTAAGAGCTAACAAAACAATTTCGGCATTTAAGGACGGTCTTAACCGCGGGTTGTATAGAGATGACGAAATTGCCGCAGGGTATTCACCAGTTGTAGGAATGAGCTTTGAGGATGGTACGTACAGAGGTATATTCAATGATGGCGGCGAGATGCAGGTAAACGTACAGTTTACTTTAGAAGACAATGTAATAACTGACTTTAGCTACAGACATCTTGCTTATGGTGGAGAAGAGTATGACGTAGATGACGATGGAGCATTGGGTGATGTAGCAAGACAGTATGAGCAGTTAGGCGAGCATTTAGAAGGTGAAGATGTAAGAGCTAAACTTGCTGACTTGTATGATGCAGATGGAATAGTAGAGGACTATGATACAGTTACAGGAGCTACTCTAAGAGCTAATAAGACACTTTCAGCAATTAAGGATGGACTTAATCGTGGTATCTATAGTGAAGATGAAATAGCTGCAGGATATTCACCTGTAGGTATAGGTTTTGAAGATGGAACTTACAGAGGAATATTCTCCGACGGTGGAGATATGCAGGTAAATGTACAGTTTACTTTAGAAGACAATGTAGTAACAGATGCGGGTTATAGACATCTCTACTATGGTGGAGAAGAATACGATGTAGATGACGATGGAGTAACAGGCGATGTAGCAGAGCAGTATGAGCAGCTTCTAGAGTATTTGGAAGGGGAAGATATAAGAGTTACACTAGTTGATTTATACGATGCTGACGGGATTGTAGAAGATTATGATACAGTGACTGGAGCTACTTTGAGATCTAACAAAACTATTTCATCTATAGTAGATGGAATTAACAGAGGCGTTTATAGAGAGTAGTTTGGTTTACAAGTTATAAGACTAATTACATCAAAAAGGTTCCAGTTTAATGACTGGAACCTTTTTGATTATATCATTCGAGAAATCAAATTGAGGGATAGCAAGCTTTTAATATAATTAATCGATTCGAATTATTTTAATAGCTCGGGTTCATAAGAACCTTCTTCTAGAATAGAGCGGGTGTTATCCCAGGCTCTCTCTGCTCTTTCTATATCTGTTTCGTTGTATAGACCGTATTCCTCCTTATCTTCTAAAGCGTGGGGAAGAGGAAGAATGCTATAGTTTCGTTGTCCATCTTCCTGGAATCTGTGTACCCATGTAGGAGTATAACTGACTTTATCTATAGATACTTCTTCATCACCATCGGACAAAATATCTATATGAAATATAATGCCATCTTCGGTATAGGGATTATTCAAGTATTTAGAACGCTGATTTGAAAGGAAATTCCCCATGGAATTAATAATTATACCACGTTTGCCTGAATCTGTTTTTATTTTATCTACGGGCTGAATTACATGAGGATGACTTCCAAAGATCACATCTACTCCGTTTTCTACTAATTCTTGGGCAATTTTCTTTTGATACTCATCTGGATAGCGTTGATATTCTTGCCCCCAGTGCAAGAAAAATACAACCAGGTCAACCTCTTCATCCTGCAGCAGTTCTACTCGTTCTACCATTTCATTCATGTCATTATCAAGTTCTTCTGGATTAAAACTATCTACCAGTTCATTAACTTCCTCTGACATAGGGATGCCATTGATGGTTCTCTGATTGTTGTAACGGGGAGTTTCATAAGTATAAGCGGATAAACCAATATCCACTCCTTCTATTTCTTTTATTATGTAACTTTTTTTATCGGTGTTTTTTCTAGTACCAATGGCTTTCATGCCTCTATCTTCTATTACTTCTACTGTCCTTTTGATTCCCGGCTTGTCCCGGTCTAAGCTGTGATTATTAGCTGTAGAGAGAACATGAAACCCAGCCTGTTTCAAAGCATCTGCTAGAGCATCAGGAGAATTAAAGAGTGGGAACCCCGTAAACTCCTCTTCTTCACCAGCCAGAACCGTCTCCAAATTGGCTAAAGCCAGATCAGAATTTTGTATATGTGAGGTAACATGCTGAAAATTGTCTTTGAAATCATATTTATCTGTTTCATGATCATATTGAGCGTCTAATTGAGGGTCATGTACCATGATATCTCCAACAGCAGAGATTGTAAGTTCGGTGGTTTCGTTAATTTCCTCTTCGTCTTCTGCTTTATTTTCATCTATTTTTTCCCCTGATTTACTTTTGTCTTTTTCGTTATAATCTGTTGGTTCATCATTACATCCCGATATGGCCGGTAAAGTGAATAGTGTTATTACTAACATCAATAACAGGGTATAATATATATTGTCCTTTTTGTAGTATAGAATTATCATTTGTAGATCCTAGCTCCTTATATAAAGTTTTTTGAAAGAAGATAATTAGGCTCAGATAAGGCCAGGAAGAAAAAGCGCAACCTGTGGAAAAGCCATTAAGATAGCTAACAAAAATATTATAGCACCCAGAAATGGCCAGATACCTCTGAAAATTGTCATTACCGGGGTGTCTTTATCTATACCGGCTACTACATAGACATTTGCCCCAACGGGAGGTGTGATAACTCCCATGCCAACTACCAAAACGATAATTACACCAAACCAGACAGGATCAAAGCCAAGTTCTACAGCAACAGGATAGAATATTGGAACTGTTAGAAGAATCAAGGCAAGGGCATCAATGAAAAATCCAAGAATTAGATAAATAAACAGTATTATCGCCAGTACAGCGACAGAGGGAAGTGGAAGCTCAACTGCCCAGTTGGCCATAGCAGTAGGTAATCCTGTAACAGCAAGAAAACGCCCAAAGATTGTAGCTCCTGCTACCAAAAACAAAATCATTGCCGAGATTTGTATTGCATCGGTTAAAGAATTTTTAAAACCTTCCCAGTCAATTTGCTTCCTTATAACTGCTACCAACAGGGTACTAAAAGCACCTACTGCACCAGCTTCTGTTTCAGTGAACAAACCAGCAAATAACCCTCCTACAACAGCAATAAATATAATGACAACTTCTACACTACCATTTAATATGGATGAGAACTTATCATTCCATGAGACTTTTGGGCCATTAGGAGCAAGAGATGGATTTTTCCATGCCTGGACAAAAATTACTAACATAAATAAAAGCATTAGCATTATACCGGGTACAACACCTGCCATAAACAACTGTCTGATAGATTCCCCGGTAGATATGCCATATATAATGAATATTACACTTGGCGGTATCATTATGCCAAGGACTCCTGAGGAAGCAACAGTTGCAGTAGCTAGCGAATCATTATATTCGTATCGTTTCATTTCCGGAAGCGAGACAGTACTCATAGTAGCTGCAGTAGCTGTTGTTGAACCGCATATAGCACCAAATGCGGTGCTTGCTCCAATAGTAGCTAAAGCTAGCCCTGCAGGTATCCTGCCTGTAACTTTATAAGTAGCATCAAAAACTCTGCGGCTTATACCAGCATAATATGCAATATATGCCATCCAGACAAAAAGAGGTATCACAGTGAGAGAATAGGAGGTAAAAGTGCTAAACATAGTGGATGACCCTACAGAGAGTGCTGCAGGAATAGAGGTTATTATAGCATACCCTGCCATGCCAACCACAATCATAATATAAGCTACAGGCATCCTTGCAAAGAGAAAAATAAAAATAACTATTATAGATAGTAGTCCAATTCCTATATCGCTCATTGTGTTTCACTTCCTTTCTGCGATTTATCTGCAATTATTAGTACTTTTTTTATAAAATTTAATAGAAGAACTAATGATAACATTACAAAACCAAAAGCAACAAGGTATGCAACTAGAAAATTAGGGATACCTAAATGTGAACTAGCTGCTCCTCTTGACAGTAGGTTACCAGCATAATTAATCATTTGACCTGACATTAAAGTAATAAAAACAAATGCGATTAAACTTGTAATACTATCAACAATAGCTCTTCGCTTCGGAGGTAGCTTTTCTACAAGAAAATCAACTGATATATGCCCGTCTAATAAAGCGCAGTAAGCTATACCCATAGCGAGAAGAATAGCTCCAAAGATTTCTGTTAATTCATGAGTTCCTGGTATAGGCCTCCACAACCAGCGTAGCAAAATATTTCCTACTACCAAAGCCGTTGCACTAAAAAGTGCAACTTGACCGATGTAAGATGCCCACAACGTAAGCGTTTGAACAATCTTTTCGAATTTTTTCATATGTTTTAGCCTCCGTGTTGGTATGTATCCTAGAAATGTTTATTTTATCATTAAATCATGGAGAGGGGGTAGCCCTTCTCCATGATTTATTATTATTTATCTGTTTAATTAATTTAGCTGTTTTATTAATAATCCCCATATTCCTCTGAATATTTTTCATCTAATTCTTCAATAATATCTACTATTTCTCTAGCTGGCAAACCTTCGTCTTCTTTTTCTTCAATCCACTCTTCGACAACACCATCTATGCTGTCCAAAAACTTCTCCTCTTCCTCAGAGGAAAGTTCAATTTTTTCCATACCTTCTTCAATACCGTATTCCTGTCCTGCTCTAGTAAGATCGGTCATTAACTTCCCATATTCATATACAAATTCTTCATTAACCTCTTCAAATACTTCTTGAATATCGGGAGGTAATGACTCCCAGGTATCTAAGTTCATGGTTTTTATAAAGCTTACATTATACAAATATGGGGTTTTAGTAATATAATCCAAAACTTCTGCAAGCCTAAATCCTTTAAGAGTATCAGTAGGACCTAGAATGCCGTCAACCACTCCTGAATCTAAACTCTCATATGCTTCTGACATAGGCATCCCTGTAGGCTCGGCCCCAAGGGCTCTAAGTGTTGCAACTGTACCTCCTGCAGATCTGATCTCCATTCCAGAAAGATCATCTAAGCTCTCTACTGGATCTGTGGTTTTGATATCACCGGGGCCTGTTGCCCAAAACATCAATACTTTACTGTCATCATATTCATCCATCAATCCTTCTTCTTTAAGCCTTTCGTATCCTTCTTGCATGGTCAGTGAAGCCACAAGAGCGTTGTCATTGTTGTATCCAGGAAGCTCAAAAGCTTCTGTTACCGGGAAAAACCCTGGAGTATAAGATGGACAGGTTGTACCTATATCTGCCACACCATCAGCAACACCTTCGTAAATTTCATCAGCTCCCAGTAAAGCTTCTCCTGCCTGCAGCGTTATTTGAACTTGTCCGTCAGTTCGTTCTTCTATCTCATCAATCCATGCTTGATGGCCTTCTGCTACCTGAGCATCTTCCGCTGGCCAAAATGTAGCCATTTGCAGCTCATAAACCCCGTCACCGTCACCATCACACCCAGTGAAAGAAAGTAGTGTTAGGGTTAATATGGCTACAATTGATAAGGTAAGTAAAAGTCTAATTTTCATTAACTAATCAAGCCCCCTTGTTCGGATAATATCCTGTATTTAATGTATTTACTTCTTTGAAACAATATAACCTTCTATAATGCTACATCTAATCCTGCCTATTAGAAAAAAATTTTACTAACTTGATTAATCTGCCAAAAATCTAATAATTATGTCCTAGAAAAGTTGAGTGAAAATGGATATAATTGAAAGAAATGTATAAGAATTATCTTCTAAAATATCTAGGGGGGTTAAATATGACTAGCCTATTCAATAGGAACTTTAATGTCGATATTAAGGAAAAGGACTCATCTACTTATCAATTAGATGTTACTATGAAGGATATGTATCATGATTTTTTGTTGACGTTAGATGTTGAGACTTCTGAGTTCATTATTGAGAATGTTCAGTTAAAATTAAATAAAAAACCTAAAGAGGAATGTGAAGAATTGAAAACTCTTGTAAAAAAGATGGAAGGGGTTAGAGTATCTCAAGGGTTCACCAAATCTGTGACTTCTACTTTAGGTGGAAGCAAGGGGTGTCCTAACCTGGTGAACTTATTTTTAATTTCGGCTCCTTTAGCCTTGAATGTAAATGCAACAGTTGACAAAAAGAATGAAAACTTAACAAAAGAAGAACTTGAAATTTTGTTAAGTGATGTTCTTGGAGGGGCTTGTCTTGCATATCCTGTGAAAGAATAAAAAGTTGTATTACTCCTTGGCAGGAATTTTCATTTTATTAACGAAGAATTTTAATCGAAAGAATTTTGAGGAAATTAACTCTTTCGTAAAAGTGAACGAAAATATGTTTTTAAACTGATATGATAGGAGGTGCTAGTTCTGAAAGAAGAGATTAAAAAGGTTGCTATGGATCTCGGGGTGGATGATGTTGGTATAGCAGATGTTAGTGATTATCAAAGCCCTAATTCTCCTGACTTGAAATCGATTTATCCAGATGTTAAGTCTATAGTGGTTTTGGCTTATAAAGAGCTAAGTAATTGTGAAAGCGAGAATATGCAGATGGCCTTTGGCGGTCGTTTGGATGTGATGGAGTTTTCACGTTCTTGTAATTATAAGCTAGGCAGGTTTATTGAGAGAGAATTCGGAGTGAAAGCTATGACTGTTTCTCCTTCCTATCCTTTAGAGATGAGCTATGAAACTAAAGGTACTGTAGGAGATGTTTCTCTTAGGCATGCTGCCAAAGCAGCAGGTTTAGGTAATTTTGGTAGACATAACCTAATTATACACCCAAAGCTTGGAAGTAAGGTTGTTTTCACAGCAATATTAACAAATTTGAAACTTGCATCAGATCCTGATGTTATGGAGGACTTTTGTACCGGGTGTAATATTTGTGTAAAAAAATGCCCGGCAAATGCACTTGAAAAAGAAGGAAAAACAGATGCAATGAGATGTCTAAAGAATAGCCAGCCATATGGTATTGCAAGCCAGGTTAAGTTTTGGAGTCGCTTTGCAGAGGCATCTGTAGAAGAAAGGCAGAAGATGGTAAGAGATGTGCATTTTTGGCGCCTTTACCAAGCAGGTTTTCTAGGATTTCAATATTTTTGCTTTGAATGTTTTAAGAATTGTCCTGCAGGAGAGATGAAATAGAAAAAGCTAATAAAACAAAGCATTTATGTGGGGTGTTTTCAAAGATGTCGACTGCTGTAAGTGTTGTTAAATTCAACGAAAACAGCGAAAGCATAAAAGAAGCAGTTGAAAAATGTGATGGTCTTAGTGAGCTAAGAACAGACGATAAAGTACTTATTAAGCCAAACTTAGTTTTTTGGGATAGGGTTTATCCTTTCCCTAAATATGGTGTTTTGACAACTACTATATTGGTTGAAGAAGTTATTAAATTATTAAAGGAGCATGGTTGTTCTAACATTACTGTTGGGGAAGGGAGCATGGAGTTTAAGGAGCTAGGTTCTAGTACTAAGGAGGCTTTTGATGGTCTTGGCTATAGCAAATTAGAAGAAAAGTATGGTGTCGAGTTGATTGATTTTAATGATGGGCCTTTTACAAAGGTTGACCTTGATGGTGGGGACATAAGCTTAGATGTTAGTGATCATGTGTTAAATGCGGACTTTATAATTAACCTACCCGTTCTAAAAACTCACAGCACAACAAAGGTTTCTTTGGGCCTAAAGAACCTAAAAGGTTGTATCGATACCCGCTCTAAGATGTTCTGTCACCATGATAAGATTTCTCTTGATCACTTCATAAGTAAACTGGGGAAAAAGATATCACCAGATCTTACAATCATAGATGGAATATACAGTTTGGAAAAAGGGCCTTTCATAAATGGCAAAGCACATAGGACTGATATTTTGGTTGCTTCAAAAGATTGCTTTGGTGCAGATGTAGTGGGAAGTGAGATTTTGGGTTTTTCACCAGAGGATATCTTTCACCTGAAAGATTATCAAGAAAATTATGATAGAAGTTTTGATGAAATAAAAATAACCGGTGAGGACATAGAGGATGTCAAAACACCTTTGGAGTGGGACTGGGAGTGGTTAGAGGATAACTCTGGTCCACCTGTTTTTAAAAAGTTAGGCGTAGAGGACTTGTTTTATCCTAAATATGATAATACTCTTTGTTCAGGATGTTCCTTTTTAAATAATGCTATGCTTATATTACTGCTTGATGCTTATCAAAGAGGTCCTTTTCAGGATATGGAGTTTTTGTCTGGTAAGAGGATGGTTTCTGAAGGCGGATATGACAAAACAGTACTTCTTGGTAAGTGTGCAGTTAATCTTAACAAAGATAATTCTAAAATAAACGAAAAAATTGAGATCAAGGGGTGTCCTCCAACTCTATCTAAAATTGCTAGCACCCTAAAAGAAAATGGAATAGAAGTAAAAGAAAAGGCATATTACCAGTATAGAAAAAGCCTGTTTAAACAATATGAAGTAGATAAAGACAAGTTTAGAGAAGGAGATTTTTTGCTGTAAGATACCTGCTAAGCAAGAAATTTGTTGAAATATTAATAAAAAATTAAAGGGAGGAATTTTAAAATGTCAGAGAGTCTGGTTCTTAGAGAAACAATTGAGGATAGTATTGCACTTTTGACAATCAATCGCCCGGAGGCAATGAATGCCTTGAATGCTGATGTTATGAATGAGCTTTATGAAAACTTCAAGAAAATAAAAGATGAGGATAGTATTAAATGTGTGATTATCACTGGTGCTGGTGACAAAGCATTTGTAGGTGGAGCGGATATCAAGGCTATGAAAGATATGGATGCTTCTGAAGGCAAGAAGTTTTCTCTATATGGGCATGAGATAATGAATTTTATAGAGGACCTTAAAAAACCTGTGATAGCGGCAATAAACGGTTATGCCCTGGGCGGGGGTACGGAGCTTGCCCTTGCTACTGATATAAGGATAGCATCAGAAGATGCCCAGATGGGACTTCCTGAGATTACCCTTGGAATTTTCCCTGGTTTTGGAGGTTGTTTAAGAATGCCTAAACTAATTGGCATGGCTAAGGCAAAAGAACTGATTTACACAGGGGATATTATTGGGGCAGAAGAGGCAAAAGAGTTAAATCTAGTTAATAAAGTTGTTGGTAAAGATGAATTGATGGAGACTGCGACTAAAATGGCTAAGAAGATTGCATCAAAGAGTATGGTTGCAATGTCACTTGCCAAAGAAACAATTAATAGTGCTTATGAGGAAACGATTGAGTCTGGTACGGTTATAGAAAGCAGTGCCCTTGGAGTGTGTTTTTCTTCAGAGGACAAAACAGAAGGTATGAAAGCTTTTATGGAGAAAAGAAAACCAGAATTTAAGGATAAATAAATATAGGGATAAATTGTAATATGTAAAGGATTTAATAAGTAATAAGTGTTGATCACCGGCAATCTGATATCAATTGCCGGTTTTTTCATTCAAAATTATGTCAATATGTGATAGAATATTAATTGGTGATTTGTATGAGCAATAGAAATAATAAAATGCAGGCTATTCTTAACTCTTTAAACGCAAATATTTGTCTTTTGGATGAAAAAGGTTACATAGAAGAAGTCAATAAGTCGTGGGAACAGTTTGCTAAAGACAATGGTATTAACCCCGAAAAAGTAGGTCCTGGAGTTAATTACATTGATGTTTGTGATAGGGTAGAAGGCGATGAAATGGATAGTGCTAGTCAATTTGCCAGAGGCGTTAGAGCTGTGATTAATGGTGAAATTGATTTCTTTGAATTAGAATATTCCTGTCACTCTCCTGATACGGAACGGTGGTTTGTGGGGCGTGTTACACCTTATATTGGATCAATTTCATCTTCTAAACGAAAAGTTGTAATTGTTCATGAAAATATTACCGGAAAGAAGGTCGCCGAACAAAAACAGCATATACAAAAGGAGCTAGATATCAAAGGACAAGCTATAGAATCATCTATTAATGCTGTTGCTCTTGTCAATACAGAAGGAAAGATCACGTATGTTAACCCTTCATTTTTGGAGCTGCTTGGCTATGAGGATGAGGATGAAGTACTTGGAACTATATTGTCAGATTATTGGCATGAAGAGGAAAAAGCTAAAAATATAATTGAAAATCTTTTTAGAGAAGGCAGTTGGAGTGGAGATCTGGCTATCAAAAGAAAAGATGGTCAGATGATGGAAGTTAATCTTTCTGCTAGTCTTATCTATACTGATGAAAAAAGTAAAGAACATAGTCTTATTACTATAGTTGCGACATTTATAGATATTACAGAGCGGAAAAAAACGGAGAAGTCTTTAATAAGATTTAGAAATGCTTTAGATAGTTCTGCAGATAATATATTTATTATTGACTATCCCTCTTTTAAACTTTTGGATGTAAATAAAACTGCCTGTATTGAACTTGGGTATTCAAAGAATGAGCTTTTAGAATTAACTCCTTTTGATATAAAATCAAAGATTTCCAATGAAGAATTGAAGGAAAAGTTTTATCAGTCAATGAAATATTCTGATGTAACTTTTGAAACTTATCATTGTAGAAAAGACGGTAATGTTTTCCCTATTGAAATATCTATTCGCTATTCCGATTTGCCTTATGAGAAGTGGTTTGTTGTAACTTCTAGAAATATATCTGAAAGAAAAAAAGTAGAAGAAAAATTGCTTTATTTAAGTTATCATGACGATTTAACAGGGCTTTATAATCGTTCTTTTTTGGAAGAAGAAAAGAAGCGCCTTGACGTTAATAGAAATTTGCCTATAAGTGTTATTATGGCAGATGTTAACGGTCTAAAGCTTGTAAATGATACCTATGGACACAAAGTTGGAGACGAGCTTTTAGTACGCGCCGGAGAGATATTGAAAAAAACTTGTCGCAAGGATGATATAATTGTCCGTTGGGGAGGTGATGAGTTTGTTATATTTTTGCCCCAGACAGATAAAGAAGAAGCAAAAGAAATTCTTACAAGAATAAAAAAAGAAAGCGAGAATTTCCAGGTTGAATCTCTGCCTGTAAGGATAGCCCTTGGATCGGCAACTAAAAGAAATACTTATGAACTTCTTGAGGATGCTTTTAAGAGAGCAGAAGATCGTATGTATCAGAACAAACTTACAGAGTCTAATAGTGCTAGGAGTAATATAATTTCGGCGCTATTGGGGACTCTTAAAGAAAAAAGCGATGAAACAGAAGAGCATGCCTGGAGGATGACAGAGCTTAGTTTTAAATTTGGGGAAGTACTGGATCTTTGTGCAGAAGATCTTGATAAGCTATCGTTGTTAGCAACAATGCACGACATCGGAAAGGTAGTTATATCTGAGGAAGTATTGAAAAAACCAGGAAAATTAACAAAGGATGAATGGGAGAAAATAAAAGAACATCCAGAGACAGGACAAAGAATTGCCAGAACTTCTGAAAGTTTAATATATATATCAGAGGAAATTTTGAGTCATCATGAACGCTGGGATGGTAAGGGCTATCCATATGGTTTAAAAGGTGAAGAAATACCTTACTTGGCGAGAATAATAGCTATCATCGATGCGTATGATGTGATGACAAATGGGAGATCTTACAAAAAGAGAATGTCTAAAGATGAGGCTCTTGATGAGATCAAAGCATGTGCAGGAACCCAATTTGACCCAAATTTGGCTGTGGCTTTTGAAAAAATGATGAGGTAGGTAGTTATACCGCTTTTTTGGAGTTGATAAATAGTGAATAATACAGTACTAGTTGCATGTGAAACCCTGAAAAAAGAACTAGAGGCTTCTATAGAAGAGACTGAAGTTGATTATGAAATTATTTGGGTGGAATCGGGTCTTCACAATACACCCGAATTTCTAAAGAGCAGATTACAAGAAGAGCTAGATAAGCTTGATAATGAGAATAATAACGTTGAGAGGGTACTACTTGCTTTTGGGTTTTGTGGCAATTCTGTTCTTGGTCTTAAGTCTAGAAACTTTGAATTAATATTACCTGGTGTGGAAGACTGTATAACTTTGCTGTTAGGTTCTGATGACAAAAGAAAAGAGGTTAGTGACTCTGGTGGAACATATTTTTTGACTAGAGGATGGTTAGATAATGAAAAAAATATCTGGTATGAGTACTCTCAAACAGTAGAAAAATATGGTGAAGAAAAAGCTGATAGGATATATGAGATGATGCTTAAAAATTATAGTAGATTAGGCATTGTTGATACAGGGATTGATGATATTGAAGACTTTTCAAAAACGACTAAACAGATTGCAAAAGCTCTAAAGCTTGAACATTTTATCTTACCTGGAACTTTAGAATATTTTAAGAAGCTTCTTACAGGTCCTTATGATAGCGATTTTGTAGTGTTAGAGCCAAATAGTGAGATAAAGTTTCAAGATATATTACAATGATTTAACTTTTTTGTGAAATTAAACTGTGATTCTACTGCAAAAAGTCATATGAGCAAAGTTTTGTTTTTAATTGCAATACATCTTGATGAGAAATCAGTCGAAATAAGAAATAAGGTCTAATGACCAGGAGGTCGTTAGACCTTATTTCGACTGCGGACGAATCTTAGATGTATCAATAAAAAACACTTACATATGTGAATAGACTTTTTGCAGCTGAATCAATCGTGGAACTTTTAAACCTTAAATTTCTCTATTAAATTCTGCAGGTCTTCTCCTATGTTAGCAAGATTCTCTGCCGATTTTGCTACTTCATCGGTAGCTGAAGATTGTTGGTCTATACCGTTTGATACAAGTTCTGAAGAATTGGCAACTTCGGATGTGCTCTCCTCAATCTCTTTAATTGAATTGGCTATTTGCTCTCCAGACTTGCTAACTTCTTCTGCTGTTTTTGTGGTATTGTCCATCTGCTCCGCAACTTCATTTATTGAATTTGTTATTTGTTCAAAAGAGCTAGCGCCATTTTTGATAACTTCCATACCTTCTTTGACCTTATTGGTATTTTGTTCCATTGCACTTGCTGCTTCTGTGGTTTGTGCTCTGACTTTGCTTATCAAACCTGATATTTTTTCGCTTGAATCTCTAGATTCTTCTGCAAGTTTTCTGACCTCATCTGCAACAACGCTAAACCCTTGACCGTGCTCACCTGCTCTTGCAGCTTCAATAGCTGCGTTTAGGGCAAGCAGGTTGGTCTGCTCAGAGATATCGCTTATCATTTCGATAATTTGTTCAATTTCACTTGAATAATCTTTTAGCTGTTCAATGTTCTCATAAGCATTCCCAGTAGCATTGCTTATTTCTTCCATTTGTCTTACAGCATTTTCCATTTCCTTTTGTCCTCTTTTGGCCATTTCACTGGTTTCATTTGCCGAAGCTGTAACCTGCTCAAATGTAGCTGACATCTCTTCTATTGAAGCAGAAGTTTCTTCTGTAGCGCTTGTTATGTTATTGATACTCTGCTTTTGTTTGTTAGCGCTTTCTGCTAACTTCTCTCCTGAGCTCGAAAGCTCATTTATGCCGCTGGTGATTTCTTCAGTAGTTGCGCTTAGTTCTTCTGCAGAAGAAGAGATATTTGTTGAGGTGTCTTTTACTTTATGGATCATTTCATTTAAGTTATTAACCATTAATTTAAAAGCTCGTTTTAGATTTCCTGCTTCGTCTTTTGTATATTTGTCATCTAATTCCACATTTAGGTCGCCTTCTGCAACCCTTTCGGCAGCACTGCTTAATTCTATTATCGGTGATGAAATTTTCTTAGATATAATAAATGCAGCAATGGCAGCTACGATTGATACTATAACTCCTATAAGAGCAGCTGTTGTTATATTATCAAACATTAAATTATCGGCTTCCGCTGTAGGCATGCCGGCAAATAGCATTCCGATAGTATCACCATCAGGTCCTGATAAAGGCCCGTAAGCAGAAAAATAACCCACTTGATCATTAAGTAACTGCTGCTGTCTTCCAGTCCAAACTTCTCCTTCGTTCAAAACAAGATCAATAATATCTTCCTGTTCTAAAGTTGTTCCTATGGTTCTTTCTCCCTCTTCATCTTGTAGTGTGGTAGTGATTTGTTCATTATCCATGAAAATTGTTAACTCAGATTCCATATTTTCTGAAATAATATCAAGATCCTGATTATCTATATACTTTCCTAGCTCTATCACGCCAACCATACTTCCACCGCTATCTCTTACAGGGCCTGTTGTTGCCAGGTATAACCCGTCTTCCCTTGCATAAAATCCCTGTTCAACTCTCATATTTTGAGCAGAGGAAGTTCTTAAAGTTTCTGTCTCCTCTAGAACTGGGTCGTCCCCTTCAGTATGATGTAAGGGCTCTAGGTCCGAATTATAAAAACTAAAATGAGTCACGTCATAACTGCCTCTTAAATCCGTGAGTAATGCAGAAGAGATAATGGCTATGTTTCTAGTATCATCTTCTGCTAAACCTTCAATTATTTCGTCATCTCTACGTAAAGTTTGGAAAATTGTTTCTAAAATAGAGTGTTCTTGATCCAAAGCTGTTTCAAAAGAATTCAAATCAGCTTGTACATCTTCCATAGCTTGTTGTTCAATAAAATTATCGCTTCTTTGGATTAAAAAGAATCCAAGAATAATGGTACATATTATAACTGAACAGATTACACTTAACATTATTTTGTTTTTGATGTTAAAAAATCCAGTCAATGTGGCTTCAACCCCTTTTTTGTGTATGATTTTTCTATAAAATAATAATATTATGACAATATGCTTTGACAATACAACGACAAAATATTCTTTAAATCCGTATAATTCCCTTGATTCTAAAGTCCTATATTTAAAAGAAAGTTTTAAAAGGATATTTTATTATATGGATGAAGGATTTTTTGACTCTTATGAATAATAGGATATTGTTGGTGGTGTTTAAATTCGAGTTAAAGTAGAGGGGTGAAAAGCTTGGGCAGCAATAACAGCGAAAAAATCCTCAGGATAAATAAACTTTCAAAATTTTACCCGGGCACTATTGCCTTAAACAATGTGAATTTTGAAGCAAAGAAAGGCGAAGTTCACGGGATAATAGGGAAAAATGGTGCCGGAAAATCAACCCTCGTAAATATTATGTCTGGTATTATAGAACCTACTGATGGTGAGATAGTAATAAAAGATAAGAATTACAGTTCTTTATCTAGGGAAGTAGCCAGAGAAGCAAATATTTCCATAGTTCCTCAGGAACCTAATATTATTGAGGATATAACTGTGGCAGAGAATCTATTCTTGCCTGAGTATGCTTCTAAAGGCAGAATACTTAACTGGCAAAACCTTTTCGAGAAAGCAGAAGAAATAATTGATACAGCTGGCCTTAATATTAATGTTAGGGTTACAGGAGGGGACCTATCCCCTAGTGAACAGCAGTTGCTTCTGATTGTTAAAGCCTTTTATGTGGAGGAGCCTGAGATTATAATTCTTGATGAGGCCACCTCATCACTAACTCGTGAGGATATTAGTTTTTTGTTCGAAATAATAAATAAAAATAAAAACTTGGGCAAATGTATTTTATTTATCTCCCATATTACATCGGAAATACTTGATATCTGCGACAGAGTCACTGTATTAAGAGATGGGATGATTGCAGGGGTTGAAAACTGCTGTGATCTTGATGAAGAAAAGTTTTCCCATTTGATAATTGGTGAAAAGAAAAATAATATTGACCAAATAAAAAAAGAAAAGGAATTTACAGAAAAAGAGGTTTCTCCTACTAGAGAAGAAAAAGAAGTGATTATGAAAATAAAGGACTTTAATAAACTAGATTGTTTTCAGGATATAGATCTTGAATTAAGGCGAAATGAGATAGTTGGGATTGCAGGGCTTAGGGGTAGTGGAAGGACAGAAATAATGAAGGCTGCCTCCGGAATAGACCCGTCAGATAGTGGTGAGATTGAAATTTTAGGGAATAAAACTTTATTTAAAACACCTTATGAGGCTTTTCGTAACGGTGTGGTTTATCTACCTGAAGATAGGGAAGAGGAAGGTATAATAAAAGTGTTAAGTGTGCGCAAAAACCTTGTTTTGAACGCTTTTCACAAAATTGCTGGCAAATTATTTGTAAGTAAGAAAAAAGAGGACAAACAGGTCCAGGATTTAATTGATCTTCTTGAAATAAAAGTTGCTTCTCCTGAAGAGGAGATAGAGAATTTGAGCGGTGGTAATAAACAAAAGGTGGTAGTAGGTAAGATATTGTCAAATGAACCGCTTGTTTACCTATTGGATGAACCTACAAAAGGGGTAGATGTTGGAGCTAAGGAGAGTATCTTGAGAATAATTAAGGATGAGTTGTCAGCTGATGCTGGAATTATACTTACTGCACCAGGAGTGGAGGATCTAATGGTAGTGTGTGATAGGATTTTAATTTTGCATGAGGGCAGATTGATTGACGAGTTTACTAAAGATGAATTTGATGAGGAAAATATTTATATAGCAATACAGGGCAAAAAACGTGAAAACAAAGGAGGAGGTTGAAAACAGCCTAAAAATTTCTGCACAATTTTAGAAAAAACTAAATATTTCTGTATTTAAGTTGATTATCCTGCGAAAAAACAGTATAATATAGCCAGAACATCAGTTCGCAAACAATAACCGCCATAATAAAATTGGAGGCTACAAAATATGAAAACCACCAGGATGCTCAAACTTAAAAACATATCACCGCAGTTCAAGGTTAAGCTAGATAATTTAATGAGGGAATTCTGTGCAGCAAAACGCTACAGCTATAACAGGTTACTAAATGGCTTAGATCAAAACGAGACAAACAAATTACTTCAGCGGGTTTTTCGCCTAAACAAACGCTACTCAGAAGATGCTACCCTTCAGGCAAAAACTATCATACAGAGCCAAAAAGAGCTTTTGGTTTTGTATCTAGAAGAAACCAAAGCCAAGTTAATAAAAACCCGGCGGAAAATCGAAACTTACAAAACCGGCAAAAAAACACCCCGAAAAGTTGACTTAAAAACCTGCCTAGAAGGACTAGAGTTTAGAGTAAAAAAACTAGAACAAAAGCAAACAGAACTTGAAAATCATATAGATAATCACACTATCCCACCAGCCATCTTTGGTGGCAAGAAAAACTTCTGTGCAAGAACAAAAGGCCATATAACAAACCAGGAATGGAAAGACCTTCGAACTAACCAGCTCTACTCAAGGGGTGACAAAACTAAAAAAGGTAACTTAAAACCAAAACATCCAATTAGTGCTCAACTCATAGCCGGGATAGACGTAAATATTGACCGTACAGCCGTTACCATTATGACAAAACAGGGTAACTTCATAAAATCCAGGGTCCTCTCAGTTCACCAGGCTGCAGCCTTGGTAATTGGCCGCAGGGGTCTTGGCTACAGAGAAAAGCTCCCAGTGAAGCTAATTCAAAAATTACAAGAACTAAAACCATATTTACAAAATCTTATTGGATCAAAGGAAGAATCCAACAAGATAAAATATTTAAAAGATATTATCCAAAAGATAGATAACTTTAAACATTATCATCTCTGGACATTGTGGAACATGGCAAATAAGTTTTTGGAATTTAATCTGAGCGATCATAAACTAAAAAGGCAGGAGGTGAAAATCCTGAGTTACTAAAGTTCTTTTCCTGCGATAGGTTAATACCATGGGAAGGAAAGGCCTATCGCATCTGCCGTCCCTAACAGGGAGTCGCTGGTCTGTCTTCTACTTTAGATAGATGACCCTATACTGGCGAAACAGAGTGAAAATCTCTGCGGTAAGTCGCCTTTTCTTGGTTCGGCGGCGGTGGTTTCAGGGCACAATGTTTAGATTTGTGCATATTTTAGTAACCAGGAAAAGTTAATGTCTAGAACACTTAGAGCTCAACTATTTTTGCTTGACAATCTTATCTGGGTAATATTGTTAGGCTTTTTTCTTATTAATATGTTTATCACGCCGCAGTTTGCAACCTATGGGAATTTAGTTAATATCCTTTATCATTCATCAATAATGAGTATGCTTGTCCTTGGGCAGGGTCTAATACTTATGAGTGGTAATCTTGACCTATCATTAGAATCAACTCTTGCTTTTGCGCCGGGGATGGCAATGCTTTTTGCGGTTAGGTGGCTTCCTTTTGGGCTTCACCCTGTGCTGACTTTGATCTTAACTCTAATAATAGGCTTTCTAGTAGGTATGTTTAACGGGTATTTTATCTCTAAGATAAAAGTGAATCCTTTGTTACAAACTCTTTCAACAATGATAATCTTAAGAGGGGTAGTATTATTTTTGGTACCTTTTTCGATATATCCCCTTTCTGATGTATATAGGTTTGCGGGAAGTGCTAGGATTGCAGGCAATATTCCTTTTGCAGTAGTTTTGATGCTAGTTACATATTTAATTTTTCACGTGGTGCTTCAATATACTACAATTGGAAGAAGGTATTTAGCAACAGGTGGGAACCCAAAGGCAAGTTATATTTCGGGGATAAATACGACTAAGATGGTAATGTATGGCTATGCTGTAGCTGGGGTGTTAGCAGCTATAGCTGGTATAATGACAGCAGGTAGACAGGGTTCTGTTACTAATTCTATGGGTGATGGCAATGTACTTTTATCTTTTGCGGGTGCTATTCTTGGTGGCGCAAGTCTTCATGGGGGCAAAGGCACTGCTATTGGAATGTTAGGTGGAGCACTTTTGCTTGGTATGTTTTCAAACTCACTTAACCTTCTTGGAGTGGAGGTGACCCTTGTTGAAGCTGCCAAAGGTGCTTTGATTTTTCTTGCGATTATAATTGATAGGGTAAAAATTAAGGTTAGATCTAACCTGTTGTACAAAGAACAGGCCAAACAGCTTGAAGAGAGTGAAAATATAAAACAATGTAATAATGACTGATGCTCTTGAAGGAATACCCGGAGCTTCTATTCGAAATTAGTATATACTAATCTTATCAAGTAGTTTTTGTCCAGCCTCAGCTATTCTATATATCCGCCTACCGTGCAACTAGATTTTCCTGTTCCGCTTACCCCAACAGCCACCCCGGGTTTTCCCTTCAATGGGAAAACCCTATTATGCCTCCCGCTAAAACATATTCGTTCCCAAAATGCTCTAGACTTAGCATTTAGACCATCCCAAATATAATTAAACCTTCATAAACTATGATACTAGATATAACCTTGATATAACCTTGATTTGACAAAAGTATAATAGAATGATAACATAATCTTATAATACCCCTGGGGGGTATATAACATCTTGAATTAGTACTTCAATTAGAATAGAGGAGGGGTTAAACATGAGTAACAAAAAGGTAATTATTGTAGGTGGTGTTGCAGGAGGTGCAAGTACTGCAGCAAGATTAAGGAGATTAGATGAAAACGCAGAAATTTTACTCATCGAAAAAGGAGAACATGTTTCTTTTGCTAATTGTGGTTTGCCATATTATGTTGGAGATGTGATTTCAAATAGGGAGGATCTTCTGGTTCAAAGTGCAGAAAACATGCAAAAGCGGTTTAATCTGGACGTAAGAATAAAGACTGAAGCTGTATCTATAGATAGGGACAAAAAAGAATTAACTTTAAAAAATTTAGAAACAGATGAAACGTACAGAGAATCTTATGATTATATTGTTTTGTCGCCTGGTTCAAAACCTATTATGCCGCCAATTCCTGGCTTAGATAAAGCTAATAACGTGTTTGCCTTGAAAACTATCTCTGACTCTGACAAGATAAAGGATTATTTAAAAAATAACAATGCTAAAAAAGCTGTAGTTGTAGGTGGAGGATTTATCGGAATAGAGATTGCCGAAAACCTAAAAGAAAAAGGTTTGGATGTTTATCTTGTAGAAATGTTACCTCAAGTATTGCCTAACTTAGATTTTGAGATGGCATCCATAGTAGAAGAACATTTAGAGGAAAAGGGTATAAAGCTAATTTTGGGTGATGCACTAAAAGAAGTAGGAGAAGATGGTAAAACTCTAATTCTTAATAGCAACACTGAAATTAAAACGGATATGATTGTAATGTCTGTAGGAGTTGTACCTGAAAGTAAATTTGCCCTTGATGCTAATCTAGAAGCGGGGGTCAAAAACTCAATCAAAGTAGATGAATACATGCAGACTAGTGACCCTAGTATTTATGCTGTCGGCGATGCTGTAGAAGTTGAAGAAAATGTAAATACAGAACCTGCAGTTATACCCCTGGCAGGACCTGCTAACAGGCAGGGGAGAGGGGTTGCAAACAATATTTATGGTGACACGGACAAAGTAAAAAGTACCCTTGGTACTTCAGTCATTAAAGTATTTGAGCTAACTGCTGCCTCAACTGGTGCAAATGAAAAACAGCTTAAAGAACTTAACAAAAACTATAGAACTGTTCATATTCACCCTTTTAACCAGGTTAAATATTATCCAGGTGCAAATAAAATGTCACTTAAACTTCTTTTTGATCCTGAGGATGGTACGATTTATGGGGCTCAAGCTGTGGGTAAAACAGGTGTAGAAAAAAGAATCGATGTAATTGCTACTGCAATTAAAGGTAGATTATCTGTGTATACTCTTAAGGAACTTGATCTTTGTTATGCACCGCCTTATTCCTCTGCTAAGGACCCGGTTAACATGTTGGGTTTCGTAGCTGAAAATATTGTTAATAATCTTGTTAAATCAATAGATGCTAATGATTTTATTTCAATGGATATTGATGAAAAAAATATTCTTGTAATTGATGTGAGAGATAAGAATGCAGCAGAAGAAAATGGTATTATTGAAGGGGCGCTAAATATACCGGTTAATGAAGTAAGGGATAGATTATCAGAGATACCAAAGGACAAAAAAATTGTAGTATACTGTGATCAGGGGCTAAATTCATATCTTGTATCAAGGATACTCTTGCAGAATAATTATGAGGTATATAATTTGGACGGTGGCTATCAATCCTATAAGTATGCGAAAAGAAAATTAGAATCTAAATAGGTTTAAGGTTAAAGGTCAATGGTCAGTAGCTTTGGCGTTCAGGAGGGGAAAAATTGGACGAACTACTAAGAATGTTATTAATTTTTTTTGCAGGAGTTGTAGCAAGCTTTGTAAATGTGATGGCAGGGGGAGGTTCGGCACTTACCCTGGCTACTATGATGCTTCTTGGTGTTGATGCCCCGGTTGCAAATGGAACTAATAGAATAGGGTTATTAGTTGAGAGTACTTCCGGGGCTAGCACCTATGCTTACGAGTTAGATAAGAGTATAAGAGAGAGTATAATCTTAGGTCTTTTGACAATACCTGGGGCAGTTATAGGAGCTTTTTTGGCTGTTAATATAAGTGATGATGCTTTTCAAAACATATTGTCTGGCGTAATTATATTTGTGATTATTTCTTTGTTTGTCCCAACAGATAAGATTAAGAAGAGTAGCAAAGAGCCAAGCCGATATTTGTTATGGCTTGGCATGTTCATAGTTGGTTTATATGGAGGGTTTGTACAGGCCGGTATAGGATTTTTAATTATTTTTGTTTTGAAATACCTTAAAGGGATAAGCTTTGTGGAAATTAATATGCACAAAGTGTTTATTGTTTTAATATACAATATACCGATTTTGTTTTTGTTTGGCTTTACAGGAAATATAAATTATATTTATGCTATCTCCCTTGCTCTAGGTTCTGCTATAGGAGCATTTATTTCGGTTAAAGTTTCTGTGAGAAAGGGAGATAGGGTTGTTAAATTTGTTATTGGGTTAGTACTTATAGCCATGGCTATAAGATTTCTTCTTAGTTAATATTTCATTTTATCTACTAAACTGCGCTCTGTAGGAGTCTTCTGATAAAATATCAAATGAAAAGCCCATTTCTTTTAGACCTTCAATTATTTTTGGAAGAGCTTTTACTGTGGCATCTTGGGATGGCCCGTCGTGAAATAAAATTACTGTGTGTTCTTGATTTGTGGCTCCCTCTAATACATTATTAACAATCTCATCTTTATCTGGAGGAGGGTAAGATGCATCGCCAGATGTTACATTCCAGTCAAAGTATACATAACCTTCTTTATTTAATAATTCGATTATATCTTCAATAACATCATATCCTGCAGCTTGAAGAGCACTTGCACTTTTTGAGCCTCCAGGAAACCGCATAATGTTTGGTTTTATACCTACTGTGTTATTTAAAAACTCCTCCATTTCTCGAAAGTCTTTCATAAAATCTTCAGGAGAGTTATAAATTTTTTCGTAATCATGAGTGTAGGTATGATTTCCTAGAGCATGGCCTTCATCAACTATCCTATGATACATATTAATACCAAAAGGTGTGTCATCTCCGATAGAGAAAAAAGTAGCATTTTCATCATAAGTTTTTAAGATGTCTAGGATTTTCTCTGTATTGTGGGTTGGTCCATCATCAAAAGTTAAATATGCAACATTATTTTTTTCATTTAGATTATTGCTATTATCATCACTTTTATTAGTATTAGTTTCTTTGATCTTTTTTAACTCTTCTTTTGTCTGAATTAATTTGTTAATGATACTTTCTTTCCCTGACCTTAGTTCTTCTATTTCTTCTATTTTCTCTTCATAGACGCTAGTGCTATTATATTTTTCTTCTGTTAGTGAATCTAATTTTTCCTGAAGAAGCAAATTCTCTTCATTTAACAACTGGTATTTCTGATAGAGCTCGTCCAACTTTGAAGCATAATCTGACTCTTCTGTCCTGTTAAACATGTTAGCCATAACATAACTAGTAGTTACTAAAATAATTAACAGTATTAGCGAAAGGATGAAAAGAACTTTTTTTCTTGGATGCATTTTGGCTCCCCCCCTTTATATTATCTATTGCCTTGTTTGTTGTACTCCTATATATTAAAACGTAAATATATTTATTTTGTCGCTAAGAAAACAAAATTCTTTCAAAGTAAATAATTCCAACTAGAACATAATTAGAATATTGTAATTAGAATCTCTTCGTAATTTAGAAAGGGGATAATATTATGAATTATCATGGTATGATAGACAAAGCCTCTATTGGTATTGGGTCAAGGTTAATGCCTAAGTACTTTAGGGAAGGAATAGAATCAATTGGAATTGAGGAAAATTTAAAAAATATTAAGTTAGGATTGCCTAATATTATGGGAGAAGGGGATTATGAGGTTAATGCTAATACTGTGGTTGGAGAATTAAATCCAGGATTTCGTATTGCCAGGTGGATAGATGAATCAAAGCCGGTGATTATCTATCACCATGGTGCAAGCGAGATACCTTATGATTATAGCTTTAGAGGGATATTCCCTTATGAAAAAGAAAATTTAAACTTAAATTTAGTTTTAGTTAGAGCACCTTTTCATAAATCTATGAAAGATTTCCAGCATGGGATAAGATCACTAGAAAATATTATAACAATGCTTTCTGTATCAGTGTGTTTAATTGAAACACTGGCTTGTTACTTTGAGGAAAAGAATGTTAAAAAAACTTTGGTTGCAGGAACTAGCCTTGGAGGTTTTATCACGAACCTTCATCATATCCATTACAATAGTGCTAAATTATATACACCACTTTTGGCCGGTGTAGCTATGGATGATGTCTTTTTGAGGTCTGTGTATAGTGAAGCAGTTAGTGAAGAGGCCAAACAAAAGCCTGAATTAATTGAATCTGTGCTAAATTTTGAGAGAGGTTTTGCCAGAAGAGATAATAGTAATGTTTTTCCTTTATTAGCTCGTTATGATGAGCTAATAAGATACGAACGTCAGAAAGATTCATATGGAGGATTAAAAGTTACTACTATAGAAAAAGGGCATACTACAGGGGCTTTGTCATACAAACAATTGCGCGAACATATTTTCAGTTGTATTCATCGCTTTAAAAGTCATCTTTAGAGTCATCTAGATAAGCGCGAACTATCAGGCGTCTCTCAGATGAGCCAGGTGGATGACATGTTGTTAAAGTTAAAGCAGGCTCAGAAGTAGGTTCAATAATTGTCCAATCGTGCTTGTGTGTGTCAAAAACTTCGCTAACTTTGTAAGTATATTTTTTGTCCTGATAGTAAAGGTATATATCATCATCTTCGTCTAGTTCGTTTAATTGATTAAAAGGTGCACCATAGGTTGTTCTGTGTCCTGCGATAGATACATTTCCGGTTTCTGGAGTTCCGCTTTCTGGATAAAACCCTGGACTAGATTCTAAATCAGAGAGCTCTACCCCATATCCTATTGTTAATTGTAGATTAATTGCTGGAATTTCCAGGATGCCATCATCAGGTTCTAATTCGTTGGCGAATCTTTCATCACTTTGCTCCTCTTCCTGATCTTTGTCTTCATAAACGTCCTGGGTTACATTTCTTTCATAGGCTCTATCTTCTGCTACAAATGAGGGATTTTCTTTCTCCTGGAATTCTGCTAATTTTTGTTCAACCTGGCTTGCTTGTATATGTTGGTAATACATATTATGGAAATAAGGAAAGCTGGCCAGAGAAATTCCGGCCAGCAAAAGTACAATTCCAATTAGGGTGCGAACTCGTATTTTATTTTGTATTTTATCCTGTAGTTTAGATATTGTATTTTTATAACTCATAGATTTTTCACCCTTTATTTCATACGTGTCAATTTAAATTTACTTTCTCTTAGCGATTAATAGTGCTCCACCAGCAGCAATAAGTCCGCCGATACCAGGTAGTATTGGTAGAACGCCGCCACCAGTTTCAGGAAGTTCTTCTTCTTCCTCTTCTTCGTCTACTTCTTCTTCAGGCTCTTCAGCAGGCTCTTCTTCGGTTTCTTCTGCTTCTGCATCTGCAAGTGCGTTGTCAACAGCGTTAGCTATTCCTTCGCTTGAGCCAGTTGCTCCAGTCTCTAGGTCTACATCAGTAGACTGGGCAGCAATAATGTCATCTACAGTAACTTGAGCATCTTCCCAGTAATCTGGTGTTTCATCGTCACCTGTAGCGTCAATGGCAGTAATTTCTCCACCTTCTACAGTTACTTCAACTGTAACAGGGCCATTAAAACCTTCTGCCTCTCCTTCATAAGTACCATCTGCGTATCCTGCCATAGCTCCTGAAGTTAGCCCAAGAACTAGAGCAAATACTGCTAAAATTGCAATTTTCTTCAAGATAAATTCCCTCCTTTAAAAATTTTATTTAATATTATGGGGGTACTATATAGAGACCCCCGTGTTACCTATATAACCTTTATCATAATATTACCAACAATCTTATTTTATTCTAAATTAGCTAATTCTAGATAAAATAAAAAATACCTGCTAAAAATTATCCAAACTTCAAAAAAATATGTATAAATGAAAAGGGTGACTTTATAAAAAAGATTGATTCAAAGTTATAAGTAATGATAGTATTATATAAGATTGCTTTTAACGGAATAATATAAAGTTATGTTTTATAATGGAGTGATATAATTTGGAACCAAAAAAGGATAGAATTATAGGGGCTATTTTTGTAGTGGTTGGGGCAGCTATCTGGGGAACCTCAGGAACTGCTCAAGCCCTTGGACCACCCGAAGCTATTCCAATAACTGTGGCTTCACTTAGAATGTTGTTGGGTGGTTTTTTATTATTGATGTTAGCGATTTTCAGAGGGTCTATCAATTTTGATAACCCCTGGCCAATAAAACCTGTTATAGTTTCAATAATTGGAATGGCTGCCTTTCAACCTTTCTTTTTTACAGGTGTTAGATTAGCTGGTGTGGCTGTCGGGACAATTGTAATTATGGGAACTGCCCCTGTAATTTCAGGGATACTATCATATATTTTTTTGAAAGAAGTACCTAAAAAAGTGTGGTATTTTTCTACAGTGTTTGCCATAACAGGATGTATTCTTCTGGTTATCTCGAGCGAAGTGGAAGCTACGGCTGATCCCTTAGGAGTATTCTTTTCCCTTATAGCTGGGTTTGCTTTTTCTATATATATACTTGGAAGTAAAGTTTTATTAAATCATCAGGCCCCAGAAGCAGTGACAGCAGTTATATTTGCTAGTAGTGCAATATTCCTAATGCCTATAATTTTCTTTTACCCTATAGATTGGGTATTTCAGTTACCTGGTTTTCTCACTATTTTGTATTTGGGTGTATTTTCTACAGTTGCAGCATACTTACTCTTTTCTGCCGGATTGTCCAAGGTTCCGGCGTCTACAAGTGTTACTCTAACTCTTGCAGAGCCTTTGACAGCAGCGCTACTAGGATTTTTCCTGTTGGGGGAGGAGATAACAAGTATTAATTTTGTGGGAATAATATTGTTGTTTATTAGCCTTGCTTTATTAACAGTTAAAACCAGATGATCTGTAATAAAAAAATTAAAATAATAATTCTGGTGCAAAAAGTCTATTTACATAAGTCATAGTGTTATCAAGATGTATTACAACTAGACATAAAACTATGTTAATATGACTTTTTGCACCAGAATCAAGCGTGAACTACGTCAGAGTCTGTCTATGTTAAAGACTCAAGTGTTGTTACATTGTTTTCTTTACTATATGGGTGCAATTCTAAATTATAACTAAATGCCTTATCTAATAAATGGGGCGTGTGGCCAGATTTTTTCTTTGCTTTTTCTAGGTAGGCCCAGAGCAAATTTTTGAAGTTTGGGTGAGCACAATTTTCTATTATTGCTTCTGCTCTTTCGATTGGCGCTAATCCTCTTAAATCAGCTAGTCCCTGCTCTGTTACTACTATTTGGACATCGTGTTCAGTATGGTCAACATGAGTGACCATTGGTACTATGGCCGAGATGCTACCTCCTTTTGCTACAGAAGGGGTGGTAAATATACTCATATAGCTATTTCTCGCAAAATCTCCTGAACCACCAATACCATTCATCAAATCACTTCCATTAATATGTGAAGAATTCACATTGCCGAATATGTCTATTTCGATAGCTGTATTCATTGCTATTGAGCCCAGTCGTCTTATAATTTCAGGATGATTGCTTATCTCTTGGGGTCTTAGTACAATTTTGTCTTTTAGGGTATCAATGTTTTTGACCATTTTTTTAAAACCATGTTCTGATAATGAAAATGCAGTTGCGGAAGCAAATTTGATTGTGCCTTCATCTAATAGATCAAGGACCGAATCCTGTATAACTTCGGAATAAAAATATAAGTCTTTGAACATCGAATTAGATAGTCCTTTTAATACAGCGTTTGAAACTTTGCCTACTCCTGACTGTAGAGGGAGTAGATTTTTTCCTAATCTTCCTTTTAGGACTTCACCTTGTAAAAACTCTATTAAATGGTTAGCTATCTGATCACTTGTTTCATCAGTGGATAGTATTTTTGAAATGTTTTTTCGTCTATTGGTTAAAACAATGCCTTTTATTTTGTCAGGATCTACTTTGATGTAGGGGGTACCTATTCTATCTTCTGGACTTGTTAAAGGAATTGGTTCTCTGTTTGGTGGGTCTAATGGTGTATAGATATCATGCATCCCTGACAATTCAATTGGCTTATTATCGTTAATTTCTACTATAATACTGTCTGCTAGGTCACAAAAAGTTGGACTTGCGCCAACTGATGTTGTTGGTACAATGTTACCTTCTTTAGTAATTGATGCTGCTTCTATTATTGCCACATCAATTTTGCCATAAAATCCATAACGTAACTCCTGGGGGAAATGGCTCAAATGTAGATCGATGTAATTTATGCGCTGGTCGTTGATCATATCCCTTGTTTTGTTATTAGTCTGATAAGGAAGCCTTTTGTTTATTGCGTTGTTATCAGCCAAAGCTTTGTCTAGCTCTTCACCTACCGAGGCTCCCGTGTACAAATTGATTTTAAAGTTTTTTTCTTTTTCTGCTTTTCTGGCGATAGCCAGGGGCACTTCTGTTGGATAGCCAGAAAGGGTAAATCCGCTAGTTGCAACAGTCATGTTGTTTTCTATAATGTTTGCAGCCTGGTCTGCAGATATGACTTTCTTATATAATTTACTATTTAATATTCTATCTGTTTTCATTATTAAGCTCCCCCCTGATTACGTAATTTAAGATACCGATTGTTTGTATATTTTAGCATTGGACACAGGCCAATGTCAAACAAAACAATGAACCGCAATGATGTCAAAGCGTTGCTAAAATATTAACGGCTAAAACAATGCCGTGCGAAAAAGGCTTTAGGAAGTTTTGGGAAATCTATTTGATATCTATTTAATTCTGACAATCTGGGTAAAACAATTGACTCTTAACATTGGCATTGACCCAATTGAGATTCTATTAAAAATTTTATGAAAATTGACCCAACCAATAATAATAACTAATAATATCAAAAAACATGGAATGTTGAAGTAAAACTAAGCATATGGAAGGAAATTTAATGTAATTCTTAAATTCTTATCTTTACTTTTATACGTTAATAGGGTATAATTTATTTAAATAGTCAAAGAAGGTCAAAACAGCTGGAGTTAATAGGGAAAATTAAAAAATGGGGTGGTAAAAATGAGTAAAAGGTTTACTAAAAAAGCGCAAAGAGTAATGACTTTATCCCTTGAAGAGGCCAAATCATTAAACAATGATTATATAGGAACAGAGCATGTATTGTTAGGGCTTTTACGTGAAAGTGACGGGGTTGGAGCGATAGCATTAAATAACCTTGGTGTATATATAGAAAATGTAAGAGGAGAGATTATAGAAGATTTTAACAAGATTAAAGATTATGATGAAGGAGAAAAACAGGGGTACTTCCCATATACAACAGGCGTAAAAACAGTAATTGAGCTTGCCTTAGAGGGAGCAAAGAAGATGGGTCACAATTATGTAGGTACTGAGCATCTGTTATTAGGGTTAATAATGGAAGGCGAGTTAGCAGAAAAAGACAAAGCTGACGAGGGTGTGGCCTCTGAGATACTTGGTAAGATGAATGTAAGTCTAGAGAGTGCGAGAGAGGAAGTTTTAAAGATTTTGAGCGGATTTGATGAAAGAGAAGCAGATGAATATCAAGAGAAAAACTTTGATATTAAAGAGGGGAAATTTAATAAATTTGGTGGTGAAAAATTTATGAAACAAAATCCAAATTCTGAAAAACAGTCAGTTTTAGATTCATTTGGGACTGATCTTACGAAATTAGCTATGGAAGACAAATTAGATCCAATTATTGGAAGGGAAAAAGAAATAGAAAGAGTGATCCAGGTCCTATCTAGAAGGACAAAAAATAATCCTTGTATAGTTGGAGAGCCTGGAGTTGGAAAGACGGCAATAGCAGAAGGTATTGCCAGAAAAATAGTTGAAGGTGATATACCGCAGATATTGGAAGGTAAAAGAATTGTAAGTTTGCAATTAGCATCAATAGTTGCGGGAACTAAATATCGTGGTGAATTTGAAGAAAGATTAAAAGGTATAGTTGATGAAGTGGTTAGTAATAAGAATATAATACTTTTCATCGATGAGCTTCACACTGTTATTGGTGCTGGTGGTGCAGAAGGAGCAATTGATGCTTCAAATATTCTAAAACCAGCTTTGGCCAGGGGAGAGCTTCAGTGCATTGGTGCAACTACTCTGGATGAATACAGGAAGAATATCGAAAGAGATTCGGCCCTTGAAAGACGTTTTCAACCGATAAAGATAGACGAGCCTACTAATTATGAAACGTTAGAAGTGTTAAAAGGTCTAAGAGATAGATATGAGGCTCACCATGAAGTAGAAATTACAGATGAAGCATTAGAAAATGCGGTTAAACTTTCTGATAGATATATAACCAGTAGATTTTTGCCTGATAAAGCTATTGATTTAATTGATGAAGCAGCAGCTGGAGTAAAATTATATTCCTTTGATTCTTCGAATTCAGAAAAAGAATTAGAAACCAAATTAGATCATATTAGAGATGAGAAAAGAGTAGCTGTAAATCATCAGGATTATGAAAAAGCAGCCGAATTAAGAGATGAGGAAATGAATATGATTGAACAACAGCAGAAGAATTTAGACAAACCTCTTCAGGTAGGTGGTGAGGATATAGCAAATGTGGTTTCTGACTGGACTGGTATACCAGTAAGTAGATTAACTAAAGAAGAAAGCGACAAACTTCTTGATATGGAAGTAACGCTACACAAACGTATCGTTGGCCAGGACGAAGCAGTAACAGCTGTATCAAATGCTATTAGAAGAGCTAGAGCAGGTCTAAAAAGCCCCAAAAGGCCGATTGGTTCTTTTGTATTCTTAGGACCTACCGGGGTAGGGAAATCAGAACTTGCAAAAGCGCTGGCAGAAGCACTTTTTGCAGACGAAAACGCCATTATTAGGTTAGATATGTCTGAATATATGGAACGTCATACGACATCTAAGCTTGTAGGTTCACCTCCGGGGTACATTGGACATGATGATGGAGGTCAATTAACTGAACAGGTGAGGAGACGCCCGTATTCGGTGATTTTGTTTGACGAAATAGAAAAAGCTCATCCAGAGGTATTTAATACATTGCTTCAAGTTTTAGAAGATGGAAGATTAACAGATTCTAAAGGTAGAGTTGTTGATTTTAAGAATACGGTGATCATAATGACTTCAAATGTTGGTGCAGAGAGGATTAATGAGGGGTCAAGTGTTAAAGGACTTGGATTTGCAACTGAGGAAGAAAATAAGCAGAATAATTACCAAAGCATGAAAAATCAAGTGGTTGAGGTCTTGAAAAATACTTTTAAACCAGAATTTTTGAACAGATTAGATGAGATAATTGTTTTTCATTCTTTAGAAAGAGAGCATTTAAAGATAATTATTGATTTGATGTTACAAGAGCTGGATAGAAGGATGAAAGAATTTGATATTAACCTAATGGTAACAAAAGAAGCAAAAGAATTATTAGCAGAAAAAGGCTATGATCCTGCTTATGGAGCAAGACCACTTAGAAGAGTTATTCAGAAATATCTAGAGGATACTTTATCAGAGAAAATTTTAAGTGGTGAAATAGTAGCGGGGGACGAAATAATTGTAGATGTAGATATAGTAGATTTAGAAGAAAAAGAATCTAAGGAGCTAACCTTTAATAAAAAAGAAAAAGTTGCAAAGTAATAAAGAAAAAAGTAAAAAAGTATAAGTTTGTGAGTTAATTTAGTTAAACAGCCCGGATTATTGATTTCGGGCTGTTTAACTGATTAATTTTTTATTTCCTTTTCTTTTTCCTGTTCTGATTTTTGTTCGGTGTCTAAAATTTCCTTAACTTCACTTATTCTAAAAGGTTTTTTTATTACTCCTTCGAAATTATAATCATAATAATTAGACATTACGTGGCTTTCGCTGTAACCGCTCATTATATAAGCTTTAACTTCTGAATTAATATCTTTTAATTCTTTTATTGTTTCTTTTCCTCCCTTTCCCCCAGGAATTGTCAAATCCAAAAACGCAATATCAAATGTTTGATCTCTATTTCTAGCTATATCTAATGCTTCTTCACCATCCTTTGCGCAGGCAACATCGTAACCATATCTGCTAAAAGTTTCATAGAGTGTTTCTCTTATCATAGCTTCATCGTCCATGATAAGAATACTGGCATTTCCATTTAGATCGAGAGAGTCTGTTTGTGTTTTGGCATTCTTTTCTAATTCTTCAAATGATGCAGCTTTTAGATAAATATTAAAAGTTGTACCAATACCTGGTTTGGAATCAACTGTGATGTAGCCACCATGTTTTAGTATTATTGAGTGACAGGAAGCTAGTCCCAAGCCACTGCCTTCATTTTTTGTAGTAAAATAAGGATCGAATATTTTGTCAAGATATTCTCTGGGTATTCCAATACCATCGTCTTTAATGGATATTTTTACATAATCACCACTATCTAATGGAAGTGAATTTTCATCATTGTTGATTGTTATATTTTCTGCTTCTATTTTTATTGTTCCACCTTCTGGCATAGCTTGTTTAGCATTAATCATAATGTTATTAATGACCTGATAGATTTGGCCTTCATCTGCTTTTATTGGGCGCAAATCATCTTCTGTTATTAATTCACAATTTACATTAGAGCCTGCTAGAACAAGGCTACAAGCTTCATTTAATAAATCTTTAATAGAGATGGCTTTCTTTACAGGGGAATCCCCTTTTGCAAAAGTTAATAATTGTTGGGTCAAACTTTTTGATTTGTCCAGGCTATTTTCTGCTTTTTCTAATAACTCAAATATGTAATTATCTTTTTGATCAGATATGTTTAGTTTTTCTTTTACTAAAGAAATATTACCTATGGCAACCATGAGTAGGTTGTTGAAATCATGGGCTATTCCCCCAGCTAATAGACCTATAGACTCCATTTTTTCCAGTTCTATGCGATAATTTTCCATTTCTTTTTTGTGAGTGATGTCAGAGGCTGTAATAATTAAATGGGTCGTTTTGTTGTTATTTACAATCGGAATAAATTTAGTATCATAGTACTTATCTAAGTGAAAGCATTCAAAACGTATCTCTTTACCTCCCTTTAAGGCTTCAAATGCTTTTTGCGTCCAGTTGTTTATTATATCTTGGCTTAAAATTTCATTAAGATATTTGCCGTGGATCTCGTTGCTTTTTAGATTAAATGAATTGATAAAATAGTGGTTTGCCTTGAGAATTTTAACTTTAAAATTTTCTTCGACTTGGCATAGAACAGCTACATCAGAAGTTCCATTAAAAAGAATGTTGTATTTTTTTTCGCTTTCTTCTAAAGCTTTGTTCAAATTTATTAGGTCATCTCTGGCTTTTCTTTCCAGGTCAGTAAAACTGCCTGCTAACCAGGCGGTCAAAAACAAAATTCCAATAAAAATAATATAAATATCAAAAACATCTTGTCCATTCAAAAAATCATAATTAAAGAATAGTACATTTATACTAATTAATCCAGCAAAAGAAAGTGCGTAAAAAAGTCCGTGGGTTATTGAAATTGTAAGTAAAGGTAGTATGTAAAGGATCATAATAAGGGTATCTGCCTGTTCTTTCATGTTGATTATAAAAGTTACTAATAGAAAAAAGCCAATACTAAGGATTAAACTGTGCTTGGGTATTTTTTGATTATTCTTCAAAAAAGTACGATCAAAATAGATGATGGCTAATAAAAAAATTATATTTAAGATAATTAAAACTATGAAAATATTATTATCAAATTGCCCCCAAATTGCATGGGGCTCAATGTAGTTAATTATGGCCATCGAAACAAATATTAATGTGAAAAATTTAGTTACCATTATTATTTCTTGAACTTTTTTTAACCTATTTTTTTCCCAACTCATCCCTATCCCTGCCTTAATAAGTGTAGCTGGCTCCTTTAGTGATTTTAAGTACGAGTATTCAAACTAAAGTAAAAAACGTTATCCCTAGCGAGTCGGGTATGGAGTGTAAAATAAAAACAAAAAGGTTAATTTCCAAGTTAGCTTCTCTCCTGGTTCATAGATTAGAACAAATCTTGTTTTAATGCAATACTCTTTCTAAATTCTACATTATTTTAGAAATACCTTCATAAATACAACGGAGTAATATTAAAATGTCAAATTTAAAAAACAAAGTTATAATGAGAAAATAATATATAAGACAATAAAAAAGTGTAAAAAAACCTATTTTTCCAACTATAATAGGGATTGTTTTATTTGCTATTACAGTGTATAGTATATATTAGCAGTTGAACAACAGTTTGTGACTTTGAGGAGGGAAAAAAGATGACTAAGTTTAAAATAAGAATAGTTGTTGTTAGTAGTTTGGTTATCGGATTAGCTGTGGTTGGGTATATAGTTGGATAACATGATGAGATCATAAATATAAATATAGCAACATATATAGCAACAAACTAGATAAGCTCTCACTTTTATGAAGGAAAGTGAGAGCTTATAACATTTCTTAATATATCTACAATAAAATCAATATCTTTTTCAGAAATAATAAGTGGAGGGGCTAATGTCAGAATGTTATTATATTCGGCAATGGTATCTGAATTTTTACCTATTATTAGACCTTTGTCTTTACATTCTGCAATAATTTGCCCAACTTTTTCTTCCTTTAGAGGTTTTTTAGTCTTTTTGTCTTCGACCATTTCAATACCTGCTAGTAATCCTTTGCATCTAATATCTCCCACATTTTTATTATTAAGAAGGATTTGTAATTTTTTCTCAAGTATGTTGCCCATTTTTTTAGTATTATCTATTAAGTTTTCCTCTTCAATGATCTCCATATTTTTGACTGCAACTTTACAAGCAGCAGGGTGGCCGCCGTAAGTATTTACATGGCGAAAGTGTTCATAATCTCCCGGTTCTTTGAACTTATCAAAAATACTTCTCTTAACAGCTGTAACAGATAGAGGTAGGTAGGCGCTTGTTATTCCTTTTGCCATTGTGATAATATCCGGACTTACGTTGTACTGCATATACCCAAATCTGTTCCCCATCCTGCCAAAACCGCAAATTACTTCGTCTACGATAAAAAGTACCCCGTGGGCATTACAGATTTCTTCTACTTTTTTGAAATAATCATCTCTTGTTACTAAAATACCACCACCAGTTATAACTGGTTCCATGATAACTCCGGCAATAGTATTTTTATTCTCATATATAATGGTTTGCTCAAGGGCACTTACGCATTCTAGTTCACAGTTGGCTTTTTCTTTGTTAAATGGACACCTATAACAGTCAGGCGGAGGTATATGCAAAAAACCAGGGGCTAGCGGTTCATATTTGTACTTTCTATGGGACTGTCCTGTTGCTGCTAAAGATGCAAAAGAACTACCGTGATATGCCCTGTAGCGAGATATAAATTTGTAACGACCTGGATTATCATTTTGGTGATGATATTGTCTTGCTAATTTAAAAGCAGTTTCATTGGCTTCTGAGCCACTATTTGAAAAATAAAAAACATATTCATCATCAAGCCACTTATTTAACTTATCTGCTAGCTCAACTGCTGGCAGATGACTGTTTGTTAGCGCTGTATATGACATTTCTACCATCTGGTCATAGGTGCATCTTGCCATTTCTTCTCTTCCGTAGCCTATATTTACGCACCAAAGACCTGATAATCCGTCAACATAATGGTTATCCTTTTCATCAATTATATTAATGCCTTCTGCTTTTTTTACCAGTAGGGGTTCTTTGCCAGATCCGTATCTAAACATAGAATGCCAGATAAGATTTTTGTCTTTATCTAACCAGTTTTTGTCATTCATAAAGTATTTATTTCTCCCCTTTCGAGTTTTAGATGTATCTATTATTAACACTATAAATCATTTGAATAAACTTTTGCAGTAAAATTGTGATTTCAATCCCACTTTATTTTATAGTATTTTATTTATTCTTTCTAGTTTAAGATACAGGATGAAAATTTTCGAAATATTCTTTACCGCAAATTGTGAAGGGAATAACAAATCTTTCTAGAATTAAACATATAATAGCAATGTATAACGTAGATCAATTAGATAGATTATAGTTTTAATGGCTATTTTGAAAGGGTGAAAGTGATGGAACTTCTTAAAGATTTTTTTAAACCTAACTCTGTAGCTGTGGTTGGTGCTTCTGACAAAGAAGGAAAGATAGGAAACATAGTGTTAAAGAATATTATGGATTATGGGTTTGAGGGGGATGTTTATCCAGTTAATCCAGGCAAACAAGAGATTCTGGGTTTGAAGTCGTATTCATCTCTAAAAGAGATAGAAACCCCGCCGGAACTTGCTATTATTGTTGTGGCTTCAAATGCCGTTAACCTGGTAGCTAAAGAAGCAGTTGAGTGTGGGGTTAAGTACCTTATAGTTATTACTGCTGGCTTTAAAGAGGTTGGCAAGGAAGGAAAAGAAAGAGAAAAAGAATTTATCCAAATCACAAAAGAAACTGACATCAAAGTTCTTGGACCGAACTGCCTAGGGATAATGGATACACATACTCCTATTAATGCTTCTTTTGCAGGGGATTTCCCTAGTAAGGGTAATGTTGCATTTATATCTCAGAGTGGTGCTCTTTTGGTTTTTATCCTGGATTGGAGTCTTAATGTGAATATTGGTTTTTCGAGATTTGTTAGTCTTGGGAACAAAAGTGATTTGAACGAAGCTGACTTTATCTTGTCTATGGCAGAGGACGATAACACCAGTGTCGTACTGTGTTATCTAGAAGATGTTGTAGAAGGAGAAGCGTTTATTGACGCTGTCAAAAAGACAAGTAAGAAAAAACCGGTGATCATCCTGAAATCTGGTGCAAGTGAGTCAGGAGCTCAGGCTGCTTCATCTCATACCGGTGCTATGGCCGGCAACGATATGTCCTATGATGTTGCTTTTAGACAAAGTGGTGCCCTTAGAGCTCACAGCCTAGAAGAACTATTTGATCTGGCAGAAGCTTTTTCTAAGCATAATCTTCCAAAAGGGGACAGTGTGGCTGTTATAACCAACTCCGGGGGACCTGCTATAATAACAACTGATTGGATAGAAAAAGAGGGCTTAAAGATGGCCAAGTTTAGTAAGGATACAACCGACAAACTTCAAGAAGGACTGCCTTCTGAGGCGGGTATCTATAATCCTGTTGATGTTTTGGGTGATGCGACTTATGATAGGTTTGAGTTTGCAATAGACACAATTTTGCAGGATGAAGGAGTAGATAATTTGATCGTACTTCTTGGTCCATCAGAACTTGCAAGGCCATCTAAGCTCTCCCAGTTATTAGTAGAAAAACAGCAGATTTACAAAAATAAGCCTATATTTGCTTCTTTTATGGGTGGTGATTTTTTTGTTGAGGCAGAGCGAATCTTAAATGAAGGTGATATCCCCTGTTATACATTTCCTGAGAAAGCTGTAAAAGCTATCGGTGCAATGGTATCTTATGCTTCTTATAAGAAAAAAGAATGTAAGGATAAGCCCCTTTGTTATAGTGATGTAAAAAAAGATATCGTTAAGGCTAACCTGTATGATGCGTTCAAGGAGAATAGAAGGGTGCTATTGAGCAGTGAGGCTTTTTCTATTGTAGATGCTTATGGGATTCCGGCGGCGCCTATTAAGCTTGCCAGAAGTTCTAAAGAAGCTGTAGAGATAGCAGAAGAGATGGGATATCCCGTTGTATTGAAGGTTGCTTCGCCTAGCATTCAACACAAAACTGACTTTGGAGGTATTAAAGTTGGTCTTGAAAGTGCCGAGGAAGTAGAGAAAGGGTTTATAGATATTTTGGATAGAGTTCAAAAGTATTTCCCCGATTTGGCACTTCACGGTGTAGATGTACAAAAAATGGCCCCTGAAGGCAATGAAGTAATCGTAGGAATGAGCAAAGACTTGATTTTTGGACCTTTGATAGCTTTTGGCTTAGGTGGAATTTATGTAAACTTGATAGAGGATGTTTCATTTAGGCTAAGTAAGGGTTTGAGTGACGATGAGATTTGGGATATGATATTAGAGACAAAGGCTTATAAGATGCTTAGAGGTTTCAGAGGGTCGTCTCCATCAGATATTAGTGCAGTAAAAGATGTTATTGGAAGGTTAGCTGTGCTTTGTGAAGACTTTACGGAGATAACTGAGGTTGATTTGAATCCAGTGTTTGTTTACGAAGAAGGTGTGTTAGCTGTTGATGTCAAGATAACAGTTGAGTGGGATGATTGATAGTCAGAAAAAAGATTATGAGAAAAAAAATGGTTTGGAATTGAAATTTTGATAGTGAGAGGTGTTTGTCTTGAAAAAACTTTATGTTATGGGGGCATCTGGTAGTGGTAAAACCACTGTATCTTTGGGGCTTGCTATGCATTTGTGTTCAAAAGGATACAAGGTAAAATATTTTAAACCCATAGGTTATTCACCTTGGCCAACCCAAAAGGAAGATGAAGATGGACTGCTGTTAAAGGATGTGCTTCAAACTTCTTGTGATTTGAGTTCCATTGTACCTGTTAATGTAGGGCCTATGTATCTGTCGGGCAGAGAAAATAAGGAGGACTACAGAAAAGCTGTTTTTGAAGCTTTTGACAGAATCAAAAATGAAGATGATGCTGATGTTCTTATTGTGGGTGGCTCTACATCACCATATATCCTTGCTAGTCAGGGTCTTGACTGTATTTCGTTGGCATCTGAATTTGAAGCGTCTGTTTTACTTACAAGTGTTTTGAAAGATGATTTTAGCTTTGATCAGACTTTTTTCTTTAATAAACACTTGGAAGCTTTGGATATTCCTGTTTTAGGTAATATATTTAATAACACTCCTCTGGCTACTTATGAGAAAACAAAAGGAATACACAAGGTTAAGATGGAAGAAGAAGGGTATAATGTACTTGGGATAATACCTGCTATGTCTGAACTAACCTCCCCTACAGTTAATGAATGTTTGGATGTTCTAGGTGGAGAACTGTTAGTTGGCAAAGATAATCTTGATAAACGCGTAGAAGATATAGTTGTTGGAACAATGACGATAGAAAGCGGATTAAAGTATTTGAGGCGTTCTACCAATAAGGCCTTGATAATTGGCGGAGATAGAAGTGATCTTGCTCTTACAGCTCTTGAGACTAGTACTTCTGTATTGATCCTAACTGGTGGTCTATATCCAAACGTAAAAGTATTATCTCAAGCCGAAGAGAAAAATGTACCAGTTATATTGGTTCATTATGACACCTATACTACCGTCGAGAAACTGCATGATGTATCAACCAGGATAAAACCTGGCAATAAGGAAAGCATGGAGCTTGCTAGAGATAATATAAAAACGTATTGTGATCTGGATATACTGTGGGATTATCTAGGAGAAAATTAAAGACGATATGCAAATAATAGATTCTATAAATTTCAAGTGAGATTTTTGCCTTCTAACCATTTTCACTGGTATGAAGGCTTTTTTTGTTTCAAAGTGCATTAATGAAAAGTAACAGAGCTTGCTAATGACTTGGAAAATAAAGCCAGCAAGTTTAAGGTATAGATCTATATTTATAATATTCATCAAGGAGACTTTGAATTTTTGTTTTATCCAAAGGACTGTGTTTTAAAGGGCTGTGTGATGAGTTATAAGATTTTAGGCTTTCGTTATAAAACCGGGAGGGGAATACATAATCAGCTGTACTAGCGGGCTTAGAACCTTCCCGGTAATTAAATTCTAGCTGTAATTTGTAAATTGTATCGGCTGCTTGATAAATAGATTCCTCTGTAAAATCGTCTCCATGAAAAGCATTCATAGCACGGGCATAAAAATCTGGCCCTAAAGAACGAAGGATTGGTGGTCTTATACAAAAGCCAACTGAATTGATAATGGTTATAAGATTTTCTGCATATACTGTCATGGCAGGAATATCAACTCCAGTGGGAGGAGTTCCAAATATTTTATCTTTTAATTTTTTTGGCATATCAAGTTCATTTTCAATATGTTCTCTGGTAACTCCTAGTTCTTCAGTTTTGTAATCTATTAGTCCTTTTTTTAGGTTTTCGACGGGGGAGCGGGCCCTTAGATGATCTCCGCCCCGGGTGCTTGTAAGATAACCAAGGGACCAAACATCCATTTTGGCTCTAGGGTCTCTGCCGGGAAGCTCTACTCCTTTTACATGATAAGCAAACTTCTCAGTCTCAGGATATTTTTGACAGGCCCTTTTGACACCTTCAGCTAGCAAATCTCCAATTCCTTCTCTTTTGCCTATCATATTAATTAAATTCCAGATACTGTTATAATCTCCCCATTCAGGAGTGAAATTTATATTTACATTCTTGAAATGCCCTGCTTTAAAAGAGGTTATAAAATATGCTACACTTCCTGCGCTAGATACAACATCCATCCCATATCTATCACATAGCTCAACGCACTTGAGTATTTCAGGGATTTCTTTTAGGCCAAGCTTAGCCCCAAATTCCATAGCAAAAGTTATTTCCATACCTTTATTACCTTTAATCTCTTTAGATTGATAATCTGTGGTGGGGTTGTTGAGTTCCTTTTCTGTTACTTTTGTCAAGTGAGCACAAGCAACAGGACAAGAATGACAGGCTAAGTCTTTTTCTTTGTACTTAGTGTCATATATTTTCCTGCCAAGATGATTACTCCAATCTTCTATAGAACCACTGTCAAAATTATAGCCAGGCAAGGCACCTATATCATTAAAGGGGTCTGAAGTTATCATACTTCCGTATTTTCTAGTGGGTCCAAAAGTCGGTTCATTTTTTATTCTTCTGTGCGCTTCTTTTTTTAGTTCTTTTAAGTTAGCTGGGTGCTTGGCTTCAGGCGTATTATTGCCGCGCACTATAACAGCCTTCAAATTTTTACTGCCCATTACGGCCCCCATTCCAGTCCTTCCCCAACTAGCGTGATAGTCATTTTGGATGGAGGCATATCTTATTTGATTTTCCCCTGCTGGCCCAATAATGGCTATACTAAAGTCTTTTCCATGCTTTTTTTTGAGCTTATCGGTTCCTTCGTAGGTATCAAAACCCCAGACATCTTTGGCATCTTCAAGATAAACTTTTTCGTTATCTATTACTAGGTATATAGGTGTTTTTGATTTTTCCTTAATAAGAACATGGTCTATTCCAGCACAGTGGAGGTTATAGCCCCACTTGCTTCCGGCATTAGCAGTGCCAAAAAGTCCGCTTAGAGGAGACTTGGCAGTCACTTCTGTCCTGCAGGCGGTGGGCAGCTTACTGCCAACAAGAGAACCAGCTCCAAAGATTAGGACATTACCAGGGGATAGAGGGTCATCATTAGGTGATACAAGATCATAAAGAAGCTTTGTATTTATCCCAAGTCCCCCTATGTATTTTTTTCTTGAAGATTCAATATTCTTTTTTTGAATACTTTTTGTCTTAAGATTTATCTCCAGTAAGGTAGTCAAAAGAATTCACCTTTCCTATAAAAATTCGATATAATTCTGGTGCAAAAAGTCATATTGTACCAAAATCTATATATTTCGAAAAACAGTAAAAATCACCATCAGAGCTATCCAGAAAAAGATAAACTTTGTGTTTATTCTCAGATTAGCAAGAGTATCTCCCGATAAGACATAGTAAGTGCTTTTGAAACCATAATACATTAGTACAGGATATGATAATATTACAAAAAAATTACTCTTTAGTGCTTGTAAGAGGTCTCCATTTAACAAGGCTGCAGTAGCAGTAGTCCCGCCGCAGGTTGGACATAATAACCCTGTACTGCTTCTTATATTACATGTGTCATACCAGGGAAAAGTCATTGTATTAGTTACGTATAATACCGCAATGATAAACATAGTGAAAAACAAAAATACAAGAAAAAACTCTAAAACTCTGACTAGATTTAAATTTTTTAGTTTTATATCTTTATAGCCCTTCAAGGATTGCAATAAAACCCACTCCTACTATTGCTAAGAACCATATCAAGATTGCAACAGCTCCAAGGATAATTCCAGCTAGGCCGTACTGCTGATCATTTTTGTGCGCTATTATACCTGTTACTATCGCTATTATTGCCAGTATAATGTCGATAAATGGACAGCAAAAAGAGGTTACAAGGGCCAGTATACCGGTGACAAGGGCGACTATTCCGAGAGAGTTGTCTTCTCTTTTTTCCACGACTACTTCTCTAACTATTTCTTTTTGTGGGGCGTCTTCGTTATTAGAAGTATTGTTATTTGAATTTTGGTTATCATCTGTCATATTTTTCACTCCTATTTTTCCTAAAATTTTATTCTTTATATTTAAATACAATGAATAATGTTGGAATTCCTTCTAAAAGGTAGAAATTTTAACTTTTAGTAAAATAAAAGAGGAAATTAAGATTTTATTATATAACTTTTAATTATATAATATTAATATAAATATATTGATTCTTGTGCAAAGACTTGATTAGATAGCAAAGTTACTTAATTAACATTTTGCTCTTAGTGGACAAGGAGGGAAATACATGAGTGAAACTAGAATTCCTAGTGGTGTGGCAGGTCTTGATCAAGTATTAAAAGGCGGATTTATTTCAGAAAGTGCTTATTTAGTAAGAGGGGGGCCCGGAACGGGAAAAACCACTCTAGGGCTTCAATTTTTGTATGATGGGGCCTCTAATGGTGAAAATACGTTATTTATTACTTTGTCAGAACCAGAGAGTAAAATACGTGGTGACGGCGTTAAGAAAGGTCTTGACATGGATAACATAAATTTTCTTGATTTAACCCCATCGTCGGATTTTGCAGGTGATGATATGAGTTATAATATATTTAGTTCAGATGAAGTAGAAAACTTACCTATACTGCAAAAGATATCCGAAAAAATAAATGCAGTAAATCCAAATAGGATACTTATAGATGGTATAACTCAACTTAGATTTGTATCTCCGGATGTGTATCAGTTTAGAAAGCAGATTGTATCTTTAATAAAGCTTGCTACAGGTAAGGGTGGCACAATGTTAATGTTGTCGGAGGCAAGTAATGCTGTTAATGATGATGATTTGCAGTTTATGTCAGATGGAGTTATTGATCTTGAATTTAGTGGGGAAGAGCGAGGTATAAGGGTTGTCAAATTTAGAGGTTCTGATTTTCAATATGGGTCACATTCTTTTAGACTTAAAGGGGATGGAATGATAATATTTCCAAAATTAGATCCAAGAGAAAGCGTGAAAGATTTTACCTTCGAAACTATTTCTTCAGGGATACCTGAACTAGATGAGCTGTTGGGTGGAGGGGTTGAAAAAGGAACCACTACTTTAATTAGTGGGCCTACAGGTGTTGGTAAAACAACTTTAGGAACTCAATTTTTGAAAGAAGCTTCTGGTAGAGGCGAATGTTCAGTGATATATACCTTTGAAGAAAATCAAGAGTCTTTAATAAACAGATGTGAAGCAATAAATATACCAATTAGAAAGATGATAGAGAAGGAAAAACTGTTTATTGACAAAATAAATCCTCTTGACTATACTCCTGATGAATTCTCATATCTTGTAAGAAATAGAGTGGAGGGGACAGGGGCTGATATTGTGATGCTTGATGGTATTTCAGGATATCTGGTTTCCTTTGGAGCAGATGAAGGTGGGGACAAAAAAATGCTTAGACATCTTCATTCTTTATCTGCATACTTGAAAAATATGGGAGTTACTTTGATTTTGACTAATGAAGTTCATAATATTACAGGTGATCTAAAAGTTTCTGAATATGGTATAAGTCATATTGCAGATAATATAATTTTTCTTCGCTATCTTGAAATAAAAGGTGAATTAAGAAAAGCTATAGGAATACTCAAGAAAAGAATGGGTGACTTTGAAAAGAATTTAAGAGAACTTGATATAACCAAATATGGTTTGAAAGTAGGAACACCACTCTCGAAAATACAGGGGATGCTGACTGGTAATCTAGAGTTTGTTGAGGATAAAATTGATCACAAAGATGGGGACTACTGAGAAAGGTTGATAAATAATGAAAAGGATAATATTAATATTGAATCATAGACAAAATCAAAATATTTTAAAAGACTTTTTGGAAAAAGAAAAAAATTATGAAGTTATTATGCCTGAAGAAAACAAGTCTCTGAAGGATCAAAAGGTTGATTTAATTATATCTGATTATATAGGTTTTATTAATAATCAAGGGCAAATAAGAGAGATGAAAAGTAAGGCAAATCCTATATTTATGCCTGTTCTAATATTGGTATCTAATGAAGAAAAAAATCATCTGACTGATGACATATTAGAGCAGATAGATGAATTCATTAATATACCTATAAAAAAGCAGGAGCTTGAAATAAGGCTAAAAAATCTATTCAAGATAAGGGAGTTATCTCTTGAATCAGAAAAACGTTACCAGACGCTGTCTCAAAATAGTTCTGCTGGTATATGTATAATTCAGGATGGGTACGTGGCTTATTCTAATCTATCTATGGCTGTGATATTTAATAAAAATAGAGAAAAAATTACCGATAAACCTTTTATGAATCTCATATCCGATTCAGGTTCTGACCAAATAAAACAGCATCAAATAAAGGAGATTATTAATAACCCTTCCCTCTTATATGAAGTAGAAAAACCCGAAAGCTTTGAATTTCAGATAAAAACAAAAAAAGCAGTTAAATGGATAGAGGTAAGTCTTTTTACTATACATTATCAGGGCAAGTTATCAATCCTTACAATAATATCTGATATAACTGAAAAAAAGAAACAGGAAGAAAAAATGGCACATTTAAGCTATCATGATACTTTGACAAACCTTCATAATCGTGCTTACTTAGAGGAAGAAATAAAGCGTATTGATGTGGAAGAGAATTTTCCGCTGAGTGTAGTAGTTATTGATGTTAATGGGCTCAAGTTGGTTAATGATACCTTTGGGCATCAGGCTGGAGATAACTTGTTAATATGTGTGGCTAAAATACTTACAAATGCCTGTGACGATGCCGGAGCTATTATCCGCTGGGGAGGGGATGAATTTGTATTGCTTTTTCCAAACTCAGATGAAAAATATGTGGAGAAAGTCACAAGAAAAATTAAGGATGCTGCAAGTAAATCTATAGTTGAAACTGTTCCTGTAAGAGTGGCCATAGGTTATGCAGTCAAATCAACCTCAAGTAAACCCTTTGATGATGTGTTTAAAGAAGCAGAAGATAAAATGTATAAAAATAAATTTGAGGAAAATGATAGTGTCAAAAAAGATATTATTCAGGCTTTACTTAAAAATTTGAGAAACAAAAGTGATGAGACTGAAAAACATGCTTTAAGAATGACGAGTATTAGCTTTCATTTTGGAGAGGAATTGGGTTTAGCTGAGGTTGAACTTGAAAGACTATCTTTGATTGCAACATTACATGATATAGGAAAAGTAGTAATATCAGAAAGTATATTAAAAAAGCCTGGCAAATTAACTGATGAAGAGTGGGAAAAAATAAAGGAACACCCGGAAATTGGATGGCGCATAACACGGTCTACAGAGAACCTTGCTCATGTTGCAGAGGAAATATTATCCCACCATGAGCGTTGGGATGGTAAAGGTTATCCCCGTGGTTTGAAAGAAAAAGAGATACCCTATTTGTCAAGAATCATATCTATAGTAGATGCCTACGATGTTATGACTAATGATAGATCATACAAAAAGGCCATTTCAAACAAAGAAGCATTAAACGAAATATCAAAATGTGCTGGGAGCCAATTTGATCCTGAACTAGCAAAGGTGTTTGTTAAACTGATGAAGAAAGATGAGATTAATATACTTTAGAGTATTTTAGAGTATTGGAGATATAAGATGAGCAATTGACTCTTTAGCTTTCATAGCAATGCCTCTTTTGTCATAAAATTCTTTAGTTATTTCTCTTGAATATTTTAAATCTTTCATAAAGATTCTTCTTAGTTTTATGGCAACTAAAGGATCGTATATAAAAGCATTAATTTCGAAATTTAACTTAAAACTTCTAACGTCCATATTGGAGGTTCCTACAGAAGCAATTTTGCCGTCCACTATAATCATTTTGCTGTGCAAAAAACCATTTTCATACATGTACCATTTGGCACCAACTTCGAGCATCAATCCACCGTAACAGTGATTGGCTGGGTATACAAACATATGATCTGGTTTATTTGGAACCATTATTCTAACATCTACACCTGAGATAGAAGCGATCTTCAAAGCTTCTAAAAGGCTTTCGTCAGGAACGAAATACGGGGTTTGAATATATATAGACTCCTTGGCCATGTAGATCATTTTTAAGAAAAATGCTTTGACTTCTTCCCAGGAGCTATCAGGCCCGCTTGCTACGATTTGTACACCGGATCTGCCGTAATATGGTAAGGATGGATAATATAATTCATGCGATATTAAATCTTCGTTAGAAGCAAAATTCCAATCGAGTAAAAATCTTTCTTGCAGGGATTTGGCTGCTTCTCCGGTTATTTTTATGTGAGTATCTCTCCAAAAGCCAAAGGTTTTGTCTAGACTAATGTATTCTTTTCCGATATTAAACCCGCCTGTATACCCTATTTTGCCATCAATAACAACTATTTTTCTGTGGTTTCTGTTATTTATATCCAAATAGGAAGGGAAAAAGCGGGCGACTTGGCCTCCTGCTAGTTTGAAGACATTAAAAAAATCTTTGGGGAGTTGTCTTGCCCCTATGCTATCATATAAAATCCTTACTTTTACCCCTTCTCTTGCTTTGTCAGTCAAAACTTTAAGAAGTCTTCTGCTTAGTTTATCATTTCTAATAATATAATAGCTTATATGAATGTGATGTTTTGCTTCTCTAATATCTTTGAATAGAGAACGAAACTTTTTATTTCCACTGACAAAAATGTCTATATGGTTGTTTTTTGAGTATACTATCTGTTCATGGGCGAAATCAATCTGTATTACTTTGTTTAGGTCTTCTTCAGGAACTTCCCATACCTCATAATCAGGCGTTCCTTTTATTAAGTCGTGCTTTTTGATTCTATCCTGCCTAGCTTTTCTTGTGAAAATTCGTTTTTTCCTAGGAGTTAATCCAAGGAGTAAATAAAGGATAAAGCCTACAACTGGCAAGAGGCTCAAAATTAATATCCAAGCCCAGGTTGAGGCAGGATCTTTTCTATCAAAGAAAATTAGAAAAAATATAAAAACTATATTTAAGATTATAATACCGGACAGAACTAAACTTAATATACTCATGTTGACTGCTCCCTCAAAATGAAATATTTAAATATTGCTTGATGTTATTTATATTACTATTTTTTACTTTGATAATATAACACCCTAACAATAAAAGAACCTATAAATAATACTGCAAGAATAATGTACATTGGTAGTGCGCTTGCTTCTTCATTATCAGTGGCTTGATTTGAAGCTACATTAATAACTTCTCCTGAAGATAATGAAGAATGTGCATTAACTGCAAATGGTTGAAATGAAAATTGTAAAATAACAGATAAAATTAAGACAGTTAACACAAGGATAAACTTTTTATTTTCATGTTTCAATAAGTACACCCCCTAGTAATTTTTTGACACTTTCTCATATAATATAACTATTTACTGATTCTACAAAAATGTATGGCATTTCCTTCTTTTGGTTTAATAAAAAAAGAAATAGTAAATTAAAATAGTTATTTGACATAAAAACTCTATTATGATTATATAAATAGTGTATTAATTATAAATGTTTAGTTACTGAAATTGTTCATAGATAGGGGTGAAAGTTATTGGAAAAAATAAGCGTTGAAATCTTTGGAATTAAAGGTAGAGTTCCTGAAGAAAGTGGTTGTGATGGTTGTGATGGAGGAGGATGTGGTGATGTGCCTACAATGGACGAGGAAGCATCAGCACTCGAGGTGTTTTTTGCTGAAGAAGGACTCGAAGAAAAAGTAGAAGTTACCTTTATTGACATTGTTACTGAAGATCATGAAATGATACCGGATGTTAAGGAATTTATGGAAGATGGTTATACACTTCCTCTCGTAGCAGTTGGTGGGGCGATGAGATTTTACGGAGGAATAGCGCCTAACCAAATTTTGAGGGAAATAAATAATATAGAAAAAGAAAAGGAAGAATTATAATTATTCTTCAGTAGTATCGTTGTTTTGAGATTTAGTTGTTTTGTTCTGTACTTCATTATTTATATTTTCAAGTATATTTTCTAAGTTTTTAACCCTGGTATCTAAATTATGTAAGCTATAGGTAACCATTATTGCCCATCCTACAAAGATAAATATCAATAAAAATAATAGTATTGACCACATTTGTTATTTGACCCCCTGAAGTTTATAAAATCCTTTAATTACTATTGTACTATTTTAATGAAGGTCATGGAAGAGTATATTTTAAAAGCCCGATTCAAAATTATAGAATCGGGCTTTTAAAATAAAATTAATTAAGTTGTTCTTCTAATTCTTTTTCAAGTTTTTCGTCTAATTTCTTTTCTCCTTCTTCTGGCTCTTTTAGATCTCCTTCTGGTTCTTCTAGATCTTCTTCTTCAGGTTCTTCAAATAGCTTTTCTTCTTTTTCTTTAAGCTCTTCTTCTAGTTCATCTTCTTTTTCTTTTAAGTCTTTTTCATCTTCTGGCTCTTCAAAAAGATCTTCCTCTTCTTCTTTAAGGTCGTTTTCTTCTTCTGGATCCTCTAAATCAGGCGCATCTTCTGGTTTTTCTTTTGTGTCTTCCTCAGGTAGTTCTTCTTCATCCTTTAAATCATCCATAGGTTCTTCTTCACCGCAACCTACTCCAACAAAAATTGCTGCAGTGCTAAGTAATAAAATACAAAGCAAAGCAACTAATTTTTTTCTTGTAATCAAGCTAAACCCTCCTTGAAAATTTATAATTATCCCTTTAACAATTCTAATCTTAACAAAATATATATAAAATATTGCAAATTGATGATAAAAAAATGTAATTTTTTTATAAATAATTACACAAAAGAAGTGAAAATAATAATAAAAAAGAGTAAAAGGTGGAATGCATTTGAAATATAGAGTTTTTAAAATGTATATTTTAGTATTTGTAGTGACTTTTGGTATTTATTTGAGTGCTATCTACCTGGGCTTTGATCAGGAAACAAACAAGCTTACAGATGCAAATAAAGTATGGGAAATACCATTAGAACAAGACCATACTTTAGGTTCTTCTTTTGCTGAATTAACTCCACAGGGGCTTTTGACATATTCAGATGACAGATTATTTTTAATAAATTTTGAAACAGGCGAAATAATTTGGGAGATAGAAGGAGTTCACCCCATCGTCGAAGATTATCATATAGAACCAGAGATATTATTAATGGATGATATAGCAGTATTGCCTCTGGATTTTGGTAAGCCTTCGCTTGTTAAGCTTGAGATATCATCAGGCGAAATATTATGGAGTCACCCTATTGCCAGAAATAGTCCCCTTCTAGGAATTTATCAACTTTTAAAAACAAACTACAAATTAATTGCTAAAGGAAATTTTTATGGCGGTGATGATCATGATAGCGACAGTCCTATTAAGGGTTCTCGTGGAGGTGAGGGAGTTTCTGTTCATGACTATGAGACAGGGGAGTTACTTGATGCTTTTTCAGTAAATTTTGGTTCTATCGCAATAGGTGATAATGTTTCATCAAACAAACCTATCTATTATTCTAATAGCGAGGGAAAATATTATAAGGTGGGCAAAAGAAATATAACTGGAGAACAAAAATGGGAGAGAAGTTTTGAAAAGGATGTATCTAATGAGTTAGAACTAGACTTTGTAACAGTACTTGGTGAAGATGGAGAGATACTATGGCACAGAAAAGGAAAGTTAACTTCTAAAGGAGTTAGTGAGAAAACAAAAAGGTTAAATAGTTTATATCCAGGGTTTTTGATAATTGATAGAGATCAAAAAAAAGGGGGGGATTTTGGTGATGTGTCACTAATGATAATTGAGAAAAAAAGTGAAAGTGAAAATAAAAATAGAGATTATAATATTGGTGAAGCTAAAGTTTTGTTTGTTGAAAAAGTAAGTGGAGATATTCTGTCAAAATTTGAGTTCTCTAATAAAGATAGGTTAGATGGTTTTATTTTGGATGACAAAGCGTTTATATTTACACAAGACTATCAAGACAAAGTATCTTCTATAAAAGCTGTAAAACCTGGTGATGGAGAAAAGTTGTGGGAGAGAAAAACTAAAATAGAGCATGGGATATCATTAGAACTTAAAAAGGAGATTGCTAAAAATATTGGTTATATACCATCATTAAAAGAAGATGAAACAATTGAACTCATAGATCCTGTGACAGGAGAAGGGCGATACAGTCACGAAGGGATTAGAACGGTTGAGGTCGCAGGGGAAGGTTTATTTTTAAATAATTGTATTTTTGTTATAGATAATGGTGAAAAGATTTATGAACTTTACTGTGACAAAGATGTGGAAATTGTTTTTGTAAAAGATGATAAAATTATAGTAGATGACGGGGATAATCTTATCCTATTCAGTATTTGATGGGCAATAAACTGATTTAGTAGGGTGGTCTTATGACAAAGTTAGTTGGGGTAGATGGCTGTAGAGCAGGATGGTTTGGTTTAGCTTTTAGCTTTGATAAGCTTGGAGCAAATAAATTTGAAATAGCAAGATGGGAATGGGAGATTTTTTCTGATGTGGTTTCTCTATGGGGAAGGCATTATGATGCGGAGTTGATTTTGGTTGATATACCTATAGGCCTTAAAGAAAAGGGAGAAGAGGAGAGAAAATGCGATAAAGAGGCAAGAAAATTACTTGGAAAGCGGGGACAAAGTGTATTTAGAGTGCCTTGTAGGGCAGCAGTTTATGAAAAGACCTATCAAAAAGCCAACTATACAAATAAAGTAATGACAGGTAAGGGCCTTTCTAAACAGACCTGGTTTATAGTTTCTAAAATAAGAGAAATGGATAGGTTTATTATTAATAATAGTAAGGCAGCGAATATAATCAAAGAAGCGCATCCTGAGTTATGCTTTATGAAATTAGCTAACAATGAATTAAAGTACAGCAAACAAACCAAGGATGGGTTAAGAGAGCGTTTTGATATTTTAAGGTCCTCTACTAGTTCTATACTTAATCAACCGCCCTCTTTCACCCAGGATATTGTTAATAACTCTATGAAAAAGAAGAAAAGAGCAGAGGTAGCTAAAAACGATATTTTGGATGCACTCTCGCTTACCCTTGTTTTATCTGCCTGGTTGAATAGTTTGAAAGCCCTAAAAAGCATACCTGATGAAAATGAGGAGTATGATGAAAAAGGGATAAAAATGGAAATTAAATTCTAAATATATCTTTGTATTTTGGATTGTTTTTTATTAGCTCATAGTGGGTTCCTTTAGCTTCAACTTTTCCGTTAGAGATAAAAGTTATTTCATCGGCGGCTTTTATGGTAGATATCCTGTGAGAGATCAAGATAATTGTTTTGTCTTTTAACATCTTTTCTATAGTATTTATTATTAGCCTTTCTGTATAGGTATCTACATTAGAAGTTGGTTCATCAAGAATTAATATTTTTGGATCTTTTAAGATTACTCTAGATAGAGATATAAGCTGTTTTTGCCCTCCTGAGAGTTTTATTCCTTCTTTTCCCACTGTAGATTTGTAGCCTTCAGGTAGGTCTTTGATAAAGTCGTGCGCGCGAGTTTTTTGGGCGGCTTCTTTGACTTCTTCAAGGGTTGCACCGAAAGTCCCGTATTTAATATTTTCTTCTATAGATCTATCAAATAACTGGACATTTTGTGAAACTACTCCTATTTGGCTTCTTAATGTTTCTGGTGGAATGTTTTTTATATCTATTCCATCTAGAAGGATTTTGCCTTTTTCTGGTTCATATAATCTGGTTAGTAGATTTATCACTGTACTTTTGCCGGCTCCTGAGGCTCCTACCAGAGCTGAAGTGGTTTTTGGGGGGACCTCGAGATCAAAATTGTCCAAGATTAAATTTCGCCCATAAGAGAAACTTACATTTTCGAAGATTATTTCGCCTGTTAAACCTTTGAAGTTAAATGAGTTAGATGATGTATTTGATGAAATATTATAAGCTTTGTTTTTTGTTAGAGATATGTTATGTGTACTGCTCTCGGCAGGTATATTAAAGTATTCGTTTATCCTATCAAGGGCGGCGGCTGCAGCTTGATAAGTGTTAAATACCTGGCTTAAATCCATTATAGGCCTAAAGAAGCGTCGCACATAACTTAAAAAAGCTGCCAGCACACCCACTGTCATATTGCCATCTATTACTTGAAGGCCTCCATACCCAAGTACAAGGGCTTCTCCTAAAACACGGCTAAAATTCATGGCGGGAAAAAACAAAGAAAAAATCCCGACAGCACGAAGGTTTGCTTTCATATTATTTATACTTAGCTTTTTAAAGTTTTCCTGAGTTATTTGCTCCCTATTTAAGGCCTTGATTGTTCTAATGCCTGACAAGTTTTCTTCCACGTCTGCATTTAGCCTGGCCATTTCTTCTCTGACATGGTGATAAGCATTACGCATTTTTTGGCCGAGGGCAAAGAAAATAAACATTACAAATGGTATAAGCAAGCAGATTATTAGGGTAAGGCTTATATCAAGATAAAACATAATCACAATTATTCCAAGAAGGGTAAATATATCACTGACAAAATGGACAAATCCACCCGTGATTAGCTCTGACAGGGTGTTTACATCATGAGTAACCCTGGACATTATTTCGCCGGTACGCCTTTGGTTATAAAAATTTAGGTCAAGCTTTTTGATATGTGAGAACACATCTTTTCGTAAACTTGATACCAAATCCTGTCCTACCCAGCCTGCAAGATAGGTCTGCCAGTATGATGAGAACCAGGACAGTACATAAGATAGCAATATTAATATAGATACAATAGTTAAGCCTCTAAAGTTACCGGGAATGATGTAATCATCGATAGCTACTTTCATCAGATAGGGGCTGATGAGAGCACTTAGTGAAACAAAAATTGTAGCTAAAACTGCAAAAAATAATTTTCTCTTGTGAGATATCAAATAACTTTTGATTAATTTGTAATGGTTTTTTGAAAGCCTCTTTAGAGAATTATAACCGGGCTTTTTTTCGTTTGAGTTTACGAACTTTTTTATTCCACCGCGCATTATCTACACCTCTATGCCTTCTTTTATCATATTTTTGTATATTCCAGAATCATAACTCAAAAGTTCTTCATGAGTGCCGTATTCGGCTAGCACTCCGTCTTTTATAACTAATATTTTGTCTGCTTCCTTAATGGTCCACAGTCGATGTGCTATGACAAAGACGGTTCTATTGTTGAAAAGCTCTCTAAAAGCTTTTTGAATATCTTCTTCTACTTTTTCATCAAGGTTAGAGGTTGATTCGTCCATAATGATTAATCCTGGATCTTGAAGTAATAACCTGGCAATGATAACCCTTTGGATCTCACCGCCTGATAGTTTGACTCCTTTTTCCCCTACCTGGGTCTCATAACCTTCTGGAAGAGAAGTGACAAAATCATGTATTCTGGCAAGCTTAGCACAATGGGTGATCTCCTCATCTGTGGCGTCTGGGTTGCCGTAAGAAATATTATTTTTAATTGATGTGGAAAAAAGCATATCATGCTGCATAATGATTCCTATTTGATTTCTTAGTGAGCTGATAGTAACATCTTTTATATTGTAGCCGTCTATATAGATATTTCCTTCTATAGGGTCATAAAACCTTGGCAGAAGGTGAATAAGGCTGGTTTTGCCTGCTCCTGTGGGGCCTACTATTGCTATTGTCTCTCCTGGTTGTGCAGCAAAGCTAATATCTCTTAAGATTTTGTTATCTTCTGTATACGAAAATGAAACCTTTTGATACTCGACTTTTCCTTTGATTGGAGGTAGGGGGGTGGCATCTGGTTTGTCTTTGATATCAGGCTCTTCTTCCAAGAGCTCAAAAATTCTCTCTCCCCCTGCTATGGCTCTAGAAACAAGATTAATCATCATTCCAGTCTGTCTTATAGGGCGGGTTAAGATTGCAAGATAGCTTGTAAAACCAAGTAAAATACCTATAGTAACTTCTCCTCTAATAGCAAGCAGCCCCCCAATAAAGATCACCAAAGAAGTTGCTAGCCCAAGAAGAAAATGTACATACGGCATCCAAAAGGCAGATATTTTGGATGCGTTGATATTAGCTTCCCTATAGCCGTTGTTTTCCTTATCAAAGAGTTCTTCTTCGTAGCTTTCGCCTCCTAGAAGTTTTACAGTTTCTATCTTGCTAAAGGTTTCTTGAACATTATCTGTAAGGCTTGCCAGGCGCTTTCTAGATTGTTTGTATACAGGGCTTACTTTGTTTGCATACTTTTTCATGGCGTGAAACATAAGGGGAAGCATCAAAATATACATCATTGCCAGGCGATAATCCCAAATAAAAAGGATTATCAGCACACCAAATATAGTTGCTATGTTAGCAACTATATTGATTGATACAAAAGAAAAAAACCTTCTTAAAGTTTCTGTATCAGAAGTTAACCTGGACATGATGTCTCCTGTTTTTTTCTCATCATAAAAAAAGAAAGAAAGCCTGTTCAACTGAGAGTATAGATCTGACCTTAATCTATGGATAACTCGCTGTGAGGCAAGCTCTGCCAGATATCTTTGCAAAAAATCTACAATCCCTTTGATTAAACTTACTGCTATCATTATTAAGGCAAATATTACTAATAGATTTCTATTGCCTTCAGCTATTATATTATCTACTCCATATTGAATAAGCCAGGGGGGAACTAGACTTAGAACTACTGATAAACCAAGAAATAAAAAAGCTCCTACAAATGGAGGCCAAAACATTTTTATATATTCTAGTAGATTTGTGATGACCCGCTTCTCTGATTTCATGAAAATCACCCTTAAGTGGTAGTACATTTATTTTTGCTGTTTATTTATCTATTTTATCAAAAAAATATATTGATTGGTAGCAATTATGGTAGCTGCCGTTTAATGCCCATAATATCTTTATGTACGACAAGCCATTAAGCTTAATTTTGTCACGAACTTAACATAATTGCAACCTACACTGTGCTAACTTTAATTGTGGGTACGATTAGCCGTGAACTTGCTTACTAGTCTGGTGACACCTTGCAATATAAAGTAGATCAACTCAATCAATTATTGTCCTCTATTTAATTGTATCTTATATGATTTATCTGTACTTTTAATTTCTTCCTGTATCTTAAAGACACAATAAAGACTGATTATAGACATTAAAATACATGTTAAAAAAACTAGCTGAAAGGATTCTAAGGGATATATTTTGTTACCCATCTCATCAGTGAGGCCAGTCCAGTGAAGACCCAAAAGCCAGCCTTGAAAAGGCTGAAATAATGCCATCCCAGCAAAAGGTCCCATATTGACGATACCAATACTTGTTCCTGAATACTCAGGAGGACTTTTTTCCTTAGCAAGAGAAAGGATGAGTGAAACTCCCGAAAGACAAAAACCTATTATGAAAAATAAAAAATATAGCAAGAGAGAAGGAGGGTGACCTCCATACCATACCACAACTACTGTCCAAGCTAGTATATTTGACAATAAAAGAAATGCTAATGGTTTTTTTCTAATTTTTAAATAATCGGATAAATAGCCAATGAAACAAGCGCCTATGCCTGTCCCTATTGTCATCACCATCAGATAATGGGAAGCTTGTAGCCTTGTTAAGTCATACATATGCATAAGATAATTGATACTCCAGGTACCAGCAAAGGCTAAATGTGGTCCAGCCATTCCAAAACCGATCAATAACAAAAACCACAAGTGCTGATTTTTCAATGACTTAATTATGTTTTTCTTGATATTTATATCATCAACATAATCAAACTTTTTCTCATTGGGATTTTTCTTACCTTTATCTTCTAATGGGTTGTCCTTTACCATAATCCAGGTAAGTAATGCTATAAAAATAGTAATAATCCCTACAACAAGAAAAATACTTCTCCATCCAAAAACAGTAACAAAATAAGCGAGAGGAGAAGTCCCAAATAGCTTGCCAATATTTCCTAATAAGATTACTAATCCTGTAAGAGTAGCAAACTGGGTAGGTTCAAACCAGTTGCTTTGAAACTTCATAATCGGCACTAGGACTATAGCTACACCAAAGCCAATGAGAAGTCTTCCCATAAATGCAAAAAATATTATGTCAGTGGCAATAAATAATATTGTTCCTATACCAGCTGTTATCATACCTGTAAAAACAGTTTTCCTTGGGCCCCATGAATCAGCCAATAACCCCGATGGTATCTGCATTATTAGATAAGTTATCCCGTACATGCCACCCAAGAAACCAGTTACCCAAGCTTTTTCAATTCCAAAATCAATTATTACATAATCAACTATAACAGCAAAATTTACCCTGTGAAATTGGGCGATAATATAAGCAAAGGCTAAGATGAACCACATCAAATAGATTTTATTTTTGTGCGTCAAAATTTTTCATCCTTTCACAAATTTTGTTCGACTGGTTAAGCTTAATTTGGCAAATATTACTGCATTGTTAATCTTATAAAGACATGTCATAAGTAGTCAAGTATAAATTTTTTAAAAATCTCTTGGGCACCTAATTATTTTTATGGAGAACAAAAATGTCACCCCCACGCCACCACCGCATAGACTAAAAATCACACGTAAAAGAGCAAAAGATATAATATCTTTAAACCTTGCTACTTCTAAAGATTACTGTTACAATAACTTTTATGGGAGTGAGAATACCCTTATGGAGTAGTTGGCGAACGGGTGCTCCCCGTGGAATTCAAATCCGTCTGGCGGGCGAGTTCCGTCTGCTGTGGGTTTGATTCCCATATACTCCCGCCATTTAATTTATTATTTTAATTTAGGATAATTATAACTTGTTTTTTCTGAAAGAAAAAAATGAAAATTATAAAGACTTGGAAGGTTTGAAGTTTTATGATAGAAAAATTAAAACAAGAAGCTATTAAAGAAATAGATAGTATCCAGGATACTTTAGTGGATTTATCTAAGTTTATCTATGATAACCCTGAAACAGGATGTAATGAATATAAAGCAGTTGACAAAATAATTACTGTATTAAAAAGCAAAGGATTAAAAGTTAAAAAAGGTATATGTGATCTTGATACAGCTTTTAAAAGTGAATACGAAACTTGTTCTTTTGGACCTGTAATCGGAATTATGGCAGAATATGATTCATTAAAGATGGGACATGCTTGTGGGCATAATATAATAGCAGCTTCTTCAATTGGAGCATATTTAGTTATTGCAAAATTAATGAACCGAGAGAATTTACCTGGAAAGATAGTGTTATTTGGAACACCTGCAGAAGAAACCTATGGAGGTAAGGTTTATCTTGAGAATAACGGTGCTTTTAACGAACTAGATGTGGCTCTGATGGCTCATCCAAGTGACAAAAATTTTGTAAAAAGTAAGTCCTTTTTTAGAAAATCAATAAAATTTACTTTTGAAGGGTTGTCAGCTCATGCAGCGAAAGCTCCTTATGAAGGAATTAATGCATTAGATGCTGTTGTTAATTTGTTTAACAATGTAAATGCTTTACGCCAACAATTACCTGGAACTGTCAAAATACATGGTATAATAACTGATGGTGGCTCTGAACCTAACATTATACCTGCTTATACTGCTGCCAAGATTCAAATAAGGGCATTAGAGCAACCTACTTTGGATGAGATTACAGATAAAGTAAAAAAGTGTGCCGAGGGAGCTTCTTTGGCTGCTGGTACAAAATGTGATTATGAGGAGTATGAATTAACTTTCAAAGGTATTTTAACCAATAATCGACTTGCTAACTTGTTTGCTGATAATTTAAAAAAATTAGGTAAAGAAATTTCCGAGGAAGAAAAGATGGTAGGTTCTACAGATATGGGGAATGTAAGCTGGAGCTTGCCAGCGATACACCCTTATGTTGCTATTTCTAATGAAGGTGTTAAGCTTCATACAGAAGAATTTTTGCAAGCAGCAGAACCCTACAAAAGTAAAAGTGGATTATTAACTAGCTCAAAAGCTATGGCTATGACATGTATAGACCTGTTGATAAATAACGAAGTTTTGCCTGATATACACCAAGAGTTTAAAATGAAAACACAGAGCTTTATTGACAACTAGAAATAACTATGATATTTTTTTATTAAAATTATAAAATATGAGGATTTAAACGATGGATAGTAAATTTTATAAAAATACAGTATTAGTGACCGGATTTGCAGAATTACCTAAAGGGACAGCTTTAAAGGATAAATACAGTAAAGCGGGAGTTGTTTTAGTTATAGAAAAGTCTAGCTCTGAAATAAAAGATGCATCATTTACTGTGATAACAGACATTACGAATAATTATTTAAAGGAGATTGTTGTTGGGTATAGATTCAGTGATGGGGTTGATAAGTTAATTGAAGAAATATATAATAGAGTGAAGATTCCTTCTGTTTCTGCTTTTTGTCAGGCTTTAAAGTCTTGCTATGACAAATATTACGATAGTTTTTAAGATTTTAAAAAAACTTAATATATTTGCTGGTTTATTTGTGAACTAATCCCAAATAAAGGTTTTAGTTTGTTAGCAAATAAAATCCAGCGGCTAAGCATTTTAGACAGTTAATGCTTTTCCGCTGGATTTTTTATTTTTAAATCTATTTATTTAAAGAAAGGAGAGTAAAAATTGAAGAATAAATTAGCTTATATGATCAATCGCACATCACGTTATTTTCCAGATGATACAGCCCTGGTATATGGTGACAAGCGTTTTACTTTTAAGGAAGTAAATGATCGGTCAAATCGATGTGCTAAAGCACTTGCAAGATTAGGTGTGAAAAAAGGTGATAGGGTGGCAATTTTATTACCTAATTGTAATGAATTTGTGGAGGTAGATTTTGCATTAATTAAATCTGGTTTTGTTAGAGTTCCTCTTAATCCTAGACTTTCTTCAAATGAATGTAGTTATATTATAAATGATTCAGAAGCTAACACTTTAGTTTTTAGTTCAGAGCTTTATGATAAAGTAAAAGATATTATAAAGGATTTAGAAACAGTTAAAAACTTTATTTTTGTTGGGGATGATCCGGATGAATATAAAGAATTTTTTCAGGATTATGAAGAAATGTTAAAGCTAGAAAACTCTGAAGAGGTTTATGAAGAGGTCTCCAATGAAGATTTGTATCAAATTCTTTATACTTCTGGGACTACTGGAAAACCAAAAGGAGCTGTAACAGATTTTCAATCCCGCTATTCTTCTTTGATAACTTGCCTAGTGGATGAAATGAAGATTAATCGAAACGATGTTTTACTAACTGTTGCACCTATTGCTCATGGGGGAGGGACTAAAATATTACCTCACTTTGTTCAAGGTGCATGTAATGTAATTATGCCAAGGTTTTCAACGAAAGACTTTTGTAAAATTGTAGAAAAGGAGAAGGTTACCACTATTTGGATGGTTCCCACTATGATTAATATGCTTATTAATTTTAAAGAACTAGATAATTATGATCTGAGTAGTATAAAAACAATTGTTTATGCTGCAGCTCCTATGCCAGTGTCATTATTGAAACAAGCAATGAATAAGTTTGGTAGAGTTTTTGTACAAGTATATGGTTTAAGTGAGGCGCCAAATCCAGTTCTTGTTCTACCTAAAGAAGATCATGTCCTTGAAGGTACAGATGAACAATTAAAAAGATTACAATCTGCAGGTAGAGAGGCTTTTGGTGTTCGTGTAAGAGTTGTTGATGATAATGATAAAGATGTAGAAGTAGGAGAAATAGGAGAGATTATTACAACAGGAGAAAATGTTATGCGAGAATACTGGAAAAAGCCTGAAGAGTCAGCAAAAGAATTGAAAGATGGTTGGTTTTATACTGGAGATATGGCCAAAATTGATGAAAATGGTTATGTTTATATTGTTGATCGTAGAAAAGATATGATTATTAGTGGAGGATTTAATATATATCCTCGTGAAATAGAAGAAGTGTTATATGAACATCCAGAAATACAGGATGCAGTTGTGTTTGGGTTACCCGATGAACTTTGGGGAGAAAAAGTCAAAGCGGTTGTTGTACTTAAAGAAGATTCCAAATCAAACGAAGAGGATATCCTAGATTATTGTGACGGGAAGATCGCAAACTATAAAATACCAAAATCTATAGATATTGTTGATAATCTACCAAAAGGTCCAACAGGAAAAATATTAAAAAAAGAAACAAAGAAATGGTATACAAATTAAAAATATTAACACAGTTCAAAGTGAGGTGAGGAAGTTGGATTTTGATAATATTAACAAAGCTTACCAAGAATGGAACGAAAATGTGTTAAGTGAATGGTTGAAAAAACATCCAGAAATCAGAGAAGAATTTACAACAAAGACTGGCTTACCGTTAGAGAGAGTTTCTATCCCAAAAGATCACAATTATCTAGAAAATATTAATTTTCCAGGGCAATTTCCTTTCACTAGAGGCATTAATCCTACCATGTACAGAAGTGAGTATTGGGTAATGGGGCAATATTCCGGGTTTGCTTCTGCTAAGGAAGCTAATAAAAGATTGAAATATTTGATTGATCAAGGACAAACTGGCTTCTCAATTGCTTTGGATCTACCAACACAAATGGGTATAGACTCAGATAATGATAAATCTGTTGGAGAAGTAGGTCGTGTTGGAGTAGCAATGGATTCTCTTCAGGATATTGAAGAATTGCTAGAAGGCATTCCTTTTGAGAAAGTTAAACAGATAAGAACTACTGCTAATGCAATTAGCCCTATCGCACTAGCAATGATAGTTGCTTTTGCAGAGAAAAATAATATTGATCCAAATAGTATTAGAGTTCTAATTCAAAATGACATACTTAAGGAGTTTTTGGGGAGGGGAACTTATATATATCCTCCGAAACAATCAGTGAAGCTATCAATTGATGTAATTGAGTATACGTCTAAACATCTTCCTAATTGGGTTCCTATGGCAATTTGTGGCTATCATATTAGAGACAGCGGTAGCACAGCTGTACAGGAGCTTGCTTATACTTTTGCTAATGCTATAGCTTATATAGAAGAAGCCCTTAACAGGGGGCTAGATATAGATGATTTTGCCTCGAAACTGTTTACATTTCTTGCAGCGGATATGGATATTTTTGAAGAGGCAGCTAAATTTAGAGCTGCAAGAAGAATTTGGGCCAAATTGATGAAAGAAAGATTTAACTCTGAAAAGGATGAATGCATGGCATTAAATATTTTTGCTTATACTTTGGGAGGTTCTCTTACTTCTCAACAACCCCTTAACAATATTGTTAGAGTAACATTACAGGCACTTACGGCCGTTATGGGTGGAGTACAAGTATTGGCAACGTCTTCTTATGATGAAGCTTTGGGTTTACCTAGTGAAAAAGCAGTTACTACTGCCCTTAGAACTCAACAGATCATTGCATATGAGAGTGGAGTAACTGGAATGGTAGATCCTCTTGGTGGCAGTCATGCTTTAGAGAGTCTTACTGATCAGCTTGAGCAGGAAGTTGAAACTGAATTGAATAAAATTGAAAGCTTAGGTGGAGCTATTACCTCTATTGAAAATGGTATAATTCAAAAACGAATTAGTGATTCAGCATATGAATATCAGAAAAGGATGGAAACAGGCGATAGAAGTGTGGTAGGTGTTAATAAATTTTGCCATTCTGAAGAAGGATCTGAAATGCCTGTTTTTAAGGTCAGCCCCGTAGCAGAGAAAGAACAAAGGGAAAGAGTAAAAAACCTAAAAAATAATAGAGAAAACGATAAAGTTAGAAAATGCTTAGATCAAATTAAAATAGCAGCAGAAAAAGAAGAGAATTTGATTCCATCAATAATTGATTCAATTAAAAATTATGCCACAGTGGAAGAGATTAGTAATGTATTGCGTGAAGTTTATGGTACCTATAAAGATCCTGCGGTATTTTAGTATATTAGATCAAAGTAGAGGTGATGATGTGTATGCCTAAAGGAAAAGTGCCTTTTAAACAAGGGCTTTGGACCAAAGATGAAAAAGGTGACTATAGATTATTGGGTGAAAAATGTAGTTTTTGTGGGGAGGTCTTTTTTCCACCAACAAGCAATAATTTTTGTTCATGTTGTCAGAAAAAAGATGGGATTGAAAAAAAACTGCTGGCTAAAGAAGGTGAAATTTCAACCTTTACAATTATTCGCCAATCTCCCTCTGGAGGTTATTACAAAGGTGAAATTCCTTTTGCTTATGGTCTAATAGATTTACCTGAAGTTAGAGTGAAATCTTTGCTATGTAATGATTACGACAAAATGTCAATTGGTGAAAAAGTTAGTTTAACAATTATAAAAATTTATGAAGATGATGAAAATGAATATTTTACCTACGCCTTTCAATTAGTTAATTAAGCAAGGGGGCTGATTATGAAAAATAATTTAGGCAATTTAAATGAAGTGTATATTGCTGGGGCAGGCATTACACAATGGGGCTACTTTCCAGATAGGGAATGTAAAGATTTTGGAACAGAAGCAGTAATTCGATCGTTAGAAGATGCAGGTATGGAATGGAAGCAGATTCAAGGAGCTTTTTGTGGTAGTGTCTATCAGGGGACAGGATCTGGACATCAGGCTCTAAACCAGGTAGGCCTAACTGGAATTCCTATAATAAATATTGAAAATGCCTGCTCAAGTGCTTCTTCTGCTTTTAGGCTTGGTTATAATCATGTAGCATATGGTATTAATGATATTGTAATAGTGCTAGGAATGGAAAAAATGCCTAAAGGCCCCATACCTAGTACGGCATTTAGTGAATGGGAACTTAAGTCTGGATTTAACTTTCAACCCGGCAACTATGCCCTGGCAGCGAAGAAGTACATTGAAAAAGTAAACATGACTGAAGAGGACTTTTCTTTAGTAACAGTTAAAAACCGAAAAAATGGTTCTTTAAATCCAAATGCGCGTTTTCAAAAGCCTGTTACTCTAGAAGAAGTCATAAATTCAAGGTTGGTTGCAGATCCTTTGAGACTGTTGCACTGTTGTCCCCTTGCAGATGGGGCTGTAGCCTTTGTTTTATGTAATAAAAAAAGTTTGAAAAAAATGAATAAACCTGTTTCTATTGAGGCAGCTGTATTGAAATCCGGCTATTATGGAGAAGAGTATCCACCTGGAGGATTGATAGGAAGTGTGAATTATTTCTCTTCAAAAAGTATGGCAGTCCAATCGGCTATGGAAGCTTATGAAATAGCTGGTGTAGGTCCGGAAGATGTGGATCTTGCGCAGGTTTATGATGCTGTAGCTCCTTCTGAGATGTGGGAAGTTGAAGAACTAGGGCTTTGTGATGAAGGTGAAGCTTTGGAGTATTTAGTAAGAGGAAATTTTGACTTAGATGGCGAGATTCCTATAAATACTGATGGAGGCCTTATTGCTAGAGGGCATCCTCTTGGTGCTTCAGCAGGAGGACAAATATACGAACTACTCGTACAATTACGTGGAGAAGCAGGCAAAAGACAAGTTGAAAAAGCTAAAATAGGCCTATCTCATTCTATGGGAGCTGGACCAAATAGTACTCTAGTTATTCTTAAGTCATAATAATTTTATTATGATTTCAAAAAATTTTAAGATTTTTTAAGATTTCTAATAGACAAAGAAAAAAATATATACTATAATATAGACAAAAATCAAAGTAAATACAGGTGCGGATGATTTCGTCGGGAGAGACTCGCTCGAGCGGGCACCGAAGGAGCAAGCGGATGGGGAGATATTAGCTTGCCCTACCGCGAATCTCTCAGGTAAAAGGACCGTCGAATGACGCAGCTCTGGAGAGTTCCTTTTTTATAAAAAGGAAACCGAAGGAGTTAAAACTCTCAGGTCTTTGTAGGACAGAGTTAAAGCTATATTGCTTTAACTCTGTCCTTTTTGTATTTCATAAAAACTGGAAGGGAGGTTAAGATTTATGGTTACTAAACTTCAAAGGGAAAAAACATCATTCTATGAAATACACCAGAAAAAACAAGCTAAACTAGTTGACTTTAATGGTTGGATTTTACCTGTTCAATATAAGGGTATAATTGAAGAAGTAAAAGCAACTAGGGAAAAGGCAGGCATATTTGATGTTAGTCACATGGGAGAAATTCTAGTAGAAGGTAGAAAAGCTGTAGATAATCTGCAATATCTATTAAGTAATGACGTTACAAAGCTATCTCCGGGAAAGTGTCAATACACATTTATGTTAAATGAAAATGGTGGAGTTATTGATGATCTTTTGGTTTACCGTTTAGATGAAGCTAAATTTTGGTTGATAGTAAATGCTGCTAATATAAATAAAGATTTTAACTGGATCAATCAAGTGATTGATGATGAGCAATGTAAAATTGAAGACATCTCTACTAAGGTATCTCAGTTAGCTTTACAGGGTCCAAAATCAGTTCAAATTCTAGAAAGGGCATTAGATAAAGATTTGAGCAATCTTCGTTATTTTAATTTTATTAACTTAGAGTTCGATGGCAAGGAAGTATTAGTTTCAAGAACTGGTTACACTGGTGAAGATGGCTTTGAAATTTATCACCCCCCTGAGATAAGTGAAGATATATGGAAAGAGATCGAAAATGTAGGTAAGGAATACGGATTGATGCCTGCAGGCCTTGGAGCTAGGGATGTTTTGAGACTGGAAGCTTCACTTCCTCTTTATGGGAATGAACTTTTAGAGACGATTACTCCATTAGAAGCAGGGCTTAAACCTTTTATAAAATTTAATACTTCATTTATAGGTAAAGAAAGCTTAGAAATGCAGTTAGAAAAAGGTTTAAAAAGAAAGCTAATTGGTTTTAAGTTAAAAGACAAAAGGGTGCCAAGAAATGGGTTTGAATTATATCATAAAGGCGAAAAAATCGGTTTTGTAACATCAGGATCCTTTTCACCTACTTTAGATGAACCAATTGGAATGGGGTATATAGATACTGAACATAAGGAAGAAGCTGAAAAAGGAATGGAGTTAGAGGTCAAAATTAGAAAAAATTTTAAAGTTGCTAATATTACAAAAATGCCATTTTACAGGAGGGGATCTAAATGATTGATTTAAAATTACCTGGAGAACTTAAGTACACTGAGGATCATGAATGGATTAAAGTTGAAGATGGTAAGATTTATGTAGGTATAACTGATTATGCACAAGAACAACTTGGAGACATCGTATTTGTAGAGCTTCCAGAAGAAAATGATGATTTTTCTAAAGATGAAGTGATCTGTGAAATAGAGTCTGTCAAAGCTGTTGCAGAAATTTATGCACCAGTGACTGGAACCATTTTAGAAGTAAATGAAAGGTTAGTAGATGAGCCTAATACTATAAACTCTGATCCATATGAGTACGGCTGGTTATTTGCAATGGAAATTTCAGATAAAAGCGAATTGGAGGGATTATTGTCTGTTGAAGAATATAAAAAGCATATAGAAGAACAAGAACAAGAACAAGAACAAGAAGAAGGAGAGGAGTAATTATGAACAATCCATTTCTTCCTCATACTGATGATGACCGTGTGAAAATGTTACAGGATTTAAATATAGCTTCAACAGATGAACTTTTTACAGATATCCCATCTTCAATCAGGTTAAAGAATGGTTTGAAACTTCCCGAACCCATGAGTGAATTTGAGTTAAAAAAACACATAGATGAGCTGGCAGCGAAAAATAAAAGCATGAAAGAATGTATTTCTTTTTTGGGAGGAGGAGTATATGATCATCATGTTCCAAGTATAGTTGATCATTTAATCAAGAGAAGTGAATTTTACACTTCTTATACTCCCTATCAGGCAGAAGTTAGTCAAGGTATTTTACAAAGTATTTTTGAATATCAGTCAATGATTGCTGAATTAACGGGTATGGAAACAGCAAATGCGTCTATTTATGATGGCGCATCTGCTGTGGCTGAAGCGGCAATCAATGCAGTGGCGAATACTAAGCGTGAACAGGTCATTGTCTCAAGTAGTGTTAACCTAAATTATAAGAAAGTATTGAGGACCTATTTAGAAGGTCAGGGTTTTGACCTAAAAGAAGTGCCTTCTGTGGATGGAGTTACTGACTTATCTTCTTTGGAAGAGATGTTAAATGACCAGACTGCATGTGTAATATTACAGAGTCCTAACTACTTGGGGATTATTGAAGATTTCACCGGAATTGAAAAATTATTAAAAGATAAAAAAACCCAATTTGTGGCAGTGTCTGATCCAATTTCTTTGGCTATTCTTGAACCACCTGCTAAATGGGGAGCAGATATTGTTGTTGGAGATGGTCAAAGCCTAGGTAACCCAATGAGTTTTGGAGGACCTTTACTAGGATTTTTTGCATCGAAAAAAAAGTATATCCGTAAGATGCCTGGAAGAATTGTAGGGGAGACAAAGGATAAAGAAGGCAAAAAAGGATATGTTATGACATTACAAACTAGAGAACAGCATATTAGAAGAGAAAAGGCAACTTCAAATATTTGCTCAAATCAAGCATTAAATGTTCTTGCAGCATGTGTATATATGTCTTTAATGGGGCCAGAAGGTTTAAAGAAAACAGCAGAACTATCTTTACAGAAAGCTCACTATGCAAGAAAAGAGCTTGAAAAAATAGGAGTTTCGCCTGTTTATAGAGATAAACCATATTATAAAGAATTTTTAGTAAAATTACCAGAACCGGTTGATAAGGTGCAAAGAAAACTATTAGATAAAAATATATTTGCTGGAATTGATGCCAGTAGAATCTCCCATGAATTCAATAATTGTTTGTTGATAAGCGTAACTGAGAAAAGAACTAGAGAGGAAATTGATTATTTTGTAGAGATTTTGGGGGAGGTGTTGAAATGAATGAAAATAAGCTAATAATCGAAAAAAGTAAAGAAGGAAGGAAAGGGTATTTCCTTCCTTCTCCTGACGTAGATTGCATAGAGCTGAATGAAGTTATTCCTGAAAACCTAATAAGAAAAAAGCAACCTAATTTACCTCAGGTACATGAAGGAGAAGTTATGAGGCATTACCTTGAACTTTCTACCAAAAATTTTGGTGTTGATTCAGGCTTTTATCCCCTTGGATCATGTACCATGAAATATAATCCTAAGGTAAATGAAGATGTTGCTTCACTACCTCAATTTATTGAACTACATCCTGATCAACCAGAAGAAACATGCCAGGGAGCATTAGAGTTGATGTATAATCTAGAAGAACAGTTAAAAGAAATAACAGGAATGGATAAGTATACTATGCAGCCTGCCGCAGGAGCTCATGGGGAGTTAACGGGATTATTAATGATTAGAGCATACCTTGAAGCTAAAGGGGAAAAACGCACAAAAGTTATTTGTCCAGATACTGCTCATGGTACCAACCCTGCAAGTGCAACTATGGCTGGCTTTAAAGTAATTACAGTCAAATCTAGCGATAAAGGCTTGGTAGATGTGAATGACTTAAAAAAAGTGCTTGATGATGATGTAGCGGCTTTGATGCTTACTAATCCAAATACACTTGGCTTATTTGAGTCAGAAATAAATGAGGTGGCCAATCTAGTCCATGAAGCCGGAGGGTTACTTTACTATGATGGAGCTAATTTAAATGCAATTATGGGTTATACAAGACCTGGTGATATGGGCTTTGACGTGGTACATCTTAATCTTCATAAAACTTTTGCTACACCACATGGTGGAGGCGGTCCGGGCAGTGGACCGGTAGGAGTAAAAAAAGAGTTAGCTCCTTATCTACCTTATCCTACTGTTGAAAAAGAAAGTGACAAAGGAAGGTTTTTCTTTAATTATGATATTGAGGAAAGCATTGGCAAGGTACATGGCTATTATGGAAATTTTAATGTCTTATTGAAAGCTTACAGCTATATTTGCATGATGGGGGCAGAAGGTCTTAAACAGGCTAGCTGTGATGCGGTATTAAACGCTAATTATATGAGAAAAAACCTTAAAGAGCATTATGAACTTTCCCACGATAATCTCCAGTGTAAGCACGAGTTTGTTATTAGTGGCAAAAAGCAAGCTAAGAAGGGTGTAAAAACTATGGATATAGCTAAAAGATTACTAGACTATGGATTTCATCCGCCCACGGTATATTTTCCTCTTACTGTAGATGAGGCTATGCTAATAGAACCTACGGAAACAGAAAGCAAGGAAAATATTGATAATTTCATAAAGGTGATGAACAAAATTGCAGAAGAAGCAACAACAGAGCCAGATATAGTAAAAAGTGCTCCCAATAAAACTCAACTAAGTAGATTAGATGAAGCAAGTGCTGCTAGGAAGCCTAAAGTGACATGGTCTGATGAATAATAAGAGAACTACTTTAACTAAATAATCTTCTATTTATTGTTATGTAGGTGGTGCATACTTGTTTGTAAAGGAGATGTAAACATGGGAAAGGAAAAATGGCGGCTTTTGTTAGATGGGCCTTTAAGAGGTAGTGAAAATATGGCTAGAGATGAAGCCCTTTTAAAATCGTACTACTTTGGTAAAAAACAGCCTGTATTTAGGATATATGATTGGAAACCTGACTGCATCTCTCTTGGTTATTTTCAAAAAGCCACTTCAGAAATAAATTTAGATGGGGCAAATAAATTAAATGTAGATATTGTTCGCCGCCCTACTGGTGGACGTGGTGTTCTTCATGCTAATGAGATTACTTATTGTCTTGTAATGGAGGAAAAATTTTTTGGAATCTCAAAAAGCGTAATAGAATCTTACAAATTTTTGATTCAAGGAATTAAAAAAGGATTAGAAGCTTTGGGTCTTAACCCTGAAATAAAAACCATATCTAAAAAAGAAGAGAAGAAACAGGGAAAGTTAAATTTTTCATCAGCATGTTTTGATTCTTCTTCCTGGTATGAACTTCTACTAGATAATAGAAAGGTAGTAGGTAGTGCGCAAACCAGAAGAAAAGGGGTAATATTACAGCACGGTTCTATCAAACTACACTATAAGCCGGAATTAGATGTAGAAGTTTTTAATTTTAAACCAAGCTTGTCTAAAACCAAAATTATAAACACATTAAATAAAAGGGCAATAGGAATTATGGATATAAATCCTTCTCTAAATAAATCCGAGTGTAAAAAAGCTATTATAAAAGGATTTGAAGAGGCTTTTAATATTGAATTTATAGAAGATGAGTATACCGAATTAGAAAAAGAATGGAGTATGAGACTACAGCAATCAAAGTATTGTTCTAAGGAATGGAATTTAAATAAAAGAAAGGGGGATGTCAACATTGAAAAAATATGATTTGGTAGTTATAGGTGGTGGACCAGCAGGTTACAGTGGTGCAATTAGAGGAGCACAACTTGGCGGTTCTGTTCTTTTGATAGAGGACAGATCCCTAGGTGGGACTTGCCTGAACCGAGGCTGTATCCCCACAAAAGCGTTTTATCAAGGGTCAAAGATGCTTTATGACCTAAAGAAAAGTTCAGAATATGGGGTGTTTGCTAAAAGTATCGAATTAGAAAAAGATATAGATATTGATATAAGTCAACTACTTAAATTTAAAAACGAAACCGTTGATAACCTTGTATCTGGGATTAACTCTCTTATAAAAAGTAATGAAATTGATTATATAAATGGCATGGCAGAAATAGGTAAGGACAATCTAATCACTGTAAATAATGAAGAAATTGTTGCAAAAAATATAATATTGGCAAATGGTTCTAATCCAAATAAAAGTATAGTTGGTGATGAAATTTCAAATTTTTGCTGGACAGCGGATGAAGTAGTATCTGGAGATAAATTTTGGCAGAGCTCTAACAAACGTGTGGTTATCATCGGTGGTGGTGTAATAGGGGTTGAAATGGCTACTGTATTTGCTATGTTGGGAAAAGAAGTTGAATTGATAGAACTTGAATCAAAACCTTTGCCTCCTTTTGATGAAGAAATAAAAAAACGAATTGGCACCTACCTTAAAAGATTAGGTATAAAAGTACATACAAATAGTAAAGTTACTGAAGTTTTTGAAACAGATGAAAATAGTAATTATAAATACGGACTAAAGGTAAATAAAAAGAAAAAAGACATTGAAATTATGGCGGACGATATAATTTTGTCAGTTGGTAGAGAACCGAATTTAAATGGAATCGACCCTAAGTTATTAGGCCTTAAAATGGAAAGAAATTATATAGTAACTAACGATAAAATGCAAACAAATTTAGATAATGTTTATGCTGCAGGTGATATAGTTTCAAAGGGATCTCAGCTTGCCCATGCAGCTATGCATCAGGGCATTGTAGCTGCGGAGAATGCTATGAATTATAGAGATAGTTATTTTGATAGCAAGGCAATACCTGCTTGCGTTTTTTCACATCCACAAGTAGGAACTGTTGGTTTAACAGAAGATGAGTGTAAAAGACAAGGGATACCATATAAAGTTGGTAAATTTCCTTTTAAAGCAAACTCTAAAGCTATGATAATGAAAGAAGAAGGGTTTGCAAAAATAATCTCCCATCAAGAAACAAATGAAGTATTAGGTATTCATATATTAGGTCCAAATGCTTCTGACCTTATTCAGGAAGGCACCATTGCGGTAAAATATAAATTAAAAGATTTTCAGCTTGCCGAAACAATCTATTCTCATCCTACACTTAGTGAAACTGTTTGGGAGGCTTTTTTAGACTTAAATGATAGACCGCTTCATCAAGCTTCTTTAAAGTTAAAGAAGTAAGAGAAAAGAATTTATAAAAGTAAAGATATAAAAACATATTTTGGAGTGGTAAATAGCACCATTCCAAAATATGTTTTTAATTAGAAGTTGAGGTAAAAACGAGTAGTCAATAATTAATTCGTTTTTAAATTATTTAATAACATCTTGATAGCTTCGCTTTTTTCAACTTTACTAAGATTCCTAGGATAGTTAAAAGGAGTGTCATGGGGCTTTTCATTATAAAATGGACGATTGCAATTAGAACATCCCATAGTTATAAATGCTTGACCAGAACTCAAAACATCTATTAGCTTATTACTAGAGATATCGATTCCAACCAGCTTTCCTTTATCATCAAATAACAACTTATCAAATTTTATTAACTTATTTTTTAAGAGGTAAGTGACTGCTTGTATCTTTCTGTACCTTTCTAAAGTGGGAGGGCTTTTATGAGATAACCTTGTGCCCTGAAGAGGTGTAAAGGCAAATAGAGCTATGTTTACATTTGAATTTACTAAATCCTTTGCAATTGAAAGAAGTTCATAATCTGATTCTCCTAAGCCAACTATTAAATGAGTACTAATCTTTCCAGGATATTTCCTAGCGGCTGATTTGATAAAATTAAGTCTTTTTGAAAATAAACCACTTTTATACTCAGGATATTTTTCTGGACTACATACATCCAAAGAAACTCCTATTTTATCTACGCCAAGATTTAATAGTTCTTCTATTTTTTTAAGATTGTTTACCGTTGAGGATAAAGAAACAGGCAGATTGGAATTTTTTTTGACTAATTTTATCAATTCTGTGATATCAATATATTCTGAATTATTATCTGTGGATTTAACTTCCTGTATACATAACCTCTTTAATCCTTTTTCTTCTCCTTTTTTTAGGCCTTTAATCAAACTTTCTATATCATACTTTGGCCAAGTAACCCTACTTAATTTACCATTTCCTTCATAAGAGTCTTTACTTTGAGCACAATAAGCACAGTTATTTGCACAACCTTCTCCTAGCATTAAGTAGCCAGTAGTAGGTGTTTCATCTATCTTAATCTTTTTAAGTCCCATCATATAAGCTGTTCCTGCAGATATCCTAATCATAGTGCACAACACTCCTTATCCCACTCTACTTCTAATCCTTTATTGACGGCAAGCTTTCTTACAGCAGGTGTTGGCAATACTATTTTATTAACTCCAGAATTCAAAGCTATTTTGTCAACTCTTTCTCTATAAATACCGCCTGGCCGCATGCAACCAAGAAAAATTGGTGTTTTTTTAAAATTAATCCTAGCTAAAGAAAGTACTTTTCCAACGTAAGTTAGGCTAGGAGGCTGAAAATCCGAAAAGCTAGTTCCCCTGGTGGGGGTGAAGATTATAAATGTTAAAGCATCTACTCTTAACTTTTTTAGAATTTCTAAACTTTTTAGTTCTGAAAATTTTTGGCTGCCAGGTAGGCCAATATTTACATGTGGTACTATCACATTGGCATATTTGCTAAGAAGTTTATAAGAATTTATAAAGTCATTAGCCGATTTATCTAATCCGTAAATATTTCTGATAATGTTATCATCTACGATAAAATCAAAAGAAGAAACATCTACTAAAGAAGCCTTTTTTGCTTCTTCTTCTGAAACAAGGCCGGTATGAAGATTAATTCTTTTGTTTTTATTTGACAATTCCTTTAACAAAGCTTCATTTTCACTAAAAGGTAAAGCACCATCTTTGTCACTTCCACCACTTATTAGGCAACTTGAATAATTATCTAGGTTAATTTTTTTTACATCATTTTCATTACAGGCTGGAGTCATATTTTTTAAATAATGTCCTTCGCAATGAGGGCAATTTAACTGACAACTTTCACCTGTCAAACTTATCGGTAATGTATTTTTAGGCCTAACAAATTTAATTTGGCGTGGAAAATTATTAGATCTAATTTTCCACGCCTGTCTCAACAATGCTTTAAGAGGCATATTCACGGAGAGTGCCATTGTTAATCTTCCTTTCTATTTACGTTAAAAAACTAGGAACTTAATTATCATAAGATTGTAAACAGGTTTTAAAAATCTGCTTTTGCTTTATAAATAGTTTCTTGTTTATAACCTGTAATAAGCCTATAGTAACCTGATAACTTCTTATTAACATCTTTGTTACCAGTATCAATTAAGAGGGTTTGCCTATGAAGTGAAGCAAGTTTGTTATTGGTTGCTATAACATTTATATTTTTCTTGCCCACCTTTTCTAAAACTCTCCAACTTATTTGTTGGTTGCCTCGGCCAAAAATATAACCTTGTCCTCCGATGATAGTAACAATAACACTAGCTGGTTCAACTGATACTATATCCAATAGCTTCATTTCGTCCGCATCTTTTGAAACAAGTTTTTTGTTTTTTATTACATCAATACCTAGGGGATGATAGCCTAGATCTAGTTTTTCCATTATTTTTTTTGTTGTAGTACCCGGTCCAATAATATAGTTTTTATCTTTTTCCATAGTGTCGATTACATAAGTAGCAATTTGATTGGTAAGGGATGCATCAGTATCTGAGGAACCTGATTTTAGATCCTGTACTAATGCACCTGCATCTGGAATTTGTACATATCCATACAATTTAACAGATACATTTCCTTCTCTAACTTGGTTTTCGTCAAGATCAACAATTTCAGCAGGCTTAAAGCTACTTATTTCATCTTTAATAAATTTGGCTGCAAGTGTCCCTGCATTAATAGGGTTGATTGCAAATACAGCTGAATACATCTTTACACCAGCTGGTATCCCAATAATAGGGATTTTGTCTGCGATAACATCCAAGATGTCCCTTGCAGTTCCATCTCCTCCAGTAAATAAGATTAAATCTACTGGTATATTCATCATTTCTTTAGCTGCTTTTTTTGTATCTTTAGAAGTAGTGTTAAAATCTTCAACTATCTCTCTGCCAGGATCTAAAACAAATGGTTTTAAACCCAGGTCATTAGCTTCTTTTTCTCCCATTTTGCCGGGAAAAGTGTAGACCTTAATTTGATCTTTTAGATTTATTAATTGATTTAAAGCTTCAGCAGCTTTTTTTGGTGCTTCAGGCTCTGCCCCTAGTGAAATAGCCTTTCTTAGAATTTCTTTTCCATCTGTTCCTTTAAGTCCTACTTTTCCACCCATCCCGGAAAAAGGATTGACAATTAAGCCTATTTTTTTCATAAATGACGCCCCTATGATTGTTTTTGTTAATTTCTATTTTCTTTGCTTTTTGTTTTTTTTAAATATGCTCTCCAGGTTAGTGCCCATATATCTTTTTGAGCAAGGCTTAAACTTTTTGTATCCTTTATTCCTGCAGTCTTATAAGGAGATTCTTTTACTTTTTCTGGGTTTTCTAAAGCTTCATTATTAATTTCTTTCAAAACTTCGATATACTCATCTAAATCATCTTTTGAATATGTTTCACAAGGCTCAAGGGTCATTGGTTCGGGAATTAAAAACGGATGATGACTCTGGAAATAGTGCTGAATGCCATAATCGGCTACTCTTCTTTGAATATCAGAAGAACCTACACCTGTTTTTTCTTTTAATTTAGCCCAAGTATATCTAACTTGTTCCAATCTCCTTGCTTCATTTTCTTCGTGAGATATTGCTAAATCAGGAACTTCTTTTCTTATTTTATGGTAGAAGTAATTATTGTTTAGAATGGATATATCAGCAGTTTCCTTTAATCCATCAGGTCCCATTGTCATTATCCATGAATAAGCTCTTAAAACTGCGCTCATATTCCCAAAGAAGTCTTTTATTTTTCCAACGGAATTAGGTAAATCTTCTACAAAATAATATTTATCAGAGTCTTCATCGTATTCAATCACAGGAACAGGTAAAAATTTAGCAAGTTCTTCACTACAAGCTAGAGCTGCTCCTCCAGGGCCAGAACCACCATGTGGAGAGCTAAAAGTTTTATGAAGGTTAAAATGACTGAAGTCAAAGCCTGCTTCTTTCGCCCGAGTTATTCCTAAAAAGCCGTTAGCATTAGCTTGATCATAATAGCACAGTCCTCCAACGTCATGGACCATCTTAACAATTTTATCAATATCAGGATTAAAAAGACCTGTATCTTCTGGGTTTGTAATAAAAATAGCTGCAGTTCTATCAGAAACAGCTTCTTTAATAGCCTCGAAATCTGGTAAACCTTGATCATCTGGATATATATTTATTACCTTATATTCAGCAGTTGCCGGTGCTGCCGCATTTGCAGGATGAGAAAGCATGGTAGTTATGATTTCATCTCTTTTATCTGCTTCTCCATTTGCTTGGTGATAAGCTTGTACCATCTTAGCTGCCATAAAAATAGCCTGGTTACCACCAACTGGCTGAAAACTTACTTTATCAAGACCTGATATCGCTTTGATCATTTCACCAAGCTTATAATATATCTCTAATACTCCTTGCATTGTTTCTTCTGGCTGGTCTGGATGAATAAAGGCAAATTTAGGGTTGCTTACAAAACCTTCATGTATTTTTGGGTTATATTTCATTGTACAAGTTCCTTGACTTATATCATTAGACAGATTGGATCCTAGGGTTTCCTGGGATAAGTGCAGATAATGCTGAAGCACATGTTTTTGAGAGACTTCAGGCAAATTTGTATATTCAGTTCTTTGTAACTTATTTGGCAATTCTGATAAAACATCGCCAACTTCATTTTTAATTTCTTCTTCAACATTTGGGACATCTATTCCTTTGACTCCAGGATTTGACATCTCATAAATTATTGGTTCGTCCCATCTGGCCTGATGAAAGTTTTTTCTTACCTTTGAAGCCAATTTTATCCCTCCTATTTTATATCTTTGAATCTATTTATAAATAATCTTGTTTAGTTCAGAGTATAATTCATCTATTTCCTTTTTAGTGTGTACTTCTGTGACACAAATCAAAGAACTTTCACCTAATTCTGGATAGTCTTTTTTCAAGCTTTTTCCACCGATGATCTGGTTATCTAAGAGCTCTTTATTAATTTCATCCACTTTTTTCCCCGTTCCATCAAAATTTAGAACAAACTCTTTAAAACTTACATTATCAAATTGAACTTTTACTCCATTTAATTTGTTAAGTAGATTTTTCGCATATTTTACTCTTTCCATAATTCCCTGACTAATTTCTTTAAGACCTTTAGGTCCAATTACAGCAAGGTAAACTCCTGCAATGATTGAATGTAATACTGCTTGAGTCCCGACATAATCTCTACCTTCTTCACGCTTAGCATATGAAGTTTTCTCAAAGGCTACATTCCCAAAGTTTATCATACCACGTTCATTTTCTGTCCAAATTCCATATAACATCATGGGTATTTCGCTGACATATTTTTCTTCTTCTCTTGTAGCTATTACTCCAGCCATCCCACCACCTGCCTGCATAGGGATGCCAAGAGGCTGCAACTCACAACATACTATATCTGCTCCATAAGACGAGGGAGGAGCGATAGTACCGAGTGAGAGCGGATCAACACTTACAATTAATTCTCCTCCATATTCATGAATGATTTCTGAAATTTCCTCGACTTGTGTTTCTATAAAACCTAAATAAGACGGATTTTCTATTACTACGGCTGCTGTATTTTCAGATACGGTTTCTTTTAGTTGATTTAAATTTATTAATCCTGTAGAAAAATCAAAGTCTACTTCTTTAACTGAAATCTTAGGCTCACAGTAATTTTTGATTATAGATAATTTTGAGGGCCTTATACTTTTTGGGACAACAATTTCCGTTCTTTTATTTATTCGATTTGCCATTCTGCAAGCAAAAGCAACTGCATTAGAACTATCATATGTTGGAAGAGAGACTACATCCATTTCCAACATATCGCCAAGCATACTTTGAGTTTCAAAAAGTGCTTGGAATTTGCCCTTATCTAGATAAGCTTCTCTATTATAAGTAGTTAAAAACTCATCCCTCGACATGATTGTTTCGCAAACAGAGGGGACATAATGATTCCAGGTTCCTCCACCCAAAAAGCTGATAAAGTCTTGGGAGGAAATATTTTTTGATATTATTCCTTCCACATGTTTTTTTAGCTCAAACTCAGAGTCACATGCTTGAGGGATATCTAGTTTTTCATTATATCTTAATCTTTCAGGAATAGATTCATATAACTCTTCTATGTCGTTTATGCCTAAGTATTCCATTAATTGACTTTTTAGATGAGGTGCTGAATTTGGGATATATGGGTAAACTTTTTTAGACTGATAATTTGTATTCAAAGAAAATCCCTCCTATTTAATTAATTATAAGCTTATTGCAAAACCCAAAAACCCTGTTGTAAAAGGATTTTTAGGATATCTTCAACAGGAATCCCTCCACTTTTTGTAGAATTTTTAGTGCAAAAGGAGGTGATCCTGTGAAAGGCCAAATGTCTTTCTTTGATTTTTCAGATGAGTTTCAAAAAATGGATTCTCATTACCAACTTAAGAAACTCTCCGACTACATAGACTTTGCTGAAATTATCCCTAAACAAGTTAGAGATCGTCACTACAAGCAAACTGGACGCCCACCTTATTCCATTGAATCAATGTTAAGTGCTTTAGTAATTCAGAAAATCTATTCTATCCCTTCTACCGAACTTTTAATAAAGTTCCTTGAGCTTTCTAGACCTATGAAAGACTTTTGCGGCTTTACTGACTCTGTACCAGATGAAGCAACCTTTACAAGGTTTAAGCAAAAACTAGGCGAGGAAGATTTCAAGGAAATCTTACATCAGCTAGTTAAGCTAACTGAGCCTTATCTACAGGAAATTGACCCTTTTGATTCATCCCTTCTCGTCCTTGATACTACAGGTTTGGAAGTCCCAGTTAAAGAAAACAATCCTAAATACTTTTACTCTCTAAAAAGAGAGGTCGAGAAGGGAACTCCAAACAAGCCTGAACATGAAATTTATACTAGGGCACTTGCTAAAATGCCCAAATATGCTAAAGCAGAGCCAAAAGCCAAGCTTTCTTATACCAATGGTCATTTTGCTTATGCTTATACTGGTGCTGTATTAACTGATGGTTTTGGCATTGTTAAAGATATTGAACTATTTGAAGGGCAAAAGGATTCTACTACTCTTAAACCTATTATGAATAGTTTTAAGAGCTACCATGATCTTAGTAAATACAAATATTTTACTGCTGATGCTGGTTTCGATAGTACTGAAAATTACCGCTATCTAGTTAAAGATTGTCTTTTAAAGCCTGTTATCAGCCTAAATCCCAGAAGATTAAAAAACCTGGTTGAAGATTATAATGAAAATGGTATCCCTGTCTGCCCTAAAGATAATACACTTGCTTTTAAGTTCGATGGTTACTGTGATAAAAGAAAGCGTTTGCTTAAAATGTTGTGGCATTAGCTGCTTGTAGATCTAAAATTAATGATAAAATTCGTTCTGTTAGGTGGCTTGCTGCTTAGTTTAAATAAATCCCATATTGAGAGGTGAGTATCTGTAATTACTAAAAAATCCAAAGTTTTTAAAAAGCAATTCTTCCTGTACAGGGAAGTTTTTTTGTTTTTTAACTATTTAGTTTTGCAAGAACCTAATTTAATTAATTATTAGCCTTCACTTAGGAATTAGTTTTCACTCTTAGCAGCATGAAACCTTTTATATATTGTGTATGTCAATAATACAGCTAAAATCAAAATTCCAAGACTCAAGGGTCTTGTAAAAAAAATCATCGGATTCATATCGCTCATTGTTAGCGCTCTTCTAAAGTTTGGCTCTATAATCGGGCCTAAAATAAGACCCAAAACTATAGGGGGTATAGGAAATTCGAATTTTAAACAGAAAAATCCTAAAAGTCCTAATACTAAAACCATCTGTACATCAAAAAAAGAATTGTTTACACCATAACTACCTATGACACTAAGCACAGTAACAATTGGCAGTAGAATATGGGTTGGAGTTTTTAACACATATGGAAATAGTCTTGAGCCAATCAAACCAACTATAAGCATAAAAAGATTGGCAATTATCAAAATCCAAAGGAGTTGAGAAACTAGGCTATAATTTTCTTCGATCAAAGTAGGACCTGGATTTAATCCTTGTATCAATAATGCTCCCAATAATACAGCAGTGACTGTATCTCCTGGAACTCCTAGTGTTAACATAGGTATTAAAGCACCACCGGTTACAGAGTTGTTTGTCGTTTCTGAAGCTATGACTCCTTCGGGATGGCCTGTGCCAAACTTATCGGCTTCTTTCGAACTTCTTTTTGCCTCGTTATAACCCATCCAGGATGCAATAGTTGGACCAGTACCAGGAATTGCTCCAACAAAAGTACCAATAAAAATACTTTTAATTATTGTGAATTTAACTTTCAAAAATTCCTTTGCTTTTGGAAGTTTGGTTTTTGCCACTTCGACTATTTGACCTCTTTCTTGGTCCAAACTCTCGATCCGGTTAAATACTTCAGATATAGCAAAAAGCCCCACAAGTGCTGGCAACAAGTCAATTCCAGCTTGTAATGCTACAGAACCAAAAGTAAATCTAGGCATAGCATCTATAGGATCAAGCCCTATTGTTCCAAGAAACATACCAATACAAGCACCTGCGATTCCCTTTGTTAAAGTTTTGCCGGAAACACCAGCAATACAGGCCATCCCTAAAAGGCCTACTGCAAAATATTCAGGAGGGGCAAACATTAAAGCTATACTTCCTATGATTGGAGCTAATATAAGTAATAAAAACGCTGATACAGTTCCTCCAACCCAGGAAGATATAATTGAGTAGGCTAAAGCTTCTCCAGCCCTACCTTGTTTTGCCATGGGATGTCCATCAAATATAGTCGCTGCATTTCCTGGTGCTCCAGGTGCATTAATCAATATCGCAGGGATACTTCCAGCATAAAATCCTCCACAGTAGATACCCATCAAAAAGCTCATTGAATTTTCCACTGTCATACCAAATGTTATGGGTACAAAAACGGCAACTGCAGTAGTTGCTGTAAGGCCTGGTATAGCTCCAAATATAATTCCTAATACCACACCTACGAAAATCCACATTATGCTTTCCGGGTTAAGCACTGCAGCTAACGCACTAAGTATTTCTGATAGACTTAATGCTTCCATGTCTATCCCCCTTTCTTTCTTGTAGTAGCTTTACATTTTTTTATAAATCTTATATACTCTATGGCAGAACTATTCTAAAAATTTCTGTGAAAATGAAGTGAATACCAAAAGAACTAACTATAGGTACAGCTATTAAGACAACAGGCCTTCTCTCGCCTAGTACTAGTAAGCTTAAAAATAAAAATATTAAAGTTGAGTGTAAAAATCCTACATTGCTGACTAAAATAACATAAATAGCAAAAACAATAGTATAGGCGATAACAGTTGCCCACTTTACAGCGGGTAATTTTTTTATTTCATCATCCTCTTTTGTCTTTAGATCTTTGACCCTACCAATTATGATGATAAGACCACAAAGACCCATTACAGTAAATATAAAAGCAGGAAAAGAACCCGGTGATAATGCTGTTGCTGCTACATCTCCTAGCTGGCTTGTAAAATAATGACCTACTATGCTTGCAACGAGTAATATTATACCAGAAACAATATCCCTATCTTTTACCAATATCCAGAACCTCCTTTTTAATTTATAGCCATTATTTTGCATATTAAAAAACTGGAAAGTATAACAGGATTAAATTTAAGTTAATCCTGTTATACTTTATTAATTATTTCAAAATATCTAAACGTAAAACGCTTTTATAGATCGTCTTCTTCTAAACCAATTTCTTCAATAATTTCACGGTTCATCTCTGACTCATCTTCTATTCTTTGTCCAAATTCATCTGGTGGTAGATAAGAAGCAATTAGGTCTAATTCATCATAAGCTTCTTGAACAGCATCAGTTTCTAGTGCATCTTCTATAGATCCTGAAAGGATATCAATAACGTCATCAGGTGTACCTGCAGGAGCTAGTACTCCAAACCATACTCCTGAGTGTACGTCGTAACCTTCTTCTTCAAAGGTTGGAACATCATCCAAGAAGTCAACTCTTTCTTCACCCATTATAGCTAAAATTTCTACTTCTCCATCTTCATAATATGGTGCAACCTCAGTAATAGAAGTTACTGTTGCATCAATATGTCCACCCATCAATTCAGCAACAGCAGGGGATGAACCTTCATAAGTAATTTGGGTCATATCAAAATCATAATCAAGTTGGAAAGATTCAGCCGCTAAGTGCTGACTGTTTCCTGCACCAGGTGTTCCATAATTCAATTCTCCTGGATTATCCTGAGCATACTCGACAAAATCATCAAGGTCTTCAAAATCTGAATCAGCACTTACGGTTAAGGCGTTAGGCATGTCAGTCAACTGTGCTACTGGCTCAAAGGAATCTAATTCATAACCTGTTTCAGACATATGGGGTCTAATAGTAGCTGGCCCAGATGAAGCATTTAAAATTGTATATCCATCTGGTTGTTCAGTAGCAACTTCAGCTGTTCCAACACTACCGCCTCCACCTTCTCTGTTAACCACTGTTACTGGTTCACCTAAAATTTCAGACATTTCTTCAGCAATTGGTTCAGCACTTAAACTTGAAGCCCCACCTGGTGCATAAGGTACAATATATGTGATTTCGCTAGTTGGGAAATCAACTTCATCTTCAGCCTCTTCCACATCTTCTTCCACGTCATCTCCAGCAGGCTCTTCTCCTTCTCCGCATCCAAATGCGAGAATAGAAATAGCAAGTAAAAACACTACACCAAAAACAATTAACTTAGCAGGTTTCATTTTATTAAAACCTCCTTAATAATTTTAATTTTTACAAATTCCCACTATTTAAAACCATAAAAACCTACAATTAACTCTATTTAGAATTGTTCGAATATTGTGTTATTTTTCCGACCACCTCCTTTAAAATTTATACAGTAACTTATTGCAAAACCCAAAAACCCTGTTGTAAAAGGATTTTTAGGATATCTTCAACAGGAATCCCTCCACTTTTTGTAGAATTTTTAGTGCAAAAGGAGGTGATCCTGTGAAAGGCCAAATATCTTTCTTTGATTTTTCAGATGAGTTTCAAAAAATGGATTCTCATTACCAACTTAAGAAACTCTCCGACTACATAGACTTTGCTGAAATTATCCCTAAACAAGTCAGAGATCGTTACTACAAGCAAACTGGACGCCCGCCTTATTCCATTGAATCAATGTTAAGTGCTTTAGTAATTCAGAAAATCTATTCTATCCCTTCTACCGAACTTTTAATAAAGTTCCTTGAGCTTTCTAGACCTATGAAAGACTTTTGCGGCTTTACTGACTCTGTTCCAGATGCAGCAACTTTTACAAGGTTTAAGCAAAAACTAGGCGAGGAAGATTTCAAGGAAATCTTACATCAGCTAGTTAAGCTAACTGAGCCTTATCTACAGGAAATTGACCCTTTTGATTCATCCCTTCTCGTCCTTGATACTACAGGTTTGGAAGTCCCAGTTAAAGAAAACAATCCTAAATACTTTTACTCTCTAAAAAGAGAGGTCGAGAAGGGAACTCCAAACAAGCCTGAACATGAAATTTATACTAGGGCACTTGCTAAAATGCCCAAATATGCTAAAGCAGAGCCAAAAGCCAAGCTTTCTTATACCAATGGTCATTTTGCTTATGCTTATACTGGTGCTGTATTAACTGATGGTTTTGGCATTGTTAAAGATATTGAACTATTTGAAGGGCAAAAGGATTCTACTACTCTTAAACCTATTATGAATAGTTTTAAGAGCTACCATGATCTTAGTAAATACAAATATTTTACTGCTGATGCTGGTTTCGATAGTACTGAAAATTACCGCTATCTAGTTAAAGATTGTCTTTTAAAGCCTGTTATCAGCCTAAATCCCAGAAGATCAAAAAACCTGGTTGAAGATTATAATGAAAATGGTATCCCTGTCTGCCCTAAAGATAATACACTTACTTTTAAGTTCGATGGTTACTGCGACAAAAGAAAGCGTTTGCTTAAAATGTTGTGGCATTAGTTGCTTGTAGATCTAAAATTAATGATAAAATTCGTTCTGTTAGGTGGCTTGCTGCTTAGTTTAAATAAATCCCATATTGAGAGGTGAGTATCTGTAATTACTAAAAAATCCAAAGTTTTTAAAAAGCTATTCTTCCTGTACAGGGAAGTTTTTTTGTTTTTTAACTATTCAGTTTTGCAAGAACCTAAATTTATACAGTTCAAAAGATAGCTTTTACTTAAATGCCCTAATTAATATAAAAAGGACAGAAGAAGCCTGTAGCAGCTTCGCTCTGTCCTGGTATACCTGAGAGATTTACACCTTTGGTGTCCCAAAAGGGCTCTCTCCAGAGATGCGTCATCTAACGGTCCTTTTACCTGAGAGTTTCGTACTAGCTTAGCTGTAATTATACTAGTACTTGCTCCTTCGGTGCCCGCAAGATTCTGCGAGTCTCTCCCGCTAGAATCATCCGCTCATTTTTTTTTACATTCTACAACAATATATATTTTTTTGTCTAGGAAAATTTTTGTAAATTATCAAATTTGCAAAAATTTTTAATTAACTCAATTTTCGGTGCGACCAGAGAGAGGTCGTGTAATTAAGTGGGTGTGAACCAGCATGCTACACAATGATTGAATGCAACCTGGAAGGCTTATCGATAAAAGGGATGCAGAAAACCAATACTAGGAGCTAGATAAATGGATGGTAAAATTTGGCTTAGAAGTTACTAGGATAGAAGTAAAAATAATTGCCTATGGTCGATATGCAAAAGAAAACAACAAAAGAAGAAGCCAGAAGCCTGATACTTTTGATTTCCTTGATTTACTCATTATTGCAAAAGAGCAGAAAAGGAAGTTCAGGGTAAAAGCTTGGCTAAGAAATTTTGTCGGGGTTCCTTTGTACTCTTACAGCTACTTGGCACGGCCTATAAAGTTGCTGCAAATTTTCTATAGCGTCACAAAAGTATGTTCTTAAAACCCTTTGAGGTCCAAAAGCCTTAATAATTAAAACTCAAATTATATTTGTTTAAATATGGACCTCGAGGTATCCTTGCCACACATAGTGTTTTTCTCCTTTTTAATAGAGATTTGGGCAAGGTATACCCCAATAAATGGTTATAATTATAAAGGAGGTTTTTCTATACAGGTCTTTGTTTGAATCTTTTATGTAAAAATTGACAAATTATTTTTGTAGTGCTAGTGATATAAAATAATTATTAAAATTATAGAAAGAGCCAGCTAAACGACCTTTATTTAATCTTATTTCCCTTGTCCTTAATCTTATCATTTTTAAAGGCTTGTGTATTTTACTTATTCTTTGTGTTCCGTAATGTAATTTTGCGGCGTTAGAAAGAAATACCGGACAAATCAAAATGGAAAGCTTTTTTAAAGTCTTTTTATAAAATTCAATTTAGCTATATAGCTAGTAATAACCTTGTTCTATCCAGCTGGCAACATCAATTGCCGAATAAGTTATTATCATCTCAGCTCCAGCTCTTTTAATTCCCCGGAGTGTTTGTAAGGTTACCTCCTTTTCATCAATCCAACCTTTTTCTGCCGCAGCTTTTATCATGGCATACTCGCCGCTAACACTATAAGCAGCTATAGGGTGGCTGAACTTTTCTTTCACACTATAAATAATATCTAAATAATTCAAAGCAGGTTTTACCATCACTATGTCGGCACCTTCTCTTATATCTAATTCCACTTCCCTTACTGCTTCTCTTTTATTAGAAGGATCCATTTGATAACTTTGTCTATCTCCAAATGTTGGACTTGATTGTGCTGCTTCTCGAAAAGGTCCATAAAAAGCAGAAGAAAACTTAGCAGAATATGCCATGATAGGAGTATCGATATACCCTTTTTCATCTAATCCTTTTCTAATTTCACTTACATATCCATCCATCATATTTGAAGGTGCTACCATATCAGCACCCGCCTCTACATGAGAAAGAGAAATTTCGCATAGCTCTTCTAAGGTAGCATCATTTAGTACTTCCTCATTATCTACCAAACCACAATGACCGTGGTTAGTGTATTCGCATAAACATACATCGGTGATAATTATTAAACCAGGGTATTTATCCTTTATTGCTCTACAAGCTTTTTGTACTGCTTCATTTTTATCTTTTGCGGAACTTCCAATATCATCTTTATAATCGGGTATTCCAAATAAAATTATAGCTGGAATGCTCAATTTGTTAACATGTTCTAATACTTTTAATGCTTCATCAACAGAATATTGATATACTCCTGGCATAGAAGGCACTGGATTTTTAACCTTAGTACCATTAGTAACTATTATGGGAAAAATTAAATCACTAGGTTGTAAACATGTTTCTCTTAACATTCGTCTTAGCGTTTCGTTTTTCCTGAATCTGCGCATCCTGACCAAAGGAAATTCCATTTTTTGTCACTCCTCTATTGTGTCAAATTTTTAATCATTACTCCCCAATGATTTATCTGCAGAAAAAGAATCTGCAATAAAATGTCAAATCCAAGACTTAATTAGTGGTTTTCCAAGTTATATCAGGAATTTATTTGCTGCTTAAGGTGCGAAAGTTGAGTGAGTTATATATTTTTATTTATATTAATTTTTGTTATTTCCTTCATAAAAAGCAAAATTTCATTTTATTGTAATTTTATTTGAAATTTATTCACTATTTAAACTTGAATTTATGGCTTTTTATTCTAAAGTCTTCTTAGAATTGTTGCGTAACAAATAGTTTTTGTTATAAGCATTTTTCGAAATTCAATAGCACTGGCTTTGTAGGATCAGCAGCAAATTCATAGTTCTTGTACTGATCATAGCCGCCATCACCAGTTATGTAATCAACTTTTTCTAGTTTAGGCCCAATATCGCCATCGTAAACACTCGCAGGTGTAATTTCTAAAATCTGGGTAGTTCACTTTTAGCATCTACTGCCAAGTTTAGTTTGTAGCCAAACCAAGTGATCTTGTTCTTGAAACTATCTAATTTAGCATGCCAATTAGAGTTAGTACTAGATTGTTTTGACTTTGGATGCTTCTTAGTTTGGCCGCTAATACCAAAATCACAACAATATCTAAACCTAATATCTTGTTTTAACCTTGTACTCAATTCACTAAACTTATCTATTCCTTCTAATTGTGATGTTAAAAGCGCTTTAAAAATCGCTTCGCGATTGTATTCTGGTGTCCCTAGGGTGAAGGAAATCTTTCTTTTGCATATGTTGTAAGTCTAATGAGCTAAAAAGTAGGGTTAATCGATTTTTTAACTCCTCTTCTTGCAATTCTTCAAGGGGAAACAGGGTCGTTTGTAAAAAACAAGATGCTTCTCACTTTGTACTTTCGATAAATTTGAGGTGAGCTCCTTTTATACTGAGCTAAAATCTCCATTAGTTAGCATTTAGAATTATGAAAAAGGGTTAACTATCAAAGCCGGACTCTAAATTTACTTAAATACTTTTTTATCGAGATTATTAGAAAAAAACAAAATTGCTTTATTTCCTTTGTTATTAAAAAATATATCATCGCATAACATCCTAATTATAGTAAGTCCTAGGTTTCTACCGGATTCATTTACTGTTTCTAAACGTAAGTTTTTATTTATTTGTTTTGCCCAATTAAACCCATTTCCATTATCTTTTACTGTTAAAATAATATATTTTCTCGCAATTATTAACTTTACTATTATTGTTTGACTATGATCATTTTTATTTCCATGTTCTATTGCATTAATCATAAGCTCATGAAATGCTTGGATAACAATAGTTTTATTATCAAATTCTAAAATTATACTATTTAACTTTTCTTTAGCCTGTTCAAGTTCCATTAGGCTACTTTTAAACTTAAAAGTATAACTGCTTTTACAATTTTCCTCAACAAAGTGCTCTTTCCCGAATATTTCTTCATATATTTCAATAGGAATAAACTTAAAATTATCGTAGAATTTTTTTAACTTTACCCCATAAGGACATGTATAGCAATTTTGTTTAACAAAGGTTTTTTTATTCATTTATAATATCTCCTCTAAATTTCAATTAGTGATAGTGTACAGTGTTATTGTATAATAAGTTTTTCATTGTGTTTGTCGCAATTTGTCGTAAATTAAAAAATTGGATAAGGTAATAAGTGTCAGGTTTAATCCTGGCTTTTTTTTAACAATTTTTTCTTTAAGTTGTTGCATAACAAATAAAAAATTGTTATAATACTAAAAACATAACGCTATGTGAAGCAAATTATTAGAGTATATCAATATTATTTAAAAATATCCTTATTATGCATAGTTTTTGTAACTTTTTAGAAAGAAGGTTATAAATATGGGTGATTTAACTCTTTTGAGGGATATTGATTTACTAAAGAGAAAAGTTATATATCAGTGCTTAACTAATGATGATATCAAATATTTTGCAGAAATACTGAAGGATATTGTATGGTCAAATGTCTACATTTTTGATGGAAAGGGGAGTTTATTGGCACAAGCTTTGTCTCAAGAATTTGAGTGTAATTTTACTGATAAAATAAGTAAATTTTTGTTTGAAGAAACAAAAACAAAAGCAAATTTAGTGATATCTGGAATAAAAACCTCAATAATACCTATGTTGGGTGGAGATATCCGGGTTGGTACAATGCTTATCGCACGCTTAAATAAAAATTTTGGTATGAAAGATATAATTCTTGCCGAATTGGTAGCAGCAGTTACAGGTAATAAGCTAATGAAAGCAAAGGATAAGCAGCTAAAAAAAGAAATAAGACAGGATGAAAACGCAAGACAAGCCATTAAATCGCTTACCTATAATGAATTTGAAGTGGTAAAAAAGGTTTTGAACAATATACAAAATTCTCAAGGGAAAGTAAAAATATGTAGGATAGCTAGCGAAGTGGGGATAAGTCGTTCAAGAACTTCAGGTGCTTTGACAAAACTTGAGAGTGCAGGAGTGGTCGAGTCATGTTCTTTAGGTACAAACGGAACTTATGTAAAGTTAAAAAACCCTTGCATAATTAAATATATAAATGATAATTTTGGTTTGATTAGAAGTTAAATTAAATCACCTAACAAAGGTGATTTTTTTTAGGGCAAATTTGTATTAAAATAGTACTATATAATAGGGGAGGTGTTAACAAATGGAGATAGTTCCTAAAGAAGAACTTTTAGATAGAACCAGTAGGTTTCAAAAATTAATGAGAAAACAGGAAATTGACATAGCTATAATTGTTGGCAGTATCAATTTATATTATTTTACCGGAAGCTGTCAGAGCGGTCATTTAATAATCCCTGCCGAGGGAGAACCTTTGTATTTAGTGAAAAAAAGTTTTGAAAGAGCCAAAGAGGAATCAATGCTTGATAATATACAGAAGCAGGAGAGCTTTAAGAATATACCCGATATAATAAAAGAATTAGCTTCAGGCAAAGATTTGTCTAATAAAATAATAGGCATGGAATTAGATATTCTCCCGGCAGGTTTATACTTTCGCTATGAAAAACTATTTGATAAAAATAAAATGATTGATATTTCCAGGGAAATTAGTTTTGTAAGAGCTGTGAAAAGCTCTTATGAGGTAGGACTTATTTGCGAGGCAGGGGAAATGCATAATAAGGTTTTTGATAGGGCAAGTGAACTCATAAAGGAAGGAATAACAGAGATAGAACTATCAGCAGAGCTTGAGGCAGTTTTTAGAAAACAGGGTCATCAAGGTGTTGTTCCAATGCGTGGTTTTAATCAGCAGATATTTTTTGGGCATCTTATGTCAGGAGAGAATTTGACTACACCTAGTTTTGTAGATAGCCCAACAGGTGGGAGTGGTCTTTCTGCGGCATACCCACAAGGGGCCGGGTGGAAAACCATTAAAAGAAATGAGCCGGTGATGGTAGATCATGCTGCTGTGAATAAAGGTTATATAGCAGATCAGACACGTATATTTTGTCATGGTACTTTGCCAGAAAAATTAGAAAAAGCTTATGAAGTCACGAAATTAATCACACAGGAGGTACAAAAGACTGCAGAGTCTGGAGTGCACTGGAGTTTACTGTATGATCTTGCCTTTGAAATTGCAGAGGCAGAAGGATTTGGTGAATATTTTATGGGCTACAAAGATGAAAAAGCAGCTTTTGTGGGTCACGGTGTAGGACTTGAACTAGATGAACTGCCAGTACTTGCGAGTAGGTTTGATAAACCTTTGGAAGAAGGTATGGTATTTGCATTAGAGCCAAAAATGTTTTTTCCTGGTGAAGGGGTAGTAGGGGTTGAAAATACATTTCTTGTTAGAGAAGATGGACTTGTGCCTCTGACCAAATATCCCGATAATATTATATACCTGGAGGACTAATTATATGGTTAAACAGATTATTTTTGATTTTGACGGTACCCTTGTGGATTCAACTGAAGTATTAATGTCTGTGTTTAACGAGCTTGCTGACAAGTACAAATTTAACAAAATAACAAATGCTGATATAGAGACTTTAAGAAGAATGTCTAATCTTGAAAGATCACGATATGTGAATTTTCCGCTTTACAAAGTTCCTTTTATTGTTGCAGAGTTTAATTTGCTTTATAGTCAAAAGATTAAAAACGTAAATTTTTTTGAGGGGATAAAAGATGTGCTAGATGAATTAAATAGCCTTGGGTATAAAATAACTATTATATCTTCTAACTCAGAAAAAAATATCAGGGATTTTTTGAATAATAATAATGTCACTATTATTGACGAAGTGATATCTTCAAATAATTTGTTTGGTAAAGACAAAGTGATTAAAAAGTATTTAAAAAACCATTCGTTAAATAAGTCAGATGTTATTTATGTCGGAGACGAACAAAGGGATGTTGTAGCATGCAAAAGAACCGGCATTAAAGTAATATGGGTAGAGTGGGGATATGATTCAAAAGAAGTAGTGTTAGAAAAAGAACCTGATTATGTAGTAAGTACCCCGGAGCAGTTACTAAACTTTTTTAAAACGTAAGGATGAAGATGGATATGTGGTTTTTTGAAGAACTAGTTGATATTGGCTTATTGTATGCATTAGGGCTATTAGGTTGGTTTATAGGTGAAAAGCTTCGCTTACCTGCAGCCCCCGTTCTTGGGGGTATCGTTTTGATTGGTGGGATGAGGGTTTTTGGGATAGACCTGCCCTATCTTCCATCTTATATCATTATAGCTTTACAGGTGATTTTGGGGGTTATGGTAGGGGCGAAGCTAGACCGGGATGCACTTAGTAACCTAAAAAGCATAGCAGGTCCTGCAGCGATTATCTCAGGATGGGCTTTGACCATAGCTCTTTTGTTTGGATTTGTTATAACCCTTATAAGTCCTGTGGATTTGACTACTGGTATACTTGGCTCAAGTATTGGCGGACTTCCAGAGATGACTATACTTGCCCATGATACTGAGGCTGATTCGGTGACAGTTGTGCTCTTTCATGTTCTTAGGATGTTTTCGACAATAATTATTTTTCCTTTGATTTTTAAATTTTATAGTGTTAATAATAAAGTGAAAGAGCCTGATTCTTATTATGTTTCTAATGATAATGATAATAATGATAATAATAATGATGATAATGCCAGTAAAGAAACCACCAAAAATAAATTTAATGAAAAAGTAGGGAAAAATAAAATACTAGGGTTTCTCTGGATTATTCTAACTCTGGTCCTAGCAGGTGTTTTTGGGGGGCTGCTTATATACATAGGTGTTCCTGCAGGAGGATTAGTGGGTGGCTTGTTGTTTGTAGTTATCGCTTTATATTTTAGGATGCCGATAAAGCCTCCTCCTGATAAGGCTCTAAGTTGGTTTTTGGTTGGGATTGGGTTGATGGTAGCTAACCAGGTTGAACCTGAGACTTTGAAGTTGATTTTTTCTGGGGAGCTGATCTGGGCTCTTGTTTTCTCTTTGTTCTTTACTATGTTATCATCTTTTGCAGTGGCGTATGGTATTTTTAGGCTTACTGGTTGGGATTTTATTTTGTGTTTTCTTGCCAGCGCACCAGCAGGTTTTACTGTTATGACAGGCCTTGCTCTAAAGGAAGGATACGAACCTGTTAAGGTATCACTTTTGCATTTGTCCAGGCTTGTAACTCTTAAGCTTGCGATACCGATTTTGTTTATGCTGTTTTATTGATATTTTAAGTTTAGTTCTGGTGCGTCAGCAGTCGAAATTAGGCTTTCAAATCTATGAACTCATCCTGAGTTTGATTAGCTAATGACCTCCTGTTATTAACTTATTTTTCCTGCTTTCTCATCCACTAGAACCAAGTTTTAATTAAGAGATAGATAGGTGGTGTTTAATCCGTGAAAAAGCATATTCTCTTCATAGGCGATAGTATTACAGAAGGCAATACGGGTGAAAGTTATCTAAAAATAATTAAGGAAAAGCTAGGAGAAGAAGAATATGAAATATATAACCATGGTATGGGTGGAGATACTCTATTAGGGGTGAAAAACAGGTTAATAGATATAATATCTAGAGATGGTGATTTTGATATTATCGTAATAGAGGTTGGACATAATGATATAGTCCTTCCCTATCTAGAAAAGAATGATCCTACCTGGCAAAGAGGGGTACAGATGCTTAAAGAAGAAGGTATTGTACCTGCTTATGAGGCTTCAAAGTTTGAAGAAAACCTGGATAACACTTTTAGATTATTAAAAGATAATCACAGAGGGAAGGTTATTATGACCACATTAAGCTGTTTGGGTGAGGATCTTGAATCTGAGCTTAATCAGCAAAGAAAAAAATTTAATGAAATAATACATAGAAAAGCAAAAGAGTATGGGTTTTACATTGCCGATGTGGGAAGTGCCTTTGATGAGGAATTGATGGACAAACAGGATAGCGTTATTAAGAAAGAACTTGTTAATACCTTTTTGAACCCTCCATCGACCGGCCTTGTAGGTGATGGGGTAGGATCTTTTTACCTAACCCTGGACGGAGTGCATATCAATAGAAAAGGTGCAGAGATATATGCAGAGGAGATAATGAAAGAAATAAGGCATGCAGAATAATTAAATATGTAGATAAATTGGAATAGAAAGAAAAAATATGATGATATGAGATTGATACTAGTACAAAATAGATTGGGTATAATTTGGATGATGTCTGAAATACCCAATCTTTTTTCTATTACTTCTGGAGAAAATTTTAGTCACCGCTTTTAACTATTATTGTATAGCTTAGATAGAGACTCGTACCTTGATCTCAAGATTCTTTCGTGTTCTTCTTCATCTCTTCTCATCTGTTCAAACATTCCCTTAACCTTTGGGTCATCAGATTTATCGGCTAATTTTTGATAATGTACTTGTGCCTGCTGCTCGTCTTTGATAGCCTGCTTAATTCCTTCTAGGATTTCTTCCATTATAACTCCCTCCCCTTTGTTGTAATAGGGTGAACTTGGGAAGTCTTTCATAAATATTCTTTCTATATTATAAAAGATAACAGTAATAATTTCAATTGATAATAATCTGGGGTTTAATTTTGTCACAAATTTTGGTGGAAATAGTTAATAAACGAAAAGCAATTGTGATATAATTGCAATAATAAGTAAAATTTAGGTAGAACCAGATATCATTTTTTGTTAGGGGGTAAGGATTAATAATGGATTATTCAGTTATCGATAACTCTTCTCTATTATCTTATTTATTTTATCCTAGAGATTACTTTACATCACCACCGGAGAATGCTTTTGATATGATGACATCTGTTGAACAAGGGGTTGTTATTCATTCGCGTTTTTATCAAAGTGAGCGTAAGGGTGGCCCGTGGATATTGTATTTTCACGGTAACGGTGAAGTCGTATGTGATTATGATGATCTAGCACCTTATTATAATCGCGAGGGAATAAATGTGGTTGTGGCTGATTACAGAGGTTATGGAAGCAGTACTGGTAAGCCTAACTTTAATCATGTGGCTAACGATGCCCCTATTATCTTTGAAGCTGTGAAAGATAAAATCGAAGAAATAGATCCGGAGTACTCAGGTTTATGGGTTATGGGTAGATCTCTTGGTAGTATGCCTGCCCTGCTTCTTGCAAATAGGTATTCAGATCAGCTAAAGGGCTTGATTGTGGAAAGCGGTTTTGTCAGCATAGTAAAGCTAATAAATCATCTTAATCTACCTTCTCCCGGGGATCTCACCCAGTTAGAAAATGAAGCAAAAGAAAAAGTAAAGCAAATTACCCTTCCTACTCTTGTAATTCACGGTGAAAGGGACGTTCTTGTTCCATTAGATCAGGGAGAAGAGATATATGAACTTGTAAATTCAGAGGATAAAAGATTATTCACTATTCCAAGGGCAGGCCACAATGATATATTCTTTGTAGAAACTGACAACTACATAAAGGAAATAAAAAAGTTTTTAAACAAATAATCTAACAAAAATAATATTTTTAAAATGTCACTCAATTTAGGGTGACATTTTTTGATTAATGGCGTCTTTATAGATAGAAAGATAAATAAGAAAATAAAAGAAAAATCAAAGGAGGAGACAGAAGTGAAAAGATTTAGGACTATAATAGCCATTGCAGTAGTTGTACTTATGATTGCAACAGGAGTTGCGATCGGAAGAATTGGAAAAGGTGATGAGAACAGCGTTAAGGAACCAGCAGAGGTTAAAACTGAGGTTAAGTATGAAGTTATAGAAGAGAATGATGCATTACAAGATGATATTTTTGAAGCTATAATGGATCTTAAAGTAGAGAGAGGATATTTTGTTTTTGGCGAGCCTGCTTTTGAAGTAGAAAATGAGAAGAATTACTTGCTAATATCATCTGGTGAAAAAAGAACCGGTGGGTATGACATAGTTTTGGAGGAGATAGAAGAAAAAGAAGGAGTACTTAAAGTGACTGTAAAAGAAACTGAACCTGGTGATGACGAAATGACTATCCAAGCTCTAACTTATCCATATATAGTTCTTGCTTTGGATGAAGGCTACGATGAATACGCAGTTGTTAATAAAGCTGGAGAGGAGTTTAGGAATCTGGCGGAAGTTGAAATAGAAGACCCCAATATTGAAAGAGAAGAAGGGCTAAAGCAAATCCCAGATACTGATCCTACAATTGGTGAAGCCTTTGTTGAAGGGGAAGTTATAGCAGTTGACGTAGAAAATCGTCGACTAGAGCTAGAAATTCACCTTGACACCCATACTCCTGATGTTGGCCCCGAGTTTGAAATTTTGGAGGATGCCTTAATTAGACAGCTTGAGGATGACAAAGAAACAGAGATTAGTTTTGATGAACTTGAAGAGGGTATGATAGTAGGTATGATCTTGACTGAAGAAGGAGAAGTACGCGCAGTGATAAATCATGAATTTGAGTTTTAAATCGATTAAATAAAATTTATTAACCCCTTGCCAAAAGAGTATCAGGCAGGGGGATTTTTGTTGACTAGAATTGTAATATCTAAATAACTTTAAACCTCTTTGTTTTTATTATAAAAAAATAATATTGCTTTATTTCCTGTATTATTAAAAAATATATCATCACATAACATTTTGGTAATAGTTAGTCCCAAGTTTTTGCCGGTTTCATTTGCTGACTCTAAACTTAAGTTTTTATTAATCTGTCTTGTCCAATTGAAACCATTTCCATTGTCTTTTACTGTTAGGATAATATATTCATTTGCAACTACTAAATTAACTGTTACTGTTTTATCAGAATCATTTTTATTTCCATGTTCTATTGCATTGATCATAAGTTCATGGAATGCCTGGGTAACAACAAATTTATTATCGTAATCCAAATTTAATTTTTGTAATTTTTCTTTGACTTTTTCAAGTTTCATTAGGCAACTTTTAAATTTAAACCTATATTTATTTTTATTAATCTCCTCAGTAAAGGGCTTACTTTCAAATATTTCTTTATATATTTCATTAGGGATAAAATTAAATTTATTATAAAAATTTCTTAATTTTGTTCCATATGGACATTTACGACAATCCTGCTTGAAAGAGATTTTTTTAATCATGGCTGCCTTACCTCCAATACATTTTAAGGCATTCCCATTTTAGTTTTATAAACCTCAATCATCTCTAATGAACATTGTTACCTTATAGTGTATATTATAACAGAACACATGCTATTATACAACAAAATTACGAAGCATTTTCAGAATTTTAAAAAACTAGGAGTTTTATCTAGTGTTTTATGATTATAGACAGTCAAATTTTTGTTAATTTAATTTTCCCTGCAAGGTGAAAGTAAGTATTGACTAGAATACCAAAAAAGTAGGGAAAAATATACATCAAAAATTGCTAAAACTAATTTTAAATTTTTATAGATATGTGGGTGAATAGAAGAAGCATTATAAGGGGTGAGATTATGAAAAGAAAAAACAAGGGTTTACTCTTTCTTTTGTTTATCATGCTTATTACATCTGGTTTGTTTATTCTTGGATGTGAGAGTGATGAAGGTCTTGACGATGCAAAAAATAACGTAGAAGAAGCCAGCAAAAATAGTGGAGAAGAATACGTTTCACTTTCAGACATAGAAGAGCTCTCGGAAGTGGATGTTAGTATACAAGAAACTATTGAGAACAGAAGATCAATTAGAAGCTATCAGGATGAAAAGCTAGACCTAGAAGAGATATCCTATCTGATGTGGGCTGCTCAAGGAATTACTGATTCTGACACTGGTTATAGGGCTGCACCGTCTGCAGGGGCTACCTTTCCTATGGAAGTTTATGTGGTAGTAGGTGATGTAGAAGAACTGTCACCTGGGATATATCGTTATTTGCCTGAGGAACATGAACTTCAACTGGTATTAGAAGGAGATTTTAGAGATGATTTGATGGGGGCGGCACTTGGCCAGGCTCCTATAGGAGAAGCATCTATTAATATTGTTATTACCTCTATATACGAGAGAGTAATGAGCACTTATGGTGAGCGTGGTATAAGATATGCAAAGATTGAAGCAGGTCATATTTCACAAAATATATTTTTACTTAGCACAGCTCTTGAGCTTGGAACAGTTTCGATAGGGGCTTTTGAAGATGAAGATGTAGCTGATATTTTGCAGTTAGAGGAGAGAGAGGAGCCGCTATATATAATGCCTGTGGGAAGGAGATAGAAGTAAGAAGGAGAAAAATAAAGGGGCCGCCCAAAAGAAAGTTTTTGGAGTTTGGCCCCTTATATCACTATATCACTTTCTTAAAGCACCCTTATAAGAAAATCTCGTCCGCGCTATTCTTTAGGCTCATATAAGGTACCCATGAACAAAATGCTATCAGCTTCAGTGTTCTCTATTACATAAAAGAATGGACGATTAAATTCAATTTCAAAAGGCTTAGGTGCTGCTACCTCTTCAACGGCAACTTTGGTAGCTGCGGCAGCTTCTGTACCTTTTTCGTCAACTTCTATAAAGGATTTGTGTAAGACTTCATCTATAAATAAGTCCCCTGAGCTTTCTAACATTTTACTAAAATTTGCGCTTGTAAAGGCAGTTTCCATGCCTAGATTTTTTAGAACATCTACCAGGCTTTTTTCATATTCGTAACTAAAGCGCGGCAGCTTCACTGTTCCCTCGCCGGTGTGAAAACCATCCTGCCACTTTTCCCAGTTTTTTTTGGTTAGATTGTCAGTTAGTTCTTCTAAGCTTTTGTCTTCTTTTGGTAAAAATAGCGTCATCTGAAAGATATCGTCTTTGTATGGAAGAGAGACGGCTTGAAATAAATCGTTTTCTTTATATGGGAATTCTTCTTCTACTTTCATCATTGGATGTGTGATTTCCTCATCGTCTTTGGTATAAAAGCTTTCTTCTTTGGTATTTTCCTCTGGGAATTCCTCTAACCATTCACCATTAAAATATGTGGTGTTAATCAGATACAAAAGAAGCCGGGCTGGGATATTTTCGCCTACGATTTCATCGATTTTTCCTTCTGTGTTTTCTGCTACCCAATCGTTAATTATATCTGATGCTTCTTGCTTACTAAAGTCAAGCTCATTTATTTCGCTGTCGTAGTATTCTTTATTATTTTCTACGAATTCTTCTAAGAAGTTTACCTCGCCTTCTCTGCCCCAGATGGAGTTTGCCACTCTAAAATCTACGCCGTCTTTTGTGTGCTCTAGGAATTCTTTTAGATTTTTCATCTGCTCATTTAGTTTTTCTAACTCAAGCCCTTCTAAGTTTAATGCTTTTTCCATCTCTTCTTTAGTAATAGAATCTGCGCCATTATAGGTCATATAAAGCGCCATATTAATGCTAAGTGGTGATACCAGAGTGTTGGTACCTTCGTCTTCTTCCTTTAATATTTCTTTTAGAATATTAAAGGCAAATTCATTTTGGTGGGTCAGATAATCTCTTTCAAGGTTATCAATCTGCTCTTTTCTTAACTCGTCATCGTATCTTTCGCCGGCACCTGTTATGTTTTGACACCCTATAGCGCTAAAACTAATAGATATCACTAATATTACTGACAAAACTAAGGTTAAATAGGACAGGTCGGGCTTAATCTTTTTATTCATTATTTACCCCCCTGGTAAAAATAGTTGTGCTTGAAATAATTGTGCATATAAACTAGCTTTACTTCTATATCTTCTAGACGACCAAGTTAAGAAAAAGTTGTGCAAAAAGATAAAGCAGCGTGATAATAGTGAAATTAACCTGATAATCCTTGGCAAAATGCTAAGACGCTATCTCCTAGTGCCCGGGGATTGTACCCACCTTCTAAAGCTGCAAAGATACGGTTGTTACATTTTTGGCTGGCAAATTCTCGAAGGACCCTGCCTATAGTGTTGTAATCCTCTGTCTCAAGCATACCTCCCCAGCAGTTTGCATGGCGATCAAAACCTGCCGAGACTGCAACTATATCAGGTTTTACTTTGATGTCTTCAAGTTGATCTTTTAATGTTTCTTCTACAGAATCTCCCAGTGTATCTTCTAGATAAACAAAGTCTACCTCAGGGACATCAGAGAATATATTGGCCGTACCGTCACCAAAGTGCAAATCAAAATCCACTATTACTGCGTTATCTATTTCACCATTTTCTAAAAGTCTACTTACTGCAACTGCTACGTTATTAAAATAGCAAAAGCCCCAGCTGTGAGACGGACTCGCATGGTGACCAGGGGGCCTACATAGTGCAAATGAAGGCTGACCAGACATAGCTTCGTCCGAGGCTTCGATAGTCGCACCTGCAGACAAGAGTGCCATATCATATACTGCTCTTTCTGTTTTTACATTTTGAAGGTGAGAATCTGTATGTACTAGCAAAACGTTTTCGTCTATTGTGGGAGAAGAAGTGATTATTGGGAATTCTTCTTCGACCTGCTTTATGGCATGATCAAGCCTATCAGATGAAGCTGCTGGGTCCCAAGTATAAGATTGTAAGAAGTCATCATGAAAAAATATTTTTGTCATTTATTCATACTCCTTTCATTAAAAAATTTAGAAGCAATGTTAACATAGTAAGTTTAACTGCTATTACCTCTAAATTATATTTCTTCATATAATATTTTTTTACCTCTAGAATGATTTATCTAAAATTCAACTACATCTGATTTTACAGGCTCGGGCCATATGGATTTGAACAGATTCCAACCTAAGTGCATTTTCGAATGAGTAAGGAGCGCAGTGTAGCCAGCGTTCTTCTTTGGTGCGATGTACTCTATACTTGGACGGTATAGCATATTAGATAGAGTAATGTTAGAATTAGACTATGGATTCTAACTGCCCGGGAGGGTTAATGATTTATGAAAAACTTTTTAAACAGGAGAAACTTTATCAAGCTTGGTATTGGAACGCTGGGTGGTTTAAGTATTTTTGGGATAAGTGAACTTCTAAAAGAAGATAATGGCATGAAAAAAGGCGAACTAGATGATAAGATTGGTAGTAAAAACGAAAAGGATGAAAAGAAAATAGAGGACGAAAACAAAGATGATAAGGATAGTGAAAAAAACAAAAAAGAACAGGAAAAAGCAAAAGAGCAAAAGGTAAATGGGATCCCATATAGAAATCTTGGTAAAACAGGTGAAAAGGTTAGTCTATTTGGCCTTGGCAGCGGTGCTGGCGCTATAGCTCTTGAAAATGGTGCTACAAGAGAAGATGCATACGATGTGATAAACAAATCTATAGATGAAGGTATTAATTATATTGACACAGCACCAAGCTATGCAGATGGACTCTGTGAAGAAAATATAGGTGAAGTGATGAAGGGTAGAAGAGAAGAGGTCATCCTTGCGACAAAAACTATGAGTCGTAGCTATGATGGGGTTATGCAGGATATGGAAGGAAGTCTCGATAGATTAAATACAGATGTGATTGACATCTATCAACTTCATGGATTATCAAACCATGATGATGTGGCCGAGCTATTTGTCAATGATGGTGCTGTTAGGGCTTTAGAAGAGTTAAAAGAACAGGGCGTTATTAGATATACTGGTGTTACGGGTCATAATGATCCAGAAGTACTTTTAAGAGCTATTAGTAAATATGACTTTGATACTTTGCTTATGCCCCTTAATACAGGGGATATTCATTCCAAACCTTTTCAACAAGATTTGCTTGACAAAGCATTAGAAAAAGAAATGGGAATAATAGCTATGAAAGTTGTTGCGTATGGTAGGCTTCTTCGAGAAGATGGGGTGACATCTATTGAAGATGCCCTAAGTTATGTTTACTCCTTTCCAATAAGCACAGCAATTGTTGGGGTGTCTAACTTGACCCAATTAGAAGAAAATGTTCAAATTACAAGAAAATTCGAAAAGCTATCAGACGAAAAACTTAAAGAGTTAGAAGAGTTAACCGGGCATTATGAATATGAAGCTAATTTTTTTAAGTATGAATGGTAAGGGTGCGCACCAGAAATCAAAATTAAATCTGAGACAGAATTTAATTAAGGGAGGTTTTAAAAGATGAAAGATATTATCGAAAATGAGATTAAAAGGTTTTTAAGTGAAAATGAGGAGAACAAGTTTTTTGCTGATACTCCCCTGGTTGGTTATGCCGATGTCAAGGACCCTTTGTTTACTAAGTATAAAGAGATTATAGGAGACTTTCATTTGACACCTGAGGAGTTTTTTAGGACAAGCTATCCGGGGGAGGATCTTACGGAAGGTACCGTTATATCGTGGATTTTGCCCATTAAGGAAAGTGTTAGGGACACAAATAGAACACAGGACTTGATGCCCTCAAAAGAATGGGCTCATGGGAGAAATTTTGGGGAACAATTTAATAAAAGTCTTAGAGAACATATGCAGGAATTCTTGAGAGATAAAGGTTATAAGACTATTTCTCCTATGTTAAGTGAAAAATGGGAAAGGATTAAATCAGACTCTGTAGGATATGCTTCTAGCTGGTCTGAAAGGCACGGGGCTTATGCTTGTGGTCTTGGAACTTTTGGGCTTAGTGATGGATTTATTACCGAAAAAGGGATAGCTCACAGGTGCGGAAGTGTTGTAACAGAGCTTAAACTAGAGCCAAATACTAGAGGTTATGAAAGTCCTTATGAGAACTGTCTTTTTCACAGTCAAGATAAATGCGGAGCATGTATGAAAAAGTGTCCCGCCGGGGCAATTACCAAAGACGGACATGACAAGGATATATGTCATGATTATATTCGTGAACAGGTAATGGCTGCTGTTAATGAAAAGTACGGTGTCAAAATGCCAGGGTGTGGACTCTGTCAGGTAGGCGTTCCTTGTGAGAAAAAAGCTCCGGTGCACTAAATTATAAAATATAAGTTTGTCTTTCGGAGGGGTCATTATTGTATGACAAAAATAAAGGTATAAATGCCAACAAAATATTTCCGGTGGTTTTTTTGATTTTGTTAGTTATTGGCTGGAGTATATATTCTTTTGGTGGTAGTAATAACCAGAGTAGTATTGATATTGACGATAAGGAGCTTATTGATGAGAAAGGTTTCGAAGAACCAGGTCAAAAAGAACCAGGTCAAAAAGAACCAGGGCAAAAAGAAAATTCCACAGAAGGTGGACAAGGGGGAGGTTATTCAGTAGGAGAAGAGTCCGAAAAAGAGATATACAAAGAAGAAGTAGATGAAGACAAAGAGCCAGAGAAAGAAAGATCCGAAAAGGAATTAGATGAGGATGAGTTTCAAAGAAGGGTTGAAGAGATGCTACCAGACTTTGACTTTGGGGAGAGGACCCAGCCTGAACCTGGGTTTGAGCCGGGAATTGAATTTGACTGGCCTAACACAAAAGAAGAAGACACTGATGATGGTGAAGTAGCACCTGGTATTGAAATGCCAGAAAAGCCAGAGCCACCAGAAATGCCAGGAGAAAATTAAAAAGATTGTTATTGGTTGATTGGTGACTATTTATATTTCCAAACACCCTGATCAAAATCAATGCCGCCGTGCCATTTGGCAATTAAAGTGGTGACTGAAAGATCTCCCGTAACATTATTTAGAGTTCTTAGCCCGTCTAGTATTGGATCTACACCAGCAACAAAGGCTACAACCCCTAAAGGAAGCCCTAGTTGAGTAAGTATCATTGTTAACATAATAACTCCTGCACCAGGTACACCGGCAGTACCTATACTTGCAAGGACTGTGGTTATCACTATTGTAAGCTGTTCTGACAAAGAAAGAGTTTGGCCGATTAGATTAGCGGCAAATATAGCTGTAACACCTAAGTACATAGCCGAGCCATCCATGTTAATAGTTGAACCAAGGGGAAGAGTGAAACCGTAGATACTTTCGTCTATTTTTAGATCATCACCGGCATTTTTCATGGAGATTGGTAATGTGCCGCCACTTGACCTTGTCGCAAAGGCCGTTAGTATAGCATCCTTTGATCCCCTTAAAAAGGCAAGGGGGGACTTGTTAGCCAAAATTCTTGTAATGACAAAAAGATATATAAAAGTTATATGGACTATTACAGCAATTGCCAGGGTCAAAACTAATAATGCAAAAGAAGTTAAAGCTTCAAAACCTGTTTCAGCAAAGGTTGTTGCAAGAAGTGCAAAGACACCAATCACACCGTATTCCATAATACCCCAGACAATCTTAAACATTGCGTATGCTCCTGCTTCTGCAAAATTAAATATTACTTCGACGCCTTTTTTGACCTCATTATTTGAGGAGCTACGCAAAAAAGTTAAAGCTAAGCCAAAAATAATAACAAAAAACAAAATAGATAAAATATCGGCCTCTGATAGAGCTTCAAAAATATTAGTAGGGACAATATCAATTAATACTTCAACAAGTCCAGGAGCCTCTTCTGTTTGAATCTCGGCTTCCTCAGGAAGGCTAAGACCTACTCCGGGATTTAGAAAATTTGCAGAGGTTAGACCGATTGTAATGGCGATGGTTGTGGTTATCATATAGACCAGAACTGTCTGAATACCTACCTGTCCCAGTGTAGATGGGTCGAGTTTTCTCATCGCCATGATAAGAGTAAATATTATAATTGGAATTACAATCATCTGCAGCAGGTTCAAAAATAAAGTGCCTAAAGGTTCAATAATCATAATAGGTTCACCGACGAAAAGACCTGCCATAACACCTAATATAAAAGCTACACCCATACGGTATATTAAAGGAATAGATCTATACTTGTTCCAAGATTTTTTAAGTGACAATTGGTTAACCCCCGTTACAATATATAATTTAGCTAGAATTCATCCAATATAAAATTAATTTAACCCTTATTATTTAATATTTTAATTAAAAGTTTTTTTATAGCAGGAAAATATTTCAGGTTTTAGGCTTTTTGGAGGTGTTAGTATGGCTAAAACTGTTCGTGAAAAAAGAGCTAGTATTGCAAGACAAACCCTCGATATTATTGAAAAAGGCTATTACGAAAACAGCCGGGGAGAGAAAGTAGATGTTAAAAATAGTATAATCTATTCCATGAATAATTCTGTTCTATATTCTCCGGAAGATGGGGAGGAAATAAAAAAAAGAGTTAGAAATAGTTCTAGTAATGCTCATCATAATGCTAAAAAACATAAGACAAATATTGAAGTGAAAAATAAAACAACTTTTAAGGCGGCTAGAGACCTTTTGGATTGTGGAGAAAGAGATGTATTATGCCTAAATTTTGCCTCTGCCAAAAATCCAGGAGGCGGCTTTATGAAAGGCAGCGGGGCACAGGAAGAAAGCTTAGCTAGAGCGTCTGCTCTTTATCCCTGTATCTCTCAAATGAAAAAGATGTACAGTGTGAATAAAAAGCTAAAGTCTGCTCTTTATACGGATTATATGATTTATTCTCCAAAGGTTCCTGTTTTTAGAGATTGTAATGAAGAGCTTTTGGATGAGCCGTGTTATGTTTCTTTTTTAACTGCTCCTGCAGTTAATGCCGGTGCGGTTTATTCTAAAGAAAAAGAAAATATTGAACTTATAAAGCCTACAATGGAAAAAAGAATAGAAAAGATTATTGCTATTTCTATATTTAAAGGATATGAAAACATGATTTTAGGTGCTTTTGGCTGTGGGGTGTTTAAGAATAGTCCAGAAGATGTAGCGGGGTATTTTAGTGAGATTCTTTTGAACAATGAATATTATAAAAACTCATTTAAGAATATTATTTTTGCAGTATTAGATAAATCAAAACAAGAAAAAACATTGAATGTGTTCAAAGAAAAGCTAGACCATTAAAGCGTGAACGAAGTGAGCCATCAGTAATGAACAATTAAAGCCTTTTGCCTAAATTTCAAAACCGTGCTAAAATAACTTCGCATGCTATAAATATATAATAGTATTTACTTTAAAAGGAGAATTACTATGATTAATAAATGGATTAATGGACTCGAGAGAAGATTCAGGAGATTTGGGATAAGGAATTTGATGGGGTATATAGTCGGAGGGCATGCTCTAGTTTTTGTGCTTTCAATGATGGACCCTACCGGCCAGTTTTTGCGAAGCCTGACCTTTCACCCGGCTAGTATTATGCAGGGGGAAGTATGGAGAATTGTGACCTTTTTGTTTATACCTCCAACGTTTTCACTTATATTTTTTGTCTTTGTACTGTATTTATATTATATGATAGGTACTACTTTGGAATCTGTCTGGGGAACTTTTAAGTTTAATTTGTATTATTTTGTTGGAGTAATAGGTACTATTATTGCAGCCTTTGTATCAGGAGCAGCAGTAGACTCAACCTATCTTAATCTTTCGTTGTTTTTGGCTTTTGCTACGCTCTTTCCCGATTTTCAGTTGAGGTTATTTTTACTTCTTCCTATTAAGATCAAATATCTTGCATATTTAAACGTTTTCTTTTTATTAATGACATTTGTTACTGGAACTTTAGCGGCAAGAGTAGCAATAGGAGTAGCATTGTTAAACTATCTATTGTTTTTTGGAGAAGATGCTGTTAGAGGCTTTAGGACTAGAAAATGGGCTAATGATAAAAGAAAAGAATTTGTTAAAAAGACAAACATGGCTAGAAGTGGGCCCATGCACAGATGTACTGTATGTGGTATAACTGAAGAAGATGATCCTGATATGGACTTTAGGTATTGTTCCACATGTGAGGGTGATTATGAATACTGTATGGACCACCTGAAAAATCATGAGCATATAACTAGTGAAGATAAAAGTGAAAGTTGAATAAACTTTGATTCTGGGATTTTGGTGCAAAAAATAATATAAATCATTAGCCGCAGTTTATAGTGACCATAATAGGTCACATAATACTGCGGCTTTGTTATTAGACACTTTCTAAAATAAGTCTAAAATGATAATGTTTTACTGTCTTAAACTAGCCTTATTGCAAAAGCAGGACACTCCGGGCTACAGTAACCACAAAGTAAGCACTTGTCATGGTCCACTACAGCTTTTTCGTTTTCATCAAAGGAAAGTGCTTCGTTAGGGCAGTTTTCGATGCATTTTCCACAACTTTTGCAGATCTTTTTAAATATATAAAGTTTTTTGCTGCTTGTTGTATCGGGCAGTTTGTCTAACTTGATATTGTCTGCCCCAAATAAATAAAGGTTATAATCTAGTTCCTCTACCTTTGTAACTCCCATAGAAACAGCGTCCATTCCCTCTATATCTCTAACAAAATTTATGCTATCTTCTATGTCATGCACAAGATTTCCGCCTCCAAGTATTTTCATGGCATAAGTGCCTTTGCCTGCACTGTGACATTTTTTGATTGCCTCTATCATGTTACTTACATTTCCCTGCAGTAAGCCAAGTCCTTTTTTGTTAATCAAAGGATAGACTATATCTATTTCATCTATTTCTGCAGCTTTCTCAACAGCACGTACCCCATGAGTGGAGATTCCAACAGCTTTAATTATCCCTTTTTCCTTCATTTCCGTTAAGTATTTTAGAGCTCCCTTTCTTTCTTCAAAGACCTCTTCAGTGGCTCTTGCTGCATGAAGATGATATATGTCTATATAGTCTGTATTAAGCTCTTCCAAAGATTTTTTAACAGACTTGGCCATATTGTCGTAGGTTTTGGCATTTGATTTTGTTGCAATAACCACTTCATCTCTTCTTTCCTTAACGGCTTTTGCGACATAAGTTTGAGTGCTATACATTTCTGCTGTATCCAAAAAATTAACCCCTCTATCAAGTGCAGCTCTGATTATATCTACACACTTCTCTTCAGGCAAATCAGCTTGAAGAGGTCCCATAGGAAGCACCCCTAGACAAAACTCTGATACTTCAAGGTTACTATTACCTAGCTTTACTTTTTTCAATATTGTCACCTCCGGCTATTATTTTCTATTTCGATTTATTTTTTTCCTCTTAGAAAGTTGATTTCCTGTCAAAAAGTCTATTCACATAAACTATAAAATTTAAGAATAATTGGCATAAAACTTGCTAGTTTACGGGGGAGGTCTTTAAAACTTTTTGTTGAATATATATTAAAGAAACAAAATTGTTTCGGGAGTTGAAAAAGATATGAAGATTGATCATAATCTTAAGTTAGAACAATCGCAAAAATTAATAATTACTCCAGAACTAAAGCAGGCGATTAAACTTTTACAAATGTCAAAAACCGAGCTTGAAACTTATGTTGAACAGGAGTTAAAATCTAATCCAGTTTTGGAGAAAGAAAGCTCTAATGAAGAAGCACAAACTAAGGATACAGCTGATAGAACCGAAAATGAAGCCTCAGAGAATGAAGGCATTGATAATAATGATAAGTATGATCTAGACTGGCAGGATTATTTTGCCGATTCAAGTGATGTGACTGGAGGTGCATTTCAAAATAGTAGCTATACTCCTCAAAATCAGGATAGTTTTGAAGTGTTTACCTCAAGTGAGACTACTTTTATTGAGTATTTGAATTTTCAGCTTAGTTTATTGGATATCGATACTGAAATTAGAGAAGTTTGTGAATTTATAGTTGGCAGCCTTGATTCAAACGGTTATCTTTCTATATATCTTACTGAACTATCAAAGTTTACTGAATATTCCATAGATAAGCTGCAGGAAGCATTAGAGCTGGTACAAACCCTTGATCCTCCTGGAGTTGCGGCAAGAGATCTTAAAGAATGTTTGCTTATACAGGTCTATGACAAAATTGAATCAGAAAATATATCCAAGAAAGTTATTCCTCTTATTGAAAACCATCTTTCAGATATTGCAGAAAACAAAATAAAGAATATTGCATCTAGCCTTGAGATATCAACCGATGAAGTTCAATCTATGGTGGATTTTATCAAAACTCTAAACCCAAAACCCGCTGCTTCTTACTTTACGGGAGAAAAGACAGCCTATGTAGTTCCAGAAGCATTTATTGAAAAGGTGGATGACGAGTATATAATTATTATGAATGATAACCTAGCTCCTAATCTTAGAATAAGTCCCTCCTACAGGAGTATAATGAATAATAATAGATGCTCTGAGACGAAAGAATTTATTAGTTCTAGGATGGACTCGGCCATGTGGCTTATAAAAGCAATAGAGCAGCGCAGAAGGACTATCTATAGAGTTATAGAGTGTATTGTTGATATACAGAGGGCTTTTTTTGAAGAAGGGGTATCAGGGCTTAAGATGTTAACATTGAATGATGTAGCAGAGAGAATTGATGTGCACGAGTCTACTGTTAGCAGAGCTACTGCTAATAAGTATGTACAAACGCCAAGGGGAATTTATTCATTGAGGTTCTTCTTTGATTCATCCTCCTCTACCAAAGTTAAACACATCATAAAGCAGCTAATTGAGAACGAGGACCAAAACAATCCTTTGAGTGATGAAAAGATTGCCTCGATCCTTAAAGAAAATGAGAGTGTAGAAGTGTCCAGGAGAACAGTAGCAAAATATCGAAAAGAACTTAATATTCCTTCGTCTTCAAAGCGAAAGAGATTTAGTAAATGAAATTGACCTACTGCAAAAAGTCAATTTATATATAAGCAAAAAACTTGTTCATATTGTCTTTTTGCAGTAGATGAAGTAGAATAAAATAAAAGGGTTCTCTTTTTTTTGACAAGACTATACCGTCTGGACGGTGTACAAAAATAAAAACAGAGGTGAAGGTAATGGAGACTAAAGAGAAAATTTTTAAAGCTGCAACAGATACTATTTCAGAAAAAGGTGTTAATAATTTAACGTTAAATGAAGTTTGCAAAAGGGCCAAAATAAGCAAAGGGGGATTGTTGTATCATTTTCCAAGTAAGGACGAACTTATTAAAGCCCTTGTAGAATATAATGAGATTACTTTTGAAAACCAGATGAAAAGTTCAAAAAATTTAAACTCAGAAAAAGCAAAATCAAATAAAGTAAATTCAGAAAAAAATATCCTCGAATCATATGTAGATGTAACTTTTGATTCTGAGAATTTGTTTAATGAAACAAGCAAAGGACTTTTGGCAGCTGTATTGCTAAATCCTGACCTATTAGAGCCAATCAAAGATAGGTCAAAAAGGTTAGTAAAACAAATGAAAGACATGATAAATGATAATACAGATGAAAAACAAAATGATGACGAATATGACAACAATGATGGATTTAATAATAATGACGAAAAAAATAGCACTGATTATATTGAAGCCGAAATTATCAGATTGGCAGTAGATGGTTTTTGGTTGAGTGAGTTACTTGGAATAAATTATATGAAAGAAGAGGAAAAGGAAAAAGTAAAATCTGTTCTTAAAGCCAAAGCCCAAGAATTAGAAAAAGAGGATAAAAGAAAATGCTAGATTATTTGTTATATGCAATAACTGCATTTTTAATGGGTTTTGTACCATATTTTGAAATTTATGTAGCTGTACCGGCAGCAATGGCAATGGGTCTAGATATTGTATCGGCTGTAATTTGGGCGGGCTTTGGCAATTTTATGGCTGTACCTTTGATTGTATTTTTTTATAATTTTTTGAGTGGTTTTCCTAAGGTTAGGAACTGGCTTAACAAACTATCTGACAACAAACATAAAAAAAAGATAGAAAAATACGGAAACTTATTTGTTCTGGTTATGACTCCTTTAGTTGGGATATGGGTTACTGCTGTAATTGCTAAATCCGTCGGGTATTCTAAATCTAATCTAATAGTTTTTTCTCTTTGCAGTATTTATTTTTATGGTACTCTTGTAGGGCTGTTGACCTTGTGGGGATTTGATTTGTTTAATTTATAAGCTAGGTAATAGGTGAATTTTAATGAGAGGTGGTTAAAATGAGGATATGGGATATTGAGCCAGATAAACTTTGTAGAAAACATCTATTGGGTGAACACAGAGAGCTTCATGCACTCTGGAATATATTAACTCAAGATAAGAAAGGGTATAGGAATCACCCTGAAACCTGCAGATGGGTGGGAAAATTATCTGCCTTATATAAACGACACGAAACCCTTGTTTTGGAAATGTCCAAGAGAGGATATAATCATAATTCACCTTTAGATGAAAATCTTGCCCAGGGTGAAGAAGTTCAAAATGAATACATAGATGAACCAATAAAACAAGAGCAAATTTTAAAAGATAAGAATTGCAATTGTTTTAAGAGCATAAAGTAGTAAAAAAGCATGGAGGAAAATTGTTAGATGAGTGAGTATAATGAATTTTTTACAGATCGTGGATATGAGAGTTTGAAGGGGAAAGATAGTCTATCACCTAGTATGGAAGATTACCTGGAAATGGTTTTTCGACTGAGCAAGGAAGATGGTTTTACAAGGGTGAATATTGTTGCAGATAATCTAAATGTTAAACCATCGTCTGTTACTAGAATGATGCAAAGATTATATGAAAAGGATCTACTGAACTATGAAAAATACGGAATCATAGAACTTACTGAAAAAGGAAAAGCGCTAGGAGAATATCTTCTTAAAAGACATAGTGAATTAGAAAAGCTATTAGAAACTCTTGGCGCAAACAATGACCTGCAAAGACAGGTTGAAAGGATTGAACACCACATAGATCCGGATAACTTTGAAGTTTTGTCTCTTTTTTTAAAGTTTTTAGAAGACAATCACGATGTTTTGGAGAGGTTTGAAAGATACAAAAAAAACAAGGGGAATGATTAAAGTTTTAACTATGGTGTAATTATTAAATATACGATTGGGTATAAGTTTCTTTTAAACCTGGACAAGCACTTAAGGATATTTATTCTAATAAGATGTATTGAAGTGAAATTTAATCGCGAGCAACTTTTCTTGGGGGTGGAGTTGAAATGACAGTTCAAACTGCAGTAGAAGTTCAGGACTTGTGTGTTTCTTATTATGGAAATAGAGTATTAGATAAAATAAATTTAGATATACCGTTAAAACAAATTGTAGGAATAGTTGGCCCTAATGGAGCGGGAAAATCAACACTAATTAAGGCAGCGATGGGTCTTATACCTATAGAAGAAGGAAAAGTCAGGTTTTTTGGGCAGCCGGCTAGTAAAAGTTACAAAAGAGTTGCTTATGTTCCTCAGCATAGTGATATTGATCATAGTTTTCCGGTGACAGTTCAAAATGTTGTTATGATGGGAAGGTATCCTTATCTGTCGCTGATGAAAAGACCTGATAAAAAGGATTATGAAGCTGTTAACAAATCCTTAGAAATGGTAGGGTTAGTTAACATAAAAGACAAACAGATAGGTGAGCTATCAGGAGGACAGACGCAGAGGGTCTTTCTTGCGAGAGCTCTTGCTCAGGATTCTAACTTATTATTTCTTGATGAGCCATTTGTAGGTATTGATATTACTTCTGAAGAGATTATAACTGGGCTATTAAAAGAATTACGAAATAGCGGAAAGACTATTTTGGTAGTACATCATGACTTAAGTAAAGCGGATAATTTTTTCGATAGTGTTGTTTTATTGAACAAATGTGTTATCAAATATGGAAGTAGTGAGGAAGTTTTTAAACCTGACTATCTTGAAAAAGCTTATGAAGGTAAAGTAACTTTTGTAAGCAATAATAATAATCAATCGGTGGTGGTAAGCTAAGCAGGTGCTGGAGTTACCAGCACCCTTAACATTATAATTCTGAAATTTGACATTTGACAATTAACTAGTCTATAGTTACTACTGGTTTGATTAAGTCTCGTGGTTTATCTTTCATTAACTTAAATGCTTCTTCAATATCTTCAAACTTATTGTAATGATGAGTGATAAGCTTTTCTGGATTTAACCTGCCTGTTGTAACTAGATTTGCTAATCTTTCCATTCTAATGCGTCCCCCGGGACATAGTCCGCCCTTGATTGTTTTGTGGGCCATTCCATTTCCCCATGCTAAACGTGGTATGGGAAGTGATTCTCCAATGCTGAAGTAATTAATATTTGAAATATTGCCTCCGGGTTTTGTTATTTCAACTGCAGTTGTTAGTACATCGCTGTCGCCACCGGCAATGATAGTAGCATCAACGCCTTTACCATAAGTTAAACTGTCAATTTGTTCGCTTATTGGGACTTCTTTGTAATTAATTTGGTCAGTCATCCCAAAATCGCTAGCAACCTCAGCACAAACCTCTCTACTGCCAGCTCCAAATAGTCTAGATGCACCACGTAATTTGGCTCCAGCTATTGCCATTAGTCCTACTGGACCAATTCCTATTACTGCAACACTGTCACCAAATTCTATATCAGCCAACTCTGCACCGTGTAAGCCTGTGGTAACCATATCTGTTAACATTACAGCGGCTTCAGGACTGATCTCATCTGGAAGGTGAGCCAGGTTAAGATCTGCATCGTTAACGTGAAAATACTCAGAAAAAACACCATCCTTCAAGTTGGCAAATTGAAAGCCAAATAGCATGCCATTGGAGTGTTGATGATAGTTATCCTGAATATCAGTATTGTACCAATCCGGTGTGATGGCCGGAACTATAACTCTGTCTCCTGATCTAAAATCTTCAACTTTGCTTCCGACTTCTATGACTTCTCCCACTGCTTCATGTCCTAATACTAAGTTTTGTCTTTCGCCTATACCACCTTCATAGACGGTATGAATGTCTGAGGTGCATGGAGCTATAGCTATGGGGCGAAGAATGGCATCTCTTGGTCCTGCTTCTGGCTTTTCTTTGTCTATCCAAGCTGTTTCACCGATCTGTTTCATGACGAATGTTTTCATTGTAGCTACTTTTTGTGTTGTAGATGTTGTCATGATTTCACCTCCATTTTTAGTGTATCCAAAAGAGGGTATACTAAATGTAATAAAGTAAAATTGAAAGTAAGTTATACATAAAATAAAGGAGAAACGATTTCTGTTATAGAAAAGTTTAAATCATAAGCTTAAAATGATGAATTTTGATATATAATGAATTAAATATTTAGGTGAGGGGAGTTAGTATGATTGGGGAAAGTACTGTCCTTGCAGCAGGTATTGTACTAATAGTGGGAATTATTGGAGGGAGGTTAGTAAATTATATAAAACTTCCCTCTGTTACCGGCTACATAGTAGCGGGTTTGATTGTTGGACCATCAGTTTTTAATATTCTCTCAGAGGATTTGTTAAATAGTCTAGAACCAGTAAATACTATGGCCTTGGGTGTTATTGCCATCACTATTGGTGGGGAGTTGACAGTAGATAGATTCAGGATGATAAAAAAGAAAATTCCTCCAATTTTCTTTGCTGAAATTTTTATAACTTTTGCTCTAGTAACTATTGTAATGTATGTGTTATCTGGGTCTGTTCCTTTGGCTATAGTATTGGGTGTTCTCTCACTAGCTACTGCTCCTGCTGCTATTATGTCAATTCTTAAAGAGTACAAAGCAAAAGGAGAGTTTTCTAGATTACTAATCTCTCTTGTTGCCCTGGATAATTTATTATGTATAGTGGGCTTTGGTATAGTGGTTTCAATGCTTAGGGTACTTTTTTATCAATCAATAGAACCTGAAAGTCACGTATTAATAGCGATATTTGGGGAGTTTTTACTTTCGCTGCTAATAGGTGTTGGTCTTGGCTTTATGTTGGTTTTTGTAAACAGATTTTCTTTTACCGAAGATAAATTATTAAGTGTTAATTTGGGGACAGTTCTTCTGGCTGTTGGATTTGCAGAGGTTTTTGATCTACCATCTTTATTAATTGCTATGCTTATGGGTATTACTGTTACGAATTTTTTACCAAACCCTCAGTTATTTTTTAAACTATTTCAAAGAGTTGAGATACCTATTTTGATTGTCTTTTTGACTTTGGCCGGGGCAAAGCTAAATTTAGGAATTATTGATCAAGTTGGTGTAATGGCTCTTGGTTATATTATTGCTAGATTAATAGGAAAAATATTTGGCTCTAGGATAGGGGCAATTTTTAGTAAAGATATGGAACCTTCATATCGCAAAAATATAGGTATTGCTTTGACTCCTCAGGCTGGGGTCGCAATTGGGTTGGCTGTACTTGCAGAAGATAAGCTGCCTGTTGAGGATGGTGTAATAATTACAATTATCTTATCCACTGTTATATTCTTTGAATTAGTCGGCCCTATATTAGTAAAAAAAGCACTTCAAAATTGTGAAGTGCTTGAAGAATGTGAAATGCTTGAAAAGTAATGGTCAAAACTTTTTCCTCTCTCCTGATACCATAAAAATTATCCATTCTGCAAGGTTGGTAGAATGATCTCCTATACGTTCAAGGCCACTGCTGATAAATAGCAATTGGGTGGCTTGATTGATGGTTTTCGGATCAGATATCATATATGTTATCAATTCAGAAAATATCTGACGGTGAAGGGAATCAATCTCATCATCGTCTTCTGGGATTTGATAAGCAGCGTCTACATTTTCATTAACATATGCATCAAGTGCTTTTTCAACCATTTGCTGTGTAAGTCCGGCCATTCTTGGTAGGTCTATTAAAGGCTTTATTAAAGGCTCGTTTAGCATATACAGTGTTTTCTTACAGATTGAAGAAGCATGATCTCCCATTCTCTCTAATTCGGTGATTATTTTTAGGGCAGTTCCTATTCTTCTTAAATCATTTGCCATTGGCTGGTGCTGTGCTATAATTCGTAGACACATTTGTTCAATCTCTAGCTCTAAATCATCGATAATATCATCTTTTTCTATTACTTTTTGGGCTAGTTCTTTGTCCTGGTTTTTTAATGCTTTGATTGAATCGTCTATAGCTTCTTCTACAGCACCTCCCATGGACAAAACTTTTGATTTCATTTCGTTTAATTCCTTATCAAAGTTAGCTCTTGCCATTTTATTTCCCCCTTTTAGCCAAAACGGCCGGTAATATAATCTTCGGTTTTGCTATCCTGTGGATGAGTAAAAATATTTCCGGTGTCTCCTACTTCTACCAACTTCCCCTCCAACAAAAATGCTGTTCTATCGGAAATTCTAGCGGCCTGCTGCATATTATGGGTTACAATAATTACAGTGTAATGTTTCTTTAGCTCAGATATAAGCCCTTCAATCCTGGTAGTAGAGACCGGGTCAAGAGCAGAACATGGTTCATCCATCAAAATAACTTCCGGCTTACATGCGAGGGCTCTTGCGATACATAATCTCTGCTGCTGTCCTCCGGATAATGACATGGCAGGGCTTTTAAGCCTGTCCTTAACTTCATCCCACAGGTATGCTTCCTGAAGACATTTTTTTATTAGTTCGTCTAAATTTTTATTAGAATCGTGAAGTCTTGGACCAAAGGCGATGTTGTCGTAGATAGATATAGGGAAGGGATTAGGTTTTTGAAAGACCATACCTACTTGTTTTCTAAGTTCAATCAAATTTATCTCATCGTGAAAAATATTTTTACCAAGGTAAGTTACCTTCCCTTGTGTTTTTGAGATTTCTACTAAATCAATCATTCTATTTAATATTTTTAGAAAACTTGACTTCCCACATCCTGATGGGCCTATTAATGCTAAGACTTCGTTTTGGTACACATTTAGGTTAATATCTTCTAGGGCCTGGGTGTTTCCATACCATAAGTTTAAATTTTCTATTTCAAAAACTTTTTTTTCATTTTGTTTTATATTTTGTTTAGTCATTACATTTCACTCCTTACCAGAGTTTATTTTTTCTTGATCTGTATCTGATGTATATTGCGACAGCGTTAACTAAAAGTACTATAGCTATTAGAACCAGTGCTGTGCCATATGCAAGAGGTCTTACAACAGCTGTTTGACTGTGCTGGGTCGAAAGAATATACAAATGATAGGGAAGCGCCATAAACCGATCAAACAAACTACCCGGCAAATATGGCAGAAAATAAGCGGCACCTGTCAAAATAATAGGAGCTGTTTCGCCTGCAGCCCTTGCAATGCTCAAAATACTGCCTGTAGCTATCCCTGGTAGTGCATAAGGCAAAACCTGATATCTAATAGTTTCCCATCTGGTAGCTCCAAGAGCTATAGATGCCTCTCTGAATTCTTGAGGTACGGCTTTTAAGGCTTCTTCACTTGCAGTTATGATTATTGGAAGGGACATCAAAGCAAGAGTTAAAGAAGCTGATAATAGTGAAGTGCCAAAGCCAATAGTTGCAGCAAAAATTCCAAGGCCAAAAAGTCCGTATACAATAGAAGGAACTCCGGCTAAGTTTCTAATGCTAAGCCTGATAAGTCTAACAAAAAAACCTTTGCCAGCCCATTCATGTAGATAAATTGCAGCACCAACACCTAGAGGAAGTGAAAATAATAATGTCAACAAAGATAGATAAACAGTGCCCATTATTGCTGAGTAGATTCCACCCTCAGTCATTTGTGACATAGGCATTTGTGTTATAAATTCGATAGATATAACTCCGGAGCCACCTTTAACGAGGATGCCAAGCAAAACTAAAACTGTTAATACAGCCGAAGAGGCAACAAAAGCAAAAATGCCAAAGTTTATTTTTTCTTTGATATTTTTTTTGGCAAATTGCCTGTGAGTCTCAAGGGAATGGGTGATTTGTGAAATATTTTTTGAATATTTCTTTTTTGATAGATTAGCCATTTAGCCATTCCCTCCTTTGAATCTATTTATAGCTAAATCAGCTATCAGGTTGATTATAAATGTTAAAACAAATAAAATTGCCCCTACAACAAAAAGTGAGTGGTAATGAATGCTTCCCCAGGGAACATCGGAACCTTCTATAGCTATTGTAGCTGTCAGAGTTCGTACAGAAGTCAAAAAGTCAGGAAATGGTATGCCATGAATATCTGTCATAGGCATAGCTAAAGAGTTACCTGTTGCCATTAGTACGGTCATGGTTTCCCCAATAGCCCTGCCAAAACCGAGCATTACTGCTGCAAGTATCCCTGATGATGCAGAAGGATAAGTTACTTTTTTTAGAACTTCCCATCTTGTTGCCCCCATTGCTATTGCTGCTTCTTTATACTCTTTAGGGACTGAGTTTAGTGCATCTTCAGAGATACTAATTATTGTGGGAAGGGCCATAACGCTTAACATTATAGAGCCAGTAAGAGCAGTCAAACCATTTGATAGACCAAATATCCTGGCAACTAAAGGCGCAACGGTAGTCAAAGCGATAAAACCTAGAACAACTGAAGGAAAAACAGCTAATGTCTCAATAGTGGTTTTTAGAATTTCCTGTATTTTTTTGGGGGCTATTTCAGAGATATATCCTGCAGTTACTATCCCCCAGGGGATACTTATAACCATTGCTCCAAATGCAACAATTAATGTACTTAATATTAAAGCAAGGGTTCCATACCCGGGGTCCCCTGAACTTGGCATCCACCTAGATTTGAACAAAAATTCTCCAAGACCTATTTCTTTAATTGCTGGGTATCCTTCGTTTAGCAGAAAGAAAAATATCATTAAGAGTATAATGATTGCCAGCGCACCATTTATTGTAAAATATAATCTTATCAATGAATTTTTAATCCTTAATGTTTTTGTGCTTTTCAAACACTTTCACCTCCATAAGAGATCACACAGCTTCAACAGAGCAATATTAAAATAAATTATTGCTCTGTTGAAATTAATGTAATATGGTTTTGTTAATACAATAGTAGCTTTAATACAATAGCCGTTATTGTTAGTTAATATTGAGCAGCCTAATATATTTCATCGAAAAGTTCTTCGTTAACCTCATGCATCTCTGGAGTCATCTGATAAAAACCAGCATCAACAACTAACTCCTGGCCTCTATCTGATAATACAAAATCAAGAAATTCTTTCACACTACCTTCAGGAACTCCATTGGTGTAGAAGTAGAGGGGTCTTGCTATTGGATAATTACCTTCATTTATGTTTTCTGCATCTAAAGGTGTGTAGTAATCAGAGTCCTCATCATAAGCTACGTTAATTGCTTTTACACCATCTACATAACCTACCCCATAATAACCAATACCAGATTTATCCTCATTTAGAGCATCATTTATGGCTGAGGAACCTGACATGAATTGTGCATCATCTGCCCAGTCTTCCCCGTCCATAACGTTTTCGTTAAAATAAACGTAGGTACCTGAATTGCTCTGACGACTATAAACAGTAATCTCTCCACCTTCATCCCATCCAAAATCTGACCAGTCAGTTACTGTACCGGTAAATATTTCTTTTAACTCTGCAAAGGTTAAGTCTTCTACAGGATTATCTTCATGTACTCCTACGGCAAGGCCGTCCTGTGCTACCAAAAATTCATATACATCTACATCATTTTCTCTTGCATCACCAATCTCTTCTTCTGTCATATCTCTTGAAGAACCAGCGATATCAACATCATCGTTTATTAGAGAAGCTATCCCAGTTCCTGAGCCTCCTCCTGTAACTGAGATATATTTTTCTGGATTTTCGTCCATGTAATTTTCTGCCCAGTTTTGATTTAGGTTAACCATTGTGTCTGAACCCTGGATTTCGACCATAGTATCTCTTTTGTCACCACTACCTGCATCGCCGCTACCACCACATCCGGCTGTAACTCCACCAATAACTAAAATGAAAACACCTATAAGCGCTGCTAAAATTTTTTTCATCAAAAAACCCTCCTCTTTATTGTTTGTCTATATAATAAAGGAGGGTTGTTATGGAAGAATTAAGCTTTTGTTAAGTTTGTGTTAAGAACAAAATATTGATTCTGGAGCAAAAAGTCTATTCACATAAGAAAAGTGTTTTTAATTGATACATCTAAGATTCGTCAACAGTCGAAATAAGGCTCCCTAATTAAGGAACTCATCCTGAGTTCAATTAGCTAATGACTTCCTGTCATTAGGCCTTATTTCTCCTGCTTTTTCATCAAGATGTATTGCAATTAAAAACAAAACTTTGTTCATATGACTTATTGCTCCAGAATCAATGTTTTTTATTAACTAATTTCCAAATAAAAATAAAACTCTGTCCCTTTGCCAATCTGGCTTTTAACTTCCAAAGAAGAATTGTGTGCTTCAATTATATGTTTTGCAATTGATAACCCAAGACCAGTCCCGCTGTGACTTCTTTCTATATCTCCAAATAGGTCATCTTTATAACGGGATTTTTCCAATCTGTAAAAACGTTCGAAGATCCTAGGAAGTTCTTCTTCTGGAATGCCCATTCCATCATCTTCAACAGAGATTTTTACATGAGTTCGGTTTTTATTTAACTCAGTTTTTAAAGTAACGGTAGTGTCTGAAGGGTTATGCTTGGCTGCATTATCAATCAAATTAGTCAATGCTTGTTGGATTTTATCCTTATCCATTAATACAGTTACTTCTTTAGATGGCAAAGTGCTTTTGATTTTGTAATTGTGTTTTGTCCATCTTTCTTTTGCTAGAGAGATTATGCGTTTAATCAAAGAATTTAGTTCTTCTTTGGCAGGCTGAACAAAGCCTGGTTTGGTTTCTAATTTTGACAAAATTGTCAAGTCATCTATTAGTCTCTTCATTCTTCTGGTTTCTTCTTTAATAATATCCAAAAACTCCTTATGCTGATGGTTATCTTCTGGGAATTCTTCATGCAGTGTTTCTATAAATCCCTGAACTGAAGTAAGTGGAGTTTTCAATTCATGGCTGATATTACTTATAAACTCTTTTCTGACCTGTTCTAATTTTGTAAGATCAGTGATGTTTTGTAGTATAATTACTGCACCGCCAGGTGTATTACTTTTTGGATGAAAAGGAGTAATGTATACTCTTAACACTTTATTATCTAAAATGATTTTCTGACTAACTTGAATGTTTTCTGTTAAGACTTTTTGAAGGTTATTATATAAAGTGTAGTTTCTAGTTACAGATATCAAAGGTCTATTTAACAAATCACCTTTAATTCTAAAAAGATTTTTAGCAGCCGGATTAATCAAAGTTATATTTTTGTCAGTATCTACACCTATAACACCATCTGGCATGTAATTTAACAATACTGCTAATTTATTTTTTTCTTCTGTCAAAGAGTCCATTAATTCTGAAAGATTAACTTTCATTTCATGAAAATGATGTGCTAGTTGTCCCACTTCATCCTTAGATTTGACAGGGAACTCATGGGAAAAATCACCTTTTGCAAGCTGTTTGCTCCATTTGGTCAAGCTATCAAGAGGATGTGTTATATTACGGGAAATAAGAGTTCCAAAGATCCAGGCGACAAATAATGTGAAAAGAACTGAAGATGTAATAAACAAAGCCATGTTAAACCTTGCTTCTTGGATCTGTTCTAGAGGAATTGCGACTCTAGATATAGCGTCTATCTCGTCACTATCAGGGGAGGAGACAGGATGGGCCACATACAACAAATCTTTATTTAATGTATTAGAATATCTTATATTAACACCAATTTTACCATCTAAGACGTCTTTTACTTCTGGTCTATCTATATGGTTGTCAGTTAATTCTGGGGCAGTTTCGGATTCGGCAAGTACCAAACCATCATTTCTAATTATAGTAAACCTAAAATCATCAGTTTTATCTTTTAAGTCAAGCACGTACTGCTGCAAACCTTCTTTATTTTCCAAATCATCTTTAATACTTACAGTTATCATACGAGCTTTTTGTGTCAACTGGTGCTCTAGATTGTCCATATAAAAATTATTAAAATAATAAAACAAATAAGCTGCAACAAAAACTAAAGAAAGTACAAGTAAAAAAATAAATGCAGTGTTTATTTTACCTTTAATCGAATTAAATATCTTCATTATAAAAACTCCAATTCATTGAAACTCCATTTCATTATTCTGGTTCTTTTAGTCTATATCCCACACCTCTTACTGTTTCAATGATCACCTTATTATATCCGGTTTCTTGTATCTTTTGACGTATATGTCGTATATGAACATCGACTGTTCTAGTATCACCTTCATAATCAAAACCCCATATTTTTTCTAACAATAGATCTCTTGTGAATACCTGTCCAGGGCTAGTTGCTAACAACATTAGCAGCTCAAATTCTTTTGGAGTTAAGTTTAAAAGGATATTAGCAATTTTGGCCCTGTATTTTTTGGGGTTTAATATTAGTGAGCCAACGATTATTTCATCATTATTGATTTCTGAACTAGATTCATTTTCACTTTTTTCTTTGCCTGTTTTTGCCTTGGATGATGTCTCGTTTTCTATAGCATTAATATGAAATTTGCTTCTTAGTTGAGCTTTGACGCGTGCTGTTAATTCTTTTGGACTAAAGGGTTTTGTGACATAATCATTTGCACCCATCTCAAGCCCGACTATTTTATCAGTTTCTTCATTTTTGGCTGTAAGCATAATAATTGGCAGGTATGGTTCTTTTTTATACTCTCTTGCCTTACGGCAAAAGTCAAGACCACTTATCCCGGGGAGCATTATATCTAAAACTACAAGATCAAAGTCATTTTGATATAATAGTTCTATAGCTTTGTCTCCACGGATCTCATGAGTTACTTGATAGCCTTCTTTTTCTAAATTATAGGTGACTAGCCTTGCTATGTGCTTATCATCTTCGACTAAAAGAATTTTTTCTGACAATTTTTATCACTCTTTCTTAAAATTAGTTATTTAATTTGAAATACCGGTTTTTATTTATTATCTCACAAAAATGTTAAGAGAAAATTAAGATTTAATAAATTAAAACAAAATTTTAAAATTTAATTCAAAAAAGTGATGGAGTGAACAAGGATTTTATATTAAAAATATCAAATATATATTAAGTGAAAATACTAGTACGTGAAAGGGAGAGGTGAAAACTTATGTCTATTAAAGGTACAAAAACAGAAAAGAATTTGTTAACCGCTTTTGCTGGAGAATCTCAAGCGAGAAATCGTTATGATTATTATGCCAGTCAAGCAAGTAAAGAAGGATACGAGCAGATTGCAGCTGTTTTTGAAGAAACAGCAAAACATGAAAGAGCACATGCTAAGCGATTATTTAAGTTTTTAGAAGGTGGCGAAGCAGAGATACAAGCTTACTTCCCTGCCGGAATTATTGGCACTACAGAAGAGAACTTGAAAGAATCAGCTAATGGTGAAAACCACGAGCACGCCGAAATGTACCCTGAATTTGCAGAAGTTGCCAAAGAAGAAGGGTTTAAAGAGATTGCTTCAGTGTTTGAAAATATAGCAATTGCTGAAAAGTACCATGAAGAAAGGTTTTTAGGTTTGCTTAATAACTTGAAAGAGAATAAAGTGTATGAAAAGCCTGAAGAAGTAACATGGAGATGTAGAAATTGTGGTTTTAACATTACAGGGAAGAAGGCTCCACAAGTATGCCCTGCTTGTGATCACCCACAAAAGTTCTTTGAGATGAGAGATTACAACTGGTAGAGATTAAATATTGCAAAATAGGGATTTCAATTAAGTTAAGGCCTCTCTTTGTTAGTTAAAGGGAGGCCTATTTTTTAGTAATAAAGGCTATTAGATGGCTATTAATATACCTGTTATTTACCGCTTAAATTTAATTTGAGAGTTTAGATTTGTAGGTTGAAAATGATTTAATATCAATGTTAGACCGCTTAAGTAGTATAAGATTAAAGTTATTGCCATAACAAAAGGATAGATTAGTACAATAACTCCAAATAAACTCACTAAAAGCAAGCTAAACCATTTTGAATATCTTAAGTTTGCATTATGACTTTTACTTTTTTTTACACTAAAAAAAGGTATTCTGCTTACCATTGATATAGACAAGGCTATTACTATCATAAAGAAAATAGATGGAGGGAAAACCGCATAATAAAAACTTAATAAAGCTAATAATCCTCCGGCTGTGGTGATTGGAAAACCACTAAAATTAGAATTGTTGTTGCTGCTTACATTAAATCTAGCTAATCTACATACGCCACATATTAAATAAATCGCTAGTATTAAAGAAACCCAATACGCATTATAAGGGAGGATAGTGTATGTAAATACAGCTGGTGCTACACCAAATGAAACAACATCACTTAAAGAGTCTAATTCTTTGCCAAAAGAGCTAGATACTCCAAGAATCCTTGCTACTTTGCCATCTAGAAAGTCTAAGAACATACATATAATAATTAATGTCAATGTAACTTTATATTGAGAATTTATTGTAAATATTATAGAGAAAAAGCCTAATACTAGATTGCTTAAAGTAATAACCGAGGGGATATTTCTTACTATAATATTTTTCGCATCGTGTAGTGTTAGCTTTTTAATTTTAATCACCCACCAAAATATTTAATATGTATTTCTTTTTATATACAATAATTGTTAAGTAAATAACTAATGAATTTAAACTATTAGAGATGTATATATGCTAAAAACCACATGAGATTGAAAATCGTTCTCAAACAGTTACTATTTCAATTGTATTCTATCTTAAAAGAATTTGTCAAGAAAAAAACTCCCCTGACAGGGAGTTAGTATTATCTATTTTATAATATAGCAAGTAAAATAGAATATAGTCACCTCCCCATCCTTCGTAGTTCTGCGGTGAACGCTAGTTAGGCAGGTCTCCTGGCTTGGGATCATTGGTTAGATTCGGCCTTCCCAGAGTGATACTCCAGTGGCATACTGAAAATAACCTTACCCTTACAGTGGCGGGACCGCTCAGGATTCTCACCTGATTCCCTTTTAACCTTATTAATAAAGGCACCTAACTCTTCGATATTAAATTTATAAAAGACCTAAAAGGATTAAAAAATTTATGTGTTTATAAATAATTCTAGCTTATTCACTTTATTCCTGCTTTAAAATTGCTAAATATGTAGTAAAAAAATAAAACGTAAAAAGTACTTTTCTATTAGCTGTAGTAATTTTTTTGGGATATCACTTGCCGGAATTAATATCCCATATACGAAAACTCCCTATATCCATTATTACAGTACAAGGGCGAAAAGCCCACGGTTTTAAATCGTGGGATGAAAGCCCATTTTTTTATAAATTATCGTTGCAGCACAAATAAAAAACATATACACTAGAGTTATGAAACAAGAATATAGAAGAACTAAAACAACCGTATCATTAATCAACTATCATTTTGTTTTCTGCCCAAGATATCGAAGAAAGATATTTTCAAATCAAAAGGTAGAAGAGCGATTTAAAGAAATTGTCCATGAAGTATGTATCGAACAGGAAATAGAAGTACTGGCAATTGAGTGTGACAAAGACCATACGCATTTATTTCTAAATGCTCTACCACAAATAAGTCCATCTCAAATTATGGCGAAAATAAAAGGGGTGAGTTCAAGAAAACTTCGTCAAGAGTTCAAACATTTAAAACATCTACCAAGCTTATGGACACGTTCTTTCTTCGTATCAACAGCAGGTAATGTATCAAGCGATACTATCAAAAAGTATGTCGAAGAACAAAAAACAAGAGGGTGAACTCATGGAAAAAACAGCGAAGATCAAACTACTACCAACAAAAGAACAAGAAAAACACCTGATAGATATATCAAAAGAATACATAAAAACCATTAACACACTAGTTTCTGAAATGGTCCAAGCTAAAAAATCATTAAAACTATCATCAAAAGATGTTAATGTATCAATGCCAAGTGCCGTCAAAAATCAAGCAATCCGTGATGCAAAAAGTGTTTATCGTAGATCAAAGAAGATAAAAAGAGTGCCTATCCTTAAAAAACCAATCTGTATATGGAACAATCAAAACTACAAAATCAAAGACAACATCATTGAATTTCCAGTATGTATCAATACTAAATCAAAGCGTATAGCCATAAAAGCCGTATTAACCGAATATCAAAAAGAGCTACTTAAAAACAAACTGGGCACACTGCGCATCACAAAGAAATCAAACAAGTGGATAGCCCAAATATGTGTAACACTACCAGACCCTAAACCTAAAGAAACAGATATAATAATGGGCGTAGACTTAGGCCTAAAATCTCCAGCAGTCGCAGTAACAAGTACCGGCAAAACAAAATTCACCGGTAACGGCAGACAAAACAAATATATCCGCAGAAAATTCAAAACAAAACGACGTAAATTAGGAAAAGCAAAAAAATTAAATGCCATCAAAAACCTCAACGACAAAGAACAGCGCTGGATGAAAGACCAGGACCATAAAATCAGCCGTAAAGTGGTTGACTTTGCAATAGATAATAAAGTTTCCACCATTAGATTAGAAAAACTATCTAATATCAGAACCACGGCAAGAACAAGCCGTAAAAACGAAAAGAACCTTCATGCATGGTCATTCTATCGTCTAGCATCATACATTGAGTACAAAGCAAAATTAGCAGGCATAGCAGTAGAATTTGTAAACCCTAAATACACCAGTCAAACATGTCCTGTATGTAAAATACTAAACCAAGCAAAAGATAGAAAATATCAATGCACCTGCGGTTTTAGTTCGCACCGAGACCGGGTAGCAGGGATGAATATCATCCATGCACCTGTGATAGATGGAGCAGCTTAAGCTGCAGTCTATCAGCCCATACTGCTATATGCACTGGTATGGGAAGGGTACTGGCATACCCTTAGCTTGGGAGCTGTCCAAAGCAGAAATGGATTGAGGACGGAAAGCTACCCAAGAATCCCACGCATTTATGCGTGTGGAGTGTCAAAGTTGGATATTGTACAGCGTTTCGATCTGTATGTATCCTGTATTTAGAAAATTAAACTTAGCAGTTTTTTTCTACTCTATTGCGTCCTTTTTCTTTTGCTATGTACATGGCAGTATCAGCTCTATTAAGTGCGGAGTCTGATGAATCATTTTCTTTGAGTTCTGTGACTCCAAAACTGGCGGTTATGGTCTTATCTAGTGAACTAAATTTGTGCTTCTCTAGGGCCTGCCTGATTTTTTCAGCATAGGCTATCCCATCTTTACAGCCGGTATGGGGTAAAAGAATTACAAATTCTTCCCCACCCAGCCTGGCTGGGAGATCTTCTTTTCTGGAATGCTCTTCTAATATTTTACCAAGATCAATGAGAACCTGATCTCCTATGCTGTGTCCCCAGTGGTCATTGATATACTTGAATTTGTCGATGTCTATCATTACAAGGGAACACGGCGTCTTGTGACGGCGTAGAGAGGATAAAGATTTTTCTAATGCTTCTATGAAACATCTTCTGTTGGAAATGTTAGTAAGAGGGTCAGTTCTTAATAAATTATTAATAGTGTTATTAGCTTTTTTTAGTTCAATATTCTTTTTATTCAAATCCCTGGTCATGTTGGAGAGCTCGTAATTTAATGTCGACATTTTAGCTATGATTTCCTCTCCTGTAAAGAAGTGTTTTTCACCAAATATTATATAATATTTCTTATCTTCAAATATAGCGCAGTCTATCAGATAAATGTTTTCCTGTTCATCGTAAAAGTTAAGTCTAGTTTTATGTGGACTTTCCTGAATTTCTTCCTTTAATTCTTTTAGAATATTTCCCTTTTCTTTTTTAAGATAGTTACTTAAAGGGATGGAGGTAGGTTTTTCTTTTAGGTTTAACAGCCGTAAAAATTCTTCATTGCAGTCCAAAATATTAAAGTCTTTATCCGTGGTAACTATAAAAGTAGTACTAATTTCCTGCAGATATTTTCTTAAACTTTCAGTGTATTGATTTATTAAAAAGTCCACTATCACTGTATTTTACCTCCAATCTTCCCACCATTTTGCTGCTAGAGCGATGGCTTCTTTGCCATTTGTTGCATAACCGTCGGCACCTGTTGCTTTCCAAAGTTCAGTATGTTCTGCAAAGATTTTTCCTCCTACCATGACTTTGATGTCCTTTAATTTTTCATTGGTTTTGATTTTTTGTATTAATTCTGATGTTTTATCGATATTAAAGGGCATAGCTACAGAAATTCCTAGTAGGAAAGGAGGTTCTTCAAGTAGTAGTTCAATTAATTCCTCGCCGGGGACATTAGCACCTAAATAATCTACATCCCATCCTTCTACTTCTAAAAGGTCTGCTATCATTCTGGCTCCAAGTTCGTGGTATTCATTAGGGCTAGCTGTAATCACTGCTTTTTCCTTTGTGTGCTCAATGAGTATAAATTTAGGGTATAGATTTGCCATAACTCTAGAAACAATGGCAGTAGCCAAATGCTCGTGGGCAGCTGATATCTCTCCCTTTTCCCATCTGAAGCCGATGTTGTACATGCTGGGTTGTACTACCTGGAGATAAAAGTTTTGTAAGTCTTCAGGGGAATTTACAGCTTTATCACCTATGTCCATACACTTTTTATGATCTCCTTCCATAAGGGCTAAATAAAAGTCTTGATTTGTCTTTTTCCAATTAGGAGATATCTCAATGGGAGGCTTTTCATCCAACCTAGCAAGTTCTATCATTTTCTCATGGCTTTCTTCATACCACTGATAGATCTCTAAAATAGAGTAGGTATTTTCAGGCTCCAAATATTTATTTACTGCTTCTTTCCAAGCTTTAAAAGTCCGGAGAAAATACTCAAAATTAAATCCTTGATTATGGTAAGTACGATAGACCCATGGAACTACAGTTAATAATAGCTCTAACTTATTCATTTTGAATAAGTTAGTCATAAATTCGGCGTGGTTTTGATGATTTTCTTCCATCAAATTAATAGGATTATTACCAGTGAGTTGATTGACATCATCTTGACTATTCATAATTTCATTTACTTCTGCTACAATTGCCTCTTTATTTTTTTCATAATCTGCGGCTGCAGCATATGAAATATCTGGTAAACTTTTAAGTTTTTCTCTTAGTTCTATTTTTATGTCTTTCATATAAAACTCCACCTTTGCACCAAGTTTGTTGGTTTGTGTTAATCATATTATCTCTATTGATAGCTTCTACAAAATAAGTTGTAAACCTCTAAATTTAGTTTCATTCTTAAAGGAATATTTGTAGCTCTCCAATAACCAAATTAACTAATAAACGCTGGCCTTAATTTGATTTTAAAGGCCAGCGTTTTTGCAAGGCCAGGAGTGTTATTCTTCTGGCCTTATTTATGTTACTAATCTATGCTATGCAAGGTCGAAACGGTCTGCGTTCATTACCTTGTTCCAGGCAGATATGAAGTCACTTATGAACTTATCCTGTGAGTCATCACATGCATAAATTTCTGCGATGGCCCGAAGTTGGGCGTTTGATCCAAAAATGAGGTCTACACGGGTACCGGTCCATTTGAGCTCGCCTGTTGTGTAGTCACGACCCTCGAACAAGTCTTTGTCTTCAGATTTTGCTTTCCATGTTGTGTTATTATCTAGAAGGTTCACGAAGAAGTCATTAGTGAGTGTTTCTTTATTCTTTGTGAATACACCGTGCTGTGATTCTTTGTAGTTAGCGTTTAAGACGCGCATGCCGCCGATTAAAACCGTCATTTCAGGGGCGGTCAATGTTAAAAGTTGTGCCCGATCTATTAGAAATTCCTCTGGTGTAATAGAAGGCTCGGTTTTGAGGTAGTTACGAAAACCATCTGCAGTAGGTTCTAATACTTTGAATGACTCCACGTCGGTCTGTTCCTGTGATGCATCCGTGCGTCCAGGTGTAAAAGGAACGGACACTTTGTGACCGGCCTTCTTAGCAGCTTGCTCTATAGCCCCACATCCACCTAAGACAATCAAGTCAGCAAGCGACACTTTCTTTTGGCCTGACTGTGCATCGTTGAACTCTTTTTGGATTTTTTCAAGTGTTTTAAGCACAGAATTTAACTGATTTGGTTCATTGACTTCCCAATCCTTCTGTGGTTCAAGACGTATGCGTGCACCGTTTGCCCCTCCGCGTTTGTCAGAACCTCTAAAAGTAGATGCTGAAGCCCAAGCAGTCTTAACTAACTGGGAGATTGACAAATCAGAAGCCATGATTTTATCCTTAAGGTCCTGGATATCTTTTTCGTCAATCAATTCATGATCTACTTCTGGTACAGGGTCTTGCCATATCAGTTCTTCTTCAGGTACCTCCGGTCCAAGATAGCGAGAACGTGGCCCCATGTCACGGTGGGTCAATTTGAACCATGCACGGGCAAAGGCGTCCTCAAATTCTTTTGGATTCTCATGGAATCTCTTTGCAATTGGCTTAAGGATGGGATCCATCCTTAAAGCTAGATCTGCTGTTGTCATCATCGGTGCGTGCCTTATGGATGGATCTTCGGCATCCGGCACCTTTTCTTTGGCTTCTGGATCTGTAGGGACCCACTGGTAGGCACCGGCAGGACTCTTAACAAGATTCCAGTCATATTTAAATAGGGTGTCAAAATAGCTGTTATCCCATTTTGTAGGAGTTGGTGTCCAGGCACCTTCAATGCCACTGGTGATTGTATCACGGCCTTTGCCGCTGCCGTAACTATTTTTCCAGCCAAGGCCTTGCTCTTCAATACTTGCTGCCTCAGGTTCAGGACCCAAATATGAATCGTCGGCGGCACCGTGACATTTTCCGAATGTATGACCACCGGCAATTAGTGCAACCGTCTCTTCAGTGTTCATACCCATGTTGGCGAAGGCTTCTCGAATATTACGCCCTGAAGCGACAGCATCGGGCTCACCACCGGGTCCTTCTGGATTTACATATATAAGCCCCATCTGTACAGCAGCTAGGGGACCTTCTAGCTTGCCATCACTGGTACGACGCTCATCTCCGAGCCACTCGCTCTCTGGTCCCCAGTAGACATCTTCTTCTGGTTCCCACGTATCTTCGCGTCCGCCAGCAAAACCAAAGGTCTTTAATCCCATCGATTCTAGAGCGCAGTTGCCAGCAAGGATCATAAGGTCAGCCCAGGAGATTTTTTTGCCATATTTTTGCTTAATTGGCCATAGTAGACGGCGTGCCTTATCTAAGTTAGCATTGTCTGGCCAGCTGCTTAAAGGTGGAAAACGTAGGTTCCCAGCCCCTGAACCTCCGCGTCCGTCAGCTTGGCGGTAAGTACCTGCACTGTGCCAGGCCATCCTGATGATAAGGCCCCCGTAGTGACCGTAATCGGCAGGCCACCAATCCTGAGAATCAGTCATCAGATCATATAGATCCTTTTTTACGGCCTCTAAATCAAGCTTTTTAAATTCTTCAGCATAGTTGAAGTCTTTATCCATAGGATCACTTAATTCTGAGTTCTGATGGAGCAAATTTAGGTTCAACAGATGAGGCCACCAATCTCTAATAGAAGAGCCACCTACTACAGTGGGATTTTTTTTAGTTCTACCCGTTACTGGGCATTTGCTTTCTTCACTCATAAATTTCGCCCCTTTTCATCCTTGTAATTTATATTAAAAAGGTATTTTGTACAAACACCTTTTTAATATACGTTTTAATATAGCCTTGAAGCTGATTAAGTAACTTTGAGAGGGATATATTTCTGTTTACTTGACCCATCTCATATTAATAACTAATCTTATTTTCTGATAATTATAACTATTATCTTATTATACAAAGGTTGACTTGTCAATATATGCTGTTTTTTAAATCTACTGAGGCCTTCTTTGTTAACTATTTTTTATTTCATTGTTGAGCTTTAAGCACTTCTTTTATTTTCTCAACAGTAAAAGGTTTAGTTATTACGCCTTCAAAACCGTAATCTTTAAGATTAGCAATAATTTTATCTTCGATATAACCGCTCATAACAAATGCTTTAATATTTGGATCAAGTTCTTTTAGTTCTTTAATAGTTTCTTTTCCACCTTTACCACCGGGGATTGTTAAATCTAACATGGCTATGTCAAAGGATTCTTTTGAATTCTCAACTAACCCAACTGCTTCATTACCATCTTTAGCACAAGCTACTTCATAGCCAATAGTTTCAAGGGTTTGATATAATACTTCTCTAATCATCTCCTCATCATCCATAATAAGTACTCTGCCTTTTTCTTTAAACTTATCTTTTTCCTCGGCTATTGTTTTAGTATTTGGTTTTTCTACCTCCTCGGTTTTTGCTGCTTTAAGATAGATTGTAAAAGTAGATCCAATACCTACTTCAGAATCTACTGTTATATATCCACCGTGTTTAAGTATTATAGAATGGCATGTAGCAAGCCCAAGTCCACTACCCTGGTTTTTGGTAGAAAAATAAGGGTCAAAAATTTTGTCAATATATTTTTGTGGGATGCCTATCCCCTTATCTTCTATTGAAATTTTGACATATTCTCCACTTTCTAATGGGAAGGAAGTTTTTTCTTCATCAATAATAATCTTCTCTGCAGAAACATTCACGGTGCCGCCTTCAGGCATAGCCTGATCAGCATTAATTATGATATTATTAAAAACTTGATAAATCTGTCCCTCATCGGCTTCAACAGCGGGGATGTTTTTAGGAATATTTAGTTGACAGTTAACGTTAGAACCTGTTAAAGCAAAGAAACAGGCCTCCTCAATTACCGATTTAATAGAAGTTGCATTTTTGATGGGAGTTCCACCTTTTGTGAAGGTTAGCAATTGACTTGTAAGATTTTTTGATTTTTCAAGCCCCTTTTCTGCGTTTTCTAATAGGTCTATAACGTTTTCATCATGTTCTTTTGCTAGATTAAGTTTTTGCTTGACTAAAGAGATATTTCCCATGGAGACCATGAGGAGATTATTAAAATCATGGGAAATACCTGCTGCAAGGAGACCGATTGACTCCATTTTCTCCATCTTTAGTCTGTATTTTTCTATTTCTTTTTTGTAGGTTATATTAGAAGCAGTTATAATAACATGTGTACATTTTCCTTTATCATCTATGGTAGGTATTATTTTGGTATCAAAATGATTGTCAAAATAATAATCCTCAAAACGGATTTCTTTTCTTTTTTTCAAAGCTTGATATATTTTATCATTCCAAATGTCAAATGTTCTCTCGGAGAGAATTTCATGAAGAAATTTTCCGGTTGTGTTTTCACAAGTTGATTTCACAGCATCAATGAAGTAGTTATTTGCTTTGACAATTTTGAGCTTTAAATTATTTTCAACTTTGCAGAGTATGGTTATATCTGATGTGCCATTTAAAAGGAGATCATATTTTCTCTCGCTTTCCTTTAATGCATAATTTGAATTTATCAAATCATTCCTGATTTTGTTTTCGAGATTGGTGAAGCGACCTGCTAACCAGGCAATTAAGAACAAAATTCCTACAAAAATAACATTAATATCAAAATTAAAATCAAGGAAGGTTTGTATACCTAAAAACTCAGAATGAAAAAAAATAATGTTTATACTTGTCAAACTTGCAAAAACAAGGCCAGGATAAAGCCCGTGAGTTATGGACATTGTAAGCAAAGGAAGTATATATAGGGCTTTTATTAAAGTTCTATCCTGACCTATTATATTTACAACAAAAGTGACTATTATTAACAAAAAAATATTTAACAAAAAACTATATTTGTAGATTCTATCTTCACTTTTATTTAAAAAAGTTTCTTTAAAATATGTTATTCCAAATATAAGTAATAAAATAAAAAAAGGTATAAAAGTTCTATGAAGCATAACAGCTTCTTTAAAATCACTTGGATTCAAGTAATGAATTAGCGAAATTGAAATGAGAGTAATAGCAAAAAACTGAGTCAAAATAATAATTTCTTTTATTTTTTCAAGTCGATTTTTTTTCCATCCCATGAAGATTCACTCCTTCAACAAAAAGAGAGAAGGGAAATATACCCCCCCCAAAAAAGTTGTAATATTATACTTCTCTTAGAGATTCAGGCATTTTGGGCTGGTAATAATAAAGGTAAAATAACTTCTTCTAATGTGGATGAAATAAAATAGGCAAGCTTACCAAGAAGAGGAAAACTAATTGTTGAAGCTAAAATACAAATTATCGGACTATTTATCTCCTCACCTCAATGTAAATTTATAGATAATAAAAGTAACAATTATAACTAGAATAACTGAAAACCAGCCAAATGTTATCCATAAAACAGAATTTTCAAAGATGTCTTCATTAGAAATCCCAAGTCTATTTGGAATAATTACTATAGAAAAAAACTCTCCTATAATAATAATTAGCTGTCCTAATAATACTGAGAGGATAGTTTTAATAAGGTTTAAATTAAAAACAATGAAAAATATAGTTACCGATAATGAAATCAAGATTAAAGTATGAACACCAAATGTGATAGGAATGAGACGTAAGCAATAAACGGTTAACGCAAGAAAAACACCGACTATTACCCCTTTTTTCCAATAATTTAAACTTTTGTTTAAGGCTAGAACAAACAAAGATAAAGCTATCATTTCAGGTATAGAAAGAAAAAATAAAACAGGCAGCGTCATTTCCAAATTATCGCCTCTTTTCAAATTGAACCAGTTTAGTAACTCTATAGCAATTATTCGTTTATCCACAGTAAAGGCTTGTCTAATTTTTACATAAACAATAAAGTTTTATGATAAAATATATTAAGGTTATTTCGAAGGGAAAATTGTAACTCTTTTAAAATATTCTAACAGAATAAGGTATAATAATAAAGTTATAAAAATAAATGAAAATAATAAATGAAAAATATTAAAGATTATTTAGGGCAAATTACAAAAACTAAATTTGGAACTCTCACAAAAAGGCTTAAGATTGGTGCTGTGACAAGCACCAATCTTTGTGTTGTGCGCCATGCATGGCGATTAGCTAGGCGGTGAAAGTCCGCTATGGGGGTTTGTAGTCACCAACCATTAGCCAAGAGCAAGGGTGCACCCATTAAAAAAAACTATAATTCATTAAAAACTAATAAAGTTAATAATTTTTAGTAACAAAAGGGAGAGGGGTGTGATCTTTTATCAAGTATGAAAAGATTTTAGAACAACTCGTGACAGCAGAAACTGAGAAAGAGGTAGATAAAGTTTTAAACGAACATGAAATATTCCAAAATCCTGATAACTGGCGTTATTATGGCGATTTACCTAATAATGCTGGCGGGTTTAATAACCAGCAGGAAGATTCTACAAGGGCACTTGTAGAAAAACTGACAAACAGTATTGATGCAGTAATGCTAAAAGAAGTAAAAAAAGACGGTATAGATCCAAAAAGCGATACCGCACCAATAGAAATGACAGATGTGACAGAAAACTATTTTAATATCCCAAATGGGGACCCAGCTATGCTGGACATAAAAACACAGAACAAACTGGCACATAATATCCAACTAATAGCTACGGGTAAAAAAAGTAAGCCGTGTTATATTATATACGACAAAGGCGAAGGCCAAAGACCTGAAGATTTTTCTGATACACTTCTTAGCCTGTTTAAAGATAATAAAAAGAAAATCCGCTTTACAATGGGCAAATTTAACATGGGGGCCACAGGGGCACTACCGTTTTGCGGTAAAAAGAACTATCAACTGGTACTTTCCAAGAAAGCACCGGAGCTTGTTTCTTCGCCTACAGATAACCCCTGGGGTTTTACTCTGGTAAGAAAAAAGCCTTCGCCAAATCGGTGGGAACAGCCCACTTATGAATATTTTGCTCCTGAGGGGGAAATACCCGTGCTTTACAAAGAAGATTTAAAAATCTTACCCGGCACTGAAGCTGGTAGCTACGACCGTGAAATAAATTACGGGACTTTTATAAAACTCTATGAATACGACATAGCGGATACTACAGTGGCAACCTTAAACTTGTATTACAGTTTAAACAGGGCTATGTTTGAAATACCTATGCCTATAAGGATAATAGAAAACAGGGACTATGGTGGTAAAACAAAAGAGACTACACTTACTGGCATGAACGCAAGGCTTGAATCACTTACAAATAGAGAAGAATATATTGAAGGTAAAGGGGATTTCCCTCAAGTTAGTAGCTTTAAAGTCCCAGATATAGGTGAGCTAAAGTTAAAGATGTGGCTTTTTAAAAAAGATAAAGAAAGACACTTCTTGAAACCTTCAGAAGCAATCATACTTACGGTAAATGGTGTAATGCACAGCAGTTTTGACCGGAGGTTTTTTACTAGAAAAGAAGTAAGAAAACCCTGGTTGGCAAAAACTTTGTTAGTACATGTAGACTGTTCACACCTACCACCAGAAGTGCAAAATACGCTTTTTATGGGATCGCGTGATCGTATGCGAAAAGATTTAAGAGAAAAGATTGAAAAAGAGCTAGAAAAACAACTTAAAAAAGACGAAACACTTAAAAAATGGAATCAAAGCAGAAAAGAAAATGCACTACAGGAACGAACGGAAAACGAAGAGATTGCAAAAGATTTATTAAAGAAAATGGTAAACGAAAACCCTGAGATTACAAGCTTATTTAAACCCGGGGTAACTATACCTCATATAAAAGGTGGCAAAGGAGATAAAGTCGATGATGATGATATTGAGTTAAAAAGATTTCCTACGTTTCTTGAACCTATAGATCTAGATTCCGGAAAGAAAAAATGCCCTCAAAATTCTTACTGTAAAGTTACTTTTAAGCTAAACGCAGTAAATAACTATTTTGGTAGACCCGATTATCCAGGAGAATTAAAAGTTAACCCTGATGATCTTAAAAAAAGCAATGAGCTGGTAGATGGTAGGTTGATTATAACTTTAGAACCTGCACTTATGGGGTTAAAAGAAGGCGACAGTAAAGAAATACGAGTAGCTGTAACCACACCTGCAGTAGTGGAAGGTGAACTTGTTCAGACATTTAAATTAAAGGTGACAAAACCGCAAAAGAAAAGAAAAAATAATCCCGGTACACCAAGAAAGCAAACAGGTTTTAAACTCCCGCCAATTAGACTTATTAACAGCGAAGAGTGGCCGGATGATTATGAAGATCAAAGTGCAGTAAAGATCCATCATGAAGACGATAGCGAATTTATGGTGTTGGTAAACGAAGATAATGTTTATTTACAGAGCTATTTAAGACAAAAAGAGTATGACGAGGTTCAAGCAAAAGTCATTAAAGAAAAGTTTAAGCTAGGCATAGGGCTTTTAGGTATATCCACTTACTATCGGTTAAAAAACCTTGATACAGAATTAGATGTTGATGATGTGGCCAAAGGTTTTAGCCAGGTGATACTACCTGTGATAGATAAACTGAACGAAATTATACAGGAAGAGGATAGTTAATGCTGAACATTTTAATAGCTTTGTTAAGTAGGCAAAAATGCTGTAAGTTCTAACTGGCGAAAGTTTATTTGGCAGCACTCTTAAATGAGTGCTGCCGGGACTTCCTTGGCTTTTATTGTTGTTTGTATAACCTTCTACTTTTACATTCACTTTTTACTCAACAGTCAACAAATTCTATTATAAAGGCTTTAGTAGAGGGTTATATGTTTATTTGAAAAGTTATCAACGGAGACCAGTATAGTTGATATAATTTGGCATCCTTTCAGCTGCCGCATACTGCCAAGGTATTCCGTCTATCAATAAATACCCACTCTCCTCTGGATACAAATTTCTTGCTTCAAATAATCCGTGATCCCTACTTTCCTTGAAGTATACAAGCAAAAATTTTTTCCAATAAAAATTCAAAAAACAGTTATTATATTTTTATACCTATCATAGATATAACATACACCAGATATAACAAATTGTAATTGGGAGGTATAAATGTGTACAAAGTACAGTCAGTAAAAACTCTAGCTGAAATACTACCTAAATCTTCTGAATATTTTGAAAACAAAACAGCTCTTTACATTAATAATTCCGCTTATACTTATAATGACTTGGATCGGTTATCTAATAGTATGGCTAGCAAATTGGTCGATTTAGGGATTAGTAAAGGTGATAGGGTATCTATTTACTTTGGAAATAGTGTTGAATGGATTATATCTTACTATGCTGCTGCAAAAATTGGGGCTATTATTAATCCTATAAATGTAATGTTAACACCTGAAGAAGTAGCATTTGTAGTAAATGATAATCAGGCAAAGGTTTTGATTATTTCTGAGGAAAAAGAAGAGTCGATTTTAAACGTTAAAAATCAGTTCAGGAGTGTTGAGATAATTATATCTACTGGCAATCCTTCTTATAGTGATGTTTTGTCATTTAGCAAACTTCTTGAAGAAGGAGATGTAAATTTTCAATATGAGGAAATAGCCCCTGAAGATATTTCAACTATTTGCTATACTTCTGGGACTACCGGACATCCTAAAGGCGCATCTTTAACACATAAAGGTGTTATTTTAAATTCTGCTATGACAGCTAATATGCATGTTCGTACAGAACATGACTGTATAGTGAGTGCTTTACCAACGGCACATGTATATGGAAATGTAGTTATGAACAGTACATTTATGGTTGGAGGAACATTAGTATTGTTAGATCGTTTTGAAGAAAGAAGAGCTTTAGAGAATATTGAAAAACATAAAGCTACTATGTTTGAAGGGGTGCCCACTATGTATTTATATTTATTAAACTATCCTGAGTTTAATAAATATGATGTTAGCTCATTAGAAAAATGTACAGTGGGTGGTCAGATAATGGGCGAAAGTAAAGCTAAAGAAGTTGAAGAAAAATTTGATTGTCCCCTTTTAGAATTATGGGGGATGACTGAAATATCTGGTCTTGGTACAACTCATCCTCTCTACGGCTATAATAAACATGGTTCTATAGGCATACCTCTTCCTTATTGTGAATGTAAAATCGTATCAGCTGAAAACCCTCAGAAAACTCTTTCTAGTGGCGAAGTTGGAGAACTTATGATAAAAGGTCCAATTCTCATGAAAGAGTATTGGGGCAATAATAAAGCTACTAGTGAAACTATAAATCAAGATGGGTGGCTTCATACCGGAGATGTTGGTTACATTGATGAAGAAGGTTATATTTTTATTGTAGATAGAAAAAAAGATATGATTATAGCTGGAGGATATAATATTTACCCTTCTGAGATTGAGAGAGTATTAAGTCAGCATCCTAAAGTTGCAATAGCTGCTATTGGGAAAATGACTGATGAATTAAAAGGTGAGCTGCCAAAAGCTTTTATAGTTCTAAAGCAGGGAGAAAAAATGGAAGAAGATGAAGTAATTTCGTATTGTCGTGAATATTTAGCACCTTATAAAATTCCTAGATCTGTTGCATTTGTAGACGATGTTCCAAAGACAAGCACAGGTAAGATAATGAGAAGAGAGTTATCTTCTTAAACTTATCAAGTTGTAAAGTAGCAAGTAATAACTTGTTACTTTAAAATAATCAAATTAAGAATAGGAGGAATTAATTTATGTGCCGATACTGTGTTGAGTATGGCGATGGAACTAAGTGGTATTTAAATCCTAAGAACTACAGTAAAGATGTATTAGATGAGGAGCCTCATGCCTCTGCAGTGCTTGATCTTGCAGGTGAAGGAAAAAACACTTTTGAGTTAAGTATTGCTGCTAATGCGGATGAAGTCTGTCCAGACCTCAACTATCCGGATAAGGTTAACGAGGTACTGGAAAATCAGCTTAATCATGGAGGACAGGTGGTTCCGGTAGAGGATGCACTGAAAGTTGTAGACCTTTCTCATAAGCCTTTTTTAAGAATGCACTGTGCTTGTCGAAAATATTTTGGGCAAAAGGATATGAATGTTTGTCTGTATCCAGCACCAGTTTCTGAAGGGGCTTCTGAAGCAAGGCCGTGGGAAAAGGAACATGAACTGTTGGAAACCGAAGAAACTAAAAAGCATATTCGTGAAATGTCTAAAAAGGGCTATGTTCATTCTATCTGGCATGGAGGAGTCCATCCCGATGGCATTCCGGTACTTGCAATTTGTACTTGCGGATATCCCGACTGTATGGGAGTTAGGGCACGACAAGTTTACGGTGCGATGAATGGTATGAGAAAAGGAGAATATGTTGCTAAAATAAATAAAGAAAAATGCCAACAAGGCTGCGGGAATAGTACCGTAAAGTGTCTTTCTAAGTGTCACTTTGGTGCTTTAAGATACAGTCCTACTCATGAATGTGTATTTGTTGCAATAGAAGACTGTTTTGGCTGTGGTAACTGTCGAAACTTCTGCCCTCATGGTGCGGTTGAATTTTTTGAGCGCCTCTCAATTCCTTCATTAGTTGATAACTGGTAAAAATGTGAGTACATTTTTATTATATAAATATTTTGAAATCAAAGGAAAGGGGATTATTTTAATGGCTTATGAATATCACACTCCCAGGCCAAAACTTATTTATGATAAAGAAAAATGTGGTAACGCTTACCACTGTCTTAAGTGTGTAGAAACCAGTAATAGAGTGGGGTGTCTATGTATTGCTTGGATGAACACTGAGACTCCTGAGCGTGGTAAACCGCAAAAATACGAGGATATTGATTGGAAAATAGTTACGGGCTTTATGACTAATTGTTGGGGATGTAATAAATGTGTAGAAGCCTGCCCTAATGATGCATTAAGACTAGAGATGCCAGAGTCCCGCGAACCTGCTGCTAGAGTCCAGAGATCGGATATAATCTTTTGTTATACATTAAAAGATGGCACAAAAATAACGACTCGGGGCAAAGAGAGCGAAAGTTAAATGTTAAGCAGGAAAATCCTTACGATGTCAACTGCAGCATTTTTTTCTGCTTCAGGTTTCTACACTGTAACTAATATGGAAATGCCCGCAGGTTTTGACGTTGAAATTGATGTAGTGGGGATGAAACCTATACTTAAAGAAATAAAGGCTAGGTCAAAAAAAGGACCTGCCCCTGCGGGTGTTTTACACCTTTTATCTACAGATAAGTGGGTTTTAACTGAAGATATAATTGAGGCTGTAGGCGGGGAGCCTGCCTTTTCAAAGGGGGTACTCATGGAATGCGAAGGAAAAGGTTGGGTAGAAAAACATATTGAAGCAGAAGACGTAGTTTATTGGCGGCTAAAAGATTATAACATTCCAGCAAGAGAAGTTTTTCTGGCACTTTCAGGAGATAAGGAGCCTATAACTTCACTTAAAACTTTAAAAAAGACTCGTCAAACCTGCAATAGATCATATTTAATACTGAGCTACGAAGTGGATAACGATTTCGTTCAGGAATGTTTTTATGCTGGAATTGGTATTCTGTTGTTTTATCCTAGAAACGGATATTTTCGAGAAATATTGCCATCCGAATATCAAGATATACATGATAAACGTTCCCAGTTAGTTCTTTGTGAACGAGTACTATTTGAAAATTACGTGTTACGAATGGAAGATATAGTTTGAGTTTGGAGGGGAAACAATGAGACACACACCTTTTGTAGTTTCAGTGGCTGGTAAAGGAGGTGCTGGGAAGACTTCTTTTGTAGGCTTGTTAATGAAACATATTCTTAAGCAAAATGAGTTTCAAGAGATTTTATTAGTTGATGCTGACCCTGCAAGTAATATACCCGATATTATGGGTTTACAAGTAAGTCAGACTGTTGGCGAAATACTAGACAAGAAAAAAATGGTTTTAGAGGAAGGTAAACAAGATAAGGCTGAACTTTTAAAAGATGAGGTGCAGGAAGCCATTGAGCATGGGGACGGATTTGATTATTTAGTGATGGGGAGGACAACGGGCGAAGGTTGCTACTGTCTTTTAAATACAGTCTTATCGCGTGTTCTAGATAGTGCAGTAAAACTTTACGATCTTGTTTTAATAGATTTTGATGCTGGCCTAGAGCATTTTAGTAGAAAAACTGATTTTAATGCAGATCAACTTATTGTAGTAGCTGAGCCTAGTAGTATGAGTTTTGAAACGGCAAGGCGGATAGAAAATTTAACAAGAGAATTAAGCCACAACTATTCGTCGAAATTTATTATTGGAAACAGGTTTGCTGATGAAGCATTGTCTATGGTTGAAGAATTTGCAAACAAAAGTGGGTATAATTATTTAGGTAATATACCTTTAGATCCTCAACTTCAGATAGTTAATTTGAGCGGTCAAACTATTAATGAGCTTTCAGATAAAAGCCCTGCTTATCAAACTATTACAAATGTTTGGCCTATTATAAAAGAAAAAATGTTAGAACGTATATAAAATTAAATCATAGGAGGTTATTAATTTGAGTTATCTTAATTTAACAGAACAGTTTGCTTGGAAAATTGCTGGAGTTACGCATTTTGGGGTTGGTACAGTAAGTATGACTGGTGATGTAGTAAAATCATTAGGAGTTAAAAATAAGGTTCTTGTGGTTACGGATAAAGGGATGGAAGATACTGGATTGATTGAAAATGTTACTAATCCATTAGAAGAAGCAAATATAGATTTTGAAATTTGGGATGGTTGTGAACCCGAACCAACTCGCGAATCTATGGAAAAAGGTGCTTCTGAAGGAAGTAAATCAAAGCCAGAAGCGGTTGTAGCTTTTGGTGGAGGAAGTGTTATTGACTCTGCTAAAGTAATTGCCCAACTAATAGCTTTAGGTGGTGAAGTTAATGACTACCTACCAAATGCAGCGTTTCCTCAAAAAGGACTTCCTATAGTAGCCGTTCCTACTACATCTGGTACAGGGGCAGAAACTACGGCATATTCAGTAGTAGCGACAGAAATGGAAGGCTCAAATTATTATGCTAAGGCATTTTTTGCCGATCCCAATATTGTTCCTGATGCAGCTATAGTCGACCCAATGTTGACAGTAAGTATGCCTCGTGAACTTACGGCTGCTACAGGTCTAGACGCATTGGCGCATTGTGTTGGATCAAGTTATACAGCACTTTCTAATCCTTTTACCAGGGCAGTATCACTTCAAGGAATAAGATTGATTTCTAAATATTTGCGCAGAGCGGTAGCTTATCCCGATGATTTAGAAGCTAGAATAAATATGTCTTACGCATCTTTTATTGGAGGAGCAGGAATTCAGATAGCAGGGGCAGGAGAAGACCATGCCTTAGGTCATGTTTTGGGTTCAATATATAAAATGCCTCATGGTCAGGCGTGTGGGCTTGCCTTACCATCCACAATGGAATATAACGTTCTTCACAACTCTGAACAAATGGCTGATATAGCGGTTGCTATGGGGGAGGACATTGCAGGCTTAACTCCAAGGGAAGCAGCATATAAAGCTATTGAATCAGTGACAACTTTGATAAATGACGTCGGATTTTCTTATGCCTTAAAAGATTATGAAAATGCTGATAAAAATGCTTTGCCTGTAGTTGCTGACTGGCTTCACTCGAATCCATGGGTAGTTCCTGTTTATCAATTTTGGACCAAAAGGACTGTTTCGAAAGAAGATGCAGAAACAATCGCGGAAAATACTTGGGAAGGCAAATTTGGCGAACCATTTTAATTAAATTTTTAAGCAGATTTTAAAATGGAGGTATTTACAATGAATAGAGTAATAAGAGTTAATATGAGTGATTTAACAGTTAAAGAAGAAGAACTTTCTGAAAAGTTGATTTATGATGCAGGAAGAGGGTTAACTTCAAAGATCGTTTGCGAAGAAGTTCCTCCGAAATGTCATCCATTAGGTGATAAGAACAAATTAGTCTTTTCGCCTGGAATGGTGACAGGGACTAAAGCGCCTTGCTCAGGCAGAATTTCAGTTGGTGCGAAATCACCATTGACCGGCGGGATAAAGGAATCTAATGCAGGTACACCCACTAGTCAAAAAATTGCCCGGCTTGGAATTAAGGCTATTATAATTGAAGGAATGCCAGAAGATGATAGTAAATTTTATAAGTTGAAAATAGATAAAGATAGTGCTGAACTATTATCTGCTAATGAAATTATAGGCAAAGGGATGGAACAAACAAATAAGCATTTGATATCTGAATATGGAGAATACATTGGTATTATAGGAGTTGGACCAGCAGGAGAAATGCGACTAAGTGCAGCCGGAATATGTTTTAACGACCCTGAAAATAGAGCTAGCAGATATGCGGGTAGAGGTGGCTTAGGTGCAGTAATGGGAAGTAAAGGCTTAAGAGCAATTATTGTTGACGAAACTGATGCTCCCGGTGTTAAAATACAGGACAAAGAACTTTTCAATCAAGGACAAAAAAAATTAGTTGAAGCTATAAGGAACCATGATCTTACTAAGCCTGGTGGAGTTTTAAATGCTTATGGCACTTCTGCTGTAATAAATGTTATGAGTGAAGTAGGAGCTCTACCAGTAAGAAACTTCTCTAAAGGACGTTTTGAAGGAGCTGAAAAGACAAGTGGCGAGGCAATTGCTGAGGCAATTGAAAAAAGAGGTGGAGGTATGACAGGACATGGGTGTCATCCCGGTTGTATAATTCGCTGTTCAAATGTCTATCCAAGACCTGATGGTTCAGAGCATGTTTCTTGCATTGAATATGAATCTGATTGGGCCTTTGGTGCTAATTGTGAAATTGATAATCTAGATGATATTGCCGAGTTAATAAGATTATGTAATGATATAGGACTTGATACCATTGAAACTGGCGCAGCAGTAGGAGTTGCCATGGAGGCAGACGTAATACCTTTCGGTGATGGAAAAAAAGCAATAAAGTTACTTGAGGAAATTGAAAAAGGAACTCCTCTTGGACGGATAATAGGTAGTGGAGCATCAGTCACAGGTCAAGTGTTTAGTCAATACAAAGTACCTACCGTAAAGAAACAATCTATGCCTGCTTATGACCCTCGTGGAGTTAAAGGTATAGGGGTTACTTATAGCACTAGCCCTATGGGGGCAGACCATACTGCCGGATATGCAATAGCAGCAGAAATATTTGGTGTGACTGGCAAATTGGACCCTCTTACTACTGAAGGAAAAGTTGAGCTTTCGCAAAACTTGCAAATTTCAACTGCATTTTTGGATAGTACAGGTTATTGTTTGTTTATAGCTTTTGCAATCATGGACATCGAAGATGGTTTTATCGGGGTATTGGAAACAATTAATGGATTGTATGGTACATCATTTACTGCTGAAGACGTTAGCAAAATAGGTATGGATATTATTTCAGAAGAAAGAGAGTTTAATAGATTGGCAGGATTTAATGAAGTCAATGATAGGTTGCCTGAGTTTATGAAAGAAGAAGAACTACCCCCACATAATAACGTGTTTGATATTAGTGATAGCGATTTAGATAAAGTTTGGGATGAAAATAAATAGAAAAACAGTACTACCCGGGCCGGTTTTATTACCGGCCCCCACTTATTATAAGGGAGTGTATGATAGTTATGGAAATTGAAGTAAGATGTTATGGAACATTATGCGATTATATAAATATAAAAAGTGGAATCCCTTTTGTTGTTAAAATAAATAAAAATAAAAATACAAATATAAAAGAATTAATAGAATTTATCGGACTACCTACACAAGATGTAAAATTCATTATTGTTAATGGTAGAAATGTTGATGGAAATTACATTTTGCAAGAAGGAGACAGGATATCAATATTTCCACCAGTTGCAGGAGGTTGAAATTTTAGCTTTTGACTAAATTACTAATATAGTCCGAGCCCTTACTTTAGATAACACCTTTTCTATGTATATAGATTAAATAGCTAACTAAAAACGAAATTTATACTTGGTTGAAAACACATAAAGGTATAGAAGAAAAAGTTAGTACAATAAATGCCCTTAAAATATTTTTCAGTTACTTTGCAAACGAAGGTTTGATTATTACAAATCCGGCAAAAAACATCAGACTCAACTAAACATTTGATATTGTGGTGCAATGCTGGGGAGTAGTAATTTGATTACAGCGAACGTTACTCTAACAGCAAAAGGATGGAAAAGGGTGGAATAGAGAAACCGATTTTACTGTTCAGAAGAAAAACTTTCTATCGAAAAATTTAAAACTAAATTTAGAACTCTCACAAAAAGGCTTAAGATTGGTGCTGTGACAAGCACCAATCTTTGTGTTTTGGATAGAATATATTGAGCTTAATTTTAACCGCAAGCAACTTTTTTTCTTGCCTCTAATTTGTTCAAGAGGTGATAATTCAAAAAACCAAAGGAGGTAGTTGCATGAATGTCTTTGGAAGTGATCTAAAATGGATAACTTAAGCTTTTTCTTAGATGCTCATATACACTATCTTCAGTCACAATATATCCTTAAGTCTCCAAAAAATGATCAAAGTTTATATTACCACCACTATCAATCCCATGTTTTTAAATTAACTCTACGGCTAAATTCCTGTGCCCCCCATGACTCACAGGAATAAAACCTGCCGCTAGGAGTTAGCCAGCCACATTTATTCAAAAATAAGTACCTCTTCTCTGTTTATATGTATAACAAGCTAGTCTCGATATCTTACACGTTATCGACAAAAAATAACAAGGATGCCCAAGCTTCCTTGTTATGCCAGAAAGAAGAATCTCTTTGATTAATTAATTTTTGCTTATTTTCAAAATCTCCCTTGCCTCAGCTGGGGTAGCCGGTTCATAATCAAATTCATTCATGATACGAACCATTTTTTCCACCAATTCGGCATTATTTTTTGCCAATCTACCTTTACCTAAATATAAGTTATCTTCTAATCCTACTCTTACATGACCACCAAGAAACAAAGCCATAGTAGCTACCGGGTATTCTGAGCTTCCCGCACCTATTACAGACCACTCATAGTTTTCTTTGCCAAATAGTCTTTCTGCTGTAGTGTGTAGATTCATTATATCATAAGGAGTAGAGTTGATCCCACCAAGAATTCCCGTTACAAATTGAAGATAAATTGGCGGCTTTACTATACCTTTTTCTAATAAAAACGCAATATTATATAAATGGCCGGTATCATACACTTCTAACTCTGGCTTTGTGTTATTCTCATACATAATTCCGCATATTTTTTCCATAGCTTCAAAGGTGTTTTCAAATATAAAGTCTCTTGTCATATCTAGTAATTGAGGTTCCCACTCATACTTAAACTTCTGAATTTTTTCTTTTACGGGAAATAGCCCCCAGTTTATAGAACCACAGTTCATTGAAGCAAGTTCAGGTTTAAACTCAGGCACAACTGCAGCCCTTTCTTCAATACTCATACCAGCACCGCCACCTGTAGTAATACATATAATTACCTCTTTATTTTTCGCCCTTATTTTGTCTATTATTTCTCTATACAACTCCAAGTCAGAAGATGGCTTCCCATCCTTAGGGTCTCTTGCATGAATATGAACTGAGGCTGCTCCAGCATTTGCTGCATCTATTGCATTTTGTGCAATCTCCTCTGGAGTAATTGGTAGATAAGGGGACATGCTTGGTACATGGATCGAACCAGTAACAGCACAATTAACAATCCTTTTTTTATGTTTTACTGACATCTAAACCCTCCTAAAACAGAATTAAGGAACAAAAAGTATTAAAGCACTATTGATAAAGAAGAAAATAATAGCTATTAAAACTGCATAACCCATGAAATCCCTAGCTTTAATATCAATAACTCTTGATATTATCGGGATAATAGCAAGAGTCCAAAATGGGTTGATTAAATTAGTAAGAGCATCTCCATAACCGAATGCTATAATAACCCTCTCTAATGAAACACCTAAAGATTCCGCAGCAGGTAGTAAAACCGGAGCCTGGGCTACCCATTGACCTCCACCTGATGGGATGAAAACATTTACTATAGCGGCCGATATAAATGAAAACAGAGGGAAAGTAAATTCTGTCGATATATTAACAAAAAATTCTACCACTAACTCTGACAACCCTGAAAACATGAATATTCCCATTATCCCAGCGTAAAAAGGAAATTGAATGATTAAATCCCCAATTCCTCTGACTGCTTGACGTACAGCGTATAGATATTGTATAGGAGTTTTGTGCAAGATAAGACCAACCATTAACAATGTAAAATTTGCGCTGTTAAGCTCTAGTCCATCTATACCAGCTTCAGAAAAATAAAAAATTAAGAAGACAAAGCCAATTGAGGCAATTATTACATTTAAAATCCAACTCTCATTAAGAATGTCTGATGGCGTTTTCTCATTTTTTGCGCTTATCTGAAATTTCTGAAACTCCTCTTCATTTATAGAACTTTCTTTGACCTCAACCGCCTCTTCTCTTTCTTGAATAACCAAAGCTGCATCAAAGTTTTTATCGACTTTTTGTGGTGCTAATATAAATATTATTGTCGGAATTATTATAAAACTAGCAATAATCAATGATATGTTTAATGTACTACCTAAGGTAGCAGAAATAGGGATCACATCTTCTACAATTCCCTGTTCGATAAATTGATTTCCTTCAGTATTCATTTTTAAAGCTGCTGATGAAGACAGGCCACCATGCCAAGGGATAAGTGCAGTATAAACTGCGGCACAAGCCAACCTTATATCTATTCCTTTTACCCTACGACACACTTCTACAGCAAATACAGCTCCTATTGGCGCTAACCCCCAGTTTATAGTTACCAATATCAGCGACACTACTGAAATAGCTACATAAGCCATAGAAGGATTATTTATTTTATTTGCCAAAAAGTCAAAAAAATTACTGATGGGCCGAGATAAACCGATCGCATATCCCAGGGTGATTATAAGAGCCATCTGCATCGCAAACTCTAACATTTCCCAGAAGCCGCCATACCAAATTTCAATTAACTCTCCTGGACCAGTAGGTGTAAGCAAAACAGCTGTAACCGCAATAATAATTGTTAAGATGAACGCAAAAACCAGTGATTCAGGTAACCACCTGCTAAACTTATCAGCAAATAATTCTCCTAAATACTTCACGGACAAACCCCTCCCCTTTGATAATAAATAAATTGATTTTTAATCCCAGAAGATTTGAATTTTGTTGCTTAATATTGATCTTTATATACATTGCAGTTAAGAAGCAAGGAACTCCCATTATGCTAAACTTTTAAAAAAGAAGAAAAACCTCTTGAGTCCAGTGACACCAGGCTTTAAGAGATTTTTATTTTGTTGGACAAACTAATGAAGTCATATTAATGATACTTTATGGTAATTACTATTAATTTACTATATTATCAAAGAATTGTAAAGTTTAATTTGGTCTTGTATAAAAGGTAAAGTACCAAATTTTGAATATGGCTATGATAGAGAAGAAGGAGATTAAAACCCAAAAGCAAAAGCATCTACAAAATAACTGCTCAAAAAGGAAGATGTTTTTTCCAAGATGCAAATTTAGTTCAAAAGTGTTCTAACAATAAAAAACATATAGTTTTAGAAAATACACAGTTAGCAAACCTTCTCAAATGAAGGAGATTTTTGTGTTTATATAGAACTTTACGCTAGATAGAAGCTGTTAAGCTAAAAAGCTATGTGGGGTGGAATTAGTGGCTAAGAAAATCCAAAATAATAACAAGAGAACCTTCCTCAAATTTTTTTCAGAGGTGAACAGTCATTAGTTTTGAAGTAGAATCTAATCAGGAAATATTAGATGCCATATTGAATTCAACTCATGATGGTATTTATATAGTTGACAGTGAAGGGAAATTTATTGAAGCTAACAAAGGGATAGAAAGAATATCAGGTTATAAGAGAGATAAACTTCTTGGTAAAACAGGTTTAGATTTAGTAGAAATGGGACTAATAGACGAGTCGGTAACATCCAAAGTTTTCAAAACAAAAAAGCAAATGTCTATCTTACAGACCTTAAAACATGATGTCGTTAAAGAAGTTCTAGTTACCGCTACTCCAATTATGGATAAAAACAATAATATAAAATATATAGTGGCTACGCTAAGGGATTTGACGGAGCTAATAAACCTTAAATATGAATGTGAAAAAAGTAAAGAACTGACCAATCAGTATTTTTCACAGCTCCAAAGGGAAAAAAGGACTAACAAAGATATTATAGCTAATAGTGCCGAAATGAAAAAAACATTGGAGATTATTGAAAGAATCGCCGCTACTGAAACCACTGTCCTGTTAAGTGGTGAATCTGGTACCGGTAAAGATGTTATGGCTAGATTGATTCATAACAGCAGCAGCAGGTCTGAGAAGAATTTTGTCACAATTAATTGTGCAGCCATTCCCGAATCTTTGTTAGAGAGCGAGCTTTTTGGTTACGAAGGTGGTTCTTTTACTGGGGCAAAAACAAAAGGAAAAGTAGGTTCTTTTGGTCTAGCCGATAAAGGAACACTATTTTTAGATGAAATAGGCTCTTTCCCTCTCAATTTGCAGGGAAAACTTTTGCGTGCCTTAGAAACTTTTGAAATTCAACCTATAGGGGCAGAAAAATCAAAAAATGTGGATGTAAGAATTATCGCTGCTACCAATCAGGATTTAGAACAGCTGGTTAAGGAAGGTAAATTTAGAGAGGATTTATTTTTTAGACTGAATGTTGTCCCAATAACCTTGCCAAGCTTAAGAGATAGAAGGGAAGATATAGTTCCCCTTATTATGTATTATTTAAAAAAATATAATGAAAAATATAAAAGAAAAGTTGCCTTTGAAAAAGAGGTGTTTGAGATAGCTGAGAACTACAGTTGGCCTGGCAATATCAGAGAATTAAGAAATATTGTTGAGAGACTTGTTGTCATAAGCCAGGAAGAGAGGATAGATTATAGTCACTTACCAAATAAAATGTTAGAGGAACAATCCATTAACAGCAGTTGCAGTATTAACATACAAGAAATCTTACCGCTAGATAATTTATTACATGAAGCGGAAAAAGCTCTATTAAATAAAGCTTTTCTAAAGTATAAAACTACAAGAAAAATTGCTAAAGCTTTGGGAATAAGCCAAACTTCAGTAGTAAGAAAACTAAAGAAGTATAATATTAATTAATCAGCTCTAAAATTAATAGGGCTGATTTTTTTGTGCAGAGTGATTCAAAATAGCATCAAATCGAGTATAGAATGGTTCGATTTTTGGGCGAAAATTTTTTAAAAATTAATAATTATTCAAAGATTGCCCCAGTTAGCGCAATTCCAAATGCCCTAATTATTTTGGCATGAAAATTGCGACACTTATTAAATGATAAATAATTGAGTATACCAAGGCGGTGATCAAAACTATTAGTGTGACAATTACTGATGAATTCGAATTTAAGAATTGATAACTCGACTTTTCAAAGGAGGAATTTGATGAGAGTAGCATTAATGGGTGCAGGATCTTTAGGAACTATTATTGGAGCTTTGGCTGCTAAAAACGGTGAAGATATTACTTTGATAGATACAAATAAAGAACATATAAGGGCATTAAATGAAAATGGTGCAACCATAGTAGGTAAAACAGAAGTAAATATTCCTGTTACTGCTATAACCCCTGATGAAATGACTGGAATTTATGATATTGTCCTTTACCTTGTAAAGCAAACACATAATGAAACAGCTCTAAACCAATTACTACCTCACCTAAGTCAAGATAGTGTAGTTTGTACCCTCCAGAATGGAGTGCCAGAAAATGCTGTGGCAGAACTTATTGGTAAAGAAAGGACAATTGGCGGTACTGTAGGTTGGGGGGCTACTTGGGAAAAGCCAGGAGTTTCAAGACTTACCTCTGAAACAGATAAGATGACTTACGATGTGGGGGAGATTGATGGGAAAAGAACTGAAAGAGTAGATAATGTAGTAGAAATTTTAAATAAAACAGGTCAAGCTTATGTGACAGAAAATCTAATGGGACACAGGTGGGTAAAGCTTTTAGTTAATGCTACCTTAAGCGGCATGTCGGCTTCTCTAGGATGTACCTTTGGAGAAGTTTTAGATAATAAAAAAGCTTTAGAATGTGTAGGTCATATAGGAAATGAGATTATAAAAGTTTCTAGAGCTATGGGTATACAACTTGAACCAATTCAGGGTCATGATTTGTCCATTCTTTCTTTTGACAGTAGAGAAGAGATGGAAAAGAAACTGCCTATCTATCATAAGGTGTTTCAACCCCATAGGGAACTAAAAGCGAGTATGCTTCAAGATTTGGAAAAAAATCAAAAAACTGAGGTAGATGGATTAAATGGAGTGGTATCTCAAATGGGAAGAAAATACAATGTCAAAACACCACTAAATGATCAGGTGGTTAAAATAATCAAGGACATTGAAGCTGGGAATTTAAAACATCAATTTTCCAACTTAGACCTTTTTGAGCTGCCAGATATTTCGTAAAGATCTATTTTTATTATTAAGATCAAGTATTAAAGTTGAAGGAGGTATTAAAATGACTGATAAATCTAATAAAAGGATTATAAACTGTGCAGTAACTGGATCTATTCATACTCCAAGTATGTCGCCCTATCTTCCTATAACTCCGGAAGAGATTGCTAAAAACGCTGTGGATGCTGCAAAAGCAGGGGCTGCAGCAGTACACATTCATGCAAGAGATCCAGAAGATGGAAAGCCAAGTTCTGATTTAAATATCTACAGGCAGATAATCGATAAGATAAGAGAAGAAGATGAGGACGTTATTATATGTATAACTACCGGTGGAGGCGCAGGAATGTCGGTGGAAGAAAGGGCTGCTGTAGTACCTGAATTTAAGCCTGAGCTTGCCTCTATGAACGCAGGGTCTATAAACTGGGGGCTCTTTCCGGTTAAAGAGAAGGTGCCCGAATTTAAATTCCAGTGGGAGCCTTATATGTTAGACATGACTAAGGATTTTATATTTGAAAATACTTTTGCTGCTATGGAGAAGATTTGTCAAATCATGTATGACAATGGTACTAAACCTGAACTTGAAGTTTATGACACGGGTCATCTTTACAGTATAGCTTATATGCTTGAGAGAGGAATAGTAAAGCCGCCTATTTATCTGCAATTTGTAACAGGTATTTTGGGTGGTATAAATTCTACTCCTTATGACATCATGAACCTTCACACTACCGCAGATAGATTGTTTGGCAAAAATAATTATCAATGGTCTGTTATCGGAGCCGGCAAGGCGGAGTTTCCTGCAGCTACCATGGGACTTTTCCTCGGCGGTAATGTAAGAGTAGGTCTAGAAGATAATTTATATTTGGACAAAGGAAATCTCGCTAAAAATAATGCAGAACTTGTAGAAAAGATGGTTCGCATAATGAGGGAGTATGATTTTGAGCCTGCCACTCCGGATGAGGCCAGAGAGATGTTAAATCTAAAATGATAACAATCAAAATAATCTATTAAGACGGGGGAGGTTTTAACTGTGCTTGGTGTTTTAGGAGTTATAGTTGCTTTAGCTTTAATTATATTTTTAGCTTATAAAGGTGTAAGTATAATAGCTGTATCTTTGTTTGGTTCTATAGTTGTAATACTTTCTAATCAAGTAGGTATATGGGTAGGTTTGTCGGAGTACTACATTGATGGATTTTCGGATTTTGCCGGGACTTACTTGATACTTTTTGTCTTTGGTTCTCTTTTTGGGAAAGTGATGGGAGACAGTGGATGTGCTTCTTCAATATCCTATAAGCTTCTTGATAAATTTGGTGAGGAGAAGTCTATTTTGGTGCTTATTTTGGCCACTGTTGTGCTGACCTATGGAGGGGTTAACCTTTTTATTGTGGTTTTTGCGGCATATCCTATTGCAGTTGTACTATTTAGAAATGCTAATCTGCCAAAAAGATTGTTAGTGGCTTGTATTGGTCTAGGTGGAGCTACCATAACTATGACAGCTTTTCCGGGTACCCCTGCCATTCAAAACATTATACCATCTCAGGTACTTGGAACACCACCTACTGCAGCACCAATTTTTGGGTTGGTAACAGGTTTGGTCATTTTGGTACTTGGTTATATGTACATTATGAGACAGGCTAGGCTGGCAAAGGAACATGGAGACGGTTTTGTTCCAGGTCCCAGGGATAATGCCCAGGAATTATCGGAAGAAGAAAAAGCGAAACTTCCTGATTGGAAGCTGGCATTACTGCCAATGGTAATAGTTATAGTACTTTTGATTGTCCTTGCAAGCGTTATAGAATTGCCTGCAATTTTTGCTGTTAATATAGCCTTATTAACAGGTACTATAGTCACTTATCTATTAAACTGGATTAGAATTGAAAGGCCATTAGAAACTTTAAACGTAGGTATGCAAAACAGTATTATGGCTCTAATTAATACCTCCTGTATAGTTGGTTTTGGCTCGGTAGTTCAGAATGTAGATGCTTTTCAGAGTTTTGTGAATTTCGCTTTTAACCTTCCCTTTCCTCCACTTATCTCAGTAGTGTTCGCTGTTAATATAATAGCTGGTATTACAGGGTCAGCTAGTGGAGGGCTTACTATTTTTATGGAAACTATGGGGACAGAATATGTAAACATGGGACTTGACCCAGAGATCCTGCACAGGGTTTCTTCCTTGTCATCTGGCGGCCTTGATTCCTTGCCCCACTCAGGTGCTGTTATAACTGTTCTTACCGTTATAGGAGTTACTCATAAAGAAGCATACAAAGATTTGGGGATGGTAACAGCAGCTATTCCAGTGGCAGTGACGATAATAGGTGCACTTATATACTCGCTAATTATTTAAGAAAGGCATAAGGGGACACAAAGGGATGCTTGAAAAAACTCTTCTCATGTGTTTCCCTCTGTGTCTTCTTTAAAAGGGGTGAGACTTAAAGATGAATATAGAAAAAATTTCGTGTGTAGGAACAGGGGTTATAGGGGCAAGTTGGGCTACTAATTTTATAATAAAAGGTTGTTACGTCAATCTTTATGATGTTGGCGAAGAAGAGCTAGATAGAGCAATTTCTTTAGTTGACAATAATTTAGGATTTTTGGTTAAAAAAGAAGTCTTAACAGTTGAGGAAAAAGATTATGCCAAATCACTAATGAAAACTACTACCTCTTTAGAAGAAGCCGTGAAAGATGTGCATTTGATACAAGAAAGCGTTCCCGAAAAATATGAAATAAAACAGGAAATATTAAAAGAAGCGGATAGTTTTGCTCCTGAAGAGGCGATTTTTGCCAGCAGTACTTCAGGATTGTTGATTAGTGAAATTGCTAAGTATTCAAACAACCCTTTTAGATGTATTGGTGCTCATCCATATAATCCGCCCCACCTAATACCACTGGTTGAGATAACAAAAGGTGAAAAAAGTAGTCAAGAAACGATAGATAGAGCTTATGATTTCTACAAAAGTATAGATAAAGAGCCGATAGTCCTTCAAAAGGAAGTGCTTGGGTTTGTAGCAAACAGGTTATCTTTAGCTTTGTATAGGGAAGCAATTGAACTAATCATGAGAGGTGTGTGTTCAGTAGAGGACGTAGATAAGGCGGTAACTTTTGGGCCAGGTTTAAGATATGCAACTATGGGGCCTAGCCTCCTTTATCATTTAGGTGGGGGAGCTCATGGAATAAAAGGAATACTTCATCACATAGGTCCTTCGGTTGAAAAGTGGTGGGAAGACATGGCTACTTTTACCAAGATTCCTGATGGATTTCCTGAAATAGCACAGGAAGGTGTTAAAGAAGAGTTGAAAAATCGCTCTAAAGAGTTTGGTAATACAGAAGAAGAGGTTATAAAGTTTAGAGATGATATACTTATAGAACTGCTTAAAAATCACAAAAAAGTATAATTGAATTTAACAAATAGTAAGCGGCATAAACAGCAAGTAATTTTCTTTTATCTTGCTGTTTATGCTTATTGCGATTGAATAGATGGGGAGAATAAAGTGACAAAAAATGTATTAATATAGGAGTATAGATATTAATTACTAATATTTGTTTACCAATGTTGTTAAGGAGGGTATCAAAAATGAAAAAAGAAAGTAATGAAAAATTACTGTTAGAAGAAATTAAACAACTAAGAAATGAGATTGTAGAAATGGCCGATAAAAAATACATTAACGATCCTGAAATGATAAAAAAAAAGCCAGGAGGTAGATTTAAAATTAAATGTTTATAACCAAATTACTAGTGATGATCTTCATCTAAAAATTCTTGTAAATCTTCTCTAGCTTTTTGTAGCTTTTGTTTGGTAGTTAAAATGGAGGTCTTTTCTTCCTTCCGTAATCTATCTGCTTCTATAAATTCTTCAATTGATTTTAATGCTTTTGTTAACTTTTCTTTTTTTCTATAATTATCCTTACCATCAAACTGTTTCATAAGAAATGCCCCTGCTTATTCAATGGTTATATTTGATAGATTTTCTATACTTTAACAGCTCACCCCTCCCTTGTACAATATAGTTAGTTCCCGACATGCTATTGATAGTCAAAAGAATTCACTGATCTTTGACAACCACATAGGGATTTTGGCCTTAAGTAGCTAATATCTCTAATGAGGCAGGGGCTTCGATCACCTCCATGGGAAGTTAAGCTGTCCTGGTATAGAGAGTGGAGCCCCGCCCTCATAAGATTTCTCGAATGAGCACGTTGTGGATATAGCTTGCTGTATGCCTCGAGTAACGAGCAAGGTTGGGACTTGTGAGGTGCTGGGGACTGGCCCTGTCAATATTTTGTTAAAGAGAGGTATCTTTGTAATGTTTTTTGGCGGTATTGATATTGCAAAACATAAGCATGAAGTTTGCATCATTGATGCTGAAGGTAATTCAGTTCTTAGTATTAATATTCATAATAGAAAAAAGGGTGTAGATAAACTTCTTAGTAACTTTGAACGCTTAGGAATTACAACTGACAACTGCAAATTTTGCCTTGAAGCTACAGGCCACTACTGGCTTTCTCTTTACTATCATTTAACAGAATTGGGTTATGAGGTTCATGTGATTAATCCTATCCAATCTCATGCCATCAGAAACTTCTATATCAGAAAGACCAAAACAGATCTAAAAGATGCTTTTATCTTAGCTGATATGGTCCGTTTCGGGCGACTGCCGCAGTCTGAGCTTGCATCTGAAACTGTTATGAAACTTCAAACTCTATCCAGACACCGCTTTGATCTTGTTAGAAGTGTTGGCGATTTGAAAAACAAGGTACTAGCTATCTTAGACAGAGTTTTCCCAGAATACCCTGAGTGTTTTTCTGGTGTGTTTATCAACAGTTCTAAAAAGCTTTTACAAGAATTTTCTTCCCCTGAAGAACTAGCTGATGTGGATCTTTCAGAGTTAACAGAGTTCTTAAAGAAACATTCAAGGGGAAGGTTTGGCAGTGATAAAGCCCAGCAGGTTAAAGATCTAGCCAAGGGAACCTTTGGGATAAATCTGGCCGCTGATGCTTATGCTTTAGAGCTTAGGCTTCTTATGGAGCAAATTGAGTTTGTTGAAGACCAGATAAACACTATTGAAGAAGCCATAGATCAGGTCATGGAAGAGATGCGTCCTTCTGAAGATACTGAGTATCGCCATGTGTTAGAAACTGTGCCTGGTATTGGACCTACCCTTGCTGCTGCCATAATTGGTGAAGTTGGGGATATCCACAGATTCAAAAATGCCAAAGCCCTTGTAGCTTTTGCTGGTATTGATGCTAGTGTGTACGCTTCTGGAGAGTTTGAAGGTTCTAAAAACAAAATGTCCAAAAGAGGGTCCCCTGTTTTAAGGCATAGCTTGTGGATGGCAGCTGTATCAGCTAGGCGGTTTAATCCTGAACTTAAAGAGTTCTATGAAAAAAAGAAACAAGAAGGTAAGCATTCTAATGTTGCAACTGGTGCTGTGGCTCGAAAATTAGTACATATGATTTTCTCTTTGTGGAAAAACAATCGCCCTTATCAAAGTAACTACAAGTGGTCTCCAGATAATAATTCTTAGCCAAAATCCTTATGTGGTTGTCAAAGAACAACAGTGATCTTTGAAAAATCTTTGAAAAATTTATACTTGACTATTCATAGCACGTCTCTATTAAAAAATTTTTTTAGAATGTGTCCCACAAGCCATGTTATGTTAAAAAACTCAGGTTTTACCTGAGTTTTAATTATTAACGTATTAGTTCGAACAATATAATTTTGCCATAGAGCCATCATTCCAGTTTTAGAGAGCCTCTATGCTCATTTTTAGACCCATTTTCAATAAGTTCCCTACTTTTTTCTGCAATCAATTCTGGTTTATCAAGGTGAATATAATGCCATGCATCCAATATAAAATATTCCCCACCTGTTTCTTTTGCATAAGAAGTTAAACTTTTACTCCAGTATTCTTCTTCATTTTGATCAGAAATGAATACATGGAAGGGTACACCAGGTTTTCCCTGCTCAGAAACGACTTGAGTGTTATCTGGTAGAGAATCCACTTCTTCTTTCATGTTTTCTGTTTGAACACGGCGATAAAATATTGTTCTAGCAATTTCAGCTTCTTCTTCTGTCAAACGTCCTTTTTTCATAGCAGGGAAATTATCATTATAAACTTCTGGCTGATGCCTTACTAGACCAGTACTCATCAGTAAATCTATCACTAGTGAAAAGGAAATATCTTCTTTGGTCTGCTTCTGATAGTCTGGAACAAGAGGATCTAAGCCAACAATAGCTTCAACTTCTTTTGGAAATTGATTGCCCCAATATATTGCTTCTAAGCCAGCCATAGAATGTGGAAACAAAACATAGGGAGAATTTAACCAGAAAGTTCCAATGCGGCACGGGTTTCTTCTAAAACCGTATCAATATCTCTAGGACTTGAGGAAATATCACTCCAACCATATCCAGCCCTCTCTACTACGGCAATTCGGTAATCATTTGATAACTTATTGTAAAGCACTTTAAAGCCATATACTGGAGAGCTAGTTCCAAGCCCCGACATAAAAACAAGAGTTGTGTCTCCTTCCCCTTTGCCATAAACATGTAATTTATCGCCATCATCATTAATATCCACAAGAGTACCTGGTGCTGGATATTCTTCTTTTTCCTGTTCAATTAACTCTTTATGTTCAACATAGCTACTTTCAACTATAAACGCTGCAACCACTATTAACAAAAGTGGAATTCCCACCATAATCCATTTAACTATTTTTTTTCATATTTCTTTTCATCTCCTTCCTAATAACATTTAGTTAGAAGTTTATATTTAAAGACGCTAATAGGACTCAAATGAAGTGTTATAAATCCCCCAATAGATATTTCATTATTTTCCATCGATTTAATTATACCTTATTTGGCAATATTATTGAAGAGTTTAGAGTTAATAAAACTTTTAGCATATTTACATATGTTAATATGGTGTAAAAAATATTGTAGTTTAAAACTCACAGCGAAATGCTGTGAGTTTTATAAAATAATAATATTTATATTGTTTCATTAATTTCTTGGATCTCATTTGCCTTAAAAATTTTTTCAAAGTTCAGTATTACCAAAAGATCATCTTTTAGTTTTGCTATACCTTTAATATGCTCAAAGTTTATTCCAGTAAATCCTATTGATGAAATAGAAGTATTACATAGAAGTATCTACATCTTCATTAGCAATTCTAACTACATCTTTTGCCTCATCAACAATTATACCAATTTTAGCATCTCTTATATACATAGTTATAATTTTAGCTTGTTTGCTTTCTGATTCTTTAAGATCAAGCTTTTTCTTTAAACTAATAATTGGAATCACTTCACCTCTTAAGTTAATTATCCCTTCAAAATATTCAAATGAACTAGGTATTTTAGTTATAGGAAGCATCACTTCAATTGTTTGTACTTTTAGAATATCTATACCAAATATTTGTTTTTCGAGCTCAAAAACAATATACTGATGGTCTGTTAATATACTGTTCTCACTCATTCTTTTAAACCCTCACTTTCTTTCTTTTTTAGTATCAATTTTTTTGGGTGTTTCATAAAATAGTCATGATATATCTATTCTTAAATAATTCCGTATCTCTTAAAAACATTACGCAACCAGTTTGCACGCCCGACCTTTTCTTCAAAAATTTCACATGCCTTTCTATATGAATCCATTGAGACTTTCAGCTGGTAAAAACTACTTTTATCCTTCTCCTTCTTAATAACAGAATAATCTTTAATCTCATTTTCCTTTAAATGCATTATAAAATTATTTAGCTCTTCTTCACAAAGAAAAGTAACAAGATGTAACTTTTTCAAGACACCTCTCTCCTTTATTTTAACTTTGGTATTACCGGAGTAATGAAATTCATTTATACATTACTCCGGATGCCATTTAATAATCAAACTTTGATATTTCTTCTTGCATCTCTTCAGCCATTTTAGCCAAATCTTCGCTTGATTTGGCTATTTCTTCAAGCGAAGAGGTTTGTTCCTCTATTGAAGCCGAAGATTCTTCTGTGTTAGATGAATTTTCTTCAGCTATAGCCGCTAAACTTTGTATTTTCTCTACTATTTCATTTTTCTTTTGCATCATAGACCTTCCAGCTTCATTTAACTTTTCAATTACCTGCTTAGTTTCTTCAATTGCTTCAGTTATGCCCTCAAATTTTTCACCAGTTTCATTTATGACCTGGTTTTCACTATCTTTGATCTCATTCATTTTTTCCATAGTAGAGACAGCTTTATCTGTCTTGTCAGCTAAATTATTAATAACCTTTGTAATGTTAGCGGAATACTCATTGGATTTTTCGGCTAGCTTTCTTATCTCTTCAGCAACTACAGCAAAACCTTTGCCATGTTCTCCTGCCCTTGCTGCTTCAATTGAAGCATTCAAAGCTAACAAATTAGTTTGTTCTGCAATATCAGCTATTTGGCCACTTGCTTCTTCAATAGTTTTTGCACTTTGATTAGTTTCTTCAATTACCTCCTGTATTTCTTTAATAGATTTATTAGTTTCAACTGCCTTTTTATCTAAATCCTGCATTGCGGTTGATCCTTCTTTTTTAAGATTATCTACTTTGCTAATAGTTTCATTTAAGCTTTCAATATGACTTTGATCTTGTTCTATTAAAGAGCCAAGTTCTTCAGTTTTATTAGAAGTATCCTCTGTTTCTTCGGCCTGGGTAGAAGCTCCCTGGGAAATGTCATCAATAGCTTTTGACACCTCATTAGCAGCACCGGTATTTTCTTCAATACTGGCACTAAGTTCTTCAGAAAATGATGCAAGCTGTTCAACTTTTTGATTTATTCTTTTTATTAACCCAACTACATTTTCTTGCATTGTTGCTAAAGCATTAGTGATTTCACCTATTTCATCTTTTCTTTGTAAATATTTCTCGGCTTCACTATCTTCATTATAGGAAAAGTCATGATTTGAAAATCTATACAATATATCTTTTAAGTTATTAATAGGAACAGTGATATTACTATTTAGAAAGTAAACAGTAACTCCGCCAATAATTACCGAGATTATTGCCCCGATAACAATTATAATTCTAGTTCTTTCTTCTTGGGTTTCAATATCTGCCGCTAATTCTTCTTTTTGACTGTAAAAAATGTCTTCTGCATCATTAAAACTATTTCTTATTTGCTCAAGAGAGGGTTCTGTTTGATTTAAATAAATTTCTTCTGCTTTTTGTTGTCCTTTTTCGCTTGATAATCCATTTTCATATTCTTCACTTATCCTAACTATTTCTTCTGCTGATTCGTGTAGATTTGTATGAGGTTTTTCCATCTCAAGAAATACATCCTGCAACTCCTCTGGTGATTGTTCAAACTCTTTACTTTCTAAGAAGTCATAATATTCTTCTCCAAAGCTACATTGGGTTGGATCAAGCTCGCCTTGAAATTTTTCTTCATGAACAAAAGTAGCTATACCTAATCCATTGGCCCAGGCTAAATGATCAATTTCACTTTCCAAAAAAGTTATAACCGTTTCCATATTTTCGATTGCTTCTTCGTTTGTTCTTGAAACATTATCGAGCATATAATAGCTAATTCCAGTGATGGTTACCAGTAAGAACAACAAGATTCCAAAGCCTAATATTAACTGGTTACGTATGCTAAAATTAATTTTTGGCACCTCCTTGCAAGTTTTAAAGTATTTTATGAACAGCAAGGTGGAGTTGGTATGCAAAAACAACTCATAGTGTTACTAAAAATGCAAAAAATGCAAAATCAAATTTTATTTTAAATAAAAAACACCAAAGCTAAAAATATTGGTGTTAAAAATTAAACAAATCTTCCTTATAAATAACTTCATTCAAATTCTTATATTTTTGAAGTTTCAAAGCATAATCTAATAAATTATTGTCTAATACTAGCCCAATTAATTTTTCGTCCCATTGTTTTCCTTTATTTTGATCTAAAACATTTTTAACATCTTCTGTTATCATTCCTTTTCTATAAGGTCTATTGCTAAACATGGCATCTATACTGTCAGCTACACTTAATATCCTTGCCTCGATAGGAACTTCTTTTCCTTTTAGTCCTTCAGGATAACCTTTTCCATCCCATCTTTCATGGTGATAGCATATAATGTCTAAGAAAGGTGATACTGACTTCAGGTTATTCAAAATTTCGCCCCCAATCCTTAAGGGGTTCGGTTTTGAAGTTGAAAATCTAAAATCACAGAGTGGATCACAAAAAAGTAGTAGTTAAATTCGCATAATTTTAACTGCTACTTTTTACTGTTATGACAGGAATTTATTAAAATAATAACTTAAAAATCACAAATTTTTCACAAGATGATTCACAATAGAAATAAATATTTGTGACGTGAATCGTTTGTGATTTTTAGTGTGAAAATTTCGTTAAAAATTTAACATGGTATTGAAGAAGTTTCAACAAAGTAATATAAGACTTATCTGACATCTACCATCAACACCAAAATTGTCCACTTTTGTGTTAATCAGAAAACTTGGGGTACTTTTTGAGAAGGAAGTTATAAAATATTTCTTTTTAGTGAAACTTTTTGTTGTACTTATCTTGTCTAATTAGTGAAGTAAATTGGTAGCAAAGGAGGCTAAAATAAAATTGACAACTGAAATACAAGTTCAAAAAGCAGTTAAAGGAGATGAAGATAGTTTTGTAAACCTAATACAATCGAGAAAGGAAAAAATTTATCGCATAGCATTTTCATATGTAAAAAATAAAGAAGATGCTCTAGATGTAGTCCAAGAAGCAACATACAAGGCGTACATTTCACTAGATAAACTAAAGCAGCCAGAGTACTTCGATACTTGGCTTGTAAAAATTACTATCAATACTGCAGTGAATTATATTAAATCAAATAAGAAGTACGTTTTTATGGAGAACAAAGAAGTTAGAGATAGTCGGCATAACAAAGATGAGATAGTTGAGATGATAGACTTAAATAATGCTTTAGATGATTTAGAGCAAAAAGACAAAGAAATTATAATATTAAAGAGTTTTGAAGGTTTCAAGTTAAAGGAAATATCAGAAATTCTAGGTTATCCATTAAATACTGTTAAAACAAAATTTTATAGAGGCTTAAAGAAAATTAAAGATAATCTGGAAGGAGGCTATAATTGTGAAGGTTAAGCATAAGCTTCAGAATTTTAAAGAAGATTATTACAAAAGTATTGACATCCCTGAAGAGATTGATGACTGTATAATGAAAGGAGTTGAAAAAGGAATGCAAGAAAGAGCTAGAAAAAATTTCAAAAATAAGGTTAAAAAGATCAGTCTAGGTGTTGCCGCTTCAATTTTGTTACTTTTTACAGTTAGTGTTAATACAATGCCTGCTTTTGCAAATGCTATGCACGATATCCCAATAGCAGGACAGTTAGTGAGGGTACTAGATTTTAGTGAAGCACCCCAGGAAGGTGGCAAAATTACTGATGGAAGTGACGTAGAGTTTATTTCATTGGTCGAAAAGGACAACAAAGAGCACATAGTAATAAACTTTTCTCAGGACATTAAAGAAGAGGAGTTTGCAAGTCACTATGAAATTGATTACAATGAGTACCCATACACTTTAAATTTCAAAATTTCAGGTGTTAGAGAATTTTCTGCTGAAGATGAATTTGAAAAGATGAAGGACGGAAATATGATACAGGATATATATAGATTAATGACACTAGACGATTCTATGGTAAGATTTTCAATTACTATGGATAAGCCTTTCTCATATCAAGTGACAGAATATAAAGAGCCAGGACAGTTAGTTGTTACTTTAGAAGAAAAACCAGAAAGTAAAGAAGAAACTATATACTCGATTAGAAGTAAATCACATCCTTATGGTGAAAAAATTGGAATATTAGAAGAACAGCTATTTTCACTCGATACTAGAAGGATGTTAAAAGATGAAGATGAAGAATTTTTAATAGAAGTAGATTATTTCAATAGTAAAGAAAAAGCAGAAGATAAAAAGAATAGTTTAGCAGAAGAATACCCAGTAATTTCTGATTTTGTAATAGAAAAAAGAGGGACTAATGATATCCCCAAAAGCTATTAAGTAAATGGAGTTTTAAACAAGGTTGATACACATTATCCGATTTATGTGCCTTAAAGATAATTGCAGTTCTCTCATTTTTACTAGAGAGAACTGCAATTTTTTTAATGTGAAAAATTTGTTATTCACCATGTGAATTTTTTGTGATTTAGCTTGTGATTTTCAAATTTCAACTTTAAAATCGAACCCCTTACCCCAATCCTGGGGTGTTTTTTTATTAAATCGAACTCAGAGTCAGTAAGAGAGCTTTTTTTGTTTAAAACCGAATCCGGTACAGCTAGTTTCCCAAGGTCATGTAATAAAGCACTTGTTTTTAAAGCTTTTAGTTTTAAAGGTTTTAATCCAAATAAATTTGCTAGTTCAATAGAAAAATGGGCCACACGGTAACTGTGGGCTGCAGTATAGTTATCTTTTGATTGAATAGTCAGAAGAAAACCTTTTAGTACATTATGCAAGGGTTCTTTCTCTTTATTTAAACAGTCCTGATTAAATAATTTTTGTTTGAAAGGGGCAATTTTCTTTCGCTCCTTTACTTAAATTTGCTTGTAAGATATTCATAATTTATCTCCTGTGTTATGTATAACCATCTAATCGTGTTATTCAAAACGGCAAAACTGAAATTACAAATAAGCAACACAAGCTGAAACAACAAAAAATGGATTTAGATATTTAAAGAAAAACAATACAACGGTGTTTATAGGATACGTTAATTTAGATCTCTCACAAAAAGGCCAAAGATTGGTGCTGTGACAAGCACCAATCTTTTTGTTTTAGATAGAATATACTGAGCTTAATTTTAACCGCAAGCAACTTTTTTTCTTGCCTCTAATTTGTTCAAGAGGTGATAATTCAAAAAAACAAAGGAGGTAGTTGCATGAATGTCTTTGGAAGTGATCTAAAATGGATAACTTAAGCTTTTTCTTAGATGCTCTACAGTCTTACGGGTATTTGCAAAATGCTATGATTGCAGGAGTCTTAGTAGGTACAATTTGCGGGGTGATTGGGTGCTTTATCATCCTAAAGAGGATGGCTCTTATGGGGGATGCTATATCGCATGCAGTACTACCCGGGGTGGTTATAGCCTATATTTACGGTTTTAGTTTCTTTATTGGAGCGGTCATCACAGGAGTAATAACTTCTCTGGGTATAGGTTATATAGGCCAGGGTAGTAGGATAAAAGATGATTCAGCGATGGGGATAATGTTTACAGCAGCTTTTGCAGTTGGGATAGTGATGATTACAGCGCTGGATGGAAGTGAGGTTGATCTATGGCATATATTATTTGGCAATGTTCTTGCAGTTTCTACAGGTGAGCTATGGCTTATTGTAGGGGTTGGTATTTTTGTTCTTGCAAGTATATTTATCCTTTATAGGGAATTTGTAATAAGTACCTTTGACCCAGTTATGGCTAAAGCAATAGGTATACCAACTAATCTATTACACTATCTTTTTATGTTATTACTTTCATTTGTAATTGTAGCATCCCTTCAGACAGTAGGTATAGTTCTTGTGGTTGCAATGCTCATAACACCTGCTTCAACAGCTTATCTTCTAACGGATAGACTGTTTAATATGCTTGTTCTTTCGTCAGTGTTTGGGGTTATATCGTCTCTTATAGGTGTTTATTTTTCCTTTATTTATGATGTGGCTACAGGTGGAGCGATAGTTGTTGTTGCTTCAGTGATATTTTTTATCACCTTGCTAGTGGCTCCTAAACATGGAGTGCTTATTAGAAGTATTAAAAGAACTGCCTGATTAACTTTACATTTTTTCTAATGAAAGGGGTATGTATTTATGAAAGCGAGAAGTATTATGATTTTTTTAATTGTGATTAGTCTAAGTATCTTTGTCTATGGCTGCGGTAGCGAGGCTGAGCCTAGTGATGATAAAGCAGATAAAACAGAAAAAGAAGAGGCAGAAGGTGAGTTACAAATTGTAACTAGTATCTCAATAATTGCAGACATGACAGAGAATATAGTAGGGGATAGGGCAGAGGTAGAATATATTGTGCCAATTGGAGAAGAGCCTGAGGAATATGAGCCGGTTCCAAGTGATTTTCAAAAAGTAAGTGATGCTGACGTATTTTTTGTAAATGGATATAATATAGAAACATGGCTGGAAGATATGGTTGAAAATATTTCAGATGTCCCTATAGTACACGTAGCAGAAGATGGTCCTACAATTCCTTTAGCTGAAGGAGACAATATTCCAGATCCGCATCTATGGATGGATGTAGAGCTTGTGCAAGATTACTACGTTGAGAATATACTTGATAAGGTAAAAAATTTGGATCTTGATGGAAAAGACTATTATTTTGAAAATGCAGAAAAATACTTAGCAGAGTTAGAAGAACTAGATGAATGGATTAAAGAGAAAGTAGAAGAAGTTGACGAAGAAAATAGGTTCATTATTACCAGCGAAAATTGCTTCAAATATTATGGTGATGCTTACGGTTTTGAAACTGATGGAATCTGGGAACTAAACTCTCATGAAGAAGGGACCCCACAGCAAATATCAAGAATAGTAGATATAGTAAAAGATAATGAAGTCCCTGCAGTATTCGTAGAAACTACGGTTAACCCACAGTATATGGAGATGGTCGAAGATGAGACCGGGGTAGCTATTGCAGGGGAGGTATATTCTGATGCTATAGGTGTGGAAGGCAATGGAGCAGATTCATATATTGATAAAATGAAGCATAATACCAAGACCTTTGTAGAAGGGTTGAAATAACTAATTAAATCGTGACTGTAGTTATAGATTGACCCTCCCAAAAGTACTAAATTAATAAGCAAATAGATGTGATTTCCTTAAAAGTAATTTTAAATCAAACTATTTATTGTAAAATATAGTTAAGGAAATGTATGAACCTAAAGGGAGGGGGGTTCAATCTTGAAAAAGATAGAGAAGTATCATGTATCCGAAATTAAACCAGGTATGAAACTTGGTAAAGATATAGTAAAAAATGAAATCGTCCTTTATCCTAAGGACAATGTAATTACAGAAAAAGTAATTAATTTTATAAAGAATTGGGGTATTGAAGAAGTTTATGTTCAAAGAGAAGATGAAAATGTTATCCAGAATAGGGAGAGAAAAGAGCTAAAAGTAAAACACAGATATCAAAAAGCTGTTGAAAGAACTACTAAATTCATGGAAGGGTTAAAGCAGAAAGGTAGACTAGACATTAAAGAGGTTAATGAACTTGCAGAAGATTTATATAAATTTTCTACTGATCACTATCTGTTTATCAAATTAATGGACCAACTGCAGGGTAAAAACAGTTATCTTCTTCAGCACAGTGTTAATGTTGGTCTTTTTTCTTCACTCTTGGCAAGGTGGCTTAGGATGGATGAAGCACAAATTAAAGAAGTTGGTCTTACAGGTCTTTTGCATGATATAGGTAGAATCTACATTAGGCGAAAAGAATTAAAAGAATTTATGGAACATCCTTATTATGGTTATGATATTATAACAAAGAAAACAAGTTATGGTGATAATATTGCTAAAGGTGTGTATCAGCACCATGAAAGGGCTGATGGGAGCGGGTATCCAAGAAGTCTAAAAAGCAAAGCAATATGTAGTTATGCAAAAATTATTGCAGTTGTAGATACTTTTGATGAATACATCCTAGCAGCAAATATGGAGAAAAAATGTGCTTTTAAAGCTATTGAGATAATTAAAGAAAGTGCTTTTGACAAATTGGACCCACTTTCGGCTTTTACTTTTGGAGATAGAATGTTAGACCTGTTAGTGGGAGCAAAGGTAGTTTTAAATGATGAGAAAGTAGGGGAGGTAGTAATGGTTAATAGAGAAAAACCAACTTATTCACTAGTTAAAGTTGGCGATGAATTCATTGATTTAAGTAAGGAAACTTCTCTGAAAATATCTGAAGTATTGGCATTTTGATAAAAATTATAAAAAGGCAAGGTTATCCTTAGTAAAATAGGAATAGCCTTGCCTTTTTTGCTTTAAGATTTCATTTTTTTGGATGTTTTAAGTATTATTATGCTAGAACAAAAACTAGCAAAAATGATAAAATAAAAGAAAGTGTATGATTATATAAAGAAGCTCCTGGTGAACCAGGAGAAATTATTTTTTATCAGGAGGACAAAGACTTATGAAGGTAAAGCAGATTATGGATCAGGATTCTAACGAACTAATAAGTGATAATGTTTTTTTATTAACCAGAAAAGATAAAAAGCCTTTCAATAACAAACCAGGTGATTTTATGACTATGGAATTATCTGATGATAGCGGCAGGATTAAAGCCATTAAATGGGATGGTGCCGAAGAAGTATTTGATTTGGTAGAGGTCGGAGATATAGTAAGGGTTAAAGGAAAAACAAGTGAATATAATGGAGAAAAACAGATAATAGTTGATCAAATTGAAGCAGAAAAAGGTAATTATAATAAAGAGGAATTTATGCCTAAGGTACAAAATATTAATGAATTATTAGAAGCTTTTGATAGTTTAATAGATATTTTGAGAAAAGAATTAGATGAAAGCAAAAGTGCTTATTTAGAAATAATTGATAACTTTCTAGGCAGCAGCTACTATGAGGACTTTAAAATTTGGCCTGCTGCAATAAAATTTCATCATGAAAAGCTTGGTGGACTATTAATGCACACCTTAAATGTAGCAAGGCATGTTTATTTTTATTCGAAAAAAGAGCCAGGTGTTAACCAGGGGCTTGCAATTTTGGGGGCAATATTTCACGATATAGGAAAGATTGAAGAGTACTCCTTTGAAACTGGGGCGATAAAGCTTACAAAAAAAGGTATGTTGTTTGGGCATAAAGTACTAGGAATGGAGATTGTGAGAGAACTTTGTGAAAACACCTCAATATCCGACGAAGAAAAGGATTTGCTTCTTCATATTATAGCAAGTCATCATGGTAAAATTGAGTACGGTGCAATTACTCAGCCAAAGATACCTGAAGCTGTTCTTGTGCATCATGCTGACCTAATGGATGCTGAGTGTTATAAAGTGGTTGATGCTTTGCAAAATATTGATGAAGGTGAGTTTGGCTACTCTGACAAATATAAAGGATATGTATACAGAGCTGAAAATTAAGAAAGGTGGATATATTGTGGTAGATATAGTAGAACAGGTCTCAAAAGAACAGGACCTAAAAAAAGATAAAGTAAATAAAGTAGTTAAACTAATAAAAGAAGACGGCAATACGATACCATTTGTGGCAAGGTATAGAAAAAATGAAACAGGAAATATGTCAGAAGATGATATTAGAAATATAATAGAAAGATGGGAATACATTAATAATCTTGAGACAAGGAAAAAAGAAATAATCGAAACCCTGAAAAATAGAGAAAAGCTAACTCCTGAACTTGAGAGAGCTGTCAATCTGTCAAACACCCAGCACGAGCTAGAAGAGTTATACAAGCCATACAAACAAAAGAAAAAGACCCGGGGAATGAAAGCAGAGGAAAAAGGCCTTAGCCCTCTGGCAGATATTTTCTTAAAAGGTGAAATAACTACTGAAAATGAAGCACAAAAAGAGAGCGAAAGATTTTTGGAGGAAGAAAAAGGTGTAACATCCTACGAAGAAGCCCTCCAAGGGGCAAATGATATTATTGCAGAAAAAATAGCCCAAAAAAGTGAAAACAGAAAAGAAACAAAAGATATTTGTGAGAATCTAACCAAAATTAATGTAGAGTTAAAAGACAAAGAAAAAGACAAAAAAGGTGTTTATAAGGATTATTATGAATTTGGTGATAAGCTAATAAAACTTCCTTCCCATAGAATTATGGCGATTAATAGGGGTGAAAAAGAAGGGGTTCTAAAAGTCAAATACTCTTCGCCCGAACAAAAAGTTATTGACAGATTGTCAACAAGAGAAACAAAAGGTATTGAAGGGTACTCAAGACAAGTTATAGAAGAGGCCGTGGCTGACAGTGTCAAAAGATTAATTGTACCTTCGATTGAGCGAGAATTAAAAACATACAAGCTTGAAGAAGCAGAAGGACGGGCGATAAATATATTTTCCAAAAATCTTGAAAATCTCTTAATGAAACCTCCTATCAAGGGTAAGGTTATTATGGGGGTAGACCCTGCATACAAAACCGGGTGTAAGTTGGCTGTTATAGATAGTACCGGGGATGTTAAAGAAGTTGATGTTATCTACCCAACTAAACCTCACAGCAAAGTCAAAGAAGCAGAAAAGAAAGTATTAGATTTAATTAAAAATTATAATGTCAAGATTATAGCGATAGGTAATGGTACTGCTTCTAGGGAAACAGAAGAGTTTGTAGTAGGGGCAATATCTTCATATACAAAAGAAACCGGGGACGAGGATGTTCAGTATGCAATTGTAAGTGAAGACGGTGCAAGTGTATATTCTGCCTCAAAACTTGCCAGTGAAGAGTTCCCGGAATTAGATGTTCAGGAAAGAAGTGCTATCTCTATTGCAAGAAGGGTTTTGGACCCTCTAGCAGAATTAGTAAAAATAGATCCAGGCTCTATTGGAGTGGGACAGTATCAGCATGATGTCTCAAAGAAAAAGTTAGAAGAGACCCTTTCTTTTGTAGTAGAAAAAGTAGTTAACCAGGTAGGTGTAGATGTTAATACAGCTTCGGTTCACCTGCTAAAAAATATTTCTGGTCTAAATAAAAAAAGTGCAGAAAATATAGTTGAAAAAAGAACTGAATTACAGGGGTTTGACTCTAGAAAAGTATTAAAACAAGTAAAAGGGCTAGGTGACAAAACATTTGAGCAGTGTGCAGGTTTTTTAAGAATATTAAATGGTGAAAACTCGTTGGATAAAACAGCGATTCATCCGGAGTCTTATCATCTAGCGACTGAACTGTTAGATATCATGCAAGAAAAAGCAGAAAATATAGGTTCTAGTGAGCTTATAGAAAAAATCACTACCCTGGAAAATGACCAGGCAAAGATTGAAGAATTAGCAGATAAACTAGAAACAGATTATTTTACGCTAAAAGATATATTAAGTGCGTTTAAAAAGCCGCACTTTGATCCGAGGGATAAATTTGATAAGCCCAGATTAAAAAAAGATATTCTAAAGATTGAAGATCTAAAAGAAGGTATGGTGCTAGAAGGTGAGATAAAGAACGTTGTAGATTTTGGTGCTTTTGTGGATCTTGGTATAAAGGAAGATGGCTTAATTCACATTTCCAACTTGAGCGATAAATATATAGCACATCCATTTGAAGTGGTGTCCGTGGGTAATATTGTGCGAGTTGAAATCATTGATATAGACAAAGAACGAGGAAGGATTGGCCTAAGAAAAGTTTAGGAAGGAGCTTATTTTAAAAATGTATATTGGATTTGGCATAGATGCTGTAAGTTTCCTTGTAATAGCCTGCGCGGCTGCTTTAATATACAGTGGAATTTTGGCTTTAAAATATTTTATTAGAGGGCGGTTTTCATTTAGCCTGACAAATTTTATTTTAGAGATATTGATTATCACATCTTTAATAGCAGTGATTTTACTAACACTATCTCCAATACGAGGTTTGATGTTAGAGCCCGTATATATGTCGGTTAACTTGGTTCCTTTTGAAAATATTTTAGAGATGTTTCGATTCTCAACAAGAGAAACTATATTGAGGATGGTAGGGGGTAATATTGTTTTGTTTATGCCTCTTACCTTTTTTATGACTTTGCGCTTTCTAGGGAAGTTATCTGTTATCTGGGTAGTATTTATAGGGATCGGGCTTTCTACAACTATTGAATTAATACAGCTTTTTCACCCTTTGAGACAAACCAATATTGATGATGTTATGCTTAACAGCTTAGGAGTTTTTTTTGGTGTTATTAGCGGCCTAATTATAAGTAAAATCTTTGGAATTAGAAGTGAGTGAACAGAGGTGAGCGATATGAAAGAGGTGAGCGACATAATGAAAGAAGAGGATAAAACCTACGATATAATATTATTTGATTTAGATGGTACCCTGACAGATCCCAAAGAAGGGATAATAAATTCGATAAAATATGCGCTGTCAAAATACGGCATAGAAGAAAATGATGATAAGTATTTGGAAAAGTTTATTGGCCCTTCGTTATATGAGTCTTTTGAAGTTTATTATTCTTTTGATGAAAAAGAAGTATACAATGTTGTGAATTATTACAGGGAGTATTTTTCTGAGCGTGGAATGTATGAAAACAAGCTTTATCCAGGTATAAAAGAATTACTAAATTCTCTGAAAGAAAAAGATAAAACACTTATAGTGGCAACTTCAAAGCCGACTGTTTTTGCTAAAGAGATTATTAAATTTTTTGGGATTGATGAGTATTTTGTAGGTGTATTTGGCAGCAACTTAGATGGAACAAGGATAGCAAAATCAGAAGTTATAAATGCAGCTTTGAGTTCAATTGAATATAATACTAGTAGTGCTAATGCTGGTAAAAATATAGACCCTAAAAAAATAATGATTGGGGACAGAGAATACGATATAATAGGAGCTAAGGAGAATGGAATTGACAGTGTAGGGGTTTTGTATGGATACGGCTCTAAAGATGAATTAGAGGCAGTTGGTCCAGAATATATCACTGATCAAGTAAGTGTATTAAAGGATGTTTTGCTAGAATAACTAAACTTATCCAATATAGTTATAAATTATAGTATTAATTTTTTTGGGAGAGGAAAAATTTGATTAAAAACAACATGTATTCTACATTAAGGTGGAAGCTGTTTTTTATATTTGTTTGGGTGTTGTTAGTTTTTTACCCGAACCCAATGAGGGTTGGAGAGACATTTTTTAGGGTCTTTAATCCACCAGTAGCCCCTGAGGTAATATCAGATCATGTTTTAGAAGAGATGCGTGATTTAGATAACGGTGAAATAGAAAGGTTTGTGCTTGATTATATCCCGTATCAATATGATTGGCAGACCTTTAATCTTCCCTGGTATTATCCAAGGGTTGAAGAGGTTTTGGCAAATAGGACAGGCGATTGTAAATCTAGAATGATTCTTCTTGCATCAATTTTTGAAGCTCTTGGAAGGGACTATGAACTTAGATATTCCATTAATCATTTTTGGGTTCATTATGATGGTAAGGATGAGGGTTATATAGAGAGAGACGATGTGTTTTTGTTTTCAGAGGAAGAGGGTTTTCAAATTCCAGACTTTCAGTGGGATGTGACTTACAGAAGTTATAACAATTTTATGGAGCTTATGCCTTTTAGCAAAAAAGTTTTCTTCTTTTTGGGCTTTTTTGTTGCTTGGTGGATGGAAGTAAGTACAAATAATTTTACCTGGCAAAATTTAAAAACATCTAGACTTAATTTTGAAATCTCAGTCAAATAAATAGAATTCAAAAGTATTGAAAATTTACTCATAATTTACAAAATAGCAAGTTTAAAAATTTATGTAAAAACTCCCCGTTTTGCGGGGAGTTTTAATTTATGCATTTTAATATCGTCATAAAACTATATTGTCAGGTTAGAAATAATGTGTTATCCTCTTTTTGCTAATGCTGAAAAATAAAGCTAACGTAGTACCTAAAAGGAGGTGACGGTATTGAGACAAAAGTTAGACCGTTCACTAGGGATGTTTTCTGCTATTACTATAAGTGTGGGTACAATGGTAGGTTCGGCAATTTTTGTCCTTGCTGGTACCAGTTATGAAGCTGCGGGTCCATCTGCCAGCCTGTCTATTTTTTTGGCAGGTATTGCAGCGATTTTTACGGCTTTTTCCTTTGCTGAGCTTGTGACAATCATCCCAAAAGCCGGCGGAGGTTATGCTTATGTTCGTGAAGCGACCAATAACAATGTTATTGGTTTTATCTGCGGCTGGGGTTTTTGGCTTGGCTATGCTATGTCCTGTGGCCTTTTTGCCATTGGGTTTGGGAATTTTTTAAATTATTTTTTCCCCTTTATACCTGAGATGATAGGGACTTATATATTGATAGTTTATGTTATTGGAATAAATATTAAAGGGATGAAAAATTCCGGTGGTTTGCAAAATATAATTACTGTTGGACTTATAGTGCTATTAATGGGGTATATTATTTATGGTTTTTTTCACATAGATTTAACCAAACAGACCCCTTTTTTTACCGAAGGGCTTGGCGGGATGTTTCACGCAATGGGTTTTCTGTATATGACCTATATAGGGTATGGGCTTGTTACTACAGCTAGCGAAGAGGTTATTAACCCGCAAAAAACTATTCCAAGAGCGATAATTATCTCTCTTGTATTTGTCATTTTTCTAAAAACAGCAGCTTTTTTTATCGGAAGTGGCTTGATACACTGGCAGCAGTTGATACCTGCAGTTACTGGAACCCCATTGACAGATACTGCAGTCGTGATGGGGGGAGTAATCGGAGGGTATTTGTTTGCACTTGCGGGCATTTTCGCAACGGTGTCCTCGATAAACACAGCAATAATTGCATCTTCTAGGACATCTTTTGCCCTTGCTAGAGATCAGCGTTTTCCTTCTATTTTTAAGGTTATCAATAATAAGACAAAGACACCGATTTTTTCAATCATAACAGCAGGTATAATTGTAATTATTTCTGTGTCTATAAGGGATTTAGAACATATTTCAGCTATAACAAGTATTTTTTCTCTAACAGGATATAGCTTGGTTAATGTTGCTTTAATAATATTTCGAAAGAAAGAACCAGACTTGAAAAGAAGTTTTAAGGCTCCTTTATATCCACTTTCGCCCGTATTAGGAATTGGTTTGAATATATTTTTGGTGGTTCAATTGGGGATAACTGATACTTTTGCCTTGCTTGTTTCTATAGGTGTAATAGCCCTTGGTCTGCTGTATTACTATTTTGGCATTCCAAGGTTAAAAAGTGCTCCTAAAGGGATATCTCCTTTAGAAATACCCATTGTGCCTATCCAAAATAAAATAAATGCAGTTAATGCAAACAACAATGGAACAAAAAGTAAAATCTATGTACCAGTTGCTAACCCTAATACTTTGGATAGTCTTATAAATTTTGCAAATAGTATTGCAAAAGCTGAGGATAATACAAATTTAATCCCTCTGCATGTGGCTAATGTGCCAGAATCGATCCCCCTTGATTCGGGCTATTATGGTGATTTGAAAGAAACTATCACTGAGTGGAAAGATATACTGGGTAGGCTTCAGGACTATGAAGAAAAGTTTGGCTCTTATATAAAGCCAGTAGTTGTCTTCTCTAGGGATATCACTCATGGAATTACCTCGTCAATAGAAAAACACGAGTCATCTATGTTATTAATAGGTTGGCATGCCCATGACTTTAAGTATGATATTACTGGTGGGATAGTAACTAGGATGTTTGAAGAAGCACCTACTGATGTATGTGTTTTTAAAGATAATGGTTTGAAAGAAGTAAAAAATATTTTGTTCCCTTACGGAGGGGGGAGGTACTCACAGACAACAGCTGCGGTTGTTAAAAGAATAGCCGATGCATTAGATGCCAAGGTTACGGTTGTAAAAGTCGTAGACCATATCGAAAGTATCTCAGAAGAGATGGAATATAAAGAACAAATACAATCGGCTATGGAGAACTTAACCAGCGAATTTGAAGTGGAAGTTCGTGTTGGGGATTTGGTCCAAGAAGTAGTCGCTCTTACTGGAAAGTATGACTTGATGATTCTTGGTGCTTCTCTTGACTGGGGTCTAAAAGATTATATAACAGGGATTCGTTCGGACGAAATGGTAGAGAATGCCGACTGTTCGGTGCTAGCAGTGAAGAGTTTTCATAATACTCTCCAGCGAAAAAGTATAAGAAGCTATGTGAAAAAAGCAAAAGATTTTATTAATAAAGGTTAGAATAAATTTTATTAGTATTAATTACTTATTTTAAGTAATTAATGAAGGAGTAACGATAAACTACGTAGAAAATAAATAATAACAGTAAAAACATTGAATGCCCTCGGGTTATATAGGGGTTTGAAGGGAGAGTTTTTATGAGTCTGAAGAAGAGTGTAACAATAGGCATTGCAGTCATAATAGTAGCATTGATAGGTATTGTAAGTTTTGTCGTATGGCAAGGTCAAAATCAGTTATTAGAGTATATGGTGGAAGATGAGATTAACTCAACTAGACATGTTGCACAAGAAATTTTGGATCAGCAGACAGAGAAAGCTTTAGCCATAGCAGTGTCTCTTTCAACCCATCCTTCAACTATGGAATTAGCTGCAGAAGAAGACAGAGATAGAGCTTTAGAAGAACTTGTTCCTGTCTTTGAGAGCCTAGAAGAAGAAATAGGCCTTGGAGTTATGCATCTTAGAGCTCCATATAACACCTCCCTATTAAGAGCTCATGCAATTGAAAATTACGGAGATACAACAGATCGGGAGATAATTTTACGTACCGCTGAGGAAGGTGAGTATTTTACTGGCTTTATTGAGGGAGCGTATAGTGTGGGCATGAGGGGTTGGGCCCCTGTATTTTATGAGGGTGAAGTCGTTGGAACTTTAGAAACAAATCTCGATTTCACTGAAGAAATGATGGGAGAATTAGCAGAAGTTTTACATAGTGATCTTGGGATGTTTATGGTTGAAGATGATGAGTATGAAGCAACTGTTTTTACTGGTGAACACGCGAATGATGAGTTAGTAGATTTGATAAATCCTGAGAGCTTTGAGGAAGCAGAAACAGGTGAAGCTAGTAGTATAAACTATCTAGATGATAACACTGCATATTCTTTATTTCCTCTTGAAGATCCAGAAGGAAATATTATTGCAGTGATGGGTGTTTTTGAAGATATTTCAGAAATGAATTCTATGGTTATGAGTTCAACTACTAGAACATTAGGAATAATGGCGTTATTAGGCCTTGTAATTATAGTGGTTGTCATATATGTATCTAATAGAATTGTAATAAAGCCCGTAGAAGAAATAAGTAAAGCTTCTGAAAAGATAGCTAATAAAGATCTCACAGGCGAAGACCTGCCTGATAATAGAAGTGATGAAATTGGAATGCTTGCTAAATCATTCAATGATATGAAACATAACTTATCGGGTATTATAAAAACTAACCAGGAAAATGCTAGCGAAGTTGAATCTTATAGTAGTGAAATGTCTGAGTCGACAAGTAAACTTGAAGATAGCTCGGGTCAGGTGGAAAGTGCAATGCAGCAGGTGACTGAAGGGGCTGAGAACCAGGCTACAGAACTAGGTGAAGCAGCTGAAAATATGGAGAATCTAACACAAAAAATAGAGCTTGTTAGTAAAAGGGTTAAAGAAATGTCAGAAGCAAGTCAGGGTGTAATAGATAATGTAAATAAAGGAAGCGGTTCAATACAATCTTCTGTAGATAGTATACAGAGTATAAAAGAGAAGGTTATAAAAAGTTCTGAAACAGTTGGTTCGCTAGGAGATAAGTCCAGGCAAATAAATGAAATTGTTGATATGATTAGAAATATTTCAGAACAGACTCACCTGTTATCTCTAAATGCTGCAATTGAAGCAGCCCGCTCAGGAGAAGAAGGAAAAGGCTTTTCTGTAGTGGCAGAAGAGGTTAGGAAGCTTGCTGAAGAATCATCTAATGCCACTGAAAGAATCGCAGGTCTTATTAGTGATGTGCAAGGACAAATCAATGAAGCTATTACTAGTATAAATGAAAGTACTGAGGAAGCAGAGAAAGGTACTAATACTATTGAAGAAAGCGGTAAGAATTTTGAAGAGATAAAGAATGAAATTGACAGCTTGTTAGAATATATTCAAGAAGTTTCAAGTAATGCAGAAGATATGGCTGTAAGTGGAAGAGAAGTTGAAAGAGTGATACAAGATGTTTCGGCAGCGGGAGAAGAATTTACAAGCAGCGCAGAAGAGGTAAGTGCTTCTGTAGAAGAACAAAATCGTGCTATCAAAAATATAGCAGAATCGGCCGTGAAATTAAAAGAACTCTCTAATAAACTGAACGCTTATGCTAGAGAGTTTAGAATAAAATAGTAAAAAAATCACCCTGTAAATGCTTACAGTGCAGTTACAGGGTGATTTTTATAAGAAATTTTTATAAGAGGTGGTAACCTTGGATAAATACTATAAAATACTAGGAATTAATAAAGATGCAGACCAAAAGGAAATTAAAAAAGCGTATTATAACCTTGTGAAAGAATATCATCCAGACATGCATGTTAACTCGCCTGATATAAAGAAGGCTGAGAAAGAATTTATAAAAATAAATGAGGCATATTGTATTCTGACAAATACCCAAACAGGATACTGCAAGATGCATCCTAGTAGAACTGTTATAGCAAAGTGCGTTTTTTGTAATAATCCTCTTTGCGAAGAGTGTTGTTCTGAGAATGGAATTATATCCTGCTTAGAATGCTATAAAGAACTTCAAAAAGGACAGTTAGAACTTCTAAAAAAGCCATTAATAAATACTGCTGTAGGAATAGTAATTGGCGTTTTGTTTGGAAATGTTATAACCCATATAACAAACTTAGAAGAGAACTTTGTATTGAGTATAATATTTTCTGTATATTTTGTAGGTCTTTTATGGTACTTGGGCGAAACTAAAACAAAAAGGAGGAGTATGATTTTTTACATAATATATGGTATAGCTTTAGGCTGGATTATAGGGGTTGTTAAGGCTTTGTTTGGCTTTGGCCCTGCGTTTGTTAGATACATTAAAAAAATTAACAGGGAAAGGAGTTGATCTTTACCCTGTTTTATTATATAAAAACTTACTGCGTTATTTTTTATTCGACTTGGTTTTTTCATGTTCACAACTTCCGGCCTGGTTAACATTATGACAGCTTAATTTTTTATTGCCAAACTCTTGTTTATTTGTTTTTTCTAACCTTTTAAGAAAATTCTTAAATGCTTTAATCATTATAACACCTCCAAATTTTGATAATATCACCCTTGCTTCCCGCGCCCCGTGGGAGGGGGGTAATGATTGACTTAATTGTATCAGCTTTAACACTATAAGTCAATAGGGTTATTAGGGTTATTGGGTGAATTTCGTCAGGTGATTTGTTGTAAATATTTTGTTTGGGTAGGTGAATAAAACCGGATGAAAACAATAGTGCTTCAGTACGAGAATAATGAATTTAAAATCCAATATGATGTTACAAAAAGCAAAAAACGAAAAAAAACAATAGGTATTACGATAGACACAGATATGAAAGTAGTAGTTAAAGCTCCACACACTGCAAAAGAAGAAGAAATTAAATATATACTTCAAAAAAGATCAAGATGGATATTTAATAAAATAAAAGAATTACAAAAAGTTAAAGAGCCACCTGCGTCTAAAAATTTTGTTACTGGGGAAAAGATATTATTTTTGGGGGAAGATTATCCTATCGAGATAATAGAAGTGGATGGCAAAAAGAAAAAATCATATATTAAAAATATAGAAATTTATTTTAATAATAATATATTTCATATTGTATGTCTGAAGGAGTCTAATAGTAGGGAATTAATAATTAATGCCCTAGAAAAATGGTTTCGGGAAAAAGGAAAAAAAATTATTATTGAAAGGGTTAATTATTATAAAAGGGAAGTAGGTGTAGAGCCTAACCAGGTGAGAATTAAAACTCAAAAAAAACGTTGGGGGAGCTGCAGTAGTTTAGGTAATTTAAACTTTAATTGGAAATTAGCTATGGCACCTATATCTGTGATTGATTATGTTGTTGTACATGAACTGACTCATCTACTTTATCCTAATCATTCGAAAGAATTTTGGCAAGCAGTAGAAAGTGTAATACCGGATTATAAAGAGAAACGTGAATGGTTAAAATATAATGGTAGAATTTTTCAGATGAATTGAAGGTAAAGTTATTGAAGAAATTTATTTAATTATTTGTATTTTGGCCGAAAAGGTATTTGATTTGACTCTTTGTTTTTAAAAGATTTTTGATTGTTCGATTTCATCAACTTATATTGATTTAGGTTTATTACCTTTCTACACATTACGCCTTCTAAGTTTGACTTTAAATCTTTAACTTTACCACTATAATAGTATATTAATCTACTCATATTTTTCCTCCTTTTAGTAAATAAGGATATGTACGAGCTCCTTTCTTATATTATTACCTGGACTAAAAAATTATTCGTAATTTTTTGTTGTAAAATAATAAAAGGGAGGATAGATAATTCTACCCTCCCCGATATCACTTGACTAGGTTGTCCATTTTAAAATTATAAAGTTATTTTATTTGATCTATTTTATCTTTCATTTCATTTATGTCTAGTCCGCCATGATCATCGCTAATGTCTACATCACTGTGGCACTCTAAGCAGCTGTCGCTTCCGTGAGTAACTGTTGCATCACCTTCATCGCCATGACAGGTCATACAATCTTCTACATCATCAGTTAAGTTATGTTCGGATTCAAAGACACCATCTGCCTCGGCATTTAAAAGCTCAATTGCTTTCTTGCAGGTTGCCGCTGTGACCCTGGCACATCTTTCACCACGTTCTTCGCCACTGAACTCAACTCTTTCTCCAAATTCTTCTGCAGCGTGTTTTAACCATTTGGTTACAGAAACATGACATAAAATGGAATTTACTACTTCCCTAGGGTATTCTTCTTCCCCTTCAGGAGTCCAACATGGATGAGCCTCATCCTTGTACCATTTAAAGAGCTCCTGAGTTAACTTCCCTTGAGTTTCTCTGTCTGAAACCATGCCAATAGCTGATGCAGCTACAGAAAGACAGCCACAGAGCGAGCCATAGCCAGCTATACCACCAGAAAAGTGTGCATACATTTCTGGTGGAATTAGGTTAAAAGGATCTCCTAACTCTTCCGCCATTAAGCCGAAGGTCCCTTCGGCAGCTCCGATACCTCATCCGCCTAGGTCATCATGAATTCTTCTTTGATAACCATCATAAGCTCTTTGTGCAGCAGCCTCTGGATCAAGCTTTACATAATTATAAGGCCAATCTGGAACTTCGATTCCATCAGGTGCATCTGCTATTTTGTCTTTGTCACAGCCTGCTAACGCTGCTCCGCCAAGTCCTGCGGCCATTGACAAAGTAAGTAAGGATGCGCCTGATCTTTTTAGAAAACCTTTCCTAGATAAACTGGTCTGTTGCCTTGACATACATAATCCCTCCTAAATGTTTTAATTACCCCAGGCAAGTATTGGGTATTTTTTAATCTATAATAATATTAAAATATATTTTTAAATGTGTCAAATTTGTAAACAATTTTAAAAAACATAAAAAAACCATTTTAATGGGGTTTTAAGGGCGGCCCTTAAGACATAAATAAATTTTATGGATATAAGAAATATTTATATTGTATTTAAAATTACACTCAAAAAAGGGCTATACCCAAAAGTAATTTTGGGATAGCCCCTCAAAAGCAACATAACCTTAAATAATTTTTTTCCATGGTATTTTAACTTTCGTATCTTGGGAAATAAACTTTAAAAATGCTACCTTCTTCAACTTTGCTTTCAACTTTAATATCTCCATCATGAGCTTTTACAAGTTCGTTAACGATAGCTAACCCAAGACCAGTAGTTGAATTGTCATTCCTGGATTTATCTAACTTGTAAAACCTTTGAAATATATTTTGCATTTCTTCTTCAGGTATGCCTTTTCCATTGTCTTCGATTGTATACACAACAAAATTGTTTTCTGCCCCAACGCTAAATTTTATTTTACCTCCTGGCTGCGTAAATTGTACAGCGTTTTTTAATATATTAGAGAGTATTTGATTTACTCTTGTTACATCACCTAGAAAGTAACCTAAATCATTTTTGTCATTTAAAATTTGTAATTCAATATTCTGTGACTTTTCGTCCGCCATAGGTAATATATTTTCGTGATTTTGCTTGGCTATTTTTTCTGGTGTTAACTTTTCATTTTCAAGGTTTATACTGCCGCTTTCTAAATTGGATAGTTCCAATAACTCGTCGACCATCTTATTTAAATTCAAAGTATTATTCATAATGATTTGGATATATTTTTTTTGTTTTTCTCTTGGCAAAATACCATCTATCAATAATTCGCAATATCCTCTGATTGTACTTAAAGGTGCTCTAAACTCATGCGAAGCGTTATCAACTAGATTTTTTCGATAGACTGCGAGCTTTTTTTGCTCTTTGATGGTCTGATCTATTTGATTTGCAGCGACATTGAAAGTTTTTGAAACTTTATTTAGTTCATCTTCGTTTTCTTTGATGTTTTCTTCTCCTACTTGTTTATAATTGCCTGAAGCTAATTTTTTGGCTGACTCGTTAATATGCTTTAAAGGCTTGGTGATATTTCTTGAGATTGTAAAGGCAAATATTGTAGCAAAAAATACAGCTATTGCCCCCGAAATTAAAGTTATTCTAAAAATACTTGCTAAAGTATCCTCAAAACCAATCAAAGGAGCGTTTAAGGTTACAAAGCCAAGTATTTCATCTTCATCAGATGCAGCGATTTGAGTTGTAGTTGCATGAACTGATTCATTCTCTACTGTGATAGGTATTGCAACCAAAAGTCTTTTTGCTTGAGGTCCAAATACTTTTTTGGTGAAAGAATTACCTTTTAAAACGTGTTCTTTTTCATTTTTTTCGATGTTTACATTATCATCGTTATCCCTTGCGTCGTTATCTGTGTCATCTATATAGTTAGCCTTTGTTATAACATTGCCATTGCTATCATACACATTAATGTTAGACTCAAATGATTTTGATAGAGTAGCAGTTTTTTCAATTATTTCTGAAGCATTTTTTTCAATTATGGGTTCTTCGAGCATAGAAGCCGCTTTTTGAGCTTGCGAATTTATCTCCCATTCTCTTGCACCATAAAAATGCTGCTCTAATAAATAAGACATAATCCCGCCAAGAATTAGAAGTGTAACAAAAATAATGATCATATAGCTGCTTATTAATTTAGAAAATAGAGATTTAGGTTTTATTTTATCAATTATTTGCATTTTCCTTCACCTCGAATTTATATCCTACTCCCCAAACAGTTTGAATAAAAGTATAATCACTTTTAGATTCTATTTTTTTTCTTAGTCTTTTGATATGCTCATCAACTGTTCTGGTTCCGCCAATGAAAGAAAACCCCCAGATTTTTTCTAATAATTTGTCTCTACTAAATACTACTCCATAATCTTTACATAATGTAAGCAGTAGTTCAAATTCTTTATGTGTTAACTGAAGTTCACTATCGTTAACGATTACTTTATAAGTATTAGGATCAATTGTTAAATCTCTATATTGATAGGCGTTGTCTTTTTCTTCAAAATCATTTGCTCTTCTTATAAGTGCTTCAACCCTGGCTGTTAGCTCTCTAGGGCTAAACGGTTTTGTTACATAATCGTCTGCTCCTAATTTTAGACCTAATATTTTATCATCTTCTTCAACTTTTGCAGTTAACATTAAAATAGGAGTTTTGGAATTATGCTCGCTGCTTCTTATTTTTTGACATACTTCCCAGCCATCTTTTTTAGGTAACATTACATCTAATATAATAAGAGAATATTTATTGCTTTTTATTTTTTCTATCCCTTCATCGCCATTATATGCCAACTCAACGTTAAAGCCTTTATGTTCTAGAGATATTTTTAACATGTTACATAGTTCTGTATCATCCTCAATTATTAATAATTGGTGTTCCACATTACCTTCCCCCTATCTTGTACAATCAAAAAGTAAAGACACATATAATATGCCTAGAATAATAAATATACAGAAAAACAAAATAACTAAGTAAATATATTAATGTATCAGTATACCTTAAAGATATTATATCATCTATTTTCAAAATAATAAAAAAGCGCAGATCAAATCTGCGCTTTTCAATAATAAACTTATGCAAAATCTAAAAGATCACCAAGGCCTATTTCTTCCTCTTTTTCCTCCATTTGATCATCTTTAGGCTCAGGTTCTTCCATAGGCTCTTCTTCACAGCCCATAGCCATTGTCAAGGAGAGAACAAGAACCGCTAAAATAGCTATTAGTTTCCCCTTAAATGATGTTAGCATAATATCCCTCCTTCAATTATGATGGTTTAATTATATAGTGCCTTTTCAAAACTAATTCAAATAAAAGATAAACATTTTGTAAACTCGACTTATATTTTTACAGATGAAGGATAATTTTTTATAAACAAGAATTAGATAAAAGATAAATGATTAAAAGATAAATGATTAAAAGATAAATGATAAGATTAGATTAATTAAAATGAAATAAAGGGAGTGAGTTTACTTGGAAGAAAAAAATATAAGTGCCTTAATAAAAGCTAAGGAAGAATTTAAAGAAGGTGATCCATTTTTGATGGCCGATTGCAGCGGGGCTGTGTTTGAAGAGATTGAAGAGGGGAGGGGTATTTTTAAGCTAAGATATTTGAACCAGGATTATATAATCAAGTTTCCAGAGGGTGAGTTCGCTTTTGCAGACGATTTCAAAGAAGACAAATTTCAACTTGAGAAAAATGGGTGTGGTAGACCAGTTAATAAAGAAACAAATATAGAAGATGAAGAGGATCATACGGGTGACACAATACTTATCAGCGATCAGGTTCTTATGCTTTATTATTTAAGAAATGCAAGTGGGCTTCCCCCAAAAGGCAGATGGATTAACTTTTTGGAACTGCCCCAAGGGGGGCATCACCATAGCTGTTTTATAGAAGATGCAATTACTCCGCTTGTAAAAAAACTAGCAGGGAAAAAGGAGAATTTTTTCAAGGGAGTAGAAGCCCTTGGTGGAGAAAAAGGTGAAATGGGAGATTACGGTGCCATTATTCCAGTTTTTCCAAAATTAAATCAAGCATTTATTATTTGGGAAGCTGATGATGAGTTTTCTGCCAATGGGAATATTTTATTTGATGCGATAATTTCTACTTATTTGGATACGGCATCTATCTATGTTATGGGCATTAATGCAACCTTAAGATTAATTAATCGTGCTTTACTCTGATGTAGGTCTATATAGGTTTTCTTTTATTACGTCCCAAATATCATCTGTCTCAAAACCTCTTCTCCAGGATGCAACTCCTGCAAGGTCATATTCGTGAACTAGATCAATACGCTTTTTGATAGATTCGGGTGTTTCTAACCATGTACGATACCTATTATCATCGTTTGTGTATTCGGCATAGTATTGCTTTGTATCTTCGTCAAAAGTTATATCAGCGTCGTGTTCATCGAGGATCTCTTTTATTCTGTCCATACCATAAGCACTTGAAGAGACTTCTATTTCGCCTGTTTCATTCTCTTCTTCTTTCCATAACCTTGTGTAAAAAGGAATGCCAAGTACTAATTGTTCACCTGGTATTTTTTTCAGGATTTCTTCTAAGTTATTTTCGACCCAGGGAAGACTCGCAACAGAGCCAGCTACAGGGCTGTCTCCCCAGTGCTCGTCATAGGCCATGACCATAACAAAATCTACTGTATGGGCAAGGGCTTTTCGGTCATAACTTTTTGACCAATTTTCGCTTTCAGATATAAATGTTACATCAACAGATACCACGAGATCTTGCTCTCTTAAAAATGGGGTGGCTTCTCTTATAAATTGGGTGTAGTAATCCCGGTCTTTTAATTTTATATTTTCAAAATCGAAGTTAATACCATCTAGGTTATAAATTTCAGAAAACAATAAAAGTTGATTTATGGTATTTTGTCTTGCATTTGGATCCCGCAAAAACTCATGTGTTTTTGCGGGATCAAATCTATTAGAAATAAGAGCCCAAACCTGCTTATCATTTTGGTGGGCCCAGTAGACAAATGATTTGTCTGCTACATTATCAAGCTCACCTTTTGAGTTATTAAGGTGAAACCATGTGGGACTTATTACATTGACTCCCGAAAGTAAAGGCATTTCATCAGGATTTGGTGTATTTGTTATGACATGTTCCCAGGTAAGGCTAATTGGTTCTCCCATAGATATGTTTGGAACATGGCGAGGGGTTTCTTTTTTGACAGCTTCTCTAAAAGTTACATCGTCTAAGGTTAAATCATCTTTTGATATGTATCCTAGATAGCCATCAGGAGTGCGTACATAATACCAATCAAAAAACCAGTTGTTTTCCTCTGAATAGATTATTACTTCTTCCCCTTCGTCTAATCTGTCAATAATGCCCTTCCTAATGGAAGGGCCCTCACGCAAAATGCCTGTTTCATTTTCTTTTACATTACCTTTTAAAGCCTGTTCTTCAAGATTTTCTAATAATGCCAGATTATCTTCTTCAAAATAATGTACCTCGACCGGATAAACCTCTTGTAGTACATCTGCAGGGAGATAAGGTTGGTCTTCATGGATTGTTGGGGGGAAGTTTAATTCTGTTTCTTCTTCGTTAACATATGCAGTGAGCTGGTCTGTTTGCATTTGAAAAACTTTTTCATGTGATGTTATTGTTACGTAATCACCGTTTTCATCGTAGTGAATATAGGGATCGATATGTTCTTTTAGAAATACTTTTGAAATATAAGTTTCATCATCTTTTTGTAGAGTGTGTTCTGTTCCTAAATCCTTATCTTCAAAGATTAATCTTGTTTCATCAGTGGGTGGATAAGGTGAAGCTTCTTGTCTTCCTGGTGCTAGATAAAGTAATATTACAAGTAAAATTATAGTTAATACTACGCCAATTACAATATTAATCCAAAAAAACCGAAAATGTTTCTTTTTTTTAATTTCGTTTTGTAAATTTGCTTTTAATTCTTCTTCTTCAGTTTTCTCTTCAGGCAAAGGTTCTTGAGTCATAGGCTAGGCTCCCCTTTTTAAATGTGATGACATATTACAAGCTTCTTTAATTATACCATATAATTTGACATAAATTGAATATATAAAATGTAACGAATATAAAAATTTGTAAGATCTTTATAGGTATAATTTTTTCTTATAAAATAGATAGTGGAAGGAGGTTCATAGTCGTGAATAATATTCTCTTGACAGGCAGACCAGGGATTGGTAAGACTACTGTTATAATGAAAAGTATAGAGCTCATTAAAACTCCGGTAGTGGGATTTTTTACAGAAGAACTTAGAGATAGCAACAACAATAAAAGGGTTGGTTTTAGAATTGTATCTACCCGATGAAAAGTTCTAATAAATTTTGTGATCATGTAAAAACTAGAGAGGATGTTAGTTTGATTGAAGTTACTGAGAAGAATCGGGAGTCCTTGCCTAATAAGATATCAAGCAATTTGTTCACTGCTTAAGGGAAAGTATACCAAAACAATTTAGGGTAGGTGATAATATGATTGATAATAATAAGCTTGATTTAATATTTGAAAGAAGAAGTGTTCGAAAATATAAAGATAAAAAAATAGAAGATGAGAAGGTTGAAAAGATATTACAGGCTGCAATGGCAGCACCTACTGCCATGAATAAGCAGCCCTGGTTTTTTGTAGTTATTCGTGATGAAATTGTTTTGAAACAATTATCTACAGTTCATCCTTATGCAGGAATGATAAAAGATGCTTCTGCATGTATTGTAGTTTGTGGCGATAAAAAGGAAGAATACTGGATTCAAGATTGTTCAGCAGCAATGCAAAATATTTTGTTAGCAGCGACGGCACTTAACATTGGAAGTGTATGGATAGGGATATATCCTAAGCAGGAAAGAATAGAAAAAACTTCTCAATTAATAGATTTAGAAGAAGGTTACTTACCCCTTGGCCTTGCTGTGCTTGGTTATCCAGATGAAATTAAGGGAACAGATACTAAATACCGTCGTGACAAAGTTAGATATATGAACTAAACTTTGTCGACCTGGATTTTTTCTCCATCAGATACTTTTTTTAGTTCGGTTGGATCCCCGTCCACTTTGCCGACGATATTAACTGGTCCTGCAGGTTTGATGGATGAGTCTGTTGATATAGGAGTTTTGCCAAAGAAAATACAAAAGAAATTACCATCGGGCCAGTAAGCAAGGTCACCAATATTAACTTCAGCGACAGGGTTTTCTTCTTTTTCGTTAATAGGGACACCGAAATAGATCTCATCTCCCCATGTGTTTACTTTGCCGCTAAGAGGTAGGTTGTCCCAAATAACATCTGCAGTATGACTATCGTTCAAATAAGCTTTTACTTTAACCTGGGAAGTACTGATTTGAATTTTTTTCAAGAAATGTACCCTCCTATGAATGACTCTGATTTTGTAATGATAATAATTTTGTAATGATAATATAGATATAATTATTAAATTCCTGTGATTAATATTATCATAAAAGTGTAAATTAGAAAATTAAGGGCAGATTATTATACCTCGGTACCATAAACAATCTGCACAGGTAGGAGAGTTCCCCCAGCAGTCAAGAGAATTGTCGTCTGTCATTGAACATCCTTCTAAATATTTGCAATCAGTACAAGAAGGGAAATAGGCATCTTTGACGTTGGAACGATATTTTATATAATCTTCCTTTTGCCATATATCTTTAAGACTTTCTTTATTTGTATCGCCGAAATAATGTTTTTTGTTGAGCTTTTTTCGTCCGTATATATACTCAGGCTGCTGATGTAAAAAAGAATAACAGGGGCTTACTTGTCCATATCTACTAATTACCATTGAATTTGACTCAACGAAGTTACAGTATCTAGTGGTTCTAAGCTTCATTTCAGGTAGTTTGGATTTGAAATAAATTAAACCTCCACCACTACCAATGTCTAGATCATCTTCATTTGCATCGTACAAAATTTCGTTAACCATATCCTTGGTGTAGGGTAGTAAGTTAGTCACTATTATGGAATCAATCATATATTTTCCAGCCATTTTAACCAGGTCAGGGAGCATTTTGTAATTGCTTTTCATTGCGACAAATTCAATCCATAATTCAGGTTTCTTTGATTTTTTTTGTTTCTTTAAGGAATTAATATACTCAATTCTGTTAATTAATTGTTCAAAATCAGAATCAAGTCTAATCTTTTCAAAGGATTCTTTTTCTGGTGCATCGACAGATATAATTATTCTATCTACACCTATCTCTAGGATTTTGTTTGCATATTCTTCTTTAAGGGCATTGCCATTTGTAATAAATTCAGCTTTGATATTTTTTTGTTTAATAGTTTCTAAGACATTAAGAAATTCAGGGTGCATAGACGGTTCGCCAAAGCCACCAAGATGAACAGTATGCAGCTCAGAAAGCTCATCAATCTGCTTTAATATTTTGGACAGTGTTTTGCCTGGCATATGACCAGGGGCTTCATCCCAAGAATTTCGTATGCAAGTTATACAGTCAAAATTACATTCGGTTGTTAGCTCAATATACAGTTTTTTGACATTAGCTTTTTTTGGGACTAATTTTATTCCATCGCCTTGATTTATTTTTATATAATCTTTTTCAAAATCAAGATTTATTTTTTCTAAATCCAATTATATCCGCCTCCAATAATGTTATACTATCAAAATATTTAGGATATAAAAAGGACCGGTAAAATTAATTGGTTATTTACCCGGCCCTTTTTTGAAGCAAATAGTTAAAACTAACTTACTGAATATTACTGGCTAAACTTTTAACCTAATCAATTAATCTATCCTAATTTACTTTGAACTCTTTTATTCTAAATCCTGATAAACAGAGTCAAGCTCCTCATCTGTAAAGTCAAAAGTAACATCGTGTGGTGGCAGCTTTTCTTTCTGGAAGAATTCAGGCATTCTATCATCTTCCCTGGTAAAGCCTAGTTTTTTGTTGTAGTTACGCTCTACCTTAAGGATTTGTTTGCCAAGCTCTGTTACATCGTCAGGTGTAAGGCTGATACCGTACTGCGCATTAAGCATATCCACTATAGTAGGCACAGCTTCTTCGTTGTCAAGTACTGCAAAAGCTACAAAGAGGCAAAGCCCTGTAGAATCAATTGCAGCTGTAGCTACCTGAAGGTTTTTGGATAGTTCTGTTTGGCCTTCTTTTTTCAGTGGGTCTACTTCTCCACCGACTTTTAGGATATTAGCAGTTACAGAGTAGCCTGCTGTGTGGTCAGCGCCCTGGGTACTTGTAGCGTAAGTTACACCCACACCTTTGACAGCTCTTGGGTCATAAGCGGGTATACCCTGTCCTTTTACTTCAGGTACACGGGTAACCCCGTAAGTTTGGCCGGTTACTTTTGAACCTGAACCAAGGAGTCTTCCAAGAGGTGTGGCTTTTCTGATCTCTTCGTCAAAAAGTCTTTTTACCCCGTCTTTGTCGCCAAATTCTATTATTCCAGCTTCCATGGCAACACCCATGGTTACACCTGTTTCTATGGTGTCAAGGCCGATATCATCACAGCATCTGTCATAGTATGCTATAGCGTCCATATCGTTAATCAAGCAGTTAGCCCCAAAAGCCCAGACTGTTTCGTATTCGAATCCTGCAGTGAAGTAGTTACCATCTTCATCGTTGTAGATCTGGCTGCATCCCATTATACATCCAGGATGGCAGGAGTGACTTGCTTTGCCACCACGTTTTTTGATTATATCTACCATGGTTTCACCGCTTGTGTCATCTGCTTTGTCATATCTTCCTGATTCGAAGTTCTTAGTGGGTAGGCCACCAGCTTCATTTAGGATGTTGATTAGTACAGCGGTACCGTAGTTTCTTAGGGCTTCTCCTGATACCGGGTGGTCAAGGATAATCTTGGAGAACTTTTTACTTGCTTTTTTGAAGGCATCTTCGTCATGCATTACTACGCCAGGTGCATCGGTATCGTCTATGACTATAGCTTTTAGCCCTTTTGAGCCCATAACAGCCCCAAGGCCACCTCTGCCTGCTGCTCTTGCCGGGTTTTTGTCTATATCTGAGACTGCGATACTTGCTGCTGTCATCTTGTGTTCTCCGGCAGGGCCAATGGTCATAACCGAGACGTTTTTGCCGTATTTTTCTCTTAGCTTGTCCCCTGCTTCGTAGTTACCGAGGCCTTTTAGGCCGTCAACTTTTTCTAATTTTACTCCGTCTTTATTTACTACAAGGACGTTTTTGCCGTCATCTTTAGCACCTTCTACTATGAGTGCTTTTATATTTAATTTGCCAAAATACTGTGCAGCTGTTCCGCCTGCGTTACTCTCTTTAATTCCTCCTGTTAGAGGGCTGATGCTTCCTACTGATAGACGTCCGGAGCTTGGTGCCCTTGTTCCTGACAATAGACCAGGCGCAAATACTAGTTTGTTGTTTTCACCAAGTGGGTGAGCTCCCGGGTCTACTTCGTCACTTATTACCTGAGAGGTCAAAGCTCTTCCACCTAGTGGGGCGTAGCTCTCAGGGACTTCTTCTGTCTTTACTTCCTCAGTATTGAGGTTTACACGATAAATTTTCAAAATAATCACCTTCCTTAAACTATAGTCTAAAAAACAATGATCAAATTAATGGTTGATTCTGGTGCGAAAAGTCATAGAATAGATTGTTTGCACCAGAATCAGGTTTAATGTATATTAGATAGCGCCTTTAAATATTTCTACGATATCTTCAAGCTTAGCTTTTCTGGGGTTAGCAAGGCTGCAGACGTCTTTCATAGCATTTTCTGCCATGATCTGAACGTCTTTTTCTTTTACTCCTAACTCTTCAAGACCTTCGGGGATTCCTATATCAACTGAAAGGGTTTTTATGGCTTCTAGGGCTACTTCAGCTGCTTCTCTGTCTGATAGACCTTCAACGTTTTCTCCCATAGCTTCTGCAATATTTTTGAATCTCTCTGGGCTAGCAATCAAATTAAAGCTTTCTACATGTGGAAGTAGGATTGCATTACAAACACCGTGAGGTAGATCGTAGAATCCACCTAACTGGTGAGCCATAGCATGTACAAATCCAAGGCCTGCGTTGTTAAACGCCATTCCAGCTAAGAATTGGGCATAAGCCATGTTATCTCTTGCTTCAAAATCGTCGCCATTTGCTACAGCTGTTCTTAAATTTTCTGAGATTAACCTTATTGCCTTTAGTGCTACAGCATCAGTAACAGGAGTGTGATCTACAGAAACATAACCTTCCACAGCGTGTGTCAAAGCGTCCATTCCAGTTGCGGCAGTTAGTTGAGGAGGTTTTTTCATCATAGTTAGAGGATCATTTATCGAAACATCAGGAGTAGTTCTCCAATCTACAATAGCCATTTTGATTTTTCTTTCTGTGTCAGTTATAATGCAAAAACGGGTCATCTCTGAAGCAGTCCCGGCTGTGGTGTTAATAGCAATCATAGGTACATCTGCTTTTTCGGATTGATCAAGACCTTCGTAATCTCTTATGTTACCTCCGTTAGATGCTACGATTCTAACTCCTTTTCCGCAGTCGTGGCTGCTTCCGCCTCCAAGGGAGACTACTATGTCGCAGTTTTCATCTTTAAACATTTTTTCGCCTTCTGCGACATTTTTATCTGTGGGGTTAGGAGCTGTATCAGCATAAACTACTGCTTCCAAACCTTCTTTTTTTATTACCTCTTTTAGCTCATCAGCCATTCCAAGGTCTTTTATACCTTTGTCGGTTACAATAAGTGCTTTTTTGCAGTTTAGAGACTTCATTCTTTCTCCCGCTTGATTAAAAGTTCCCGGTCCCATTAAGTTTACAGTTGGCATGAAAAAACTATACGTCTTTTCCATTAGATAAACCCTCCTTGAAAAATTTAAATTAAAATACTTGCTTTATTAAACTTGCAATAATCATGCCACAATTATTGCTAATTTCAGAAAGTTATCAATAATGCCGTAAATACAATAATTCAGTATAATAGCATATTTATATATCTTCCGAAAAAACGCAAAAATGTGCCGAAATTTTGTCGCGATGTGACGAAAAAATGAAAAGGGATTGTATCTTTTTTGGAGAAGTATTTATTTCAGAATAATATATTATTGTCAATAAAGAGTTATTTTAAATATATTCTATAAATATATTCTATAAATTGGAGGCAAAAAATGGATATTTTCAAGTTTGTAATACCAGAGATTATCTTTGGAGCAGGTTCTCATATTGAGATAGGAAAAAGTGCTGACAGATTAGGTGCCAATAAAGTTTTTGTTGTAAGCGATGAAGGGGTTAAGAATACGGGCTGGGTAGATGAAAGTATAAAATATATTAAAGAAGCAGACTTGTCGTATTCGGTTTGGACAGAGATCACACCAAATCCTAAAGACTATGAAATTGTAAATGGTGCAGAAGAATACCTTAATAATAGATGTGATGCTATAATAGCAGTTGGTGGTGGAAGTGTAATTGATGCTGCTAAGGCTATAGCTATTTTGGTAGCAAATGGAGGCAGTATTGAGGATTATGAAGGTATTGACAAGATAACAAAGCCACTGCCTCCCCTTGTAGTTGTTCCTACTACAGCTGGTTCTGGTGCAGAGATAACTCAGTTTTGTATAATTACCAATAAAGAAAAGAAATCAAAGATGAGTATAGTTTCAAAGTCTTTAATACCTGATATTTCGATATCAGATCCAAATATGCTGGCGACAAAGCCTTTTGAACTTACAGCCAATACTGGAATGGATGCATTAACTCATGCAATAGAGGCTTATACTTCTATTGCCGCTACACCTTTTACTGATGTGAATGCACTAAATGCAATTAAGCTAATATCTAGTAATTTGCGTCAATCTACAGCTCAAAAAGATAATATGAAAGCCAAAGAAGCGATGGCTATGGCATCTATTCAGGCAGCGAAAGCTTTTTCTAATGCGATCCTTGGAGCCGTTCATGCCATGACTCATCAATTAGGCGGCTTTCTAGACGTGCCCCATGGCGCAGTAAATGCAATTTTGTTACCATATGTTATGAGATTTAACCTCATTTCCTGTGTAGAAAAGTATGCAGATATAGCAAGGGCATTTGGAGAGGCTGACGAAAATTTAAGTTCAAGAGAATTAGCTGAAAAAGCGATCTCTGCAGTAGACAAACTGGCAAGAGATATAGATATACCAAGAAATTTAAGAGAATTTGGGGTAAAAGAGGAACATATACCTTTGCTTAGTCAAAATGCATTAAAGGATGTTTGTCTTGTTACAAACCCAAGGGACGCTTCAAAAGAAGATATTGAAAAAGTTTTTAAGACAGCAATATAACTATTATAAACATGATTTTGGTGCAAAAAGTCTATTCACAAAAGTAAAGTGTATTAAAAATTAAACTTAACAAAAAAGGTGATTAAATGGCTAAAAGAGATTTATTAAGTAATCTAACAGGGGTTGGATCCTCCAAATTAAGTTATTATACAGAATTGAAGGATAAGACCCAAGAGCTAGAAGAAAGAAATACCCAGCTAGAGATAATAAATGAAATAGCTAAAAGCATTAAATTAGATGTATCCCTAAAAAGTATACTGAAAAAAATTGCCTTTCTGTTAAATAAGGTGATCCCAATTGATACTCTAGCTCTTTACCCAAAAAACAGCAATATTTTGGCGTGTGTTAGGAAATCACTTGAAGATAATGATTTTGTTGACCTGGATAAGACTGACGAATTAGAAAAGTTACAGATAAATTTTGATTATAAAGCCAGGCCAGAGAGCTGCTTGGAAAATCGTGTGACAATTTTTCCTTTAAAAGCAAAATCAAATTATTTAGGTTTTTTGATAATAAAAGTAGAAGATAATGTTGATTTAGATGTACAAAAAGGTGAATTTTTGGTGAACTTAACTGACCTTTTAAGCATAGGCATTGAAAACTCAAGTCTATATAATGAAGTTTTATCCTTGAATAAGCGCTGGGAAGAGACCTTTAAGGCTATTACAGATCAAATATATGTTATAGATAAGGATTATAATCTGCTTAGGTATAATGATGCTACTAAAAATTACTATCAGTTGAGAGAAGATACGGCAGGGGAAAAATGCTATAAAGCATTTCATAACAAGAGTAGACCGTGTGGCAAATGTCCTATGAAAAAAATGTTCAAACTTAGAGAGCCAGTCCAAAAACGAAAAAAGATTGGAGAAGATTACTTCGATGTTTATTCTTATCCTGCTAAAGATAAGGAAGGCCAAGTCTTTGGTGGGGTGATTAGTGAGCGAAATATTACGGAAAAATTAATGATGGAAAGCCAGCTAATCCAATCCGCTAAGTTAAAAGCAACAGGGGAAATGGCAGCAGGTGTTGCTCATGAGATTAATAATCCCCTTACAACCATTCTTGGTAATTCACAACTGCTTTTATCTGAACTAGATGAGGATGATGAAAGAAAAATACTCGTAAAAAGAATTGTTGAAAGTGGTAAGAGATGTAAAAATATAATAAAGAAATTATTAACCTTTGCCAAAGAAGAAGGAAGCGAATGGGAAAAAACATGTCTTAATGAATGTGTAAATGATGTCTTGGAGATGATTACCTATCAACTAGAAAAAAAGGGTATTAATATTATATTTGAAAAAGGGGACGTTTCTTTTGTTACAGGGAACAAACAACAGCTAGAACAGGTTATAATAAATTTTATATTTAATGCTAGTGATGCGGTAGAAAATGAGATAAGCCCGGAAATTAAAATACAAACAGGGCTTTTAGAGATCAACGAGAAAGAGAACGATAAAGAGATGGTTTATGTTACTATAGCGGATAATGGTTGTGGCATAGCAGAAAAGGAAAGAGAAAATTTATTTCAACCTTTTTATACAACAAAAGATGATAACAAAGAAGGATATGGATTAGGTCTTTTTGTAAGTATGGGAATAATTAAAAACCACAATGGTGAAATAAAATTTAAAAGTGAAGAGGGTAAGGGTAGTTCTTTTACTCTGTATATTCCCGTTTAATGATAAGCGTGATTCTGGTTTTGTGATTTATTTAGGATTTTTGGGTTATTGGGGAGGGGAGTTGGCTTGTCTGGCGTATTGGTAGTTGATGATGAAAAAGATATTGGAGAATTTTTTAAATACTTTTTAAGAAAGCTCAAAATAGAAGCAAGCACAGCGCTTGATATGGGTAGTGCAAGAGGTTTATTAAAGGAGAATAAATATGATTTAGTCATATTAGATTTGAAGCTGCCTGATGGGAATGGTATTGACTTATTGGAAGAAATCACTGAAAATTCCCCTGAGACCAATGTTATTATTATTACAGGGGTAAGCACAATCAGGACTGCTGTAGAAGCTATAAAAAAAGGTGCTTATGATTATATAGAAAAACCTTTTGAAGACTTGAATGATTTGGAAGAGGTAATTACAAATGCCTTAAGTAGTGGAGATGGACCGGCAAAAGATTCAAAAGAATCGAAAAAACTTAGAGAAGATATTGGTTTTGTAGTGGGATATAGTCAAAAAATGCAGCAAATCCTTTCAGTAGTAGAAAAAATAGCTGCAAAAAAAATAAATATATTAGTAACAGGAGAAACGGGAACAGGAAAAGAAGTACTTGCTCGTTATATTCATGGTCTAAGTGATAGGGCATATAATCCTTTTGTCCCTGTTAATTGTGGTGCTTTTGCAGAAACACTTTTGGAGAGTCAGTTATTTGGCCATGAAAAAGGAGCGTTCACCGATGCTTATACATCCAAAAAAGGTGTGTTTGAGATAGCCAATAATGGGACTTTATTTTTAGATGAAATAGGTGAAGCTTCAAAAAATGTGCAGGTTAAGCTTTTAAGAGTATTAGATAGTGGGAAGTTTAATAGAGTGGGATCAGAAAAACTTATAAACACTAACTGTAGAATAATTGCTGCTACAAATGTAGATTTAGAAAAGGCAGTAGAGATGGAAAAATTCAGAAAAGATCTTTATTACAGGTTGAATGTTGTTAATATAGAGATCCCACCATTAAGAGATCGAAAAGAAGATATACCTATTCTTGCAGAATATATTGCTGAGAAAAAATCAAATAAAAAAATTAAATTTACCTCAGATACGGTTTCTAAACTAAAAAACTACTCCTGGCCAGGAAACATCAGAGAGCTATCTAATGTCCTCTCTAGAGCCCTGGCATTATCTTCTAATGATAATGTGATAAAAGAAGAATATTTGATGATTAAAGAAACTGGCGAGAAAACTGATGAAGAAACTGAAGAAACTAATGAAGAGAATATAGATGACATGGATAACTCCACTAAGGAATTGGAGGAAAAGCTAAATAGCTGGTTTGAAAATAATTACTTAGACAAAAACACGATAGATTTAAACAAAATTAAGGAACAAATTACAATTGCTGAAAATAATTTTATGAAAAATATTGTGACACAAACATTAAAAGAAACAATTGGTGATAGAAAAAAGGCCGCTAATAAGTTAAATATAACACCTAGAAAATTACGTTATTTATTAAAAGAAAAATAAGAAAGGATGGTTAGATGTTTGTTAAAGATGATTTGAAAGACTTGATAATGTTTGCTTTAAAGAGTATTATAGTTTTTGTGTTGGTCCTGTCTATTCCTCTGGTTATGTTATTGATGGTCGGTGCCTTTTCTATTGCTTTGACGGGTACAGATGTTGCCGAAGAAGAAGGAACAGTATATGTAGTTGATCTTCAGGGGGCTATTCAGGAAGGGCCAGTTGATTTTATGAATACTGGGATAAACCCAAACTTAGTTGATAGTAGACTGAGTGAGATTGAAAATAGAGGAGCAGAGGCAGTTGTATTAAGGGTAAATAGCCCGGGTGGTTCAGTTGCAGCATCTCAGGAAATTGCTTCAATAATTGATAATTATGAACTTCCTGTAGTTATATCTATGGCAGATACAGCTGCATCAGGTGGATATTATATTTCTTCCCCGGCTGATCATATCATGGCGAATGCTGGTACTACCACGGGTTCTATAGGTGTGATTAGTGTAATTATGAATCTTGAAGGCTTATATGAGAAGCTAGGAATTGAAGTTGAAGTTATTACTTCTGGAGAATTTAAAGGTATGGGTCATGAAAGCCTAACAGATGAAGAAAAACAAAAAATTCAAGATATGTCCGATGACTTTTATGAACAATTTGTAGGAGATATAAGTGATTACAGAGGTATTGATAAAGATGAAGTCTATGAAGTTGCAACGGGGGAAGTATTTACAGGTCGGAAAGCTTATGAGCTAGGCCTTGTAGACAGCTTAGGAGGAATGAATGAAGCAGTTGATAAAGCGGGAGAGCTTGCAGGGATAGATGATCCAAGAAAGGCTAGACTTGAATCTCCATCACTTGCTCAACAACTATTTAATATCGTTAGCGATTTGCCGTCGATAATAGAAAACTATAGGACTCCAGAAAAACTACAATATTTTGATGAATTTGACGACAACTTTCCAGTGCGTTTTAAGTATAAACAATAGGGAGGTATAATACTGTTGCGTGATTATTACAACAGAATTAAGAAGTATTTTATAAATAAACCCTATTCTAATGAAAATTTAGTAAAATCACTTGTGACTTTATCTTTTATAAAGATTGTTTTGTTTTCGATTGGTATTCAGGCGCCTGAAGTTGAGCTTAACTGGCGTATTCTTACGGTTGTTGTTTTTGTTGTTGCAAATCTAAGTATATTGCTAGTACTTTATTCACCTATATTTTTCATAAAAAGACGTTACTATCAGATTATTTATGGGTTAATCATAAACTTTGGTATGTCTTTTGTAATAGTAGCAAACAGGGTATATAATATGTTCTTTCATAGCTATATTTCCTTGCAGACTGTGGCTCATTCCACTGAAGGGTTATCCATGTTTCAGGCTGTATATTCTACCTTTAGGATGGGAGAATTTTTGTGGATCATAGATATTCCGATATTGTTTTATATTTTTTCTAGACAACCTATAACAAATGAACTAATAGGTAAAAGCACAAAAGCTGATTACGAAGTTGTTAATGGAGACGAGAAAAGGAATGAAAAGAAATTTTCTAGATTTATGATAGCTGCCTTAATTGTTTCTATAACGGTAATTATTTGGACTCCTGTGCTAAGTATTTATACTGGAGTGTCAGAACAGCATCCTCATATTCAGTTGAGGGATTCAGGGCCTTTTATGTTTTATACCAGGGAGGCTGTTGCCAGGACCCCTGTTGTTGAAGAAAGCAGGCTGGATATAAGGGACAAACAGAGGATAGAAGGATGGTTTGAAAATAATAAACCTGAAAAGAAAGAGGAAGAGTTAGAATTTTATGGGGAAATGGAAGGAAAAAACTTAATTTTGCTGCAGATTGAGGCTTTACAAAATGTTGCTATTGATAAAGAAATAAATGGACAAGAGATAACGCCAAACTTAAATAGGATTATTGACGAAAGTATGTTTTTTAGTAAGACATACGATCAAACAGATATGGCAACTGCTGATGCTGAAGCACTTGTTAACTTTTCTCTGTATCCACCAGGAAATGTGAGTGCATATATGCAGTATCCTGATAACTATTTTTATTCTCTTCCTAGGGTCTTACAAAGAGTTGGTTATAATACTTCGGTACTTCATGGCTATTATAGAGAGTTCTATAACAGGGAAGAAGCGTACCCAAATGTAGGATATGAAAGTTTTGTTAGTATGGAAAACTTCGAAAAAGATGAAATGTACAATGGGTTATTAGGAGATAAAACTTTTCTAGAACAAAGTGTTGATCATATTAAGAATTTAGAGGAGCCTTATTTTGCTTTTGTAATAACGTTAACAAGTCATCATCCATTTAACTATATTGAACCTGAAGATTATGAAGGAATTGACGTGTCTGGTTACGAAAATACTATTGTGGGTGATTATATCCGATCAATCCATTACACGGATGCTGCAATCGGCAGGTTTTATGAATTGCTAAAAGAAAATGAAATATTAGATAATACCCTACTCGCATTTTATGGAGACCATGCTGCTTTTAACTATAACGAACGTCACTACCAAGAATTAAATCAATTTTTTGGAGTAAATGTTCATAAGCCAGAGGAGCAAATAACTATACACAAAGTACCTTTTGGTATATATGATCAAGATGGTAGATTTGAAGGTGAAATAGATGAAAAGATGGGTATGATAGATATTTTCCCAACGATAGCGAATATAATGGGTGTAGATCATTCATATACCATGGGTAGAGATGTCTTAAACAGTGAAGAAGATTTTGTTATATTTAGAGATGGTTCTTTCATTAAAGATGGAAAATATTATATTTCCAAAAAAAATGCTTTTTTTGATATGAATACAACTGACCAAGTTGAAGTTGAAAATAAAGATGAATGGCAAGCTAAGGTTGAAGATGCTTTAGAGATATCTGACTTAATATATGAGACAAATTATTTTGAAACAGACTTTTTTAGAGAGAATCATGTCATATACAAAGAGTGAATAGATAGCTGAAGAATGCAACCGGACATCCATGTGGTTAGGATTATTGACAAAACCTTGACAAAATTATGATATAAAAGTATAATGTAAAACATCAAAATCTGAAATTTTCTTATTATTTATATTGTGTGAAAATTTTATACAAATTATCTTTTGTTGGGGTTACTAGTTGGGCTACGACTTCGTATTATGGGAATTTTCGTACAATTCAAGTAATTCAAGCAAGTCTGTGTAAGGGGGGGATATAGAGAAAATATATAAAAATTTAAAAAAAAGTTGGGGTTAGAAATTTTAAAAAAATCAAAAAATTAGGAGGGGTTGTTTTAATGTTTTTCAAAAAGAAAAGCTTTTTAGTATTGATGCTAGTACTACTTGCTTCAGTAGCGTTAATAGTTGCTGGATGCGGTGAAGAGGCAGATGTTGATGATCCAGAAGATGACGGTGAATGGCCAGAAACTTTGAGTCTTGGTACTGCAGGTTCTGGTGGAGTGTACTATTACTATGGTAGTGGCTGGGCAAGTGTTATTGAAGACAATGTTGATGTTGGTGTAAATACTGAGCAAACAGGTGGACCTGGAGATAACATGTTCCTAGTTAACGCGAGAGATAACGACCTTGGTATGATTACTATGGGTATTGGTTATGAAGGTTACTATGGTGAAGACGGGACAGCTTACGAAGGACAGCCGCAAGAGAACGTAAGAGCACTTTTCCCAATGTATAGTACTTATTCGCAGTGGTGGGCTCATGCAGATGACGAAATAGAGAGCCTTAGCGATCTTGATGGCAAGTCTGTAGGAGTTGGACCAACTGGTGGAACTCCTGGAACTTATCACCCACTTATGCTTGATGCAGTAGGCGTGGATGCAGATCCTGTGCATGCTGCACTATCTGACTTAGTAGATAACCACATGGATGGACAGATTGATGCTAACAGTTTCTCATCTGGAATTCCTGTTGGTGGATATCTTGAATATGAAGCTAATGTAGGGCCAGAGGAAGTAGATCTTATCCCGGTCGAGGGAGAAGAAAGAGATGCAATTATGGAAGATATGCCTTTCTGGAGTGAAGCAGTAATACCTGAAGACACTTATGATTCAATTGATGAAGATATTGAGACAGTTGTTGTATTTAACTGGGCTATTGGACACAAAGATCTACCAGATGATCTTGTATACGAGATCGTTGATGCAGTTATGAGTAACCATGAAGATATGGTTGATGCTCACGATGCTGCAGAAGAAACTGTGCCAGAAAATATCGATACAAACGACTTCTTACCACTTCATCCTGGTGCAGCTGAATGGTTCGAAGAAAATGACTATGATATTCATGATGATGCACAGCCTATAGATTAATAATAAAATAGCTAGTTGATTTGACCTAGAAATCCCAAGATTGAGATGGAGCCAGTCTTTCATGTCTTTCATGAGGGTTGGCTCCATCTATAAGATTAAATGATGGGAGGGGCGGCCAATGAGCAACAAGAAAAAAGATAATAAAATGGAACTAACCGAAGAACAGGCGGAACAATTAAAAAACCTTGATGTCGAAGATGAGGTTGAGCACTCGGGGCAGAGGCAGTTTGATGGATATAAGGGTATAATATTAATGGCTTTTGCCGCAATTATATCGTTAGCTCATATTTATTTTTTAGTTTTTAACCCTATTGATCCAATGAAACTCAGGGCACTTCACGTTTTAAGTTTGTCTGCTTTGGGTTTTTTACTGGTACCTATGAGTGAAAAATATAAAGACAGAATGGCTATAATTGACTGGTTTGGAATTGTGGCCTGCTTATTAATATTTGTGTATTTGTTTTCACAATTTGATCAACTGATCTGGCGAATAAGAGTTAGCCCTGATCCACTTGATGTTGTAATGGCGATAGCTGGTATTGCCATGGTATTAGAGCTAGTTAGGCGAACAAGTGGTAAGGCACTATTGATACTTTCGTTTATTTTCCTTGGTTATGGATTATTCGGAGATATGCTACCAAGATGGATAGCTCACAGCGGTATTGGTTGGCAAAGGTTTTTTGGTTATATGTACAGTGACTATGGTATTTTTAGTGAGCCTGTAGCTATATCTTCTAGATATATAGTATTGTTTATTATTTTTGCTGCATTTTTAACAGTTTCTGGTGTAGGTAGATTCTTTGTGCAGTGGGCTTTTGCAGTTAGTGGTTTCGCTAGAGGAGGACCTGCCAAAGTATCTATATTAGCAAGTGCCTTGATGGGAACAATGAACGGAACATCTGCAGGCAATGCAGTTGCTACTGGAAGTTTGACTATTCCGCTGATGAAAAAAGTAGGATATACTCCCAGGTTTGCAGCGGCTACTGAATCTGTTGCTTCTGCAGGCGGACAGGTAATGCCACCTATTATGGGAGCTGGTATCTTCCTTATGGCTGAATTAACAGGAATACCTTATCAAAGAATAATGCTTGCTGGTATTATACCGGCTTTATTATATTTCTTCTCAGCATATCTAATGGTTGATTACGAAGCGATAAAGCTAAATCTAAAAGGGTTTCCAAGAAAGGCTTTACCTGATCTTAGGCACGTACTAAAAAGAAGTTATCTATTTTTACCGGTAATAATTCTTTTCTATATGTTACTTACTGGATGGTCTATAATTATGGCAGGTTTTATAGGAATTGTTTCCTGCTTTATTATAAGCTGGCTACATGCTTTGGTTGAGTATATTTCCCAGAAGAAGACTGGGGTAGGTATGAACTTTATGCACGTGGTGCAGGCCCTTGAAAAAGGTGCTAGAGGTACAATTCAGCTAATGTCTGTTTGTGCTGCTGCAGGAATAATTATGGGAGTAATTGGTCAGACCGGTATAGGCTTAAGGTTTGCTAATATGCTTCTTGGAATTGCCGGGGCAAACCAATTATTGGCACTGGTATTTGCTATGGGTGTTTCAATACTATTAGGTATGGGCATGCCTACAACAGCGGCTTATGCTATTGGGGCGTCTATTTTGGCACCGGGATTAACTAGCATTGGACTTCCTACTTTGGTTGCCCATATGTTCGTTTTTTACTTTGCTTGTTTATCAGCGATCACACCACCAGTTGCCCTTGCTGCTTATGCGGCTTCAGGTATAAGCGGCTCAGATCCTATGAAAACAAGTTATCTATCATTTAGACTTGGTTTAACGGCATATATAGTGCCATATATGTTCTATTATGCTCCGGCATTGATATTAGGAAATACAGAAGAACTTTTCCAGCTTGTGACAGTAGGGGCTGATGGAGCAGAAGTCGTCGGTGAGCTTGCAATGTTAACCGTAGTCCTTAGAACAATCACGGCCCTTATAGGTGTATATGGAATAGCTTCTGCTGTTCAGTCATGGTATTTTGGTCTGTTAGAAAACTGGAAGAGAGCTCTAGTTATGGCTGCTGGGCTTTTACTAGTGACACCACCACTATGGGCAGATATTTCAGGGGTAGTAATATTGGTTGTAGTGGCTTTCTTACAGATAAATGCTAGTAAAGACCAAAGTCAAGAAGTATCTTCAGAGAGCAGTAGTATTTAAGCAAAATTTATATGAATTAAGATTGTTACAATAGACATTTGTGAATCACTTAATAAAACAAGGTAGAAGTTAATCTTTCTACCTTGTTTTATTTTTGGCTTGCTATTATGATTTGAAGATGTCTAACAAGGTTATACTATCACTAGAGAGGTGATAGTATGTTTTTTAGAAAAAAATTAAATCAAATAATTTATTTCCTTTTATTTTTTATGCTATTAGTATTCCCACTATCGGGTTGTGGCGAAGAAGATGGAAAAGAAGGTAATGATAGTGAAGGAGAAAACATGTACGAAGAGATATTGGAATTAGAAATGAAGGTAATTGAAACTATGCAGTTAGCAGATATAGCTCCTGTTTTAGATATTGTGACTAATGAAGAAGACAATGATGAAGATGATGAAACTAAAGAAGAGAATAATGGTGAAAATGAAGATGAAAATAATGATGACGAAGAAAATAACTCGGTTGAAACTCAAGCAGATGATGAAAACGATGAAAATGAGATAACTTTTGAAAAAACTATAATCAGTGAAATTGTAATTAGAGAATTAGAAGAAGATCCAGAGTATCCTGAGAATCAAAAAGAACTTTGGGATGAGGTAAGAAGTAATGTTACAGAAATACATGATCTATGGAATGAAATAAAATCTGAGTTAATGAATAAAGAAGAGTTGACAGATTCGTTAAGTGGATTTGATGAGCATTTAGATGATATAACAGCCTATAGTATTGAAGAAAACTATTTTGAACTATTGGTTTCTGGAAATGAACTGACGCGTTACATGTCAGATTATATAGCTGCTTCAGTGGAAAATGTTATTGCTGAAGGCCAGGACTTGAAATATTTGACAAGGGATGTTGTTCTCTTAGCAGTTGGAGATAATTATGAAAAAGCAAATGAAAACGTTGATGAAATGTATGAGATTTTAGAGAACTTAAAACAGGAGCTTGAAAGTGAAGATGTAGATGAAACTTTAGAAAACCTTGATATTAATCTCGATGATCTTCAGAGAGCTGTGGAAAAAGAAGATAATGATTTGATAAAATTAAAATCAGGCATTTTAATGGAAAATATAATAGAAATGACAGAAGACATTGAAGAAGAGATAGTTTATAATAGTGAGTAATAAAATATTTTTAGTGAAGGTGAAAAAATCATGAATGAACCGCTTGCTTTAAGGGATCAGATTTACCTTTTTCTAAGAGAGGAAATACTAGAAGGTAGATTAAAAGTCGGGGAAAGATTAAAGCAGGAAGAGTTAGCTAAAAAAATGAATGCCAGTCGAATGCCTGTTAGAGAAGCTATTCAAAAACTAGAAAAAGAAGGATTAATTGTTCGTAAACATAATAAAGGTGCTGTAGTTAGTACTTTCGATCATGAGCATCTTAATGAGGTGTACATGCTTAGAAAGACTTTAGAACAGATGGCTGTAGAGTTAGCTGTTCCTCACCTGACAAGTGAAAAAATTAATTATCTTCTTGAGTTAAATAAACTTTTTGAAAAAGCAGCTAATGACAGAAGTTATGACAAAATGCTAGAAACTAATGAAAAGTTCCACTTTACTTTATATGAATGTTGCGGGTTTTCTTATCTATTAGAGATGTTAAGAGATCTTTGGAATAAATTCCCTCGTTATACCTTTGATATTATTTCAGACCAGGGAAAAAACTCTTTTTATGAACATATGGAAATAATAGAGGCTTGTCAAAATAATGATGCCAAAAAGGCAGGAGAAAAAACTAAAGTGCATATAGAAAATGCCAAAAAAGCTCTATTAAAAGAACTCAAGAACAAAAGTTTTTATATAATAAATGATTGACACATGTATGCTCCCCTTACCTCAAAGAAGGGGGAGCTTTTTTTGTTTAACTAGCATATTTACGCTTGATGAAGCAGTCTTTTTGGCTTTTAGAATATCCAATTATTAAAAAGGGATTTTATATGTGTCTATAAAATTATAACTATAAGCAAAATTAAGAAAATAGCGTCTAATACGGGAGGGTAACTTATGGGAGAAATAAGGCTTCTTGCACCAACGGCTATTTTGGGTTATGGATTTCCAATAGAAAGTTTTAAAAAAGCTATGGACTTAAAGCCTCATCTTATAGGAATTGATGCTGGTTCAATCGATCCTGGTCCATATTATCTTGGTAAAGGCAAGTCATTTACTGATAGGACTGCTGTAAAAAGAGATTTAGAAATAATTTTAGAAGCAGCTGTTAATGAGGATATACCGGTACTGATAGGTACTGCTGGTGGTAGTGGGGCGAAAGAACATGTTGATTGGAATGAAGAAATAATTAAAGAAATCGCTCATGAAAACGACTTATCTTTTAGGATGGCGAGAATAGATGCTGATTTTTCAAAAGATTTTGTAATGACGAAACAAAATGCAAAAGAGATAACTCCCCTTACAGGAGTGTCTTCGTTAACTAGAGAGGATATAGAAAATACAAATCGCATAGTAGGTCAAATGGGGATAGAACCATTTCAAAAAGCCCTTGTAGAAGGTGCTCGGGTTATTTTGGCAGGAAGGGCATACGATCCTGTGTGTTTTGCGGCAAAACCAATAAGCGAAGGCTTTGACCCGGGACTTTCTCTACATCTTGGGAAAATACTTGAATGTGCTGCAATTGCAGCCAAACCCGGGAGTGGAAGAGATTGTATGTTTGGTATTTTAAAAGATGATCATTTTACCTTGTTTCCTTTAGGTAATGAGAGGAGCTGTACCCCTGATTCAGTAGCTGCTCACTCACTATATGAGAAGTCGGATCCTTTTCATCTACATGGTCCGGGAGGTGAGCTTGATCTAACAGAGACAAAATATGAGCAGGTTGATGAAAAAACTGTTAAAGTCTCAGGAACCAAATTTGTAGAAAAACCTTATGCTATTAAATTGGAAGGTGCGAAACTAGTTGGGTATCGTTCGATAAGTATCGCAGGCACCAGGGACCCTGTAATGATAGATAACATAGAAGATATTATTCAAAAAGTAAAAGACAGTGTATATGATAATTTTGGTAAAACAGAAGGAACTTTAAACTTTAGGTTATATGGGTATAACGGAGTAATGGGAGCACTAGAACCGTCCCCAAATAAAGGGCATGAAATAGGCATCATCATAGAGGCGGTTTCAAAAACTCAGGAACTTGCTAATACTGTTTTGAGCTTTGCTCGCTCTACGATGCTTCATATAGGTTATGAAGGGCGTTTATCAACGGCAGGGAACCTAGCATTTCCATATTCCCCTTCTGACATTGAAGCGGGGGAGGTTTATGAATTTTCTATACACCATCTGATAGAAAATATAGATCCGGTAAAAACTTTTCCTATAAAAATAGAAGATATTGGAGGGAAGTAATGTGAGTGAAGCAAAATTAAGGGATGTTGCAAAAGTAATTAGAAGTAAAAATGCCGGACCTTATCAGCTTACTTTTGATATTATTTTCAATTCAAAAGAAGACCTCGAAAAGGTTAAGCGAGGAAAAAGCCTCACTCCAGGATTAGTTGCTAATTTGTATGGTTTTTCTGAAGACAAAGTACTTGGAATTCACTTTTATCCGCCGGCAGATGCAATTAAAATAACGGTTTTGAGAGAGGTCTCGTCTGGAGGAGTGAATGATACAGATGTATACGGGGCACAGCAGCATGCTCCTTTGTTAGATGCAAAAGTTAAGTTAGCTTAGCTAGATTTATAACAACAACAAACAGGAGGTTGAACTTTATGTATCCGCCATATATGAGGGAATTAATTAAAAAAGTAGATGAGACACGTCCGAAAAGAAAAGGTATAGAGTTTGATCGTATGACCCCTAAGCAAAGAGAAGATGTACTTAGAAATTTTCACCCGGATTATGTAGAGGAAAGCTTTGAAGAAATACCATTGGGGAAAAACAAAGGTGATAGAGCGCCTAGAGAACTAGTCAAATTACTTAAAAAACCGAGCCGAATAGATGTTAGCAATATAAATTTGGATGAGCCTGATTATAACGTGGATGTACTTATTATTGGTGGTGGCGGGGCTGGCGCCGCAGCTGCCTTGTCGGCCAGAAGTGAAGGTGCTTCTGTTTTACTTGCTACAAAGCTTCGCCTTGGAGATTGTAATACCATGATGGCCCAGGGAGGAATACAGGCAGCTACTTTACCTCATGATTCGCCTAGTATTCATTATTTGGATGCTATGGGTGGAGGCCACTTCACAAACTTACCCGAACTTGTATATACTCTTGTTCATGATGGGCCTGGTATAATTAAGTGGCTCGAGGATTTAGGTGTTAATTTTGACAAAAAAGAGGATGGAACTTTAAAGCCAAATCATGGTGGAGGCACCTCCAGGAAGAGGATGCACGCTGCAAGAGATTACACCGGGGCAGATATTATGAGGGTTTTGAGGGATGAAGTATATAACAAAGAAATCTCAGTGTTTGAGTTTTGTCCTGCGATGGATATAATCCTTGATGACAAAGGTAGTGCTTCTGGTGCTGTGCTTTATGATGTAGAAACTAATAGATATGTAGTTGTTAAGGCCAAAACAGTAATCCTTGCTTCAGGTGGTTCTGGAAGACTTCATTTTCAAGGTTTTCCTACAACCAATCATTACGGGGCTACTGGTGATGCTCTTGTGATGGCGTATCGGGCTGGAGCAGGGCTAAAATATATGGATACAATACAATACCATCCTACAGGAGCGGCTTTTCCGCCTCAAATATTAGGTCAACTGGTTACAGAAAAATTAAGGGGCATGGGGGCAACCCCTGTGAATATAGAAGGAGAGCTCTTTGTACATCATCTTGAACCCAGAGATGTGGAAGCTGCCGCTATAATAAGAGAATGCAGTGAGAAAGGCAAAGGAATCAAGACACCTACTGGCCTTGATGGAGTTTGGCTTGATACTCCTTTGTTAGAAGCAATTCACGGTGAGGGAACATTATTAAATAATTTTCCTGCTATGGTAAGACAGTTTGGACGCTTCGAAATTGATATGAGAAAAGAGCCTATACTAATCTACCCAACACTTCATTATCAAAATGGCGGGATTGAAATTGATGAAAAATGTGAAACAAATGTTGGAAATCTGTTTGCTGCTGGTGAAAATTCAGGAGGAGTACACGGAAGAAATAGGCTAGCTGGAAATTCTCTTTTGGACGTTATGGTGTTTGGTAGAAGGGCAGGACTTAATGCCGCAGGTAAATTAGAAGATATAGAAGAAGTTAAATCTGAAAAGCTTACATTAGAGCATTTAGATAATCATAAGAAAGAGCTTCAACAGGTAGGCATAGATGCTATACTTGAAGAAAATGAAGATTCGCCGCTTTTGTTCCCTGATTATCTTTCAAAGGCTGAAAATTCATAGATTCACACAACTAAAGTGTTTTTAATTGATACATCTAAGATTCGTCAGCAGTCGAAATAAGGTTTCCAAATCAATGAACTCATCCTGAGTTCGATTAGCTAATGACTTCCTGTCATTAGACCTTATTTCTCCTGCTTCCTCACCAAGATGTATTGCAATTAAAAACAAAACTTTGTTCATATGACTTTTTGCACCATAATCAATTTTTAATTGATACATCCAGGGGAATTTATTTCGTTTTAAGGGAGGTAATTAAATGGAATACAGTGAGTACAATGACATAGAAAAGAAGTTGGCCGATTTTGTAGTATCACTTAACTATGAAGATATACCAGTGGAAGTAAATGATTCGATAAAGCGTCTCTTGATTGACTATGCAGGGCTTAGCTATAAAGGCGCAGAGATGGAGTCTAGTAAACCTGTACTTCAAATGTTAGCTAAGTTAGATGGGTTTAAAGAAATTGATGAAGAAAATGGTAGCGTGGTAGCGGGTACAGAATTTAAGGCCAGGTATGAATATTCATGCCTGGCAAATGGCATCTTTTCTCACAGCCTTGAGCTTGATGATGTAGTTAATGAAGCTTCTATACATCCGGGGGTAGTAGTGTTCCCTGCTGCTATCTCAGCAGCTGAAGAGACAGGAGCTAATGGGAAAGATTTTATTACAGCAGTAGTAGCCGGCTATGAAGTGATGATTCGACTAGGAAGGGCAGTTAACCCTACAGCACATTATAAATGTGGATTTCATCCTACTGGTACCACCGGAACGTTCGCTGCTGCTGTGACTGTAGGCAAACTTATGGGCCTTAGCTCAGATGAGCTTATTAGTGCCTTTGGTATTTCTACTAGCCAAGCTGCTTCTTCCTTAGAGTTTTTGAATGATGGGACATGGACTAAGCGCTTTCATCCTGGTTGGTCAGCGCACAGCGGTTATATTGGAGCAAAGCTTGCTTCCTGTGGATTCAAAGGTCCTATGAGAGGGATTGAAGGTAAATATGGATTTTTAAATTCTTATTCAGATGATTCAAAGCCAGAGTTGTCAGTTGAAAACCTAGGAAGTGAATTTTTGACCCTAAATACCAGTATCAAGCCTCATGCCTGCTGCAGGTACAACCAGTCTCCTATTGATGCTACATTAGATCTAGTAAAAAATAACGATATTACTGCTGATCAGGTTGAAGAGGTTAACGTAAAGTTGGTTGGTCCGGGCATGCAGCTTGTAGGTGAACCTTGGGAGAAAAAACAAAATCCTGAGAATGTAGTAGATGCGCAGTTTAGCTTACCCTACGCTGTCTCAATTGCTATCCTAAAAAAACGTGCTTTCTTAGATGAGTATAATGAAGAGGTTATAAATTCTATAGAGGTAAAAGATTTGATGAAAAAGGTGAGCTGTAGTAGAGACTCTAACTTAGAAACTGAATTCCCCAAAAAATGGCCGTGTGAGGTAGAAATTAAAACTGTGGATGGCAGGGTCTTTAACAGTAAAATAGAGCATCCAAAAGGAGATCCTGAAAACCCACTTTGTGATGATGAACTGATCTTAAAATTCAAGTCTCTTGCGGATAAAATGACCCAGGATCAACAAGAAAAGTTTATCGAAGAAGTTTACTCCCTTGAAAATATCCAGGATATAAATGAGCTGTCGGCTTACTTGAGTTTGTCTTCATAAGTGACCTTCTATAACAAAGCTGACTTAACTGCAAAAAGTCTATTCACAAAAGTTATATTGTTTTTAATTGATACATCTAAAACTCGTCAGCGGTCGAAATAAGGCTGCCTTCTCATCAAGATGTATTGTAATTAAAAACAAAACTTTGTTCATATGACTTTTTGCAGTTAAATCAAAACTTTAAGAAAAGACATATCTGAAAACTAAGTACACTCCTCACAATATCCTTTTAATATCATCTCCCTGCTTTTTATCTTATGAGTGTAATTCTTTGGGGTGAGTTTGGGAACTTCTAAATCGGTTAAACACTCTACCCTCCCGCACTCTGTACAGATAAAATGTGGATGACAGTTCCCCGATAGCGGGTGGTAAGAAACTGCAAATCGCCATACTTTGTCCAAACCTTCTACGCGGTGGATGATTCCTGCCTTATCAAATGCTTCAAGGGCTCTATAAATACTAACTTCATTCAAATTTACATCAGTTAGTTTTTCCGCAATTTCCTGCTGAGTAAGGGGTTTTTGTTCTTTAATCAAACAATTTAGAATAGCAACCCTGCCAGAAGTTTTTCTTAAACCAGATTTATTTAATAAAGTGTAAGCACTTTCTTTGTCCATAGTAAAACTCTCCTAATAGTTTTAAAGTAATTTGAGTTATTTAGTTAAAAAAATTTTATCATAACAGAAATGTACCTGCAATTACCTGTTCGCCTGTGTAAAGTTCCCCGATAGAATAGAAAAAATTCCTGAAATAATGAATACGATAAACATGAAAAAAATATAAAATATTGACAGGGTTTTTGTTAAAGCTTAAAATAAACAAAAATGCAAGTGACTTGCGTTTTTGCTTCTATGTTAGGAGGGATTTGGGTGAGCCATATTCACCTTCCTGATGGTATTTTGCCTATTGCCTGGTGGCTCGGAGGCTATATTGCTACCTTTATAATTTTGCTTTTGATCTTGCATAAGATGAACAGGTTCGAAGCTACAAGTAGAATACCAAGAGTAGCGATGGCTGCTGCTTTTATGCTTATTGCTATGAGTGTACCTCTTGGATTTATACCGATACACCTTAGCATGGCAGTGTTGACAGGGATCATTGTAGGGCCAGGTCTTGGGTTTGTTGCAGTTTTTATTGTGAACTTTATTCTTTCTTTGGTAGGTCATGGTGGGATAACTATTGTTGGCTTGAATACCATTGTTATTGGTGCAGAGGTTTTAGTTGGGGCTTATCTTTTTAGAAGTTTTGTTAGGAATTTTTCGCCTGCTAGGGCTGCTTTTTTTTCTGTGGTACCAGCTGTGATTTTGTCTTTGGTATTGATGGTAGGTATAGTGGGTGCGACTGCAGGCTATGGAGAGGCTTTGCCGGTATGTGAGCATGATCATAGCCACGAACATGATCACGAGCATGATAACAGTCATAGATATGAAAAGGAACATGAATATGTGAAGCAGAATGGAAAAGAAGATGATAGGCATCATGTTCATGACCATATAAGTGACCATAATCAAGATTATAATAATTCAGATGGTTCTAATGATGGGGAGTTAAATGAAATTATTCAAGATGTCCATATCTTTACTTTAACAGGATGGGGAGCCCTTGGGGTAATTTTATTATCCGGATTAGTACTAGAAGCAGGGGTTACTTCGCTTATTGTTAGGTATGTAAATTCCATTAGACCGGATATGATTTCTGCTATAGGAGTTAATGATATTAACTACTTTGAAGACCACAATAGCGAAAGGTTTGAAGACTAATGCACCTTGCGAGAATAGATTTTATTGCTAATAAAGGGGACAGCTTTTTTCATAGAGCAAGACCTGCGGCAAAAATATTTCTTACTGGAGGGATATTGGCTTCAATCATAACCGGGACTAATATCTTTTATCTTGTTTTGACTTTGAGTTTTATATTTTTACTTTATTTTGCAGCTGGGATTAGTATAGTTAAAATTGGTCATTATGCAATATATCCTGCATTTTTTAGTATTATTTTTGCCCTAATTTTGGGTCAGGGTTCTTATATGGTTTCACTAATAATTATATTAAGGGCATTAGGAGCAGCTCTTATATTGATATTTTTATTTTGTACCACACCTTATGTTGATTTGTTTTCAGTTTTGTCAAAAATAATGCCGTCACTGTTAAGTGATATTTTTTTCTTCACCTATAGAGGTGTCTTTATATTGTTACATAAAAGTCAAAACCTAATAAGAACTATTAAAATTAGAGGTGGGTTTAGGCCTGGACAATTATTATATGATTTAAAAAACACAGCTTCAATGTTAGGGCTTTTATTTATACAAGCCTTTAATGTCAGTGAACGTATGTATCAAGTTTTTGCCCTTCGCGGTTATGATGGTTTTGTACCAACATCTAACTATAATGAGGTATGGAAGAAGGAAGATTACCTGGTACTTTCTTTAGGAGTTCTAGTAATTATGGGAGCGGTGGTTCAATGGATTGGATTATTAGAGTAGAAAACTTTAGACATGTTTATCCCGATGGTACCGTTGTTAACATTGAAAGTGACAAGTCTCTTGAAATAGAACGGGGTGAAAAAGTTGCTATACTAGGAGCTAATGGCTCTGGCAAAACTACTTTGTTGTCAACTATAATGGGCTTTATTAAACCTCTAAATGGTACTGTGAAAGTAGCGGGGCTCTCACCTACAACTGATTTTAACAAAGTAAGGAAAAAGCTTGGTGTAATACTACAAAACTGTGAAGAGCAGATAATAGGTCCAAGGGTTTATGATGATATAGCGTTTACCCTTCGACAGGAAAGAGTAGATCAGGGGGAAATAGAAAAAAAAGTCCACAAAATAGCTACTATTCTTGGAATAGATGACAAACTGCAAAAGATACCTCATTATCTAAGCGGTGGGGAGAAGCAAAAGGTAGCTCTAGCGGGAGCGCTCATCCATGATCCTAAGATACTTATTTTGGATGAGCCCCTAGATAGTCTAGATGCACATTCAAGAAAGGAAGTTGAAGAACTCTTAAATTATTATAATAAGGAAAAAGAAGTCACCGTTGTATTAACAACTCATGATGTAAATTGGGTGTCAAGCTGGGCAGATACTATATATCTTTTGGCCGAGGGAAAAGTAATTGACTATGGAAAACCACAGAAAGTGTTAGTAAACAGCGATAACCTTCTTGAAGCAGGGTTGTTGCCGCCAGTGCTTGTGAGGTTATTTAAGAATCTTCAAGACAAAGGTTATCAAGGGAAGATACCTTTGACTTTGGAGGAAGCTGAAGAAATAATTAATGAAAATTTTTATTTTAAGTAAATTTTGATTCTGGCACAAAAAGTCTATTCACATAAGTAAAGTGTTTTTTGCAATTAAAAACAAAACATTGTTCATATGACTTTTTGTGCCAGAATCAAATTTAAGTAAATGTCTAGTTACTTCTTGCCTGCTGCTTTAAATTGTTTTTCATAAGAATATGTCAAGCCTTTTATTAAGGAGTATGTCATTATTAAAAAGATAATGGATAAAGGAAGTCCTGTACTTATTACAGCAGTTTGTAAGGTAAAAAGTGCTTTTTCTCCTCCGATTATTAACAATGTAGCAGCGATAAGACCTTCCAAAACAGCCCAAAATATACGCTGAACCAGTGGAGAATCGATTTTGCCTCCAGAGCTAATTTTGCTTGCTACAAGAGAGCCAGAATCTGAAGAGGTTATGAAGTATGAGACTACAAGGGATATAACCAAAACAAAAATTATCGTACGTAATATTTCTGCCAAAAAAGGCATATTTAATATATCGATCATTTCAAATAATGCCAGGGGGAAACTATCCTGAACAGTGTTAAAGAGTGAACCGTCAACTTCTTTGTTTAGGTATATCGAAGTTCCTCCAAGGGTGGTAAGCCAGATAAATGATAAAAGAGACGGAACTATAAGCACCCCCAGTATTAACTCTCTAACTGTTCTACCTTTGGAAATCCTTGCAATAAACATTCCTACAAAAGGAGACCAGGAAATCCACCAGGAAAGATAAAAAACTGTCCACTCTGCCTGCCATGACTTATCGCTTGATGAGATAAAGAAAGCATTTTTAACGATATCGTTAAAGTATAGTCCAAATGAATTAGATAATAACTCGATTATATAACTTGAAGGACCTAGAATAAATATGGCTAAAACAAAAAGGACAGCAAGCTTGATATTTATCTCGGATAAGATTCTTACACCCTTACTTAATCCTGTAGCGACAGAAATAATTGCAAACAAAGTTATCACCATTATAAGTATTACCTGGACAACAACACTAAAGCTAAGGCCAACTAAATAATTTAAGCCGCTATTTATTTGTAATATCCCTAGCCCCAAAGACGTTGCAAGGCCAAATAATGTCGCTATAATTGCAAGGGTATCTATCAAATCCCCAGGAATACCATATACTCTGTCCTTAAGCAGATGATAGAAGGCAGATCGAAGGGATAACGGCATGTTTTTGTTAAATGTGAAAAATGAAAGTGATAAAGCTATAAGAGCATAGACACCCCATGGATGAAGTCCCCAATGTAAAAATGTCGTTGCCATAGCTGTTATAGGAGCATCCTGGCTTTCAAAGATGGGTGGTGTTTTTGTAAAATGAAACAAAGGTTCACCAACAGCCCAAAACATCAAACCTATCCCCATACCAGCAGAAATCAGCATAGAATACCAGGAAAAATTACTAAATTCAGGTTCGCTATCTAGTCCTCCTATCTTAACACTGCCAAGCTTAGAGATAGCAAGAAAGATGCAGACAACAATAAAAAAGTTACTTGATAGTATTAGGATCCAGTCAAAATTTGTGATAACATAAGACTTGATCATATTAAAAGCCATGCCAGCGTGTTCTAAGTTTAGGAAAGCATATAAAGAGAAAAATATAATGAATGAAGTGCTGAAAATAAAAACAAAGGGGTTTAAATCAAAGCCAAACTTGTTAATATTTCGACTGTACAGGCGCTTTTTTAGCTTTTCCTGGCTTATTTTGTGCTTCACTATATAATCAAAACCTTTCGGATATTATTTTGATATTTCACTAAATTTAGCTTTGTCAATAAGACTGCTAATTATCACAAAAATGGAGGGGAACTATGGGATATAAGGTAGGAATAGATACTGGTGGAACTTTTACTGACATAAGTGTAATTAATGAAGATACAGGGCAGGTTTTGGTTACAAAGGTGCCATCTACACCGGATAACCCTGCTTCGGCAGTGATTAATGGTATTAATTCGATTATCGAAAACATGGGAATAAAAGGAAACAAGATAAACTTTCTTATTCATGGGACAACTGTAGCTACAAATACCCTTTTGGAGTTAAAGGGCGCTAAGACTGCCTTAATTACCACAAAAGGATTTAAAGATGTTTTACAGATAGGACGCCAAACGAGGCCTCATCTGTATGACTTTTGGGCAAGAAAGCCAGAACCTGTAATACCTAGGAGGCTTCGTTTTGAAATCCCTGAGAGGATACTACATACCGGTGAGATTTATAAAAATCTAGATATTGAAGCTGTTGATAGGATAGTGGAAAAGCTAAAAGCCGAAGAAGTAGATTCTGTTGCAGTATGTCTTTTGCATTCATATATAAACCCTGAGCACGAAAAAAAGATTAAAAAAATATTAGCAGAAAAGTGCCCGGAAATATTTGTGACAATATCATCTGAGGTTTTGGCAGAATTTAGAGAGTATGAAAGAACAAGTACAGTTGCAATTAATGCTTATGTCATGCCAAAGGTGAACAATTATGTATCTTATTTGGATGAGAAACTAAAAGAGATGGATATAAAATCTGACCTTTATATAATGCAGTCTAATGGTGGTGTAATAACTTCTAAGACAGCACAGGATGCAAGTGCTAGGACTGTCTTATCCGGGCCTGCGGGTGGGGCTATGGCTGGTAGGTTTGTCTGCTGGCAGACTGGTAGGGACAACATAATTACTGCGGATATGGGTGGTACAAGTTTGGATGTATGCCTTTTGGAGAACAAAACACCTCACTATACAACCGAGGCCCAAATAGGTGGTTATCCCATCAAACTGCCCATGATTGATATTAATACCATAGGTTCTGGTGGAGGCAGTATTGCCTGGATTGATTCAGGTGGAGCTCTAAGAGTAGGACCATACAGTGCAGGTGCTGTTCCGGGACCTGTGTGTTACCAAAAAGGTGGGACAGAACCTACAGTAACTGACGCAAATGTTGTTTTAGGACGTATAAACCCTGGTTATATTTTGGGCGGAAATATGGAGATGGATTTGGAAGGTGCAAGGCGCGTAATTGATGAGAAGATTGCAAGGACTTTTGGACTTTCGGTTGAAGAAGCAGCTGCTGGTATTTTGAGAGTTGTTGGGGCTAATATGGTTAGGGGGATAAGGGTAGTATCTGTTGAAAAAGGATACGATCCAAGAGAATTTTCCCTGGTGGCTTTTGGTGGGGCTGGTCCTGTGCACGCAACATATCTAGCTAGAGAACTAGGGATGAAAGAAGTGATTATCCCCAAAAATCCTGGGATATCTTCTGCTGAGGGGATGTTAACTGCTGATGTTAAACATGATTATGTTCGTACCCAGGTGACATCAACTATTAATAGTAGGCCTGGTGATATTGAGGAAAAATATGATGAGATGGAAAAAGAAGCAAAAGAACAATTATATACAGAAGGTTTTGGCGAAGGAGAAATAGAGCTATTAAGATATGTGGATATGAGATACAAAGGTCAGGCCTTTGAACTAGGGATAGAGGCTTCTCAAGGTTTAATAGATGAAAATGAAGTCAAAAAAATGGAAGAAAAGTTTCATAAGAGGCATCTAAGCTTGTATGGCTATGAAAGAAGAGAAGAAGAGGTTGAGATGGTTAATTACAGATTAACTGCTTTTGGCAAACTTCCCGGACTAAATCTAGTAAGTGAAGAAGTATCAGCAGAAAGTGCGAAACCGATAGGCGAAAGAGATGTTTATTTTGATGATGGATTTGTGAAAACACCTATTTATGATAGAGACGATCTAAAACCAGGGCAAAGTCTAGCTGGTCCTTGTGTAATCGAACAGCTTGATTCTACTACATTAGTTTGGCCGGGAGAAAAGGCTTATGTGGATGCTTATAGGAATATAACCATACAGTTCTGAAGCTTGATTCTACTGCAAAAGTCTACTCATATATAGTGTTTTTTATTGATATATCTAAAATTCGTCAGCAGTTGAAATAAGGTGTCCTAATTCAAGAACTCATCCTGAGTTCAATTAGCTAATGACGTCGGCGTCATTAGACCTTATTTCTCCTGCTTTCTCATTAAGATATATTGCAATTAAAAACAAAACTTTGTTCATATGACTTTTTGCACTCGAATCAAGTTTTGTTACTTAAACAGGCCTCGCTAGGAGTTGTAAAACAGTACAAATCAAAAGCTTGCTTATTGTAGAAAAATCATTGGGGTTTATTAGCTAAAATAAATAAAATCTTTCTACAGCAAGGATAACTTGTTCATAGTCTGAAGTACGCGAGTTCTAGGAAAAGGGGAGTTGGAAATTATGGTTGAGGATATAAAGAATGTGCAGGATCCTGTTACCCTTGAGGTTATGCGTAATGCTTTGCAATCTATTGCAGAGGAGATGGGAGTTACACTGATTAGGACTGCTCTATCGCCTAATATAAAAGACAGAAGGGACTGTTCAACAGCTATATATACTGCAGATGGTGATCTTGTCGCTCAGGCTGAGCATATCCCTCTTCACCTTGGGCTAATGCCTACTGTCATTAAAGAAGTATTAAAACATTACCCAAAAGATAATCTAGAACCTGGTGATGCAATAATTATAAATGATCCTTACATAAGCGGAAGCCATCTACCTGATGTTTGTATCTTTTCCCCGGTTTTTAGTTCTAGTGGTTCACTATTTGCCATAGTAGCAAACCTTGCACACCATGTTGATATAGGGGGAATATCTGCTGGTGGGATGCCTGTTAACGCCAGTGAAATTTTTCAAGAAGGAGTTAGGATACCCCCTCTAAAGATACGCAAAAAAGGAGAGGTTGACAAGGAGATACTAAAACTAATCGAAAACAATGTCAGGACTCCTTTTGAATTAAGAGGTGATTTAGAAGCACAGCTTGCTGCATCTAATGTTGGCAGTAAAAGATTAGTGGAACTTGAAGAAAAATACGGTGAAAAGTTCATGGCCCAAATTATGGAAGAGTTAATCAATTATGCCAAAAGAAGAATGAGAAACAAGATTAGAGAGCTTGAAAATGGTGAATATAGTTTTGCCGATTATCTTGAGCTAAGCGGAGAGAATAGCAAGAATAGGGAAGACAGCGATGATAAGCTATTGCCTATTAAAGTTAATATTAAGATAAATGATGAAAATATATTTGTTGACTTTACCGGGACAAGTAAACAGGTAGATGCTTCTTTGAATTCGACTTTTGCTGTTACCCTTGCTAGTGTTTATTACGGGACAAAATCTATGATTGACCCGGATGTACCGCCAAATGAAGGAGCTTTTAAATCTATTGAAGTAACTGCACCACGAGGAACTATTGTGAATCCAAATTTCCCGGCTCCGGTATCAAATGCAAATATTAATACCTCTCAGCGAATTGCTGATGTTGTTTTGGGTGCTCTTGCTAAAGCACTGCCGGATAGAGCAATGGCTGCCTGTTCGGGTACAATGAGCTTACTTACTCTAGGTGGTATAGATCCACGAGTGGGTCAGTATTACTCTTATGTGGAAACTTATGGTGGAGGTATGGGCGCAGTTAATGGTAGTGACGGTATGGATGGGGTTCACACCAATATGACTAATACCTTAAATACTCCGACAGAGGTTATTGAGATTTCATACCCGTTATTGGTTGAAGGCTATGGGCTGTTGCCCGACACTGAAGGGCCTGGGAAATACAGGGGAGGTATGGGACTATATCGAAGAATCAAAATCTTAGAACACGAAACCAATGCTACCTTAAGCACAGAAAGAGGGATCAAAAAACCCTGGGGGCTTTTTGGTGGTAAACCTGGTTCTAACTCAGTTAATATTCTAGAAAGTAGTAATGGTGCTAAAAAAAGATTACCAACACAGATCACAACTCGTATTTCACCAAAAAATGTGATAGATTATCAGACACCTGGAGCGGGTGGTTATGGAGATCCTTATAAAAGAGATCCCCAAAAAGTATTAAAGGATGTTAAAGAAGGCCTTGTCTCAGTAGAAAGGGCCAAAAAAGAATATGGAGTAGTTATATGCCAAAAAACGCTGACTATTGATTATGAAGGGACTGCAAAAATTAGAGAGTTGTAAAGTTAGTTAAGCAAATAAAACTGAAAATGTAGGACTTAATGTAGGACTTATCTGTTTGATATAGAATAAGATATAGAATAAATGATACATGTTAATATACATTAGGTGATTTGTTATTGATGTGATTATATTTTTCTTTTTTTTGAGAGGCAGGGGAGAGGCTAATGGGGGAGATTCTGGCTGTGTTTTCAGCCTTTTTTTATGGAGCTAGCAATATATATGTCAACCACGGGATAATAGAAGATAAGCTAAACAGGTATGAAGGACTTTTTGTTAGTTTGGTGGTTAATAACCTTTTTAACTTGATTATATTACCATTTTACTTAATATATGTGGACCTGCCTGCTTATAATTTTTGGGGGATATCTTTTTATGTTTTGGCAGGTATACTTACTTCTTTTTTGGCAAGGGTGTTACTGTTTTCTAGTATAGAAAAGGTAAAAGCATCAAGGGCATCGGTTTTAAAAATAACTGCCCCTGTTTTTACGGTTATACTTGGAGTAACAGTATTAAATGAAAAATTAAATATTTTTGAGCTTTTTGGAATTTTGATAGTGCTTGGTGGGGTATTAATAATAACTCTGGACAGCCAAAAATTAGCTAATGATAAAAATAGTATTAACTCTAACATAGCTAGTAAAGCAAACATAATAAGTAAGAAAACTTTAAAACTAGGCATTGTACTTGGCATATTGGCTGGACTGTCCCTTGGAGCAGGAAATGTTTTCAGGAAGTTAGGGACAGATTTTTATGGAAGCCCTTTTATCGGGGTTGTTGTTGGCAGCATAGTTTCACTATTATTTGTTACTATTTATTCTTTATTAACCAATCAGCTAGACATTAAAAAGGTATTAAAAAAAGAAAGTTTTAGCTATTCTTATGTTATAGTAGGAATATGGTATAGTCTTGCAACTTACAGCATCTTTGTAGCTCTTGACCTTGCTCCTGTATCAATAGTAAATTCTTTGTCTTCTACTCAGCCGATTTTTGCTATTATCTTAAGTGCTTTTATATTGAAAAAGCATGATTTGATTACATCAAGACTGATTGTTGGTGGCTTAGTGGTTATAGTAGGAAGTTTTTTAATATTTTTTAACTGATGATCAGATGTGAAAATTTCGTAAAACCTTACTTGCTAGGAAGGAATTGTTTAGCAAAAAGAAGAAAATCTTTTCCCACAGGATAAAACAGACATCAGAAAGAGTTATTAGAGAGGGGCTTTATTATGGTTTTTTCTAAAGATCAATATCGCAGGCTGCTTGAATTACTGCCTGAAGGTTTTTTTTACAGCAGGATGGTTTATGATGAAGATAATAAACCTATTGATTATATCTTCTTAAAAGTAAATTATGCATTTGAAATCCTGACTGATCTGTCAAGTGAAGAAGTTATTGATAAAAGAGCAAAAGAAATTTTCCCTGATATAGATGGTTCATGGATCGAGCAGTTTGCGGCAGTAGCTGATAGTGGAGGATATGTGAACTTTGAAAGTTATTTTGCCCCCCTAGATAAATGGTACTACGTTACTGTTTTTGGTGATAAACCTGGCTACTTTGCCTGTATATTTTATGACATATCAGATGAGGTAGAGATGAAAAGGAAGTTAATAGAAAAAGAGCAAATGTATAAGGCCCTTGCTGAGAACTCTCCTGATATTATCATGAGGTTTGATAGGGAGATTAGGCATATTTATGTGAATAAAGCCACAGAAGAGCTGACTGGTATCCCATGCAGTGAATTTATAGGTAAGACGCATTACGAATTGGGATTTGCAAGGGAGATGTCTGAATATTGGGAAAGTAAAATCAAAAGTGTCTTTAAGACCGGGGAGCCAAAGTATGACAGGTTTGAATATGAGGGTATTAATGGTTATAAGAAAGTTTTTGATTGGAGATTAATACCCGAATTTGATGAAAAAGTAGAAGTGAGTTCTGTGCTTTCTACAGCCAGAGATATAACAGAGGTGGAAAAATCAAGAGAAGCGCTAAAAGATAGAGAAGCCCAGATGGCTAGAGCACAAAAGATGGCTAAGCTGGGCAGTTGGGAACTTGATATAAAGACAAATAAATTAAGATGGTGTAAAAGAACGTATCAAATATTTGAAATAAATGATAAGACTCCCATTACTTATGAATACTTTTTATCGTTAGTTCATCCGGATGATAGAGATTATGTAAGTAAAGAGTGGTTAAAAGCAGCAAAAGGGTTTAAGGAATATAATATTGAGCATCGAATCTACACTAAAAATGGTATTAAATGGGTAAGGGAGTTAGCAGAAATAGAATATGATTACAAAAATAGGCCAACAAAAGCTTATGGTGCTGTACAGGATATAACTGAACAAAAAAGAGTGCAAGAAGAGTTAGAAAAGAGTGAAGAGAAATTTAGAAATTTTATTGAAAATGCAAATGATATTATATTTGCTATAGATCATAAAGGTTATTTTACTTATATATCTCCAAACTGTTATGAATACCTTGGCTATAAATTGCCTGAGATTATAAATAGAGACTTTATGTCTTTTGTTCATCCTGACGATAGGGAAAAAATTAAGAAAAGCCTAGACAGCAGGATTTACGAGTACAGAGAAAAAGATGGTCAAAATGTTAGTTATATAAGTATAGAATACAGGCTAAAACATAAAAGCGGAGAATGGAGATGGGTTGATGTTAAAACTTCTATACTTGAAGAAAAACAAGGGAAATTTGAGCTAATGGGTATTGCAAGAGATGTAACAGAGCAAAGGGTAATGGAAGAAGAGCTTGATAACTATTATATTGAGCTTGAAACTTTGTATGAAAGATTAGATAAGGAGATCAATAAAGCTAAAGAAATGCATGAAAAAGCACTGCCGGTTATTTTCCCGGAAGTGGATAATTTGTCGGTTTCGGCATTTTATCAGCCTGCTGAGATGATAGGTGGAGACTTTTACAATGTTGTCAAAAAAGATAATCAGGTTGTTCTATACATATCTGATGTTACAGGGCACGGATTAGATAGTGCTATGATGAGTTCTTTTATCAAAAATACTATAGATACCTATATTTCTTTGTGTGAAGGAGAAATTAGTCCGGGTAGGATTTTAGAGTTTGTGACTGATAGATACCTGAATGAGGGCTATCCCGATGACTTTTTTATATGTATATATATAGTAGTATTTGATCAGAAAAATTATGAGTTGAAGTATACAGGAGCTGGATTTCATGAACCCCCTATTGTTGACTTTGGTGATGGCAAAGAGTATTTTCTCAATAATGTGGGACTTCCTATTTCTTCTGCTGTCCCGAAGGATATGCTCAATTTTCAGAGTTTGAGAAGGGATTTAGCTCCCGGCTCAACGGTATTAATTTCATCAGATGGGCTTTCCGAACAGGTTGTAGATGGGAAATATTATGGGAATAGATTGAAAAATGTTTTTTATAAGTATAGCAATTGCCCTCCTGAATTAATCATAGAAGCAATCAAAAATGATTATGTCAATTTTAATAATGGTATCCTTCAGGGAGATGATGATATAACCTTGGTGGTTTTTCAGGTATACAGACAAAATAAGATGTCATTTTCATACGAACTGCGTAGTGAGTTAGAAGAGTTAAACTGGTTAGACAAAGATGTTCAATCTAAACTTCCACCTGTTGAAGAAAGCCAATACTTCTTAATGGCTCTTCATGAGCTTACTGCTAATGCCATTGAACATGGCAATCAGTTAAATAAAGAAAAGAATGTTAGAGTAGATATTATTTATGTTGAACAGAAGTATCTTATGGCAGTAATAGAAGATGAAGGAGAAGGGTTTGACTGGCAGCAAAAATTAAGGAAAGAGATAGAGTTAAGTGGCGAAAAAGAAAGAGGTAGAGGAGTCTTAATGTCAGCAATGATTAGTGATATAATTTACTATAATCACAAGGGAAATAAAGTTATAGCTTTAATAAAAATAGAATAGGCGTTGGTTGTAATAAAAAACAAGACTTTGTTCATATGACTTTTTACACTAGAATCAACATTAATTTTATTTTAAAACTGGTCGCACGGTGGGAGGTGAAGGTAAAAATGGAGCTAGAAAAGGAATTTGAAAAAGCAGCTCAAGTGATTAACAGGGCAAGTGCAATTATTGTTAATACAGGTGCTGGCATGGGCGTGGACAGTGGCCTTCCCGACTTTAGAGGCAAAGAGGGTTTTTGGAAAGCTTATCCGTTATATAAGCGGTTAGGGATTAATTTTATGGATGCTGCAAACCCTGCTCATTTTTCTAAAGATCCTTCTTTTGGTTGGGGATTTTATGGACATCGGGTTAACCTATATAGAAAAACAGAACCCCATGAGGGTTATAAGATCTTGAAGGATTGGATCAGAGAGTTTGGGCTCGATTATTTTATTGCTACATCTAACGTGGATGGTCAGTTTCAAAAAGCTAGTTATCCTGACGACAAGATTTTTGAAGTTCATGGTTCTATACATCATTTGCAGTGCGTTAGGCCATGTAGTGATGATATTTGGGATAATGATGAAGAATTTGAAATAGATAAAGATAGCATGAGATCTAATAATGTTCCCCTTTGTCCCAATTGTGGCGGGACTGCGAGGCCAAACATTTTAATGTTTGGAGACTTTTCGTGGGTTGGTGAGCGCTCTGGCAAACAGGAAGATAGGTTTAGGCAGTTTTTGGACGAATATCAAGATGAGAATATTGCCGTGATTGAAATAGGGGCAGGGACGGCTGTGCCTACAATTAGAAACTTGAGTGAACGTATTGCTAGGAGTTATGATGCTGCTGTTATTAGAGTAAACCCCAGGGAATATCATATATCGCCCCCTCACATATCCATCGCCTGTGGTGGGCTAGAAGGATTAGAGGGGATAAACAATTATTTGCAAGAAAGGGGTAAATAATATTGTTAATTTTGGATGCCCATGCTCATTGTGGTTTGACGCTTACCTTTGAAAGACTTAATTCTATTTGGAAGCAAGGTGGGATAGATGGAGGTGTGATATTTTCTCCTGTTGAAGAGATCTATGATAGAGCCGACCGAAACTTTATCGACAGCGAAAAATATAAAGAGAGTAGAAGAAAAGTTCATGAATATCTTAGGACGTTAAAAGATGAGAATATCTATATTTATTGGTTTGTTTGGAATGACTTTATGATTCCCTGGAATGATTTTTGTGGTATAAAATGGCACAGGCATGCCAGCGAACCGAATTATCAGTACGAAAAGGATGAATGTAAGGATTTGATTGAATACATATGTGCAAATAAACTGCCCGTCTTGCTTGAAGAAGAGTTCTCTAACACGATAAAATTAATTGATGAATTTAGAAGCAGAACAACAACAATAATTCCCCATATGGGGAGTTTAAACGGGGGTTATAGTAGATTAAAGGAAAAAGGAATTTTTGAAAATCCCAGTGTTTATGTTGATACATCTTTGGCAAGTCCTTTTGAAATAAAAGATTTTGCAGAAAATCATGGAACCGATAGGATGATCTTTGGAAGTGATTATCCTTTTGGTGACCCAGTAGATGAGTGTATGAAAATAAAAGAGATATTCTCCGGTGAGGATTTAGAAAAAATCCTGGCGCAAAATATTCTTCGCCTTATCAAATGATTTACTTTTTGCAGTATAATCATCAATATTAATAAAATAAGGAAGGGATTTTTTGATTGAGAATCAAAGAAGAAATCCCTTCCTTTACTGAATTAACCTATTCATTTGACATTTAAGTTATTCCTCTCCATTTTCCTCTTCTCCAACTTCTTCTTCGTCTTCTGTTTCACCTTCTCCGGCTTCTTCTTCTCGGCCAGCTTTTTGTAGGGCATCTTCTACGGCTTCCATCCACATTTCGGAACTTTCAGTTGCGTCTGTGTATACATCTACCTCTGAGGAATTTTCTTCAACAAACCAGTCGGGCATGGCTTCTTTTGCTTCATGCCATTCTTCCCACTGATAGTCGTCATCTTTAAATTCGTACTCTTCATCTTCTTCGTCGGTTAAAGTGACTTCTTCTAATTTAACCTCGGATATTTCCTCGTTGTCTAAAGTTACCCAAGCTACTCCCCAACCGTCATCAGTTTGCTCAGATGTTCCAAGGAAAGTACCATCGAATGCTCCTGTCTCGCCTTCTGCTCTTTGGATGGCTTTGTCTACAGCACCCATTGCTTTTTCAGAGGTTCCTGTAGCTTCTGTGTATACTTCTATGTCTGAGTCGTTTGCTTCTTTGAAACGTTCTGGCAGCTCATCCATAGCTTCATGAAAGGGATCCCAGTCATAATCTTCTCCTTTTTCAATACCTTTGTCATTAAATTCAGCCAGCTCTACTTCGGTAATTTCGTCATCTTCAAAGGTTACATCTGCATGTACATAACCTCTATCATCAGCCTCTGATGCAGCTGAAAAAGTTCCGTCTTCACGACCATTCCCTACTTGTGCTCCATTGTCACCGTTGTCTGCTCCGTTTTCTGCTCCATTGCCGTTATCAGGTTCTGCCTCGCATCCTAGTAGCGCAGTTGAGATAATAAGTAACAGAATCACTGGGATGACAATTAGTTTTTTCATTAATGGTGCCCCCTTAATTTTATTTTCTACTATTAAGATGGCACCATTGCTGCTATATTATTCTTATTATTTACTATTAACTTAGTGTTGATATTACAGTGACTGAATTTAAAGTATTATTCCTTAGATCTATGTCATAAGGTGAGATATCTGCTCCATTTTCTTTGGTAATTCTTATTTTGGGACGAAGGGTGTGCATTTCGTAATTTTCGATAACGATACCCTGACGATTATCGCTTAATATTACCTCTGTTCCCACAGGATAGGGAGCTACTTTTTTGAAAAAATGAGTTACAATATCTCTGTCAAAATTTGTTCCGCTACCTCCTAGAATAAACTCCATAGCTTCTGAGGGGGTAAAGCCTTTTCTATATGGCCTGTCTGATACCAAGGCATCATATACATCTGCTACACTTGCAATCCTACTATACAAATGGATATCACTACCATTTTTCCCTTCAGGATAGCCTTCTCCTGCAAATTTTTCGTGATGATGGAGTGCAACCATATAAGATGTTGTAGGAATCTCGTCATTTTGTTTTAAAATTTTGTAACCTTCTACTGGATGTTGTTTTATAACACTAAATTCTTTATCATCAAGTTTACCGCTTTTATTAAGTACTTCTTTTGGAATATTTACTTTGCCAACATCGTGGAGCAGTGCACCTAAACCTAGTTTGTAAAGATCAGAATTGTTTAATCCTAAAGAAATCCCTGTTATTACAGATAAAATCGTCACATTAACTGAATGATGAAATGTGTAATCATCAAATATTTTTAAGTCCATCATGTTAACCATGAGGTTTTTATTTTCAATTATTTCGGCTAGAAGCACATCAACAGATTTCTTTATTTCATTAACCTTTTTATTAGAAATTTTCATCTGCCTATTTATATCCTGAAAAGTATCTTTCATTTCATTTGTGGTTTCCCGTTTTAGTTCTTCACTTACAATTTCTTTAACTTCAACATCTTCAAGCCTTTCATCTTGAACATAAATCCCATTATATCCCAACTCATTAATCTTGGAGATATAATTGTTTTTTAACTTGACGCCTGCTTGTAATAATATACTACCTTTTTCGTTGTAGACTGGCTTTGCTAATACCATTCCTTCTTCAATATTATTTAGATTAACGAATCTCATTACTTTATTCCTCCAAACAAGATATTAATGTTTCGATATTACTTGAATACAATATGAATTGATTACTTGTTTTTACTAGTTTATGATGGTAGAATTTTGTAAGCAAAATCACGTAAATTGGGGGATCTGACTTTGCAAAAAAAGCATGCTTGGCTTTTGGTATTTGTTTTACTTGGGACACTATACTATTTATCTTCTATCCCTGGACTAAGAGTACTGCCAGTGCTGCAGCAGGTAAACGATTTATTTGGGCTGTTGGATGTTAGTTTTGAAAAAGCAGCTATCTTTATTTCATCTAATTTACCTGGTGAACTAGGGCCTGTCCAAACTTTTAGCAGTGACTTTTATGAATATGCTAGTGAAAACCCTGGTATAATCGAATTTATTCTTAGAAAAATAGCTCATATTGTTGTGTTTTTCGTAATAACAATTGCAGTATTTCTGTTACTTCGCGAGTATACAGCAAGCAAATTACTTGCAGTGGCAGGAGCGTTTCTTCTTGCAACTATTATAGCAATATTAGACGAATATCATCAATCATTTGTAGATGGTAGGCATGGTACTATAGTAGACGTGTTGATTAATATGGTCGGTATATCATTGGCAGTAGCACAAATTTTGTTTTCATTTTTCTTAACTGGCAATTGGCGGGGCAAAAATAGAGCCCCTAGGGATAATAGTAATGTCTAACAGTATATTACGTCTAACGGGTAATAGCTAAACTATAGATATAAAAAACCATAGAATCATCAATAATTCTATAATTAATTTTAATAAAAAACCTCCTAATAGTCCAATAAGTGTACCCAAACTAGAATAAAGTGCTTTATTAATAGGTACTTTTCTTAATAATTCACCTAACAAAGCTCCTACAAAAGGCCCGAAAATTATTCCTGGGATTCCAATTGTAATAATACCAATTAGGAGGCCAATAACTGCCATCCAGGTAGCGGTTCTTGATCCACCAAATTTTTTTGTTCCAAATGCAGTAGCAATATAATCCACAATTAATACCAAAAAGGCTGCAAACCCCTGAATTATGTAAAAATTAACAGAGAGTCCTGCAAAATCTATAAAAAACCCATAAATTAGCATCCCCAGCCAAATAAATAATACTCCTGGGATGACTGGTAGAAGGGTTCCTACTATACCAGCAATAAAAAAAACTGAGGCTATTATTAATCCAGGTATATGCATTCATATCGTCTCCTTAAGAGTTAATTAGATATTTGCACTATCTATTATATGATATATTATATAGCAAAGGAATTTAAAAGTGGAAGAAATACAATAATAGCTAATTTTCAAACAATTAAGGAAATTTAATGAATAATATGTTAATAATATGTTATAATTTTAATAAGAATAACAAGCAAAGGGGGGTAAAGTAATGCCTACTTATATCTTGCTTAGTCGCTTGACTGATGACGGCTGCAAAACAATCAAAGATAACGCTGAAAGGATTAAGGAAGTTAACAAAGATGTTGAAGAGATGGGAGGAAGAGTAGTTTCTCAATATGCTTTGCTAGGAGATTATGACTTTTTGAATGTAGTTGAAGCACCTGATAATGAAACAATACAAAAAATATCTTTAGAGCTAGCTTCTCGTGGCACAATCAGAATTAAAACTATGCCAGCAGTTGAAGCAGATCAATTTATAAACAAAATGAAATAGATTTATCAGCCCATCGTTTTAGCCCCATCGTTAAATATAAAATGATGGGGCTAACTAACGCTTAACTATAGGTGTAAGGAGAGGCTAAAGTTATGGCAATTTTGGTAGTTGATGATTCTAGAAGTGTTCGCTTTTTTATCAAAAAAATGTTAGAAGAAAGAGGTTATAAGGAAATTAAAGAAGCTTCTTCAGCTAAAGAAGCATTTGATATATTGGGGATTTATAGAAATAATAATAATAACACAGATGAAATTGATTTAATATTGATGGATATTATTATGGAAGATATGGATGGTGTAGAAGCTTGTCAAATAATTAAACAAGAGCCTAAATATAATGATACACCGATAATTATGATAACTTCTGAAACAAAGAGTGAGTGGTTAAAAAAAGCTTTTGATGCAGGTGCTATAGATTATATCCAAAAGCAAGCTGGCAAAATAGAGCTATATGCTAGAGTAGAATCTGCCCTAAAATTAAATAATGAAATTAAAGAACGTAAAAAAAGAGAAAGACAGCTAAAGGATATGACTAAGCACTTAGAACAGATAAATAATGAATTAGAAGAAAAAAATGAAAAATTAGAGAGAATGGTTAATATAGACGGGCTAACAGGAATAGCTAACAGGCGTTTTTTTGATGAAATTTTGACCAGGGAATGGAAAAGGTCCAAAAATGATAAGAAAGTGCTATCTTTAATTATATGCGATATAGACTTCTTTAAATTTTATAATGATACTTATGGTCACCAGGCCGGAGATGAATGCCTCAAAAGAGTAGCTAATAAACTATGTCAGGTAGTTACTCGCCCCCAGGATTTGGTCGCACGGTATGGGGGCGAAGAATTTGCAATTATTTTACCTTATGTTGACTCCGATGATGCTCTTCGTATTGGTGAAAGAATCAGAAAAGGAGTAAAAGCACTGTACATACCACATGAAACTTCTGAGATTTCTGATCATGTTACTTTATCGGTTGGTGTTGCTACAGTAAAGTATGAATGGGGAAATAACAATAAAAAAGAACTAAGACTTGATAAGTTTATTGAGTTAGCGGATCAGGCATTGTATAAAGCAAAGCAAGATGGGAGAGACAGAGTAGATTATGCAATCTATAGAGAGTAGTAATTTTTAAAAACCGATTCATTACTGTGTTTTTCTTCAGGAATTTTTTCTTTTTTTAATATACCTTCTTCATGCATGTAGTCTAGATGAGCAAGGGCTTCACCTGTGGCAAACCATTTTTGCATTAAGGGAAACTCCTTCCAGGATTTGCAATCTAAATCCCAAGTCATTTTAGATGCTATTTGATAAGGAGTTTGGTGTTCTGACTTTTTAAGAATTGATCTTATTTCATCTATTCTTTTGTAGTGATGATCTTTTAATTGTTCTACTCTAAGTTCTAAATTTTCAAAAGTACTTCGATGTCCGGGAAGAACAAGGGATACTTCTAGTTCTTTTATTTTGTTCAGGCTTTCTAAATATTTTTTTAAGGGATTATTTAATTTTTCCAAAAAGCCTGAAATATTAGGGGTGATATCCCAAAGTACATGATCGCCTGAGAAAAAAATTTGCTCATTTGGCTCATAAAGACAGGTGTTACCCGGTGTGTGACCGGGTGTTTCTATGCACTTTAGCTTATAGTTTCCAACCTCGATTATTTGATCTTCTTTTACAAATGTAAAGCCGTCTGATTTTTCTGGGCTGTATTTGTTCCCCGGGTGTTTAGTTATAGCTTCCTCAATTTCTTTCTCTGGAAACCCATTTTCTAATGCCCTCTTTAACGCTCTTTTCCAATATGTGTGATCGCTTACTATTTCAGAGTCTGGATAATTGAAAAAAATACGAGAATCATCTTTTGCAAAATGATATGCAAGACCTATATGATCAGCATGCAAATGAGTGACAAAAACATCAATGCTTTTTGGATCAACCTTTAAAGAATGAATAGCTTTATTTAGAGCGTCGAGACATTCTTTACGATTCATACCTGTATCTATTAAAAGGTTTCTATCTTTTCCCTTGATAAAATAAGAATTAGTTGCCTTTAGTGGGTTGTTTGGGAGAGGTACTTCTATTTTGTAAATATTATCTTTGAGTTTTTCATACATAAATTACTGCCTCCTTAGCTAGCACATTTTATTCTTAACTAATATTGGTATTTTATCATACATTCAATTTAATATGAATATCAAAGCTATATAAAGCATTGCCGCTTTTTTTTGGATTAATATAAAAAATCAAGGAAAAAATATACATATAGTCAGAAATGAAGAAGTTATTTTTCAGAAAATTAATTGATCTTAAGGAGGAATTTATAAAAAATTGCGAGAATAATTAAATTATATAATCATAAGAGAAGATTATTAAGCTAATTTATTATAAATACCCATAACACTTAATTATTGCAAAGGAGGTACATTTATGAAAAATTTTAACCCTGATCAACTACGAAACGTAGGAATATGTTCCCACAGTGGAGCTGGTAAAACTTCTCTAGCTGAGGCTATGTTATACACCTCAGGGGTTAATGAAAGACTAGGGAAAGTTGACGAAGGAACGAGTACTACAGACTATGATAAGGAAGAAATGGAAAGAGGTATTACAATTAATACTTCTGTAGCTCCATGTGAATGGAAGAACTGTAAAATAAATCTCGTTGACACTCCGGGATATTTTGATTTTATAGGGGATGTGAAGAGTGCGCTTAGAGTAGTTGATGGTGCATTGATTGTGGTTAGCGCATCTTCCGGTGTTGAAGTGGGTACAGAACAGGTCTGGCAATACGCTGATGATTACGGTTTGCCACGTATTTTGTTTGTAAATAAAATGGAAAGAGAAAATGCAAACTTTGAACAAACATTGGAACAACTACGTGATCATTTTGGTGATCAGGTAGTACCGGTAACAATTCCAATGGGTCAAGAAGATTCATTTAAAGGAGTAATAAACTTAGTTACAATGAAAGCTGTTTACCCAAAAGGTGACGGGCGGGAAGTATCTGAAGAAGATATACCTTCTGAGTTTCAGGATGAAGCAGAGAACTACCGGGAAATATTGATGGAAGAAATAGCTGAGTGCAATGATGAAATGCTAGAAAAATATCTTGAAGGTGAGCCTTTGACCGAGGATGAAATAATAACAGGTGTTAAGCAATATACTAAAGAAGGAGGGCTTGTACCTGTCCTCAGTGGATCGGCTACTCAAAATATTGGAGTAAACCAGCTTCTTGACTGCTTAACTTATTATATACCAAATCCATTAGAGAAAGAAAGTATAAAAGGTAGCGATCCAAATACAGAGGAAGAGATAGAACTGAAAACTTCAAATGATGAGCCGTTTAGCGCTTTTGTTTTCAAGACCATTGCCGACCCTTACGTGGGAAGGTTGAATTACTTTAGGGTTTACTCTGGTGAACTATCTGATGACAAAGAAGTTTATAATTCAAATGATAAGTCTAGCGAAAGAGTTGGAAAGTTATATTACCTTAAAGGTAAGGAGCAGATAGCAGTAAATAAGGTTACAGTTGGAGATATAGCAGCAGTTAGTAAACTTCAAAAGACTTCTACTGGTGATACACTATCTAGCCCGGATAAGCCTATCGTCTTGCCCGAAGTAGATTTTCCTGAACCAATTATATCCTTTTCAGTTGTAACTCAAGATAAAGGAGACGATGAAAAAGTAGGAACTGCCCTTTCGAAGTTTTTGGAAGAAGATCCAATATTAAAAAGAGAAACAAATAAAGAGACAAAAGAAACCTTAATATCCGGCATGGGAGAACTCCAGCTAGAGATAGTCGTTAGCAGAATGGCTAAAAAATATGGTGTAGATGTGGATCTTGTAGAGCCTAAAGTACCATACCGAGAAACTATTACTAAAACTGTGAATTCTGAAGAAAAATATAAGAAGCAGTCGGGTGGTAAAGGTCAATACGGCCATGTTTATATTGAATTTTCTCCTCTTCCTGAAGGACAACAATTTGAATTTGAGAACAATATTGTGGGAGGAGTAATCCCCAAACAATATATTCCTGCGGTGGAAAAAGGGATCTTAGAAGCTATGGAAACTGGAGTTTTAGCTGGCTACCCCGTTGTAGATATAAAAGCTAACCTTTATGATGGTTCGCATCATAGTGTAGATTCCTCGGAAATGGCATTTAAAGTTGCAGGTATAAATGCATTTAAAAAGGGAATGGAAAAAGCAGAACCTATTTTGCTTGAGCCCATTTTGGATGTTGAGGTTAGAGTACCAGAAAAATATATGGGTGATGTTATGGGTGATCTAAATAGTAAGAGAGGCAAAATTCAGGGAATGGATCCGGACGGAGATGATCAGTTAATTAAAGCCTATGTACCCCAGGCAGAAATGCTAAAATACGCAATAGACTTACGTTCAATGACTCAAGGCAGAGGAAGTTTCAAAACGAAGTTTAGTCATTATGAGCAAGTGCCAGGAGATGTCAGGGATAAAATAATTGAAGATGCTAAGCAAGAAGTATAGTATCAAATACGGCATGTAATAAAAAAATGATAGGTTCCTGCTTTAAATATGTAGGAGCCTATTATTTTTTTGTTTGACAAAATTATAATTAAGATATATAAATAATTTGAAGATATATAAAGAAATTGAAAATTAATTGGCCTTTATTTCGAGGTGAAAAAGGGTGATGGAATTTAGAGAACTTGAAGAGAAAAATAATACAAATGAAGAGCTAGATAGTATTGAAGAACTTGATAATATTAAAGAACTTGATAATAAAGTAAAAAAAGAAATGGGAATTAATAAAGATAATTCCAAGCAATTAGAACATTTCGAAGAGAAAAAAGAAGAACAAAACGCCGAGCTTGCTGCATTTCAGATTTTAGAAAATGCGAATGTTGCTATAAAGCAATTTATATCTGAGTTAAATGACAGTATATCTACAGAAAATCAAGGGTATTTTTTATTATATTATTACGGGTTTTTGCAGGCACTTATAAACCAGCAAAATACAATAATGTATTTGTATAGGTTGAAAAAAGGCAAAAATCTTAAATTACCTCCTAATTTGAAACGCATCAGGAAGATAAAAAGACAATCGATAGGTCATTTGCCAGATTTGTATGCAGAAGGAACTGAAAAATATGAATATATAACTGATACTTATGTAACTTCAGACAGTAAATTTTATTATATAATCCTAAATGATGAAAAAAACTGTGATGATATAGTTTATTTTGATCCGGTTAATATTGCCGAACATAACAGAAAGTTTGTTAAAGCAACTTTAGAAGATATAGGCCTGGATAACTTTATTAAGACGGTGTCTGAATGTTATAAAGAGCTTTTGTAAGAGGGATTGCCTGATTTGATTTATATGGCAATCCCTTTTTTATTTTTTAAGTGTCTACAATTTCACATTAGTCAAACAATTCATAAACATTTACCTATTCATAAAGATTTTCCTATTCTTAAATATTGCCAATTTATATATTTTTGTAGATTAGAATGCTATAATTGCTATATAGACAATAAAGGAGGTTGAAAACAGCTTAAAAATTTCTGCACATTTTTAGAAAAAACTAAGAAAATCTGTATTTTTTTCTGAATTTAAGTTGATTATCCTGGGTAAAAACAGTATAATATATATAGAACATTAGTTCGCAAACACTAACCGCCATAATAAAATTGGAGGCTACAAAATATGAAAACCACCAGGATGCTCAAACTTAAAAACATTTCCCCGCAGTTCAAGGTTCGGTTAGATAATTTAATGAGGGAATTCTGTGCAGCAAAACGCTACAGCTATAACAGGTTAATAAATGGCCTAGATCAAAACGAGACAAACAAATTACTTCAGCGGGTTTTTCGCCTAAACAAACGCTACTCAGAAGATGCTACCCTTCAGGCAAAAACTATCATAGACAGCCAAAAAGAGCTTTTGGCTCTGTATCTAGAAGAAACCAAAGCCAAGTTAATAAAAACCCGCCGTAAAATCGAAACTTACAAAACCGGCAAAAAAACACCCCAAAAAGTTGACTTAAAAACCTGCCTAGAAGGACTAGGGTTTAGAGTAAAAAAACTAGAACAAAAACAAACAGAACTTCAAAATCATATAGATAATCACACTATCCCACCAGCCATTTTTGGTGGCAAGAAAAACTTTCGTGCAAGAACAAAAGGCCATATAACAAACCAGGAATGGAAAGACCTTCGAACTAACCAGCTCTACTCCAGGGGTGACAAAACTAAAAAAGGTAACCTAAACACAAGAATAACTGAACAAAACGATAGATTCTACCTTGAAATAGCAGACTCTCTAAACATAAAACCAAACAATAGAAGTCCGCGTATCAAAGCTGAACTAGAAATACCAGACAAATATTTTGATGAAATCTTAGACGCTACCTATCCTGACTCCAAAGGCAATTATCATCCCTACAGCATAGAAATCAAGCGAAAAGATGGAGAATACTACGTTTATCTAACTTACGAAGAAGAAGTACCAGGGTCATGGTTAAAACCAAAACAACCAATTAATGTTCAGCTCATAGCCGGGATAGACGTAAATATTGACCGTACAGCCGTTACCATTATGACAAAACAGGGTAACTTCATAAAATCCAGGGTATTTTACTGCCACGAGATGGAGTATGTCTCATCCAACAAACGAGAAAACATAGCAGGAGAGCACTCGAAAGACATAATAGACTATCTACTCCACGAAAACGTAGGAGCCATAGTAACTGAAAAACTAAACTTTAGAAATGATCACGACACAAACAAAAGATATAACCGTCTGACTCATAATTTTACCAGGAAAAAACTCCTACAAGGGATAACAAGAAGGGGACTTAGAAACGGGTTCGAAATAAAACAAATAAACCCTGCTTACAGCTCGATTATTGGCAGATTTAAATACTCTAAAAAATACAGCCTCTCAGTTCACCAGGCTGCAGCCTTGGTAATTGGCCGCAGGGGTCTTGGCTACAGAGAAAAGCTCCCAGTGGAGCTAATTCAAAAATTACAAGAACTAAAACCATATTTACAAAATCTTATTGGATCAAAGGAAGAATCCAACAAGATAAAATATTTAAAAGATATTATCCAAAAGATAGATAACTTTAAAAATTATCATCACTGGACATTGTGGAACATGGCAAATAAATTTTTGGAATTTAATTTGAGCGATCATAAACTAAAAAGGCAGGAGGTGAAACCCCTGAGTTACTAAAATTCTTTTACTGCGATAGGTTAATACCATGGGAAGGAAAGGCCTATCGCATCTGCCGTCCCTAACAGGGAGTCGCCGGTCTGTCTTCTACTTTAGGTAGATGACCCTATACTGGTGAAACCGAGTGAAAATCTCTGCGGTAAGTCGCCTTTTCTTGGTTCGGCGGCGGTGGTTTTAGGGCACAATGTTTAGATTTGTGCATATTTTAGTAACCAGGTGCGATATATGGCTGCTCCAAAATATTTTTTTCAGGATATAAATTTAAAACTCAAAAATCAAGATACTTCTTACGAAGGTATTTTAAAGAGTTTAGTTAAAAAGGGTTATAGTGGAGAAGCAATGCTTAAAGATTATAAAGACATGGAATCAAACCTTAAAAAGCTAAAAAGCATTCGTGGATTAAAAGAAAACAAGTAGATATAAATAAACATAATAGAACCTAACATAATAGAACCTAAAATTGAGGCTGTCATAAGAGTTTTTAATAGCTCTATGGCAGTCTATTTTATTTCTTCGCAAATTTTAAATTATTATGGTAAAATCTATAGATGGACGAGCTTATACAGTAATAGTAAAGGTGTACTATGAATAGTGCTATGAATAGTGCAAAGTTTAATTTTTGCGTGTTTAAATTAATTCTATTGTAACAAGGGAGGAATAAAAAATGAAAGTGACAGCTTTTAATGGTAGTCCAAGGAAAAACAGCAATACTGCAGCGCTTATCAAAAAGGTTTTTGAGCCCCTTGAAAAAGCAGGGATTGAGTGTGAATTAGTAAGCCTTGCGGGTAAAGAGATTAAAGGTTGCAAAGCATGCGGTAAGTGTAGAGAAAATCTGGATAAACGTTGTGTTATGGATGATGATATAGTAAATGATTGCATTGAAAAAATGCTTGAATCTGATGGTATAATAATTGGATCTCCGACATATTTTGCTACCCTAAATGCCGAAACAAAAGCATTGATCGATAGGGCAGGATTTGTTGCTAAGGGCAATGATCACATGTTTAGAAGGAAAGTTGGGGTGGCAGTAGCAGCAGTAAGAAGAGCTGGTTCAATGAATGTTTTTCAAGCAATAAATAATTTTTACCTGATTAATGAAATGATTATACCTGGTTCTATATATTGGAATATGGGAATGGGTAAAGGAGAAGGTGAAGTAGACAATGATGAAGAAGGTATGAAGATCATGGAGATACTTGGTGAAAACACTGCCTGGCTTTTGAATAAAATTAAGGAATAGTTTTAAACAATTATATAAATTTTGTAATAAAAATCACTACCGCAGCAGGAAAAAGCAATGTTAAAAAGAATATCTATATGATGAGTTTAATTTATGTCATTAATGAGGTTTAATATTATTTTATTTATAAAAAAGGGAGGATTGAAACAATGACAAAATCCCATATTGAAGTATTTGAAGGATTTCCTGGGAAACCACCTTGTGAATATGGATGTCCCATAAGCCAGGAGGTTAGGGAGTACCTTCGTTTTATTGCAACAGGTAACTTTGACGAGGCATTAGAGACTATTATGAGGACTAATCCAGTTTCGTCTGTATGTGGAACTATTTGTGCTCATCATTGTGAAGATGAGTGCCGCCGTCAAAACGTTGATGAGCCGTTGTCTATTAGAGGTCTTAAAAGGGCAGCAATAGCATACGGGGACGGAGAGTACCCACAGCCAAAAGAAAACAAAGGCAAGAAAGCTGCCGTCATAGGTTCGGGCCCGGCAGGACTTTTAGCTGCTTTTGATTTGACCATGGAAGGATATTCTGTAACAATTTTCGAGAGACAAGAAAGACTTGGTGGCGCACCGCGTAACTACATTCCATTGTATCGCTTGCCTGATGAAACAATCGACAGAGATATAGAAAACCTTAAAAAAATTGGGGTAGAGTTCAAAACAGGGGTAGAATTCGGCACAGACATAAAGGTAGAAGATTTGAAAAATGATGGTTATGAAGCTATTGTCTTGGCTTTGGGCCTTGCAAATAGCCGGGGGCTTCCACTTCCTGGTGCAGACAACGAAAATGTTATAATGGCGCTTGACTTCTTAAAAGCCACTAAAAGAGAGAACTATCGAGTGGAAGGCAAAGAAGTTATAGTTATAGGTGGTGGAAACGTTGCAATGGATGTTGCACGTACTGCTGTAAGAAGTGGCGCTAAGAAAGTAAAGCTGGCTTGTCTAGAGAGCTATGACGAGATGCCCGCCTTCTCCTGGGAGATTGAAGAAGCTGAGGAAGAAGGAGTAGAACTTAATTGTTCCTGGGGACCAGACAGAATTGTAGTTGAAGGGGATAAAGTAACCGGCCTAGAAGCAAAAGAATGTGCCTGTGTCTTTGATGACAGTGGTAACTTTAACCCTCAATTCTGTGAAGATAATAAAAAAACAATTACCGGTGATATGGTAATCTTCTCTATTGGACAAGGTCCTGACTTGGAGGCGGTAAAAGAAGCAGGACTGCCTGTTGACGAAAGAGGGAGGCTAGTAGTAGACCATAGTACTTTAAAGACACCAGTAGAAGGTGTATTTGCCTGTGGTGAGATTGCTACTGGTCCAACTACTGCTGTTCGTGCAATGTCAAACGCGAGAGTTGCAGCTCAAGCGGTGAAAAGTTATCTAGAAGGTGAAACTTTTGTAAGCGAGATGGTAGAAGAAGAAGAGCCTCTTCCACAGCTTGAAGATGATGTTAAAGAAAATATTGTGGAAATTAAGCGTAATGAAATTCCAATGCTGTCTCCTGAAGAACGCTGTGACAACTTCAAACCTATAGAAAAAGGATATTCTCTAGAAACCGCAGTATGGGAAGGACGTCGCTGCCTTGGATGCGCTGCAGGGGCAGAGAGAATTGTTGAGAATTGTGTAAAATGTCTTACTTGCATGAGAACTTGTCCTTATGATGTGCCTAAGATTGATGAAGAAGGTAATATGATTATTAGAGACTATCAGTGCCAGGCTTGTGGACTATGTCTCACAGTATGTCCTAATATTGCTATAGAATTTAGAAGCACTTATATTGAAGAAGCAGAGGAACAAATTGAGCCTACTGTCCAAAAGATAAATGCTTCAAAGTCAGGAGATGAACCTTCAATATTAGTTTACTCTTGTGCTTATGGCGCATATGCACTTCCTGAGTTTAAAGACAAATTTATGAACGGAAAACCAGCTAATATTGGTGTAGTAAGATTTCCTTGTATCTCTAAGATAGATTCGACTCATATTTTAGAAGGCTTCCAAAGCGGAGTAGACGGAATTATTATAGCTGGTTGTGAGGAAGATACTGAGTCCAATGAAGAGAAAGTTTGTCCATTTATACAGACAACCTACTGGGCAGAAAAGAGAGTTGGATATATTAAGTCAATATTAAACGAAGTTGGTATAGAAGAAGAAAGAGTAGAATGCTTGACCCTTACAGCTGATCAGGTTTCTAATTTCAATGAATCTATTAAAGAGACAGTCAATAGAATGAAAGATTTAGGTAAAGCTTTAAGCTAATAAGACCCATGGTTTTAATGAACTTTAATACAGAACAACGCTTTGACTTGCGTTGTTCTGTATTATTCTATTTTTGGGGGTAAACATAATGGTGTTCAAAAAGCAATTAAATGAAACAAGTATTGAGAAAGCTAAGACCAATCTTTGGATAAAAGATTATTATGTAGTTATTTTTGTTGCTTTGATTTTACTTACTTCTTACATTGCTATTTATCTGGTGGATATACATAATTTTTTGGGTATTAGAGACCGCATGCATGCCCATGATGGGCTTAGTGTTCCTTTTTTGTGGGATTACTTGTTTACTGAAGGTGGACCTATTGAAATATTTCAATGGTTATTTATTGGTTTATTTATGATGACAAGTGCTTACATTGCAGGTATTTTGAATGAAAGAAAGGAAAATAAAGCTGCGATATTTTGGCTTTTATTAGCAATTGCTGGTGTATTTATGATTATGGAAGACGCTGGAAATGTAAGACATTTTCTGACTACTAGATTTGTTTTATTATTTAAAGATGGAATGATCTATAGAAGTATCACAGAACTTGCATATTTTTCCCTTATGGCTTTGATTCCTTTAATTGCTTTAATTAAATACTGGAGATATCCTTTTAGTAACCGTAGAACTGCTTTATTCCTTTTGGCCGGTTATTTTTTCTATGGAATTGCTGTCGGGATGTCTGGAACAAGAGATATAATGTTTTGGTATCAAACCGCTGGAAATGTTCTATATAATTTGAGTATCTCCCTTGGTGGCGGAGAAGAGCTATTGATGCTTTATGAAGAAGTCGATCAATATTTGGCTGACATAGGGTCTATAGAAGTTAGGTATAGAATGATGGATTATTTAGTAGAAGAAAGCTTTGAATTGTTGGGGGCAAGCTTTTTGTGGACTTCATCAATCTCTTACTTGGAATATATCAAAAAAGATTCTAACTAATTAAAGTAGAATCAACAATTTAGTATAGTTATAAAATATTTATGTAGAAGGTATTTTGGAGAAAAAAGTCGAAAATTAGACTATGTAAGATATAATAGTAAACTTGTGTTATTTGTATCATTAAGGGTTTAATTCTTCTAAGCAGGGAGGAATAGGAATGCAGTTAGAAGCTGTACGAGTTCTTAACTGGCAAAACTTCAATGACTCGGGCTGGGTAAATGTTAACAAACCTGTAACAACTCTTGTTGGAAAAAATGAATCTGGGAAAACAGCTTTTTTAGAAGCTTTGTATAGGCTAAATCCTGCTTATTCCCATGATAGTAAAATAGATAAGAATGTTGATTACCCAAGATGGAGAAAAGTAAGTGATGAAAAAGAAAGTGACCTAAATGAAGCATCTTTTATTATTGGGAAATTTTCCTTGGGTCAAGATGAAAAGGGTGCACTAGAAGAGCTTATAAAAGCTCCTTTGCCTGATCTAGTGATGGTAAATGTGGTGAGGACTTATGGAGACAAACTACATTTTACATTATTAATAGATGAGAAAGATGCTGCCATGAATCTTATGAGAACTGAAGAGATACGTAAAGGTAGCAGGGATCCAGAAAATTTGGATGAGGTATTTCAAATTGCCAAAAGCACTAAATCTAAAGGAATAACAGGGTTAAAAGGATTGAAAAATAAAATTAACAGATTAAATAAAATTATAAATGGTGAACTTACAAAAGACATACAAAACCTTCTATCTGAATATATGCCGATTTTCTTTAGACATTCACAATTTAGCCAACTTAAAGGTAGTTTTTACTTACGAGAACTATTAGAAAGAAAAAATGAAGCGCCTGATACTCTTACCAGGGAAGATATGACTACAATTGAACTTTTAAAACTTGCAGGTATGGAAGGGCCCGAGTTAATATCAGAAGATAGTGAGAGAAGGATTGCCAGTTTGGAGGCAGCTGCTGGCAACATTACTAATGAAGTATTTGAATACTGGTCACAAAACAGAGATTTAAAAGTTAGATTTGAAACTAGAGAACAAATTAAAAATGATGAAAAAGGAAACCCCAGCCATATAGATACAAATGTTGATATAAGACTAGAAGATCTGCGTCATGAGATTACTACAAATTTTGACAGGCGATCTTCTGGCTTTAAATGGTTCTTTTCTTTTGTAGCTGCTTTTTCCTCCTTTAAAGATAAAAATAATGTGATAGTATTACTGGATGAACCCGGGCGTTCGTTGCATGGAAAGGCACAAAAAGATTTTTTGAGATTTGTCGATGAAAAATTATCTTTAAATAATCAGGTGTTTTATACTTCCCATTCACCTTTTATGGTGGATCCTACTAAAATAGAAAGAGTGAGGCTTGTTGAGGACAGAAGTACCAAAGAAGCTCCAGGCAGGGGGGCAGTAGTTTTAAATGATATAGTCCCCCAAAATCCTGATACTATATTTTCCATAAGGGGAGCGATAAGTTACAATTTGGCCAATAATATGCTCTTTGAACATGAGGGTGATCACTTAATTGTAAGAGAATTTAGTGACCTAATGTGTTTAGAACTTATAAATGACTATTTAAAAGAGTTAGGGCGTATTTCTCTAGATAGCAGGTTTAGCTTGGTACCATTAGGTAATATGCAAAATATACCTTTGTTTGCAGCAATGAATGAAGGGCTGACAAATGCTACCTTACTTATAGACTCCTCAACCAAAGAGATGAAAGCTTTTGACGGTTTGTTAAAAAATGGACTTCTATCAACAACAAGAATAATTAGTCTTAGCCAAATTACTGAGAAAGATGAATGTAATATAGAAGATCTGTTTGCGATAAATGAATACTTAGAAATTTTTAATACTACATTCAACAAGAAGATAACATTGGCAGATATCGAAAAAACAAAGCCTATTGTTAATCAAATCTATAATTTAGCAGGTAGGTATCGAAGAGAAGAAGCGTTCTCTTTTATGTTAAAAAACAAATATGCAATCTTACCAAAATTAAGTGAAGAGACTATTAAGCGTTTCGAGAAGCTTTTCGAATATATAAACGAAACTAAAAATCCGCAAAGTGATTAATTGCGGATTTTTTAATTATAAGTTTGCCCTTACTATGATTGCTCTTACTGCTTCTTCCGGGCTTTCTAAAGGATAGTCAGAATCTTTTAATAAATTTTCTGCCGCTTCTGCCGAGATTTCTATATCCCCAATTTTGTAAGTTGTATCTGCACCCCTGGGAAATGCTGTCAAGAGCTCTTGAGGGCCTTCAATCGGGAATTTTGCATTTTTTATAGTTTCTTTCAATTCTTGTTCGAGTATTTTTTTATCGGACAATTATTGCACCTCCATAAAAATTTGGGGGTTTTTAATTTGTTTTTTTTTATTATGTACACTAAGAAGTAAATTACTATAAAAGCAATAAAAAATCTAATAAAGATTAATAATACAGGTTGAATAATGAAAAAATATAAATGTAGTAATACTACAAAACAAAGGAGTTGTCGAGTAATGAAAGTAAAAGATATAATGACGTCAGAAATCTACAGTATTAACAAACAAGAAAATATCGCAAGAGCAGCCCAAATTATGAGAGAGTCAGATATTGGTGCTTTGCCAGTTACTGATGGAGAAAGAATTGTAGGTGTGTTGACTGATAGGGATATTGCTGTCAGAAATGTAGCAATGCAGCATAACCCAGAAATTCCAGTAGAAGAGGTAATGACTGCAAATATAATTAACTGTAGTCCAGAAACAACAGTGGAAGAAGCATCAGATTTGATGGCTAAATATCAGGTTAGAAGACTTCCTGTAATCGAAAATGGAAATCTTGTAGGAATGGTTTCGTTGGGTGATCTTGCAACCGAAAGTAGAACAGATGAAGAAGCAGGATATACTTTATCCCAAGTTTCACTGGACGAAGAAAGATAAATATTAAAAACCCCTTACTGCTACCAACGTATCGCAAGAATTTGCAAAAATCTTGCAAATTAAAAGCTCACTTTTGGTAGCAGTAAGGGGTTCGATATGGCAAATCACAAATTTTTCACCAATTAAAAAAATGGCAGTTCTCTGAACTGCCATTAATTATTAAGATGGTTGGTAGCGGGCAGGTGTTTAAGTACATATACTTTTGGTTAAATGTGCAATCTTTTGTCCGTATTCCCTACATTTAGATAATATTTCATCATCAGGAGTACCAGCAATAATTTGTCCAAATGCTTCTTCTTTATTAATGCCAGGAACAATCATCCCCTGTTCTAAAAAAAACTGTACAAGGGAAAGTATTGCAAGCTCTGCTCCCTGGATATCTACACCATAAGATGTAAAACATCCTCCAATTTTATCTTCGAGACTGATATTATTCTCAAAACTGCTTTCTAAAAAATCGTTCATAGGTGATGCTAGCTTGCCATAATGTATAGGAGCTCCAACAATAATACAATCGTAATTTTCTAATTCGTGCATAACTATGTTATTGTCACTAATATTATATAGATCCAGGTTAAAATCTGAAGCACCTAATTCTGTATTTTTTATACCTTCATATATGGCATTAGCCATTTTTTTTGTATTGCCTGATTTGGTATAAAATAATATAAGATAATTTGCCATTTTTTTCACCTCTTCCAATTAATTATAATATATTTTATCAAAATTTGTTTCTTATGCAAAAAGCCTTTCAGATAGCTTTTCAGATATATAAGTTTTAGCTTAGCTCTTGCTTTGACAATAATCAGATGGTATGATATTTTGTATAAAAAACTACCCCAGGGGGCAGGGAAGGAGGATTATCGATGGCACAAAGAAATAAAGAAGAGCTTTTGAGAATAAAAAATATTATTGGACATTTAAAAGGCGTAGAAAAAATGATAGAAGAAGAAAAATACTGTATAGACATTATAAACCAAATTTCAGCTGTACAGTCATCTTTAAAAAAATTAAGTGATCAAATGTTAGAAGGCCATTTGAACTCTTGTGTAAAAAGTGCGATTAAAAAAGGTGATGATGAAGAAGTTATTAATGAACTAATGGAAGTATTTAAACACCGGGGAAAATAGTAAAAAGGTTGGCCAAAATAGGGGTTTGACCAACCATCAAAATTTAATTAAAACATCATCATATTGTCATGGTGATTATTGTCATGGTGATTATCTATATTGTCATGATGATTATTCATCATTTCGTCCATAGAGCCATCTTCACCATGGCATGCCTCATACATTTCTTCCCCTTTTTCTTCATTCATCTCATCGCAATTTTCATACATTGCGGTTACTTCTTCTTCATTCAAATCAGGATTATCCTGCTTCATTAATTCTAACTGCTCGGAAGATAGTTCTTGATTGTTGTCAGCTTGTGTAAAACCTACAGTTACTGAGATTGCTAATAACGCTACTACAGCTAAAATTAAGAAAGTTTTAAATTTCATTTTATTTCACCTCCCTTCCAAAAATTATATTTCCTGTCTCAAAAACAATTTTCTTAATGACAATTTTTATTTTCCGGATTTTGTGTATTATGACCTTGATCATTATCCTTTCCATGTTCTTGCCCTTTGTGACATCCACCTTTCATAAATAGCATCATAATTATGTGGATTAAAGGGCATATTAGTAATACAAGCCAGATTGGATTATTAAACATATTGGAAATACCTCCTCCCCCGTGGGATGGGTCTATTTTAACATAAAAAAACAAAGCCGGTCAACTACATAATGGTTTGTAGGGGATTGTTTTAAAAATTGAAATTTAAAAATTATATTATATTTGACAGTTCGGGACGAAGTATGGTATTTTATTAAGTGACCAATACGCCCCCTGTGGGGGAGGGTAAAAATAAAATGGAGGTGTAAATTATGTCAAAATGCTGTGGCGATAATTCGAAAGATATCCAATTAAAAGTTGAAGGTATGTCTTGTGGACACTGTAAAGCAGCTGTTGAAAAAGCATTAAATGTAGATGGGGTAAAAAATGTCGAAGTAAATCTTGAAGAAGGTCTTGTAAAGGTTTCATTTGATCCTGGTTTAATTGAGGAAGATCAAATAAAAAGTATTATTACTGAAGAAGGATATGCAGTTACTTAGTCAATATCCGATTCAATTAACTCCATTCCTTTTTTATAAAGCTCATTAACTCTGATCACCCAATTTTTGACGCTGTGATAAAAGTGAAACGAAAAGCCAAAAGCTTCTTTTAATTTATAAATAACCTCTTTTTGTTCTTCATGGTATATTTCGTCTGCAAATGCTAATGCAACACATTCTATAAAAATTGCTCTTTTAGATTTTTCAGAGTCAATTTTTTTGACAGCTTCTTCTATTGTTAAGTTTTTGAATTCTATTTCATTTTTATCTAATTGTAATTGGTCAATATAGTGGTCCAAAAAAGTCTGTTCAGTTGCATCAATATTCCCATTGGCCTTGGCGACATTATTTGCAATTTCTAAAAAGATAACTTTTTCTTTTTCATTAAGATTACTTAAATACATTTTGGTCACTCCTTTTTACTGGTATGGAAGTAATATTTCAACATAAAGTCTATATTTACCTTCTAATACTTATGATTTGTTGACCAATTATTTTATTAAAGTTCAATTATAGCTTATTGTTAATACTTATTAAAAGCACCTGCCTGATACCATAAGTCACGTTGGTAGAGGCAGGTGCTTTCGCTGGTTATATTATTCTTTGAAATACAATGCTCCTACAGGACAAGCTTTAACACATTCTCCACACTCGATGCATTTTGATTCTGAAATAGGAAGATTTTTAAAAGTAGATATACATCTTTGTAGGCTCCTTTCAGTGAAACCAATTGCGCCTACTTTTGCAATTTCTCTATCTGCATAGATACAGCGTCCACAAAGAACGCAACGATTTGGATTCATAGCAAAAGTTTTTGGTGAGTCATCTATTTCTGCTTCTTTCTCTGAATCTCTAAAGCGTTTTTGTTTCAGCTTGAGTCCTCTTTCTTTAGATATTTTCTGCAGCTCGCAATTTTTGTTTTTGGGACATTTACCGCAGTTAAGATCGTGATCAGCAATTAATAGCTCAAATGCAGTCTTTACAAGTCTATCTACTTTGTCAGATCTGGTCTTTATAATCATTCCATCAGTAACTTTTTCACTACAAGCTGTTACAGGTTCATCTTTTCCTTCAACCTCGACATAACAAAGCCGACAGCTCGCAGCTGGTTTCTTTAAATCTTTTATTGCACACAAATTTGGAATATAAATATCATTCTCTAAAGCTGCCCACAGTATTTTTTCGCCCTCAGGGACTTTTAACTTTTTCTCATCAATAGATATTGTTACTGTATTTTTACTCATATTAATTCCCTTCCTTTTCTTCAAGTTCTTTAAGCTTTTCAGGAGGTGATAGCTTTTCGACTGCGTAATATTCAGGTGGACAAGCTTTTAGGCAATTGTCACACTTAACACATTTTTCTTGCTCGATAGCTTTTAGACCATCATCTCTAGTATAAATAGCTTCAGTAGGACAGCTACCAACACAAGCACTGCAAAGTTTACTGCATCTTTCGGGAACGATATAATATACTATTAAGTCCTGACACATTTTGGCAGGGCAGACCCCATCATTAATATGAGCTAGATATTCATCTTTAAAATAACGCAGGGTAGTCAAAACAGGATTTGGTGCTGTCTTACCAAGATTACATAATGACCCATCTTTAATGTCAACTGCTAGCTCTTCTAATAATTCGAGCGATTCCAAGGTGCCTTCGCCTTTAGTGATATCTGTCAAAATATCAAGCATTTGCTTGGTGCCAAGGCGACAGAAAGTACATTTGCCGCAGGATTCCTGTTGGGTGAATTCAAGAAAATACTTAGCTACTGTAACCATACAGTCATTTTCGTCCATAACAACTAGGCCGCCAGAGCCCATCATTGCGCCTGCTTCTCCAAGTGAATCAAAGTCAATAGGGATATCCAAAGCTGATTCAGGGAGACAACCCCCGGAAGGACCCCCGATTTGGACTGCTTTAAATTCTTTTTCTCCGGGTATGCCTTCTCCTACGTCATAAATTAGAGTACGAAGGGTGGTACCCATTGGAACTTCTACTAGGCCTGTATTATTAATTTTACCAACTAAGGCAAAAACAGCTGTGCCTGGGTTACCTTCAGTTCCTGTAGATTTGAACCAGTCAGAGCCATTATTTATAATTAAAGGTACATAGGCAAAGGTTTTTACGTTATTTAGAACAGTAGGCTTGTCCTTATATCCTGACTGGGCCATTCTTGGTGGTCTTGTCTGAGGTATCCCGGAACCACCTTCCATTGACTCGATCAAAGCCGTAGCTTCTCCACAGACAAAAGCTCCGGCACCTTGAAAGACTTCTAAGTCAAAGGAAAAGTCGCTTCCTAGTATAGAATCACCAAGCAGGTTCTTTTCTTTTGCCTGCTCTATTGCCTTCTGAACTTTTTTTACGGCTTGAGGATATTCAGATCTAATGTAAAGATAACCTTTCTTGGCACCTATAGTATAAGCACAAAGGACCATTCCCTCAATTACCATGTGGGGATTAGATTCAAGCATTATTCGGTCCATAAAGGCACCAGGGTCCCCTTCGTCAGCATTACAGATGACATAGCGCTCATCTCCATCGTTACTCAGGCAAGCTTCCCATTTTTTACCTGCCGGAAAACCTGCACCACCTCTTCCTCTTAAGTTTGCATTTTTTACCTCTTCCAAAATTTCCACTGGACTAGAGGATAGAGCTTTTGACAAAGCTTGATAGCCGTCTCGGGAAACATAATGGTCGATTTCTTCTGGATCTATAAAGCCGCATTCATTTAGAATTTGTTTTTCTTCATAAACCCCTCTCGGAAAATCAGCAAAAGTAGGAAAAAAGTCGTTCACTTCAGTAGCTACTAATGCAAACTCAAAGCAAGGATCATCTTCAATCAAATAATTTTTGATCAGACTCTCTACGAGGCCTTCATCAACATATCCATAGACTAAAGTAGGAAAACCAGGTCTAGATATGAATATTATCGGTTCAGCATAACAAAATCCCATGCAACCGACTTCTTTTACCTCAGCTTCTATATTGTTTTCATCTAACTTATTAATAAAAGCATCTTTAACCTCTTTAGCACCTGCTGCAAGACCACATGATGCAGAGCCAACATATATAACCGTTTTATCATCTAACGAAGCTATATTTTCTTCTGCTTCTTTTTTAATATTTTGAAATTTTTGTTCAATGGAAGTACTGCTCATTTTTCTTCCCCTTCCTTTGGTTTGTCATCAGATTTTTCATCAGTATTATTTTCTTTTTTGTCCTCGTCATGTGAAAATAAAAGTCCATCTACACGAGTAGGTGTAACATGACCTTCAATCTTGTCGTTTACTACGACTACAGGAGCCATAGAACAACATCCTACACATGCTACCCTCTCTAAACCGTACTTACGATCTTCAGTAGTTTCACCTTCTTTTATATCTAGTCTTCTTTCAAAAGAATCTAAAGCTATTTCGCCTCCCACCATATAACAGGCGGTGCCCATGCAAACCTTAAATTGGTTTTCGCCTGGTGGGTATAAACGAAATTGATTATAAAAGGTTACAACTTCAAAGACATCAACTTCTGGAATATCTAATGATTCTGCAACCTTTTCCATAGCAGGGCCAGGAACATATTGAAGCCTGTCTTGTAAATTTTGCAAAATAGGAATCAAATTCTCCGGAGTGTTTTCAAACTCATTTAAAATGCTGTCAGCTACTTTCTGCACAGTTTCTATTTCTTCCTTGGATAGTTCTAACATGGTCTTTCCCTCCCTTTAAACACACTTAGCTATATTCTAACATGATATTGTATAGAGTCAACATCTAACGGAAGCAACTTATCCGAAAATTAAAAGAAGTTTTTGAATGAATGTTGAATTATAATAAAACTGTTTTGCTATGTAAATGATAAAAATGTAAAAGTTAAGTAATATAAAAAGGAGATGATAAAATTGAAAAAGGTAGCATTAGAAGAAGATCTAAGTCATCTTGAAAACCCTTTAAGGGAAAATGGGTTTGAACCGGTTGAAATTGATAGTAACGAGCAGGTTTCGGCTATTATAATTTCCGGCAGAGATGAAAATATGACAAATGTGCAAAATGTAGAAGCACCTGTACCTGTGATAGATGCTAGAGGGTTAGACGGGGAAGATATTATAAGGGAGTTAAAGAGTAAACTTATTTAAACTTTTGAGGTGGTGATTATTTGTTTTACAATGAATTTAATGATAAAGTATATAGATTTGAAGAAGATTTAAACTATTTGAAAAGGACAGGAGAACTTGATAAAACGCTGGAAAGTATGTTGAACTTTGCTAATTTTTTTGATCAAAAAGTTTTGGTGAAAAGTCCTGACAAAACTGCAGGAATAGAATTTAAAGATGAAATAGTTAATAAAAATCCAGATGCATCGAGGTACCTTGATGACTATTTTTTAAATTCTTTTTCTAGATTTAGAGATGAGTTACATGAAGAAGAACCCAGTACCGAAAAGATTATACAAGAAGGCATGGAAATTTTGCAAAGGCTAAGAGCTTTTACTAAAATATCTTCCTCTAGCTCGTATTAGATGGTTCGTATTAAACTTTCTATTTAAACGCTTACCCCCACCTTCTAAGGTGGGGGGTTAAATAACAAATGTGATCCAGGCTTTAAAAAGTGATATGATCAAAGTTTTGTTTTTGATTGCAATACATCTTGATGAGAAAGCAGGAGAAATAAGGCCTAATGACAGGATGTCATTAGGCCTTATTTTACATGTACATTCCTCCGTTGATGTTTATCGTTTGACCTGTAATATATGTACCATGAACGATCAAAAATGTTACAGCATGGGCTATTTCTTCTTTATCAGCAAAGCGCCCCATGGGGATTTTCTTAATTATTTTTTCCTTTATATTATCCGGAATTTTTTCTGTCATTTTAGTTTCTACAAAACCAGGGCATACGGCATTCACTCTTACATTGTACTTTATCATTTCCTGGGCTAAAGATTTTGTAAACCCAATAATTCCTGCTTTTGCTGCAGAGTAGTTACATTGTCCCATACCACCCATCTGGCCAATTATTGAGCTTATATTTATTATACAGCCATCTTTTTGCTCCTTCATTGCAGGAAGTACAGCATTTGTACTGTTAAATACACCATTTAAGTTAACATCCACTACTTTGTACCAATCTTTAGGCTCCATCTTGGTCATCAAGTTATCCTTTGTAATGCCTGCATTATTAATCAGCAAATCTATTTTGCCAAACTTATTGTAAGTTTGGTTAGCTAAATAATTCATATCATCAACCTGTGCTACATCTCCTGCAACGGACAGTACTTCACTTCCTTCATCTTGGATTTTACTTACTACTTCCTGGGCTTGTTTTTGACTCTTGTTGTAATTAATAACAACGTTAGCGCCAAGCTTAGCTAATTTTTCTGAAATTGCAGCTCCAATTCCATTGGCACCACCGGTTACAACCGCTACTTTATCTTCTAATGGTAATGGCTGTAAGTCATAGTCTAATTTTTCTAAAATATAATTGTCGTTTAGTTTTTTTGCGGTTGAACTATCAGAAGCTGACATTTTATCTTCCTCCTTTAATTAAAATTTGTAATGTCTAACAGATTTTGTTCCATCAGAGCGTTTGTTTAACCACTCTGCTACTCCAGGTGCTACTTCTTTTTGAGATTTTGAACCTACATAAATGCCTATATGTCCACCTCTGACAGAAAGAGTATCTTTATCAATGCTAGATATTGCGTCATTTAGAGGTTTACTGGTTGATGGAGGTACTAGGTGATCTTTTTCGGCAAAGACATTTAGTACAGGCATATTAATATTTTTGAGGTCTACTTTACGCCCGCCAAGTTCAAACTCGTTATTTATCAACTTGTTTTCTTGATAAAGGTCCTTAATAAACTTTCTGAATGCTTCCCCTGCCTGGGCAGGGCTGTCAAAAATCCATTTTTCCATCCTTAAAAAGTCTTTTACTACTTCTGGATCATCAATATTATCCAAAAGCCCTACATATTTGTCTATGTTTAACTGAAAAGGCTTAAGCATTAAAAAGCCAAAATTCATAAAATCTCCTGGAATCACACCATAAGAATCAACTAATTTGTCAACGTCCATAAATTTACTCCAGTGAAACAAAAGACCGTCTACTTTAGAAAAATCTATAGGAGAGACCATTGTAACAAGATTTTTGATTTTTTCTGGATACAGAGCTGTGTATATAGTACCGAAAGTGCCGCCCTGACATACTCCTAACAGGTTGATTTTGTCCACATTGTTACGTTCGCGTATGACGTCTATGGCATTGTTCATATAAACGTCAATATAGTCTTCCATAGTAACGTACTTATCTGACTTATCGGGGTAACCCCAATCAATTATATAAACGTCCAACCCTAATTCTAGCCAGTTACGTATGACACTATTTTCCTCATGAATATCCATCATGTACTGGCGGTTTACCAGGGCATAAACTATTACTGTCGGTACAGCACTTGTTTCTTTATTTACGGGTTTATAATGATAAAGCTTCATTTTGTCTTCTTGATATACCAACTCTTTAGGGGTACTAGCTACATCTACATCTTCTTGGCTAATAGAAAGTAGGGTATCTGCTCCCTTTAGCAGATTTTTTTGCGTTCTAAAGATCTCTTCTGCGTTTTTTTGGACATCAATAGCAAACATTGTGGTTTATCACCTCTTTTAGATATGTTTTGATTTCATTTTCATTTCTTTTAACTCTGCCTGAAGGTTTTCGATTGTTTTTTTGTGGTCTTTAACCTGTTTATTTAACTCATAAATTTTACTGTAAACACTGTCCATGTCATGGTCTGTTGGTATAGGTAATTCATTTAAAGCTTCCATTACCAGGTCATCATGCCTACGTTTGAAAGTTACTCCTGCATCAACTAGATTACCTAGCATCTTGGCAAAACTTTCTTGATTAAATAGATTTAAGTAAACTTCTTCGTTTGTTTCGATCCAGAGGTCATAAAATTCTTTAAAAGTTTTTGGAGGGTTACCTTTTTCGTTTTCTTCCTGAATTTTGCTCATTAATTTGTCCATGGCATCATAACCAACTTTATAAAGAGAAAGAGAAAATTCATTGGTTGAATAAACATATTCCAAATAAGCTTCAATACTCTTTTGTATTTTTTCGTTGGTTTCTCTACTAAATCCCATAGCAGGTATATTGAATACCTTCCCATAGGAATTTTGAAAAGCTTCATGCCATGTTCTAAAGAATTCATTAAGAGCGCTTTGATCACCTTGGACTGCTCGATTAGTAGAATCATGAAAATTATCAAAACTTTCCATCCACGGCTTTGTAAAATTCTGCATGGTGTCATTAAAAGCTTTGTTTACGTCGATACTTCCTTGAAAAAAGGTTCTAAGAGGTTCAGGTAAATTTAGGGCAAAAAACTGCTGCAAAGTTTGATTGTAATTATCCATCATGTCCCTTGTAACTTGATTTAAACGGTTTGGGTCAAAATTTTGTGGTCCGGACAAAAATGTATTCCAAAATTCATAAAGCTGGTTAAGCAAATTACTTGAATCATTGAATATTTTTTTAGAAGTTTCTTCATCTACACCCATGGGAAGAGGCATAGATTTGAACCATTGTGTGAAAAAATCGTTTGTGCTACTAGGCATATTTTGATTAGTATTTGCAAAGGGCATTGGCATCATGGGCATCTGCATTGTATTATTACCATTACCTCTAAACGCATCCTGCCAAAACTTCATCATTCTCTCAAAAGGTTCTCCTAAATTGCTTTGTGTATTATCAGGCTGAAATAAAAGCATGTTTTTCTTCCACATATCAAAAAACCTTTGCTGACTATCTAGCATGCTTTTTAGGATATCGTTGCTTTTATGGGTTTGTTCAGTCAAAGTATCTACCTCCTGCTTTCTTTATTTCTAAAATTATATTTTATCGATTTAAATTGCCTACATAAGTAGAGTTTGTACTTTTCAGTCCTTTTATATACAAAATATCAGGAAAAATTTTATCGCATAAAGTATAAAACTTGCGGGGATATTATAATTACAATTTTTGAAAGCAGAGGTGACTACTATATGAAAAATATATATGGATATTTATTTTATAAATATAAGCAATATAATGAAGAATACGGTGAGAATTTTGGTGGAGAAATTGACAAAAACAAATATTTAGAGGAGTTTTCAAATGAACTTTCTGACTTTTCTTCTATTGAAGAAAGCCAAGAAGAGGCTGATATTTTAAATGAATTAGGTGAACTTATTGATGGTAATGAATCTTATAATTCTTATGATAGTGAAAATATAATCAATTCTTACCTGTTAGAAATGAAAGAAAAATTTAGCAAGGGTGAAAAATAATAGTGAGAAATAATCAACGTAACGGGAGGAATTTGTTTTGCGATTAAAAGATAAAGTAGCCATAATAACAGGAGGCGCTAGAGGGATTGGTGAAGAAACTTCAAAACGTTTTGCAGGTGAAGGTGCAAAGGTAGTAGTGGTTGATTTGATAGACGAAGCAGATGTTGTTAGTGAAATAAGTAAGAATGAGGGAGAGGCCAAATATATTAAAACCGATGTATCAGATATGGAACAGGTTAAAGATATGGTATCAAAAGTAAAGGATTATTATGGAAGAATAGATATACTTGTGAATAATGCGGGGATTACAAGAGATGGCAAATTAAAAGATATTTCAAAAGAACACTGGGAGCAAGTAGTTAAAGTAAATTTAACAGGTGTATTTAATTGTACGCAGGTCGTATCTGAGATAATGATGTCTCAGGGCAGTGGGAAAATAATTAATGCTTCATCGGTAGTAGGTATATATGGTAATTTTGGCCAGACAAATTATTCTGCTACTAAAGCTGGCGTTATAGGAATGACTAAGAGTTGGGCCAAGGAGCTAGGGAGGAAGGGAATAAATGTCAACGCAGTAGCTCCGGGTTTTGTCAAAACACCAATGACAGAAAAAGTGCCAGAAAAAGTCTTGACTATGATGGAAAATGATACCCCTCTAAAAAGGCTAGGGACACCAAGGGATATAGCTAATGCTTATCTATTCTTAGCATCTGATGAGGCGGATTATATAAACGGTACCGCTCTTGAAGTAACCGGGGGGCTTACGTTATAAGTTACAATATTGGTTACAACCTAGAGGAAAAAATACAACTATTTTTAGAGACATATTATTTTAGGTTACCTAAGCAAATAAAAGGACTTAATAAAGAATTTCCTGGTTTATTAGGACCAAGTTCAAAAGATTGTCGCTTATTCTACGAAAACGAAGGAGCAAAAATATATCACTATTTTGCTAAATCTACTGAAAATTCAAATAGGCTACAAAACAATAATATTTTTATGGTCTATGCTACGATTAATCGTTCATACATACTTGACCTTTATCCTAACTGTAGTTTAATAGAACATCTTTGTCAGGAAGGGTTCAATGTATTTTTGCTTGAATGGAATCCTGAACCAAATTGTAATGAATCATGTTCAATTGAAGAACAGATCTTTTCTTATATGATGGAGGCAGTTTTTGAAACCATAAAAGCTTGTAACATTGAAAAAATAAACCTGGCTGGTTATTGTCAAGGAGGGACTTATGCTTTAATAGCTCTATACTTTTACCCTGAGGTTTTTAGAAGGGCGGTTTTTTATAACATACCGATAGATTTTACTACAGCTGGTCTTTTTGAACCTACTAAGGCTTTACCTAAATTTTTTATAGATATTCTTCCAACCGATACAATTCCTTTTCAAATCACTGATATTCCAACATATTCGGGTGATATTTTGATGGGGGATATTTTACCGGGGATGCCGTTAATGAAAAGTTATAAGTGGTTTCGAGCTGTGAATAAGTGGGAGAATGATGCCGTCCCGATGCCCAAAAATATCTTTTCTCAGTGGATTAAATTATTTTATCAAGAAAACCGTCTATCCAATAACAACTTAACCTTTGGTGGCACAAAAATAATTCTTGAAGATATCAAAACGCCAATTTTGAGTATAGTAGCTGAGGTTGATGATATTGCACCTAAAGAAATGGCAGCTCCGATTAAAAACCGTTTACCAAATGGTAAAGAGTTGTGTGTTCGGGGGGGTCACCTAAGTACGACCGCTGGCCATTTTGCAATTAAGCATTCATGGCCAGCAACAGTTAGTTGGTTTAGAGATGATAAGTTATTAAGCAATATTGGCTAGGGTTTTACTGACAGTAGTCCAGTGATTTTTTAGTGCGCTTTTTCCCATTAAAGTACCAATATGACCACCTTTAGTTGTTATTTCTATGATATCTTTTTTTGGTGTAGAAATATGATTTTTCATATCAAGACACTGGTTAGGAGGAGTTATATTATCTTTTTCTCCAGCCATTAGAATTACAGGGCAATCTATTTTAGTTAGGTCTACACACTTGTCTTTTGCCTCTATTTTGTCATTTAATTCTATAGTTCCTGGATTAACCATGCCATTATTCTTAAATATCTTTTCTACAACTTCTAAATAAAACTTACCCGGTAGATCCTGTGTTAATTCGTACCAGTTTGTGAACCTATCAAATCTTTCTAAACCATTTTCATCCTCTAACCAAATTAAATTCCAAAGGTCAATATACTTTTTGTAATAATGCTTATGGGGATCCATATTCTTAAAGCCCGCTAACATATGATCACCTTTTAGTAGTCCAAAACCTGAAGCCACAAGAGATTCATAAAAACTCATTGGTAGATTATCTATGAAATCATTTAGAGGGCCTCTTTCAGCTTCTAAGTTAATAGGAGCTGCTGCCACAACAAGGCTAGAGATTTTTTGGGGGAAAAGGGAGGCATACATAGCTGCCTGCCAACCACCCTGGCATTGACCTACTAGATGTATGCTGTCATGGCCTGTCCTACTACTAATATTATGAACAGCATCATTAGTTAGACGGATATAATCGCTTATATCGAAGTTTTTGTGCTTATAATTTGGACTTAACCATTGTGCTACATAAACATCAAAACCGTATTTATGAAAAGTATTAACAAGACTTTGGTTTGATGAATAATCTGTAATGTTACTGTGATGACCTGCCTGAGGTGGTAGAACAAGTATAGGTTTACCCAGTTTCTTGTGTTTGTTTGGGAAATACCTAAGCCTTAATGTGTCTTTTTCTAGGGATACTTCATTAGGAGTTGACCAATAAGGTTCTGGTTGCTTCATAAGTCTTACAAAAAATTTCACTTGCTTGGCATATAAATCTAGCCAAGGATTCCAATAAAACATATATTACTCCCCTTTTAGTTTAAGTGTTAGTTTACATAACTACTGGTAGTCCTTAGATATATTTCGACAAAGTTTAATATTAACCTTCGGAAAAGTAAGAAAATGAAAGAATTGGAAAACTTAAATACATAATTATTCAATTAAATGACAAACTAAGGGTATGTGACCATAATTTATAAACCATTATTTATACATAAGGATAGGGGAGGGTACTATGTCTAGCGTTATATTTTATAATGAAAACAACATTCCAGCTTATGTTACTGATTCACCAACAGCTATTGTTGATGAGTTAACTTATGCTATCCTTAGCTTAGGAGATATAGAAGTTATTGAACCACGCCTTAACAAAATGAAACATATTTATGTCAATTATGGCTTACAATATAGAGCTAAATATTTGAAATTAATAAAATTACCTTTAAATCAAGACTTTATTAATAAAGTCAATTCATCAGAATGTAAACAGCATATAAAGAAATATTTGGAACACAATTAGGAGAAAATCTCATAAGAATGATATTTTATAATCGAGGCATACACGAAATCCAAAATAGAAAGATGGATTATATTACTTTTGGAGATAGAGACGGGTGGAGAAGCATGGGCATGGTGCTTTTGATGACAAAAAATATGAATTTGATGATAAAATTTTAAGTTTTTTGGAAGAAAATTAAAACCCCGATCCTGATTAATAATAGATGGATCGGGGGAAGCATACATGGTTTTAAGAATGCTAATCCTGCTTATTCGTTTTCTTCTTGATTTAATTCTGAATCAAACTTAACGCCCTGAATGTTTACTTTAATTGATTCAACTTCGTACCCTGTCATAGTATGGATGGTTTCTCTTATTGCATTTTGTATATCTTGTGATATTTCTGGGATCTTGATACCATATCTAATAGTAACACTTACAGCGACATTTATTTTGTCATCTTCTGTTCTCTGAATATTAATACCTCTGCTTATATCTTTCTTTCTTACTTTTTCTGCTAGATTTCCCACCACGGAAGTACCCATCATTTCCTGAACACCGTCTACTTTACTAACCGCTATCCCTGCTATGGTTTTCAAAACATCATCTACTATATAAACACTATCTCCTTTGTATTTTTGCACAGTCATTAAAATCTCCTCCTCTTTAGACTAAAATCAAGTCTTAATTAAGTAACCTTATTTGTAAGTTATGTGAATTATAATGCTAATATGCCTAAATTTGTACTATTACACTCTAAGAAAAATTGTCCAGATAATCCTCATAAGAAAGTCTTATAACTTCAAACGCTTCCTCTTTGTCATAGCGCCCTGCCAAATAACATTTTTTGTCCTGGCCTTCTGGCATTTGTTTATATGTCAAAAAGAAATGTTCTAAACGCCTGATAACAGTTTCAGGACAATCGCTTATATCATTCCAGTCTCCATATAGGGCATCGTTTACTAAAACTGACAGGATTTTGTCATCGGCTTCACCATCATCAAGCAAACGAAAACCTCCGATAGGGCGGGCTTGTAATAAAATATCGCCATGTGGTACAATCTTTTCGGTCAAAACGCATATATCTAGAGGGTCATCATCGCCTTTTACTTCCTCCTGATTGGTTTTCTTTTTGCAAAGATCTCCTACCTTGTCACCGCAGTACGTTTGAGGGATCATTCCATATAAAGATGGATAAATGTTTGAATATAGCTGTGGCCTGTCAATTTTAAGTAGACCAGTTTCTTTATCTAATTCATATTTAACTGTATCACTTGGGACAACTTCAATAAAGGCATTGACGGTGTCTGGCCAATTTTCTCCAATACTTACCCCGTGCCAGGGATGTGCTTTGAACCTTTGATCACCCATAAGCTTACCTCCTAGACAAACAAAATTTATAGCTCCCTAACATATAGTTCATCACTAATATCTTTAATCCTGCTTAATATTACCAATTATCTTATATTTATTCGTTTTTATTTATTGATTTGTGGCAGGAAAAACTTTTATTATAGAGAACAGAAAAATATACAGTATAAATTCTCCATATAAAGGAGAATTATAGAAGTAAGGTATTAACAAATAAAGGAGGGAATAATTTATGTCTAATGAAGTTAAGTGGTTAGGGCATGCTACATTTGAAATTAATACTTCAAAAGGGAAAACAATTATAATTGACCCATGGTATGATGGCAACCCTTCAAATGAAAAAAAAGCTGAAGAAGTTGATAAGGCTGATATTGTTTTGATAACACACGATCATTTCGATCATTTGGGTGAAGCGGCAGCAATTCTAAAACAAACAAAAGCAACTATGGTTGGACAACCTGAAATAATGGAAATGTTAAAAAATGAAGGTGTATCAGAAGAACAGGTGGTTTATGGTACAGGTATGAATGTTGGAGGAACTGTTGAAGTGGAAGATATAAAAATTACAATGACTCAGGCAGTTCATTCTTCTACTTCAGGTGATCCGGCAGGCTATATTATAACCCTAGAAGATGACAAAACTATATATTATGCAGGAGATACCGGGATAATAAATACTATGGAGGTATTTGGCGAGATATATGACATAGACCTTGCTATATTACCTATAGGTAGTGTATTTACAATGGATTCAGTTCAAGCAGCTTATGCATTAAAAATGTTAAATCCAAAAGCTGTCGTCCCAATGCACTATGGGACCTTCCCTATCCTTGAGCAGACAGCGGATAAATTTAAATCATTAGCTTCTGAGAAGGCTCCAGGGGTAGAGGTAATAGCTATTGAACCTGGCTCTTCATGCGAATTATAGCTATAAAATATATTCTGTAATGAGCTATAATTGATTCTGGTGCAAAAAGCACCAGAATCATAATTTTTCTGTATTGCTTTTTTTATGTTGTTTTTTATCTTGATCACCTCTAAACTTTTGAAGCACGTATCGTTTGGTAGGTAGTTTGGTCAAATTTTTTCCACAGTAAGGACATAGCCAAGTTCTCCTATAATCTAAAGAAAAGCTTCTGCCGTTACATCTTGGACAATCTTTTCTTGCAATCATTTCATCACTCCATCCGCCTTACAAGCAAAAAAGCAAGAAAATTCTGAAAACTAAAACAAATGAAACTCCAATCTGGCAAAAACTTATAATTATTTTAGCCAGTTGGATATTTCTTCAGCCGAATTAAGCTCACCATCTAGTATACTTAATATTATATCATAAGTTTGCACTGTGTTAAAATCCTCAGTATGTGTTACTTTTTCATTTTCTGCTGGTGTTCTAATTATAAAGGGAATCCTTGGGTCAAACTTTTCATCATAAGTGGGGAAAAGATGCATCCTCCAGGGATGATCTGAACTGACAATAAAATAGGTGTCATCCCATGTACCATCAGATTCCATTGCTAGACGCATATCTTTGATCGTTTGGTCTACAAGGGCCAAATTATCATAATAACCCTTATTTAGATCATAATTAAATACACTAAAATCAGCCATCTCTCTATCATAAATCCAGGGGAAATGAGGAACTGACCAGTGAATTAAAACTAGATCAAGATTTGGGTTTGTTACCAGCTCTTTAGCATCATCATAAACCGACTTGTGTACGTTAATCGCGTGCCTTCTTTGATTAAAAGGCGAAATTGCAAAAGGGGCTAGAAGTTGATTAAACATAGCTTCTGTTAAATTATATTCTTTATTATGTTCAATTGTTCCAAATGGATGCCAGGAGCAAATGTCGGGTGAGTCTCCTATTATTCTACAGTAGGGCAAATAAATACCGCTTAAAGCGCTGTTACCTCCTCGGACACTTATCTCATCAAAAATGTTTTTACGCTCGCTCCAGTTAAAAGTTTCTTCTGTTTCTTTTGAGGTTAGCTTTAATTCTGCTGGCCCTTTTGGATCTGCGTTTTTTACTTTTTCCCCTATAGTGAACGCGGGCATGGATAGAATTGTTTCATCTTCTGGTGCATGGGCGTTTGTTGCATAAAAACCATCATTCTTTAGGTTGTCTAGTTCGTTAATTTCCAGATCATCTGGCCTTTCTTCTTCAAAAGTTAACCTTTGATCAAGCTCATCAAAGATAAACCAGACCACTCTTTTGGAAGCTTCTTCGTCTGCTTCTTGTGCGAGCTCCTTTGACATTTCGCTGACAGATTCCTGGGCAAATGAATCAGTAGTTGCAAAAGCCCATAATCCCTGCCCAAAACTTAGTATCAAAAAAGGTGAAAAAATTATATAAATAATCGAGACGGCATTTATAATCCTGTCAGGCAGCTTAAATGATAGATAGACAACACTTACGGCTATTAAGAAGATTAAAACCCCAAAACCAGCTCTCCCTAAAAATTCTACTATATCAGTTATAGAAATCTCTGTTGCAAGAAGGCGAAGGGCATTTAAAGGAAAAATAAGAGATACAAATAAAACAAAGGCTAGGATCTTTTGTAATATATTATTTTTATTTTTTTGAAACAAGATAAATAAAGACAAAATAACTGCTCCAAGTAAAAATACATTTAACAAAAGAGCAGCTATACTGACCTGATCAAGTGTCCTGAAGTAAAATTGGCCTTCGGGGTCGGCAAAAATAAGCTCATGCCACACCCGAAGGAAAAAAAGATTTGCTAGGGAAAATGATACCAGTATGTCTTTCCAATTTGATCGAAGTTTTTCAATGTATGTTTTGACGTTTGTTTTCATATTGGTTTAGCCTCCATTAGATACAAGATCCTTTTGGAATTTGATATGTTAACCATTTCTTTTATCTCAAAATAATTATTAAAATGTTTTTCAAACTCTTCTTTTGTATACTCTTCAAAAATATCCTCTCTACTTTTTAAAAGACGTTTTACCTGGACATCATCTTTTGGCACAAATTCGATAATGAGGTGTTTGCCAATTCTGTGGAAAAACTCGGCCAATCTATGAAAGGGAACGTTGTTGCCTATAGCTAAATGATGTATCAGGGCAAGTGCCAATGCTGTATCTGCAGGTCCTCTTTCAAAGATGGACATTCTTTCCTTGTTGTCCCATCCTATTGCTGGACTTGGATTTGTGAAATCAACTATAAGAGGAAGAATATTATCGATTTTGTCCTTGGTTTCTAAATAATTAATTTCAACACACGCAGGATCTAAGTCCATTGAGATAACTTCATTGTTATTGTCATTTTTGCTTGCAATTTCACTAAAAAGGCCAGTGTTAGCACCAATATCCCATATAGTACCTGTAGGAGTGCTATTAAGCATTTTTTCTACCTGGGCCTTTTTGTCCTCAATATACTCTTCCCCTGTTTCTTTTTCATAATAGTTTGACCAGGCTGTTTTGCCAGGATCCCAGCCCAGTTTTTTGACAGCTGATTCTAGACTATCTATAAGACCCTTCAAAGAAAACCTACTCATATTTTTCTTACTCACTTTATTTTCACTTTTGTTGGAGCTTTCTTCAGAATTATCAGGGTCTTTTTTTGTCTTACTGTAATACTTTTGACTTTTGGCATGTAAATGTATATGAGACAAAATAGAAAAACGCAACTTAGAAGATGATGGAAGCAGTTTGCTTGCTAGATCAAGTGGGATTCCATCAATATGAACTTTAAATAGATCCACAAGCCTTATATCACAGTAATGCATTAAAGCCAGCGGAGAAAGAAAATGCTGGCAAAACTGTCTGTATGAAACCCAGGGAGTACCTTCTTTGTATGTTTCAAAAGATAGGGTATCAATTAATACGGGCTTATTTTTGTAGAACTGGATATTATAAGCGCTTGCATCTTTTAATATCATATCGTGTTCTAAAGCTATTTTTTGAATTTTTAGTGTGGTTAAAGCAGCATCTTTTAGCTGACTAAAGCTCCACTCATAAGGATAACTGATAAAAGAAATAGGTTTTGGTTTTATTGTTTTGTAAGCTTTTTCAGGTACAAAGGGTTCTACATCAACTTCTTTATGCGGTATTAAAAGATTTTTACTTACCAGTTCATCATAGAGTCCTGAGTTTATTAATTTTTCGTAATGTTCTTTGTAAGTGTTATTTATCTGTCTGTACAAAACCTTATCCCGGGTAAAAAGCTGGCCTGACGGGTCCCTAAAAGAAGAGGGCAGCTGATCAGAATTACTCATCGCTGCCTCCCCTAAACAGGCCGAAAAACTGTTTTATTCTATACCAAAATACTTTTACAGCGAAAGCAATCCCTGCTGCACCTGCTACGATCATTTGAAATATTAAGCTGCCACTGCCCGGATCAAGATAGGCATAAGATATTCCCGGGAACATAAATAAAATTAACAAAGAGAAAAGTATAATGTTTATACTCATCTTAAACATGCTTCTATTCCCCCCAAAAGAGCAATAATCCAGATATTAATTGTTTAATTGGAACATTGTAATTTAATGCTATCATCATATTTTAACACTAAGTAAGGAAAGCATTTATAAATAAAAAGTAAACAATTTGCAAACTATTGATTCAAATAATTTTTAAAATAAAAACCTGAAAAAGGGACAAAAGACCTAGAGGTTATATAAAAGTTGCGTAGAAGTAAAGGTAGAAGTAAAGAATGTACGCAAAGCAATTCAGGTAAATTATTAGAAAATTTAAATTTTTTAAAAAATGAAAAGGGTAAACCTAATGAAAATTAGGGGCACAAAGTCATGGGTCTAACCACTTCTAGTAAAAAGTGCATGACCGCCAGACTGCCATAACATATTGATGGTTTTATTAGCTGACCTGCCCCCTAATCTGGGGGTTTTTTGGAATAAATAAAAGGATGGTGTGAAACATATGAGTATCGGTGAAAATAACAAAGAAATTCTAAAAAATGCTTTGCAGATTGTAAAAGAATTTGTAAATGAAGAGAAAAAAAGATTAGAAAGAGGAGAAGAAGAAATATCTTCTAATGGCCTTGTAAAATTAGAAAAAGCCCAGAAGTTATTAGATGAATTCTTAAATAATATAAAGTGATTAAAAACTAAAAATAAAAGTGCAAGACCCAGATAAGATCTTGCACCTATACAACTATTTTTGTTCGATATCTTTTATTTTAATTTAGCTGTTAACACTCTAATTCATTTTTGAAATCAAGTAATGTGTCCTTTATATTATAATCATTTTTCCAGCCCCAGTCATTTTGTGCTTCAGAATCATCTAGACAATCCGGCCAACCATCTACTATATTTATCATATCCTGGTTAGGGTCAAAGGAGATCTCTGCATCTGGGAGGATCTCTTTAATTTCTTCTACAATTTGTTTGGCTGTAGGGGAGAATCCGCGGATGTTGTACATACGGTAATTTAAACTGTTTTCATCTGCATTTCCTAACTCTATCAATGCTTTGACCGCATCTTTAATATACAGCAGTGGAATTTTAGAGTTGGGTTCTACATATATTGAGTAAGGCTCACCTAAGACAGCTTTTTCAAAGACTAGAGAGGAATAAGCTGAAGCACCGCCTTCACCTCTTTTTGGACCTATAACAGAAGGGAATCTAACACCTCTGAAATTAACGTCAAATTTTGTCTTGTAATATTCTCCAAGCCTTTCTGAAGAGACCTTACTAACGCCGTACAAAGTGCTTGGATATTGTGGGGCAGTGTTTGGAACAGGGTCTTCTATATAAGAACCAAAAGAAGCGATAGAACTAACAAAAAGAACTTTCTTTACATCAAAGAGTCTTGCTGCCTCCAAAATGTACCACGTTCCAAGGGTGTTAACTTCATAAGCTTTTAATGGAGACTCTTCGGCACTTCCTGATAGTAATGCACCACAGTGATAAATTGTATCAACCTTATGCTTACTAACTACATCTAAAACCTCAGCCCAGCATGCGAGGTCTCCCTGTTCAAAAACTACTTTGTCAACTATTGAATCGGGTATCATACCTTGTTTGCCACTTCTGTTAAAAAGGACAACATTTTCTCCCTGACTTATTAATTCTCTTGCAATACTTGATCCCAAAAATCCACTTCCTCCAGTTATTAATGAGGTCACCTCAAAAATCCCTCCCAATTTTCATACTTTTTTTAATATTTAGTCATACCAACATTTTACTACAAGTAGGAGGAATTACCAAGAGAAGTTTTGCAAAGAAGGCAATAGAATTAAGAATGAACAAGGGTGGAGATAGGTGTTATTTAGAGTGAACAAGATAGCTGTGTATTTTGTTGTCATTCATCGAAAAGGGTGCAAATACTATAACTCTATCATTTTGCTGAAAAACAGTATCTTTATCAGGTATGATAACCTTGTCATCTCTAACAATTGGACCTATTTTTAATTTTGGAGGTAAATTTATCTGGCAGATCTTTCTGCCTGAAGCAGGAGAGGATTCAGGCAGAAGAATCTCCATGACTTCAGCATTTTCATTTTGTAGTATGACAAGAGATACTATGTTTTCTTTTCTTGCAAACCGTAATATTTGAGATGTGGTAATTAAATGTGGGTTAATAATTTTTTTTATCCCAACAGCCTCAAAAATATTGTTGTAATAAAGATCATTAATTTCAGAAAAAATCTTAATGTCCTTTTTTTGTGCCATTATTGAGGCTATTATATTGGTTTTGTCATCGCCTGTTAACGAAACTAATACGTCTGCTTCTTCTATTTCTTCTTCATTAAAGTAACTGCCTTCAAGGATTATACTTTTTCGTAGGCTCCTTTTTAAATAACAGCACCTACTGTGGTCTTTTTCGATAATTTTGATCAGATAATTATGTTCTGGACTTGCTTCTAATAATTCTGCCAGATGAAAGCCTGCCTTACCACCTCCAAGGATAACAACTCTATTTGATGAAGACTTTTCGGTGACTATTTCAAAACTTGCATCTTCAATAATACAGGTGTTACCTGCTAAATATATTTTGTCCCCTTCTTTTATAATGTCATTGTTCTCAGGGAGTATTAATTTGCCGTTAGTTTTTTTAATTCCCATTACCATGCAGCCTTCTGGCAAAGTTATATCCCTTAACTTTTGATTTATGACCTTAGAGTCGGACTCTACATCAACTTCTGCAATAGTTACCCTGCCATCTGCAAACTGCTCAATCTCTCCTGCATAGGGGAATTGGATAAGCTTTGATATTTCTTGAGCGAGTGCTTTCTTTGGATTTATTACAAAATCAAGACCAAGCTGTGATTTTGATAGTCCTGATGAATGTCCTGCTCCAACACTTTCCGGCTGTAATACCCTGGCGACAGTCAAAGGTATTCCTAAGTGCTTTGCAAGCATGCATGATATAACATTAACTGCATCGTTTTCTGTTACTGCTATGACCATCTGGGCGTGTTTTACTTTTGCCTTTTTTAGATCATCTATATTTGCACCGTTGCCGTCTACAACAGGGATTTTGATGTTTTTTTCTATTTCCCTTGCTTTAGCTTCATTTTTTTCTATCATTATTACGCTTTGTTCTTTTCTGATTAGCTTTTTGGATAGTTCCCTTCCGACTCTGCTTCCTCCGATTACTATAATATGCATTATATCTTTTCCTTTCGGTATAAATTTTGACGAATCAACATTATATTTATTAGTCATTTAATATAAACTAGTGGGTCAGTTTATTTATAATTAGCTTTTCAATAATTTTTCTTATAATGTATAAACATTTATTAATAAATAATTAACTATAATTCCATGATTTAACGATACAAAATTGGCATTATAATTATTTAATTGCCAAAAGCTAAAAAAGAGGTGGTGTAGCTAGATGAAAAAATTAATAAACAAGATAAAAAATAAAATTCAAGATCCTAATAAATCTATTTTTTATGAAGAGTCTAGTAATAATGAGCAGTATATAAGTAAGAAAGTGGATGAGAATGAGAAAACTTTAAAAAATGAAATATTTTCAAATAATGAAGGAGATCTTGAATACAGAACTTTATACATCAATGATTCAAACAACAAGAAGATAAAGATTTTACTTGTCTTTGTGGATTCATTAACAGATGACCAAATTATAAATGAAGATATACTGAAACCTTTAATGCTTGAACAAAGAGCTGCTAATATCTCCATCGAACCGTCAAAAGAATTGAGTAAAAGCCTGGGTGAACGTGTACTAAATGTTTCTGATGTTAGTTATGAGAACATAATGAATACTGTAGTAGAGAAAATATTAGATGGTTATACTGCAGTATTTGTTGAAGGTTCGCCAGAATGTATCATTGCCGACACAAAAGGTTGGGACGAACGAGCTGTATCTGAAGCTGAAGCAGAAAGGACTATTAGGGGGCCTCAAACGGGATTTAATGAAAACATTAAAGCTAGTATGGGGTTAATTAGGCGCAGGATAAAAAGTCCTGAATTGAAGGTGAAACAATTTGTAATAGGGCGTCGTAGTAAAACTAAAGTTAACGTTCTATGGATGGAAGGTATCTGTAATGAAAAGATAATTCAGGAAGTAACTAGAAGACTTGATAGTCTTGACGTGGATCAACTGATTTGTGCTACTAATCTTTCTGAAATGATTGACGATAATCCACTGTCGCCATTTAATTCGCAGTTTCTAACAGAGCGCCCCGATGTGGCATCTGCTGGTCTTTTGGAAGGAAGGGCTGCTGTTTTGATAGATGGAACGGTAACCTCTTTAATAGTTCCCATGCTCTTTATTGAGAATTTAATTTCACCTGCTGATTTTTATGGCAGGTATCATTACATATTTATAGTCAGGTGGATTAGATACGTAGCGGCTATTATAAGTGAAGCTCTTCCGGCATTTTATGTTTCTGTTATATCTTTTCACCCTGAAATAATTCCAACTATTTTAGCGGCCAGGGTTTATGGCAGTAGAGAAGGAGTGCCCTTCCCTGCTTTTATAGAAATGATAATTGTTGGTGTTTTTTTCGAATCATTAAGAGAAGCAGGTGCTACTATTCCTCTCGCTTTTGGAAGTGCTGTCAGTATTATAGGAGCCCTTATACTCGGGCAGCAGGTAGTTGAAGCTGGCATCATAAGTTCTATCGGTGTAATTATCGGAGCTGTGACAGGTATTTCTTCCTTTTTGATACCCAATGTTGAATTTACTAGATCACTAATATTACCAAGGTTTATATTTACAATTTTAGCAGCACTTTTGGGCATGTATGGAGTGATGGCAGGGGTATTATTGATGTTATATCACCTGGCTAGTATGAGGTCTTTTGGCGTGCCTTATCTTAGCCCAATGGCACCTTTTGAGTTAGCAGATATTAAAGCTTTTATTATGCGTACTCCTTATTTTTTGCAGGGAGGTAGACCAAAAAGTTTTGAAGCAAAAGATAAGAAAAGACAAAGCCCAAAGCTGAGTAAATTTTTCTTTAAATATAAAATCACAGAAGAATAGGAGTTCTTTTATGAATGAAAGAATCTCTTTATTTCAGACAGGGATGCTATTAATAACAGCTATTTTACCCACTGCCATTTTAACCGCTCCAACTAAAATTATTGACGGGGCAAGGCAGGATAGCCACATAGCCGTTTTATTATTTACCGGATATGCTTTTTTGTTAGTACTTATATACATACCCCTTATTAGGCGAATGGGGCGAACTGATTTAATCAAATTCACAGAAAAAGTTATAGGGAAAATACCCGGAAAAGGAATAGGACTGCTAATCATTATAGCTTATTTTTTTCTAAACATCTTGATTATTAGAGAAGTCTCCGCTTTATTATTAATTAGTTTTTTTGATATGACGCCTTTGTGGTTTTTTGATCTTTCTCATTTGGCTATAGCTAGTATCTTAGTATATGGAGGCTTAGAACCCATCGCTAGGACCAATCAGTTCTTTTTTCCATTCCTTATTCTCGGCTTTTTGTTTGCAGCACTTTTGAATATCAACGAATGGAATTTTCTTTTCTTAAGGCCAGTTTTACATGAAGGAATATCTCCACTTTTAGAAGGGGCACTACCTGGAACAATATTTTTTGGTGAAATCTTTATCATTCTTATAATAGCACCTTCTGTAAAAAAATTAAAGAATGTCTACAAAACTTTGCTTCTTGTAGTATTTTTTAACGGTACTTTTATGCTAATGTCAGTTTTATCTATACTTTTGCTTCTTGGCCCGGATTTATCTATAGAGTTAACTTTTCCATTTCTAACAAACTCCAGGTATATAGGTGGATTAATATTGTTAGAAAACATAGATGTTGTAATACTAGCTGTATGGGTTGTAGGGGGAATACTTAAAATCGCTATCTTTTATTACGTGGTAGCTTTTTTAACATCAAAACTTATACCTATGCCAAATTATAATTGTTCTATTCCACTGCTTTTTATTATGTTTTTTGTTTTCAGTCATTACTTCATAGATAACTATATACATTTGCTTGAACTAATAGAATGGTCAACTCCTATTTATTTTTTTATAAACGGAGGTTTTCCTTTAATTCTTTTGTTACTGAGCTATTTAAGGAGGATAAGCTTTGAAGAAAATTAATAAGAAATCTAAGGTATTAATAATATTAATATCTTTATCCATGTCCCTTAACCTATCTGGTTGTTGGGACAGCCTTGATATAGAAAATCGGGTTTTAGTGAAGATGATTGGGATAGATACTGCAAAAGAAGATGACAGGGTCGAGGTGACAGTTCAGCTAATTGAAATAGAAGGGGCAGGAGAAGAAGGTGAAGCAGGTCAAGATTTTATCACAGTTAGCACAACTGCTTACACAATAGAAGAAGCAATAAAAGGTATACGAAGAAAAACCGGAAGAGAATTATATCTAGGTTATAACCAAGTAATAATTTTTGGTCATGAGCTAGCTGAAGAAGGCGTTGAAGAGCAACTTGATTTTTTTCTTAGACATCCTGATATAAATATAAGAAATCATTTGTATGTTGCCCACGAAGAAGCGTCAGAAATAATAGAAACACCTCATCTGATAGAAGAACTCCCTGCAAGAACACTAGAACTACATATATTAATGGATAAAGGAAGACATTATATAGCAGATTTACGAGAATATATGATGGCTCTTCTAAACGAAACCTCTGACCCTATGATGGGACATATTATGAAAGAAGAAGGAGATGAGGAAGAAGAAAGTTTTGAAGTGTTAAGCGGTTCTTTGTTCAAAGAGGATAAATTTGCAAGTTTTTTTGTATTTAAAGAGTCTAGAGGAGTTAACTGGGTTTTAAATCCTCGTAGAGTAGATGGGGCAGTTACCATTCAAAATCCCTTTGATGAAGAAAAAGGGTTAAGTATAGATATTCTAGATGCAAAAAGCGAAGTTTCTTACGAAAATACAACTCCAGATGAACTAAAAGCATCTATAGAGGTAAGTGTAGTGGGCAGACTTTCTGAAAATCAAGTTAGAAGGTACCAAATTGATACAACTGAAAATATTCAGCAGTTAAATCACAGAGTGTCGCAGAGTGTAGCAAATGAAGTTATCGCTGCTTTAGAAGTCTCACAGGAGCACGAAGCGGACATATTTGGTTTTGGTGATCTTCTATATAGGACTGCCCCAGATATCTACTATAAGCTAAAAGATGATTGGGATGAAGTATATGAAGACTTAGAAGTGGCAGTTGAAGTCGAAACTGAAATAAGAAGACCTGGACTTAGAAGATAAAAATAAACTGATGTATAAGTTAAAACTGGCTAAATATAAGAAAAAAGTCTGCTTGAAATATAAGGCGACTTATGAAATAACATTACTCCAATGATTGCTGTTAGAATGATAAACAGCCCACTGAAGGTTATTAATGCTGTGCTATCAGCTATACTAGCTATAATAACTGAGAACTCTCCTCGATGAATCAAAGAGAAACTTGCTCTAAGTGAGCTCTTTTTGGAAAGGCCGTAGATACGGCCTCCAAACCACCCTAAAATAAATTTGCCAAGTACTGCCCAGATAACCAAAATCGTAAGTAATACAGGCATCATAACGTCTGTTCCTATAGATATTGAAGTACCAAACCAGAAAAAGAAAAAGGGAAGCAGTAAATTTTTGAGGGGCAGGATCTTTTCGTAAAGCTCTTCACCCCATAGTGTTTCTGATATCATTACCCCGGCTAAGAAAGCTCCAAGCAGCTTGGATAAGCCAAAATATAAAGCCACACCAGCGGTGATAAAAGTTATAGCCATTAAAAAAAGAGGCATATAATCTGCGTCTAGATATCTTTTGACAAAAAGTTCTAGCCTTCTAAAGACGTATATTGTAAAGATTAAAGCTACTGCGATGGTGATTATTACTTTTAATAGAATTGATAAGATCGAGAGAAAGGTTATCTTTTCTCCTAAGGATAAAGATGTTAATAATGTTATTATTATCGGAACTGTTATATCTTCAAAGAGAAGGAATGCAAGCTTAAAATCTGCCTCAGGAGTGCTTTGGCGGCCTGTTTCTTCAAGCATTTTCTTTGTGATCGAGGAGCTTGTGGCATAGACAACCCCACCAATGATTAGGCTATTTAAGAAGTTAAGGCCAAATAGATAAGCTATCAAAAAGCTAACCCCAAAATTTAAAAAGATGTCCAAAAAACCTACCTGCCAAATTTTACTGAAAATATTAATTAAATAATTTAAAGGAAACTTTAACCCCACCAAAAAAAATAAAAGGACCAAACTAATTTGTCCAATATCATGGATGAAATTAATTTCTTCACCTTTAAAAATTCCAGATAGAATAAAGCCAATAAGAATAAAACCAAGAAGTGTAGGTATTCGTAATTTGTAGAAGGCGTGAGCAGTGAGGAAAAATAATAGTAAAATAGCGCCGCCAAGTAATAGTATGGTTTGCATTATGACACCTCGAAAATAAATTATGATTCTAAAATACATCTTTCATACCAACGCTCGTAAGAATTTGCAGGACAGTCCAAATTAAAAACTCGCTTATGGTATGAAAGATGTATTTTTATTTTGTGTATGCAATTAAATTTTGATTCAGGCTGCAAAAAGTCATATGAACAAAGTTTTGTTTTTAATTACAATACATCTTGATGAGAAAGCAGGAGAAATAAGGCCTAATGACAGGAGGTCATTAGCTAACCTGTCTCAGGATGAGTTCATTAATTAGGCAGCCTTATTTCAACTGCTGTCAAATCTTAGATGTATCAATTAAAAACACTATATTATGTGAATAGACTTTTTGCAGCTTGAAAAAATTTCATGCCACTTATTCTTTTTCGGGGAGATATTTCCAGTATTTTTTGGGGAGGAACTGCTGCTGCAGTTTTAAATTTTTTCTTTCCTTGATGGTTACGTGGTCAAAATATTTTTTCCACAGGTTTTTGAATTCTTGTTCTTCTTTATCTTCTACTAGCTTATCAGCAGGGATATTCTCAATTGTGTATATCAAATCTTCCTGGTTATAGAGAGCGCATTTTTCTCTTTTTACGTCGTGGATGACCCAGGACTGATCTCCAAGACGTTTAGTGAAGTGGGGTGCTATTAAGGTCAATATGTCGTAATCAGGTTCCATCGGGGCGTAATAGATACCCATATTTAATTTTTTGAAGCGTAAGAAACCAAGCATTCGATGTCGCTCCTTAGAGACTTTATTTCTTATTTTATTAAGCTTATCTACGGTTTTATTAGATAGCATTTCATCAATTTGGCTGCCCTCTTTAAAACTAATTTTCAAATAGTCAAAAATTATATTTTCTACCCCGTCTAGTTCTGATAGAAAGACATAATAGATTTTGGATAGAGTGTTACTTAAAATATCAGATTTGATTTTTTTTGATATTTGATTAGCTAAGTCTTCATCAGGTTTTATTTTTTTGTACTCTGCGAAAAGGTCCTGGGTTATTTGGGTGTTTTCTTTTAGTATGTAAATATTTTTGTTTTTGTCTTTTTCTTTATCATTTAGGGCATAATATAGGGCGCTTAGAAGTCCGGTGAAACTTCCATCATATATATAATAAATTGTTAAGCTCATGTTATACCACTCTCCCACAGAGATAATTGTTTGTATTCTGGCCCTGCTATGAGTCTATTTTTTATAATATCCTTTTTAAATGGTACTCCGCCAAAATATTTTCCCCTGCAGGTTATAAAATACCTGGCCCTTTTTAGTACAATCCCCATACGTTTAAGGTCGTCAAACCCAAGGGATGCGTGTTTTCTTGCCATTATGATTTTCTTAGTTGACTTTGGCCCTATACCGGGGACCCTAAGAAGCAAGGTTTTACTTGCTTTATTTATCTCTACGGGAAAGAGGTGAAAGTTGTTTAGGGCAAAGTGAGCTTTTGGATCAAGGTCTAGGGATAGGTTTTTACCTGTGTCAGAAAATAACTCTTTGCTTGTAAATCTATAAAAACGGAGAAGCCAGTCTGCTTGATACAATCTGTGCTCTCTTAAATATGGAGGATTGTTAACAGCAGGTAGTATATTTTGGTGTTTGTTTGTGACAGGGATAAATGCTGAATAGTAAACACGTTTAAGCCCCATGTTCTGGTATAAGTTTTCAGAAAGGCGTAATATATCATGGTCGCTGTCAGCACTTGCACCAACTATTAGCTGAGTGCTCTGGCCTGCGGGTACAAAAGAAGGAGCTTTTTTGAACTTTTTCTTTTCTTTTGTCCTCTCTATTATCTTTTGGCTAACTGTTTTCATAGATGAGATTATATGCTTGCTATTTTTCTCTGGAGCTAATAGCTGAAGGCTTCTTTTGGTAGGAAGCTCAATATTAATGCTTAAGCGATCTACATGGCTTCCGGCTTCTTTTATAAGCCGTTGGTCTGCTCCTGGGATAGCCTTCATGTGGATATATCCATTAAAAGCGTATTCTTCTCTTAATTTTTTGACAACGGTAGTTAGAAGCTCCATTGTATGATCTTCGTTTTTCATAATAGCTGAACTTAAGAAAAGGCCTTCAATATAATTTCTTCTGTAAAACTTTTCTGTTAGGCTTGCAATTTCGTCAGGGGTAAAAGAAGCCCTTTTGATATCATTAGATGCACCGTTTTCACAATACAAACAGTCGTATATACAATAGTTAGTCAAAAGGATCTTAAGTAAAGATACGCATCTGCCATCTTCTGTCCAGCTGTGGCAGATTCCGCTTTTGTGAGTACTGCCAAGGGTTCCTTTTTTGTTAGACCTTGTAGAGCCGCTAGAAGAGCAGGAAACATCATACTTGGCTGCTCTGGCAAGGATAGTAAGTTTTTCTTCAGTGTTCATAAATACCAACTCCCGGCATTTCGGATTTAATTTGTCTAAATTCTGATTCCAGTACAAGAAGTTATATTAATACTTCCTTGCATGTATTCGAACTAGAGTTCTAAAAATCCTGCAAAATTTTTAACCCTGCTAAAAAATCCTGCTAAAATTCATCCTGCTAAAATTCATCTTGACATTATGATTAATAAAAGAATAAAATGTAACTAACAATTGAACACTTGAACAATTGCTCACATGTTCAAGAAAGGGAAGGTGAAGTAAAAGATGTCCTCTTTAGAAAAGAATGAAAAGGATAAAAATAACCTGGAGCTTTGTGATTCAAAGGTTATTCATAGTGAAATTGTTGACGAAGTTCGAGATAAAATGCCGCCGGATGAAAATTTGTATGATTTGGCAGAGCTTTTTAAAGTCTTTGGTGATAGTACAAGGGTTAGGATTTTGTATGCCCTGTCTGAGAGCGAGATGTGTGTTTGTGATCTGGCAGTTCTTTTGGATATGAAACAATCAGCTATATCTCATCAGTTAAGGGTATTAAAACAGTCCCGCCTGGTTAAGTCAAGAAGACATGGTAAGGTTGTTTATTATTCTTTGAACGATGATCATGTTGAAAAGATTTTTCATGAAGGTTATATGCATATTATTGAATGAAATGGAGGCAGGAAAATGAGTGCAAATACTCCTTCTAATACCTCGAGTTGTGGCTGTCCTACTTGTGATTCTGAGATAAATTTTGATACGGGAGCGGAAGATAATAACGGAGTAAAAGCTGGTTTGTCTTCTCATCGAAAAAAACTTTACCGAGTAATTCTTGGTATAATTCTATTTTCTACTGCATTGATATTAAATGTATCTACGATATTTAGTTTATCTACAGAAGTTTATTTTGGACTTATCTTTGCTAGTTATATACTTGCGGGTGGAGAAGTTGTTTTTAGAGCAGGTAGGAATATAACCAAAGGACAGGTATTTGATGAGAACTTTTTGATGAGTATTGCTACAATTGGGGCATTTTTGATTGGTGAATATCCTGAAGGTGCAGCAGTTATGCTATTTTATCAAGTTGGTGTTTTATTAGAGTCTGCAGCAATTAATAGATCAAAGAGGTCTATTGAATCCCTTATGAATATTAGACCTGACTATGCCAATTTAAAAACAAAAGAAGGTCATGAAAAAGTCTCTCCATCTAAAGTAAAACCCGGAGATATAATTATAATAAAGCCAGGTGAAAAAGTACCTTTAGATGGTAAGGTCTTAAAGGGCAGATCAACTGCTGATACATCGGTATTAACCGGAGAGTCTCTTCCTACAAGTCTAAGTGAAGGAGACGATGTTCTAGCAGGTTTTATTAATAATACCGGTTTATTAACTGTAGAAGTGACCAAGGAATTTGAGAATTCTAGTGTTTCTAAAATTCTTGACCTTGTACAAAATGCTTCAAGCAAAAAAGCTCCTACAGAGAAGTTTATTACCAGGTTTGCAAGGTATTATACACCTGTAGTAGTTTTTGCTGCGATGGCTATTGCCTTTGTACCTCCGCTTATTTTACAGGGGGCGACTTTTTCTGAATGGATCTATAGGGCTTTAGTTTTCTTAGTAATATCATGTCCTTGTGCCCTTGTGGTCTCTATTCCGATAGGTTTTGTAGGTGGGATAGGTAAGGCTTCTAGAAGTGGTGTATTGATAAAAGGAAGTAATTATCTAGAAGCTCTAAACCATGTAGATACAGTGATTTTTGACAAAACTGGAACTTTAACTAAAGGGGAGTTTGAAGTAAGTGAGATAAATTCTACGTCAAACTACAGTGAAGAAGAGATTTTGAGACTTGCTTTTGTAGCAGAGGAGCCGTCAACACATCCACTGGCCAAAGCCGTCAAAAAAGCATACAGTGAGCTTAAAGAAAGTGACTTTAGTGAAGAAAAAATTGATGGGGTAGCTGGATCATATGAAAGTTATGACTATGAAAGCTATGAAGAACTACCGGGCATGGGAGTTAAAGTAAAATTAAAAGATGACAAAGAGCTTCTGGCAGGTAATAACAAACTCATGGAAAGAGAAAAAATAATTGGTAGTGAGGATGTATTAAAAAGTACGGGGGAAAAATCAAACACCGTTATACATTTGGCAGTTGAAGGTGAGTATGTTGGCAATATCAAAGCAAGTGATACACTAAAAGAAGGGGCTAGCGATACAATACAATATCTTAGAAAAGCAGGAATCAATAATATAGCAGTATTATCAGGTGATGTGTGGGAATCTGTTAACTCCACAGCCAAAAAGCTTGGAATTGACAAAGTATATGCAGAACTATTGCCAGAAGAAAAACTATCAAAGCTTGAAGCAATTTATGATGAGAGGCAAAATGATTCAAAGCTGTTGTATGTTGGAGATGGAATAAACGATGCTCCTGTTATAGCAAGGGCAGATGTTGGCATTGCTATGGGAGGGCTTGGCTCGGATGCAGCAGTTGAATCATCTGATATAGTGTTGATGACTGATGAGCCAGGCAAACTTAAAAAGGTTATATCTATTGCTAAAGAAACCAGATGGATAGTTTGGCAAAATATTATTTTATCTTTAGGTGTTAAAGGATTGGTTCTTTTGTTAGGGGCTATGGGACTAGCTTCTATGTGGCAGGCAGTAATTGCTGATGTTGGAGTTATGTTTCTTGCAGCAATGAACTCCCTTAGGTTAAGTTTTTCGTAGCAAAGATAAAATGTAAAGCAAAAAGCCGGGGCTTTGTAAGATATAAGTCCCGGCTAGAAAAACGCTGCCTGCATATCAGCTGACAATTTAACGCTAAATAATCATATATAATAAGTGTAAAAAAAATAACTATGCTAGAACGTGATATATTTTTTTATTAAAAATATAAAATTGTTTAGAGGTAAATTTCCAAATTTATAGAAAAATATAGTATTCAGGCGGGCAGTAAAAATATATTATAAGGGGATAGTAAATGATTGATATATACATAGGCTACGCTAATTATGGCATTGGAATTTTGTATACTTTGTTTTTTGTTATGAATTATGTAAGTTACAAAATAAAGTTAAATGAAAGAGAGAAGGAAGTTGATAAAAAGAAAATAGCAGCAAAAATAACAGCTATTATTATGGTATTATTTTCTTTAGCTGTTTTTAATAGTTATGTATTTTATTCTGATAATCTAATTACTGTAAAGCTAGATGGTAATTATGAATATGAGCCGAACGTTGAGGAACCTTTTATTAGCGATAAAGTCCAGGATAAAGACTCAACCGAAGGGGAAAAGAATCAATCAGACAAAGTAGAAGAAACAGAAACTAAAGAAAATGAGAAATCACAAAAAGATAAAGAAGAAAAGAATGAGTACGAAGATAGCAAAGTCGAAGATAAAGATTTAAAGGATGATGAATATAAAGAGGAAAATAAATATAAAGAATTTGAAAAAGAAGATGAGGAAGATAAAGAATTAGAAATAGGTAAAGAATATGATTACTATCCTGATATGATAAATGATGACCTAGGTGATATCAAAGAAGATAGCACCGTGATAAGTATTGCAGTAGCCGGCGATACAACCTTAGGCTATGATAGTAGACATGGCTATGGGTATAGTTTTATGCATGAGTTTGAAAAACAAGGGGAAGATTATGGGTACTTTTTTGAAGATGTTAGAGGTGTTTTTGAAGAAAGCGATATTTCTTTAGTTAACTTAGAAGGAGTACTGTCAGATGATGATTCCGACAGGGTGGACAAAAAATTTACTTTTTTAGGTCCTTCAAGATTTAGTAGAATATTAAGTAAAGGCGAAATTGATGCAGTTAATCTGGCGAATAATCATACTTTTGATTTTGGTGAAAGAGGCTACAAAGATACTAAAAGAGCCCTTGATAATGAAGCAATAGACTATTTTGGCAATGGAATAGTTCATACAAAAGAGATAAACGGAATAACTATAAAAATGTTAGGGTTCACAGGATGGAGTGGAGACTACTATTATAATAGAAATAATATAAAAGAAGAGATAGAGAAGGCAAGCGAAGAAGCAGATCTGGCAATTGTGTCATATCATTGGGGAGAAGAGTATACTTACTATCCCAATTATTATCAAAAAGAAATAGGCAGAATGTCAGTAGAAAGTGGTGCAGACATGGTATGGGGGCATCATCCACATATACTGCAGGGTATAGAAGAATATGAAGGTGTTAATATAATATATAGCTTGGGGAACTTCTCCTTTGGTGGCAATAGAAACCCATCTGATAAAGATTCCATGATATACAGGCAGTATTTTGAGTTTAATGGAGGCGAATTAATTAACACATACAGGGAAGTAATCCCAATAAGTATCTCATCTGTAAAATATAGAAATGATTTTAGGCCAGTTATATTAGATGGTGAAGAGGCCCAGAGGATTAAAGTTAAATTAAAAGAATTAAGTGAAGGTATTGATTAACTGTCAAAATGTTTATATTATCAATTTTTAAGGATGTGATGCTATGGATCCTTTAACAATAATAATTGTAATTCTTGTAGGGTTGGTTGTCTTAAAAGTAATCTGGAATTTAGTTAGAATGGTAGTAAAGATTGCAATTATTGGTGCTTTGATTTTGTTTGTGTTATATGCTCTTGGCTTGTTAGACCAAAATGGGATGCTACTCGTATCAGCATTTTTTCAAATATAACTCAATTGGTATCTCCAGCTTAGAGTATTCACCATAATAATTGATATTATGGTGATCTATGTACTTTTTCTTGATTAGTTCTGTAAATCCCCATCTATGATACATGCTTCTTATCCTAGGGGATTCTTTTTTTACTCCTATAGTAAGTTCTATTTTGTCAAGTTCTTCAACTCTAGAAAATACTTTTTCTTTTAACTTTTTGCCAAGCCCTATTCCCCTGTAGCTAGGGTGTATTCTAAAAACACACAAATAAGCTCTGTTTTTTCCATCGGCTTCATCTTTATCTGGAGATTCAAGTACTATATGAAACTCTCCTAAAAGCTCAGAGACCTCTTTTGATTCTACCACCCAAAATTCGTGAACTCCATTTTTCATTCTATTTATGAACATTTCTTTAGTGGGATAATCTTTATTCCAACCCCAATCTAGTCTTTTGAAGTCGTCTTTAGTTCCTCTTCTAACAATCATAGCTCCATCCCCTTAAATCCTAAAAGTAAAATATTTTGCTTTAAAAGCCATTTTGATTTTATATTTTATTTATATTTAATTCAAGTGGTGAGAAAAATTTCACTTTATAAAAAATAATCAGTAAATTTAAAAAAATTTAAATAATAAGAAGGATATTTTTATTTTTTAAAGAATAATTATAACAAAGCAATTGGTCAGACCATTAGACCATCAATCCAAAGTTATCTAAAACTTAATAACCTACAACGAAGAAACATTGCAAAACGTTATTAACTTAGGTGTAATTTACTAAATAAAACCAGGAGGGATCAATTTTGAAAATTGGTGTTTTGATTAAGCAAGTGCCGGATATGGAGAAGGTAAAATTTGATACTGAAAAGGGAGTGGTTGATCGAAAGTCAGCAGGTACTGAAGTAAACCCTTTTGATTTGAATGCCCTAGAGACAGCAGTACAAATAAAAGAAAAATATGGTGGTGAAATTACTGCCTTCAGCATGGGGCCTTCATCGGCAAAAGAAGCTCTAAAAGATGCTATTTCTAGAGGAGCAGACGATGGGATATTGTTAAATGATAGGAGCTTTGCGGGTTCTGATACATGGTCAACATCGTTTATTCTATCTAATGCTATAAAGAAAATTAAAGAACTAGACTTAATTATTACTGGTGTTATGAGTGTGGATGGTGATACTGCCCAGGTAGGTCCCCAGGTTGCAGAATTTTTGGATTTACCTAATGCTTCTTTTGTGTCTGAGGTTAAAAAAGTTGACAAAGAAGGAATAGAAGTTGTTTTTGAGGCTTTTGATGGTAGTTTTTTGACAAGGCTTAAACTTCCAGCCCTTATAAGTGTAACTAAAGACATAAATAATCCTAGACTTCCACTTCTAAGAGATAAATTAAACTCAAGGAAAACAGAAATACCAGTCTGGGGGCGTGAAGATATTGGGAAGGACATACCACCAGAAAGTTTAGGTATAAAAGGTTCGCCAACTAAAGTGAAAAAGATAGTAGTACCCCCACCAATGGAAAGAGAAGGTAAGATCTATGATAAAGAAGAGCTAGATGAAGGGGTAGAAAAAGTTCTTGAGTTGTTTAAAGAATTTAAATTTATGGAGGGATAATGATGGATAACAAAAATAATAAAAACTTCAAGGGTGTATTTGTTTTTTGTGAACAGACAAACGGTGAGATTCACAAAGTGAGTTATGAGCTATTGAATAAAGGGAGGGAACTGTGTGATGTATTAGATGAGCCTCTTATAGCAGGGGTGTTAGGTCCTTCGGGGATTGATGTGAGTGAGCTTACCTACCGAGGTGCAGACAAAGTATTTTATTTGCAAAACGATGAATTTAAATTACCTAATGTAATGGCTTACAAAGATGCCCTGCTTGATTTACTAGACGAACTTTCTCCAAAGATATGTTTATTTGGAGCCACTAATTTTGGCAGGTCCTTAGCGCCAAGGATAGCTATCAAATTAGATACCGGACTTACTGCTGATTGTACTGGACTTGAGATTGACGAAGAAGACAAAACTCTTGTTCAGATTAGGCCTGCCTTTAGTGAAAACATTTTGGCCCATATTAAAACTAAAACTTATCCACAGATTGCTACTGTAAGGTACAAAGAATTTGCAGAAGCACCAAGAAAAACGGATAGAGAAGGGGAAGTTATTGAAAAGAAGTATGAGTTTAAGAGTGAATTCCCTCTAAAAATATTAGAAAAACTTCGAGAACAAAGTATTGATATTACTGAAGCTTCGGTAATTATCGCTGGAGGTAGAGGGCTTGAAGGTGAATCAGATTTTGAAATCCTAAAAGAACTAGCCGAGCTACTTGGTGGTGAAGTAGGAGCTTCTAGGGATGTGGTTGAGGAAGGCTATATATCCAAAGAACATCAAGTCGGTTACAGTGGGAACAGGGTAAAGCCCAGGATATATATAGCCTGTGGAATTTCCGGAGCACCTCAGCATATAGCCGGGATGCAGGATTCTGAAGTTATTATTGCAATTAACGATGATCCATCATCCCCTATTTTTGAGATTGCGGATTACGGAATTGTAGCTGACTGGAGGCAGGTAGTTCAAAGTTTGACTAAAAATATAAAGGCTGCTGTCAGCTAATTTATCTAAATTTATTGGGGAGGTTTTAATATGCAAGAAGAGATTATATCTAGATTAAGTGAGATAGTTGAGGACAAATGGGTTGTAACCGATAATGAAGGGGTTTCAAGCTATGCAAAAGAACATACAATGGATTCTTATAAGCTAGTGGCACCAGAGCCAGTTGAAGGTTGTGTAGTGGTAAAGCCAAAAAATGCCGAAGAGATATCAAAAATATTAAAGCTTGCAAATGAAACAAAAATTCCTGTCGTTCCAAAAGGGGGAAAAACTGCCCTGGCTGCTAATGCGATTCCTGATAAGCCAAGTATAATAGTTTCTGATGAAAGGTTAAACAAGATCCACGAAATTGACGAAGAAAATCTCTCTGTAACCTGTGATACAGCTGTTACCCTAGGGGATCTGGTAAAAGAGATGAAAAAGCACGATACCCTATATTTTCCTCTTCATCCCGGTGATGAAGGTGCTCATGTAGGGGGAATGGTGAGCATGAATGCCGGTGGAGTAAGAGCTATCCGTTATGGTGTTATGAGGGATCAGGTTTTGGGGATGGAAGTGGTTCTTCCGAATGGGGAAATTGTCAATTTTGGAGGTAAAGACGGAAAATTATTAAAAAACAATGCAGGATATGATTTAAGACACCTTTTGATAGGAAGTGAAGGTACTTTAGGATTTATAACAAAAGTTGTATTGAAACTTGTGCCAGAACCAAAGACAAAAGCTATCTTGATAATGTCATATGAAGATAGAGGCAGTGCTTTTCGTACAGTACCTGCTCTTATTCAAGCAGGGGTAATCCCCCAGGCTGTAGAGTATGTCGAAAGAGATCAGATAAAAATGACTGCAAAGGATTTAGGTGAAAATTGGCCGGCTACTGATGATGGTAAATGTGACTTGATAGCTTTTATGGCTGAAGAAGACGAAGATACTCTTTATGAAAAATGCGAATTAGTCGAAAAGGTTTGTGAAAAACATGGAGTTTTAAATATTTGGATTGCAGAGAGTACTAAAGAACAGCAATCTATATTGGATACAAGGAGTCATGTACTTCCTTCGGTGGAAAAAGACATTGTAGATATGCCTGACGTGACAGTTCCTAGAAGTAAACTTGCCGGTTTGATAGATGAAATTGACAAGCTCGCTGATAAGTTTAATACCAGGATACCAATTTTGGCTCATGCAGGGGATGGTAACCTTCATGTATTTATTTTGAAAGAAAATGATGAAAAACCGGATTATTTTGATGAACTGAAAGGGAGCATATACGAAGCAACTATTGAATTGGGCGGTACGATTACAGGAGAACACGGAATTGGGTATTTAAGAAAAAATGAATTGAAAAAGCAGCTATCTATTACAGAATACGAGATAATGAAAAAAATTAAAGAGGCTTTTGATCCAAATGGTATTTTTAACCCAAATAAGTTTGTCTAGATGGTTTAAGTGGTTAGATATAAAAAAAGGGGGCTAATCTAAAAAGCCCCCAATACAGATTAAAAATATATTAAAGTTTTCTATATAATCTTAGCACATAAAAGAATTTATGTTAACTCATTTAAAGAGCTTTTTAAAGTTACTTGGTTATTTTTAAATTTAAATTTTGTCTGTTTTTAGGGAGGGTTATAATTGGAGCTATTTAGCTTGGCAGTACTGGCTTCTTTGCCTATAATAATTATTATATTTTTGATGGTTTTTAGGCAGTGGCCTGCCAAAAAAGCTATGCCTGTTGCCTGGGTAGTAACGGTGATAATTGCTTTGAGTGTCTGGCAGGTTAGTTTTGTAAGGGTTGTAGCATCTTCAATAGAAGGGATATTTGAAGCTCTAGATATTTTGATAATTGTATTTGGTGCGATTCTTGTTTTAAATACTTTAAAAGGAAGCGGAGCTATTTCAGTTATTAACAGAGGTTTTCATGGTATCACTAATGACAGGAGGATACAGGCATTTATTATAGCCTGGGCTTTTGGAGCGTTTTTGGAAGGTGCTGCTGGATTTGGTACACCTGCAGCTCTTGCTGCGCCTCTCTTAGTAGGGTTAGGGTTTCCACCTCTTGCAGCGGTAACAGTAGCACTTATTCTGAACACAACACCGGTTACTTTTGGTGCTGTAGGTACACCAGTTAATGTAGGAGTAGAAGCTTCGGTATCTGGAATGCTTCCACAATCTATTGAAATGAGTGAGTTTTTGTATGATGTTGGTGTATGGGCTGCCGCATTTCACGGTATTGTAGGAACTTTTATTCCTCTTATGGCTATCTGTATAATGACCAAATTTTTTGGCGAAAACAAATCAATTAAAGACGGCTTAGAGATTGTACCCTTTGCAATCTTTTCTGGGCTTAGTTTTACAGTTCCTTATTTTTTGATGGCATATTTTATTGGACCGGAACTGCCTGCTGTAGTTGGTGCCCTGATTGGGTTGTTTATAATTATTGCTGCTGCAAAAAACAACTTTTTGGTCCCACAAAATACTTGGAATTTTCCCCCAGAAGATAAATGGGATAAAAGTTGGGGTAGTAGAATAGAACCGCCTGCCGAGGATGAATCAAAAGCAGAGATGTCTTTATTAATGGCATGGATGCCGTATGTATTGATAGCTATAATCCTTGTAATTACAAGGCTACCGTTCCTACCATTTAATGATTGGCTCGGTTTAATATCGCTTAGCTGGGAAAATATACTTGGCCAGGAAGGAGTCGGATATGTTTTTGAACCACTCGGACTTCCTGGTGTAATACCATTTATGCTTGTGGCATTAATTGTTTGGCCTTTACACAAAATGGATGCGAATGTTGTCAAAAATGCCTGGAGCAATACTTTTAAACAACTGGTACCTGCTACAATTGCTCTAATTTTTGCCTTAGGGGTAGTAAGGGTTTTGGTACAATCGGAAGTAAATACTGCAGGTTTGGATGGGATGCTTCATGTGATGTCGCTATTTGCAGCACAAACGGTAGGCAGCGGCTGGCCATTTGTTTCACCATTTTTAGGAGTATTATCCTCTTTTGTTTCAGGGAGCAACACAACTGCAAACATTCTTTTCGGAGGCTTTCAGTTTGGAGTTGCTGATACTTTGGATATTTCGAGAACTATAACTGTAGCTGCTCAATCCGTTGGTGGTTCGATAGGTAATATGCTGGCTGTTCACAATGTTGTAGCAGTTTGTGCTACTGTAGGTCTTGTCGATAGTGAAGGATTAATAATCAAGAAAAATTTAATTCCTGCTGTTATATACTCAGTGGCAGTAGGAGTGCTGGGGCTGGTTTTTGTATATGTATTGGCACCAGGTGTCTTTTAAGAGATTAAAATAAATATTACCGGTTCAAACTCTGGACCGGTAATATTTTTCAGGTTATTATTAAGTTAACAACTTTCTTCAACAACTTTTGATTATTATTAAGGAGGATTTTCATGAGTGAAAAAGTTAATTTTAAGCTTGGTTATGGGGACTCATTTAAAGAACTTTCTTTTCCCCGTGAGAATTTGTTAGGGATATTAACATCAAAGGAAATTGAAAAAAAACTATCAGAAAAAGAAATAATAAAAGAAGCTTTAGAGAAACCAATTGATTCACCTTTGCTATCTGAGATTGTTTCTCAGGGTGAAAAAATTGTAATCGTAATCAACGATGTTACCAGATTATGGGTAAGACATCATGTGTTCATGCCTTATATTTTAGAAGAACTCACTAAAGCAGGGGTTAAAGATGAAGATGTTCTTATAATTTCTGCAACAGGGGCGCATAGGGAACAGACAGAAGATGAATGGAGAGAGCTTGTGGGTGAAGAAGTTTTTGACAGGATAAAGATTATGGATCACAGGTCTACATCTTCAGACGAGATAGTTAATCTTGGCAAGACAGAGTATGGTACTCCAATTGAGGTAAATAAAGAGGTCTTAGAAGCTGATAGAGTTATTATTACAAGTGGTATTGTGTATCACTTTTTGGCAGGGTATGGTGGGGGCAAAAAGGCTGTTATGCCTGGTGTTTGTTCATATGACAGCATTATGGCAAACCATAAACTAGCTCTAAACCCTAACGGAAAAGGGCTGAACCCGGAAGTTAAAGCTGGTAAATTAGATGATAATCCAATAAGTGAAGATATGCTTCAGGTAGCTAATAAAGTGGGAGTGGATTTTGCTCTAAATGTGGTAATTGACGAAGAAAACCATGAGATCGCTTATGCTACTGCAGGAGATATGGAAAAATCTCACAGAAAAGGGGCCGAATTTGTAGATAAATACTTTGGCATAAAAATAGAAGAACGTGCAGACCTTGTTATTGCCTCCTGCGGTGGTTATCCAAAAGATATTGAATTATACCAGACTTACAAGACAGTCCATAATATGGTTCCTGCACTAAAACCCGGAGGAGTAGGAATCTTGTTGACAGAGTGTAGAGAAGGAGTAGGAAATGAGAAGTTTTATACGATATTTACTGAACATGCTGACAATGAAGCAAGGGAAAATTTCCTCAGAGAAAAATATAATATTGCTGGTTTTATGGGATTTTCGCAGGCTATATGGGCAGAAGATTACACTTTTATAATAATATCCTCACTTCACGGCGAAAAAATTAAGAATATGAATATGATACCGGCAAAAAATTTGGATCAGGCTTTGGAGCTAGCGAAAGAGTTTTTGCCTGATGATTATAAAGCCTATGTAATGCCAACCGGTGCGGTTACTTATCCGCTCTATTAGATTATATTATATATAATTTGATGGATCTATATTGATGTTTAGTTGGACACTTATTAATTAACTGTGATATATTGGTCTAACAATCCAAAAACTAGAGGTGGAATACATGTTTAGGCCGATAAAACACAAAAGAGTGTATGAAGAAATTTTGGATCAAATAAGAGAGCTAATAACAGAAGGCAGTCTTAAACCAGGTGATAAATTAATGTCTGAGCGAGCGATGTCAGAGAAGCTTCAGGTTAGTAGGGCTTCTGTTAGGGAGGCTTTTAGTGTGCTATCCATGCTAGGTATATTAGAAGGTAAACCCGGTGAGGGTACTTTTATAAAAAAAGTGCCCGAAGATTCTTTTATAAAACCTTTTGCCATGATGCTCATGCTTGATAGAGATAGTAATATGGAGGTTCTTGAGACCAGATTGACACTTGAAGTTGAATGTTCGGCCCTTGCTTGTGTAAGAGGTACTGATGAGGATATCGAAAAAATATATACGTATCTACAGAAAATGGAGGAAGACATTTCGGAGGGTAACTTAGGGGAGTACCATGATGGTATGTTTCATTATTCAATATGGGAAGCTACTAACAACAATATATTACTTCGCCTAATGAATACTATCTATGACATGATAATTGAAACTATGAAGCATAGCAGAGTAAAGATGTTTGAAAAACCTGGTAACAAAAAAATTTTACTTGAACAGCATAAAAAAATATATCAAGCTATTAAAGAAAAAGATGTGGAGAAAGCAAGAGAAGCAATGCGAGAGCATCTTTTGTTTGTAAACAAAGAAAATCAAGGTTATTTTGAGGAGAAATAAAGTTTTAATAGACTACATTATATGGTAGAATTATTTAATAATTAAGAATATATTACATTAGGTGGTAAATTATGAAGCAGGATTTGAATGATATGTTGTTTTTGGTAGCTATCCCCAGGGGAAAACTTTTAAAAACGTCAAGACAGCTTCAGGAAAAATTAAATAATAAATTTCAATTATATAGGGATAAATTACCTCCTCTACATGTTACAATTGAACGATTAAATATCGATGATGAAGAGAAGTATATAAGAGCTGTAAATATAATTGATTCAATTTGTGATGTAACTGAGCCTTTTGAAGTTACAGTTAACGGGTTTAGTTTTTTTGAACCACCTTATAAATCTATAAATTTGAATGTTAGTGCTACTGATCCAATAAAAAGTTTGTCTGAAAAGTTAAATGTAGAGCTTAGAAAAGAAGGTTTTACTGATAGGAAGTTTGATGAAAATTGGCATTTTCATATTAGTCTGGTTAATATGGTCTTCGCTGATAGGGAATGGAGCGAAAATGAATTTGAAGAAGCTAAATTAATGATACAAAATTGGAAGCTAGATTTAACCTGTAAAGTAGAATGGTTAGAACTCTGGCGGCCCAAGTACAATCCGCGTTTAGTAATAGAAGATTTCTTTCCTTTAGGTCACAAAGTAAACGTATGATTGATTTAAGTAAGTAATAAACAAGGCTAATGGGAGTAGGAGCTGATGTAAGATGGAAAATGAAGTTCTTTATGATAAGAAATATACTTGCCCATTATGTGAAAGTAAATTTACAACTAAAAAAACAAGACCAAGCAGGCTAAAAGTTATTAGGCAGGATGAAGATTTTTATAAACAGTATGAAGGAGTAAACCCTAACTATTATTTGGTTAATATATGTCCGAGCTGTGGTTATGCATTTACAGATAATTTTGGCAAATTAACCCCTGAAAAAGTTGAAATTATTAAAACTAATGTAACTGACAAATGGACAGAACGGGATTTTGGTGTTATTAGAGACTGGAATATGGCATTAGAATCTTTCAAACTGGGGTTTTTGTGCGGAAAGTTAAAAGAAGAAAATCTTAACGTACTTGCAGGACTGTTATTACATATTGCATGGTTATACAGAGAAGCTGAAGATGAACAGAACGAACTCAGATTTATAGAAAATGCTCGTGATTTTTATTTAGAGGTTTACGAAAAAGATACTAGTGGTGACATAAACCTTGCCAGGCTTTTGTACTTACTAGGTGAGCTAGAAAAAAGACTAGGTAATGAAAAAAAAGCAGTGACTTGGTTTTCTAGGATTGTTAATGACAAAAAAATAAGCGATGCTGGAATTATTAGAATGGCCAGGGATAGGTGGCAGGAACTTCGTGCTAAGAAAGGGAGGGGAGATGAAAATTGATGTATGCCAATGATTCGAATGAAATAGAGAAAAAAATTAATGAGTCCTGCTTGACTGAAGATTTTTGTGGAGAGTGCCAAGAAAGTAAATGCCCTGTTGGATTTATGAGAGAAGTTTGTGAAGGGAAAATAGATAAAGATAATTATGATCAAGTGACAAAACCAGAGCCAAGCCCAAGAAAAGATTTAGAAAGAGATCAGTTAGTTGATTCCTTAGCTGAGATTTTGGGTCAGTGTCAAAGCTGTGAAATAAATCATTATGAAACTTGCGATATCAACCTATTAAGACAGGGTGTTGAGGTTGCAATTTTTGAAGATAGCCTTGAATATCCGGGAAATGTCAAAAAGTACTTAGATAATCTATCAGGAAGTGTTCCAGAGTTAGTAGAAGTTTTGAGAGCAAAGTTAGAAAGTCAATAAATAAAAATAAAAGGGCCCTAACCAAAATATTAATTTTGGTTAGGGCCCTTTTAATAATTGGAGGGTGGTTTTAATTAATTGCTTCTTGGATTCTGGAATGATGGGGGTGTAGGCTGTGGGGCACTGTAGTATTGACCTGGTGTAGAAAGGTTGAAGTATAGTCTTGCGTTTTCATCTACCCCAAAATCCTGATTTGACCCTTTATCCTGAACTTTATTTAGAGCTTCTCTAAATAGTGCATTATGTGCTTCTTCTCGATTAAGCAGGAAATCTATAGTTTCTCTGACCCCTGAATCATCTATTTGTCTATATAATTGTTCGTAAACAACCTTTGCTCTTTGTTCAGCAGCAATGTTAGAGAGTAGATCTGCTGCTAAGTCTCCGGTACTGTTTATAAAATCACCAGTCCATGGCGATCCGGAAGCATTGACAAGCTGTGGAGAAAGACCTCCTAAAACATGAGGTTGGATATTTCCTCCTTGCACTGAAGTTGCCTGCAGTTCATCTCCAAGCAGCATGTTGATTGTTGTTGCGATCATTTCCATATGGCTTAGCTCTTCTGCTCCAATATCTAAAAAGAGATCTTTAATTTCTGGATCTTTTACTCTAAAACTTTGTGAAATATATTGAAGCCCTGCCTTTAGCTCACCATTCCCTCCACCAAGCTGTTCTTGAAGCATTGCTGCATAAGTGGGGTTTGGCCTATCTACTTTTACTGGATGTAGTAACTGCTTTTCATGTTTAAACATGACTTAACAACTCCTTTCTAAAAATTCTTTGGTTTTTCGAGCATTTTTAGTTTGTCCGAATTAAATTAGTTTATGTATTCACTTGTATAAGGAAGGGAATTGGACTTAAGTAAAGAAGTATTTAAATAAATCTTTTTAAATTGAAATTTTAGGAGGGAAAGTTAACATGCAAGTTAAAGAAGTAATGACAGAGAACGTAAAAACAGTAAGTCCAGATACGCCACTCTCTAAGGCTTCTCGAATTATGTGTGATCACAAGATTAGTGGAGTTCCTGTTGTTGATGGAGAAGAAGTGGTATCAATGGTGACAAAATCTGATATTGTCCAACTTTCTTTACCAACAGCACTGCCTGCATTGAAAGTAGAAAAAGAGTTCCCAGAATTGATAGAAAAATATATACAACGACTAAAAAGTGCTTCTGAAGAAAAAGTAGAAAAAGTTATGAGTCCTAGAGATTTGCTATGGGTTACTCCACAAACTCAAATATCCCACGCTGTTTTGATCATGTATATTAATAGGATAAAAAGGCTTCCTGTGTTAGATGGCAACAAAAAGCTAATGGGTATTATATCTTACTCGGATATAGCAGAAATTATTGCAGATACAGATTAATAGTTAACCAGGGCAATTAACAGAATTATCTGAATATATACACATTACAAATTTTTTTGTTTTTTTGCAGGAATTTTTGCAGGGTGTTTAGAATAGAAGTTTATCAGAATTGGTTCAGCATTGGAATAGCCGATTGGCCCAAACCACCTCTGAAAAAGATAAATTGGCACTTTTGCTCAGAGGTTAACCCATGAGTGTTAGACAAATATCGAAAAAATTTGACAAGGGAGGGAAAGGATTTATGAGAGAAATCGATGTTTCTGAAGTAAAAGAAACGGTGAAGAAGTTGTGTATCGATTCAAATCTCTATCTAGGTGACGATGTACTAAAAGCCTTTAAAGAGGGCTTGGAGAAGGAAGAGTCACCTGCAGGTAAGGATGTGTTGGAGCAGTTGATCGAAAATGCCCAGATTGCCAAAGACAACGATGTACCAATGTGTCAGGATACTGGGTATACTGTTATTTTCTTAGAAGTAGGACAGGATGTTAAATTTACTGGCGGCGAATTAAAAGAAGCTATTAACCAGGGAGTTAGAGAAGGTTATGAAGAAGGTTACTTAAGAAAGTCCGTAGTTAAAGATCCAATTGATAGAGTTAATACAGGTGATAACACACCTGCTATTATCCACACTGATATCGTTTCTGGTGACAAAGTCAAAATTACTATTGCCCCAAAAGGTGGCGGTAGCGAGAACATGAGTGCTTTGAAGATGCTTAAACCATCAGATGGTAGAGAAGGCGTTATTGACTTTGTTGTAGATACAGTAAACAAAGCTGGACCAAACCCATGTCCACCTATAGTTGTAGGTGTTGGTGTTGGCGGGACTTTTGAAAAAGTTGCATATCTTGCAAAGAAGGCACTGACCAGACCTATTGGAGACAGTCACCCTGATAAAGAGTACAGCGAAATGGAAAAAGAGATTTTAGAAAGAGTAAACAAGTTAGGAATTGGACCTCAAGGATTTGGAGGGCGAGTTACCGCTTTAGATGTAAATATTGAAAAACACCCTGCGCATATTGCAAGTATGCCGGTAGCTGTGAATATTAACTGCCATGCTGCAAGGCACTTAGAGAAAACAATTTAAAAAAATTAGGGAGGTGTTTATTATATGAGTGATGTTAAAAGAATTTCAGCTCCTTTAACTGATGATGATATCAAAAACTTAAAGGCTGGAGATAGAGTGATAATTGATGGTAAGGTTTTGACTGGTAGAGATGCAGCCCATAAAAGATTGGTAGAGTTAATAGATAAAGGGGAAGATCTACCAGTTGACCTAAAAGGCCAGATTATCTACTATGTTGGACCAACTCCAACTAAGCCTGGTGATGTTATTGGTGCTGCTGGACCGACCACTAGCGGTAGGATGGATGCTTATACCCCTCAGGTACTTAAAGAAGGAGTGAAAGCAATTATTGGAAAAGGAGCAAGGTCTCAGGCAGTTAAAGATTCCTTAAAAGAAAATAATGCAGTGTATCTAGCTGCTATCGGTGGTGCTGCAGCTAAGATAAAGGACAGCATTAAAAGTTGTGATATAATAGCTTATGAAGACTTAGGTCCAGAAGCTATAAGGCATTTAGAGGTAGATGAATTCCCTGTTGTAGTAGTAAATGATGCTTATGGTAATGACCTTTATGAAAAAGGAAGAGAAGAATACGAAGTTAAGTAAATGAAATAAGAGTTAGATAAATGAATAATAAATGGATGGATTAGGGGTTGAATAGAAGTTTGAATGGAGCATACGAAATATCCGAAACAAAAAAAATAGCTAGATTAGGCCTTATGACAGCAGCAACTGTTATATTTTACTTACAAATTGGTCCCTGGATAGATGTTGTTCTTCCAGTGATAGGATGTATCTTAAGACCAATGATTGTAGTCTTCTTCTTAACTAGCTTTTTTCATTTGCAGGCATTGGAGATTATTGCACCAACACTTTTTGGTAGTGCATTATATGCTTTCTTAATTGTTTGTCCATTAGGCTGGTTTTCATTAATTTTTGTCCCGGTATCATTTGTTTATACCTTGATCTATGTGTTTTTACGTAACAGGTTTAGGCCTGAAATAAACTTTACCTTGAGTGCAATTGGTTCCGGGATAATCTTACTTTTTCTAATATCTTTAGTACTTCCTGCACAATTCCAGGTAGCATTAAGATATATGCCGGTGGTAGTTATAGTATCTGTTGTACTAGGTCTTATTCAAAAGCTTGCAGGAAGAATAGATTGTCATAAGTGTGAAGGATGTGGATAACTAAGCTAAAAACCCTGCTGGTATTGGAATTGTAATTGAGGGGGGAGGGGATAAGAATCGTTTTACAGGAATTTGATCTCATAAGTGGCCTTACATTAATTTTTCTTCTGCTAATATATTCAAGTATATTTTTGGCCCAACAAAAGAAAAAGTTGCAGGGGACAGTAATAGGGATGGATGATATAAAAGGGTGTTCAGGTGCAGGATTTAACTTAAAAGTACGTTTGGATGATAACGGAGAAGAGGCGACTGCCTTAGTTGGAGGTTGCACTTTGTGCATGAATAGTCTCCAAAAAGGATCAAAAGTGAAATTGGTTAAGCTTAAAGAAGGTTATGTGGTTGCACAATCACCTATGGATAAGCTGAAGGATAAAAAATGTGATAGTATAGAGAAAACAGTTTAGTAAGGTACAGCTCCTCATTAGATGTAATAAATATGGATGGATAGAGGTGAAAAATTTTGGAACTTCTTGGCTATCTTACACTATTAGTGTTCTTAATATGTGTATTAGGCCCTTTGTTTCGTATTATTCCCCTGCCGCTTCAGACAGTAATGATACTTGGTACAACAATTAATACAATTTTCGGTGCTATTTATTTGTTAGGAACCGGACAGGGGATAGAAGCTGTAGCATTACTACCTTCAGAAGTTTTGGGAGGTATTATACTACACCCAATAACAGCTCTGCTGGCTGGATTTTTAATGGCTGGTAGTATGCAGGCTGCTAAGGGCTTTGATGCCTTAAAGGTAATCATCAACAAATTACAAACCTCGCCTATAGGTTTGGCGGGTACTGCAGTAATTATCGTACAGATACCAACAATGGTAGCGATGCCCTGTGGACGTATTCTTGCGGCAGCACTTTTACCAGTTGTTATAACTTTAGGTCCCGAAGAATTAAAAATATTTAATAAGCGTCAGATGATAGTTATGATTGGGGCTTTTGTTGTAAACAGTGCTGCATCATGTGGTCCATCAGTTCTAGGTGGTATTGGAACTATTGGAGAAGGGTTTCTCGGTGAAATTGGATTTTTAAGAGCTTCACAGTCATTTGGAATTTTACTTGGAACTGCAATGATGGCACTTTTCTTAAAGATATTCAGTGCGAAACTTTATCCTCATCAGGTTGGGCTTAGCGAGATGGAAGAGGTACCTGAAGAGGAAAAAGGTCTTGGAAGAAAGATAGAAATGCCTAATGTACCATGGCAAGGGTATTTTTCCCTTATTGTATTTGCAGTAGCTACTGGAGGAAGTATTTTTCAGTTATTTGGAGTTGCTCCGGTGCAGACTGCACTTACAATTGGAGCTTTAATTAATATTATTGTGGCAAGGGTTAGATTTGAAGACTTGATGGCCGGAATTATTATTCACCCTGTAACTGCTCTAACAGCAGGATTTCTAATGGCCGGAAGTCTGGCAGCTACTGGTGGTTTTGATGCCCTTGGAAATATTTTTGATTTCATAACCACAACTCCATTAGGTTTGGCCGGGATGCTTGCCATCTTCGTCCAAATAGAAACTATGCTGCCAATGCCGTGTGGGCGTATCCTTGCAGCAGCTTTACTTCCGGTGATGTATGCTCTTGGACCTGCCGAAATGGAGATATTGACTTATGAGCAGGTTGCTATAGGAATGGCCGCCTTTATCGTAAATGCTGCGGCTTCATGTGGGCCATCACCTATTGGTGGAGTTGGTACTATTGGAGAAGGTCTTTTGAGATCTGATCTTGGTTTTCTAAGGACAGGTCAATCTTTTGCCATTATGGCTGGAATGACGCCACTTGCAGCAATAGTTATGAAGTTTCTAACTATTGAAGGCGATTTTGTTGTTGGCTTGATATTGATATTTATTTTGTTGATAGTCAACTTGATTTTAATGAATGCATTAGATCCTGATAGGATATCCGGTGGTGAAGGAGGTAAAAAAGATATGACCCTTTTAGCGTTTATTATCGGAGGGGCAGTTGCAGGTGCAATTATAGCTTTCTCCCTGGACATGTCAAGTGGAACCGAATTGATGCAGGGTGCTATTGGCGGAATTATTGCTGGTATAGTTATGGCTCTAATTTAAATTTGGTAAGGGGGGTGAAGTTAGATGGACAAAAATAATGATCAAGATAAAAATAATCAAGAAAATCACGAAAATAAACAAAGTGAAAGTGATGTAGATTTAATCCCTGGTGGGAGAATCTATCAATATTTTACAAAACAAAGACATAGAATGCTTACACCTAACCTGAATCGTATGGCAATGCTTATAATTGTTCTGGCGCTTTTGCTTACAATATCTAAGTCTATTGCCATAGGAACTGGCCAATCTATATACTGCCTTGAATGCAGATCTTGCCTGGCTGTTGGAGATGATTGTCCTGCAGACTTACAACCTTCAGAACTTGTAATAGCAGCTAGAACAGGTGACTATAAAAACTTTATAAAAGATGGTGGGTTAGAGTGTATTACATGCGGTGAATGTGTTGAGTACTGTATAGTTGATATAGATATCGCAAGTGTTATTGGAACTATGCAGGATAGAACAATGGATGCAATAAAGGCAGGTAGAATACCTAACAACTTACTCGTTGAAGCTCTTGAGGAAGATAGAATTGGAGCCGAGTATGTTGAAGAAGTGGAAGAATATCTGCTTGAGCAGGGAGTGGATGTCAAGTGATAGCAGCAAAAATAGACCGCTTTTGGAGATTTATGTTACTTGGGTTTATTATGTCCTTGCTTTTTCCTGATGCCAGAGCTTTTATTATGGTAGTGCTCATTGCAAGTGTTTATTTTTACCTTACGATTAAAAAGTTTGATTGGAGCAGGCCAATTGTAGGCCTTATAGCTATAGCTTTGTTTGCAGGGTTATTTGGACTAAATCAATTTGCAGATGCGCAAATGGAAGCAGCCACTCAGGATGCATTACAGGTTGTTGAGGATGGCAGCTATACCGGTCAAGCAGAAGGGCATAGGGATATAGTAGAGGTAGATATTACAATATCCGGTGGAGAGATTACCGAAGTCGTAGTATCAGAAAACGATACACCTGATTATGGTGACGCGGCAGCAGAAGAAATGTCTGAAAGGATTATTGCAGAACAGACTATTCAAGTAGATACTGTTTCTGGTGCTACTGTAACCAGTGAAGCTATTATAGAGGCAGGAGAAAATGCACTAGATGAAGCTGCAGGTGAAGGAACTGCACAGCCAGGGGCTTTGGTCTCAGTAATATCTTTCTTTACAACAGGGCTTTGGGCAGGTACAACATTATTCCAGCTTATGGTAGTATTTATTATAATTGTATTTATAGATTTTACTTTGCAAGGTGTTTTAGTACCAAACACCGGACAGTCCTTAAATTGCATGAACTGCCAGGCCTGTGTCGGAGTTTGCCCTGTTAGACATGTAGAAGAAGATAATAAGCCATTGCCAATGCAGATGGCTTTAGCATCTAGACTTGGAGATTATGATGAAGTAAATAGGCTATTGCAATATTGTGTTGGGTGTGGCAGGTGTTCAGGAAGATGTCCGAATGGGGTAAGCCCTGTTATGCTTGGAGGTAGTTCCAAAGTAATTCATGACGAATTAAGGGGGGAGGAAGATTAGATGGCACCAGCTAAAGCAGAAAACACCAAACGTTTAATTAAAGGGGCTTTAGGTATGGTAGATGAAGTTTTAGAAACTAAGTTGCCCCCGGTTGGAAGGTTAAGATTAATGTCAAACGGAATGGAGCCATATTATGCTCTACAAACAAATACTAACTTAGAAGGTGACAAAAGTTGCCTAGCATGTGGAAACTGTGTAGATTCATGTGCAGTGCTAAGAAGAGAACCTGAAAGGCTAGAAGAAACAGAACAAAGAACTTCTTACGCATTAGAAAGTGTAGTTGGTGAAGACTGTGAGCAATGCTATTCATGTGCATTATCATGTCCTATGGTTAATAAAGAATATAAGGAACACATTGCTGATAACAAAATTCAAGAATTAGTTCCTGACGTGAAACCGCTAAGTTTGTTTGATAACTACTATGCTTTGCTTGTAACCCTAATTTTTGGAGCTATTTTTGGTATATTTTTGGCAATGTAAATAATGTTAAAGGAGGCTGAATAAAGTGGCCGTAGATAAAGCTAATGAAGAGAAAGAACAAAATCAAGAAAACTCAGGTGGTGTAGAACAAGAATTTATTGATATTTTTATCATGGGTAAAAAATATAGGGTTCCATCATCTTTAACTATTATGAACGCCCTTGAGTATGCAGGATATAAGCTGATAAGAGGGTGTGGCTGTAGAGCAGGATTCTGTGGAGCGTGTGGTACAGTTTATAGAACTCCGGAGACTACAGACCTAAAAGTTGGTCTTGCCTGTCAGACTAAAGTTGAAGAAGGAATGTATTTGACACAGATCCCTTTCTTTCCGGCTCAAAGAGCAAACTATAACATTGATGAGCTAGAGCCAACAGGACAGCAGATAGCTGAATTGTACCCAGAGATAATGAGATGTTTGGGTTGTAATTCCTGTACTAAAGTTTGTCCTCAGGATCTTAAAGTTATGAAGTGTATCTCTCACGTGTTAAGAGGGGATATTACAAAAGCTGCAGATGAGTCATTCGATTGTTTGATGTGTGGACTTTGTACTTCAAGATGTCCTGCTCATTCGGTACAGTACAATGTTACACTTCTCGCTCGTCGCTTATATGGAAAATATATTGCACCACCAGCTAAACATCTAGCTGACAGAGTTAAAGAGATAGAAGATGGCAAATACGACAAAGAACTAGAAGAGCTGATGAATGCTAGTACTGACGAATTGAAAGAAAAGTACAACAATAGAGACATGGAGAAATAAGGAGGTTTAATTAAATGAGTTATACCCCGTATATGAGAGAACTGATTAAAAAAGTTGAAGCTACAAGGAAAGACAGAGTAGGGAAAGACTATCCAAGAATGACACCAGAAGAAAAAGAAGATGTTCTGTCAAATAACCATCCTGACTATATACAAGATCAATTTAGAGGAGCAAAAATTGGTCAAAATGAAGGAGACGATTTTCCTCACGAGTTATGTGACCAGTTAGAAGCTTATCCTAGAATAAATCCAAATGATTTTGATATCGATAAAATGAGTGTAGATTATGATGTTGATGTATTTATTGTTGGTGGTGGTGGTGCTGGGGCTTCTGCTGCTTTAATGGCTGATAAGGAAGGAGCTAATGTATTACTAGCTACTAAGCTTAGATTCGGTGATGCTAATACTATGATGGCTCAGGGTGGTATTCAGGGAGCTGACAAACCAAATGACTCCCCTTCTATACATTATCTAGATATTTTGGGTGGGGGGCATTATTCAAACTATCCCGAACTTGTTAGAGCTCTAGTAAACGATGCCCCTATTGCACTAAAGTGGCTAGAAGATCTAGGAGTTATGTTTGACAAAGATGAAGAAGGGAATATGAGCACCAGGCATGGTGGTGGTACTTCAAGAAAGAGGATGCACTCTGCAAGGGACTACACGGGCGCTGAGATAATGAGGACACTAAGAGATGAAGTATACAATAGCAATGTTAATATCATTGAATTTAGCCCGGTAGTTGAACTAATAATGGATGATAAAGGTAGAGCTGCTGGTGCACTTTTATTAAACTTAGAGACGCAGCAATATGAAGTAGTCAAAGCTAAAACTATAATCATCGCAACAGGAGGACTTGGAAGACTTCATACACAAGGGTTCCCAACAACAAACCATTACGGAGCTACAGCTGACGGACTAGTACTAGCTTATAGAACAGGAGCCAAATTAGCATTCATGAATACTATTCAGTACCACCCAACTGGAGCAGCTTACCCAGAACAGCTAGAAGGACTTCTAATAACAGAGAAAGTTAGAGGTTTAGGCGCTGTACCAGTAAACATTGATGGTGAGATGTTTGTTTATCACCTTGAAACAAGAGACGTAGAAGCATCTGCATTTATTCGGGAATGTAAAAAAGGTAAAGGGATCACCACTCCTTCAGGAATGCAGGGAGTTTGGTTAGACTCGCCAATTATTGAGGAAACTCATGGCAAAGGAACAATTGATAAAGAACTACCAGCTATGGTAAGACAGTTCGAAAGATTTGGAATTGATATCAAAAAAGATCCCATCTTAGTCTATCCAACTCTTCACTATCAAAATGGTGGCGTGTTGATTAACGAGCATGGAGAAAGCTCCGTTGAAAACTTATTTGTAGCAGGTGAAGCAGCAGGTGGTATACATGGCTCAAATCGTCTAATGGGCAATTCCCTATTAGATGTTGTAGTATATGGTAGAAGAGCAGGAGAATTTGCTGCTAAAAAATCAAAAGATATTGATAACGACAATGCTAAATTTACACTAAATCATGTTGAAAATTATATAGAGGAATTGAAATCAGCAGGAATTGAGACAGATAGAAAAGCTCCTCTATTGCTCCCTGATTACACTAAAAGGGCTGAAACTGCAAAGTAAATTTGTATTTCAGTGTGTGTCTAAAAGTACATTATTATAAAGTGCAATATTAAGTTATTAAGAACTATAGTGGAGGGGTTAACTAAATGAAACTGTATGAGTACATGGCCAAGGAATTGTTGGGTAAAAATGGAATACCCGTGCCAAGGGGAGAAGTAGCAGGCTCGACTGCCGAGGCAAAGGAGAAAACCGAAGAAATGGATACACCTGTCGCTTTAAAAAGTCAGGTTCTGTCCGGCGGAAGAGGAAAAGCTGGTGGAATTAAGTTTGCTGAGAGCTCTGAAGAAATTTCTGAAGCTGCAGAAGAGCTTTTGGACATGAAGATTAAGGGGTATAAAGTAGACACAATTTTGATAGAAGAAAAGCTTCAAATTGACCAAGAATTATATTTGAGCATTGCTATTGATGCAGTTAATAAGAAACCAGTAGTTATAGCATCCAAAGAAGGTGGCGTTGATATAGAGGAGGTCCCAGAAGATAAAATAGTAAAAAGACATGTGGATCCAAAATGGGGAGTAGAGCCTTATATTTCCAGGGAAATAGTTGATGAATTAGATTTAGACCAAATTGTAAGCAAGCAGGTTACAAAGATTATGAAAAAAATCTATGACCTGTTCAAAAATTATGATGCAGAACTAGTTGAGATTAATCCTTTGGTTGTTTCCGGAGAAAAAGTGGTAGCAGCAGATGCTAAGATTAACATTGATGAAGACGCGCTATTTCGCCACAGTGACTTGCCAAAGATAAGTGACAAAACTGCACTAGAAAAGAAAGTAGAAGAAATGGGACTTTCATTTGTGGAATTAGAAGGTGATATAGCAATCATGGCTAATGGTGCAGGAATGGCTATGGCTACCCTGGACGTTATAGATTACTTTGGTGGTAGCGCTGCTAACTTCCTTGATGCCGGGGGAGGAGCCAGTGTAAAACTTACAAAGCAGGCTCTAGAAGTCTTATTGTCCACTAATCCTAATGCAGTTTTGATAAACATTTTTGGTGGCATTACTAGATGTGATGATGTAGCTAATGCCCTTATTCAGGTCAAAAATGAGACAGGTATCCCTGTACCCCTTGTTATTAGATTGATGGGTACAAATGATGAAAAAGGGGTTGAAATGCTTCAGGAAAATGGTATCAAAGCATATAGGATGATGGACGAAGCGGCCAAAAAAGTTGTTGAGCTTGCTAAGGGGCATAAAGAAGGTGGCAAAAAAGGTAAAAAAGGGGCTGATGTAGATGGCAATTCTGGTTAATGCTGATACTAGGCTATGTATACAGGGGATTACTGGTCACCAGGGCAGTTTTCACAGAGGCCAGATGAAAGATTATGGTACCAAAATTGTGGCTGGTGTATCTCCTGGAAAAGGCGGAAAAGAGGTTGAAGGAGTTCCTGTTTTCAATACGGTAGCAAAAGCAAGGGAGAAGACAGCATGCAATGCTTCAATAATATTTGTTCCTGCCCCTTTCTGTAAAGATGCTGCCTTTGAGGCAATAGATGCAGGAATAGAGTTAGTAGTTATTATATCAGAACATATTCCAGTTCAAGATGCAATGGAAGTAATGGCCTTTGCCAGAGAAAGAGGATCAACAGTAGTTGGTCCAAACACCTTTGGTGTTATTACACCAGGTCAGTGCAAAGTAGGAATTATGCCTAACAGATATTATAGACCAGGAGAAGTAGGAGTTGTTGCGAGGAGCGGTACTCTTAGCTACCAAATAGTAGGCGATATGACATTAAATGGGATAGGGCAAAGCACAGTTGTTGGACTTGGCGGAGATAGGGTAGTTGGATGCGAATTTATTGATATGCTTGAACTGTTTGAACAAGAGCCTAATACTAGAGCTATTGTTATGATTGGAGAGATAGGTGGTACAAGAGAAGAAGAAGCTGCTAGATATATTAAAGAGAAGATGAAAAAGCCAGTTTTTGCTTATATCGCAGGCAAAAGCTCACCTCCAGGTAAACGAATGGGACACGCCGGAGCCATTATCGAAGGTAATAAAGGGACTTTTGAGTCAAAAGTAACTGCCCTTGGAGAGGCCGGTGTACAGGTAGCTGAAATGCCGTGGCAGCTGATAGATATGCTTAAAAAAGAGTTATAAAAAGGGATTATAATTATAAATTGAAGAGGGGGCTGATAAGGGCCCCCTTTTTGTACAAAAATTAAGAGGAGGGGATTTTACATATGATTGAATTTAAATCCGAAAAGATGTCTTCTGTAATGCTAGATCCGCGTAAAAATTTTGAAGAAACCGGTTTGAATCCTGAGATTCGTTTTGATCCGTTGACCAGGGATACTACCCGGCTAGGCCATTTCGGAATGATTAAGCCTCAGAAAATAGATTTGACCAAGTTAGATAATGAAGAGGTAAAGAAACGCTGCCCTTTTTGTCCGGACAATATTGAGAAAATGACACCTAGATACCCTGCAGATATATTGCCAGAGGGTTTTTTAAAAAAAGGTGAAGCGAGATTAATTCCAAATATAGCCCCGTATGATCTGTTTAGTGCACTTACAGTTGTAAGTAACAAACACCTACTTACTTTAGAAGATATGTCCTTTGATGTATTAAAGAATGCTTTTGAAGTGGGCTTGGACTTTTATAAAATAATTTTGGATAAAAAACCTGAAGCTTCTTATCATTTTCTTGGATGGAATTACATGCCGCCTTCTGGCGGTGGATTAGTTCATGCACATCAGCAGGTTCTATCTTCTAAAGAACCGGGAAATTATTATAGAAAACTGTTAGAAGAAAGTGAAAACTACTTCAAAAAACATAAAACGAATTTTTGGGATAATCTTTGTGAAAAAGAAAAAGAGATAAATGAAAGATTTGTACATGAAGGTAAAAACCTTACATGGCTTACTTCTTTTGCTCCCCTTGGTGTTTTAGGTGAGTATATTGCAGTCTTCAACGGCAAAAGTACAGTGAAAGATATTGATAACGAAACATTAGAGGAGTTTGTTAATGATCTTTTGAGGTTATTTAATTATTTTGAAGATAATGATATTTGTAGTTTTAATTTAGGATTATATTTTGCTCCTTCTGAAAGTGAAAAGAATGGTTTTAATATTCATGCCAGAATTATTCCAAGAACATTTTTGAATTTGACTGAATGTCCTCCTGATGCTAATGTGTTACAATTATTAATGAAGGAGCCTTTTAGTGCATTTTATCCCGAAGATCTTTGCGAAAAAGTTAAACCTTACTTTAAAAGCAGATAATTAAAAAATAAGCTTAAAGAAGTATAATATTCGGTATATTTTATAGAACTAATTGGTTATAGTATAGTTATGAGGGAATTCCCTCAAATATTATTCTAATCAGGCTTTTTTTAATTTAACCTATGAATTTTGCTGAAATTATTATAATTTTTTGTTATTATACTATAAGGGGAATTCATTTTTTTTATTTTTATGCTTGTGAATATAAGGTCATGATTTCAGTTTTTAATTAAGGAATATAATTTGACTTATAGAGGGAGGGAAAATTATGGGAAACAGAAGAGAAGATGCACCATTGTCAATAATAAAAAGGCTACCAGTATACCTACGAGTTCTTGATAATCTAGTTAAGCGGGATATTGATGTAATATCTTCAAGAAATTTAAGTAAAGAAACAGGTTTTACAGCAGAACAGATAAGAAAAGACTTAGCATACTTTGGAGCTTTTGGTACAAGAGGGACAGGCTACAATACATCTTATTTACGAGAGAAGGTACTCAGAATAATTGGCCTTGATAAACCTACTAATGTTGTTGTGGTTGGCGCTGGACACTTAGGAACAGCCTTTGCCCGTTATAATATTCAAGAAAACCCATATACAAATGTTGTTGCTATTTTTGACGTTAACCCGGAATTAGTGGGCGATAATGTTGATGGCGTTGAAATATATCATTTAAATAAATTAGAAGAAGTTGTTGAAGATCAAAATGTAAGCGTAGGTGTTTTGACAGTTCCGGCTGTACATTCGCAAGAAGTAGTTAATAGACTGGTTGAGGCTGATATAAGAGCAATATTAAATTTTGCACCATCAAAATTGAGTGCTCCAGAAAATGTTAGAATCCATGATGTAGATTTAACAATTGAACTTCAGAGTTTAATTTATTATAGTACTGCAGATGCTAAAGAAAGAGAGAAGTTATAAATTAATTACTGTAACATAGGAAATAATTTTATTAAAAAGTATTAAAAAAAGTGTTGACTTGTTTGTTAACATTGTGTATAATTTGAAAGTGCCGATGACGAAAGGCAACTTTTGGGGCTGTAGTGAAGTGGCTTAACACGCCGGCCTGTCACGCCGGAGATCGCGGGTTCAAATCCCGTCAGCCCCGCCATATTATAGGCTTTGCCGAGATAGCTCAGGCGGTAGAGCAGAGGACTGAAAATCCTCGTGTCGGCGGTTCGACTCCGTCTCTCGGCACCATCTAAAGAATAGAACTTTTGCTTTTACTAACGCGGGAATAGCTCAGTGGTAGAGCATCGCCTTGCCAAGGCGAGGGCCGCGGGTTCGAATCCCGTTTCCCGCTCCATTTAATGCTTAAAAAGGTGGGATGGCGAAGTCCGGCCTAACGCCGCGGACTGCAAATCCGTTATTCGTGGGTTCAAATCCCACTCCCACCTCCATTATAAAATATGCAAGTCTTGTAAGGATTAAAATGCAGGAGTGGTGGAATCGGCAGACACACAGGACTTAAAATCCTGGGGGCAATGCTTTGCCCGTGAGGGTTCAAGTCCCTCCTCCTGCACCATTTGATATGACAGCGTTGATATTTATATAAAAAGAAAGCGCATCTTTCTTAAGACAAGAAGGTGCGTTATTTTATTTCTTAAAATTGGCTCTGCTATACAGGCAGGTATAATATTGTCCCTTGTTTTAGCAAAAACTATAGTGAAAATATTTTGATAGGGGGCAATGAAATATGAATAGAAGGCTACAGCTAATCGGCCATGAAATAAATTCTGTATACTTGGGAGAGTGTACAAAAATTGAAAAAGAAAAGCTATGTGTGAATGAAAACCTGGCAAGTAATATTGTTAGTAAATACTCTGAGCTAAAAGACATTAACATCCGTGTATTATCTACTAAAAATGAAAATACAAAGGTAAATACAATTATGGATGTAATTCCAATTCAAACAAAGAATGAAGAACATTTAGGAACTGGTATCACAATGGAATTAGAAGGTGTTGTAGTGGTGTTAACAGGTAAAGAACAGGGAGGGAAACAGGTAGCTGAGTTTGGAAGCACAGCTGGCAAGTTAACTGACAAAATTGCCTTTAATAAACCTGGATGTCCTGATGAAGATGATTTGATTATAAATATTGATATAACTATTGAGGATGGTATTTCCATGACAAGAGATGGTCCAACTGCATGTCACAGAGCAGCAGATGAAATTATCCAGGATATTAGAAATGTAATGAAAAAAGAATTGATAGATGACAGTAAAGATCGAGAAAGAATAATCAAAGAAAATGATCCCAAAGAATATAAAAACAAACCTAACGTATTATTAGTCAAAGAGATGATGGGCCAGGGTGGTATGCATGATAATACTATATTACCTCTTGAGCCTTGTGGAGTCATAGGTGGCAAAAGTGTTGTCGATATGGGCAATGTACCGGTCATGCTTTGCCCGAATGAGGTGCAAGATGGAGCAATACATGCTATGACCTGTGTGGCTCCTTCAACTAAAGAGACTACAAGACATTACAGCCGGGACCCTCTAATTCAAAGAATAGATGAAGATGAGGAATTATACTTTGGTGGAGTAATTGCTGTAGGGTCACCACAATCAAATCATGAAAAAGAATATACAGCAAAAAGAGTAGGTATGATTGTAGAGAAAGTTAATCCAGATGGGGTTATTGTGATGACAGAAGGTTACGGTAATAATCATATTGATTTTGCAAGACATATTGAAGAGATAGGTAAAAGAGAGTTTCCAGTTGTAGGAGTTACTTATGCAGCAAAAAAAGGCGCTCTTGTTATTGGTAATAAGTATATGGATGCTATGGTTGAATTAAGTAAAAGTGAAAGTCAATCTGACAAAGGTTCAGAGATTTTAGCAGAGAATACTCTGATCAAAGAAGACGCTGATAGGGCTGTTTGGATGTTAAAAGATAAGCTATTTAATGAAGGGAAAAATGTTAAATCCGAAGTTTTTGTTCCAAAAGAACCACCTGTAGTATGGTCAAAGCCACCTAAAGATCTTAAAAATACCGAAGTTGCACTAGTTTCTGCAGCGGGAATTCATCTCAAAGACCAAGAGCCTTTTAACGTTGCAGGTGATAATACATATCGAGTTATTCCAGGAGACGTTGATTCAGATAGACTGATGGTTACCCATGGTGGTTATGATCATAAAGATGTGAGAAAAGATATAAACTGCATGTTTCCCATTGATAGGTTAAATGAACTATCTAGAGAAGGATTTATTAAAAATTCTACTGAAATTCATATTGGATTTATGGGAGGTGGAGGAGATTTTGAAGCGTTTAATGATTATGTGGGCCCTGACATTGCTGATGAATTAAATAAGGTAAATGTTGGGGCAGCAGTACTTACTGCTGGATGAGGAACATGCCATCGCTCTGCCGTGGTTGTGCAGAGAAAAATCGAAGAAGCAGGAATCCCGACTATTATTATAGCTTCTCTACCTCCTGTAGCTAAGCAGCAAGGTGCTCCAAGGGCAGTGCATGCATTAGTGCCAATGGGTGCCAATGTAGGGCCGCCAGGTGATGTTAAAGTTCAAACAGATATTTTGCGTTCAGCGTTACGTAATTTAGTTAAAATTAACAAACCTGGAACTTTTGTCAGTATACCTTATGAATATCAGGCTAAAATTTAATTATTATAAAAATAATGTAGGTTTAGAGTTAATAATATGATTTAAATAACCGTTTATCACACAAACTTGTGTGATAAACGGTTATTTTTTTATTAACTAAATTTTCTTTTGTCTCATATTGTTTATTATAAGTTGATAGTAATATCAAATTTAAAAGGGGCGGAGAAGTTTGGAAGAAATTTTATTTGACATACTAAAAAATGTTTTATTAGTGTTATCGTCAGCTCTTGCTGCATATTTGGCGTCATGGGTTAAAAATAAAATTGGAAAAGATATGGTTGAAAAAAGCGAAAGAGAGCTTCAGATGAAAAAAGACTTGGCAAGGATTACTGTAGGTTTTATTGAGCAGTCCTATAATTATTTGAATGGGCAGGACAAATTAAGTGCAGGTAGTAGATGGCTTGAATCAAGATTTAAAGATTTGGGACTTAAATATTCTAATGATGAAATCAGAGGTTTGATAGAAGCAGCTCTAAGAGAGTTTAAGAGTTCTTACAAAGAGGAATGGTTAAAAAATGGGGAGAGTAGTGAATAGAAAAGTTAAACAAAAAAAGAAAACTCTCCGTTTCTGAGTCACGGAGAGTTCTTTGTGAGTCCTTTTAGGAAAGAATCAATATTTTTACCCAAATCGTCTCCTATATAACCACCTTCAAGAACAGCGAATGTAGGAAGGTTATATTCAGCTATTATTTCTCCAATCTCTTTGTAGACTTCAGTAGACAGACCTAAAGAGGCAAGTGGATCTCTTTCGTGGGCATCAAAGCCAGCTGAGACTGCAATCTGCTCAAACTCTATATCTTCAACTTTACTTAGCCCTTCTTTTAAAAGCTCAATATATTCATCATCATCACAGTTGCCAATAGGATAGTTGATTATATTGTCCCTAGACTTTTTTCCTGTACCAGGAAAACCAATTGCTCTATGAAGTGAGAGGAAATAAACATTTTCATCTCCATGGAAAATATCTTCTGTTCCATTACCATGATGACCATCAAAATCAACTATTAATGTTTTTAGCCCTGATTTTTTTACCGCAATTGCAAGATTATTAAAATAGCAAAATCCACCGATTGCACCTTCGCCTGCATGATGACCAGGTGGGCGCATTAAGCTAAACCCCTGTAATTCTTGAGCTTTTATTGCTCCACCTGCAGATAATAGAGCCTGTTCAAACAAATTTTCATAGACCGGGCAATCTGGGTCAAAAAAATTGCCTTTTTTGACTTTTTCAAATATATCCTTTGTGTGAACTAGCTTTATGTCTTCTTCATTTGCTGGCTCTGGTTTGACAAATTCATATATGTCTAGATCCTTTAAATACTCATGTGCCTTTTGTACTCTTTCCGGACTATCAGGATGTCCTATTACCCCGTAATCAAGAGTTTTTTCTGTGTACACTATTTTCATAACTAACTATCCCCCTTTTTCCCCTAAGTGCAAAAATATAACCTCATATACTTTAATTTTATTACTAAAATACAATTCAGCCATAATAATTTTACATAGAAATTATTAGCTCCTTATCTGGCCTGATCCTAATATTGTAAACTTGGTGGTTGTTAGCTGTTCTATTCCCATTGGCCCCCTTGCGTGAAGTTTTTGGGTACTTATTCCGATCTCTGCACCCATTCCAAACATACCACCATCGGTAAATCTTGTTGATGCATTAACATATACTGCTGCAGCATCTATTTCGTTTAAGAATTTTCTAGCTGTTGTATAATTCTCGGTGACAATTGCTTCTGAATGACTTGTTCCATATGTCTCTATGTGATTAACTGCTTCATCAGTATTATTAACTACTTTGACTGCGAGGATTAGGTCTAGGTATTCTTCATCCCAGTCAGATTCGTCCGCCGCTTTCACATCACAGACCTGTCTTGCTTTTTCGCACCCTCTAATTTCTACGTCCTGTTCTTCTAATTTAGGAACAACTTTTTTAAGAAAGTCTTCTTTTATGTTATCATGTATTAGCAATGTTTCCATGGCATTACATACACCAGGGCGCTGTACTTTTGCATTAACGGCGATCTCAGCAGCCATATCAATATCTGCATCTTTGTCAACGTAAGTGTGACAGTTTCCTTTGCCGGTTTCTATTACTGGAACGGTGCTGTTTTTGACAACAAATTGTATAAGACCTTTGCCGCCGCGGGGGATTAAGGCATCTACATATTTATCCTGTGTCAAGAGTTCGTTCACACTATCTCTTGATTTGTCCTCGATTAAAGAAATACAGTCAGGGTCAACTTTTGTATATTCTAATCCCGCTTTAAGGGCTTTGGTTATTGCCATGTTTGAATTAATTGCTTCTGCACTACCCCTTAAGACAATAGAATTTCCTGCTTTTAGAGATAGGCCAGCAGCATCAGCAGTGACATTTGGCCTTGCCTCATAGATTATACCTATGACACCCATTGGAACTCTTACTCTTCCTACTTCCATTTGGTTTTGGATCTTTTTGGCTCCTAGATGTTCGCCTACAGGGTCGTCTAATTTGGCTATGTCTTCTAATCCTTCTGCCATACCTTCTATTCTATCTTCAGTTAGTGTCAATCTGTCTTTAAATGCACTTGTGTAATTTTCTTTTTTCATTAAGTTTTCAACGTCTTCCTTGTTTGCATCAATAATAGCACTTTTTTCTTTTCGAAGACTTTCGGCCATTTTTAATAGAGCTTCATTTTTTGCTTCGCTTGACAAAATTGCCAGTTTTTTACTTGCTGTTTTGGCTTTTTTACACAGAGCTTCTACGTTTACATTACTCATTTTATACTACCTCCTCGTTTTCAAATATTACAAAATTATCTCTATGCATCACTTCACTTCCAAGGCTATAGCCAAGAGTTGCACTAATCTCTTTACTTTGAAGACCTTTTATTTTGTGGATTTCCCTTGAAGAATAGTTAGAGATGCCTTTACCAATGATGTTGCCTGCTTCATCACAGATACTAACAACTTTGTATCTCTCAAAACTACCTGCTACCATTTTGATCCCACTTGGAAGGAGACTTTTATTTAAAGTACAGATAGCTTCTTTAGCTCCCTCATCTACATATATCTTGCCCTGAGAAAATTCTGCAAAAGCTATCCATCTTCTTCTGCAGTTTAGTGTTTTTTTGGCAGGATGAAAAAGAGTTCCTACACTTTTATACTCAATTATATCTTGGATTATTTCTGGACAATTACCTTGAGTTATTATCATGGGTACTCCAGAGCTTGTGGCTATCTTGGCAGCTTGTATTTTACTTACCATTCCTCCCGTGCCTCTTTTGTCATGAGAAATACCACACAAACTCTCGATATCAGGAGTGATTTTTTTAACTTCTGATATAAACTTTGCATCAGGATGTTTGTAAGGATCTTTTGTATACAGTCCTTCTATGTCTGATAGAAGGACCAGTAGGTTTGCGTCAACAGTACTCGCCACAAGAGCACTCAAAGTGTCATTATCCCCGAATTCTATTTCGTCTGTTGCTACTGTATCATTCTCATTTATTATAGGTATCACACCGTATGAAAGAAGGGTAGCTAAAGTTTTTCTAGCGTAAAGATAGCTTTTACGATTTGCTATGTCATCTCTTGTAAGAAGGATTTGGGCGATAGTATGCCCATACTCTGAAAACAGTTTTTCAAAGTGTTGGATCAAGACACCCTGACCAACAGCAGCAAGGGCTTGTTTTTCCGATGTAGTTTCCGGCTTTTTTTGGAAATTAAGCTTCCCAAGACCTGCCCCTACAGCACCTGAAGCTACTAAAATTACTTTTATCCCTTGGTTGGCAAGGTCTGAAAGCTGTCTAACAAGCTTATCGCAGTAGTTAAGATTTAGCTTGCCATTAGGGTAAGTTATAGTACTTGTCCCAACCTTAAAGACTATTATTGAATTTTCTGTTAAATTTAAATTTCTATTAGTCATATTATCATTCCTTCAGTGAATTAATTTTCAAAAAATAATTATGGATTTATGCCAACACTTTTTTTCAATTATCATCTTTTAATTCTATAGATCTATTATAGCATGCTTCCACAGCGTTCATAATTATACCCCTTAAGCCTTCATCTTCTAGCTCGTGAAGGGCATAAATAGTAGTTCCTCCGGGAGATGATACTTTATCTTTTAAAATTTCTGGATGCTCACCTGTAGAAGATACAAGCTTTGCAGCACCATATGTTGTCTGGGTGGCAAGTTTCAAACTCTGCTCTTGGGTTAGTCCAAGTTTTACTCCTGCGTTTGACATAGCCTGTATAATCATAAATATGTAAGCAGGCCCACTACCAGATAGTGCTGTGACTGCATCCATGTCTTTTTCGTCTACTTCTATTAATTCCCCGGTAGGTTCCAAAAGTTTTTTGATGAAGTCACTTTCTTTGTCACTAACATAATTATTCTTACTTAATGCTATCATTCCTGCATTTACAAGGCAGGGAGTATTAGGCATTAATCTTATAATTTTGGCATTATCACCTAGATAATCTTCAAAAGTTTCAATTGGTGTACCTGCTAGTACACTGACAAATAGCTTGTTGGTGGAATTATCCGTTGGGATTTGTCTAAGAAGTTCTTCGATGTTTTGAGGCTTAACTGCAAAAAATATTATGTCTGAAACTTTAACTAATTCATCTATGGTGCTAGCTTTTTCGATATTTAGTTCACTGGCGATATTTTTTACCTTATTTTCGTCAGCGTCATAAGCATAAATATTTTTAGTCGATATGCTTTTACTTTCAATAAATCCTTTTAAGAGAGCATTTCCCATATTACCTGTACCTATTATTCCGATTGTTTGGTCATTATTCATATAAATGAATCCCCCCTTGCAAAAGTTAGGCTTCGCTTCATTATAGCTAACCCAGTAATTTTTTTCAATAATCATTGAAATAAGCATTAGTACACCATAAAACGAAATTTCATTGAATTAATGATAGATTTAATCTATCTGACAAATCCTCTAATAGCCTCATCCCAGCCAGAGGATTACTCTTTTTATTAAGAGGTGGGCTTAATATACCAATCCCCATTTTTCCTGGTACTACTGCTAGGATACCTCCAGAAATACCGCTTTTAGCAGGGATACCAACCCTAACAGCAAATTTGCCGGATTCATTATAAAGTCCGCAGGTGAACATAAATGTTTTTATAATCCTAAAGTACCTTGAAGGAATCTCTACCCCAGAAAAGCTCAAAGAGTTAAAACCTGACGTTCTTGCAAGTACTGCCCCAATATAAGATAGGTCTTTGCAGGTGACTTTCAAAGAACACTGCTTAAAATATAATTCCAGGATTTTATCTACATCTCCTTTTATAGCCCCGATATTTCTTAAAAAATATGCTATAGAACGATTTTTATCTGCAGTTTCTTTTTCTGATCTATAAACATCATAATCAACTGAAATAGTAGGATTATTAGATATGCTAATCATGAGTTCTTTTAGCCGGTTGAATTTGTCATCATAATCTTTGCCATGAATGAAAGAAGTGGTTGCAATAGCACCTGCATTAACTAAAGGATTTAGAGGTGTGAGATTGTTAAAAGATTCTAGCTTTGATATAGAGTCAAATAAATCGCCCGTAGGTTCCATACCAATATCAGAAAAAACTTTTTCTTCGCTATTATCTATCAATGCCTGTAAAAGAGCAAACACTTTGGATATGCTTTGTATGGTAAAAGGGGTGTCGTAATCTCCTGCGTTAAAGCTTTCATCTTCTACCGTATGTATACTTACTCCAAACAAATTTGGATCCTGTTCTGCAAGAGCCGGTATAGACGTAGGCAGGTTTCCTATTTTTGCCCAGTTGAAATTTTTTTCTATTAATTCGTTTAAAAATTTATTGGTTAAAGTTTTATTATGTACATTATTTATTGTTTTTTCCAAATTTGTTCTCTCCTTTCAATCTTCTTTCATTCTCTTTATACTTTACTTTTTATTTTATATTTACATAATAGCCAAAATGCTCCAGAATATCTGATTAATTAATATGGAAAAGCTACAAAAGACAGCGATGTATTGCAATCAAAAATAAAACTTTGTTCATAAGAATTTTGTAGTTGAATTCAACAATTAATGGGGTGGATCTAATTGGAGATTGCAAATAAAGATAGCTTAAAATTATATACTTTAAGTTTCGTTCCATTTATTATGGTGCTCGGTAATTCATTATTAATTCCTGCTTTTCCACAGATTCAAGAAGCTTTGAATATAACTCAGTTTGAAGTAGGGCTATTAATTACTGTCTTTTCGATATCTGCGGGGGTTACAATACCTATAGTTGGGTTCTTATCAGACAAGATAGGAAGAAAAATTATAATAATCATCGCATTATTTCTTTATGCTCTAGGTGGGCTTATATCTGGTTTTGCTGCTCTTTTGATGGAGGACCCATATACCATTATGCTTGGCGGAAGACTTATCCAGGGGTTTGGTGCCGGGGGAACTGGGCCAATTGCCATGGCTCTTGCTGGGGATTTGTTTCAGGAAAGTAAGAGAACCAAGGCTATGGGTGTTTTAGAGGCTTTTAATGGTCTTGGTAAGATTGTAAGTCCCATCCTTGGAGCAGTTATAGTAGTTTTGTTTTGGTTTTCACCTTTTTTTGTGTATCCTGTTCTTGCGATTCCAGTTATTATCTTTATGTGGATTGTAATAAATGAACCTGAAAACAAATCAACTGGTGCGGATTCAAAAAATTCATTTAATGATTATTTTTCTGGGATAGGTAATATCTTTAAAAAGCAGGGTTGGTATCTTATAGGAACCTATCTTGCAGGTTTTAGTGTGTTGTTTTTTTTGTTTGGGACCTTGTCATATATGTCAGATATTTTGGAGATACGCTATGGTTTATTTGGGGTGTTAAAAGGTGTTGTCCTTGCTATACCAGTAATAGTTATGGCAACTACTTCTTATACTATTGGAAAAGTTATAAAAACAGACAGGTCTTTAATGGAATATGCAGTAGTAGGTGGTCTATTATTTGGTAGCATAGCATTTTTGTTTATAGCTTTATTTATTGAAAGTGACTATGTATTTTTTGCAGCCATTGTTCTTGCAGGCATTTCTGCAGGAGTTATCTTGACTTCTGTAAATACGTTAGTTACAAGCTCCACAACAGGTCGTGCAAGGGGTGGTGTTACTTCGCTTTATGGTAGTGTTAGATTTTTTGGGGTTGCAGCTGGGCCACCAGCATTTGGTTGGATGGTACAGGTCAGTCGGATCTTTATGTTTGGCATGGCTGCTGGATTTTTGCTTTTAATGACTATCTTTTCCTATATTGTAATACTAGTAGTAAATAATCAAAGTGAAGATGTTGATATCTCTGTAAATGCTGGAGGAAAGCTAAAATCCATTAGGGACAAATTAACATCTTTAATTGGTGGAAAGAATAGGGTAAAATGAACGCTAGAGGTGGTTAATTTGTCTATTAGATTTGTCTTAGGTCGGGCCGGTATGGGTAAGACCCGTTATTTTATAGATATGATTAAAGATAAGTTAATATCTGACCCTGCGGGTGATCCGATAATATTAATAGTTCCTGAACAGTCTACCTTTCAGATGGAGCAGGCTTTTTTAGAAAAAGAGGATAACGGATTAGAAGGTAGTGACAAAGATATAGAAGGATTTACCCGGCTACATATATTAAGTTTTGAACGTTTGTCAAAAAAAGTTCTTCAAATGACTGGTGGCGATAACAAGGCACATCTTACTGATACGGGAAAAGAGATGATCTTAAAAGGTCTGATTCAAGATAGGTTGAATGAGGGTAGTATAGAATTTTTGAAAAAGGCTGCGAATCAAAGAGGTTTTGTCGATAAGCTATCAAACCTGATACGAGAAGCCAAAATGTATAATATTTCTCCCGAAGATTTTGTAATAGACAGGCTTAATGAAGAAAAATCAGAAGAAAACAAAGAAGAGAACACTGAAGACGTTCTTGATAAGAAATTACAAGAGATTTCATTTCTGTTTGATGATTACCAAAAACATGTTGAGGATAGTTATCTTCACCAGGAAGATTATTATTTTAAAGCCTATGAAAAGATAGATGAATTTGAATTACTACACAATAGTGAAGTATATGTAGATGGATTTTTTGGCTTTACCCCAAGAGAGCTAATGATGTTAGAGAAAATAATGCTTAATGTAAGTTATATGGAGATTTCTTTAACTTTGGATCCTTTATTGTTACAAAATAAAAATCAAAAAAATATTACTGAAGTGGATCTATTCTATCCTGTTATTGAAACATATAATAGGCTTACTCAGATGGCTCTTAAGAATAATATTGATATTCTTGATCAGGTTGAGCTTCCAAGTAAAGATAAGCATAGGTTTAATGAAGCGGACGAACTTTATCTTTTGGAGAAAAATTGGGATAAGATATCTCCAAGGGAAGTCTATACGGATGAACCTCAAAATATTGAACTTATTCAGGCTTCTAATAGACGAGGTGAAGTGGAGAAAATTGCAAGAAAAATCCTTATAGAGGTTAAACAAGATAGCAAAAGATTCAAAGATATATCAATAATAGTAAGGGATTTTGATGATTATGAACCTATCATTAAGTCAGTCTTTTCAAAATATGATATTCCTTATTTTATCGACAAAAAAGAGATAGTTTATTATCATCCTTTAGTTGAGTTATTTAGGTCGGTTCTTGAGATAGTTATGAGTGACTTTTCTTATGAAAGTGTTTTTCGCTATTTGAAAACTGACCTTGTTGACGTCTCTAGAGATGAGGTTGATAAGCTTGAGAATTATGTCTTAGCCCACGGGATAAAGGGTAGGCAGTGGATTATGGACGAGCCCTGGGGCTATGTGTTAGATACTGACCTTGAGAATTTGGATGATAAAGTATCAAAGAAAGATAAACAAACTTTAGAAGAGATTGATGTGACGAGAGATAAAATAGTAAAAGTTCTTAAACCAATATACGAAAGCCTGAAGATTGGTAAGCATAAACAAGCCTATACGGCAAAAGAGATAACTTTAAAGTTGTGGGAATTGATTGAGGAGTTAAATGTGCCATTGAAGCTTCAGGAGTGGATAGAAGATAATAAAAGTTCAAAAGAACACTATGAAATGCAGTTTAATACCCAGGTCTGGGACGTGTCGGTGGATCTTTTTGATGAACTTGTTTATTATCTTGGTGATAAGAAGATGAGTGTGTATGAATACTTACAGGTGCTAGAACAGGGTTTTGAAAATATATCTTTAGGACTTATCCCTCCTTCGCTAGACCAGGTAGTTGTAGGTTCTGTAGAGAGGTCAAGACAGCACGATATCAAGTCGATATATCTTTTAGGACTGTGTGAAGGATCTTTTCCGGCATCATTTTTGGAGTCGGGGATATTTAATGACAGAGAAAGACTTGTTCTTCGAGATAAGGGGATAGAACTTGCTCCAACAACAGAGAAAAAATTATATGATGAACAGTTTTGGGCCTATGTTACCCTTACAAGGGCCAGAGAAAAACTTGTTTTAAGCTATCCTTTGGCAGGGCAGGACGGGGGGACCCTACATCCATCACCAATAATAGATAATATCAAAAGAATCATTCCATCCCTTGAAGAAGAATACTTCCATGAAGATCTGACAGAGGATGAACTTGATATCTTAATAAATCCGAAAAACTTGATTCCAATTATGGTCCAACAGATGCAAAAAATGGATGAGCCATCTTCTTTTTGGAAAAATGTATTAAGTGTAATTAAAGAAGATTACATTGATGAGCTTAAACAAAACCCAGCCTATTTGGGTCTTTCCTACAAGAATCAAGTTACAAAACTACCTGATAATTATATTGATGAAAAATATGACGGAGTACTAAAAAGCTCAGTATCAGCCCTTGAAAACTACTGCAGCTGTCCCTTTATGTTTTTGGCAGGTAGGATGTTAAAGCTAAAAGAAAGAGAATTTTATCGTTTGGACCCTCTTGGCTTTGGTATTTTGTATCATGCAGTCTTAAAATTATTCTTTGAAAAACTTAATGAAGAAGGCCTCTCTTGGAAGGATGTATCAAGCGAAGAGATAGAAACCTTTATAGATGAAATATTAGAAAAACTGTCAGGTAGATTAAAAAGCAAGATTTTGGAGAGCAGTGAAAGAAATAGGTATGTAACAGAAAAATTAAAAGAACACTTGAATAATGCCATTAGTATATTGGCCGAGCATGAGATAAAAGATGGTTTTAGCCCTTTGTATGCTGAACTTGAATTTGGTGAAAAAAGAGAAGTTCCGCCTTTGGAGATAGAGATTGATGGTGGGAGGAAGTTAAAGCTTGAGGGTAAGATTGACAGGATAGATGAAGCAAAGATAGATGGTGAGAAGTATGTCAGGGTGATAGATTACAAGGGTCAGACAAGGCCAATTGATTTAAAAGAACTATATTACGGGATAAACCTTCAGCTTCCTGTTTATCTTTTAGTAGTTGTTAAAAATTCTAAACACCTTTTAGATATAGATAGTAAAAGCGTAAAACCCGGTGGGATGCTGTACTTTGGGATAAAAAGCCCTGTAATAACTTCAGAAACACCGCTAACTAAAGAAGAGGCAGACAAAAAGTTTAGAAATAAGATGAAGATGGATGGATATATACTAGCTGATGAAGGAGTATATAATGCCATGACAGGAGGTAGGGATGATTTATTAAAACAAAAATATTCTACAAAACAGGGAAGATTTACTGCTAGAAGTAGGGTGCTAGATATAGATGATTTTTCGCAGGTGCTTAATTTTTCTGAGAAGAGATTAGCTATGCTTGCTGGTGAGATTTGTGAAGGTAATTTTGATATAAGCCCCTACAAAATGGGGACGGATACACCTTGCGGATATTGCTCTTATAATCCGGTATGTCAGTTTGACCTGAGATTTGATGGTAATAATTATAGAAGAATTGGAGATAAAGATAATTATTTAGAGTTAATAACCGGTGAACTAGAGGATTAGTAAAATTTTTTGAAAAACTATAAAGTATCGTGCATATTAAAGATTGATGTTTGAAACAAAAATTTATGTAGTTTATATGGCTTTTTTGTATTACATCAGAAACAAGTTTAGATTATCGTATTCGAGATAGAAAATGATTGAGTTATGCCTAGAGTTATGGCTAACTCAAGATGAGACACTTTTTTGAATTTAGGAAGGAGAAAATCTTTGATGAGTGAAAAGGAAAAGATATCCTGGTCTGATACCCAGATGAAGATAATAGGTTCCAAAAATGAAAATGTACTTGTCTCTGCTGGGGCGGGAGCTGGTAAGACTGCGGTTCTTGTTGAAAAAATTGTGAGGCGGGTAGCGGATGAAGCTAATCCTTTGAATGTAGATGAAATTCTTGTAGTGACTTTTACAGAAAAAGCTGCTCTTGAGATGAAAGAGAGAATTAGCAAGTCACTTACAGAAAAGCTGATTAATGATCCATCTAACAAAAGGATAAAAGCCCAGCTTCAACTTATAAATAAGGCAAATATCTCGACCATACATTCTTTTTGTAATGAACTGTTGAGGAAATATTTTTATATGTTAGAGCTTGACCCTGATTTTGGGATTGCAGGTGATCAAGAAGTAGAGCTTATTAAAGATGAAGTCTTAGAAGGCTATCTTGAAGAGATGTATGAAAAAGAGTCAGACAATGAAACAAGCAAAGAAGTAAATAGTGATACTTTCTTTAGACTTGTGGATTATTATGGGGGAAGTCTTGATGACTCAAATTTAAAACAGATGATACTCAGTCTACATGAGTTTTCTAGAAGTCACCCTGATCCAGAAAAATGGTTAAATGACGTTGGAGAATATTTTTCCATGGAGGGTGTTAGTTCACTGTCAGATAGTAAATACTTTGAAGATATAGTGGAGATTTTGGAGGAAAAAGTAGAAAAGATAATCAAAGCTCTTGAAAGAGCCATAGATAGGGCTAATCTTCCCGGGGGACCTTATCAATATTATGAAAGGTTAGAAGAGGAGCTTACTACGGCTTGTGGGTTAAAAGAAAAGCTTAATGATAATGATACTAAAAATTGGGACAAGTTAAGAAGTATCTGTCAGGGCTTTCGGTTCAAAAGACTACCCTCTATAAAAAAAGACGATCCGGTAGATGATGAACTAAAAGAAGAAGTAAAAAACTTGAGAGACAAGGCAAAAGATGAAATAAAAAGCCTTAAAGATAGTTTTTTTTCACGACAAGAAGATGAAATGATAGAAGAACTAAAAGCTGTAGCTCCATATATGAAGCTACTAACAGACATGGTTTTTGAGTTTGACAGGCGCTACATGGAGGTCAAGAAGCAAAGAAAACTTCTTGATTACAGTGATTTGGAGCATAAAACCCTTTTACTTTTAGAGTTTGAGGAGATAGTAAGGGAGTTAAAAGAAAAATATAAAGAAGTGATGGTAGATGAGTATCAGGATATAAACGGGGTACAAAACGAAATATTAGAAGTCATTAGCGATAGCACTGTGAACGATTATCCATATATGTTTATGGTAGGAGATGTTAAGCAGAGTATATATAGATTTAGACTTGCAGAACCGGGGCTATTTTTGAACAAATATTATAAATATAGTGATTATGATAATCAAGAAAATGATTTAGACTTTCCTGGTCGGCTAATTGAACTAAAACAAAATTTTCGCTCCTCAAAGAAAGTCATTGATGGGGTCAATAATATCTTTGAAAATATAATGACAAGAAAAATTGGAGGAGTAGACTACGACGAAAATACAAGGCTTGATAGTGGTAAAACTTTCCCTAAGCCGGAGCAGGACCAGGGCCAAAAAATTTTGCTAGATAAGCCTGTCGAGGTACACTTTGTACAAAAAGATCAGGAAAGGCAGCTAACAGATGAAGAACAAGAAGCAAAACTTATAGCAAAAAGAATAAAAGAGTTAATAGATAGTGGCTACTGTGTTTATGAAAAAGATATTGATGAGTATAGGCCTTTGGAATATAGGGATGTTGTAGTCTTAAATAGACAGCTAGGTTCTCACGGGGAGCGGATAACAGAGATATTTGCTGAGGAAGAGGTCCCCTTTTATGCGGAGCTAAATAAAGGTTATTTCAAGTCACCAGAAATTCAGGTGATGCTTTCACTTTTAAAAGTTATTGATAACCCAAGACAGGACATACCCCTGGCAGCAGTTCTTAGATCTCCAATATTTAATTTTACTGAAGAAGAACTGTTTGAGATTAGAGGTAGAGGGGATCTTTATGAAGATTTGATTAATGTTTCTGGGGTTAGTAATGATTTTAGTGAAAATGCAAATGAGAATGAGAAAGAAAATGTTGTGCAAGAAAAAGTAAAAATAGGCTTAGTATCTAAAATTAATGAATTTTTGACAAAACTAAATAGATGGCGCAGCTTTTCAAGGAAAAATAAATTATCGGAGCTTATCTGGGACATCTTTGAGATTACTGGATATTTGGATTTTGTCAGGGGACTTAAAGATGGTGAGGAGAGAAAGGCAAATCTACACTCCCTGTATGATTTGGCCCTTCAGTTTGATACTTTTTCTCAGTCGGGACTTTTTAGATTCTTGAGATTTATAGAAAAACTTGAAGATAGGGATGAAGATCTAGCAAAGGCAAGAGTCTTAAGTGAAAAAGAAAATGTTGTAAGGCTTATGAGTATTCACAAAAGCAAAGGCCTTGAATTTAGAGTTGTTTTTGTAATGGGGCTTGGGAAAAGTTTTAATATGAACGAAATAAAGAAAGATCTTCTTTATCATAAGGAGCTTGGGCTCGGTCCAAAGATAGTTGACCTTGACAAAAGATTAAAATATCCGACCATTTCATATGAAGTGATAAAAGAAAGGATAAGAAAAGAAGTCCTTGCCGAAGAGATGAGAATACTATATGTAGCACTTACAAGAGCGGAAGAACACCTGATACTAGTGGGGAGTGGAAAGGAAATAGATGGTCATGAGGAGCCTGATAATATAGGCTGTTATTTTGATTGGATAATCCCCAGTATAAGTTATGATGTGAATGATGAAGGGCATGGTGAAGGGCATAATAAAAGATATTTTGAGCTCCAGGTTCATGAAGAAATTCAAGATGAGAAAACTCAGGATGATCAAAATCAGTATGAGAAATCAGAAGGGTACGGTGAAATTGCTGTAGGAAGGGAAACTGAAGATGTAGATGATTATGAGGAAGAACCTAGTGATATTGTTGATGAAATTGATGATTTAGAAGCCATTAGAAGTGCCCTTAACTGGAAATATCCATATCAACATGTAACACAACTGCCGGCAAAACTAACAGTTACCCAAATACAGCAGGAAGCTAAAGAAATAAGGGAAAGTAGAAAAACTAACGAAACTAGCAAACATCTAGCTGAGACATTTTTAAAAAGGCCTGAGTTTTTGAAAGAAAAAGAAAAACTGACAGGAGCAGAACTAGGTACGGCCTATCATCTTGTCTTTCAGCATGTGCCATTAGATTTGGCTTATAATGCTTTTGGTGAACATTTAAGTGAATCATTGGATAAATTGATAGAAAAAGAGATAATAACAAAAGAACAAATAGAAATGATAGAGCCGGGCAAAGTGGAGAGTTTTTTTGAAACAGAGCTTGGAAAGAGAGTATTACAAAATAAGGATAACTTAACAAGAGAAATTAATTTTACCCTGGGTGTGTCTTATAAAGATATTGAGATTTATGAAGAGATGGAGGAGACTGATAATAATTGTGAAGAAAAGGATGAAATTATTGTTATCCAGGGGGCTGTAGATTATCTTATAGAGGAAAAGGACGGGTTTTTGTTAATTGACTTTAAGACAGATAATATTAAAGAGAATGAACTAAAAAGATTGCAAAAAGATTACAAGGTGCAGCTTGATTATTATAAAATGGCTGTAGAAAAGATATATAATAAAGAAGTGAAAGAGACCTATATCTATCATATTATGTTAGAGAAGGCTATAAGAGTGGATTGACAGAGTGACTTATAAGTAAGCAAATAATTGATGAGTATAATGGGTATGATGTGATAAAAATAGCGAGAATTAATAGTTAGTTAGTGTTGCTTCGTGCCTTTGGATATGTTATACTTATATCCGCAAAAACAAGATATTGATAAATTAAATAATGGGTCTGTAGCTCAGGGGGAGAGCGCTACCTTGACGCGGTAGAAGCCGGTGGTTCGAACCCACCCAGACCCACCATTAATGAAAACGACAACCGCAGGGGTTATAACAATCCTGCGGTTTTTTAATGAATTTGTTAACCTTCAAGTTGAGCCTAAATTGCGCCCTGTTATATTTTGGATAGGTTAATGGTTTTGCATCGTCACCACTTATGTGTAGATGGCAATATTTTTATTCAACATAAGCAATTCCTTCTTCTTTAATTTCTTCTATAGTCGCATCGGCAAGCCCATGAACTGCATCTAATTCATCAAGGGAATTAAAAGGTCTTAGCTCTATTATTTCTTCTGCTCTTGCTTCTCCTATATTGATTATTTCCTGCAGTTCTTCATAAGATGCTGTGTTTATATTAACTCTTCCAACCGGTTCTTCTACAGTTTCATCATCTGGCTCATCAGTTGCTTCATCTTCTTCTATTATAACTTCCCCGTCCCACGGTTCAACATTGGCGCTCCAGCTATTTTCGTCCAAAGTTATAACTACATCCTCATGATAGTCGTTTCTATAGATTTTCACATCATTTTCTTGAAGGCGCTGAAGCACTTCAGCATCAGGGTGACCATATCTATTATCCTCTCCTACTTGGATAACAGCAGCTTCGGGATCTACTGCATCTAAAAATTCGTCTCCAGTACTTGTGCTAGACCCATGGTGTCCTACCTTTAGTAACTCACTTGGTAGAAGCTCAGGGGAATTATTCATCATCATTTCTTCAGAAGGTATCTCTGCATCTCCAGTTAATAGAATTGACTGTCCTTCAAAATCCAAATCTAGAACTAGATTAAGGTCGTGTATATCTCCTGTGTGGCCTTCTGGTGGATGAATAAATTCAGCGTCTATAGAATCTACATCAAGAGTATCCCCTTGTGTGGCCACTCTAAAATCACTTTCCTGGTTGGCTAATTCGTAATACTCTTCATAAGTTTGTGTATCACGTTCATAACCATTATCGTAGATGACTTCTACATCTAGCTCTTGGTATACATCACTTAATCCTCCGATGTGGTCAGCATGGGGGTGGGAGGCTACGACTTTTTCTATTTCATTTATGCCCAAATTTTCAATATAGCTAACTACTGTGTCACCTTCCCAGTTTTGTCCCCCGTCCACTAATACGTGATTATCGCAAGGTGTTTCAAGGAATATAGCATCACCCTGGCCTACATCTATAAAGTGAGCTGTAAGTTCTCCAACCTTTACAGAATCATCAATTTCTGGAGGGTCAATTGTTATTTCCCTTGCATCTCCGTCCCAATCAACTTCACCATCCAAAGCCTCTCCGGAAAACCTTAGTGGAACATAAGTCCTTTCTTCAAAAACTTGTGCTGGAACATCTAAAGTTTCAGTAGTCTCATTCACTGTAGCTTCCTTACTATCAATTGGTATATCTACTCTCTGATCTTCATGTATACCTGAAGCTACTCTATCTTCTGGGTCCCACTTCATTTCGGCACCTAAGTTTTCGAAAACATCCCTAACAGGAACTAAGGTCCTGTCATCTACAAGCCTGGGTGGAACCTCAGTTTCGATTGTCTGATCATCGATTATTATATCGATATCTTCCTGGGGCTCGGCTGCAAAACTTGATGAGCTAACTAGCATAAAAACAAAAAATAATAAAACTATCCGTTTCAAAGAGACACCTCCAAGTTATTTTTGGCACACTAAAAGTTACCATTAAGCAGCTTTTTTGTCAAAAAGAGTGTATTATAATTTGTCGTGGTATGTTTTTCCAAAGTGTTAAGTGATATAATGGACTTAACGGAGGTGGGTCATATGAAATGGTCTGAAGTTAGACAGTTATATCCAAATCAATATGTTAAATTTGAGGTTTTAGACTACCTTACAGTTGATAATAAAAGGGTTGTTGATAAAGATTTTATTCATAAGTTTAAGGGTATCTCTACCAAATACCTTGATAATTATTTATCATGGTATAATTTTCTTGATTCAATCGGACATGATAATACTGTAAATAATATCAAAGAATTCCTAGTAAAAATATGCCTATACCAAGTTAACGATACTTATGATTCAATTAGAACTTCGAAATTTAGCATAGTTTAGGTTGAAATTATTATTAAGCCATGCCAAAATGGTAATGTATGGTTTGCTGCGTATAAGATATTTGCTGTTCCTTAATTTAACCTAGGTTATGAAGAAAAATTAGATGAAAATTAGTTAGCATGATATTTTATAGTCCGATTTGGACTTAATTTTTTTTGAAAAATTAAAGTGAGGTGGTATTTTGTCAGGAAAGAGATTGTTTCATTTATTATTGATTACATGCTTGTTTGTTTCAGTAGCCTTTATGACAGGTTGTGCTCCAGAGGAAAAAGCAGGAGATGAACAGGAAGAACAAGATAAAGATGACTCAATTGAATACGAAGTTGAGGTACAAGCTGATCCTGAAGAGGCTGGCAATATAACAGGTGAAGGTACTTATAAAGAAGGGGAACTAGCAGAAATTAGAGCTATCTCTGAAAACTGGTACAATTTTGATAATTGGACGAATAAAGAAGGAGAAGTATTAGAAGAAAACAAGACTCTCGAAATAGAAGTTGAAGACGACAAGGAAATAATAGCTAACTTTAAAGATGAAATTAATGTAGAAGAGTCCGTAAAGGCAGAGTGGCCTTTAGAAGAAGTTAAACAAACAGCAGAAGAAGCTTTTCAAATTTTTAATGAGGATGTTTCGACAACACTATTCTCCGAAGAAAGCTTAAGAGAAGTACTAGAATCAAATAGCTATCCTAATTTTGGAGTTTACCAAGATTATGATCGGGTAGGCCCTGGAAAGCTTGGTTTTTTAGGTGATGTAGAGTTGCAAAAAATTGAAGAAAGTGAAGAATCTGTTCAAGTAACAGCTTCACTGAAATACCCAAAATTCAGTAATGAAAATATTGAGATTATCCAAAAAGAACTGATTAATAAATTGAAGTCTCAAGCCGAAGAGGACTCTGTTTCTTTGAGATCACTTTTTATAGAACTATTGAAAGATCAAGACCTTGAGAAGGAAAAAACACAGAAAACTATTGTGCTAAAAGAAACGGATGATGAACTAAAAGTTACTTCTATGGATTCACTAGAAGAATCTTATTCATCTCTAGATGAACTCTATAAAGAATCAGTAATTGATCTGATTAATGAAGTAGTTATAACAACTGATGATGCAGATACTGAAGTAGCTTATGATGAATCCTCTATAAATAGTGTTTTAGCACGCTTTAATAGTAATCTTGAAATTGAATTAGATCAAGAAAAACTCACAGGAGTTTCAACAGTAATTGATCCTTATTTACTTGATAAAACAGTTCTTACATTGCCAAGTGAATCCAAAATTCCATTGAATGATATTTTGGGTCCACTAGAAGATAAACTCGACTCTTCAAATCCAGAAGCTAATATGCGGCAAATTAAATTCTCCGATACCCTAGAACAGGATAAAAAGAATATTAGAATAGTTTATCAAGAAAAAAGTGAAGTAAATGAAGTGCTAGGATATTTAAATAGCAACAAGCAGGACGTAAATATAATTCAAGATGTTAATGGAGTTATTGACGATTACTTTTGGTCACCGCAGGAAGACTATGTGGCATATATTAGGAAGCTATGGATTGGAGGCGAAACTGGAAGTAAAACTTTAAATATATATGATACCAATCAAGATGAAGTATTTCGAGTTACTGATTGGGATGAGTTTGAAGAAGAATATGACGAACTAAAAAAGGATACAGAACAACCTGAATACAATGTTAATTTTCAGGGGTTAGAGTGGGATGAAGATGGAGAAACCTTATCATTTGAGGTGACCCCTAGTGAAAATGGACAAAAAGTTGATTCAGAAGACATAGAAGCTACAACTTGGGAGTTCAGTGTTAAAGAACATAGACTAAAGAAGATAAAATAGTGATTGTCTATTTTACGGTGAAAAACTTTGGGGCCAAGAAGAAAAAGTTATAGATAATTGGGGCAAACAGGAGGCTAACTTATGATTAAGAATATTACTATAACAGTATGGATTATACTCGTTTCTATGAGTTTATCGGTAGGTTGTAATAACGAGTTAGAAGTCATCATCCAATCTAATGATGAGGATATGGGAACAGTAACAGAAGGTGGAACTTTTGAAAAAGGTGAGACAGTCCTATTAAAGGCAACACCGAAAGAAGGTTATACATTTGTTGGTTGGGAAGTAGAAGGAGAAAAAATAAGTCAAGATCAGAAATACGAATTAGAAGTTGAAACTGATAAGGAGGTGACGGCACAGTTTGATGAAACAGTAGATATTCCAGACGATACACTTAAAACTGCGATACGTGATGAATTAAATAAATCATCAGGTGAAATAACAATGTCAGACATGAAGAATCTTGAAAGCTTAGAAGTTTATCAAGAAGATATTTCAGATCTCACGGGCTTAGAATATGCTGTTAACTTAACTGATTTGCGATTGAGATACAATGAGATAGAAGACATATCTCCTCTTAAAGAGTTAACAAACCTTGAACAATTATTTTTAAATGATAATAAAATCGAAAATATAGACCCATTGTCTAAATTAGAGAATTTAGAACAGTTACAACTGTGCAGAAACCAGATAGATGACATTACACCATTAGAAAACTTAACAAACTTAGAAACACTACAGTTAACCAACTCAGAGACAAGCTTACAGTGGGGTGATGAAGATGCTGAAAATGAAGTGACCGATATCAGCCCACTTAAGAATTTATCAAATTTAGAAACACTTTACCTAAATGACAATCAAATATCAGATATTTCACCCCTTGAAGGTCACGATAATCTGACAAGACTGCGATTAGGCAGTAATGAAATACAGGAAATCGACGCTTTATCAGGGCTGAATAGTATAGAAGTACTAGGGCTAGCTAGAAATGAAGTGACTGATATCAGCTCATTAATAGAACTTACAAATCTAGAAGAGCTAGACCTGGGATATAACTCAATAGATGAAATTACTTCACTTAAGGACTTAACAAATCTTGAAACCCTTCGCTTAATCGATAACCCCGCAGATGACACTGATGTAATTAATGAATTAGAATCACAAGGTGTCAATATAACTGATGCTGACTTTTTAAGAGGATAAAGAATTACTGTTTATGAATGACCTTTTTGAATACTTTGGGGTGAGGTGGTAAAAGTGTCAGTAAGAAAATTAGCTTATATATCAATAGTGATAAGTGTAATAGTTTTTACAGTTTTTATAGCAGGCTGTGCTCCAGAAGAAAAAGCAGAAGATGAAAAAAATAAAAATAATCTGAATAAATATCAAGTAGAGGTACAAGCTGATCCTGAATATGCGGGAGAAATAACAGGTGAAGGCACTTATGAAGAAGGAGCAGAGGTTAAGATAGAAGCAGAACCTGAAGAAGGTTATGAATTTGTAAATTGGGAAAAAGATGGCGAGAAAGTGAGTAATCAACTAGATTATCAATTTGAAATAAATGAAAATGTCACTATAAAGGCTAAATTTGAAAAGGAAGCAGTTGACATAACTGATTCAAATTTAGAAACTGCTATAAGGAATGAAATAAATAAAACAGAAGGTCAACTGACAATTGAAGAATTAGAGAAGATAACATCACTAGACTTATCTTCTAATGATGCTATTAAAAATTTAACTGGTTTAGAGTATGCTTCTAATATAGAAAAATTGAACCTGAAAAATAATGAAATAAAAAATCCAGAACTAATATTTGAATTAAAAAATTTAGAAAAACTTGAAATATGTTTAAATAGCATAGATCCTACAAAACAAGAAAAGTTTATTACCAATTTAACTAATTTAGAACAACTTAAGTTAGAAGGAATGGAAAGATTTCATGGACTTGAAGATTTGAAATTTGAAAGTTCTTCTAAAATATTTAAAGAAGGAGAAGATGGTTTAGAAGATATCCCCGAAGAACCAGAAGATGTAGCTTTTGAAGAAGAAGTTCTCTATGATGTAGTAGGCCCTTTTAACGAAAAGACTTATGAATATCCACAATTTGAAGTTATGTTTCAGCAACCATTAGAATATGATTCTAAAACTCATAATTATAAAGATGTAGGTAAAGATTTTGAATTTAAAGTATTAGAGGCTTTCGAACCTAATGTGAAAGGGCCACGAGAAATAGAAGTAGGCGATAGCGTGGAAAATGTCATTGAAAAATTTCCGATCTTATATCAAGATGATGATGTAATTAGACGTAATGGTAATGTAAAGTTGGACAATGACTCTTCTATAGAAAAAATTATCTTTGAAGATCATCTTCCTGATCAAGCTCCCTTTGGTTTTTACCAGCACCACTTTACTTTTACTTTATCTTTTGAAGAGAATAAGGTAGATTCATTTGAAATTAAGCGGATCAGATATGATTTATAATATTAGCGGTTTATTGTACATCCTCCGATTACTGCGTCATAAGCGGTAGCTTCCTTCAAAAATGCTACCGCTTAAATAATTTTACTCAAATCAACAACGAACTATAACAGAGCCAAATTTTTTGACCGTTTCAATGATATGATTCCTAGATTGAGGGTCAACACCCACAGTGGGTTCATCCATTATCAAAAGTTTAGGGTTATGGATAAGTCCCGCTGCTATGTTGAGTCGGCGCTTCATTCCTCCTGAATACTTTTTTATCGGTTCATCAGCTCTATCAAGAAGTCCTACGATAGTTAGTACTCTGTTTACTGACTCCTCGAGATCTTCTTTTTTGACATTATTAATTGTTCCCCAGAACTTTAGATTTGCCCTAGCCGATAGTCCTGCATACAGTGCAGGTTCTTGAGGGACGATACCAAGATAACTTCTACCCTTCAGACTCTCTTTGGCCATATTACATCCCCCTAAGGTTATGTTCCCTGCAGTTGGATTTAACAGACCGCTTACCAGGGAGAGAGTTGTGGATTTCCCTGCACCGTTAGGGCCAAGAAGGCCAAATACTTCCCCTTCTTTTACGTTGAAACTAACCCCATCAACCGCATTTCGTGAACCAAAGGATTTTGATAAATTGTTAATTTCCAATATGTTCATCTACAAGACACCTCCAACTGTTTTACTATTTGTTTTACTATCTATAGTTTAATGTTTTGGCAATATTATCAAAACGGTCAAAAGGATGAACTTTAAATACATAAAAAGGCTGAAAAATCTTAGAAATAGCAGTTAATTAAGTGTAATGAATAGGTAAGTCACGTAAAACATGTTTATGATAAAATGGTAGGTACACTAATCTTTTAGGCTAAATTAATAATAGAGGAGAAACCTTAAATGGAATTTTTATTCGCTGTATTGATACTAGGGTGCATTTTTGTGGATATTACTTATATGTTGTCTCGACTATTCAAAAAAAGAATACTTAAATATATACCCTCATTCCTTTTGATGGGAGCAGCTGTCTATTTAGTTATTTCGGCAAGATATTTTGCAACAGATGGAATAACTAGCTTAATTAAAGGGATTTGGAGTGTCATGCTGTTTTGCACATCTATGATAAGCATTATGGCTGCAATAGTTATCAATAAATGCCAAAAGAAAAAAGAAGAGCTTTAAATGTGGAGCTAATAACAAACGCAAACAAGAAAGGAGACAAAAAGTGAAAAAGAAAAAAATATTTAAATGGATTATGATAGGGATACCATTACTGTTAATTGTGGGTGTAATATTCATAGTTGGGAGTAGTTATTTTGAACACAGAGAGTTAGTAACACAGGAAAAAAAGGAATACCCAGCACCTGGCACGCTTGTCGATGTTAATGATGATGGCGACCAGTTACATGTTTACTCAGAAGGAGACGGGGAAGTGACTCTTGTTTTTATGTCAGGTCTTGGGACTAGTTCTCCAGTATATGATTTTAAAGTTCTTTACGACAAATTATCAGATGACTACCGAATTGCCGTAGTAGAGCGAGCTGGATATGGTTGGAGTGATATTACCTCTAGCTCTAGAGACATAGATACAGTTCTAGAACAAACCCGTACCGCATTGCAGCTTTCTGGAGAAAGCCCTCCTTATGTTTTGTTCCCACATTCTATGGCTGGAATGGAGGCAATACATTGGGCTAATCTTCATCCGGAAGAAATTAAAGCTATTGTGGGTTTGGATCCACTTATCCCAGATTATTATGAGCAAACGGAGGATGAACCTTCTCCTTCGCGTGTTATAACCTTACTGGCACGTACTGGCCTCATGAGACAGCAACCAGATGTTTTTAATGATAATTTTCCAGCTATGAAAAAAGGACATTTGACAGAAGAAGAAGCTGAGATAGCCAGGACAATATTTTTCCGCCGCACCCAAACAAAGAATATGTGGGATGAAGCTGATTCGATACCAACAAACTCTCAGACCGTTTCTCTGCATGGAGAACCTGATGTGCCTTTCCATGTTTTTATATCTGTTGAGAATGAAGATGAATACTGGAAGGAGAGTTTAATTTCCTTTTCAGAATCAACTGCCGGGGAATATTTTGTTTTGGATGCAGAGCACTATATTCACCTTGACAAACCCGAATTAATTGCTGAAAAAAGTAAAAAACTTATAGAAATGGCAGCTGGTAATTAATTGATATTATAACTTTAACTGAGGTGTATTTTGATGCCAGTGTTTGAATATGGACAAAAGGAGATAGATTACTTAAAAAAGAATGACAAAATACTAGGAGAAGCTATTGATAAAATGGGTATAATAGAGCGAGAAGTTGTACCTGATCCCTTCAAAGCCCTGATTATAAGTATTGTTGGTCAGCAGATTTCGAATAAGGCGGCAGCGACGGTTAGAAATAGACTATATCAGCTACTTGGAACTATCACACCAGAAAACATTATGTCAACAGAAATTGAAACGATCCAAAGTTGCGGCATGTCAAAAAGAAAGGCAACCTATATAAAAGGAATAGCAAAAGCGGCAATAGAGGGTGAAGTGGATTTTGACAATCTTAACAAACTTGCCGATCAGGAAATAATAAAAGAGTTATCCTCTCTTTATGGAGTGGGGGTTTGGACGGCTGAGATGATATTAATATTCTCCCTTGAACGCCCCGATGTTGTTAGCTATAGAGATTTAGGTATCCGTAAAGGTATGATGAAATTATATGGGCTAAAAGAAGTTTCTAAGGAACAATTTAAGGAAATTAGAGCTAGGTATTCGCCATATGGAACAGTTGCGTCTCTATATCTTTGGGAGATGAATGTGTTGTAGCTGGAGTACCCCGCGGTTAGTTTATGTAAATATGATTATAGTAGGTTCACACTAACAAAGAATCGGTAAATACCGATTCTTTGTTAGAAAAGTAAACTTTAAGAAAATACTTGCCCCTGAAGTACTATTTCACCTATACGCTGAGCCCCTAATTGTGGTCTAACGGAAACATCTATAAATGGTAATGTCCCACCAAAATCTAATAAAGTTGAGGCTACCCAATTCTGACTGTCCTCTGTGGGCACTAAATATAATGTTGCTAATGTTGAGGTAGAGTCTGGAACTGTAAGGGTAGCTACGTAACTATCATATGGACCAAATGTATCTGGTTCCGGCAGGTTAATGCCTAAGATAGTAACGCGTTGAACGGGGGGAGTAAATGTTGTTATTTCAAAGGCTGAAGCTCCTGCTATAAAAAGTTTTTCAGCTGGTCCTGTAGGAAATAAAGGGTTAGTTGAGATAAAAGGTTGGTTTTCATTGTTATTGTGCTGTTCACTGTTTTCCACGCTATATACCTCCTTATCATTTATACTTATATTTTATGCATTGTAGTATTAACAGTGCAGAAAAGTTGAAGGTTATGGGAGAAGTGATGAAATAACAAGATTTAAATATTATAAATTTGAAAAAATAATGTTAGATGTAAAGATTGATTATGAAATAGTCAAAAGGAAGGGGATTATTATGTCTCAAGATAAGAAACAAAAAGAAAAGATTAAAAAATCGGAAGAAGAATGGAAAGAAGAGCTATCGCCGGAATCCTATTGTATATTGAGAGAGGGCGGGACAGAAGAGCCATTTGAAAACAAATACTACAATCATAAAGAAGAAGGAACATATTACTGCGCTGGTTGTGGTAATCCTCTATTTAGTTCAAAAGCAAAATATAATTCAAGATGTGGTTGGCCAAGTTTTTTTGAACCAGTGTCAGAGGACAATATTTCTACAAGGAAAGATACTTCCCATAACATGATAAGAACTGAGGTTTTATGCTCAATTTGCAGTGGCCACCTTGGTCATGTATTTGAGGATGGACCAAAGCCAACTGGCCTTAGATATTGTATCAATTCAGCATCTCTTGATTTCAAAGAGGAAAAGTGAGAAAGAAATAACTCCTTCAGCTATGTAAATCTCCACTACGAAGTTCAAATTCCTGATTAGTAATGTTATAGTAACAGCTAGCCTTTGCTCCCATACCTTTTATATCCTCCCATATTATTGGAGATAGCTAGATGAAAACAATATAAAAAGTGATTTATATGTTTGACAAAAGTATAATAGTATGATAAATTTAAATCAACCCACCCCATGGGGGGTGGGCAAATAATAGGAGCGAGAGTATGTCTAGTATGTCTATTTAATAGGACAGATAAAAAGAGGTGAGTGAAATGACCGAAAATAATTTAAAAAAAACAAGTCTAAAAATTTTAGGTATGACATGTGCCAATTGTTCAGGTCGTATAGAAAAAGATCTAAATAAAGCTGAAGGAATAAAAAGTGCTCAAGTTAATTTTGCAGTAGAGAAAGCTTATATTGAACATGATCCTGATGTCATCACGCAGGATGAATTGATCAAAATAGTAAAAGATTCTGGTTACGATGCTAGTGTAGAAGAAGAAAATAAGAAAAAGGTAGAACTTAAAATATCTGGCATGACCTGTTCTGCTTGTTCTAATAGGGTAGAGAAAGGCTTAAATAAGCTTGATGGAGTAAATGCCAGTGTAAATATTGCAACGGAAAAAGCTTTGATTTCCTATGATCCTTCAGATGTTAGCTTGTCAAAATTAAAGCAAACTATCAAAGACTCAGGTTATGAAGTCGTAGATGAAGATCTTCAAACAGAGACTGACCCAGAAGAAGAGAAGATTAAAGAAGCAGCCAAACGTATGTGGTGGTCTGTAGGTTTTGCTAGTGCAGTAATGATTTTAATGATGGTTCATATGTTTGTGGCACCTGTTCCTTATTATATTCCTATTATAGCAGTGCTAGGTTTTCCTGTAATATTTATCATCGGAGCTCCAACTCACAAAGCTACCTGGAGAGCTTTAAAAAATGGTAGCCCTAATATGGATACACTAGTAACAATGGGATCTGCTATTCCATATACTATAAACTTTTTAGGATTACTAGGACTGCCGATAACATCGTTTATAGAGATGGCTACAACAATTATGGCATTTCATATGGTAGGTAAGTTTCTAGAGATAAAAGCTAAAGGGAGGGCTTCTCAGGCTATTAAGAAGCTCCTAGAGATGGAAGCAAAAACTGCTCGAGTTTTAAAAGATGGTGAGGAAAAGGAAGTTCCTATAGAGGAAGTACAGGTTGGGGATGTGATGGTTGTAAAGCCTGGCGAAAAGATTCCGGCTGACGGTGTAGTAATTAAAGGAGAAAGCAGCGTAGATGAATCTATGGCAACGGGAGAGTCTATTCCTGTGAACAAAAGAGTTGATGACGATGCTATTGGTGCTACTATTAATAAGCAGGGCGTAATGCATATTAAAGCAACTAAAGTAGGCAAAGATACATTCTTATCCCAAGTCATTAAAATGGTTGAAGAAGCTCAAGGGACGAAAGTTCCTATCCAGGAATTTGCTGACAGAGTAACCGGCTACTTCGTGCCAGTAGTTATTTTGATAGCGATATCTGCCTTTGTTTCTTGGATGTTATTTCCCGATTTTCATGTTGCAGTTGTTGAGTATTTTAACTTTCCATGGTCTACTGTGGATTTACCTCATCTTTCATTAGCACTACTTGCGACTATAGCTGTGCTGGTTATCTCTTGTCCTTGTGCTCTTGGTCTTGCGACACCAACAGCTTTGATGGTAGGTAGTGGTTCTGGAGCCGAAAAAGGTGTATTGATTAGAAGTGGTGAGGCTATTCAAACAATGAAGGATGTAAACATTATAGCCTTTGACAAAACAGGAACTATTACCAAGGGAAAACCAGAGGTTACTGATGTGATTAATTACAACGGTTTTAGTAGAGAAAATGTACTCTATTATGCGGCAAGTATTGAAGCATCATCTGAGCATCCGCTGGGTCAAGCAATTGTTGAAGATGCTAAAGTAGGAGAAATTAAATTGGAAGAAGTACAAAACTTTTCATCGGTAACTGGCAAAGGTGTAAAAGGAGAAGTTAAAGGTAAAGAAATTCTTATTGGTAGTAGAAAACTTATGGTAGAGTACGGTGTTTTACATGAACACTTGAATAGCGAATTAGAAAGGTTGGAAGATGAGGCAAAGACAGCTATGTTGGTAGCAGTTGACGGTGAAATGGCAGGTATTGTTGCGGTAGCAGATACTTTAAAAGAAGATTCTATCCAGGCAATTAAAGAGATAGAAAAGTTAGGCATGAAAACAGCGATGATAACTGGAGATAATGAAAGAACTGCCGATGCTATAGCCAAAAAAGTTGGCATAGATAAAGTTTTGGCTGAAGTTTTACCCGATGGTAAGGTTGATGAGGTTAAAAAGTTGCAAGATGAATATGGAACTGTTGCGATGGTTGGAGATGGTATTAACGATGCTCCAGCCCTTAAACAAGCGAATATCGGGATAGCCATAGGCACAGGAACAGATATAGCTATAGAGGCTGCTGATATTACCCTTGTAAGAGGAGATTTGAGCGCAGTTGTTTCGGGGATCAAGCTTTCTAGAGCTACTTTTAGAAAGATTAAAGAAAATTACTTCTGGGCATGGTTCTACAATGCAATAGCTATTCCTGCTGCGTTCTTTGGTTTGATCCATCCGATGATTGGTGCAGCAGCTATGGCAGCTAGCTCGATAAATGTAGTGCTAAATTCTACTAGGCTCAAAAAAGTTAATTTAGACCCATCTTATAAAGAAGATAAATCTGACTAAATTAAAAAATAAATTGGCCAGGGCATAGCCAACTAATTAAAATATAGGAAGAGAGCATAGTGCTTTTGTCTTAATCTCTCTTCCTATATTATTAAAGACTTAAAGCATAGAAAAATAATATTTAGGAAGGTGATGATTAAATATGCACGGTGTTTGGCATGGTATGATGGGGCTTTGGATGTTAATTCCGATTATTTTAGTTGTGCTTGTTATATATCTGTTATTTAGGTCTAACAATGACAATAATAGGACTCAAAGTATTGAGAATAGGCCAAAAGATGCCCTCGATATTTTGAATGAGAGGTATGCTAGAGGGGAAATATCAGAGGAAGAATATAAGCATAAGAAGGATAATTTGATTAAATGATAAAAACTTTATCATAGAGAGGATGGAATAGTCATATGGAACACAATATGGACTATGGTTATGGACTTTGGCCTATAGTAATAGGGCATATTGCTATTGTATTATTTGTGTTGTTTATAATCTTCAAGCCTAAAACTAAAGCTGATTGGAAAGGCCTGGGTTCATTAAGTGCTTTTTTTGTGGCTTTGTTTACAGAAATGTATGGTTTCCCGTTTAGTATATATTTACTCACTTCATGGCTTGGAAGCAGATACCCGGTCATGGATCCTTTGTCTCACGAACATGGTCATTTGTTGTATGTATTTCTTGAAGACGTTCCTGGCATTTCTTATCTAGTCCACCCGGGTAGTAATATACTGCTATTAATTGGAGTTATAATTATAGCCAAAGGGTGGAAACTTATACACAAAGGAAATGGTCAGTTGGTAACAGATGGCATTTATAGTCGAATACGTCACCCTCAGTATACAGGTTTTTTTATAGTTATAATTTCTTTTTTGATACAGTGGCCTACTATTACAACCATTGTAATGGCTCCAATACTATTTATTATATACATCCGGTTGGCAAAAAAAGAAGAGAAGAAGATGATAGAAGAGTTTGGGGAGGAGTATATTGAATATATGAATTATACTAATAGATTTTTACCGTGGCCTGCACAAACTGAAATCAATCATTATGAAAATATGTAGCTATATTAAAAATATTTTAGCATGGAGTGAGATATTTTGGTTGATAAACACAGGCGTCCTAAAAAACCTGCATACGGCCTTGTAATTCTTATAACTGCGTTGGTTACCGCTATTATAGTTGGAGGAGTTCTATATTTTGCCTGGGGTGCTGGTCAGATGGCTGAAGATATACCTCAAAAAGAAGAGGATTATATGGATGAGGACCATGTGGATCAGGAGATATCCAAACTTGAAGAAGATGTATCTAACCTTGAAGAAGAAAACCAGAATCTCCAGGCTGAAATAACAAGATTAGAAGAGGAAAAAGAGGAGACGACAGACCCAACACAGATCAGCCATAGGCCTAATCCTGGATGGGACGAATATTTCCCTGACTACGAAACTACAACTCTTGAAGGCGAATCAATATCTACTGTTAGGGGCATTCTGGGTGAGCCACCTTTTCTTGTTAGAAGTATAGCAGTAGAAGAGGAAAACAACAGGGAAGTATGGGTTTATCTGCCCCATGAAGAAGACCCTACAGGATTATATCTATTCTTCAAAGGTAATAGACTTGATAGTAGTAGACTTGATGAATTCCCGGGGCTTCCTGCGTCTTATATCTGGGATATGGATGAATTTTGGTATGAATGATGGCTGTCACATCTAATGTTGGTTTGCTACAATTCACGTTTGTTTATGTTTTTTCTAGTTCCTAAGTCACAGGCAAGGTTTCTTAACAGATTTATTTGCTGTTGTTTACCAAGAACTAAAACTTGGTCTCCTTCTTCTAATAACTCTTCTGGACTGGGGTTAAATACAAGGTCTTCATCACCTTTTTTCTTTAAAGCTATGACCATCAGTCCAGTTTTTTCTTTTATATTAGCGTTTTTTAGTTGTTTATTTTTAAACTCTGAGTTTTCGCATATCACTACATCTTCTAAGTCTAACATGATTTCGTCTGCCTGAGTTATTACATCTAAAAAGGATACTACAGAAGGCTTAAGCAATAGTGAAGCCATCCTAGCGCCACCTAATTCATTTGGTGAAATAGTATTGTTAGCACCAGCTCTTTTTAGTTTTGAATGAGAGCCCCGGTTAATGGCTCTTGAGACTATATGTAAATCAGGATTAAGCTGTCTGGCTGTTAGAACAGTATATACATTATCGGTATCTCTGGATAAACATGAAATTAATCCCCAAGCGTTATCTATGTTGGCATTGTGTAAAATCTTTTCCTGAGTTGCGTCCCCCTGAACAGTTAAAATACCTTCATTTGCTAAAGAACTGCACATCTCTTCATCTTTTTCAATAACTACAAAATTTGCTTCGCTTCGCTTGAACTGTGAAATGACACTGTAACCTGTTTCTCCTGCTCCGCACAAAATATAGTGGTTGTTTAACTTAGAGATTTTGTCTTGCATTTTTCTCCTCCTGATTAATTCCTGGATTTCACCTTCAAAAAATAATGATACAATAGAAGAAAAGCCATAAGCTGCAACACTTAACCCGGCTATAATTAAAAAAATAGTAAATAATCTAGCAGCCTGACTAAGTGGAGCAACTTCCATAAATCCAACAGTTGATATAGTAATAATTGTCATATATAAGGCGTCTAATGGTCCAAGCCCTGCAAGGAGCATGTATCCTATTGTTCCAATTATAATAACTGAGACAATTGAAATCAGTATTTTTAAAGCATTATTTGTTGTATTCATATTGATTCACTTTCCTATGATAAGGTTATTGTTTTGGAGTTTATTATATTATTATTTTAGAAAACATACAAGCCAACGCAAACAAAAATAGCAAAATTATCGCGGATGATGAAGGTAATAAAATTAAAATGTTGAAAAATATATTAAAAAGGTTAAGTGGCTTAATAAGATAATCGGTTAATTTGACAAAAAGTTATAAAGGAGTTCCTAACAAGATGAAAGTACTAAAAGAAATTACTTTAGAAGTTTTGCAGGCTGTATTACCATTAACCATAGTTGTTTTTTTATTAATGATAGCCGTACTATCTTCACCTATTGAAGAAGTGCTGCAGTTTTTAGTTGGATTAATATTTGTAGTTTTAGGGCTTATATTTTTTCTTGTGGGAATACGAATCGGCTTACTCCCTATGGGGGAGTCTATTGGAAATATGATTCCACAAACACAAAAGTTAAGTCTTATTCTAATTTATGCTTTTGTACTAGGTTTTTTGGTGACAGCTGCAGAGCCAGATGTAAGAGTGCTTGCATCTCAGATTGATATGGTATCGGATGGTGCGATACCTAATTTTATCTTGATTTATACTGTAGCAATAGGGGTAGGTATTTTTGTGGCTATGTCTATTATCAAAATTGTATTCAATATTCCTCTGAAGTATATTTTAATTGTCTGCTATACAGGTGTTTTTATTTTGTCAATCTTTACACCGGTATCTTTTGTGCCTATTTCTTTTGATGCCGGAGGAGTTACTACAGGTCCTCTAACAGCTCCTTTTATTATAGCTCTTGGTGTTGGTGTGACATCTGTTTTAAGTAGTAAGAGTGGCAAACCAGATAATTTCGGATTTGTGGCTCTTGCATCAATTGGACCGGTGATTGGTGTGATGATTTTGGGGGTGATTTACGGTTGAACGAAGTCGTTATATTTGAAGGATTTTTAGACACAATTTTAGAGGTTTCTATAGCTCTGGCACCTTTGGTCTTATTTTTTATATTCTTTCAGCTTGTTTATTTGAAATTACCCCGTATGGAAGTGTTGAACATGGTTAAAGGTGTAATCCTTACTTTTGTTGGGATAGTTTTTTTCTTACAAGGGGTACATGTTGGATTTTTGCCTGTTGGGGAGATATTAGGTCAAGGAATGATTGAACATACGGGTAAATGGGTTGTTATAGTTGTAGGCTTTATCCTAGGAGCAGTGGCAACTTTTGCAGAGCCTGCTGTAAGAGCATTAAGTGATGAAGTTGAAAAAGTTTCGGCTGGTTATATACCACAAATTGTTTTACTTATGACATTATCTTTAGGTGTAGGGTTAGCTATTTCTATCGCTATGATAAGGACGATATTTGGTATACCGTTTATGTATATTTTACTTCCTGGCTATGGTTTGACCCTTGCGACTACACTTATTACAAAAGAAAACTTTGTTTCAATTGCTTTTGATTCAGGTGGAGTTGCAACAGGTCCAATGACAGTGACCTTTATCATGGCCTTTTCAGTAGGGGTTGCTTCCCAAATAGAAGGAAGAGATCCCCTAGTTGAAGGTTTTGGAATGATTGCTTTAGTTGCATTGATTCCTATATTGTCTGTTTTACTTTTAGGTTTAGTTTATTTGAGAAAGGAGAAGCAAAATGAACGAGAACTTGAAAAAGAATCACAACGTAATAATTACTATAGTCAAGAAGGGTAAAGCCAAAAAAATATGTGATATAGCCAAAAAAGCCGGTGCAGAAGGTGGGACTACGATCCTTGGCAAGGGTACTAGTGTGAAAGAATTTAAAAAGATTTTTGGACTTACCTTAGATGATGATAGAGAAGTGGTTTTGACTGTTGTTAATGATAAAATAGAAGACGAAGTATTTGATGCAATAGTGGAAAAGGGTGAGCTAAACAAACCTGGTAATGGTATTGTGTTTGTGATGGATTTAAAGAAGATTGATGGTATTGTTCACTTGCTAAAGGGGGTTGAAGGATAATGAATGAAGAATGTAAAACAAAAGAATGTAAAGTGAAATTCGATCTTATCATAACTATTGTTAATAAAGGTCGTTCTCATTTGGTGGTAGAAGCTTCCAAAAATGCTGGGGCAGAAGGAGGCACTATATTAGGAGGACGCGGTACAGGAATTCACGAAAAAGCTAAACTCTTTGGGATAACAATCGAACCGGAAAAAGATATAATTTTGACTCTTGTACCTAGAGATGACGTTGATAAGGTATTAAATTCTATAATAGAAGAAGCGGAGCTTGACAAACCAGGAAAAGGTATTACTTTTGTGTTAGAAGTAAAAAGAGTAGCAGGTATTACTCACTTACTTGATGAAGATATAAGAGAGAAGATTGGTAATAGTAATCATGATTTTGACTTATGAAAATTAGGCAAATATCTTAAAGATCTAAAAAGAGGGCAGAGGGGATATTATGGGGAAAATTTCAAAAATGGAAATAAAACGTTTTTGGAAAGGTTTTTGGCAGATTTCTGACCCTAAGATATGGATAGCTTCTACTGTTCCATTGATAGTAGCTAATGCTTTAGCATTTGGCCATACGGGAGAGTTGAGTTTTTACTGGCTAATGATAACTTTGATAGGTATATATTCTATCGAAATTGCTAAAAATGCATTAAATGATGTGGTTGACTATCAAAGTGGGGCAGATTTGTTTGTTGAAAAAGATAAAACCACTCCTTTTAGTGGAGGGAAAAAGGTAATTGTACAAAAGTTACTTTCAATAAAAGAAACCATGGCAATATTTTATTTGACTTTGTCAATTGGTATAATGACAGGTTTGTATATCACTTTTTACCGGGAATTTTTTGTCCTGTGGATTGGAATAGCTGGAATATTGTTGGCAGTATTTTATAGTCTTCCCCCTGTCAAATTATGTTACAGGGGGCTTGGTGAAGTTGCTATTGGTATTACTTTTGGTCCTTTGATGGTTACAGGTGCATACATGGTGCAGGCTAGTGCTTTAAGCTTTGATGTTATCCTTGTTTCTTTTCCTATAGGCTTAATTATTGCAAGTGTAATATGGATTAATCAGTACCCTGATTATGAAGCAGACTACAAAGCGAAAAAGTTTAACTGGGTTGTAAGACTTGGCAAAAGACGAGGGTTGATTGTTTATAAAGCTCTTTTTATTATAGCATTTTTATGTTTTATTTTAATGTTTATATATTTTAGAAATCCGCTGTGGCTGTTACCTTTGGTTTGTATTAGGCTTGCGATAAGAGCTTACAAAATTGCAAAGGAAAATCATGAGCAAATTCCAGAGATGCTAGAGGCCAATGCGACTACTATAAAAATATATCAAATTATTGGTGCACTTATGGTGCTTGCTGCTATCTCAGAACAATATTAAATCAAAAAACACCCCAAATTATAAGCTTTGAAAGGATGGCATCCTAGTAATGGATGGGAGATATTTATTTATTCCTGTGATCTCTGGGTTGATAGGTTGGTTTACAAACTTTTTAGTCTTGAAGTTTTTATTTTGGCCAAGAGTACCATATACCATACCTATTATTAATTTCAAAATCCAGGGAGTGTTTAGCAGAAGAAAAGCTGATATAGCAAAGGCTGTAAGCCAGGTTGTAGCAGAGGAGCTGATGTCTAAGGACAAGTTGCTTGACTCGATAGACAAAGAAAAAGCTGCTGTTGACCTGGTAGAATTCACAGAAACAAAGGTAGAAGATATAGTAGACAAACGACTGAGTTTGATAGTACCATCATCTATTAAGAAAAGGATATCCAGCATAGTAACAAATATTATAAATGATGATTTGAATACTTCTGTAAGAGAAGGTATAGATAAGCTATTAAAAGAAGGTAAAGATCAGATAGACGTAGGGGAAATGATAGAGAATCAAATCCTTTTGCTCGACATTGAAGAAGTTGAAGATATGACCTTTAGAATTGCAAAAAAAGAGTTTAAATTTATCGAAATATTTGGTGGTGTATTAGGAGTTATTATAGGGATATTTCAGTTAATTGTGTTAAGACTGATATAATTTGACAAAAAGGTACTTAATGAGTATAATAATGCCATAATATTTGCGCGCGTGTGTCAAACCTCTCGTACCCTTCAGGGGATTGAGGTTTTTTTATTGAACAAAGGAGGAAATAAAATGCTAACTATTACTCTAAAAGATGGTTCTACTATAGAGTTAGAAGAAAATATAGAAGTAAAAGAAGCAGTGAAAACAATTAGCAACAAATTGTACAAGGAATCAGTAGGGGCAAAATTTAATGGTAGCTTGCTAGGTTTAAAAGAAAGGCTATCAGAGGACGGGGAATTAGAAGTTATTACCTTTGATGATGAAGAAGGAAAAGAGATATATCGCCATACTAGTTCACATATCCTAGCTCAAGCTGTAAAGAGGTTGTTTGATAACGTAGTGCTAGGAATAGGTCCTGCTATTGAAGATGGGTTTTATTATGATTTTGACTTAAATGATAGCTTGTCGGATTCAAACCTTGAAGCAATAGAAAAAGAAATGCAAAAAATTATTAAAGAAGACCTTCCTATCGAAAGAGAAGTTTATAAAAAAGAAGATGCAATTAAAATGTTTGATGAGATGGGTGAAAAATATAAGGTTGAGCTTATTGAAGACCTTGATGATGAAACTATCACCTGTTATAGACAGGGAGAATTCATTGACCTGTGTATGGGTCCGCACCTTCCATCAACAGGTAAAGTAAAACACACTGCTATAAAACTGCTTAAAGTAGCTGGTGCATACTGGCGTGGTGATGAAAACAAACCTATGCTTCAAAGGATATACGGTACTTCCTTTATGAAAAAAGGACAGCTGGATGAATACCTTGAACGCCTTGAAGAAGCCAAAAAAAGAGATCATAGAAAAATCGGTAAAGAACTTGACCTGTTTAGCTTACATGAAGAAGGGCCAGGCTTTCCGTTCTTTCATCCAAATGGGATGATAATATTAAATGAACTTACAGACTTTTGGCGAAAAGAACATGAAAAAGCTGGATACAAAGAGATAAAGACTCCAATAATATTAAACAGAGAACTTTGGGAAACCTCTGGTCACTGGGAGCATTATAAGGAGAACATGTATTTTACCAGGATAGATGAAGATGATTATTCCATAAAGCCTATGAACTGTCCTGGTGCTATGTTAATTTATAAAAATGGTATGTATAGTTATAGAGATCTACCTCTTAGGATAGCTGAGCTTGGCCTTGTTCACAGGCATGAGCTGTCTGGTACCCTTCACGGACTAATGAGGGTTAGAAATTTTACCCAGGATGATGCCCATATATTCATGCTGCCAGAACAGATAGAGAGTGAAATAGAAAATGTAATCAAGCTGGTCGAGAGATTTTATGAGATCTTTGGTTTTAACTACAGGGTTGAGTTATCTACTAAGCCCGAGAAAGCTATGGGTCCAGATTGGATCTGGGAAAGAGCTACTGATGCTCTAAAAGATGTACTTACAAAACGAGGCATAGATTATAAGATAAACGAAGGTGACGGAGCTTTTTATGGTCCTAAAATAGATTTTCACCTAGAAGATGCAATCGGCAGAACATGGCAGTGTGGTACTATCCAGCTAGACTTCTTAATGGCAGATAGATTTGAACTTAATTATATAGGACAAGATGGTAAAAAACATAGACCTGTTATGCTTCACAGGGTTATCTATGGGGCTCTTGAAAGATTCTTTGCTCTTTTGATCGAGCACTATGCCGGAAGATTTCCTTTATGGTTATCTCCAACCCAGGTTATAGTACTACCAATAGCTGATAGACATGTAGAACACTGTGAAAAGTTAAAAGAGCGTCTTGAAGAGAATGACATAAGGGCAAAAGTTGATGCGAGAAATGAAAAAGTTAACTTCAAAATAAGAGAAGCTCAAATGCAGCAGATACCATATATGTTTGTCGTTGGAGATAATGAAATAGAAACAGGGCAGGTATCTCTTAGAAGTAGAGAAGAGGGCGATCTTGGAAGTAAAGATTTTGATGAAGTAAAAAACAAGGTATTAGAAAAAATTGAAAATAAGGCATAGTAATTGATTGACTTGGTCATGATAGAGTGATATACTTTAAAATGGTGCATAAAAAGTAAAAGAACTTTTAAAAAATAAATAAAAAAGATCAAAAGAAGAAGTTCTCGCTTCTCACCCTGCAACGCCTGAAGTGGTAGTTAGTAGGGTCGATAAGATTAAATATGACTAGACTAGCCAAACAAATTTCCCACAGGCATTCTTTATTCATCATTCATGGATTTAAATTAGTATTAAAATAACATGAGAAGATGCTTATGTGGAGGTGTACTTTGAGATTTGGCAAAATATTTTAGTTGTCTTGAGGAGCGGGAATTCTAAACCGCTCTTTTTTATATTTTTGATAATTTTTTTTGTAAGTTAGTTTTTCTAATATTTTTGGGAGGTGACACAATATTTCTAAGGATTTGCCGGTGAATGAGCAAATTAGAGCTAAAGAAATCAGAGTTGTGGATAGTAATGGAGAGCAGTTAGGGATTATGAAACCACAGAAGGCACTAGAACTAGCAAGGGAAAAGAAGTTGGACCTTGTAACTGTTTCACCAGGAGCGAAACCTCCTGTGTGCAGGATTATGGACTATGGGAAGTATAAGTATGAGCAGAACAAAAAGGACAAAGAAGCTAAAAAGAAACAAAAGACAATCAATGTAAAAGAAGTGAAGCTTAGACCTAATATTGAAGACAATGACTTTAATACCAAACTTAATAATGCTAAAAGATTTCTTAATAAAGAAGACAAGGTTAAAGTTACTATTATGTTTAGAGGAAGAGAAGTAACGCACCCTCAATTAGGTGAAGAGCTTTGCCAAAGAATGTACGAAGAAGTTAAAGATCTTGCTGTAATGGAAAGAAAACCAAAACTAGAAGGTAAAAACATGATTATGATTCTTGCACCAAGACAGGAATGATAATACCTGAAACCGTTTAAATTTATTTTGTTAGAAAGGAGAATCTACTAATGCCTAAGATGAAAACTCATAAAGGTGCAAAGAAAAGATTTAGAAAAACTAAAAATGGTAAAATTATGAGAAATCAGGCTAATAGGAGTCACCTTTTGAGAAAGAAAAGCCCGAAAAGAAAGAGAAGATTAAAGAAAACTGCACAGGTTAACAAGACTAATGAGCAAAATATCAAAAAGCTAATTTAATTATTTTGAAGTAGAAGGAGGTTATATATATGCCTAGAGTAAAGACTGGCACAACAAGACGCAAAAGACATAAGAAAATATTAAAAATGGCTAAGGGGTACGGTCGTTCTAAAAATAAGGTGTATCGCTTGGCTAATCAGCAGGTGATGAAATCCTTAGTTTATGCATATAGAGATCGACGCACGAAAAAGAGAGACTTTCGAAAGCTTTGGGTTACAAGAATTAGTGCTGCATGCCGTCAAAACGGATTTTCATATAATAAGTTTATCAACGGACTAAAAAAAGCAGGTGTTGATATAAATAGAAAGATGTTATCTGATTTGGCAGTTAACGACTCAAAAGCTTTCAGTGAACTTGTTGATATTGCTAAGAAAAATGCATAGTACTTTTTGTATATGACCGGGGTGAAGCCCAATGAACGAAGGAAACGAAGGGGCAAATGGGATAAAAGGCAAAAGAAGTTTCTCGCCGGCACAGGTGCTGGTTTTTGGTTTTTTAGCGCTGACAATAATAGGGACTATTTTACTTAGTCTTCCTATAGCTACAGTAAAGCAAGGCTCCTTGCCTGTAATTGATGCTTTGTTTACTGCAACATCTGCAGTCTGTGTAACAGGCCTTGTAGTGGTTGATACAGGAACTACTTTTACTATATTTGGTCAAATTGTGATAATGTTATTAATCCAGGCGGGTGGCCTTGGATTTATGACCATGGCTACCCTAATATTTATTATTTTGGGCAAAAGGATATCTTTAAAAGAAAGGCTTGTTATACAGCAAGCACTAAATCAAACTGATTTGTCTGGAACTGTAAGGATCGTAAAATATGTTCTTATTTTGACTGTAGTGGTGCAGAGTATAGGGACACTAATTCTAGGTAGTAGATTTGCAGTAGAGTATGGTTTTAGTCGTGGGTTTTATTATGGACTTTTTCATACGATTAGTGCTTTTAATAATGCCGGTTTTGATCTTATTGGAAACTTTAGAAGTTTGACCCCTTTTGCAGATGATGTGGTTATTCTAACAGTTATACCTCTTTTATTCATTGTGGGCGGCCTTGGTTTTACAGTAGTTATTGATTTATTTTACAATAGAAACTGGCTTCAGTTTAGTTTTCACACAAAGGCAGCTTTAACTATAACCGGTGGTTTGTTAATACTGGGTTTTATTGGCATTATATTTATGGAGTGGAATAACCCTGAAACATTAAAAGGTTTGTCATTTTCAGAAAAAATTTTAACCTCTTTTTTCACAGGGGCTACTCCCAGGACTGCTGGTTTTAATGTACTGCCTACTGATGAGTTACTAAACCAAACTACCCTTTTTGTAATGGTTTTGATGTTTATTGGTGCCTCTCCTGCTTCGACTGGCGGAGGAATAAAAACAACGACTTTTGGCGTATTATTTTTTACTGTAATAGCTGTTTTACAAGGGAAAAAAGACGTTTCTTTCTTTGAAAGAAGGGTACCTTTCGAGCTAATTACACGTGGGGTGGCAATAATTTTTATTTCTTTGCTTGCTGTTTTCATAGTAGCTCTTATTTTACTTATGAGTGAAAAAGCTGAGTTTATTGATGTATTATTTGAAACAATTTCGGCATTTGGGACTGTTGGTTTGTCTAGAGGGCTAACACCTGATCTAACAAATGTTGGTAAGATACTAATTACAATTACAATGTTTATAGGTAGACTAGGCCCTTTGACTTTAGCATTTGCTTTGGCCAGGGATAGAGAGGACCCTAGAATTCGTTATCCTGAAGAGAAAATCTTGGTTGGTTGAGGAGGATAGCTTTGTAATGAAGAAAAAACAAAAGCAATTTGCCGTTATAGGAATGGGGAGATTTGGCCAGAGCGTTGCCAATACTTTGTTTAATACAGGATATGAAGTACTTGCCATTGATAACAGAGAGAAAAAAATTGAAGAGATGGCAAAAAAGGTTACCCACACTGTCCAGGCTGATGCAACAGATGAAAAAGCGCTTAGATCTCTTGGGCTTAGAAATTTTGATGTAGTGATTATTGCAATTGGAGATGACGATATCAATGCTAGTATAATGACGACACTACTTGTTAAAGAACAAGGGGTTCAGATGGTAGTTGCAAAAGCTAACTCAGAAAACCATGGCAAAATTCTAGATAAAGTAGGTGCAGATAGGGTAGTTTTTCCTGAAAGAGATATGGGTGTTAGGGTTGCACATAACTTGGAATGTACAAATATATTGGATCATATTGAACTAACACCGGAATATAGCCTGGCTGAAATAGAAGTTACAGAAAATCTTGCTAACAAAAGTTTAAAAGAACTTGATTTGAGAGCAAAGTACGGGATAAATGTACTTGCCATAAAAAATTGTAACGATGAAGTTAACGTATCTCCTGGTGCTGATGTGAAGATTAATAGGGGCGACATTTTAATAGCTGTTGGCAAAGAAGACAAAATTAAAAAAATTGAAGAAATATAGTATTAAACAGGTGATATTACAAATATGGAAATTAAAAAGATAGAAAGTAAAAGCAATAAATATCTAAAAAACTATAGGAAATTAAACAAAAAAAAGTGGCGTGAGAAGCTAGGGCTTATCCCGATTGAAGGGGTTAAGCTAGTAGAAGAAGCTATAAATAATAATATCAATTTGGAATTTGTAATCATATCTGAAGAGTTCAAAGATAATTATGGAAGCAGCCAATTTTTTAAAGAGTTAAGTAAGTTAGAGACATTTTGTTATCTAGTAGATAATGATATATTTAAAAGTACATCTTTTACAGAGAGTCCTCAAGGGATTCTTGCTTGTGCTAGTGTTAAAGAGTATTCACTAGAAAAAATAATTGAGACAAAAAAAGACTTGATCCTAACTAGCAGTATTCAAGATCCAGGAAACCTGGGTACACTTATGCGAAGTGCTGTGGCTTTTGATTTTGGTGGTATTATTGTAACTGGTGATAGTGTTGATACAACTAATGAAAAAGTAGTAAGAAGCAGCATGGGTGCAATTTTTAACCTTCCATTTAGTAATAATAATACAGGCTTAAATGAGAATGATTTGATAGAAACTCTGTCTGAAGCTGGTTACAAATTAATTGCTGCCATGCCTGATGGTGACATAAGCAGTTATAATATTGAATTATCAAAAGATCCACTTTGCATTATAGTTGGAAGTGAAAGTTGGGGTATCTCAAAAGAAATTTTGGCCAGTGATTTAGACATGTTAAAAATAAAAATACCAATATCAGCCAACTCTGATTCTTTAAATGCTGCAGTGGCTGGTTCTATACTTATGTATGAAGTTTATCGAAGCCGATGATATAAGGGATTTAACTTGTTTTGAGTTGGGTTTTGTGATATAATTTACCCAAATTGATGAAGGGATGGGATCCCGGTATGTTGACTGCAGATTTTTTTTGGAGATTATTTAAGCTTACGGGATCAGTAACGGCCTATCTTATATATAAAGAATTAGTTTGATAAAAATATATTTGACGCTGGATATATTGTTTATTAGTGTTAAATGATAGTTAAGCACTTTACTTATTTAGGCCAGTTCTTAATTAGGGTATTTATTGGGTTAATTGGGTAAATTATTATATTACTGCGAAACCGGGCTTTCGTTCCTTATATGGCGAAAGTCTTTTTTAGTATATGAGGATTGATTCCACTAGAAAAAGTTAATTTTGAGGTTAGCTTTTTCTAGTGAAATCAAGCTTTGGATTCATAATTACAATTGTGATAGGGAGGCGGATTAAATGGAACAAGAGTTAAGAGATATGGAACAACAGGCAAAAGATAAAATATCAGCAGCAGAAAATTTAGACCAATTAGAAAAGATTAGGGTTGAGTTTTTGGGCAAAAAAGGGAACTTAACTACAATATTAAGAAAAATGGGCCAACTTCCAGAAGATGAACGACCCAAAATAGGTAAACTAGCAAATGAAATAAGAGACGGGTTAGAATCGTTTTTAAAAGATAGACAAGAAGAGCTTAAGGAAAAAGAACTTAAAGAAAAGTTAGAAAAAGAAAGAATAGACGTGACACTTCCAGGAAAGAAAATTGAACAAGGGCAAAAACATCCGCTAAACAAAGTTTTGGATGAAATCAATGAAATTTTCCTCGGGATGGGTTATACAATTCAAGACGGACCAGAGATTGAAACTGACTACTATAACTTTGAGGCTTTAAATATTCCTAAGGGGCACCCCGCAAGAGAAATGCAGGATTCTTTTTATTTTACCGATGAAATTCTACTTAGAACTCATACCTCACCTATTCAGGCAAGAACTATGGAGAAGATAGCTCCAAAGCTTCCTATAAGAATTATCTGCACAGGAAAAGTTTATAGAAAAGATGATGATGCTACTCATTCGCCTATGTTTCACCAGGTTGAAGGATTAGTTGTAGATGAAGTTATAACTATGGGAGACTTGAAGGGTACTTTACTTAATTTTGCCAGGCAAATGTTTGGTGAAAAACAGCAGATAAGACTTAGGCCTAGCTACTTTCCTTTTACTGAGCCTAGTGCTGAAGTAGATATATCTTGCGTAATATGTGAAGGTAGTGGCTGTAGAATTTGCAAGAATACAGGCTGGTTGGAGATTTTGGGTGCAGGGATGGTACATCCAAGGGTCTTTGAAATGTCCGGCTATGACCCCGAGAAAGTAACAGGTTTTGCTTTTGGCATGGGTGTTGAGAGAATCGCTATGTTAAAATATGGCTTTGATGATATGAGAGTATTTTTTGCAAATGATAAGAGAATGTTTAGACAGTTCATATAATACTTAATAGAACTTAGGAGGGGTTAGATGAAAATCTCATATAATTGGCTAAAAGAACTTTTGAATATAGATATTGATCCGTATGAACTAGCCGGGGAGCTAACAAATGGAGGAGTGGAAGTAGAAACAGTTAAGCCCTTTGTAGAAGATTTATCAAAAGAAAACTTGGTAGTTGGAGAAGTTTTGGATGTCTCTTCTCATCCAAATGCGGATAATCTTAGTGTTGTTGAAGTAAAGGCAGGAACAAGCGAAGACCCTCTACATATAGTTTGTGGTGCCGATAATGTTGCTAAAGGGCAAAAAGTACCTGTAGCTTTACCAGGGGCAGTGCTTCCAGGTGGGTTTAAGATAAAAAAAGCAAAGCTAAGAGGAGAAAAATCATATGGCATGATCTGTTCTAGTGAAGAACTTGGGCTGCTGCCAGAAGAGGGTGAAGAAGGAATTATGGTACTTGATCCTGCTCTTGAGGCAGGAGAAGACTTGGTGGAAGTTATGGGTCTTGATGATTACATACTTGAATTTGACCTGACACCTAATAGAGCTGATTGTCTAGGGATGATGGGAGTTTGTTATGAGGTAGCTGCGCTTTTAGACATTCCTTTTGAACCCCCAAAACCGCCAGTTACTTTTGATAAAAACGAAGCAGAAAATATGGTGAGTGTTGATATAAAAGATGAAGAACTATGTAATAGGTATACTGCTCATATCGTTAAAGATATAAAGATCGGGCCGTCTCCTACCTGGTTAAAACAGCGTCTTAGAGCTGTAGGGATTAGACCTATTAATAATCTTGTTGATATTACAAACTTTGTGATGTTTGAATACGGACAACCAATGCACGCTTTTGATTATGATAGAGTTTCTGGTGATGAAATAATTGTTAGAAGAGCATATGAAAATGAAAAGCTTACAACCCTTGATGAGAAGGAAAGGACTTTGGACGAGAGTGCTCTTGTTATAGCTGATAAAGAGCGAGCCATTGGGCTTGCAGGGGTTATGGGAGGTCTAAATACCGAGGTCACACCAGAGACAAAGACTATGCTTTTAGAGGCAGCGGCTTTTGATAATATTAACATTAGAAGAACGGCAAATAGACTAAATCTCAGGTCTGAGGCTTCCTTGAGATTTGAAAAAGGTATTGACCCAAATAATACTTTAAATGCTGCACTTAGAGCTTTAGAATTAATTGAAGAACTAGGAATTGGCAAAGTGGTCTCTGGTACAGTTGATGAATATCCAGTAAAAGCTTTTCCGGAAAAAATTAAGTTAAAAACTGAAAATGTCAGAAAACTTACAGGTTTGAAAATTAGTAGCAATGAAATCAAAGATGTTTTTAGAAAGCTTCAATTTGGTATTGAAGAAGTTGGAGAATCAGGCGCAGAAGACGAGATGTTAAAAATAACTGCGCCAACCAGAAGACAGGATATAAAAATTGAAGTTGATTTGATAGAAGAAGTGACGAGATTGTATGGTTATGATAATCTACCTACAACACTACCTGAAGGTATATTGACTCAGGGGATGATGACTGCCCCCCAAAAAATCAAGGAAATCATCAGAGATACAATGCTTTCAAGTGGATTGTGTGAGGTACTGACTTTTACTTTTATATCGCCTGAAGAATTTGACAGTATTAATCTTTCAAATGAAGACCCTCTAAGAAAAGCGATACCGATATCTAACCCTTTAAGTGAAGAGCAAAGTATAATGAGAACTACAATGCTGCCTTCTTTTTTATCGGTGTTAGAGTATAATCAAAATAGAGGCGAAGGAGATTTTCATATTTTTGAGATAGGTAAAGTGTTTTTGACAGAAGAGCTGCCGCTTAATACTCTGCCTGAAGAAAGAGAAATGCTTGCCTGTGCCATGATGGGCAAAACAACAGAAGAGGGCTGGTTAAAAGAAGGTGAAAAAGCGGACTTCTTTCACTTAAAAGGAATTATTGAATTATTGTTTCAAAGGTTAGGATTGGCAGATGAAATGGAATTTTTGCCTTATGAACATCCAAGCTATCATCCGACTAGAGCAGCCAAAATCAACTTGAAAGGAAAAGAGGTAGGTACTATAGGTGAAATACATCCTATGGTAGCATCTGAAAAATATGAACTAACAAATAGAGTGGTTTACTGCGAACTTAGAATAGATGAACTTGTTCAAAATGCAAATCTAGAAACAACTTATAAACCACTACCAAAGTATCCTGCTGTGTTAAGAGATATTGCTCTTTTGGTATCTAAAGATGTTCCTGCAGGTGAAGTAGAAGAGACGATAGAAAAAGCAGGTGGGGATCTTATAGAGGCTATTAGATTATTTGATCTTTATGAAGGAGAGCAGATACCAGAAGGTAAGAGAAGCCTTGCTTACTCCTTGAAGTTTAGAGCACCTGATAGGACTATGACTGATGAGGAAGTGGAGAATCTATATAATACTATAGAAAATGAGCTTAAAGATAAATGTGGGGCAGAGATTAGGAAATAGGAAAAGATGGCGTCCACTCATGCTGGGCGCCATTATAAATATCTTGAAGGATATTTTGAATAACTAATCGAATAAAATATTTAGGCGAGTAAAAATAAGATTAATTATTATAAGTCTGGAGGAGGTTAGCTATGCCTTCTAAAAAGAAAAACAAAAAAAATAAAAACAAGAATAATCATGATCAAGCTGAAAATCCTGAAATAAAAGGTGATAAAGAAATTAAAAACGAAAGTGATAATATAGATCAGCAAGATGAAAATTATAAAGATAGTTCATTGGATGCATCAGAAGACAAAAAACAAGAGGTTAATAAAGTTGTGGCAAGGATATTTGGTGAAGATTTTTGTATTAAAGGTGATCTTTCAGAGGAAGATATAAAGAAGATTGCAGAACTTGTGGATTACAAAATGACTGAGATATTTGAAAAACATCCAACCTTAAGCAGTCAAAAAATTGCTGTACTTGCAGCTTTGAATATTGCGGAAGAATATCTGCGTTTAGAAAAAGACCATAAGGAGTTATTAGCTTTAGTGGACGAAAGAGATTTAGCCAATGGTAGCTGATTTTAACTGGCTTGATATATTTGCTTTTTACTTATATTTTTTGCTGTTTTTCAAGGGGCAAAGCTGGGTTTTGTTTACCAGTTATTTAGCGTGCTACAACTATTAGCAGCGTATATTATTTCTGTTTCTTATTTTCAGGAATTAAGTGATTTTTTTAATGAAGTGCTAAACTTAGGTGGTTTTTTAGAAGGCAGTATATTGGTAAATATAGCTGCTTTTTTAATATTATTTTTTGTTACCAAGACTTTAATTAGCTTTGTCGGTGGAATAATAGGTATAAGTACTTTTTTGCCTGTTGTAAGTACATTGAATAGAGTTTTAGGAGGAGCTTTTGGCTTAATCAAAGGAATAATAGTGGTTATGATAGTGATGGCAATAATGTTTGTTTTACCCTGGGGATTTTTTCAGGAAAGTTTATGGGAATCACAGGTATTTTTATTTTGGCTGGAGTTTTGGCCAAAAATAATTTTGATGTTTATTTAGACTAATAGAGGTGTAATGAAATGACTAATATAGAAATAGCTTTGGTGTTAAAAGAGATAGCTAATTTTTTGAAGCTAAAAGAGGATAATCCTTATAGAGTAAGAGCATACCAAAAGGGAGCACAGATAATAGAGAGACAACAAGAAGATATTGTGAGACTTGTCCAGGAAAATAGACTTGATAGCATTGAAGGTATAGGTGAAAAACTTGCATCACAGGTTGAAGAAATAATAAAAACTGGCCGTTGTTCTTTTTTAGAAGAACTAAAATCAGAGTTTCCAGCTATTTTGAAAAGTATTCTTGGCATACCGGGAGTAGGTACTAAGACGGCTCGGATTATATTTAATAACTTGGAAATAAAATCTTTAAATGATTTGAAAAAGGCATGTGAAAGCGGAGAAGTTAGAAGACTCCCCTCTCTTGGCAAAAAAACAGAGAAAAATATATTGCAGGGGATAGAAAAACTAGAAAAGCAAGAACAAAGACATCTGTTAGGGTTAGCTTTTCCATTTGCTAAGAGTCTTTTAAATAATATTAGGGAATTTGATGAGGTAGAATTTGTAGAACTTGCCGGTAGTATTAGAAGAAAACAAGAAACAGTAAAGGATATTGACGTTATCGTTATCACAAATGATAATAACCGTCAGCAGGTAAAAGATAAAATAATTGATCTTCCGCTTATTAGACAAATCTTGAAAGATGACGGGGAAAAAATATCTTTTCTAAATATTATCGGGCTTAAGGTCGATGTTTTTATGTTGTCAGAAAGCAAATTTCCATTAGGATGGATAGAACTAACTGGCAACAAAGAACATGTCGAAATGCTAAAAGAAAGAGTAGCAAAGAAAAACCTTGAGATATCTTTGGGTGGGAAATTAAATAAAGAAAGTGTTAGCGAAGAGGATGTGTACAGTTTTCTTGATTTGCAGTATATTCCTCCAGAATTAAGAGAAGGCAAGGATGAAATAAATCTTGCTGAAGACAAGAATATCCCCGATTTGGTTGAGAAGTCTCAGTTGAAAGGTGATCTACACATCCATACTAACTGGAGTGATGGTACAGATAGCTTAGAAGATATGGCTTATAGTGCAAAAAATAAGGGTTATGAATATATAGCTGTCACGGACCATTCTCGGTCATTATCGATTGCTGGGGGTTTAAGCATCGATGAACTAAAAAATCAGACAGAAAATATAAGAAAGCTTAATGAAGAAAAGCAAGATAGCTTTAAAATATTTTCAGGAGTTGAAGCTGATATACTAAACGATGGCAGTCTTGATTATCCGGATGAAATTTTAAAGGAGTTAGATTTTGTGATCGGTTCTATTCATCAGGGATTTGGTCAGGATCAAGAAAAAATAACCAAAAGAGTATTATTAGCGATGGAAAATCCGTATGTAAGAGTGATAGCTCATCCCCTTGGTAGACTTATAAATAAACGAGAAGGCCATAAGCTTGACCTGGAGAGGATTTTTGAAAAGGCCATAGAAACAGGAACAGCGCTGGAGATAAACTCATCGGTGGATAGATTGGATCTACCTTTTAATTATGTAAAAAAAGCAAAAGAATATGGGATTAAATTTGTCATTAATACTGATGCCCACGATACTAATCGACTTGAAGAGATAAAATATGGGGTTTTTGTGGCGAGAAAAGGTTATTTGGAACAAAGTGATGTTATTAATACAATGTCCCTTGATGAGTTAAATTTATGGTTGAAGGAGAAAAAGCCCGGGAGGGAACAAAGTGAAAGATAAGTCTTATAAAAAGTTAGAACTAGATAAAATATTAGCCGAGTTAAAAAAAGAAACATATTCGGATATGGCTAAAGAAATGATAGATAATACAGAGTTTTCCCAGAATGTAGATGAAGTAAAAAAGATGCAAAAAGAGACTAGCGAAGCTGCTTTTTTGATCCGGGAAAGCGGGGGAATATCTTTAAATGGCTTAAAAGATGTTCGGGGACCTCTTCAATTAGCCAAAAAAGATGGAACACTTTCTATGGAACAATTTATAGATGTACTTAGTGTTCTGCAGGCTCAAAAAAGAGTACAAAACTTTTTTAAAGATGATGAAATATATGAATCATACCCTATAATTATGAATATTGTAGGGCAAATTCCTAGTCTAAAAAATTTAACTGTCAAACTTGAAAAGTTACTTGATATTGATAGAGTGGATTTTAAAGACAATGCAAGTGGTGAGCTATCAAGTGTTAGGAAACAAATAAAAAATAAAAGGTCGGATTTAAAAGGTCGCTTAGAAAAGGTTAAAAGAAGCTTTAGTAAGTACCTTCAAGATGAAGTTATAACTGTACGAAACAACAGGTACGTTCTTCCCGTAAAAGCTGAACATCAAGGTGAAGTAAAGGGTGTTACCCATGATTATTCTACAACCGGAGCGACCGTATATATTGAGCCAGAATCTTTGATGGAGTTAAGTAACGAAATCGCAAGACTTACTGCAAAAGAAGAAAGAGAAGTAGAAAGGTTATTAAGGCTTCTTAGCCAGGATATAAAAAATGAGAATGAAGGATTAAAACAAGTTCTTCAGTATCTAGTTGAGCTTGACTTTATTATGGCAAAAGGATCGCTAGCTATAAAAATGAATGCTGTAGAACCCGAAATAAATAGGGAGAAGAAGCTTGATATAATACAGGGAAGACATCCCTTGTTAGGAGAAGAGGTTGTTCCTGTAAGCGTAAACCTTGGTAAAGAGTTTAATACTCTGGTCATAACAGGACCTAACACAGGTGGGAAAACAGTAACCCTTAAAACGGTGGGTCTCTTTAGTCTTATGACTCAGTACGGGCTTCATATTCCTGCGGATGATGGAAGTGTAATGGCAGTTTTTGATGAAGTCTTTGCTGATATTGGTGATGAGCAAAATATTGAACAATCATTAAGTACATTTAGTTCTCATATGAAAAATATTATAGGTATTTTGGAAAATGCATCTTCTAATTCTCTGGTGTTACTTGATGAGCTTGGAGCGGGTACAGACCCTACAGAAGGTTCGGCCCTTGCAATGGCTATACTCGAATATCTACACAGTAGGGAGATTAGAACCATAGCTACGACACACTTTACCGGTCTGAAGAATTTTGCTTACAAAAAGCAGGGAATGGAGAATGCATCGGTTGAATTTGATGAAAAAACATTAGAACCCACATATAAATTAATGATAGGTATTCCCGGTAAAAGTAATGCTCTGGTGATTTCGAAGAGACTTGGTTTAAAGGATGAAATTATAGAAACTGCTAGAAGCTTTATAGGTGAGGGAGATCTAAAAGTCGATGAGCTTATATCATCTCTAACAAAGAAAGAGAAAAAATCAGAGGAATTAAAAGAAGATATTGAAAGGTCAAAAGCTGAGGTGAATAACCTGAAAGCTAGACTTACTAAGAAAGAAGAAGAGCTAAAAGAAAAAGAAAAAAATATAATAGAACGGGCAAGAGAAGAAGCAGCAGAGATAATTACAGAAGCTAAACGCCAGGCAGAAAGACAAATCTCTGAAATAAGAAAATTATCAAGTAAAGATTCGCACAAAGAAATAACAGAAACTTCAACGAATGTAAGAAATGAACTTACTCAAACAAAAGAAGCTTTAGAAAAAGAGCTTAACAAAACCACATCAAAGCCTATTGACCCTTCAGAACTAAAACCAGGTACAGAAGTATATGTAAAGAGTTTAGATAAACCTGGAACATTTCAAGAAATATCTGAGGACAAAAAAGAAGCCCAAGTACAGGTTGGACTTATGAAGGTGAATGTCAAAGTAAAAGAACTTTATCCTTACGAATCAAATGATCAAAAAGGAAACACTGCCAAGCAATATGGTAGTACTTCTGGTTCGCCAAAAGAAAATAAAGTAAGATCAAGTAAACTTGGTGTACAAAAAGCTGGATCTATGTCCCAGGAGTTAGATATACGGGGCCATAGGATAGATGAAGCTATACAAAAGATAGATAAATATTTGGATGATGCACTACTTGCTGGCCTTAATAGTGTTAGAATCATTCACGGAAAAGGCACAGGAGATCTTAGACGAGGAGTTCACTTTCATCTTGAGGGACACGGACATATAAAAAATTATAGATTAGGTGAAAAAGGTGAAGGTGGAGAGGGTGTAACCGTAGTAACTCTTGCTGGTTAAAAACAAAACTTTCCTCATATGACATCATGAACCAGACAGAATCAAAATTGAAAGTGTTTGCTTTTTAACAAATAAAATATAAAGGGATGGACTCCAATAAAAATTTGTGAGTCGCATCCCTTTATTACTTCTTAAGATTTTAATGAAGTTTTAGTCCTCATTATTTTCCTCTTCTCCCTCATCGTTGTTTTCACTGTTATTTTCGTCATTATTATTGTCATCATTGTCATCGGTATCTTCGTCATTGTTATTATCGTTGTCGTCATCGTCTTCTAAATCTTCTTCATCTATATCCTCAATATCATCTACATCATCTTCATCTATATCATCTATGTCGTCTAATTCATCGTCGTCTATATCCGGTTCTTCACCTTCGTCCTCGACAGCTACAATATTACTATCAGCTGATTCAACATCGTCTTCGTCTACTGTTCTAACAATATATTCATAGTTTTCACCTGGTTCTGCATCTTCATCTCTATAACTTGTAGCACTAATAGGTCTGTCATTTAATTTTGTGAATTCATCTTCATCTGGTGCTCTTCGATAAATATTATATCCTGCAATTTCTTCACCAAAAGGTGGGAACCAGGAGATTTCTGGAACCTCGTCATCTATTAAATCTAAAGATACACCAACTGGTCTATTAGGTCCATCAAGGTGTACTTCGCATTCTTCATCAGGTGCTTCTAAATCATGGTCCCATGGGCGTCTGCCTTCACTTTCTGGTGCCCATCTTTCGTCTGTTACTTCATAAGGTTCGTCTCTTTTTAGAAAAACTTCTGTTTCTATGGTGTCAGAAGGACAATAATCTCCTGCTATCTGCTCACTTTCACTGCATACTTCTTTTTCGACAAATACATCGCATTCTTCGCTTGGAACCATATTTCGTCTAAAATAATCCGTTGTAATATAATCTTCCGGAGTAAGATCTGATGGGCGAAGCCCAGATTTGCTACTTATCTCAATTGGTCCTGTAATATCTGATGGCATATCAAAATCACTGGGCTCTATACCTTCATGAGCTTGATCAAAGATTTGGTTGGTCATGCTAACTGGATAAGAAGTTGCACTTGGTATGAATTCACCACCAGAGTCAAATCCCATCCAGATTGAAATTACTCTATCCGGGGTATAACTGACCAACCATCCATCTCTGCTGTTTTGTGATGTACCAGTTTTAGCTGCCACCGGTCGGTCTACATTTAAGCTTGAAGCAGTTCCACTAGAAACTACATCTTTAAGTATATCTGTTATCAACCAGGATGTTTCATGGGAGACAACTGCATCTCTATCAGGATTTGATTCATAAATCACTTCATTATTTCTGTTTTCTATTCTTGAAATAGCGTTAGTTTCAACTCTAATTCCTTCATTTGCATAAACACCGTAAGCTTTAGCCATCTCGATAGGGTTTACATCAACCCCACCACCGATTGCAGAGGATAAATTGTTTTTATTACCCTCAGTTAATGTAGATAGCCCTAGATTTTGACCAAACTCTACCCCTGTATCCTTGCCGACTTCTTCAAAAGCCTTTACTGCAGGAACATTTAAAGAGTGAACAAGTGCTTCCCTAATTGTTATAAGTCCTCTAAAAGCTCTTGAAAAGTTTTCTGGAGTATAATAGCCACCAGAATCCTCCCAAGCTGTAGGGGCGTCATCTATTGCACTTCCTGGAGACATTATCTCTTCTTCAAAAGCTGCACCATAAACTATAATAGGTTTAAGCGCTGATCCAGGATTTATGCTATTACTATTAGCTCTATTTGCCATGTTTTCTATGCTGTACCCCCTACCGCCAAATAGTGCTTTTATTTCACCCGTTGCGGGATCTGTTATTACTGCAGCACCTTGAGGTTGAGGGATCCCATTATCACCAGTCAACGTCATCGGATAATTATCATTATTATCCATGACCTCTTCTACCCTAGCTTGTAAGTCCCTGTCCATATTAGTATAAATTGTCAACCCGCCATGATAAAGCATTTGTTCTGCTTCAGAGCGAGTATCTATAGATTCATCTTCCTCATCCATTTCACTTGCAAGTATTGGCAAAATCTCCTCATTGATTACATAATCAACATAATGAGGATAAGGGTATTCTCTAGCTTCAAGCTCATGGAGCATATCGTCTAAAGGTCTATTACTTGCCTCGTTAAATTCTTCTTGGCTTATATAATCCTGATTTAACATTGATTGCAATACAACCTGTTGTCTTTGCTTTGCTCCATCCGGGTTTTCATAAGGCGAAAGGCGACTTGGATGTCTGATGATTCCTGCAAGTAAAGCGGCTTCTTCAACCTCTAGCTCATCTACATCTTTGTCAAAGTAAATATTACTTGCAGCTTGTATACCATAAGCATTATGGTTAAAATAAACCGCGTTGTTTAAGTATAATTCTAAAATTTCCTCTTTCGTATATGCTCTTTCAACTTGCATTGCTAGCCAAACTTCTTGTGCTTTTCTTTCGAGACTTTGTTCAGGGGTCAAAAATGAATTTTTGACCAGCTGTTGTGTGATTGTACTACCACCATGAAGTCCACCAAAAGGTGAACCTGTTTCTCTCATATTAATCATCGCTGCCCTACCGATACCTCTAACATCAAAACCTAGGTGATCATAAAAATTAGAGTCTTCAATGGCTAAAAAAGCCTGCTTGACATGTTCAGGAACTTCGTCGAGTGAAACTGTTTCGCGATATTGTTCCCTATCTAATCTAACTATTAGTTCCCCATCTTTATCTTTTATTTTAGAAGGTAATGTAGACTCTAGTTCTGTAGGGTCGAAGTCTGGTATATCCTGTAATGAAGCAACAAACATTCCAAAAGCAGCGCTTCCACCAAAGACAATAAGAAAAGCTCCAATTACAAGTGCAATTTTTAGAGCAAGCACTAAAGATTTTTTATAATTTACTTTTATGTTTTTCTTTTTATTTTTCTTTCTCGGCGTTCTAGACTTCTTTTTATCAGTATCATTATTAAAATTAGTCATAGTCTTTACCCCTCCTGTACCTATCCTAAACGAAATTATATCACAATTAAAATGAATGTAAAAACTAAACTAAATTCATTTATATTATATTATACTATAAGACGAAAAAAACCTCTCAATGTTATGTTTTAATTGGAAAATCTTTTTTGTAAATGGAGGCTTGTTATGATAGAATATCTAAAGTTAAATATGCTAAAATTACTTGAAAAAGTTAAAGCTTTTTGATGGGGAGGTAATCTAATGGATTTTAAACGTCATTATGAGTTGTTTATACATGGTGCTACAGAAATAATTTCAGAAGATGAATTGAAAAAGAAACTTAAAAAGGATAGACCTCTTAAACTGAAATTAGGTCTAGACCCTTCAGCTCCTGACATTCATTTGGGTCATACAGTTGTTCTCAGAAAACTAAAATTGCTTCAGGATTTAGGACATGAAGTGATAATCATAATAGGTGACTTTACGGGTAGAATAGGAGATCCGACAGGTAGAAGCGAAACTAGAAAAGCGCTTACTGAAGAAGAAGTTATGAAAAATGCTAATACTTATAAGGAACAGATTTTTAAAATCTTAGACAAAGAAAAAACTAGATTATGTTTCAATTCAGAATGGTTAGCACCGCTTAAATTTGAAGATGTAATAAAACTTTCCTCTTCATGTACTGTTGCTAGAATGCTTGAAAGAGATGATTTTGCTAAGCGCTACAAAAATAATTACTCAATTAGTGTTCATGAATTCTTTTATCCTTTGATGCAGGGTTATGATTCTGTTCATTTAGAAGCGGATGTGGAATTTGGAGCAACAGAACAAAAATTTAACCTTTTAATGGGAAGAGATCTACAGCGAGAATACGGACAAGAGCAGCAAATTGCTTATATGATGCCAATTTTGATAGGACTTGATGGCAGACAAAAAATGAGTAAATCTCTAGGTAATTACATAGGAATATACGAGTCGCCCCGGGATATGTATGGAAAAGCTATGTCTATTCCGGATGACTTATTAATGCATTACTTTACACTTGTGACTGATCTGTTTCCAGAAGAGATTGAGGAAATAAGGATACAGCTAGAAGAAAAGAATGTAAATCCAAGAGATTTGAAAATGAGACTTGGCAGAGAACTGGTAACCTTATATCACAGTGAAGAAGATGCTTTAAAAGCAGAAGAAGGCTTCCAAAAAGTTTTTCAACAAAAAGACCTTCCTGACGAAATACCTGAGGTGGAATTAAACAGTGATGACATGGATAACGGTAGTATGAATATCATTAACTTATTAAAAAGTTGTGAACTTGTTCCCTCTAATAGCGAAGGGAAAAGAATGTTAAAACAGGGGGCTGTCAAGATAGATCAAGAAAAAGTTCCAAAAGATAAAACAGAAGTCACACTTACTGATGGCATGATAGTTCAAGTTGGTAAAAGAAAGTATGCAAGGGTAAAAATTAAATAAAAATTATGATTCTTGTGCAAGTCGCCATTAATCCATAATAAATTACTAGCTTATTGGGTTTATCCAGATAGCGATGATAAATTTTTATATTTATCATCGCTATTTTTTTATTTTTTTTTCTCACACAAAATGGCTAATTGCCATATTTTAAATGAGAAAAGAAATAACTTTAGGTTTTTGGCCTAGAGTGTAATTCCTGGAGGTGCTTTAAAATGTTAAGAAGGTTAAGATTAAACCCCAGGTTAATAATATTTATTATTTTGATAGTAATTATATTATTAATTATTCAGGTTTTTTTATTTGTGGAAAGTAATTTACGACCAACTTTGCTTGCTATAGCAGAGGCGAGAGCTAAGATTATTGCTTTTGATGCCATTAATCAGGCGATAAATGAAAAAGTAGCTCAAGAAATACGATATAATGATCTAATTGAAGTCGAAAAAGATCGAGACGGGAAAATTGCAATGACTCAGATAAATACTATGGAAGTAAATAGAATACAAGCAGAAACTGTTAGAAGAGTACAGGGTACTTTACAAAACATTGAAGGAGAGATAGTTAGGATTCCCCTTGGTCAGGTGCTTGGTAGTCAGATTTTGGCTTATTATGGTCCCAAGGTTCCTGTTACCCTTATTCCAATAGGAACAGTTCATGTTGATATTAGTCATTCCTTTTCAGAAGCGGGGATCAATCAAACAAGACACAAAATATACTTAGAAGTTTTTGCAGACGTGCAATTTGTTGTTCCCTTTATATCAGCAGAACGTGAAGTAAATACTGCCATTCCAATAGCAGATACCATTTACATGGGTGATGTACCGGATACAGTTATAGACCTTCCATTTCCTTTAAAAGACGGAGATGGAGGTGAAGGTATTAGCGATGGTATGCCTTTCTTTAATAGATAAAAAAAATTGGAGTGAGGCTTGAGTAATAATAGTACAAAAGATAAAATTGAAGTTATATAAAATTTAAAGACTATAAAGGAGAAGTGGATATGATTTATCTTCTAGGTATTGGTGCATTAGTACTTGGCAGCCTTGGTATAGCAGTGGTGGTCACTTTTCAAAACTGGTTGTATGATACTCCTTCTTTTTTAACACTTCTTAAATATGCAGTATATACCACGCCTATAATGATAGTAGCAAATGCTTTTTTGTTTCATGGGTTTCAATTCGGAGTGAAATTTGCCAGACTAGCCTCAATAGTTGCCTTTCAAACAGGTATATATCTTTTTATTTTATCAATATTTGGTGCCTTGTTTTTTAAAGAAAGTATTTCAATCCACACTTTTATAGGTGTGGTGATGGTAGCAACAGGAGCCTATATAATGAATTTATGATATACTTATATCTAAACACTTTTGTTTTAAAACAAACATATAAACAAGGAATGGTTATAGATGAGGATTAATTTGACGAGATTTATATTAATTTTATTAATGATTTTATTGGTGGTTGCGGGCGGGGGATTAGGTTACTTTGTCTATGTAGTATATGGTATGGAGGATGTAACCGATATAGAAAGCCCTCAGACCTCGCGCTTTTATTACCAGGATAAGGAAATCATGACCAACCAATACGTAGAAAACAGAACCAAGGTCTCTTTAGATGATATAGCAGAAGAACTTAAATGGGCTACAATTGCCGTTGAAGACAGGAGATTTTATGAACATAATGGTTTTGACTTAATAGGAATTGGTAGAGCCGCAAGTCAGAACTTATTAGAAAGGCAGATAACCCAAGGGGGGAGCACAATAACTCAACAGCTTGCCAAAAATCTCTTTTTATCACATGATAGGACCTGGCAAAGAAAATTAGATGAGGCTGCTATTACTATACAACTTGAAAGAGAACTGACAAAGGATGAAATAATGGAAAAATATCTTAATACTATCTACTACGGACATGCTACTTACGGTATTGAAGCAGCATCCAATTTGTTTTTTGATAAATCTGCAAGCGAGTTATCTCTTGGAGAAGCGGCTATGCTTGCAGGGCTTCCAAGAGGTCCAGGTTATTATTCTCCTTTTATAAATGAAGAAGCAGCGTATCGCCGTCAAAAGGTTGTGCTTAAACTAATGAAAGAAGAAGGTTATATTACTGAAAAACAGTTAGAAGAAGCTTTGGATGAGGAAATTGAATTTATTGAAAATCCTAGTCTTTCAAGAGAAAGTAATTACGTGGTTGAACAAATATTAAGCAAAGAGCTTGATGACATCTCTAAAAATGATCCAGAAATTATCCAAAACGGAGGTTTAGATCTCTATACCACTATAGACAGCGAAATGCAGTCCGTGGCTGAAAGAATATTACAAGAAGAAGTTGAAAACTTAAGAAAGGATGAACAAGGAATTACTCAACCTCAGGGGGCATTGATTGCTCTTGAACCAGATACGGGAAAAATTAGGGCGTTGGTTGGAGGTCGAGACTACCAAGAGACTTCTCTTAACCGAGTAAACCTACCTAGGTCGCCGGGATCAGCTTTTAAGCCATTTGTATATGCGGCTGCAATGGAGAATGGTTATACAGCAGTTGACACCTTTCATTGTGGACCGATATCTTTGCATGAAGACGGAATGGATGAGCCATATGAGCCTACTGACTTTGATGGTGGTTATCATAACGAAGACTTAACCTTAAGAGAAGCTTTTGCCCAATCTTGTAATATTACTGCCGTTAAGTTAAATCAAGAGGTAGGCGGTGATAACACTGTTGAAATGGCAGCAAGATTAGGGGTTGATAGTCATGTGAATAATTACCTGTCTACGCCTCTTGGGACTTCTGAGGTTACCTTATTAGAGTTAACTGCTGCTTACGCTGCTTTTGCAAATGGTGGTTATAGGATTGAGCCTATGTTACTAGATAGTGTGATTGGTCCTGATGGGGAGGAGTTGGTAAATAATTCATCCCAATTAGATAAGGTGCTCGACGAAAGTGTTGCGTACTTAATAACTGACTTAATGAAAGATGTGGTTCAAGACGGTACGGCTTCTGGAGTTTCTATGATTTTGGATAGACCAGCAGCAGGTAAAACCGGTACCTCGCAAAACTTTAAAAATGTTTATATGGTAGGTTATACCCCTGATTTAGTAGTAGGTTTGTTTATTGGAGATGATGCTGAGGTTCCTCTTGAAGCTACAGGAGGAAACCTTGCAGCACCATTGTGGGCAGAATTTATTAATGAGGCATTGGATACTCCTGCCAAAGATTTTGATAGGCCTGATGATATTGTTGAGTTTACTATTTGTTCTGAAACCGGCTTGATTCAGTCCTCTGACTGTACAATTGATGGAGAAGAAGAAATATTTATAAGAGGTACAGAGCCAGATGAAGATTGCTCTTACGCTGATTGTCCGCATATTGAAGAGCCTAGCTGGTGGCAATGGGATTTTTGGTGGTAGACATTGTTTCTGGTGCAAAAAGTCTATTCACAATTACCCGGCAAACCAAGGAGACTACAACTGTGATATAAGAATAATCACGGCTCCTAATGAGATTTGCCGGGTAGTTTTTTATCTGTCTAGCTATTAATATTTCTATTAAGCAGTTTGTGAATAATTTTCTATAAATTCTACTACCTTAGGCCAATGTTTTTTTAGAGCACTACTGCCTGTTAATGTCCCTATATGTCCGCCTTTAGTAGTAACTTGAACGATATTTTCCTTCGGTGTGCCAACATGGTTTGCCATTTCTAAGCACTGCCTTGGTGGTGTAATATTGTCTTTTTCACCTGCTAATAAAAATAGTGGGCAAGTTATATTTGATAAATCAACAGAGGTATTATTAATTACTATAGTTCCAGGGTTTATCATGCCATTTTTTTTGAATATTTTTTCTACAACTTCTAAATAGAACTTCCCGGGTAAATCTTGTGTATATTCATACCAGTTATAAAACCTCTTATATCTTTCTATACCTTCCTTATCGTCCTCTAAAATCATTTTCCATAAATCCTGATACTTTTTAATATAATGTTGGTAAGGGTCATAGCTTTTGAAACCTTTTAAAATAAAGTCACCTTTCATTACTCCTCCACCTAATTTAACCAGCCATTCAAAAAATTCCATAGGATAATCATCTACGTAATCATTCATGAAATCTCTTTCGGCATAAAAGTCTATTGGTGAAGCTGCTACTACTAATTTTGAAATTTTGTCCTGGTATAGGGAAGTATAGACGCTTGCCTGCCATCCTCCCTGACATTGACCTATTAAGGTTATAGAATCTAAACCTGTTTCTTCCCTGATTTTTTCTACTGCATCATCTGTTAAGTTTATATGGTCTTCTATGCTTAAGTCTGCCTGATTTAATCTTGCAGACTGCCAATCTGTAGCATAAACCTGTAACCCATAACTTAATAATAATCTAACAAGACTTTGATCTGGTGCGTAATCACAGATGTTACTGCTGTGTCCCGCTTGAGGCGGTAGTATCAAAACTGCATTGTTACTTGATTTACTTTTGTTTTTAAATCGCCTCAATTTTAAATTTTCTTTTTCCAATACTACTTCATTTTTTGTACTCCAATAATCTTTTGGAATATCTGTGACTATCTTTAAATATTCCCAATTTTTACTAACTAAATTCAATTAATCCACTCCTAAATATTAAAATTATTAGTATAACCAAAACTGATTATAAATTTCACATGAAAAATTTACTAAATAAGATGATATTAGATTTCTACAAATTATGCAAGTTAATTATTTATTGTTCAGAGCAAAACTAATAATTCTCCAATTGTCTTATATCCTAACAATAAGCTTTGGATTATGTAGTATTTAACTTCATAAGTTTTAAAATAAAAAAATTCGAAATACTGTAAAGTAAACTTGCTTAGCTATCGTGTAAACTTTACAAGTTGTTAATTAACAACTTGTAAAGTGTTAGTGTGGATTGTAAACCGGGCAGATCTATTTTATTAATTATTTTAAAGCTACAGAATACTGTATGACGGTTTTTTGTCGAAATACCTGTATTAAATTTCTTAAATATTTTAAATTGGCATAATAATTGCAATTTTCTAAACAATAAGGCGAATAAATTGAACGGTTAATTGCTAATTTGTTTCAGGAGGTGATATATTTTCCCACTTCTCTATAAAACAGTTTAATAAGGCAATAAAATATTCTATTTTTATCAGATTTTATCAAATTTAAAGGAGGCGATACAATTGCCGCTATATCAAAGAAGAGAAGGCGAAGAACATCCTTGTTGGAAAGTTGGACCATTAAAAATTAGACTTCCACTAATACATTTGAAATGGGAGTGGCCCGAGGCAATTCAAGCTTTAGTTATGGTTGTAATTGTTTTGGGGATGATACCAACAATTGAAGAGTATTTCGGAGCACCTTATGAAGTTGCCCTGGCTATGACGGTTATCTCGGGGTTTGCCTTGTTATCTGGTCCGATTTTGGGACTTCCCCTGGTTCCAGGTTGGATTACTCCGGCGATACCTTTAATGTTAGCTTACCTAGAACCTTGGAAAGGTACAGATGATGCTATCAGGGCTGTGGTTGCTGTTCAGATTTTGGTAGCCGCGATTTTCCTTATCCTTGGCCTTACAGGACTTGGACAGAAATTGGTTGATAGAATTCCAATGTCCTTAAAGGCTGGATTGATTTTGGGTGCTGGTATTGCAGCTATTATTGGGGAGATTGAACCAGGTGCAATAGTTCCTGAAGCTCCAATCTCTATAATAATAGGCTTTGTATTATGTATTTATATTATGTTTTCAATTTCATTTAAAAATCTACGCCAAAACTTTAGGTTTGCAAATATTTTGTCTAACGGTGGTTTGCTCCCTGGTTTATTAATTGCAATCATAATTGCTTTTGCTATAGGTGAATTTCCTAGACCTTCAATAGAATGGGGACTAAACAACCCTGCATTTGTAGAGATGATGGAATTTACACCTTTTGCAGTTGGATTTCCTAATTTTGAGATGCTTTATATGGCTATACCTACTGCTTTTGCAGCTTATGTTATAGCGTTTGGTGATGTAATAGTTGGGACAACCCTAATTAATGAAGCAGATGATATTAGAAAAGATGAGGATGTTGATGTTGATCAGAATAGAATCAATATCGTTACATCTTTAAGAAACTTTATGCATGCATTTATTGCACCATGGCCAGGTTTGATGGGGCCTATTTGGACACCTATGACAGCAGTGATTTCAGAGCGTTACAAATTTGGTCGTAATGCTATGGATTCAATATATAGTGGTGCTGCTACCTTTATGTTCTGCTGTGTTATCTTGCTTTTTATCTCACCCGTGCTAACTTTCTTCCAACCTGTGTTGGATCTTGCTTTTTCTATGACATTACTTCTTACAGGGTGGGTATGCTTAAGAGTTGGTATGGAGCAGTTAGGAGGCTCAGTTGAAAGAAGTGTTGCGGGTACTATGGGAATAGTTCTTGCTTTATATGGCGCTACTTATGGAATAGCTGCAGGGATTGTACTTCATGTTTTAATGGAAAGGGATTTATTTACGACGAAGATTATCGAAAAAAATGGAAATGGAAACAAAAACGATGACGATGACAGTGAAGAGTAATGTTTCCTGAAAATTGTTAAATAAAACAAATTAAAAATTAAAGCCAAATTATAAGGAGGCCTGGATATTATGAAAGTACCTATGACAACTATAGAATTTTTGGACAGGGCTGTTGACATTTATGGAGATCATGTGGGAGTAGTGGCAGATGATGGGACTGAATTTACTTACAATGAATTTAATGAGAGGGTAAATCGTCTCTCGAATGTATTCTTGAAGTGGGGATTGAAATATGGTGATAGGGTAGCAATATTATCCTTTAATACTCATTGGATGTTAGAAACGTTTTATGCTGCTAATCAGTTGGGCTTAGTTCATGTCCCTATGAATTATAGACTGAAGCCTGGTGAGTTTGAATATATTTTAAATGACTGTACCCCAAAAGTAGTAATTGTAGATGAAGAGCTATCAGGTCAAATTGAACAAATAAGGGATAAAGTATCTTCAGTTGAGCATTATGTTGCTTATGATGCTGATAAGACTGAAGGAGATTTTGAAGATTATGAAGCCTTAATAAAAGGTTCAAGCCCTAAGCAACCAGAGCGACCTGAATTTGATGAAGAAGATATTGCAACTATCAATTATACCAGTGGTACAACAGGAGAACCCAAAGGTGTAATGAGAACTTATAGGACCGAGCATTGGCATGCCATTATGTTAAGTGGTCATATGGGAGTTAAAGATAATGATGTTTACTTATGGACTCTTCCGATGTTTCATGTTAATGGATGGGGGCATATTTATTGTATAACCGGTAATGGAGCAAAGCATGTTTGCCTTAAGAAAGTTGATGCTGGAGAAATTTTTAGGAAGGTTAATAAATATAATGTTTCGTATTTGTGTGCAGCTCCAACTGTGCTAAATATGCTCATGGGTTACTTTAAAGAAAATCCAGATACTGTAACTACTGGTGAAAGTCCAGTAAGAATAGCAACAGCCGGTAGTCCTCCACCTCAGGCTACTATTGAGAGAGTTGAGGGAGAATTTGGCTGGGAGATTGCCCATGTATATGGCGCTACAGAAGTTGGGCCTATTATTACGACAAGCCATTCACCTAAACTGTTAGAATCCTATGACAAATATGATTTAAAAAGAAAACAAGGCGGAGAAGTTATGGGATGCAAAGTTAGGGTTGTTGACGAAGATGGAGAGGATGTGCCCTGGGATGATGAGCATTTAGGGGAGATTATTGTTCGTGGTAATCAGGTTATGGAAGGCTACTGGAACAAGCCAGAGGCTACAAAAGAAGCTTTTAATGCCAAGAAGCCTGGTTGGTTCCACATGGGAGACCTTGCTACTATAGATAAAAACGGACTCTGTGAGATAAAAGACAGGGAAAAAGATATTATTATCTCAGGTGGAGAAAATATTTCGTCAGTAGAGGTTGAGAATGTCTTGTACAAGCATCCGGCAGTTGATCAATGTGCCGTAATAGGCATTCCTCATGAAAAATGGGGGGAAACACCAAAGGCCGTAATTGTATTGAATAAGAGTGCAGAAGAACCAACTGAGGAAAACTTAAAGAAGTTTGTAAAAGAAAAGATAGCAAATTATAAATGTCCCACAATTTTTGAATTTGTTGATAGTTTACCAACCACTGCTACAGGAAAAGTACAAAAATTTGAATTAAGAAAAAAGAAAAATAATGGCAGTTTGACTATTAAGGGTCTAAAGATTCAAACCTATTAAATTCTTTAGACCCTTATTGTTTTTTGCTAACATGTGAACAGAATAACAAATGTCGACACTCACTTAAACAATATTTTTATTATTATAATCTGTGCAAATGCTTTATTATTTGAAGGTATAACGTGATTAAAATAGAATAAATACACCACTAGAACATAGTTTATATAGATTAGTTGATGGCAGTTTTGTGGGGGTGATACTTATCAGCTATAGTAATGAAAACTCTGTTAATTTTACTAACCTTAGTCCTTTAAGTTTTCTGAATAGAAGTGCTGCCGTTTTTTCTTCTAATACTGCCATAATTTATGGGCAAAAAAGATATACTTATCATGAGCTTAATGCTCGTGTTAACCGTTTAGCAAGAGCTTTAAATAAATTTGGTGTTAAAAAGGGAGACCGGGTCGCATTTCTTTCACCTAATATACCTCCTCTTATAGAAGGTTATTTTGGGGTTCCTCTATCTGGAGGTGTTTTGGTTTCTTTTAATACAGGGTTAGACAAAAAAGATGTACAGTATATCCTGAACCACTCAGAACCGAAAGTATTATTTGTAGATACTGAATTTGCAAAAATTGTAGAACCCATCAAAGATAAATTAAAATCTGTGGAACAATTTGTTTTGATACATGATGAAGAATATCATACGGATTTAGAAGGAATAGATTATGAAGAATTTTTGAGCCATGGGTCAGAAGAACCAATTAGTCCTAAAATATCAAACGAAAATGATACTATTTCAATTAATTATACTAGTGGTACAACTGGGTTACCAAAGGGAGCAATGTATACTCACCGAGGAGCTTACCTACATGCTATGGGAGAAGCTCTTGTGATGAAATTGAGTTCTGATGATAACTTTTTATGGACATTACCCATGTTCCATTGTAATGGGTGGGGGTTTGTTTGGGCTGTTACTGCAGTTGGAGCGACCCATGTTTGTTTAAGGTCTTTCAAATCAGATCTTGTCTATGATTTGATCGATAAAGAAAAAATAACTCGATTATGTGCTACGCCAACTATGCTAATATTATTATCAGAAAGCCCCTATGCTAGTATGTTGGATATCGATAGGGAACTGTGGATTATGACAGCTGGAGCTTCGCCGTCTCCTCATGTGATTCATAAGATGGAAGCTATGGGTGCTAATATTATTCATACCTATGGACTTACAGAAACTTATGGTCCATATTGTATATGTGAGCCACAACAACATTGGGATGAATTGTCACTAATGGAGCAGTCAAGGATGAAATCCAGGCAAGGGGTCCCTTATATCCAAGCTTTTGAAACCAGGGTTGTAGATGAAAGTATGAATGATGTACCTAAAGATGGAAAAACTCTTGGAGAAATAGTGATGCGGGGTAATAATGTTATGAAGGGCTATTTCCGTGATGAAGAAAAAACTAAAGAATCATTTAGAGGTGGATGGTTTCACAGCGGTGATTTGGCTGTTATGCATGAGGATGGATATATTGAAATTAAAGATAGAAAGAAAGATATCATTGTTGTAGGTGGCGAGAATGTTTCAACGATTGAGGTAGAATTAGCTATATGTAAGCATCCTTTAGTTTTAGACTCGGCCGTAATAGCAAAAAAACATGAAACATGGGGAGAAGTACCTAAAGCTTTTGTAGTTCCTAAACCAGGTACAAGCCCTTCTGAAAATGATATTTCAGAATTTTGCGAACAGAAGCTGCCTGAGTTTAAATGTCCTTATGAAATAGTGTTTTTAGATGAAATACCAAAGACCTCAACAGGAAAAATCCAAAAACATATATTACAAGAAATGTAAGGAGGATTAAGGGGAGTATAGGTATGTATGTAGGTACAACTAAACAATTTTTGACCGGTAAGTTTGTCGTGGATTCAGGAATAAAATCAAAAGATATTTTGTATAAATGTGAGAATGTCTTATATCCTGGAGATACCTTTTATCATGCAATTAAATTGCTAGAAAACCAGGATAAATTAGATGGATTGCCTGTGGTTAACAAGATCGAAGAGCCTATAGGATTATTAACTAAGACAGATATATTGAATGCATTAGCTAAAGGGTATGAATTAGACACAAAAATCGACCCTTTTATCAACAGTGAAGTATGGGTTATCAATGAAGCTGTTGTCCTGGAAAAGTTTATTGATATTGCTGCCAAAAACCCTCATGGATATGTAATAGTAGTTAATAAAAACAACAAATTATCAGGGGTTATTACAAAAGAAGATCTTATTTCTACTTTATTTAATCATATTGATTCTTTGCTTAACCAAATGAATTCTATAGGTAAAAACATATATAACGGCATTATTGTTAGTGATACAGAAGGAACAATAATAAATATTAATAAAGCTGCAGAAAAAATATTTGATGTTTCAGCTAGTTGTGTAAGGGGTAGCGATTTATCTTCCTATGCTCCTAATATTGATGAATCTGTTAAAAGCGTGGTTGAGACAGAAAAACAAGTAGTTGCCCAAAAAGTCAGCATTAATGATAAGCGATATTTTATAAATGTTACCCCAATTGTTGACAAGAAGAAGGTAGTAGGAACAATTACCACCTTGCAGGATATACATGATTTAGAAAATCTAGCTTCGGAACTTCAAGCTTATAAAAATATTGCGTCAACATTAGAAACTGTACTAAATATTGACAGTGATGGGATTGTTGTAATTGATAACAAAGGGAAAATTAAATTTTCAAATACTGCTTTCGGTGAGTTTGTTGAGGAATCAAATAAAAATTTACTTGATTCCCACATCAATGATGTTATTGAAGAGTGCAAGCTTGGGCAAGTAACCAAAACAGGGAAACCTTTTAAAAATAAAATTGGAGATTATCAAAATAAAAGATATATCCAATCAGGCATTCCTATAGAAGAAAATGGAAAGCCTATTGGCGCTGTAGGCAAAATGATATTTAATAACTTTAAAGATATTATAGAATTAGCTGAACTAATAGATTCTATGAATAATAAGCTTGCCTATTACGAGAAAGAAATTCAAAAACAAAGATCTACAGATGAAAATATAATTACCTCTAATGATAAAATGAAAAGAATTTTGGGGTTGGCAAAGGATGCAGCTAAGCATGATTCAACAGTTTTGATAAGAGGTGAAAGTGGAACTGGCAAAGACTTGTTAGCACAAACAATCCATGTAAATAGCAAAAGGTCTTCAAATCGCCTGGTGACAATAAATTGTGCTGGGATTCCCGAAAACTTACTTGAATCTGAGCTTTTTGGATATGAAGAAGGAGCTTTTACTGGAGCTAAAAAGAAAGGTAAACCTGGAAAATTTGAAATTGCCCACAAAGGGACTGTTTTTTTAGACGAAATTGGAGACATGCCATTATCTTTACAGGCCAAACTTTTAAGAGTATTGCAAGATAAAAAATTTGAACGGGTTGGTGGAATTAATCAAATAGAATCTGATATAAGGATAATCGCAGCCACCAATCAAGATATTGAGAAAAAAATAGAGGAGGGGAGCTTTAGAGCTGATTTGTATTATAGGCTTAATGTAATTTCTTTTACAATTCCTCCATTGAGAAATAGAATAGAAGATATTCCACTATTGGTATCAAGTTTTATTAAAGAATTTAATGAGATGTTTGATAAGAATATTAAAGGCATAGGAGATGATGCAATAGCTTTGATGTCAAATTATTCTTGGCCTGGTAACGTAAGAGAGCTAAAGCATACTGTTGAAAGAATAATAAACTTTTGTGATGACAATGAAATTACGACAAACGACTTACCTGAATTTTTAATTGAAAATGCTGAAAACATAAAACAAGAAAAACAAGTTATATCAAAAAATAATTCAACAAGTAATGGTAAGACTATTGGTAAAGACGAGATTATGGATGCGTTATATAAAAATAAGTGGAATAAAACCAAGACTGCAAAGAGCCTCGGGATAAGTCGAGTCTGGTTATACAAAAAGATTAAAGAATATGAAATAGAAAATTAAAAATAACTAAAAAACTGCGTGATAATTAATTATAATATAACATCGTTGCCTGATAGACTTCTTTTAAGTGAATTCGACAAAAATTTAAGAGTTTTTGATTTAATGCATCCTTCAAGATTTCTTCAAAATATCTTATTGACATAAATAATCAAACCTGCTATTATATCTATTGCATTCGAGATGAG